>CAWBNO010000035.1:0-47628 GCA_963790095.1 uncultured delta proteobacterium | reverse complement strand
AGTATTTTGTTACCTGCAATAACGTCCAAGTATCAAGAGACTGATTTTGCTGTGATACCAGAATACTGTATCACTAAGCCAAAGTTGTGGCAACTACGGCAATACCAGACAGGTTTTTGATGCCTTAAAACATTGTGATATCACTTTTTCAAGAGAGGCAAATCTTTTTTCGTGGGTTTGCCTTTTTGATTTTTTATGGATTTTACGATATATGTAATTGGAGTTGATCAACTTGGGGTTGCTCTTTTGGCACCCATTAAAAGGCCCCTGTCAAGAAAAATATCATCTATAGGTAACAGCCGCAGCCAAACTACCGATAAGAGAATAGCATCATGAAAATCCCGGCAGGATAGTCATTGAGAATACTCCAATCATCGGCTGAATGTGTGTGATGTGCTGAGTTAACAATACTTGCCACAGTATGTTAGAAGCCATTTCAAAACCTTCCGGTGAGTGATTTTTGAGTCTTTTGTCGAAAAGCGCTTAGCGATGCGGCGCGTAAAATTTGTAGCTGTCTGAGGGCGTTAGCCCGAGTTCTACAAATTTAGCACAGCGAGCTTAGCGCTTTACAAAAGGCTCAAGCCAACGAATGGGAGGTTTTGAAACAGCTTCGTGGGATCAGGGTGACAAAGCATCTTTACAACCGTTGTTGGGTATTGTATTTAAGTTAGAATTTAAATTGCCGAAAAATTACAAAAAGTTTATTTGATATTGATTCGAAAAGATGCGACCAACCCATCCGGAAAAAGAAAGTTCTGTCGTCAACGTTGCGTCCCGCCTGAAAAGGGTGGCCGAAAAAACGCCTTACAAAAGGGCGGTGGTTTATCCTTTTGGACGGGATAATTACGGTCGGGTCACCTATTCTCATCTGACGTTTCTCCAGCTGGATCGGGAATCCGATTGTCTGGCCCATGGGATGCACAACGCCGGTATCACTCGGGGCACCCGGACCATTTTAATGGTCAAACCGAGTCTCGAATTTTTCATCATTATTTTTTCGCTGTTTAAAACCGGTGCCATTCCGGTGGTTGTGGATCCCGGAATGGGGATTCGCCGCATGGTCGCACTGCTTCAAAGAGGGTCGTCCGGAGGCGTTTATCGGCGTCCCCGCCGCCCATGTGCTTCGAACACTCTATCCCAAATTTTTCAAAACACTCAAAACATGGGTAACGGTTGGCAGGCGCTGGTTCTGGAGAGGGTTTACCCTTCGCCAGCTGCGCCGGACGCCCTGGACGCCCTATTCCACGGCCCAAACCCGAAAGGACGATACCGCCGCCATACTCTTTACCACCGGCAGCACCGGTCCTGCAAAGGGTGCGGTATACACCCACGGAAACTTCGACGCACAGCTGGGTCATATAAAGTCCCATTTGAAGATATCTTTGGATGAAATAGATCTTTCCACATTCCCGCTGTTTGCCCTTTTTTGGCCGGCCCTGGGGATAACGTCGGTCATACCGGACATGGACCCCACGAAACCCGCCCGCGTCAATCCAAGAAAATTATCGAAGCCATTTTGAATCAGGGGGTCACCAGCATGTTTGCCTCCCCTGCCCTTCTGAATCGTGTGGGCGAATACGGAAAAAAGAATCGGATAAAACTGCCGTCCATAAAACGGGTCATCTCCGCCGGCGCACCGGTATCCCCATCGATCATCAAACAGTTTTCGTCCATGCTCTGTGGAGATGCCCAGATACATACGCCCTACGGGGCCACCGAAGCGGTCCCCATCATATCCATCACCAGCAATGAAATCCTGTCCGAAACCCGAATGCTCAGCGAACAGGGCTACGGCATCTGCATCGGCCGCCCCATTAACGATCTAAAAATTTGCATTATCAAAGTCACCGATGACCCCATCGACAAATGGTCCGAAGACCTTACGGTTCCGGACGGTGAAATCGGTGAAATAGTGTCAAAGGCGACCTCGTCACCCGAAATTACTTTGGAAGACCCGAGTCGGATGCCCTGGCCAAGATCAAAGACCAAGATTCCTTTTGGCACCGAATGGGGGATTTGGGGTGGAAGGATTCAAAGGGGAGGATATGGTTCTGCGGCCGAAAAAGTCATCGCGTGACCACTGAAAACAGAACGTTGTTTACCATACCCTGCGAGGCGATTTTCAACACTCATCCCAGGGTGTATCGCAGCGCCCTTGTGGGAATCGGACCGATTCATCGACAAAAACCGGTCATCTGCATCGAACTGACGCGGGGCAAAATCAAGCACAATAAAAAAGCGCTTAAAAATGAACTCCTGGAACTTGCACAACAGCATGAATTGACCCGGGAGATCGAAACCGTATTGTTCCACCCGTCGCTTCCGGTAGACATCCGACACAACTCAAAAATTTTCCGGGAAAAACTGGCGGTCTGGGCTGGAAAAAAAATTAATCCATGAAAAATGATGATTCCACAAAAGCCGAGGCGCCCGACAAGTTCCTGGTCACCGGGGGCGGCGGATTTTTAGGCGGCGCCATCGTCAGACAACTGGTGGATCGAGGCGATGCTGTCCGGAGCTTTTCCCGCAATTTTTACCCTGAACTTGCCCAGATGGGGGTCCAACAGATTCAGGGGGATATAGCTGATAAAACTGCCGTTGAACAGGCGTGCAAGGGGATAGAGCTCGTCTTTCACGTTGCAGCCAAACCCGGTGTTTGGGGAGATTACGCGGATTATTACCCAACCAATGTCATAGGAACACAGCATGTAATCGACGCTTGTAAAAAGCAGGGCGTCTTACGGCTCGTTTACACGAGCTCCCCCAGTGTGGTCTTTGACGGCACGGACATGGAAGGCGTGGACGAATCTGCCCCTTATCCTGAAAAATTTCATGCCCCCTACCCGAAAACCAAGGCCATGGCAGAACAGCTTGTCATAAAGGCCGCAGACAAAGACCTGATGACCATCACGTTGAGACCCCACTTGATATGGGGGCCCAAAGACAACCATCTGGTGCCGAGGATTATCGAAAGAGCCCGGCGTCTCGTGAGGGTCGGCAGCGGAAAAAACCGTGTGGACACCATCTACATAGACAATGCTGCCCAAGCCCATGTTCTGGCCGCTGACCGGCTGAAGGAGAACCCCGAACTTTCGGGGAAGGTTTATTTCATAAGCCAGGACGACCCGGTTCCTTTGTGGGATTTGGTCGACGATATTTTAACGGCAGCCGGACACCCTCCGGTCAAGCGGGCCATTCCCCGAAAAATGGCATGGCTGGTGGGCGCTCTGTTGGAATTTGCCTATAAAATATTCAGGATCCGCGGAGAACCTCAAATGACGCGCTTTCTTGCGAACGAGCTTGCAACCGCCCACTGGTTCGATATCCGTGCCGCCAGAAAAGATCTGGGGTACACACCAACGGTTTCCATCAATGAAGGGCTCCGTCGCCTCGAACAGTGGCTTCAGAACAGATACTGAGTGCCCGACTGGAAAAGGAGTTTATCGACAATGAAACTGACCGATCTTCTACCACTTGAAAAATGGAAAGCCCTCGAGGAGGACGTTACCCGAAGATCCAACCTCGATGCGAATGTTTTCAATACGGGCGGCATCCGGATAACCGATTATAAAAATTGGGCAAACAGGCTGTGCCCTGCCATTAAGGCCACGGACAGGGGACAGAGTTATATCTGCGCCGTCGCCCACATGAACCTTGCAGCCCAGGCAAAACAAACCGGAAAAAGCCTCATCGAAGAATGCGATGCAGGGCTGTTAAAGATCGTTGTTCCTATTTTCGTAAACGATGAATTCACGGGCGCGTTCGGCGCCTGTGGGGTGTTGCCGGCTGAAGGCGAGGTCGACCCTTTTTTGATCAACATGACCACCGGGATCGATGAACAAGAAATTGAAAGGCTTTCATCGGATATCGCGACAATTACATCGGACCAGGCCCAATCGATTGCCACGTACATTGAAGAAAAAATCGGCGAGATTATCAGAAATTTTGAAAAAAGCACATGAATCTTGGCGCTGCCCGCAACACGCTGCGGAGCCGTCAGGCGAATCTAAATAAAAAAGGCACCCCATCCTTGTTTCGATGAAATGCCTTTTATATTTTGATGTTTCGGAATCTAAGCTTTCTGGACGTTCTTGGCCGCCGGTCCTCGGTCGCTTTCTTCCACGTCAAAAGTCACCCTTTCTCCTTCAGCAAGGGTCTTGAACCCATCCATAGTGATGGAAGAGTAATGTACAAAAATGTCCGTCCCGTCCTCCCGTTCGATGAATCCAAATCCCTTTTTGTCACTAAACCACTTTACGATCCCCTCCGCCATAGTTCTGACCTCCTTCTAAATACTTTCAATGTTAGACCTAAGCTTCAGGTCGTCACGCTGGCAAAAATGAAAGTTCCTTCAGAGCGAAATCGACCCGTTAAAACCGCATGGCCCCCCAACTAAAAAAACGATCAGCCTCTCTCATCTCAAACGACAAAGCAAATGTCAAGGCAAAATAGTTTTTGAAACGATTTTGGATGGAATGTTTTTCAAAACCAGAAGATCTGTTGTTAATAATGTTTTTTACGGGGCGTTTTCCTGGGGGCTGTTCCCAAACGAGGTCCTTATTGAGGGCGCATAGACAAATTCGATGCTCATGAAACCTTTGTATCGGAATTTTCTTCCGAATCACACGCCAGTTGAAGGGGAATAGGGTCGGTTTTATCGTACTCCAACTGCATGCGGTATTTTTTGATTTCCGTCTGACTGTCTATGGTTTTTTGGGCCAGAAGATACCTTAAATATATCGTCCATATGATCAGACCCAAGAAAACGACAGCAACAGATAAGAAGATCCACTTGTATCGGGTCACCGTTTCGGTGCCCATTCGACCCAGATAGACGATTAAATCGGGAACGACCCAGTATAAAAATACCGTCAGAAATATCAGAAAGCCGATGGCAAAGATGTTAAACCTGCTGACGGCCGCAATGATCTTTTCAAACCGGTATTCGTATCCCTTTTCTTTTGGATCAGGATCATGGGGTATTTTTTCTTCTTTATAAAAAAGAGACTGATATGTCCGGACAAAAAATGCAAACAGCAGCATTGCACCGACAGGGATGCCCACGGCCGCAACGAACCAGGCTCTGAAAGGAAACGGACGATCCTTGGTTACCAGTTTGACCTGATACTGTTCGAATGGGCCAAATGTTTTTTCAAAATAATATTTATTGAACTCGCTGAGATTTTGACCGTCTGCTTCATGTATCACGTTCCCTTTGGCATCGAACACTTGCAGCCACGATTTTCGGCCGGATTTCATAACCGCAACAGCAAAAATTTCGAGTTCAATTAAAAAAAGAACCACTAAAATGATGATAAAAAGCATCCTTTTTTCTCTCAGGAGAGCCATGGTGTTCTTTTGTTTTGACATTTTATTTTCCCTGAAGGTCATACAGATTTCGCTCAATCAGGGCTAGCGTTTAAGGGGCGAAATTGTTTGAGCGGTCGGGGAGTTTTTATAATAAGGTTTATCGATCAGCCTCTGGCTCGGAAAGCCTACACCTCGGAGAGCGGAATGGACGATCTTTTTAAAAACTGCAACCTGTTTGAGTCTATTCAGGATCAATAGAGAGAACCGATCCGCGACGGAATACTTTTTTGAAGATTCCTGTCGCGAAACGAATTTGAGGCCTTTGCAAAACGCCCCTTTTTGCCCAATTTCTGCGTCAGCCTCAAATTGTAATCCTCGAAATACTCAATGTATTCCTGTGGTTAAAATTTTCGCCTTCCTTGAACTTGAACAAAAATGAACATTTTTCAAAGGTCTCAATATATTGTTTTTTAAATAAAAATCCGTTTGTTCATAAAATTAGGGTCCTGTGTTTTGGGCGTTTATGCACCGGTAAAAAAGACGTGGCGATACCGTCGAAACTATTCTTTGGGATGACACTCTTTGCAACTGGTCGGACCGGTTTTGGGCAGATCTTTTTTAGCGGCCAGGTATACGCTTTCCAGTTTTTTTCTTTGGATTTTTATTTCTTTGTGACATCCGATACAGTTCTGATGATAGGCATATTTATAATACTTTATGCCCTCTTCCGTATAAACCAGATATTTCGTCGGCCGTTTCGGAGCTTTAAAAAGATCATGACAGTCTGACGTTGTACAGCTGGAGATTTTGGTATTTGTTTTCCAGTTGTGATGACATCTTCGGCAATCATAATTAAGATGTTTGCCATGATTGAATTCAACCGAAGATTTCTTTTGCTCCACCGAGGGACCCGGTTTCAGCTCAATAATACCCATGGGGACACACATATCCTCAACGGCTGCTTTAGGTTCGCTTTTTTCTTGTCCGGCTACGTTCAGCGCCAATCCAAAAACAAGAACCATCACCAAACACAGTATCCCCGCTTGTATTCTGTACATCCTCAGCCTCCTCGTGAATAAACAATAAATTGATTTTTTATGGTATTTTTATAGATGAACTCCCTGCCCCCCCTGGAGCGTTTTTCGCTTATTTGAGGGGTATATTCTTTGAAAAATCGGATTACATTGAAATAGAAAAGTACTTATGCTAAATAAATGAAAAAATTTCAATGAAAAAATGGCAAAATAAATTTTTTTTTAGATTATACGATTACCTCCCCCAAAGAACCTTTTGCCGACCGACATCAAGTCCCACTCTATTGAAAGGAAAAGATTTATGAAATATTCATTGGCACAACAGGGACGGATTTTTGTAATACGTCTCGAAGATGGCGATATTGTCCACGAAGAAATTGAAAAACTTGCACGGGAACAGTCCATAAAAGCCGGGGCCTTGATTATTGTTGGCGGTGCTGCTGAAAGCAGCACGCTGATTGTGGGTCCGGACCAGGGAGTCGAGATGCCCATCAACCCAATGGAGCACATCCTCGACAATGTGCACGAAATCGCCGGAACCGGTACGTTGTTCCCGGATGACGAAGGCAACCCCTCCCTTCATATGCATATGGCCTGCGGAAGAAACGCATCGACCGTGACAGGTTGCATCAGAAACGGTGTCAAGGTCTGGCATGTCATGGAAGCGATACTTTTTGAGCTCATCGACACAACCGGCGTCCGGCTTCTCGATCCCCCATTGGGATTCAAACTGCTTGTGCCCTAAGTCGAAGCCCCGCCATTCTCTTGAAACAACGCCGGAAATCTCAGACGGGTCAGAATACGACGTAATTCCATATGGTTGACACCTGACCCCGTCCCGCGTGGCCGTGCTTTTAACCTTGACACTCCGGTGCTGTTCCCATATGTTCCCGTAGATCGTCAACCGTTCAACCCTTTAACCTTTTTCCCAGGAAGGATGAATACAATGCAGATAACATTTTACGGGGCCGTACGGGAAGTTACCGGTTCCTTGCACCTTTTGGAAACCGGAAATGACCGCATACTGTTGGACTGCGGATTGTTCCAGGGACACCGGAAAGAGACCGACGAAAAAAACAGAACCCTCCCCTTTGACGCCCAAACCATCACCAATGTGGTCCTGTCGCACGCGCACATCGACCACTCCGGCCGCATCCCTTTGCTAACGAAAAACAATTTTTCCGGTCGAGTCGTCTGTACCCGGGTCACCCGAGATGCCTGTAAATATCTCTTACTGGATTCAGCCCACATACAGGAATCTGACGCAGATTACCTGAATTACAAAGCCGTTCGATCCTTTTTATCTGACATGAAAACTTCCGGATCAAAAAAGAACATTTCAAAAAGAGATCTGAACGACATTAAAAAGCAGCTGAAAAAGGGTAACCATCAAATCGACACTGAAAAAATTGAGGAAATTATCCGGAAATACTCGATCGAAGCGGTCGTCCCGCTCTACAGCATGGAAGATGCGGAACTTGCTCTGGAATCTTTTGAAGGCTATCCCTACCGCAGCACCGCGACCATCGGAAAAGATGCAACCTGCACCTTTTACGAAGCCGGTCATATTTTGGGGTCGGCCCTATCCATGATCAAGGTCAGAAATAACGGCAGAAAGTACACCGTTTGTTACACCGGCGACATCGGCAGATTCAACAAACCGATCATTAAGGATCCTGCGTCTAATTTCGAGGCAACCGATCAAGACATCGACCTTATGATCATGGAAAGCACCTATGGCAACCGCTTTCATGACCCGATCAAGGACCTGAAAAAAGGATTAAAAAAGATTCTCAACGAGGCAATTAAACGGGGCGGTTCGATCATTATTCCTGCGTTTGCCTATGGCCGGACCCAGGAACTTTTATATGTGCTTCACGAACTGTATAACGATAAGGAGGTCCCTCGAATTCCGGTGTTTGTGGACAGTCCGCTGGCCACGAACATTACCCGGGTGTTTGGCGAACATCCTGAAGTATATGACTTCGAGACCCATGAAACATTTCTACAAAAAGGGCACAACCCGTTCTATTTTGACCAGGTTCATTTTGTCGGTTCGGTGGAAGAATCGATGGCCCTCAACCGGGAAGAAAAACCTCATATTGTCATTGCCGCATCGGGCATGTGTGAAGCCGGTCGTGTTCTCCATCACCTCCGCCATAAAATCCACAACCGTCGTCATACCATCCTCATCGTCGGCTATATGGCTCAAAATACCCTGGGCCGCAGGATTCTCGAACAGGGTCTGGCCTATGAGCAAGCCGGCCGAAAGGGACCGCCGCCCATGCTGAAATTCCTCAATAAAGTTTATCCGTTGAAAGCCAGGGTCAGGCAACTGGGGGGATTCAGTGCACACGGAGATAGAGACGAAATGGTCCGCTTTCTAAAAAATTCAAACTTGCGTATTAAAAAAATTGCCGTCGTCCACGGAGAAGAAGACCAGTCCCTTGCATTTGCACAGCATCTGCAAAGCCAAGGCTTTTCGGCATTTGTCCCCAATCCCGGTGAAACAGTTGGGATAGACTAAAGCGTGATCGACCCGACACCCCAAAATCAGGAGCTGTCTCTTTTTGCAGGCATTTTTACGATATTTCTGTGCATCCTTTTCGGTGCGAATGCCGTTGCCATCAAAATCAGTCTTTCAGGTTTAGGGGTTTTTACCACCGCCGGCCTACGTTTTAGCCTCGCCGCCATAACGGTTTTTATATGGGCCCTGATGACCGGGAGATCTTTTTATATCAGAGCGGGGCAGTTTCAGAAATTGCTGGTTATCTCCATACTGTTTACCGTGCAACTGTCGCTTTTTTATCTTGGACTCAGCAAAAGCAACGCTTCCCGTGGGACCTTGCTAATCAATTTTCAACCCTTTATGACACTGTTTCTGGCACATTATTTCATTCCCGGAGATCAGATTACCCGAAGAAAAATTTTGGGCATCCTGATGGGATTTGCCGGGGTGGCCTTCGTGTTTTTAGAAAAAAAAGGGATCACAACCGATTTTAAAGCCGGGGATCTCATGATTCTTTCGGCAGCTTTTATCTGGTCGTGCAGTGCGGTGTATACCAAACGGATCATACACGCTTTTAAGCCGTTTCACATTGTACTTTACCCCATGGTATTTTCGGTCCCTTTCTTTTTTCTCGAGGGGTTTCTCTGGGACCCCGTGATGATCGCCCATGTTGACGGTAATGTTTTGTGCGCGCTGTTGTACCAAGGGCTTGTGACAGCTTCTTTCTGTTTCGTCGCCTGGACCACCCTGCTTCAAAAGTACGGCGCCGTAGCGCTTCATTCTTTTATTTTCATCATGCCGATTTCGGGTGTGGTCCTGGGCGGTTGGATGCTGGGAGAACCCATAACCGGCAATATTCTTATTGCCTTGGTGTTGATTGTATCGGGCATTCTGCTGGTTCAGTTCAGACAAAAAAAGACGGTTCCGTTATTTCCCATGGGAAGGGACTTATAACCCGAACATCTCATGAAAAACATCAAAGATAGATTACAACAGCTTGCGAGTCCCGGGACGGCAGAGATCCTGCAGAAATTTTTCAAGACCGGACCCGGTGAATATGGTGAAGGCGATATTTTCATCGGTGTCAGAGTTCCCGATCTCAGGAAACTGGCCAAAGAGTTTCAAGATATAACCACCTCGGAAGTCCTGGCGTTCCTCGCGTCTTCAATCCACGAGGAAAGATTCCTTGCGCTGCTGATTCTGGTTCGCAACTATGGGCGTGGCGATGAAATCGAAAAAAAGAAGATATACGATCTATACCTTGAAAACACGTCTTACATAAACAGTTGGGATCTGGTGGACGGATCCGCCCATCATATTGTCGGCGCCTTCCTCATGGACAAAAACAAGGCACCCCTTTACAGGCTGGCAAAATCAGAAAATTTGTGGGAGCGGCGGATTGCCATGGTATCGACGTTTTATTTTATCAAGCACAATCAATTCCAGGAGACCCTGGAAATTGCCAAAATCCTCCTGACCGACCCGGAGGACTTGATTCATAAGGCCGTGGGGTGGATGCTCCGGGAGATCGGCAAAAGGGATATGGCCGCCGAGGAAACATTTTTGAAAAAACACTCTATGAAAATGCCCCGCACCATGTTGCGCTATGCCATTGAAAAATTTCCCGAGCCAAAAAGGCAACGATATTTAAAAGGAAATATCCGATACCCGCTTAAATCCAAAAAATAAGCCCGAACAAAATCAGGAAAATTGGTTGATATCCAGCGCTTAACAATGTATAAATTAATAACCTTCAGCGTTAAAGGACTTCATATGTAAAAGGAGGATGCTATGCCTACATACGAATTCATTTGTGAAGAATGTAAAAAGCCCTTTACTCTGATCCTGAAAATTTCGGAATATGAAAAGAAAAAGTTTCAATGTCCGAAATGTAAAAGCCGTAAGGTTAAACAGCAGATTACTTCTTTTCAAACCATAACCTCCAGCAAGAGTTAACCCAAAGTTTCAATTCAATCGATGTTTTAGGTAGGTAAAACGTTTTTGGGTTTTATCGTTGTTGACGCCCATGGCAAAGGCTTTCCGGGTGCCGACCATTACCACCAAATTTCGGCCTCTTGTCACGGCCGTATAGATCAGGTTTCGCTGCAGAAGGATATAATGCTGGGTGAGCACAGGGATAACCACCGCCGGATATTCCGAGCCCTGTGACTTGTGCACTGAGATGGCATAGGCCAAAACCAATTCATCCAGATCGGAAAACTCGTAAACAACATCCCGTCCGTCAAACGTTACCGTCATCTCATAGTCATCCTGTCGCAAGTGGGTAATTCTGCCGATGTCCCCGTTGAACACCTCTTTGTCATAATTGTTTCTGATCTGCATGACTTTATCGTTGACCTTGAAATTCCGATTTCCCCGTGTGATCATCTCCTGGGAAGGGTTGAGGTTTTCTTGGAGGGCCATGTTGAGGTTCCCGGATCCTACGACACCCCTGTGCATGGGTGTCAACACCTGAATGTCGTCCACCGGATCCAAATTGAAACGGCGAGGGATGCGTGTCTTTGTCAGTTCCAGTATAATCTCCAGGACCTTTTCAGGATCTTCCTGCTCGATAAAATAAAAATCATTGCCCGGCTCGTGGGTTTCAAATTTGGGAAGAATTCCCCTATTGATGTTATGGGCATTGACAACAATCCGGCTTTCTTGGGCCTGACGAAAGATTTCGTTCAGTTCAACCACCGGAATCGTGCCGGAAGCGATAATATCATTGAGGACGTTCCCGGCCCCCACCGATGGCAGTTGGTTGACATCGCCCACGAGGACAACTGTGGCAAAGGTTGGAATCGCTTTGAGCAAATGGTGCATCAGTATGGTATCGATCATGGAGACTTCGTCCAGGATGAGCAGATCACAGTTGAGGGGTTTTTCCTCGTTTTTTTGAAACCCCCCTTGGGTAAAACTATATTCCAGCAGACGATGGATGGTCTTGGCTTCATGCCCCGAGGTTTCGCTCATCCGTTTTGCGGCTCTGCCCGTAGGCGCCGCCAGCAGTGTCCGCACCCCGAGCTTGGAAAAAATTTTTAATACTGCATTGATAATTGTGGTTTTCCCGGTGCCCGGTCCGCCGGTAATGACCATAATCTTGTTTTCCAGCGCACATCGTATGGCCTGGGCCTGATTTTCCGCCAGGGTAATGTCGAGTTGCCCCTGGACCCAACGAAGTGCGTTTTCGCCGGTGAGGTTCCGGATGGATTTTGGAGCGGTTGACAGCGTCTTTAATCGGCCGGCGATGCTGGTTTCACAGAGATGAAACCTGGCCAGATACACGCCTTTGTTGTTGGCCTTAAATTCGTCGATGCTCTCATTTATATCTTCAATAATTATCCTTTTATCCATGGCAAGGCTACCGAGAGCCTCTACCACAACATCCTTTCCAACACTGAGCATTTCCCGGCTCTTTTTCACAAGAGATTCATACGGGTAAAAAACATGCCCGTCGTCGGAAAGCTGGTTGAGAACATAAATTATTCCGGCTTCAACCCGGAAGGGCGAAGCTTTTGAAACCCCGAGCTTTTCGGCAATACCATCGGCAATCACAAACCCGATACCAAAAATATCCGTTGCCAGACGATAGGGGTTTGCGGTTACGACAGCAACGGATCGATTCCCATACTGCTTAAATATTTTTGTGGCATATCCGGAACTGACCCCGTAGGACTGCAGAAACAGCATGACATTGCGAATTTCTTTCTGTTCGTCCCATGCCTGTTGAATCATGGTGATGCGTTTCTCGCCGATACCTTCGACCAGGGTCAGTTTCTCGATGTCGTTTTCGATGACATCCAGGGTTTTTTCCCCGAATTTTTTAACAATTCGGCCGGCCATGACGTGGCCAAGCCCTTTGATAAGACCGGATCCCAGATATCTTTCAATCCCAAAAACGGTGGCCGGAACCGTTATTTTATATTCCACCACCTTAAACTGCTCACCAAACTTGGGATGATGGACCCATTCACCTTTCAAGTTCAGCGTTTCGCCGGGGGCCGGTGACATCAAATACCCCACTACGGTGACCAAATCCTGCCGCCCCTGGACCTTGACCCTGGCAATGGTATAACCGTTTTCTTCGTTGGTGAAAGTAATTCTCTCAATTTGTCCTGAAAGCTCTGTGAGCATCCTTCTCCTTTTTTACACCCAGTCCGGCAATTTTATTTCGGATGCCGCGGTTCGGCTGGGGATAAAACATTTGATGTCGATGACCGGAGAGCCGTCGAGGGCATCGATGGTTTCGATAAAAATAGCGGTATCCTTTATGGACAGTATTTTACAAGTGGATATGGCAATGAGATTGGGCCTCAATGGAGAATGGGTGGCAAATACACCCCGTAGGGGGTTGTTTTTATCTTTCCTCGGATGAACCTGCAGGGTGTTTCTTTGATCAGGGGTATCGTTTTCATGAAACCAGTAACAGACGGTGATGTGGGAGAATTCATCCAACCCCAAAAGCGCGTCGCCATATTTTTCAAAAATTTCAATCCGGACATCCTCATTCTCTTTTCTTATGACGCCCACCGGGAAAATATCGAATCGATCTTTCATATTAATTCTCCTTTTCACAATTAATTTTCTCAGGTCGTTGGGAATTTTTCAAGATATATCATCCGAAGGATTAGAATCAAGGATTGATCTTTTTTCTTATTGCTGGTAAATGTTTCGAGTCTTTTCCCATAACCCGATTTTACGATGTAAAGATTTTGACGTCTATAAGGGCACCAATGAAGCTCCCCGCCCATAGCGCACAGGGAATTGTAAATCATAATAGATGACAGCGTATTTTACAAAAGGATGATGAAATGAAATTCTTTATCGCAGAGCAAAACATTGGCGGCGATGCCACCAAGGAACAGGCTGAAAAATTGATCGAGTTGCTGAAAAAAAAAGGCTGGGATGTGGAATACGGAGTTAAAAGAAATGTGGCATCCGACGTTTCTGAATTTGGGAGAGAAGATAGTATTCAAGACGCCTTTGCAAATGATTTTATGCTTTGTTTGTCAGAAATTGAAGGAATAGAATAAAACACGCCATCAATCTTGTTCAGCTTGACTTAAAAACTTGCCGACCAGCATGGCAACCAGCATGGTCAAATAAAGCTGACCCATAACGGCTATGAGGATGGTAATAGATTTGGCCAAAGATGAAACCGGTGTGATATCCCCATATCCGAGGGTTGTCATCGTAACAAAGCTGAAGTAAAGATAATCGTGAAATCCCTGGGAAGTGCTCCCTGCAAAATTAATCGCTCCGCCGCCCATATGTAAAAAATAATCCTGCAGTATCGCTACCATGGCCAGGAGAACAGCTCCCAATATACCGATAAGCAGATAGCAGTTGATCGAATTGATTAAAATGGTAAACGTAACATTTTTTTGTCTGGCCACATGCCGGATCATGAATACGGTAATAAACATATTAAAACAAAAAAATGAAAAAAAAGCGGCAAATTTTATCCCATCATTGGCAATAAAAATCTCCAGCCAGGTTAAAATAATCGTCAACACTCCAGAGGCGATGAGAATGTTTTTTGTTTTTTTCGAAAAATGGAGTGAAAAAATACCCGAAAGAATTATGGCCGTAAAAATAAAGTCTTTAATGATCACCCGATGAACCGATAACATGGGAAAGAAAAGCACGATTATCAATAAACATATTAAAAGAATAATATTATTTCTGGCAAGTTTATTGGGCGTCATAATATATTATTGTAACTCTCTGAAACCCCGTTCTCATTGATAAACACTTTTATTATATTAATATCATTCACGATTTTTTTTGTAAACCCTGATTTTTCGCCCCTTCGATTTTTCAGGGACAAGAGAAAACCTGCACATCAATTGTCGACGTTTTTATAAACAGGGCCTTGTTGGAAACAAAAATGAACTACCCCGCAGCAGAGCTGCGAGGTATCAAAATGAATTTTTATCTTATTAACCCCGATGCAGAGGATCGAGGAATTCTTTTGATTAGAAGCTGTTTCAAAAGCTTCATAATTGTTCCAGTGCCAGCCACAGAACAACATACCATGGATCATCACAATTTTTCAGACATAAATATACCTAAGCCCCCTGGATCGATTCTGCTTCATTACATATTCACCTTTGAAGCTGGCTGCAGCCCGTAAGGGGATTTCCGCTGTACTAAAATTCTTCAAAATCTCGGTGAAACAGCTTAAACTCCATGGATAGGGGAAATTAGAATGTTTCTGTCATAAAGACGACATTAATACATCACCGCCACCCATACGGTCTCGGTGGTCGGATCCGTCCATTCGACCCTGTGTTTAAGATGGGCGGGAATATTCACGTAATCACCGGGTTTTAACGTTAACACGTCGTCCGTGCCTTCAAACAACAAACCGGCACCGCCTTTGAGCAAAAGGACCCATTCATTTTGATCCTGATCATACCAGAAACCTTCGGGCGAAGAATTTCCTTTGGATACAATCCGTTCGATTTTGAAACTGCCCGTTATTAAAATGTCCTGGATTAGCTCCACAGGGATATCGGCGGGGATGGATGAATAAATGTTCCGGATAGGGTTCATCGCTTACTATCTTTCGTAAAAATTTAGGGAAACGAGCCGGTCAAAAACGCCTAAAGAGACCTTTCAAATCTCGATATTCCCGGCGATTAACTGCGCTACGAAAGCGGTGTCCGCCGGTGCAAATTCGAATTGGTCGAGTTCGTGGGTAAATACCCATCTGATTTCAGCATGGTCAAGGAGTTTGAAATCTCCTTGTTCCCATAAAGCTTTAAAGGCCATCAGTTCAATGGTGCCAAAATCATAGGTATGAATGTTCGACCCGAGATATTCGCCCACAGTGACGTCCACATCAAACTCTTCTTTTAGCTCTCTTTCTAAACACGCCTCCGGTGTCTCGTTCGGTTCAATCTTGCCGCCGGGAAATTCCCACAGATTTGGCAATCGCGCCGTTGGCTTGCGTTTGGCGATAAGGAGCATTCCATCATTTATGAATATAGCCGCCGTCACTTTGATAATTTTATTCTCCACGTTTTAATTCCCCTCGCCACACCCAATTTTCTTTGGTTTCATCATGGTTCTTCGGCACTGCCGTCTTTTGGTTTAATTCTTGACAGGGCGGACAGCAGTTCTTCGGGGGTGGGATGGTCTGCGGGATTGGCGGCATGGTAACTGAAACGAACGCTTCCTTGGGTATCGATGATGAATACCCCCGATAGTTGAAGAACATCTCCCTGGGGTATCCCCATCCCGACTCCCGAGCCGAGGGCTTTCATTCCTTTGACAAACATCGATGGGGAGGCCATTTGAAACAGACCGGCCCGTTTCAACCCGTAGGCTTGGTACAGACGGCGTTCCGGGTCGCACACGATGGAAAACTCCGGCGCAAAGTTTCTTCGAAAGGCCTCCGTCTGTTCCCTGTCTCCCATGCCCACCAGTATAATCTGAGCCCCGATTTTATCGAATCTGCTTTTTGTTTGACGCAACTGCGCCACCTGCTGTCGGCAAAACGGTCAGCCGAAGTGCCGCAGAAAGACCAAAACAAGAGGGCGTTCTTTCCACAATTCTTTGAGTTCTCGTTTGGAGCCGTCTGAAAGGAGCACCTTCATACCGGGAGCTTTAAGATGTTTTTTTTTCACGATGGGTTTTCTTTCAATCAAATAAATTTAAATAAGAGCATAATTCGGTAAAGCCTGTCCCCCTATCCGGTCGTATCCAGAACATAACTTATCCAGACATCTTTGCTTCCGGTTTTGGGGTTGGGGCTCGGGGTTCTGACGGCTTTTATTCGCTGTCCGGATCGAATGCCATGGCTTTTTTGATTTTCTCGGCAGCCGCCTCCTTAAGACCCAACGCATTCAAAGCAATTCCCCAACCGTACCATGCCGAAGGATGGTTCGGGCTGATCTCTGCGGCCTTTTCAAATTTCTCAACGGCTTCATCGAACTTTTTCATCTCTATCAGGGCCACACCCCAGCTACACCATATTTCGGCATTTTGGGGATCACTTTTTAAGACCTCTTTGAACTTTTCAACAGCCTCATCAAACGGCAACATTCGGCACCTCTTAATTGGTTATGGGTTCAGGGGGATGTGTTTCTATTCCCCGACCAGAAATTCTTCATCTTTTTCTGACAATTTTTATGTCGTATTTTTTTTATTTTCAGTTGATTAGAATGCCAAACTTAAAGTTTTTTCTATATCAAGTTTTTGTGGATTCTTCGACCTCCGGCAGTATGATCCGGGCGTCGGCGACAACGCACTTTTCCGCCGAGCACATGACCGGGTTCAGATCGATGGAGACGATCATCTCCGCTGATGCCATGACAAATTCTGAAAAACAGATCATGGTCCGGGTCAGTTCGTCGGCATCGACCACCACGCCCCCCCGGTATCCGGAAAGCAGCCGGCCGGCCTTGAGGCCTTTGATCATGGACGCCACATCATCGGGACCCACCGGCGCCATACGCAAGCTCACATCCTGGTAAATCTCGACGCCGGTACCGCCAACACCCAGAAGGACTACCGGCCCGAATTGTTCGTCAATTTTGGCACCGATGATCAGCTCCAGACCGGAGACCATCTCTTCCACCAGCATCGCCTCGAAGCCGTCCAGACGTTTAAACCTTTCAAATGCAGCCGTCAGTTCATTCTTTGTGGTAATGCCCGTCTGCACACCGCCGTGATCCGACTTGTGGAGGATCCGGCCAGAAACTATCTTGGCCGCCAGGGGAAATCCGATGCCGGCGGCGGCGGATTCGATTTCTCCGGGTTCCGTGACCGTGGTAAAGCGCGGCACGGTCAGCCCGGCGGCGGACAACAGGTGCTTGGCATCGGGTTCGGTGACCCATCCCCGGGCACGGGATGCCTCGAGTACGGTTTTGATTGGGTTGTTCAACATGGCTGGGACCTCCGAAGGGCTTCGACCATCAACACCGCCCCTTTGATGGACGGAGACACCGGAACCCCGTTGAATTCAAACCCCTCGATGAGCATCCGGTATCGATCCACATGGGGGACATAGGCCACCAGCGGTTTGTCGTAGCGTTTGCAGACCCGGCTCAAACGAGCGCCGATATCAGAGGTAATCTCCGGCGAATACGGGAGCAGCAGCATAATAATGCAATCGAGCTCCGGAATCCGGGACAGATGTTCGGCGGCCTCCAGAAAATCACTGTCCGTGGCGCTGCCGGTGAGATCGATGGGGTTGCTCAGAGATGCAATGGATCGCACGCTGGGGCTCAGATCGGCGCGAATCTCGGCCTGCTGCCGGGGATCGATCACCGGAATGGACAAACCGCGTCGGCCGCAGATGTCCACCGCCAGCGCACCGTGTCCACCGCTACCACTGATGATACCAACCCGTCCATCTATGGACTCCTGATAACAGCTCAGCACCTCGCAAAACGAGACCAGCTCGAGTTCGTTGGCCGCTTCGACGATGCCGTGCTGAGCCAGCACTGCAGAAAATACCGCGTAGTCACCGGCCATGGAGGCAGTGTGGCTGGAAACGGCCCGCATCCCTTCACGGGTCTTGCCGGCTTTTAAAACAATCACCGGTTTGGCGCAGCCGCGGGCGGCAGTCACAAATTCCCGCCCTTCACCGGAGGCAAACCCTTCGACGTAAAAGGCGATCACTTTGGTTTCCGGATCCTGGGCCAGATATTTTAACAGGTCTAGTTCTCGAACCAGCGACTTGTTGCCGATACTGACCCCTACCGACAAACCGATCCCCAGTTCGGCGAATTTGGTCATTTGATCGACCAGCACACCACCGCTCTGGCTGACCAGAGCCACCTTGCCCACCTCGGGCCGGATCATCCGCTCACTGGGGATAAAAAAGGTGTCGATACGACCGGGAACATAAATGCCCAGACAGTTGGGCCCGATAAACGGAAAACGGTGCTTCCGGGCAAGTTGGGCCAAATCCTGCTGCAAATCGAGCCGACCCACCTCGGCAAACCCCCCGGAAATGATGATTGCCCCGCCGGCCCCGGCATCGATACAGGCCCTGAGGGTATCCAGGGAATATTCCGCCCGAACTGCGATAATCGCAAGATCAACGGAATGGGGAATGGCTTCGATACCGGTATAGACCTTCTGGCCGAACAGGTCGCCCCCCCGAGGGTTCACCGGAAAGACCTCCACCGGATAGCGTAGATTGATTTTATTAAAAATAACGTTTGCCGGATGCCGGTCCCGTTCCAGGGACACCCCGATGACCGCCACGGTACTGGGTTGAAACATGCACCGGAAATCCCAGGCATCGACTTTGGGTCTTAACGACAACTCATTTGAAGAAGGACAGGTTTTTTCCAAAGAATTTCTCCGGGAACGATAATTGATGATCTCGCAAAAAGTCCGTTTTGTTCGCTCAGTGACCATTTGGGGGCGTTTATTTTTGCCCAAAGGCCTTTTTCACCAAACTGCGGCGCCAGAATTCTACAGCGGTCTCTTTAACCCCCTTGATTTCCTTCAACTTCAGGCCCCGCTGGCGGATCAGGCCGTTGAGCAACGCGCTGAGAAGGTTCACCGTAGCGTCCAGGGGCACCGAATGAAATTCACCCTGCCGAATCCCCTTTTCCAGGCATCCGGAAAGATAATCCTTGAGACGCCGGCGCATTTCTTGAACGCTCTTTCGGCAGATGCCTTCCGGATCCTTTAGGCGGAACGGACAGGTACTGACCGCCAGGTAGATCTCGTCGGGCATCTCTTTGACAATATCCAGGTGGAGGGAGATGAGGTTTTCGATCTTTTCAAACTCGGTCTCGGTTTTCGACGGCAGGGTATCCATATGCGAAAAAAAATTTGCAAAAGCAGTGATGATGATACGGGTAAAGAGGTCTTCTTTCCCCTTGAAATGGTAATAGATCACCGGCTCGGTAATGCCGGCCTCTTTGGATATCTGCAGGGTGGTGGTGCCGTCGAATCCCTGTGCGGCAAACAGACCTGTGGCAGCCTGGAGAATTTCCTGTTTCTTGTTGACTCTCAGACGGGCCATGGTGCTCCCCTTTAGGTTTTTCGATTCCATTAAACCGGATATGAAATATCCGGATCGCTTAGAAGAACGATCCCTACGAAAGAACTTCGGACAAAATCAATTTCAAAATCTGCAGAGGACCCGGGGGATACAGATCTATCTATAGTAATACCTAGAATGAAGTTCATAGCCCAGGGAAAAGGGAAATGCAAGAATTTTTATGACTGACACCGGATGGTTCGCCCGGGACCTTCGGGGTACTCGGGCCAAGGCGCGTAAAGAATCCGAGCCCATCGAAGATCCCGCCTTGCGGATAATGATGGAGAGCTGGAGTCGTGAGGGAAAAGCATGGAGTGATGGAATAATGGAGTGTTGGTTTGAAAAATTTTGTTTTTACCAATACTCCAACCCTCCATTATTCCAATATTCCAACTTGGCATAGCCGTTGTTTTTACTCCAGCAATGCCGGGGTTTTTCAAGATTAAATAATAAACAAAAAGGGCGGCCGAATGGGCCGCCCTTTTTATATCCTATCCTCTATCAGGATTTGTCGTTATATTCTATACCTCTATTTTTAAAAATTCATGATGTCATTATTTTATTTTTGTGTGGTAAAACCCTATCCTTCCGATTCTTCTTCCAAAAGAAAAGGGGGTTGCCTTTTTGACATTAGGAGGACATTATGCCATATAAACCCTATAGTTGCATAAATAATATGGCAAAAATAAAACGGAAAAGAAAAAT
Organism: uncultured delta proteobacterium; assembly: GCA_963790095.1. Classification (GTDB taxonomy): domain Bacteria; phylum Desulfobacterota; class Desulfobacteria; order Desulfobacterales; family UBA11574; genus JAAXQD01. The sequence continues at coordinate 27,053 of CAWBNO010000035.1, read as the reverse complement.
GAGCAAGCTTTCATCTCAACCCTTGTACAAGCATCCCCATGTGGTTGTGGCGCCATCCAAATATGGTCATGGTGTTTTCGCAACCGAACCTATTCCGGCAGACACGACACTGGAAGAATGTCATCACTTGCGCATCAGAACGGAAAATTGCGGAGGGATTATCGATGACTACGTTTACAGTTTGGCGCCGGAAAATGAAAACTCGGGAACAGAATCAGAAAATGAATCCGAATACTACTCTCTTCCCCTGGGGTGGGGAAGTATTTTCAACCATTCCGATAATCACAATACCGAATATTGGCACGACGCGAATCGGGATCTGATCGTATTTCATACCATAAAAGATATCTCTGCCGGCGAGCAGCTATTTATCAATTACGGCGAAGCTTGGTGGGAAACCCGCGAATTGATGCCCGACAACGACGATTGAGATCGTCATATTGACTTTTACACCTCAATGCATATTTATAAGAAATATTGCGGTATTTTTTTTATAAATTGAAGCCTTTGAAGGTCCCGTACTTTTGGCGGAGATATTGGCTGTACATCAACAAGCTTGGTGGAATTCGTTTTCTCTGTTGAATCACCAAAATTCAACAGGGCAAGCGATTGCAGATCGAAAAAAGACGTTCCATCGGGAGAGGAAAAGATGGAAAAAATGAAAAAATATAGATTCCCCATTGTTTTCTTAATTGCTTTGATTATCTTCGGTTGTGCTTCATGGCAACAGAATTACGGCAAGCTCCGAAGGTTGCCCAGCGGCCAGAATGAAGTGACCATTCAAGATCTAATAGACAAATGGGAGAATTACGACATTTATTATTCCGACAAATATGATGGGTTCGACGCGCGATCCCCTCTGGGGATCATGTTCGATCCAAAGAATAACGATACAGCACTGGTGGGTGACCGGTGGAAAAAGGTCGAGAATCAGGAAACCTTGATAGAGATGACACGATGGATTTATCCCACCACCCAGTACGAACCCTGGCTCAGCGAAATTTTAGGGCCGGACGGTCGGTTGTATGGATATCTTTATTATTCCTATGGATTTGCAACCCTTAAAGTCGTTGACGATAATACGATGTATGTATTTAACCTGGATGAACCCATTGAGGAGGGCGATGGGGACCCCCTTAATTAGTTTCCATCCATAAATGGCCCTTTGGGTCCGGATCTGTGTTCTCCGCGGGTTTCCGATAGGAAAAGCAAATTGAGCTTGAGACAAAAAAAAGATAAGTTTGTTGCAAAATTGTTGAATAAATATCCGCCGCTTTTCAATCGTTGGGTTGAAGGTTCAACCTTCATGGAGTTTCGAGATTCGCCGTGGACCCAATTGGACAAGGACCTCTCCCGGTGTCGCCTGGCACTGATTACCACCGGTGGCGCACATCTTCGGTGGCAACCCCCTTTCGACATGACAGATCCGGACGGTGACCCGACCTTCAGGGAGATTCCATCAGATGCATCCCCCTCGGACATGGTCATCACACACAACTATTATGACCATTCTGACGCGGACAAAGACATTAACATCATTCTCCCCATCGAGCGTGTCTTTGACCTAAAACAGGCCAAAGACATCGGCCATGTAAACCACCGGCATTTCTCTTTCATGGGACATATCCTGCATCACCATCTGGATACGTTGATCGAAGACACAGCCCCGAAAGTAGCAACTGCGTTGAAATCGGACAACGTAGATATCGCGATTTTAACGCCGGCTTGAGGTATTTGCAATCAGTCCGTGGGACTGATACAGAGATCCATCGAGGATCAAGGAATCGCAACCATATCTATAAGCCTTTCCAAAGAAATCACAGGTAAGATACGCCCACCGAGAGCCGTCTTTTTCGGATCCTTTCTGGGGCATCCTATTTCTTACCCCGGCCAAGTGGCTCATCAGCTCTGTGTGTTGCGCTTCTTGCTAAAATATCTTGAAGAAATCCCTACACCCGGCACCATCATCGAAATCGACGCCACCGTCGTCGACAATTGTGCTGCCGCGTCCCCTAATAGTTAGTAGAGGAGATTCTCCTAAAAAGACAAGACCTGTCTACGGGGAGATTCAAAAAAGCCAAAGGGCTGAAAAAAAACTTACATAAAACAGGACCCCATTTCAAATCACTTTCAACCGAAAAACCCATAAAAATAGGATATGGCGCCATTCCTGGATTTAAACGCTGATGACAAATAAGGAGGGGGAAATTATGAACCGTGCAGACAAAGGTATTTTAACAATTCGATATATTAACGGGTCAGAAGAAAAGTTTGAATATGACCGCCTGGAAGAAGAATACAGCATTGCGGCCCACATCAAAGAGGCCCTTAGGGAAAACCAGCTTCTTCTCGAGCTCGAAGATCGGCTGATTGTGATACCGTATCAGAGCATTCTGTCATTCGATATATCACCGCCGCCGGTCAAGTTGCCGGCAACCGCCTTGAGGAAGGTGGTTCCCATTTCGACATGATACCTTCCGCCCAACCTTGTGCGTTGAATCCTCATACTGTCAAAACTAAAACGGTGATTGCGGCCTGAAGTTGATTCTCACCATTGGTGCTGGACTGACTTTCCATCTTTATATCAGCGGTTAAGGGTTTTAAGCGGAGAAGTGCTCAGATTCTGTGAGTTTACATGGACGTGGAAGATCAGGGGGATTTCGGGTTTTGCGCTTCAAGGAGATCTTTGATCTTTCGGTTCACCAGAAACTTGTAAAACAAAAAGCCCGCTTTGGGCGTCCCGGTGACCCGAACCACGTTTTCGCCACATCGGGTGCAACGGCCGCGAAGCATCAGCAGGCCGGACTCTATCTTACCGGAAACGGTGTCCATGGCGGATATTTCACGGCAATGGCCACACCAGGTATTGTTCAAAAGCCAGGCCCGGACATCTTCGGTATACGATTCCCAAATCTTTTTGGCGCTGGGTGTAAAAGCCCATTGCATTTTTTCACCACCTCAATATCATATTCCTGTTTTCAGTCGAAGCCGCATCCAAAGTAAATTTACTCGGGAAACCGGGTCCTTGTCAACGGCCAGTGTTTCCAAACGGTCCAGCCCGGGAATAACGGTTTCACTCCCCTTTCATTTGACAATAACGTCCAGGGTAGCGTATATTGTGAAATTATGGATAGATACGAAATTCAATGGGAGAAATAACCATGAAACCGAGGCGATCGACATTGTCCGTTCCCGGGCATATTAAAAAAATGCACCTCAAGGCTTCTCAACGTCAGGTCGATGTGGTGATGCTCGATCTGGAAGACAGCGTTCCCGTGGATGCCAAAGAACCGGCCCGGAAAATGGTCATCGATTCGATACGTTCTCTGGTCTGGCAGGATATCACCGTAACCTTTCGAATCAATGGCCTGGACACTCCTTTTGGCTACAAAGATCTTCTTGAAGTTGTGGAAGCTGCAGGCCCGAAAATCGATGCTGTAGTCGTCCCCAAGGTCAACCATCCCGGCGACATTCATTTTGTATGCCGCATGCTGGACGGCATTGAAATGGAAAAAGGTTCTTTAAAACGTATGGGCATCGAGGCCATCGTCGAAAGCGCCCGAGGCCTGGAAAAGGTGTCGGAAATCGCCCGGGCCAGTGACCGGCTTAAAACCCTGGTGTTCGGTATCGTCGATTATTCGGCATCGATCAATGCGCGGCTGGTATCCATTTCCGGACACGGCGAAAACGAAGAAGAAGTGTATCCCGGTCACCGCTGGAATTTTGAAATGAGCCGAATCGTAATGGCGGCAAAGGCCCATGGCCTACTTGCCATCGATGCTCCCTACGGGAATTTTAAAGATCCGGAAGGCCTCCGGCGGAGCGCCGCCCTGGCCTGCGCCCTTGGATACGATGGGAAATGGGCCATTCATCCGGATCAGATCGATATCATCAACCAGGTCTTTTCCCCTTCCAGGGAAGATATCGCACGGGCCCAGAAAGTGTTGGCAGCCCATAAGGACGCCGAAGAGAAAGGACAGGGGGCAGTGGCCGTTGAAGGGCGCATGGTGGATCGGGCCACCGTTCGCCTGGCAAGCCAGCTTTGCGCCCAGGCAAAGCACTTGAAAATGGCGGATTGACCGGCAGTTTTTAACACGAAAAAGTTTTCATCGACGGGCTTTTTTATTTAAACTTTTCCATTAATTTTATAATTATAATCTATTGATATTTAATATAATTCAGCTACTTTAAATCGCAGCTCATGGTCTGGAAATTCGCCCTTCCATCGATGATAAGACCCGCCCGAGCCGGCGGTGACACCTTGCATTCCCAACCCCGCGAAAAATCCCATGGGTATGCCTTGATTATCCAGACAAAGGCTGTCATCTCTTAAGGGATATACAGTCTCTCTGTGAACATAAAAATATGGTGGATCCACGGCCGGACAGACTTCCGGAAAGTTGGTATTGACTTGGGAAATTTTGCCATTATCTTATAGCGAAATTATTCCTGCAACACTGCCGGAGGGAAATTCTTTCCGAAACTTTCCTTTCTTGAAGAAAACGCACCGTTTTATTTCATAAATATCGAATTTTCAGGAGATATAATGGGTATTGTAAATGTATTGATTCAAACCGTCGGCGGCCTGGGTTTGTTCATACTCGGGATGAAGATGATGACCGAGGGTCTCCAGCTGTCCGCTGGAAAACGAATTAAAAAAATTCTGGAGGCTGTGTCATCCAACCGGGTGATCGGTTGCCTCACCGGAGCGGGCGTGACCGCCATGGTTCAATCGTCCTCGGCCACAACGGTGATGCTCATTGGATTCGTAAGTGCCGGATTGATGACCTTACAGCAGGCGGTGGGGGTTATTTTGGGAGCGAATATCGGAACCACGATGACCGCCCAATTGATCGCCTTTAAACTCACCGAAGCTGCCTTGCCGGCCATTGCCGTCGGCGTCTGCATGAAATTCTTCACCCGACAAAAAAAATATCGCTATATTGGAGAAGTCATTTTGGGTTTCGGCCTCCTTTTTTTTGGAATGACAGTCATGAAACACGGGCTGGCTCCGATAAAACATGATCCCACCTTTATCCAATTTTTTACCAAATTCGATCCTGGAACCATTGGCGGCCTGTTACTGTGTGTATTCATCGGCGCCGTCCTCACGATTCTGGTTCAATCCTCATCCGCCACCATCGGATTAACAATGACCTTGGCCACCCAGGGATTGTTGACATTTCCCGGGGCCATGGCCCTGGTTCTGGGTGAAAATATCGGGACCACCATCACCGCCGAACTGGCAACCATTGGTTCCACCAATATCAACGCCCACCGAGCCGCCAGAGCCCACACCATGTTCAATGTCATCGGGGTCACCATCATGTTGCTCATTTTCCCCTATTTCATCGATTTCATAAAGTATGTCACCATGGTTGCGGGTCAAGGGCCTGTGGATCAAGTCGTTGAAGGGGATGTGCTCAATATCGCCCGCTATATCGCCAATGGACACACCCTCTTCAACGTCATCAACGGAACGATTTTTCTGATCTTTCTTCCCCTGTTGATAAAGGTGGCGGTTCTTCTATCTCCCAAAGAAGACCCTATGGAAGATGTTTACCGGTTGCCCAATTTCAGCACCAAGTTCGATGATACGCCCATCGCCGCTCTTGCCAAGGCACGAAGTGAAATCATCAGGATGTCCGAGGTTGCTGCAAATACCCTCGAAGATACCATTCTGCAGATCGAAGACCGGGATTTTAAAAAGTTAAGCAAGTGGCAACGTATCGAAAACTTTTTGGATGACATGCAGTTGGAAATCACTGCGTATTTGTCCAGACTATATCAGAGCGATTTGAGCCAGTCGGAGGCCAAAGAAATTTCGAGCTTGATGCGAATGACCAACAATCTCGAAAGAATCGGCGATTCCGTGGAGAATATCGCCCAACTTACTGAAACTATAATAGAAAAGAACATTCCATTTACAAGTGATGCCAAAACGGATCTAAAAACCATTTCGGAGCAGACCGTCGCCTTCCTCGATCTTGTAACAGATGCCATTCATCATCCCGCTGAAAATTTAATGGTCAAAGCCGATGAAATGGAAAACAGCATCGATCGGATGCGGGAGGAGATGCGCCAAGGCCACATTTCAAGGCTCCGCTCCGGTGAATGCGGCATCGATCCGGGCTTGGTGTTCATCGACCTGCTGACGAATTTCGAAAAAATAGGAGACTACTGCTTCAACATCGCCCAGGCGGTGGTGGGCATCAAGTAGATTTTCGGGGGCCTGGTGTTTACCCTGTTTCCGGATCCAGGGCCCCTTTTGCCTTTTTCCCCACATCTTTTTCCCTGTTCTTGCGAGAAGTTCGATAAACCAAATTTGACAGTCTCGTAAAAAGTCCAACTTCTACGTTGAGCTGCATTTCGCAATCATTCAAGTACGATAAGTACCCCTCATGATTGCAAAATTTGAACGCCTTGAATTTGAACTTTTTTACGAAACCTTCAAATTTTACAAGTCTTCAAAAAACGACACACAGTCTCATTTCAGGTATTGACAAAATGTATTGGTCTTGTGAATATGTAACACACTCATTCATTTAGAAAAATGAAGGAAGGAAATCCCATGGCAAAGAAGACGATCGGCTTTGTTGGACCAGATGGCAGGACCTGTATGTGTGCCTATACTGTATCAACCGTTGAAAGCGAAAAGTATATCGGCGCCATCATCAAAGGCATGACCGGTATGGGCCCGGTGATGGACGCAATCAGGGGAAAGAAAAACTGGATCCTGAAAATCTTCCCCATTGAAGGAAAGGCGGTTGCGGATTATAAAACTGTTATCATAGGGGCGCTGGAAAACGGAGAAATCGACTATATTGTCATCATGCCCGAAGATCTCATTTATGAAGGGATTGTAGATGAGCTCATCGAGGCAGGTTATGGCGACCGGGTCATCGGCCTTACAAAAGAAGCGGCGTTCATCGAAGGGGATAAGGTCAAGGCAAAGATCTGGATGCGAAGGGCCGGTGTACCTGTTGCACCGTTCAAGGTGGCAGATGCGAAAAACCTTCAGCAAATTAAGGGCATCGTTACGAAATTCATGCGCCACCACGGCGGTGCTGTTTTCAAGTATCCTTACAGTGCAGGCGGCAAAGGTTCCCGGCCTGTTTTTCGGGTTGAGGATATTCTCGACGTTCGGAACATACTCCTCAAAGACTACAGCGAAAACTATCGGACACTGCACGGAGACAACAAGTGGCCGCTTTTGATCGAAGCCTGGAAATCCGAGATCGAAATCAGCTTTACCGCCTTAATCGACGGGAAAGGCAACTTCCGAATTCTCCCCACCGCCATGGATTATCCCCTCCGTTTCGAAGGACCTCCCAGCCAGACGAATCCTGTCACAGGAGGAATGGCTGCAATCGGCATGCACCCTGCTGAAACGCCTGAACTTATAAAAATGGTCGGCCGTAGGGTCATCCAACCTTTTGTAAAAGAAATGAAAAAGAAAGGTATTCTCCGACCGTGCATCCTTTATCCAGGCTGTCGGGTATCCATCGATTCCGTTACCGGAAAACCGGTGGATATTCTCGTCTATGAAATGAATATTCGCGCCGGTGAGCCGGAGATGCAGGTGGTTGCACGGCGACTCAAGAATCTGGGGGAACTGATTGTTGCCGCACTCCACGACCGCCTCGATGCGGTGGAGCCGGATGTTCGCAACGATCAAATTTCCATCTGTCTGGCACTGGTTACCGGCCCTGGCGGCCCCCAGGGACAGCGAGGGTACCCGGACTCCTATACCAAGTATGAACCGGTTTTCATCAATTTCAAGAGCCTTTCCAAACGGGGCATTCTCATTGTTCCATCGAACATTAGCTGGAATGAAAAAAACCAACGGCTGATATCTGACGGGTCCCGGGTCTGTTATCTGAGCAAAAATGCTACGGTCAAACCCGGACAGAAGCGAGGTCAAGTGGCTGAAACACTCAGGGCTGCACTCTTTCAGGCATTTGATCATGGCCTTGTCAGGGTGGTTCCCCGTGAAGCCGAGGAAACTTTCGAGGCTGCGGAGATTTTGTTTGGACAAGGCAATATCACCGAGGCTGAATTCAAGAAAGCACACGCCGCTTTTGAGAAAACGAATCGCCTCGATCTTCGCCGCGACCCTGGGCGGATTTATGAGGAGTGGGATCAACTTTACTCGGATTGGCAACTTGACGTGCAGTCTGAATGAGGAGAAATACCATGAAAGTGTTGGTCAGCGACAACCTGGGAGAAGCCGGTATCCGGATGTTGCAGGAAGAGGAAGGGATTGAAGTCGATGTAAAGACCGGACTCGATCATGGGGCCCTAAAAAATATCATCGGAGCATATGATGCCCTCATTATCCGGAGTGCAACAAAGGTGACCGAAGATCTTTTAAACGCCGCGACCCGCCTAAAGGTTGTGGGCCGTGCGGGAATCGGTCTCGACAATGTGGACATTCCGGCGGCCACCAAGCGCGGGATCATCGTTATGAATACGCCCGGAGGAAATGTGATTACAACCGCCGAGCATGCCATCGGAATGTTGTTGGCGCTTTCACGCAATGTACCCGAAGGGACGGCATCATTGAAGGCCGGGCGCTGGGACAAGAAAAAACTTCAGGGAAGAGAAATATTCAATAAAGTCCTCGGCGTTATCGGATATGGAAAAATCGGCTCCATTGTCGCCGATCGTGCACGGGGACTGAAAATGAAGGTGATTGTCTACGATCCTTTTGTAACACCCGAGCAGATTGAAAAAGCCGGATTTGAAAACGTTTCCCTCGAAGAACTATTCCGCATATCCGATTACATTACGGTGCACGTGCCCAAGTTCAAGGAAACCATCGGCCTACTAAACAAGGAGGCCTTTGGGCAGATGAAAGACGGCGTCATGATCGTAAACTGCGCAAGGGGCGGAATTGTTGACGAGGATGATCTTTATGCCGCATTGAAGTCAGGGAAAGTGGCCGGCGCTGCCCTGGATGTCTTTGAGAAGGAACCCCCCGGCATATGTCCACTCATCGAGCACGAACGTCTGATCTGCACACCCCATCTCGGTGCTTCCACCCAGGAAGCCCAGACCAAAGTGGCAGTTGACGTGGCCGGTCAGATCATTGAGTATCTCAAGCACGACACGATTCTGAACGCCGTTAACGTTCCTTCGGTAACCGGAGATCTTCTAAAAAATCTGAAGCCGATTTTAACCCTTGCCGATCACATGGGGAGTCTCCAGACCCAGCTTATTCGGGGGCCCATGGAAGAAGTTTCCATTGAATATGCCGGAGATTTCAAGGGGCTCGATCTGTCGCCGGTAACGACAGCGGTCTTAAGGGGGTTGCTGGCGCCGGTGGTCAAGGATGATGTCAATTTCGTCAATGCCCAGGTCCTTGCCAAGGAAAGGGGGATCAAGGTCAAGGAAATTACCAGCGATGCGTCCGATGAGTATATCAATCTGATTACCGTCCGTGTAACCACGCCCAAGGTTACCAACACGGTCTCGGGGACCATATTCGGCAAAAATAAAATGCGGATCGTCAAAATTAACAACTTTCGACTCGAGCTCATACCCAAAGGCCACCTGGCGCTGATATATACCCTGGACAAGCCGGGAGCCATCGGAAGTTTCTCGACACTTCTGGGCAAGAAAAAAATAAATATCGACCAGATGCATGTGGGGCAGGAAGAAACCGGAAAAATGAACATTATTTTCCTCAAAACCAATGTCCGCATTTCCGACAATCTTGTTGAACAGCTCCTCGACCTGCCGCTGATTATATCGGTAACCCGCCTCGAGTTTGAAACATAGGACGGCGAAACCCTGAAAAAATATCCATGGGTTTATGAAATTTTCGGGCTGGCTTCGCCTCTTGTCAAAAGCAACACTGCAGCAAGAATCATCCCGCCCCCCAGGATTTTGTTCAGCGTCAGGGTCTCCCCCAGAACCACCACCGCCAAAGCAACGGTGACCACAGGTTCCAATGTGGAAATCATGGAAGCGTTTGCGGGATCGATTCTTTTGAGTCCGGCGAAAAATGCTACAATGGCAAGGGCTGTGGACACCAGCGCAATGGCAAGAACCGCAACCCATCCCAAGGCCGTTCCTGGAAATTTTACGCCCTTTACAGCGACGATCCCGCTAAAAGCCACACCTGCTGAAATAATGACGATGGTCGAGGCCTGAAAAGCACCGGCATTGGAGATGACCTTACTTCCCACGACGATGTAGACTGAATAAAGAACTGCGGCCGTAATCGCCAGAATAATGCCGAGGTTCTGCCCCCTTCCACTGTCCAGTCCAATAATGAGTAGGGTTCCCCCAAAGGTCAGGGAAAGGGCCACGAATTTAATAAATGTGAACGGTTTCTTGAGAAAAACCGCTGCCAACAGTGTAACAAAGGCAGGGTAAAGATAAAGAAGGATTGCCACCAATCCAGCAGGTGCCATTGTCAGGGCCGTGAAAAAGGCAAAAGAAAGTCCCACATAACCGAGTGCCCCCATAAATACCAGTGTAACCAGTGTGCGTCCACGGGGATAGGCCATACCTTTTGCGACCATAATCGCTAACATGAAAATGCCGGCAATGGTAAACCGTAGAAAAAGAACCGTAATAGGATCTGATCCTCCATCATAGGCAATGCGTGCAAAAATAGCCATGGTGCCGAAGGATATGGCAGATACGGTGATGAGAAATACGCCATATAAACGATCCAAATACACCGATCTTAAAACCCTGGAAGTTGATTGGGTATTTATTTTACTCATTTTATACTATAAAAATCAGTCTTGATTTTTTTTAAAACCTCATCTAAATTTAGGGTTCACAGGAAAGCCCGTTTCCTCAACTGGCTTTTTAATTTCCTGATTTTCTTTTTGCAAAGGGGGGGGCTCAATCCCCCCCTTCCCTTAATTGCCAAATGTTCATTAACCTTTTGCGCTCACGGTTTGGCCGCCAGGGCAGCAGGAAAAAGTATTGTGGAAAAAAAGACTTGCAAGAACTGTTGGTATTTTTCGCCTGCGCCCGCCACCAGAAAATCTTACGATGATTCCCGATCAACTGAAGGTTCCCACTGTTGCGAGTTGCATGACGATTTCTTTGCCGTCTCACCAGACAATACCTGTAAAAATTGGAAAAGCAACAAAGAGAGTCTTATCAGCGTCATTAAGGTCCTCTACGGCATATAAAATTCCTATGGTATCCTTGAAATTCTCAAAACCCAAGGTGTACGTGGACCGCTAGGATGAAAAGACAATCGCCCTTCCAGCCTTAAAACCGGTCTAATCCCCGTCGTATTCCTGGAAAATAATATGCCCGCAGGATTTGCAATGGGAGGCATTCTCATCGTGGTAGCGAAGACCACACCCCGGACAAAGCACCTTTTTTTTGGTGGAAATATAGATCCATTCCTTGACGATGCGGCTGATCTGCCAGGGGATGAGGATGATCCCTGAAAGTATCATAAACACGGTAATCCACTTCCCGGCCTCGGACAAGGGCGTGATGTCGCCGAAGCCCACGGTTGTCAGCGTCACCACGGTAAAATAGAATGCATCCCCGAAAGTCTGGACATTGGGGTTTAAGGGATTTTCAACATAAAAGAACAGGCCGGAAGATATGAAAAATATCATGAGTATGGTCAAAAAAAGCCGGATAAGATTCAACAGCCGGCGGGTGATACTCCCGAAGAAAAACTGGGGATCTGCGGTGAATCTGAGGAACCGGAATATCCTGAATACCCGGACCACGCGGATCACCTTTATAAATCCGAAGTTGGGGGTTACGCCGAACAAGGGAAGCACAAGCAGAGAGATCGTCGGCACAATGGCGATCAGATCGACGATGCTGTAAATGTCAACCAACTGTCGGAGTCTGTCTTTGGCTGCGTAAAGTCTTGCAATATACTCGATGATGAAAAACAGGACGATGATGACCTCTGTATCCCAAAGCAGGCGCCGGGTAGTCTCGGACACGGGGTAGGTTTCCATCACGAAAATAGCGCAGATTACCAGATTGAGGAGTATGATGAAAATATCGATGAATTTGCCCAGGGGTGTCTTACAGTCGATCAAATAGAACTGGAGGGTTTCCCGGAAGGTCCGGGGCGCAGCGCTATTTTTTTTATTCGGATATAGGCTTGTCATTGGTAAGAAAGTGTCTCCTTTGTCTGTGGATGATAAAACTATTCCAAAATCTCCCATTCGCCGGTTTGGGCCGTTTGTAAAGCGCTAACCCCAGCAATCGGTTATCTCGTCTGAACGGGGCTAAATCTATGGACATCACGAATTCCGGACGGACCTTATTTTACGGGTCCTCGTGTTAAAATTTTCAGATCCCGGTCTGCCACAGGGCGGTTCACCAGGTAGATACCCGTACCCACCAAAACAAGGGCCAGAAGCAGTCCACGGGTAATCGGTTCGTTCAGCAGCAGACCGCCTGCCAACACGCCGAAAAGTGGCGTGAGAAAGGTGAACGATGCAAGACGCGAAGGGGGATAGTTCCGGATGAGCCAAAACCAAGCGAGATAGGTGATGAACGCAACCCAAACAGTTTGGTACACGAGACTGCCGACAATCAAGGGCGTCAACCGGACAATGCCGGCCTCACCCTTTGCCAGAGATCCCAGGGGCAGAACCACCGCAGAGACGGAAAGTTGGTAAATCAGGGTTTTGCTCGGCTTGATCTTGCCCAGGGGGCTGGCCTTGATCAGAACCGTCGTAGCTCCCCACAAGATGGCCGCCAACGCCAGCATGCTGTCGCCGATCAGCATTCGGTGGGTATGATACGCCAGGGACTCGCTGAACGCGACAACGATGCCAACGAAGGCACAGCACAGACCGACCACCTGAATCATCCGCAGGTGTTCCCCCGGAATAAAGAGCTGTGCCCCCAGTGCCACGACAAATGGCGACATATAAAGGAAGATGACGGCCCGGGATGCGTTGGTATATTCGAGGCCCCAGTAGATCAGTACGAACTCTCCGGCAAAGAGAAGGCCCGCAGCGATTCCCCACCACAAGGTGCCGTCCCTCTCTAAGATCGGTTCCCGGCGCACCTTCATCCAGATCCAAATCAGGATCATGGCGCCCATGGACCGGATGCTGGATTGAAAAATCGGCGAAACGCCGTGGTTGGCAACCTTGATCGCCACCTGTTGCAGCCCCCAGCTCGCACACAGTACAAGCAGGATCCCCATTGCGGTGAAGTCTAACATCTGATTCTCGTTTCTCAATTCATAAGCCTCCCGGTACCAGGGTTTCGAAATTCTATACGCAGTGAGGGTGTGGAACTTAAGCAAATATTTTGAATACGCGCATTTTGGGTCTGGATCAAGTGCGCCCTTGAGATAAAATTTTCATATATTCCCTTTGCACCGTCTCTTTTCCAAATTCTCTCTCCAGACGACGAACGATAAAATGCCCCCGGGCTGCGTCCTGGAAGTGGTCAACAAAAAGGAGATTGATGGTGGCACCGCCGAGTGCACCGACAACCGGAACTGCTTGGGCGGCCATCTTTTCTGAAACCACTGTGCCAAAGCGAGATGCAATCTGTGTGATGAACCGTGCGATGGGCGGTGCACTTTTCTCCGTTAAACCTTTGGTGGCGATATGTTTTGCAGCATCGCTCACCGCCTTTGCCAAGGCGGCCCGCACCGCAAAATATCCGGTCTCTGCCATATCGTCGGCATCCGATCTCCCGCCCAAAGCAAAGACTTCAAGACAGGCCAATCTTCCTTGGAGGGTTGCGATATCCTCCCCTTCACTCCTGGCGATGTCGGCAATCGACCGCAGAATGATGGACGTCGACACGGGAAGCTCCACCGCGAGGGCCGGCAATCCAAAGGCGCCGCCGATGGCACCGCTTAAACCGCTTGCAATCTTGTGGGTCAGGGTGGATGCCCGACCTTGGAATCCCTCGCCCATGGTTCTGACGGTGAGAACCAACAGTTTGTTCAGGGTGGCTTGTACGGCAACCTGAACCTTTCCCGTTGCTGTGGCGGGCAGCGAATCCATGACTTTCTCGAGGGGTTGTCCGACAAGGTCGATAATTCTGGAAATGAAACTCGGATTTTCAAGGAGTTTCACTGCACGTATAAGGTCTTGCCGGTCTTTTCCTTGGATGGGCATGAAACAGTTTCTCCGGATTATTTCCAGGGGCAACGGGTCCGGCGGGCCTTCTGGAAGAATGCATCTTTAAGCGATGACCACCAGCCCGCAAACCGTTCCCATTGATATTGTATTCCCATGGCCGACCCGGGTGGTCCAGTTCAGGGTCCAACCCGCCGCTTTCATCAGCGTTGACACGTTGATTCCAAAACCGGACATGGACGGCCGGGCAATCCGGGAATTTCGGCAGGGTTCGCCTTTTTCTATAACCCGGCAGCGGGGGTGATTATAACAAAAAATTTGTTTGCAGGAACCGCCGGCAAAAGCTTTTGAATCGGGGTATCCCTTTTCCACGGCTGCCTGTTCGATATTGGCGGCCACTTCATGAAGCAGTCTAAATATGTCGCGTCGTTCATTGGAAAGAAGGATTTCCCATGGGACATCGATCTTAAAGACGACGACCTGCTCAACTGTTTTTAAAAGTTCCCGAAATCCGGTCGGTCCCGAAACATTCGGGGGACAACCGGCCGACAACCCGTAGTTCTCACATCGAGAGCCTCGACACAGGTCTGCCAAGGCCTCCTCAACGGAAATGTCCGAAACGGAGACGGCCGTGGCATCGCTGGCGCCGAATCGGCACGCCGATTCCACCAATTCCTTAAGCACCCCATCCCGAGGTTGTCTGACTGCTTTTATTTCCAAGACGTTTTTTCCGAGATCCCCAACCGTTTAAATTTTGAAGGCTTCGTAAAAAGTCTTTTGTGAGCGACATCGAGCAATTTTGGAGAAAGATTCATGATGCGTCTGGCGTTAAAGATTGCAAGCTGTTTGAGGGCGTTAGCCCGAGTTCTTGCAATTTAGCCAGGCGAGTCATGAATCCCAAAATTCCTTGCGGAGCGCGCAAAATCAGACTTTTTACGAGTTCATCAAATTTTATTTTCCACTAATTTCGAATCGACTGGGCGCGAAACTCGCGTTAAAGATTTAACCAGAGCTCGATGGCCCCTTTTCGGGCGTTGGGGTACTGTCGACTCAGATTCTTGATTTTGATATTGGCATTTTAAGGTTGACCAAAGGCGCCATGAACTGGGTCAAATGATTTTTTAAAGGAGTGCCCCTGCCTTGTCTTCTTTGTGAAAATAGCGAACATCGCTATTTTGATAATCGACCCTTTCAACCCCAAGCACCCCGAAGCGCTGTTCTTAAGCGAATCCGCCAGGGCTTCCATGAGTTCTTTTTTGTCTTCATCGGCATAATGCAGATATATGGTGTACTTTTCCCGTTGCATCCCATTTCGGGGTCCGTTTAATCCGGCTTTTTTTGCGTACGTCGATACCGTAGGCCTGTCATCGGTTCGCTTTTCTTCATTCAACAAGTACCCCGCCGACACGAGCCGGATAGCCGTCGACTCTTTTTGTTTCAGTTCAAATACTGTGTTAGGGACTTTTTCTGCGCCCCGGACCACCCGTTCAATCTTTTTATTCGAGTCGACCATCAGTGGCGCCTCCGTTGATGTGGATTGGGTTTGGCCGTAACGGTGTTTTTGTCAAAGCACTTCAGCATTGCATTGACCAAGATGGTTTTTCCCGTTCCGACGTCGCCGGTAACAAGAAGGAAGCCTTCGTTGTCTACGGCGGCATATTTCAAAACCGTAAGGATGTCCTTGTGACGCTCGCCAAACCAGATAAACTTTGGATCCATGTTCATCTGAAAAGGCAGCTCTTTTTAACTGTAGTTTTCACGGTACATTCTTTTCGCCTGTGTGAACCCTTCTGCATCGGGCCTGATAATTAGAAATAGCGCGCCATTTTCATCATGATCTCATGTTTCTGCAAGCCCCCGGGCATGGTTTCCGTTAACCGGCCGTTGTCAAAAACAAGGAGCTGCGGAACACTGAGAATGTTGTATTTTGAAGAGAGCGTCGGGCTGGAATCCACGTTTAATTTGCCCACCCTGATTTTCCCCTTTGCATCTTTTGCAAAATCGTCGATAACCGGCATGGCGCCCCTGCACGAGGGACACCAGGGGGCCCAGGCAAAGACGAGGGCCGGCAGGGGAGATTTGAGCACACGACGGTCAAAATCGCTCTCCGAAAGCATCAGCGGCTGAGGCACGAACAGTTCTTCGGTTTCGAGCATGACCCCGCATTTACCGCACTTGGCACCGGCATCGATCTTCTCTGCTGGGATTCTGTTTCGGGTCCCGCACCCCATACACCGAAAAAGAAACGGTTCACCGCCGGCGGCACCGGCCGGATTTATCTCCAGGGGATTCCCGCACTTACCGCACTTTCCGGTACCTTTCGTCTTTTCACAGGATATTCGGTTCTTTGCGCCGCATTTCGAGCATCGGACCAGATCTCCTTGGTTCGTGTTCATCCTTTTATCTCTCCGGGTTCGTTTTCGATCAATTAGGATGCTATGTTCCTGAGTATCTCCGTCAACAATATCTTTCCGGCTTCCACCGAAGTTAGATCATAGACCCCTGCCACAAATGCCCCTGCCTGTTTCACAATGATGGTTTTGTGATAGGGCTCCTCTGAAACAAAACTGTGCGTCCCGAATCCTTCAAGGGGCAGACATTTTTTCTCTGACTTTTCCAGAAAAGACCGGTGGTGGTCAACGGCCATGACAGCCGCCTTTTCCGACGGCAAAAAGGCAACGAATGCCGTGACTTTTTTTCCATCAATTCCATATTCGCACACCATCCCCCGGTCCAGAAATGCATGGCCGAGTATCCCGCCCCGTATATAGCGCTCCGAACCGGCAATTCTTGATTTCTCAGGAAAATAGGAGAGTTCGTGGGGCAAGGCATCGTCCCCCGGCAAACTGGCTGCAACCCTTGCGGCCATATCTTTAACCAGGCGCTTTTCTTTTTTGCCGGTGAAGTAGGCTTGGATTTCAACATAATATCTATCTTTATGGAAAGCCACGTAGTCGTCGGAGCCGAACGACCCGGTGCCGATGTTCAAAGAAGGTGCCTGGCTGTCTCTCCGGGGCTGGAATACACCAAAGGCATTCAACGTGTCTCCCATGTCGTAGATATCCACCGTCACCGAATCCATACCGCCGGAGAGAGGAGAATAGTTTATCCCTGTCAGCCCGACAAATCCGTAGGCAACAAAAAAGTCTGCGCCGCCGTTGATATGCTCATAAAGATCTTCGGGAATATAGTGATACGGCTGACTTTCCGGCTTCCATCCCGGCACCGGCAACCTGGCGGTGAGAATGACCTCAAGGCTCGATTCAGACGCACCCGCCGAACAGGCGCCAATCAAAATCCACAGAATAACGAAAAGCTTGATGGCGTGGTCCAAGCCGGCATCCGGACCCATGGGCCGGCGTTTAAATAAACGTCGTGTGTGCATAGCGCATTCGTTCCGAAATTTTTATCCCATTAACGCACCGGCAGACCGGGTTGGAACAGCCCATACACGCCAGGGCATTCTCAGCAGTGGATAGCTCCCGGTACGTCTTCCGGCCCAGTTCGAAGTCCTGGTAGCCCTCCCAGTACATGAGGGAACGGTGAATCGTGTGAATGTCGACGGCATTTTTACATGACGAAGCACAGGCGCCGCATTTCAAGCAATAGCGGTCTTTGATCCCATCGTAATAAACGGCAAGTGTCTTCCGATGACCCCACCCAATTTTCATTCCGATAACCCCGGAGTTTTCTGCAAGCTGCTGCCTGTTCACCATACCGGGAATGGCACAGTCCACAAATTCCCGGTCCAGAACCCATCTCAGGGCTGCCTGATGGGGACTGAGAGATCCAGGGGTCCCCGGTTCATATCCGCCGGCCTGGGTCTTCATGGCAACAATACCCACGTTTTTATTACGTGCACGCTTCAAAGCATCCATGTGCGCCTTTGGACTCTTATAATTTAGGGTTGCCAGAAACACATCATAGACGTCGGTCGTTAAGGCCTGATCCACAGTGTCCACATATGTCTTGCCGCCGGAATGGAAAGAAATGCCGACAAAGCGTGCCTTTCCGGTTTCTTTCATTTTTTGACAAAAGCTCAGCATTTCATCTTGCACCGGCCAGTCCGGGTCGCTAATGTTGTGGAGGAAAAGGACATCCACGTAGTCGGTTTGAAGTCTCTTTAGGCTTATTTCCATTTTGGCTTCCAGGGATTTTTGATCGTTTAAACGTTTCATCCCCAAGCTTTTATGGTACGGCGGGATTTTGGTGGCGATAAAGACCTTTTCTCTGCCATACTCCTTGAGCACATCCCCGAGCATCTTTTCATTGTTGCCTCTCTGGTAACTATGGGCCGTATCAAAATAGTTTATTCCCATGTCCAGCGCTTCGAACAGAACAGCGGGCTCAGCAAGCCGCATGACGCCGAAGCTGAGGGCTGACACCTTCAGACCGGTTCTGCCCAGGGTCCGGTATTCCATCTCCATCTTATCCTTGGATGCAATCTTTTTGTGGGGCTTCCCCAGCGCATGACGGACATTGAGCGTATTGAAATACAGGCTGCTGCAGCTACAGGCAGCGGTAAGATTTCTTATGAATCTTCGGCGTGTTAATTTTTTTCCGGTCATTTTCCCTCCAACGGGTCAAGCCCCATGAAGCTCTCCCACACCCCCATAAACGGGTTTTTCACATCCCCCCACATGCCGACGAAGTATTACCTGAATGTTGCAGAACATTTGCGGTAGTACACTAGAGCTGCATGCCCTACGCCTTGCATAAGCGGCGAACTCGATGCTTGCAAAATTCAGGTATTAAAAAAATCAAATGTCGACCCACATATCGGCTTCACTTCCGCAATGGGTGCAAGTCCCCGAACCTTTGACCCGCTGTTTGGGAGCCTTGGGTTTTCCCGGTTCATCTGACGGGGTTCTTTCCGCATGGTCGTGGATATCTTCCAGGGTGCAGGTAATCACCATTTCAGATTCATTCCCACAATCTTTACAAGTGCATGTCTGTTTTACTTTTTTGACCGTATTGCTCATTTTCAGCTCCTTTCATTATCCATAATATACAATGAAATTAATATCACTTTTAAAACCCAGCTATGTTTTTTTTATTCCAATAAACCCTGCGGTCATCAAGGCGATACCCAAAATATATGCGTACTTTGCATTATCAACAAAATAATACCCGGTAACAAAGAGGACAACACCTATCAATCCTATGATACAAAACAGATTTCTCATTTTATTTCCAGACCCGCTTCTCGACAAATAAAACACGGGTGAACGCAGGGGGTGCCAAATCCAAGTTGTTAGATATGGAAATATCCGTAAACCTTTATGAAGCGATCTGATTAAATTTATTCACTAAAACGGAAAAATGTCAATAGGCGTCTCTTCCAACGCCGACATGGCATCCCAGCGCTGCCGGTAAATGAAGATTGACTTTGAAACACGTCCATGGTTTTAAATCGAATTGAAAAATGAAAAATTTGATTTTTACTCCCAATACCAACGGGTTTGAACGATGAACAACAAAATTTACGACGTGATTATCATCGGTGGCGGCATCATGGGTTGCGCCACGGCGTATTTTTTAAAGCAGGCGGATGACCAAATCAATGTGGTGGTGGTGGAGATGGATCCGACCTACTCCAAGGCCTCCACCACCCTTTCCCTGGCAAATGCACGCATCCAGTTCAGCCTCGAAGAAAACATTCAGATTTCCCAGTTTACCTTTGAAGTGCTGGAACGATTCGAAGAAGAGATGGCCGTTGAGGATAACCGGCCGAACATCGCCTTTCGCCGTGAAGGCAACCTCTTTATAGTAGATGATGTGGGTAAAGATTCGGCAGAAACGTCACTGGCGTTGCAGAGAAAAATGGGCTGCCAGGTGGAATGGTGGACATCTGAAAAGATCAAAGAACGATACCCCCTTTATTCGCCGGCCGGTCTGGCGGGGGGAACGTTTGGGGCTCTTGACGGCCATTTCGACGCATATGCATTTCTTATGGGATATAGAGCCAAGGCACGATCTCTGGGGGCAACATTTATCAATGACGAAGTGACCGAAATTCTCACCGTCGGCGCCGGGGTTGCCGGCGTGAGACTGGCTTCAGGCGCCTCATTGTCTGCCGGTTATGTGGTGAACTGTGCCGGCGCATGGGCCGCCAAGATCGCCGGGACTGCGGGTGTAAATCTTCCTGTGGATCCGGTCAAACGACAGGTTTTTGTGCTCGATACCACGGTCAAACCGAAAGAACCGCTGCCGCTGACGATTCTGCCGTCAGGGCTCTACTTTCGGACCGAGACCGGCGGTCTTATTTTGCTGGGAAAATCCATGCCCGAAGATCCTGTCGGTTTTGACTTTTCATGGGATGACAAGCGGTTTATGGAAATTCTCTGGCCGGAGCTGGCCGAGTTCGTCCCCGCTTTTGATACCCTCAAACTGCTTCGGGGATGGGCCGGGCTGTATGCCGTCAACACCCTCGACGGCAACGCCATTCTCGGTGAATGGCCGGAGCTCAAAGGCTTCTTTCTGGTCAACGGCTTCTCCGGTCATGGGCTCCAGCAAGCACCGGCCGCAGGCCGTTATGTGTCCGAACGGATCTTGAATGTAGTGCCAACCCTCGACCTTTCGAACTTCCGGCCGGAGCGGATACTCGAAAAAAGACCGCTGAGCGAGGATGGACTGGTATAGCTGATCCATACTATCTGGATTTCAGTACAAAGGGTAAAACCCGGCGCTGCAAGGGCTATGACCCATTTATTCATTTTAAATTTCTCCCTTAGAATCATCTTTGTTTTAAATTTGAGAGAAGCAAAAAGGGCAAACCTTGTCAAACGGATTTGCCCTAAGAAAACAATAAAACTGCCAAATACAAATTTGATGAACTCGTAAAAAGTCTGATTTTGCTCGATGTCGCTCACAAAAGATTTTTTACGAAACCGTCAAATTTATTGTTTGAGATTTTTTCCCGGCTTAAAAGTGACGACGTTTCTCCCCTTAATCTTAATCTTTTCACCTGTCTGTGGATTACGTCCCATTCGTGTTTTTCGATATACATTCTTGAATGTTCCAAAACCTACTAAAGTTACCCTGCTGTTTTTTTTCTTCAGCCCTTGTTTAACACCGTCAAGAAATGATTCCAATGCCGCTTTAGCCGCAACCTTTGAAATACCCGCACCTTTAGCCATTGTTTTAATTAATTCTGCTTTTGTCATCTGTTTCCCCCCCATGTTTGTTTTGAGTTGACACCTAATAACACTTATTTCTTAAACAGTTATTGAGTCAAAATTTATAACGGTCGAGCCAAAACTTGAATCCACAAGAGACACGTTTTCCCTTGGTGTATTCATCATAACTTCAACCGACCAGTTCAACAATAGGGCTGCTCACTAAGAAACCACTCTTTTTGCAACTTCGAGTCATTTCACCCAATTTATAAGAAGTCATCTCAAAATAAAGATTTTGGTTCAAGATCAAGACGGAGCCGAGTTTTAACCCGCAGGCATACTTTTAGTATGTCGAGGACTTAAAACAAGGTTCCAACGCCGAGATTGGGCCAAAAGATTATTTTGAGATAGCTTCTATTAAACTATCGCCAAAGTCAGTGGTTAAACCGATGTCTCGGAAATTCGCCAATTCAATGAAAATTCGGCCAATTTCGTCGGATTTGAACAAACGAAGCGATGGTATTTATTAATATCATTGAAAAGGGGGCCTGTAAATCGTAAATTTATGGATGTGACCCAGCTTTTTTGGCCCGGCTTGCAAAGGGTTCGGCAATTGCCAGGTTCACGACCCGTACCCGGTTTGTCCTGCTGTTCATATCGAACCCTAACGGATTTTCCCTGGGGCGTGAAATCGTCTGCTTGAATTTTTTAAAAGTGGATTTATATTTAACCCTGACCCAGGGAAATTGGAAAGGGTCTTCTTTTCGGGGCAACCTTCGATATTTAATTTGTTTTTTATTTGTTTTTTCAATTAGTTTTAGCTCATTAGTTAAACTTAAGGTTAACTATAATTCAACGGTATTGGAAACCGTAACTTTAAAAAACTTTTAAAGAGGTTATAAGATGGGAAATCAAATTAAAACAACCATTTTACTTGCCGTTATGACGGTTTTTTTCCTGTGGATCGGCCAGCTTTTGGGCGGTCGACAGGGCTTGATTATCGCCCTGGTCTTTGCAGCGGGAATGAATTTTTTCAGTTACTGGTATTCCGACAAAATCGTTCTTCGCATGTACAAAGCCCGTGAAGCAACACCCGCCCAGTCCCCTGAAATCTATTCAATTGTAGAGAACCTTGCCCGGAATGCCGGTCTTCCCACCCCCAAGGTATACATTATTCCCCAGACCTCTCCCAATGCCTTTGCAACCGGCAGAAACCCGGAACATGCGGTTGTTGCCGTAACAGAAGGGCTCCTTGACATCATGACCCCTAATGAACTCGCCGGCGTTCTGGCCCATGAATTGGCCCATGTCCAGAACCGCGACATCCTCATCGGTTCCATTGCTGCCACCATGGCCGGGGCCGTCATGATGCTGGCGAGTATGGCCCGATGGTCGGCGATTTTTGGCGGTGTGGGCGACGATGAAGAAGGCGTGGGCGGTTTGGGGTTGATCGTCATGTCGATTCTTGCACCCATTGCAGCCTTACTGATACAGACCGCCATATCCCGGTCCCGGGAATATATGGCCGATGCGTCGGGTGCCCGTTTTGCCGGAAACAATGAAGGCCTGGCAAGGGCACTGGAAAAGCTAGGTGCTTACTCGGCCAGACGTCCCATGAATGCCAACCCATCCACCGCCCACATGTTTATCGTAAACCCCCTTTCCGGGAAAAAAATGATGAGCTTGTTCTCCACCCACCCGCCCCTGGAAGATCGAATTGCACGGCTCAGAGGCACCCGGCCACCGATAAGGACCTCGGGTCAGGGCGACGGTATGGATCCGGATAAAGGCAAGGCGTTTTGGGACCGATTGTCCGGATAAAACAGAATTTTTTAATGCCCCCAAAATTTTTAGCCTTGATGTTCGCTCAAAAATTTCCTAATAGACATGCCTGAAAAAAACAAACCGTCGATAAAAAGGAAAAACCATGATCCATGTTGAAAATTTGACCAAATACTACAACGATTTCTGCGCTGTGGATCGCATCAGCGTCGACATCCATAAAGGTGAAGTCCTCGGCCTGCTGGGCCCCAATGGCGCAGGTAAGACAACCACGTTGCGGATGCTCACCGGCTATTTTATGCCCACATCCGGAACCATTCGCGTCAAGGACTATCTCCTCGATGAAAATTTGCTGGAAATCAAAAAACTCATGGGATATCTCCCCGAGTCCGCCCCCCTGTATCACAACATGCTGGTCTTCGATTATCTCGACTACGTTGCCAAAATCCGGGGTCTGGACAAAGACCAAAGGGCTGTTAGGATTCGACAGCTTGTGGATTTGTGCGGACTGGGCGAAATTATGCACCGGAGCATCCATGAACTCTCCAAAGGGTTGAATCAGCGGGTGGGGCTGGCCCACGCCATGATGACCGACCCGGAAATCCTGATTTTAGATGAGCCCACATCCGGACTCGATCCCAATCAGATCGTCGAAATCCGGGAGATCATCCGAAAGATCGGCGAGGAGAAAACCGTCATTCTCTCCACCCACATTCTCACCGAAGTCGAAGCCACCTGCGACCGGGTGGTGATCATCAACAACGGAAAGATCGTTGCGGACGACCATGTGGAACACCTCAAGCAAACCGCCGGACAAAAACATTTTATCCATTTAGAACTCTGCAACGCAGATTTTCAAGAAGTATGCCGTGGACTCAACGGTATCGAAGGCGTTGTCAATACGGAACAGATCGACGACACTTCCGGAGGCTCGCTGAGGGTTCGCCTTGCCTGCGAATCTGCCGTGGACCTGAGAGAAGCCATCTACCAAACCATTAAACAGACATCCTGGGTTCTTATCGGGTTTCATCAGGAGACCAAAACCCTTGAAAACATATTCCGAGAACTCACCAAGGAGGACTGACATGCAGCAGGCTATCCGCATCTGCAACAAGGAATTAAAAGACTATTTTATATCCCCCATCGCCTATATCGTCATATCTATTTTCCTGCTGGTGACGGGGTGGTTCTTTTTTACGACATTTTTCTACTATAACCAGGCCGACCTTAGAAACTTTTTTGGTCTGCTCCCCATTACCTTCGCCTTCCTCATTCCGGCAGTGACCATGCGATTGTTTTCCGAAGAAATAAATGTGGGATCCTATGAACTGCTTCTCACCCTGCCGGTAACCTTTAAGGATATTCTTTTGGGCAAATTCCTGGCCGGCGTGTTATTCGTCGCCGCAGCGTTGGTGCCCACCTTGGCCTATCCAATCTGCATCGCATTTATGGGAGAGCTGGACTGGGGACCCGTGGCAGGCGGTTATATGGGCGCCCTTTTGCTGGGTGCTGCCTTTGTCGCCGTGGGTCTGTTCTCCTCATCCCTGACACGCAACCAGATCATCGCGTTTATTGTGGGCACGGCCATCTGCTTTTCCCTGACGTTGATCGACAAAATGCTCTTTTTCTTTCCCAGTTCTCTTCTGGGGGTTATCGGGTATCTTGGGGCTGATTTTCATTTCCAAAACATTGCCAAAGGGATTGTCGATTCCCGGGATATTCTCTATTTTCTAAGTGTTGTTTTCATCGGCCTTTACGGAACCCATCTGGTTATGCAGGAAAAAAGTTGAGGAGCACACCATGAGCATGCAGAACCCCTTTGCAAAATATATAAAAATGTCCATTTATCTGGTCATTATCGTTCTCGTCAATGTGGCGGGCATGACCCTCTTTTTCAGGATGGACCTCACCGAAAACAGAACCTATTCCATATCCGAAGCCAGCAAAACGGTGGTTTCCACACTTTCCGAACCTCTGACCGTCAATGTGTTTTTCACCAAAGATTTGCCGGCCCCTTACAATAATACGGAGCGATATCTGCACGATCTCCTCGAAGAATATGCTATCCACGCCAACGCGTATTTCAATTACCGGTTTTATGACGTCAGCCCCGAGGCTGAAGGGATCGACCCCCGGGCACTGGAGAATCAGAAACTGGCCAACAACTACGGTATCCACCCGGTTCAAATCCAGGTTTTCGAAGAAGACGAGGTGAAATTCAAAAAGGCCTATATGGGCCTGGTGTTGATCCACGGAGATATGGTGGAGAGGATTCCCACCATTACCGCCATCAATGGCATCGAGTACACACTGACCACGGCCATACAGAAACTGAACAACAAAATCAGCGCTCTGTTGGGTCTGTCCGACACGATCAAGGTCAAGCTCTTCCTTTCTTCCTCGTTGAAATCTGTTGCACCGTTTATGGGCCTCGACCAACTTCCCGAATACCCAAACAAGGTGAAAGGGATCGTTGAAAGCCTGAATTCCAAAAACTACGGAAAGCTGGAATATTCCTATATCGACCCTTCAACAGTGCCGACACGGCGCCGTCCTGGAAAAAATATAACCTGATGCACCTCCAATGGCCGGCCCTGTCCGACGACAAGATCCAGGCCGGAGAAGGAACCATCGGCCTGGTGATGGAATACGGGATCAGGAGATCCCCCGTCCAGCATTTCTCAGGCTTCCCATACCATCGGGACCCAATATAATCTGACCAGCCTCGACGACATCGAACGCCTCATCGACGACAATCTGGAGATGCTGGTGGATATCAACGAAAGCCTCGGATACCTTTCGATCACGGCACCCTGATATTTCAGGGGCCTCGGCGATGGCATCGAAACCCGACACCTTATCCACTTTTTCAAACCTGGTTTCCCGGACATACAGCATCACACCCATTAACTTAAAGACGCCAATACCCCCCAAGCATCAACTGCCTGGTCATAGTGCGACCCACGGAAGCTTTTTCAGATTTCGAACTCTACCAGATCGATCAGGCATTGATGAAGGGAACCAATTTGGCACTCTTTCTGGATGCTTTGAGAAGTCAGGCCCACCCAGCAGCCTTTTGGAATGAACCGGAACCCAATTATGTTCCGCTGAATACCGGTCTTGAAAAATTGCTGGCCCATTACGGCATCCGCATAAAAAAATCGTATGCCTCGATGAAAACTGTCACAGCAGCGGCTTCCCCAAGCATGGGCGGAGGTGAACGGCCCATAATATCTTGCCCCCATCATCAAAAACAGCCCCGTAACCATGATCTTGAGTATATGCGGGCATCAACGGACTCGATTTCAGTTAAATATCCCCCTTGGAACTCGATGAAAAACGATTTCAGAACATACGCTCACGGCGGTGAAGCTCATTGCATCTTCAGTAAATCTTGGAAATGGTGAGCCCATCAATCTCAACCCCATGTTCCTCAGTCCGCCGTCCTCGGATGATGAGCAGGAGAGTTTTCCGTTGGCCTATATTCTTGAAGGGTCGTTCCCCAGTTATTTTGACGGAAAACAGATGCCTGAAAAAACCACCGAAGATATTGGCACGGAAAATCAGGAGGATAAAGAGACCGCCCCCGAACCGGTGGCGGAGAAGGCAAACGTCGATCTGTCGAAAATCAAAGGCAAAGGAGGGTTTATATCCAAAGGAAAGCCCGCCAAAATTTTCCTTCTGGCCTCGTCGGACATGCTCAAAGACAATGTTCTGAATCCTGAAGGGAACAGCCCCAACGACATGTTCGTTCTAAACACCATCGATGCCCTGAACCATCGTGAAAATATTGCCATGATGCGAAGCAAGGTGCTCAGTTTCAATCCCCTGGTGGATACCGGAGCGCTGACAAAAACCTTTGTCAAAACCTTTAACATTGCCGGCCTTCCGGTACTGGTGGTCTTTTTAGGCCTCGTGGTTTGGCTGAAGCGCCATTCCAGAAAAAAGCGGATCGCGTCGATGTTTCAGAAATAAAGAAACGTATAACCGTTCATGGTTTTAGGGTTCGGAGTTAAACCGATTGTGCAATCTACCTCAACCCCGGACCGAAAACCCTTGAACCCGTGAACCGCATTGAAAGAGTCAAATATGA
>CAWBNO010000034.1:0-264241 GCA_963790095.1 uncultured delta proteobacterium | reverse complement strand
TTTATAAGTTCATGGCAGCCTGGGTGTGGACAAGTACTTTCTCTTGAGAGTTTGAGCGGGGGCAAGCCTTGATCCTTGATTATCAGCGAAAACCTGGTTCTTTCGGCCGGGATTCTTTACTCAATGGCTGTTAAAAAATTCAAGGCCTTAAATTAATCTCATCAAATTCAAATATCCGTCACAAATACAGGCTAATATAAATAAAAAAAGGAGTGTTATTATGAAAACACTTGGAGAAATATTGCTGGAGGAAAACTCCTTTTCAGAGATTGTTATGGGTAACACTGCTTTGGTGAGAGCAATGATTGAATCTCACACCCAGGTCGTTACTTCATACCCTGGTTCGCCCACTCCGGAAATTGCCGAGGCCATAAAAGCCATTCCAAAGGAGAAACGTCCATTTTATTTTGAATTTTCCACAAATGAAAAGGTCGCAACGGAAGTGGCTTACGGTGCAGCGGTTAACGGGCATCTATCTACAGTATTTTTCAAGAGTGTGGGGCTTAATGTTGCTGCCGATACGTTTGTCCAACTCAGCCTCATGAATATCATCGGTGGAATGGTCGTTGTCCTGGGTGATGATCCGGGAGCTAATTCTTCACAAAACGAACAGGACAACCGGCATTATGCATGTTTAAGCCATACGCCGGTTTTTGAACCAGCATCACCGGCCGAAGTATATACTTTCTACAAAGAAGCTGCAAACCTGTCCGTAGAAATGGGCATGCCGATAATACTGAGACTGACCACCCATGTGTGCCATGCCAAGGAAAAGGTTAAATTTCAGAATTGGGCGCCGAAGACATTGGACGAAACGCCTCGGTTTGATGTCAAAAACGGTCCTTATATTCCCATCGCCGCGGATGTATTTCCCATGAAACGATTTTCGTTGCAAAGACTTGAGACGATGAAAAACTATGCCGACCAGTCGCCTTTAAACCGGGTCGTCGATTACGGAAACAAAAATCTCGGCATTATCACCATGGGCCTTCCGTTTCTTTCTGTGATGGATGTTCTTGAGAAAACGAAAGAAAAACCTGACATTCTAAAGCTCGGTGTCGTCTATCCGATTCCCGCAAAAGTAATTAAAGCTTTTCTCGAAACGCATAGGGAAGTTAAGATTATAGAGGAGCTGGATAATTTCATTGAAAAAGAGATCAAGCTTCTGGCTTATGACAATCGTCTTTCAACCAAAATCATCGGCAAGATAGATATTGAAGACTGGATCGGGGAATACACCCCGGATAAAGTTTATGAAGTTCTCAAAAAAACTTGGGCCGATTTGCTGCCGGCCAGAAAAAGGCTCGGAGACAATATTTTCGAAGTTCCCAATAGGCCGGCACAGATGTGTCCGGGATGCGGACACCGCAGCGCGTTTTACGCAATTAAAAAGGCGATAAAAGATACCGACATTACCGTGGCGGATATCGGTTGCCATACCCTTGGTTTTCTTCCGCCATATCAAGTCGGTGAACTGATGATGTGCATGGGGGCTTCGACCGCCATTGGTTCGGGGCTTTCATTGTTCAATGATACGCGCAAAGTGATCGCTTTTCTGGGTGACTCCACCTTTTTTCATGCGGGTCTCCCCGGGATTATCAACGCCCTGTTCAACAAGCATAACCTAACTCTGATCCTTATGGAAAATGGCACTACAGCCATGACTGGTCATCAGGACCATGCAGCGTCGGGAAAAAATTTTAACGAACCAACCGATATAATTCCACTGAGCCGGACTCTGGAAGGACTTGGGGTCAAACATATTTATGAAACCGACACTTATCAACAGTCAAAACTTACCGAGATGGTTAGAGCGGCTGTTGAGATAGACGAATTCAGTGTCGTGATTGCCAAGCATCCCTGCATGCTTAAATTTACCCGGGAACAACGCCGCAAACCGGGTTACCAGCCGCGAAAGGTTGATATCGACCAAGAGAAATGTAAACGGTTTTATGAATGTATCGAACAATTCGCCTGTCCCACCTTTACGCGTACAGACGACCAGCGAGTCAAGATTAATCCGGATCTGTGCATTGGTGACGGATCCTGCCTCCAGACATGTCAGGCTCAGGCGATAACACCGCCACAAATTAAATAAACCCGTAATAAAATAATTTGAGACGGTGTATAGTGAACTTAACGAAAGAAAGATTTTGAAATTATGGAGTGAGAAATGAAAGCATTTAATATTTATTTGGCCGGTGTCGGCGGGCAGGGAATCGGCCTTCTCAGTGAAATTTTATTAAGAGGCGCAGACCATGCCGGGCTAAAAGTAAAAAGCGTGGACACCCACGGTCTGGCCCAGAGAGGCGGGGTTGTGGTTTCACAATTAAGATTGGGTGACCGCGTATATTCTCCGTTGATTTTTCAGAACGAAGCCGATCTTGTGGTCGCCCTTGAGCACCATGAAGCCCTTCGGGGTACAAATGCGGCCCTGAAAGACGGTGGCACCTTGTTATATTATAATACAGCCTGGCAACCTCTGGAAGTTCGTCTGAACCTGGCCGAACCGGTCAATGGGGCGCTAATTAGCAAGGAATGCCAGAAACGAAATATCCGGGAGATAAGCGTATTCAAGGCAGACCTCAAAGATGCACGCATGCAGAACATCGTCTTGCTCGCCAACATCGACAAATACAGTCTGATTCCTGGTATCAAAAAAGAACATTACATCCAGGCCATGGATGATTTGTTGCAGGGGCGCTTACTTGAAACCAACCTTGAACTGTTTGAAAAGGAAAGAATATAGCATATTTTTCTATTTGCCTTCGATAGGCTATGAGATTCAATCAAAACATAGCATAATGAATGCAAAACCCCCGGGTCCAGCATTAAAAAATAATCTTTAAATTTTGGAAAACGGTTAAGGCAAATCTGACATTTCCTTTATTTCACAACTCTCTTCCGGGCAGAAAAGATTCAGCCAAATGCCTTTTTTCTTAGCGGATTCAGCCACTACAGCTGGTATTGTAATTCGTCCATCATCTGTCACGCACGAAGCATCCGGACAATAAATTTCAAGCCAAATGCCTTCTTTTTTATCAGTTCCGGCTGCTTTTTTCTTTTCTGTTGGTATCGCAGCAATTTCTTCTTCATCCAAAAGCCGGGCATCGGGGAAAAAAAATGTAAATCGAGTGTCGTTATCTTTTAAGGTCATATTTGCCACCTCCCTTATCAAACATGAACGCGTCTAATCTTTCTTGCAAATTCTCTGGGGCACAATGAATTCAAAACTTTATTTCAAAATAATCACCGTCTAAGCCTTGTCAATACAACAGATAGGGAATTCTGGGGGACGTACATAAGTTTATAAGTTCCCACCAGTCTATGTTTGGCCAAGTTCTTTTTCTTCAGAGTGTAATCGGGTGCCAACCTTGTATCACCGTTTTTTATACACTCGATTGTTTTCGGTTATCTCAACATATAAAAGGTTGAAGGCTTAAATCTGCACCACAATTTATAGTTTCCGCTTTGTTTATTTCGATTGAGAAATATATTTAGAATCACACACATTTTTTCTTTTTTGAACCACTGAGTAGCATTGAGATGGTACATTCCTTCGCATTGAACGATCATCCACCAACACCCTATAGTTGTCTTTTTTAGATAACCAAAAGCCCCGGTTTTATATGACAGGTATAACCTATTATAAAAACCTCATTTAACCAGTATTGCATTTTAACGTTCCGGCCATAGCTTATTGGTAAATAAACGACCCATCATGAAATACATATATCAGACATAACTAAGTTAATGGATATATAAACAGGAGGTGCATTATGATCGGAACAACCATTACCATTCTTACCATTGCCTATTTTTTAAACAGCTGTATGCGCAACGCTGCGGCCACGTGCAAGTTGTAGATTCTTCCACGGCATAATTTAGATGGAACAGGCCATTAATTGGAGCAAAATCGATAATCTAAATAAAAATGAAACGACATGGCATTGAACAAGGCGACTCATTTTATATTGAAAATGGGTTAACGACAAAAGATATTGTCTCTGTTAGTCAAACTTAAAAGTGTAACACACTTCTAATGATACATGATTGTATCACATATACAGTTTCGAAAAAAAGATTCTCAAACTTATCAAGTAATGTTGATGTGTTATACATTATTTCCCTTTTGGTATAGTTGTTGCTTTTATTTTTGAATAGTTTTCTTTTATTTTTAAAAATTAACATTGAACATTGAAGTAACAAACCGAAAAAGGAGAAAATCATGCAAGTAAAAGACTATTGTTCAAATGTGGATATGGAGCTGACCTTATGGAAAGCAAAAATTTTTGACACAATTCGTAAGGCCGATCAATTGGGATCTGCAGAACTGGAAAAAATTCTTCCAAACATTCAAGACCTCAAGATGGTTGTCACTGAATTGGAAGACAGGATTCATCAGCTCAGGGTGGAATGCCCTCTGGAATGGAAGCCGATAAGAGATCAAATCGAGGGTGTCAAGGGCAACTTAACCAACACCTATGACGAAGTCATTGACTACATCGGCGGAAGAGCCGCGCCTGTAGATGTGCCCGGTTAATTATGAGAACTTATTATACCACTAGAGTTTTTCGTACTGTCCGACAACCTTAATTGCTGATTGTCGGACAGTTTTTTAAGGACATCGTTTTGGCACCCAAGCCTAAGTTGTATATTAGTTACCACGTAAATCATTAAAGGCGGTGATCATTAAACTTTCAATCCGAATCACGTTTGCAGTAGCGATCATAATAATTGGAGCGATGGATGCGATGGCGATCGAAGAGGCTAAGTACGAAGTGGTAAAAAAAGACAACAAGTTCGAGATCCGTGATTATGCACCACACATCCTCGCCGAAACCGTTGTGGAAGGAGATGTTAAAGATGCTGGAAACAGGGCATTCAAAAAGCTTTTCCGCTACATCTCCGGCGACAATCTGTCACGCGACAAAGTGGCGATGACGGCTCCCGTATCCCAACAGCCAATGAGGGAAAAGATAAAAATGACCGCTCCCGTAGGACAGCGACGCGTTCAGGAAAAATGGGCTGTAAGTTTCATGATGCCGGCCTCGTACACCCTGGAAACTCTTCCGGAGCCAGAGGACCCAAATATCACTTTGCGTCAGGTTCCGGCTCGACGTATGGCGGCAGTGCGCTATTCCGGTTTTTGGAGCGAAAAGCGCTACCTTAAATACAAATCGGAACTGGAGTATTGGATTCACGAAAGAGGCCTTAATATCGTGGGCGAACCCATATGGGCCCGATACAACCCACCCTTTACCCCGTGGTTCTTGCGGCGAAATGAGATTCTGATTCCGATAAATGCAGGTGCTGACTGAGAGAAAGCCCAACAATTGATGTCGCTTCGAAATGCTTCAATTAGTAGTGATTGAAAAATGCCTAAAGTAAAGGAGCTTTGTCGTGAAAGGGAAAATCAATTTTAACCCTACTTGTGGAATGATTATAAGCTTGTTTCTTCTGATTGCTGTTCCCACTATCGCTAAGGCCGGGAAAATAAGCGAAAAGAATGCCGGCCTGGCTTCGAAGATCGGCTGGTCTGTATTTACGCGTGGCGGATACGTCCATCAGATGGACACAGACATCGACAATGGCGGAAGTTTCAGCGTGAATCGTTTCTTTGTTCAAGGCGGCCCCACCTATGTGTCCGACAAGGGAACGAGCATTTCCCTGGCCGTTGGATACGGCTTCGACGGCTACAATTTTTCAGGTAATACGGGATTCGGGGGCCAAAACCCCTGGGAGGATATTCACTCCCTCCGTTTCAGTATCCCCTTGCGCTGGAAAATCAACGAATCGTGGACGGGATTCGTCTCCCCCACGATACGGTTTACGGGAGAAAAAGAGGCTGATTTCGATAATGCCTTAACCGGTGGAGGTTTTGCGGGTTTTTCCTACCGGTACGGCGATCGTCTGACCATCGGCCCGGGAATTGGCGTGCTGACCCAATTGGAAGACAGTACCCGGGTGATTCCGATTTTGATCATCAACTGGAAAATAACCGACACGCTAAGCCTAAACACGGGTCGGGGAGTCGGCGCAACACTTGGACCTGGACTGACCTTTGACTGGCGGCCGTCCCGTGTGTGGTCATTTTCCATAGGCGGCCGTTACGAAAGGCTGCGTTTCAGGCTTAATGAGGATGGGACTGTTCCCAACGGTATTGGTGACGACCGTTCCTTCCCCATCTTCGGCGGCATCGCATACAGCTTTACCCCTATGATCCGCATCGGAGTTGTGGGGGGAGTGGAAGTCGGAGGAGAGCTTCGCTTGGAAGATGAAAACGGCAATACAATCATCAAGGAAAACCACGACCCTGCCGGATTTCTGGGAATTACCTTCAGCGCCAGGTTTTAACAATAGTTGGCAATCGGTTATAATTGTATCATACATATAGCTTCGGTCGAACAGTTTCTCAATTTTATTAAGGAATGTTAGGCTGTTCAAAATTTTATTCTTTTGGTATGTTTATTGCTAACGTTCTATTTAAGTTTATATTTTTGGACAGACATAATCATTAACCAATAAATTAACAAACTGTGAAACCTATATAAATATTATCTAATCAACTAATTATTTTTCATTAATGAGGAATGAATATGAAAAAAGAATATCTTTTTGAACCAATGACTCTGGGAAATTTTCGATTAAAAAACCGTATTGCCATGGCTCCTATGACAAGAGGACGTGCCGGCACTTACCGGGTTCCGAATGAATTGATGGCAGAATATTACTACCAGCGATCCTCTGCCGGATTACTGATTACCGAGGCGACAGTGATTTCAAAGCAAGGTATCGGCTGGATTGATTCTCCTGGAATCTATACGGAAGAAATGGTAAAAGGCTGGCGGAAGGTCACCAATAAACTCAAACCAACCGGCACGCCTGTATTCCTCCAGTTGTGGCATTGCGGCAGAGCATCGCACAGTGATTTCCACAACGGTCAGCGCCCAGTCTCGGCTTCAGCGGTTAAGCTGAACGGTGATAACATTAGAACTCCCCATGGGATTAAACCATATGAAACCCCTCGAGCGATGTCGGTTGACGAAATCAAGACCACCGTGAATGACTACCGTAAGGCGGCAGAAAACGCCAAGGCCGCTGATTTCTCCGGGATTGAAGTACACGGCGCAAACGGCTACCTAATCAATCAGTTTCTTGATGCAACAACAAATATGCGCGATGATCAATATGGTGGTAGTCTCGAAAACAGGTTCCGATTCTTCAAAGAGGTTTTAGAGGCTGTGCTTGAGGTTTGGCCACCAGAGCGGGTTGGCGCACGTATCTCGCCAAACGGGGTGTTTAATGATATGGGGTGCGATGATTTTAGAGAACTTTTCCGTTATGTAGCTGCTGAGATCAATAAATTCAATCTTGGTTATCTGCATATCATGGATGGGCTGGCCTTCGGTTTTCACGAAAAAGGTGTTCCTATGACTCTGGCGGAATTCAGGCCGCTTTTCAATGGAACCATTATTGGTAACTGCGGTTATACTAAAGAAACCGCAGAAGAGAGAATCGCAGAAGGCAATGCGGATATGATCGCCTTTGGGCGGCCTTATATAACCAACCCCGATTTGCCAGAACGTCTCAAAAATGGCTGGACTCTCAATCCGGCGGAAGATATGTCGTTATGGTACACTCCGGGTCCTGAAGGGTATACGGATTATTTATCATTCAATCCATGATCTCCAGTGTTTTTCATAAACCCGATAAACGCTTTAAAATTTAAGGTCCAATGGATTAGAGACCTTTGGCAAATTCCAAAAAATTCATACCGAATAGCGAATAGGGGTCGGACCGAGCTAACCGGTTGAATTCAATGTAAAAGAGCTTTTAAAACAGCAAAATTTTTGTCTTAAACGTACCGTTTTGGGTGCAAAATTGAAGGTCTAAGAAATTTATTCGATATAAAGAAGTATGAAATAAAGAAAGCCTTTTAAGAGCAAGGAGATTGAATGTCTCTTGCCGAATACCTCGCGAAGTTTTCCTGTCTGCGGACCTACAAAGACCGAAAGAAATGGTCTGCACTGACCACCTATCAAGCGCCTCACAAACCTTTTCTGCTGCTGTCCATTATGGATCTCATCGCCCAGGGATTGATTACCGAAAACTTCATCGAACCTTCGTTTGAACTTTTAGATACATTCAATACCTACTGTGGAAATGCGGGGCGTTGCTGAAAGGTTGAAACCTTTGGAGAACTATTATAAAGATTATTAGAAAAAGAGCCCATGAGGTTGGACCTCGAATAAAAACATTTGATGTACAGACAACAAAGGAGGTGACGTATGACATTTTTCAAGCAAACCTTTGCCCGTTTTCCTCTGTTTGCCCAATGTATCCGCTTACTCTTGGTTATGTTCGTCATGTCGATAGTGCAGATGGGTTGTCAGACCGGTGGTCGACAACCGGTAACGGATAACAGAGATTTTCGTGCAGTTCCCTCCGAGAAAATGAAGAGCGAACTCGACAGGCTTCTTGGAGACTTCAGGTCGCGTCCTCAACTCCGATATCCGGACTTAAACCCGGTACGACCGACAGTTCGACTCTGGCAAAATACCATTGTCGAAATATTTGGCGAAGTTGAAAATGACGGCGATGCGGATGCAGGTCCGTTTAAGCTCCAATATGAGGCATGGTTTATAGACAACGACGGGAACAATTCAGATCCTGTGAGACATGAAGAACAGTGGCCTGGCCTTGCCCGGGGGCAAAGCGAGAAATCTGATATGTTCATCCTTCCTGCTGATCGG
This sequence comes from uncultured delta proteobacterium, assembly GCA_963790095.1. Lineage (GTDB taxonomy): Bacteria > Desulfobacterota > Desulfobacteria > Desulfobacterales > UBA11574 > JAAXQD01. The sequence goes on along the minus strand of CAWBNO010000034.1, from coordinate 255,485 downwards.
TTCAGATATGACATCTCCGGGATGACGTGTCCCATCGGTATCGCGATTATCATGGTTGTCGATCCATGGGACCAGCAGCATCCGAATGGAGAGGTTTTGGAAACCCAAGAGACATGGGACAACGATAAGATTTATTCCGATGACCCCCACAATAGACATTTGCCCTGGTTAATCAATTGTGTGAATGAGTAGGAAAAGTGGGGGACGTACATTAGTTTATAAGTTCCTAACGGGATAGATGAAGAAAAATACTTTTTTGAGAGTGTGGGAAGTCGGGGACACCCTAAAATAATAAGTTTCTATTTTTCCGGCTTGGGGAACAGGGATCGGTGGTGACAGTTTAAATCTTTATTGGAGAACCTGTCCAACAACTCCTTACGCAAAATGAGTCATTATTGGAGCGAAGTCGGCCAAAAGATGTTATAAAAATACAAATAACATATTGATAAATTTATATTAATATGATATAGACCTGCCTGGAAATTAACCAGGAGGAATTTGTTTTGAAGATACCCGAACCCAAAAATGTCCGGCCATACAATCAGGATCAGATGGCACTATTTCCACCAAGTGTTCAAAGCCTCATCGAGGCCGACGACCTGTGTCTGGTTGTCAATGATGTTGTTAAAACGCTGGATCTTTCCTGTTTATACAAAAAAGTCTCTACTGAAGGTAATCCAGCCTATCATCCTGCAATGATGCTCAAGATTTACTTTTATGCATATGCTAGGGGCATATTCAGCTCGCGAAAGATCGCTCAAGCGCTCAAAGAAAACATTGCGTTCATTTTTCTGGCCGCATGGCAAAAGCCGGACTTTCGGACCGTAAGCGATTTTAGAAAGAAAAATCTTAAAGAGCTGGGCATGCTGTTTTCCCAAATCGTTCTGTTATGCAAGCAGTTGGGCATGGTCAAACTGGGCCATGTTGCCATTGATAGCACCAAAATCAAAGCCAACGCTTCTGATGCAAACACATACGATAGTGACCGTATAGAAAAAGAGATCAGACGCTGGTTGGAACATGCCGAAGCCATCGATCGGCAGGAAGATGATCTATACGGTCCGGATAAAACCGGCGATGAACTTCCGGAAGACATCCGTGATCCGAAAAAACGAATCAAAAAACTCAAAGAACTTAAAAAGAAACTGGATGCCGGCGGCAGGGAAAAGATCAACAAGACCGATCCCGACGCTGTATTTATGAAAACCACAAATGGTATTAAAACATCTTACAATGCCCAAGTTTCGGTGGATGCCGAGCATCAGGTCATTGTTGCTGCTGATGTAACCAATCAGGCGTCAGATGTTGAACAGCTCTTGCCGATGGTACAGCAGACCGAAGAGAACACTTTACAAAAAGTTCAAGAATGCAGCGCCGACTCGGGTTACAGTTCCGGGGAGAATATCAAGGCATTAGAACAGCGAAACGTTGATGCCTATATCCCGGATCGCGAATATCAAGCCCAACAGCGGGGCAAGCAGATAGACATTTTTCACAAAGACAGCTTCGTTTATGATGTAGATCGAGATCTTTACATTTGCCCGGAAGGAGAAGAACTGATTTTCTCCCATATGCAAACACGCAAAAATAAAGAACCGCTGCGGATCTATCGGGGAAGATGCTGCGCGGCTTGCCAACATTTTGGTCGTTGTACCCGCAATGAAAACGGTAGGACCATTTCCAGGCATCCTTATGAGAAAGAGCTGCAACAAATGCGTCAAAAGCTTGATTCAGACTCCGGCAAGGCGATTTATGGCAAACGCAAATATACCGTTGAACCGCCTTTTGGACATATCAAATCAATTATGGGATTTACCTCCTTTCTGCTTCGAGGCAATCAAAAAGTAACGGGTGAATTCAAGTTGGTCTCCATTGCCCACAATTTGAGGAAGATCTGGTTGTATTTAAAGGCCAACCAACAAAACCTTGCCGGAATGTGCCCGGCGGCCGGGTGTTAACCCGAAATTTACGATAAAAGCAGCTATTGTGTATTATTTGACAAGATATTCAACAAACGAGCCAAACTAAAATTGTCCTTACCATGAAAATCGCTGGATTTCTGACTCCTGATAGAAATTTCGGTAATCAGTTACCAGACAGGCTCTGGAGATTTACATCATGCCAAATTGGATTATTCTGCTTCTGCTCTTGATTATAGTTTCTCTTGCTCTTGCATTGTTGAAGAAAAAGGCTGGAAAAGGCCCTGTAGATTTTCCATATCAATCCAAAGAAATGCTATGTTCTCCTGCGGAGCGCTCTTTTATGGGTGTTTTGGAAAAAGTCGTTGGAAATGGATACAGAATATTTGCCAAGGTCAGGCTGGCGGATATTGTCGAGGTTAACAAAGGACTTTCTTCTTCAGCACGGCAAAGTGCATTCAATCGAATAAGCCGGAACCATCTTGATTTTGTTATTTGCAATTCAAGGGATCTTTCCATTGTTGGTACTGTCGAGTTGGATGACAAAAGCCATCGAAAAACAGGGCGGCAGGAGCGGGATCAGTTCCTCGACAAAGCCCTTGAGGCTGCAGGCGTTCCAATGTTTCGGGTAAAGGCACAGAGCACATATTCAATCAAAGAGGTTTCAAGCGACCTATATTCCGCTTTCAATATTAACATTGGAGGCCATTTGGAAGAAATCCCAGATCCGTCTGAAGATGTGCAGGAATCAAGTGAAAAACAGATTGCTGAAGCGATAGATAATTCGAATTCCAAAACTATAGCGCCGGTGTGTCCGAAGTGCGAGGGAGAATTAATCGAAAGGATTGCAACAAAAGGGCAGTATGCCGGTCAGAAATTCTGGGGATGTTCGAACTTCCCCAAATGCAAGTTTACCCAAAAAGCAGAGTAGAGAATAAAACTGAGTGTATATACGAAATTTGTGCTAAATGACTTACAACTTTGATCCCGATAAATGGTATGAAAACGAAATCGCATTTTATGAAAACAGTTATAAATCCGGGAAAATATCTGAGCAAGAATATAAAGCGTCTTTAGAGGAACTTGGTAGTAGACATGAAGAAATGTGGCGTCGGTTAGACGGAACTTATCAAATCCCACATTAATTTAAAATGCATTTGATGAAAGGAGTGGATTTCAGGGACCCCCCTTAATACTTTAAAACACCTTGCACAACATTTCTTATCCTCTTGTTATAGAAACATGGCATACTCCTATCCTCTGGTGGCAATCTGCAGTTCGGGAACATAGGATAATCCAAGCATTTCATGAAAAGAAACTAAAAGTTCCGGCTTTTTATTGAGTTTATCGGCCAATTTGATCGATATTGTAATCTGGCCGCGACCAATTTATGATATATCATAAATTGGTCTTGACTTTATATTATTATATCAATAAGATATGGCTATTATGGGTAAGTTCTCAATAAGCCCGGGACATCCATAAACAAATAAATAATTTTCTGCAAGCTGCTTGGCATCGCTGTTTAAAGCTGTTAGATTTTTGCTTGACAAAGAAAATATAGAATGTCCCACAAACTGGTCGATTTTATGGTGACACAGGAACACTGAGAGGTCAAAGATGGCGAGATCGGTTCGAAAAAGTAAAAAAAAGAAAGCACCTTCAGGAAAGCTGCGTATAGCAGATCACTGGAATGCGATCAGCATCATTGCCAGTTCGCAAACCAATCCGCTGAAAGCGGTGGCTGAGTTTGTGGAAAATAGCATTGATGCTCAGGCAAGACAAATTGTCATTATCAGGGGAAAGAAGAAGGGAGAATTTTATCTCAAGATCAGTGACGACGGTGAAGGAATCTTAAAAGATAAAAATGGGTTGCCCAATTTTCATCACGTGGCGACCCACATTTGCGATTCTATCAAACAGCAATTGAAAGCGGAAGGCGTGAAGGGGATCCAGGGTGAATTCGGGATCGGTCTTTTAAGCTTTTGGACCGTTGGCCGGAACCTCAGTATCACCTCCTGCGGGGACGATGGAAACACATATGAAATGACTATGGCCAAAGACTCACCGAACTTCAAGGTTTCAAAGAAAAACATATTGATTCCTTTCAAGGGAACAGATTTGACGGTTTATCCCCTGTTGCCGGGGCTGCGATCTCTTACAGGGGAGAAGATCCAGCGCTATCTTGCGGCCGAACTCAGGGACCGGATCAAGGAGTCGGGGGCAAAGATCAAAGTCGTGGATAGGACAGGCCGGGCGGAGTATATTGTGGTTCCCTGTCAGTTCACCGGGCGCCTGCTCCATGGTCTCAAACCTGCCGAGGGCGCTCCGGGTGATATTTACCTGGAACTGTACCTCAGTGATCCCGGTTCTGCCAACCAGGTTGGATTGTATCGACGCGGCACACGGATTTTGCCATCGGTTACAGATATAGATATTTTTCAGAAGGAACCGTGGACCGCGCATTATCTTCAAGGTATTCTTGATGCATCATTCTTAAACCTTACTCCGGGAACGCGACAAGGTGTTATTCGTGATGAGAAGTTCGACGCTTTTTGCCGTGCAATGGAGCCGGTTGAAAATCAGTTGCAACAAATGATCGAAGAACAGCGCAAGGCGGAAGAAGAACGGTCCAGCCGAAGAATTTTGCGCAAGGTTCAGCGTGCTCTCAAGGAGGCGTTTCTGCGTCTTCCTCAAGAAGAATATGACTGGTTCGACATTCATGGCAGAAAAAGTAAAAAGAAGACGGACGCGCTTTTTGCTTTGGCATCGAGAATGGGTGCCGCTTCAGGCCTAAAAGACCGGGAAAGTGATATGCTTGATACCGCCTTTGAATATGACGACACCCAAGAGGGACGCAAAGAGTTCTACGAATATGCCGGCCCCCTTTTCAGTGTGCTGATTTCTCCGAAGTCGAGCGTTGTTCCGGTTGACAAACACAAGAAATATCGAGCTGTTTGCCGGGATCGCTCGCGGCGAACCGTTTGGAAGGACTTGCTATATCGGTGGGAAATCGTTGATGGAGAAGGTCAACTAATGAACCACGATAGTGAGTCCGTCGTTTTTATTGCCCCTCCCGAGCCAGGTCTGACCACATTACGACTCATCGTTTGTCAGGGAGAGATCGAATGCAAAGATGAGGCGTTGATCACTGTTACCGATTCGCTTGTTGATCAATCTGCCATGACAGGAGGTTCGCGCAAAGGCCTTCCAGGGTACACTTATCGGCGGGCACCGTCGGAGATGTGGCGTTCAAAATTTGATGTGGAAAAGAACGTAATTGCCATTAACAACGGTCATAGAGACTTTGTGTATGCAGGCAAGCAAAAGATCCGAAAGCTGCGCTATATTTGTCGCCTGTTCTGCAAAGAACTGGTCGTTTACAATTTTCCAGGCCTTCAGACGGACGAGCTTCTTGAACGAATGATCGAACTCTCATTGTATACGGAAGATCATCTAAAATAATGGATCTTGATGATTTTAACGATCAGATCTTAAGTAAATTATATGAGGGAAAAAACAAATGCGTATCGTTGTATTTGGCACAGGCGGTGTGGGAGGATATTTTGGTGGGCGACTGGCACAGACGGGCATGGATGTTACCTTTATTGCTCGCGAGAGGCATTTGCAAGCCATAAAGAAGTACGGTCTTCGAGTCGACAGCATCGATGGAGACTTCACTATCCATCCGGCAATCGCGACAGACGATCCGGCTACGGTTGGGGAGGTAGATGTCGTAATAGGGGACGTTCGTGCAGAAAGTGCTTAAAGTTAATTATTGCCTGGGATCAAACATTGATCATTGATTGAAAGAGGGGGGAGGGGGACAGAAACAGGAGAAAAAAGAAAAGAGGAAAGGGCCCCCGGTTAAACATGAGCAACAGAATGGTTTAACTGGGTAAAAATTTAACCCCGGTGAAATGAGCCTTGCCCTTCACTCTCGTGAATTTCACAGGGCACAGCAGGGCAAGCAGGGATCAGGGGCAAAAGCGGCATTTACTTGGACCTAAATTGATATTGAGATACTATCAAGATATCTGCTCTTTTTATGATTTTGGTTATAATATTTCAATTATCTTCCACAAATTACTTCAAACCTCTTGCCTTATATCTTGAAACTTCTAAGGTTTTTTCATCTAATATAACCTAAGATATTGTAAAAACTGTCAAAAAAAAGCAAAAATGTTGTCAATTATTGTCAAACCATTTTTGTGTGCGATTCGCCAATATGGCCTAACTATTTGATATTTATTAAATAACCCATTTTAGTTAAATTAGAATATTAAACTTTGCACGATTTTTGCTTTAAGAATAACAAATTAGGATACTCGGGCACACCATTTGAGATGGAAGCTACACTTGCTGGGATACTATGACATTGAGGAGGAAAAACCAATGTATAAAACAGTTGAGGAAAAATCTCATCAAAGAAAAACCGATGAAAAACCAATCTCCAAAAAGATATCCTTGCCTGTATTGTTTTTGTTTCCGACAATTCTTTTCATCTTGCTTTTGGGGGCGATAATGGGCGCAATTGCGGGTTTGACGAGTACGCCAGAAATGCTTGAAGATGGCGCTGTTAAGCTTGAAGCTATCGCCGCCGGGGATAGACAAATAACTGAGCTTAAGAAAAATGAGCAGGCAACGGTAGAAGCAAAATCAAAAAAAGGTGATTTTGAAGCAAAAAAGGAAAAACAAGAAAATGTTGTCACCGAGTCAGGTAACATTAATAAGGACATCATTTTCAAGGTTCAGGTTCTTTCTTCAGGCACTCGTCTTGCAACAAATTCTCAACGATTTAAAGGTCTGAAAAATGTATGGGAATATAAAGACGGTGGTCTGTACAAATATACTGCAGGAAACAAAAGAGACTTAAAATCAGCATCTGAACTGCAGTCGGAATTACGCAGGAAGGGCTTCAGTGGAGCTTTTGTGGTTACTTTCAAAAATGGAGAAAGAATATCAGTGAAAGAAGCCCTGAAACTTCTGGAATCATCAACCCAAAACCTGTGATTGCTGCAATAAACAACAGGTTTTTGAGGCTCTAAAATATTTGGGATATCGTTTTTTCAAAAAGGGCAAATCATTTTTTCATGGTTTGCCTTTTTGCTTTTTAGTGGATTTTACGATATATGTAATTGATATAGACTTGCTTCAGGTTGTTTTTATGGCAAGAAAACACATCGCGCCAAGTTAAATCCAGATCCGGGATACGGAATGGATATCTTCGAAATGAAAATGGCTTGATATTTACGGTACGAATTTGATATCTATCAAATTGTTAAAGATGCGATCTTGGTATCTGGTGTGATTCAACACTAAGATTAAAAAAAGGAAATTGAATGCAGAAAAAAGTCATCTGCTATCTGATATTTTTTATGCTGTCATCGCTTTCTGTTTATGGTGAAAATGCAATGGACTACTTTTACCTTGGACTTAATAGTAATTTAACCTCTACGAAGATCAAATATTTCTCCAAGGCTTTGGAACTGGATCCAATGCTGGCAGAAGCTTACGAAAAAAGAGGAATGCTTTATTTTTTCCAGGAAAAATTTGACCATGTAATACAGGATTTCCAAGCCTATATTAGACTTGCACCTCCAAAAGCCGAAGCTTACAGAATGTTAGGGATTGGTTACTTAAATAGCGGGTTTTATGAACGAGCAATAGATAAGTTCACCCGCGCCATCGAGATGGAATCTAAACTGGCCAGTACTTATGCAAACCGGGCTGAAGCTTATCGTTTAAGTGGTAAATATGAGAAAGCTATACGTGATTCCACCATTGGCATAAAGCTATTAGATGATGGGCGAACCAAGTCCGATGCTTATAGAACCAGGGCAAAAGCCTTCAGGGAGATTGGGCGAAACGATCTTGCTATTGCCGATGTTAATGCCGCTTGGGATATAGACCCAAGAGTTCCCCTCTGGTGGAAATACTTTCTCAAAGGTTTCAATCCGGAAGAAATGAGAAATATAGCCGCATTTCTAATCATTGGCATTTGTATTGTGTTAATCTTTGGGCTAAAGTTCAAACCACCAGAAAAAGACGACTAGAAAGGATTGGGGTCGGGACAATCGCTCAATTTAGGTTGCATTTAAAAAAATCGATTTGTTATCATGCGTTGAACGATATCTGTAATTAAATTGATATTGAGATGATTATCAAGTAAACACACGTTTTTTAAAAGATCTAATTTCGTGCTACCAGACCACAATATATGGCATCTACTTTATTTTTTCCGAATGAGGAATATTGATAGAATCCCGCCCTGTTTTTTTTGATATGACTACTGAACACTATTAAAGAAGTTTGCACTCCTTCACCATTCAAGAATCATGCAAGTATCCTAAAACCATAAACCTTACATACAGATCCGTTTCTGGAATTGTTCCCTTAACGTTTTGTATTTGCACGCTTAAATGCATATTTAACAATATTTTCAAAAAAAACAAATATTTAGCTTGCTTTCTTTTTAAATAAAGATTATTATATATTTAATCAATTAAGTCCTGCTTAATCTGCGGGACGGTTTCTCTCTGAAGGAACAATCCATTTGTCAAAGTGACACCCTCCAGTTTGCGACGTTGAAAATTTTTATGAAAGGAGGATGTTATTATGACCAATGGAACTGTCAAGTGGTTTAGCGACCATAAAGGGTTCGGATTCATTGAGCAGGAAGACGGAGCGGATGTGTTTGTTCATCATTCTGCAATCAATGCAGACGGTTTTAAATCCCTCAATGAAGGCGACCGAGTTTCCTTTGATATAGAGCAAGGACAAAAAGGTCCTGCCGCTGCAAATGTCACTGTGATTTAACCTTATGTTCTGAGTAAAAAAGGGCATTCCTTCCAATATTGAGGGGATGCCTTTTTGTTTGGTTTGAATTTATACCTTCACAATTCACTATCATCAGACCTTAAACCTCAAAAAAGTCCGCTCATAGATCCTTTAGCTTATACCATTACGCTTAATATGTGATCGGCTGGAGAGAGGATTATAGAAAGAACATATCCGATATGTCACTCTGGGCCGGCTGTCTTGAAGCCTTGATATGAATTCTATTGTAGTTTTTCAGTAAACGATCATAAGCAGGAGGGTTTATGTTATATATAGGAAATTTTTATTATGTTTCGAATCAGGAAGAAGATTTGGATTCGAATAGAAGGCATGGCGAATTTAACTTGATGATTGAGGCAGACAATACTGAAATTGCAGTAAATTCATTCAAATCACGTATCGTGGCTCTTCAAGAATCCAGGGATTTTTTTGGGGGAGATTGTTCAATCTTTTTCACTCAGATTCAAGAATTTGAGGGATTACCCAGAACAGAAGCTTTAATATTAAACTATAAATCATATAGCGGAGATCCTTTTATGCCTTTTATTGGCTGTATTATTCCATCTGATCAGGTTGATGCCTGCAAAATCCATAATTGGGAAGACAGCACGCCGGAAATAGATGGACAAAATCAGAAGATTTTTTTGGAATTTAAATCATCATCAACAGGTGATTAAAGCAAACCCTAAATTACTCAAATCGAATTTTGACTCGATTCGGGTAAGAACTTAATACGAAAAAGGTTTTAGGTGAAAAAATGCGCACAAACTCCTTAAGAGAAATTAGAGAATCTTTCATGATAAGCAAGACCGAACTTGCTAGAAAGGCAAATATATCATCAATCACCCTGACACGGATAGAGTTGGGGAAACCAAGCAGAATGGAAACAAAACGGAAAATCCTTTTGGCTTTAGGGCTGAAAATTTCTGATAAAGACAAAGTATTTCATTAATCAAAGATTATTTCCAATTTGTGAAAGAGCATACCTGATATCCACACATCCTTTTAAAGTCTAACCCCAAAAAGTAAGGAATAGAGATGTCAAAGAAACATTTAGAATGCCCATTGTATAATCACGATAATTGTAGAGAGTCTCATAACCGGAAAGTCTGTGCTTTTGTCCGTAAAGATAAAACCTGTACCAAGAAGTTGCATAAATCGGGAAAGAAGTTCAAGGAGTAAGGTTATATTTGCGTGTTTTGATTGCAACAAGGAAATCCAAGAAGCATACTATTACTGTCCTTGGACCGGCTTAAAAATGGAATGGAGGAATTAGACTATAGGCTTATGGACAAAGAGAATCTTTGTCCTAAATTATTTGTGATATCGTTTTTGAATAAAGGCAAATCCATTTCACAGGGTTTGCCTTTTTTGCTTTTTTATTGATTTTACGATATATGTAATCAGAGTTGATAAACCTTGGGTAGTTGTTTTGGTAAGACACCTTAAATGAGATTAATATTCTGCTGCGTGTAGGGTTCATTCGAGTCTCTATTTTGATGCTTATAGGTATGGATGAGTCTTACAATTTATTTCAAAGGGGGGAAGATATGCAAAATCTATCTGAAATAACAATTTCAATTAATCTTCTTTCAGGAGATCCGATTGTATTTAAGATTGAGGCAAACGACGACAGACAGAGGAATGCTGGAGCCAGAATCGATCGTGGTATGAATGCCAATTATATCGGGGTCGAGTTGGAGGGAAAACTTGTTATCATCCCAACGAACAATATACAAAAAATTGAAATCTCGCCTGCACCTACTGCCATGGTATCGAATATTATTGAGGGCGCAAAAACGGCACCCTAGACCCAAAATAAAGGCTGGGTAAAGGCTGGGGTCAAACTTTGATCCTTGATTATCAGCCTTCGCTGCAGCTTCGGCCTGACAAGAAAGGAGTAGGGGCAGACGTAGCATTTACTTAGAAGCTGTTTCAAAACCTCCCATTCGTTGGCTTGAGCCTTTTGTAAAGCGCTAAGCTCGCTGTGCAAATTTGAGAACTCGGGCTAACGCCCTCAGACAGCTACAAATTTTACGCGTCGTATCGCTAAGCGCTTTTCGACAAAGACTCAAAAATCACTCACCGGAAGGTTTTGAAATGGCTATATAAAAAAATCGATTTGTTTATCGTACTTTGAACGATATCTGTAATTAAATTGTTATTGAGATCAAGATATGACAGCTTCTGATTAGTGTCTAAACACGGCCTTAACTCGTACATATCTAATACGCAGGCGCTAAATGAAAATATTGTTTTTCAGCCGACTGATAAACCGCATTCTATATTTGAACCTCAAAATCGCCTTTCTAACAATATTGACACTTTTCTTTTTACTTCCGTCATCCGCGTTTGCCGAAAAAGAAAAGAAAGAAAATTTTTTCGATAATTTCACACTATACTGGGAAAATGATACATTTGGAGGCACTGACAGCAATTATACTAACGGTATCCAACTAAGCTGGAGTACTCCTTACGTGGAAAGCAAGCCAGAAGATGGACGCCTGCCTGGTTGGAGTTATCCGATTATCAACCGGTTGCCTTTTGTAAAGAACCCGACCGCCCAACGTGCTATATCATTATCGATCGGACAGTTGATGTTTACCCCTGAAGATACACAAACCAGTGAACTAATCGAAGACGATCGTCCGTATGCGGGTTACCTTTATTTCGGAGTCGGATTTAATAGCATATTCAGTAACCGAAAAGATACCTGGCAACTCAATGTCGGTGTTGTAGGTCCAGCTTCCCTTGCTCAGGAAACCCAAGATTTTGTGCATGACTTGATTGAAGTTCCACGTGCTCAAGGTTGGGATAATCAACTTCAAAACGAACCGACAATAGAAGCTGTTTATGAAACCAAGTGGCGGGTGCTTTACTCACAGAACCAAATTGGCTTTGGCTATGATTTGATACCTCATATAGGCGGACGGATCGGCAATGTGGCCATTTACGCAAATGGTGGTGCCGAATTTCGTCTGGGATGGTTTATCCCTGGTGACTTCGGCAGTTGCCCAATTCGGCCGGGATGTGAAACAAACCCAGCTTTCAATCATGATGAGACTGGAGATTTCAGAAGAATTCTTTCCAGCGTCCATCTGTTTGCCATATTGGATAGTCGCTTAGTATTACGAGATATTTTTCTCGATGGTAATTCATTCAAAGATAGCCATAGTGTGGACAAGAAATATTTTGTTGCAGACCTAATGGTAGGCATAGCAGTTTACTATCAAGAGTTTAAATTCAGCTATGGTTATACATTTCGGACCAAAGAATTCGAAGAACAACAAGATCCGTATGGCTTTGGGTCCTTCACGATCTCTTTTTCTTATTAAAAGTTGTATCAGCGTCTTAAATTGAAGATAGGCAACTATTGAGGTAATCCGAACAATCTGCTAGAAGTCACATCGACATTTCTGTGGGTGTTGGAGCGCCGCAATGCGGCGGTCGAAGAGGAAAAGGAGGCGTACGAGGAGGTTGTGGAGGCTTACTATAACCCTTTGATCAGATGAGAAATTCTTGGAATTGTCTTTAATGGAGAACCCGATATGTGCGAATTTTGTGTAAAACACGGTGATGGCGAGAAATGGTATCTTGCAATGGAAAACTACTCAAAGGAGCTTCTGCACCAGCAGGACCGAATTGGGTATATGAGTTATTTCGCAAATACTTTCGAAGAACGAATTCCCAGAAGCCTAACTCAGTTGGAGAAGCTCTCGCGTACGCCATTTCTCAATTTAGCAAAACCTTTTCTCACACGATCACAGAAGCGGGATCACTTCGGTCAAATCGTCCCCTTGGAGGATATGGAGAAAATCCTTGCCCAGATGGATGGAATTTATCGGCTGTCGTGTCCATGCCGCCGGGTGACCGCTGGGCAGAAAAACGCACGATACTGTTATGCCTTAACGGCTGACCCACAGCTGGCTGCTGAAGTTGACAACTCTTTCAACCTCGAGGTTATCAAATCTTCCGAGGCAATTGAGTCGATCCGTATTCTGGGTCAAAAAGGTCTGTTTCATTCCATCTGGACGTTCAAAACCCCGTATATTGGTGCGGTATGCAATTGTGACAAGGATTGCATCGCGTATCGTATTTCCTATTCACGCAGTTACTACCAAACAATGTTTCGGGGTGAGTATATCGCGCAAGTGGATTTAGACGCCTGCAATGGGTGCCGGAATTGCATGCGGCAATGCCATTTCGGGGCAATCCGTTATTCCGTAGCGAATAAGAAAGTGGAGATAGACGTTCGCCAATGTTTCGGTTGTGGGATATGTCGCGCAACCTGCCACAATGACGCCATTACACTCCATGCCCGAAGCGCAGACCCTGTGGCTGTAAAAATATGGTGAGATGTGTTTCTTAAGTAAGACTGTTATATGAGTGGTATAACGTTTGTAATATTTTGAAATTAACATTCAGCTTGAGAAAGGCTGGGGTCAAACCTTGATCCTTGATTATCAGCCTTCGCTGTGAACTGTGAGCCACGGCCCGACGAGAAAGAGGGGGCAGGAAGGTTCATTTTGGGGGTATAGCGATTATACCTTTGAAGACGGTTCTTCAATTATATCAAAGTATCAAGGTACCAGTTGGGTGCCTTCTGGCGAAAAGCTATACTCAATAAAGGGCAGTGGTGAACACAACAAGGGGACCGGCAGGTCTGAAGGAATAAAAGGGAAGGTCTCATTTGCCGGAAAATACATTACATCCTATACCAAGGATGAAACCAAAGGTGACATGGTCGTTGAAGTCACTTCGACCTATACACTGCCTAAAAAATGATTGACCCAGAGCTTGAGAGGTTCGGTTTTTATGCCATTTATTAATAGGCAGGGTTCAGCAATGCCCCTGCCTATTTTTATTATCTGTTTTTTATTTGCTTGATTTTCTCATTCTATGGTAATTTTTTGATTAGTGATTATGTTAGTTGCTTAAGCGTTCGGTCGGAGATTGACAGAGCGATGACACCAGATTTAAGAGGATAGATAGCTCCCTGTAAAAATCGCAAACGAAAATCAAATATTAGCGGTTTAACCCTTTACCTGAACAGGAGGAAAATATGGCGACACGTAAAGCAACTGCCAGATGGAATGGCACGCTGAAAGAAGGCAACGGTGTAATGAAATATGGTGAAATTGAAGGACCTTTTACATTTGCATCGCGTTTTGAAGAGGGGAAAGGCACAAATCCTGAAGAGCTTGTTGGGGCTGCCCATTCTGGATGCTTTTCAATGTACCTTGCCGCTATTATGAGTGCGGATAATTTTACGCCTAAAAGGGTACAGACAACGGCTTCAATTCATTTGGGAGAAGATGACGGCCCGAAGATTACCAGTATTGACTTAGATTGTGAAGCAGAGGTGCCCGGCCTGGATCCTGATAAATTTGCTCAATATGCTCAAAAAGCCAAGGAGAAATGCCCAATTTCAAGACTATTTGCCGGTACAGAAATCAATCTTTCAGCGAAATTGATCGGATGATTCTTAGTTGCTCATCTAACACCGCTTCGGAAAAATAAACGGGACATCTGTGATTTTTTGCCTTTCTTGAAAAAATGTTTGTGATACCACCTACCTTTTTGCGGAAGAAAGGCTGGGGTTAAACCTTGATTCTTGATTAAATAAGAATTAAATAAAGCAAGCATTCTAAGAATCGGGAGATTGGATGTCTCTTGCTCAATATCTCTAACTGTATAAATATCCATTTAAACGATGTAACTGCTACTATATAGGATTTTGAAATTAGCCTTGACTGATTGTAGTAACTATGCGAATAGATGACAGATATTGAAACAAGTTCTTTAACCCTAAACAAAAGAAAAGCATATGCGATGATGACAAGGAACCCCGCTTCTAAATAGAGCTGGGGTTTTATGTTTATAGCGGCTCAAATCAACTGAATAACATGGGGATCGCATCTAAATTTTTAATTATTGAGTTGCTTTGAAAAAACAACGAGTCCCGCAGGAAACTGACAAACCAAAGGTTAAGACAGAAACTTTTACCCTAATTGATCGCAAACAAACTGGGAAAAATATTATAACTGATTAGTTTTTTATATATTTTGTTGATACAAATGTATTTTCACACCGCTTCTATAGATTAGATATAAATCTTTTAATACAATCCCATTTTGTTTGCCCTTCGGAAAAACTGATAATACCCTATCTCCTTCGTTATCAAGGGCTCGCAGTAGATGACGGAGGTCTATCCCGCTTTGTCTGCGGGGCTTCGTCCTTGATGCCTTGGATCTGGGGCATCCTAAGCTTTCGCTCAATTAGGGTTGTAATTTAAAGGGCATCCTCGCCAGAGGCGGACAAGCCGCTATTTTTGCTCAATTAAGGTATGATTAACATGAATAAAGAATTTGGATCAAATTATGCGTCGATTACAGATGTTAATTTTACAGCTAAATACCGTGCAAGTTGCTACTGCGATGCGGTACAATACGAAGTGTGTTCGGATCCTGTAGATGCAAAAATATGTCATTGCCTGGCATGCCAAAAACTGCATGGGGCCCCTATGCAATGGGCAGCTATATTTCACAAACATGACGTCAGAATTACGAAAGGCATTGATCATCTAAACTTTTACAACAGTGAACTCAATGAACACGAGAGAATTCTTCCTTGCAAAGTCAGTTGTGCGTTATGCGGCACCCTCATTGCTGATGAAGGACGTAATATGTGGCTTGGGTTTCCATCACTTTTTAATTTTGGGGGTCTATCAAAAGTTCCGGCGAAATTCAAACCAACCTGCCACATCTTCTATGGTGTTCGGGTTATGGATATAAACGATGATCTGCCTAAGTGGTCTGGTCACAAAAATCATTCAGAACTTGAAACTTCCGGGACGACCATAAACAAATCAATAACGTTCTGAAACCTCTCGCACGAGCGGAAAAGAAGAGCATTTAATGGAAGGCGACAGAAACAGGTTGGCACTCGTATTAAGTGGCGGCGGTGCAAGAGCCGCTTATCAAGTCGGATTTTTGCGGTGCCTTGCCCGGAGTTTCCCCGACCTTGACATCCCCATAATCACCGGGGTTTCCGCGGGAGCTATAAATGCAGCTTTTCTGGCAAATCACAAGGGCACCTTTGCAGAGGCTGTGGAAGAACTATCCGACCTATGGCTTGGGCTAACCGTTGATCAGGTTTTCTGTATGGACACCTGGGAACTTATCCAAAACATTTTAAGATGGGGAGTTCGTCTAATTTCCGGGGGGATTCCTAAAGTATCGACTGCGAGAAGCCTGTTGGATTCGACGCCCCTTCGAAAATTTCTGGAAGGGGCACTTTTACCCCAAGGAAATGTGATTGCCGGAATCCAAGGAAATTTAGATAACGGAAAACTTAAAGCTTTTGCAATTACAGGAACTTGCTACGCTACGGGCCAGGCCGTGACATGGGTTATGGGTAAGGAAATTAGAATGTGGAAACACCCCTGGCGACGAAGCGAACTAACTGAAATTACAATCGATCACATTATGTCGTCGGCTTCTTTGCCATTAATTGCTCCGGCGGTTAGAGTGGGCAATGCATGGTTCGGAGATGGGGGTATCCGGCAATCAGCACCGCTTTCGCCGGCGATATATCTCGGTGCAAAGCAGATTCTTGCGATTTCGACGCGTCACTTACGATCCATGGTAGATGCAAACACTCCCGTATGCATTGGGTATCCGCCACCTGCCCAAATAGCAGGAACTTTAATGAATGCTATTTTTCTTGACGCTCTGGATCAGGATGTCCGAACACTTGAGCGTACCAACCGATTGCTTGAACAAATTCCTGAAGAACTGCATGGTGACCGACAGGTGGTCAATCTTTTTGCAATGCGTCCTTCAGAGGATCTGGGGAAAGTGGCAGGTGGATTTGAGCCGGAATTGCCCTATATGTTTCGGCATCTATTCCGGGGGCTCGGCACCCATGAAACTTCAAGCCCGGATTGGCTGAGTATGGTCATGTTTCATCCGCAATATCTGGCTCATCTTGTTAAAC
This sequence comes from uncultured delta proteobacterium, assembly GCA_963790095.1. GTDB lineage: Bacteria > Desulfobacterota > Desulfobacteria > Desulfobacterales > UBA11574 > JAAXQD01. Next base: position 238,728 of record CAWBNO010000034.1, on the reverse strand, counting down.
TCGGCGAAACTGACGCCGAAAAACACACGACTGAAATATCGGAACTGATAAGAAGGACCGGGATCAAACTGGATCATCTCCGTAACAGATAAAAGGTATCGAGAGGTGTTCGGCAAAAAGTCGAATGAAATGGAAAAGAAATGACCAGAGCGACAACTGAGACGTTGCTTAAAAAACGGATAAAGCGGCATGTGATCGGTCGAAAAAGGGAGTTTTTTGCCGCAACCGCACCGGGGCTTGAAAAGATCTGCCAGGAGGAGCTGAAAGTCCTTTTGCCGTCCGGGACAGCCATGACCATCGTCGAAGGCGGGGTTAAATTCAAGGGACGGCTTCACGACTGCTACCTTGCAAATCTGAAACTTCGCACCGCCAACCGTCTCCTCATGCGCATCGAGTCGTTTAATGCCCCTAATTTTCGGAAACTCGAAAAAAATCTGTTCGCTGTTCCCTGGGAGCTTTTCATGCTGCCGGGTACCCCGACCCACATCCGCGTAACCTCTCGACATTCAAGGCTTTATCATAAGGACGCTGTTGCCGGGCGTGTTCAGGCCAGTATGGCTTTCCGCTTTGCACAGAACGAATTCTCCGGGGAAGCCACCCCAGAACCGACCGTCACCCAGCAGATCTTTGTCCGGTTGTCAGGTAACCGTGTCACCCTGTCCATTGACAGCAGCGGCGATCTGCTTCACAAGCGGGGCATCAAACCCCGCGCAGCCAAGGCACCCATTCGGGAGACCCTTGCTGCCGCTTCCCTGATACTCTCCGGGTACACCGGGTCAGAGCCCCTTGTAGACCCCATGTGCGGTTCCGGCACATTTGCCATTGAGGCCGCCCTGATAGCCCAGAAGATTCCACCGGGCAAGTTCAGGGATTTTGCCTTCATGGAATGGCCCTCGTTTCAACCCAAACGATGGCAGCATATGAAAAAGGCGGCAAAAAAGAAAATCGTTCGAAAAAACACCCCTTTCATCTTTGCCTCAGACCGCGACGACCGTGCGGCTTGCGAACTTGAAGACAGCGTGACTCAGTACGGTCTGTCCGGCATCGTCGCAGTTTCTACCCGGGATTTTTTCGATCTTTCGCCAACTGAACTGACAGACCAACCCGGGCTGGTGACACTTAATCCGCCGTATGGGCGACGGCTGGGATTGCGACGAGAAAGTAAATCGATTTTTTTGTCAGTTTGCGAGAGACTGAAAAAAGAATATAAAGGGTGGAAATTCGTTCTGGTTTCGCCCAATCCTCGCCTTGCCGGAATGGTTCCTTTCAAATCGACCACCCATCTGCTCCCGCATGGCGGGCTTAAGATTGCCTTGATGACCGGGAGGATTCCTGGCAAAAATGGTAATTGGGGATAAACTTAATTGTTAATTTTTGGTCTGGGGTAAAATCTTGATTCTTGATTAAAACAGGGGGGGCGGGTGAAAACCTGGCCAGGAGGAATCAATATTTCCTGCTCGAACAAGGACGTTTATAAGTTAAGATGTCCCTTAAATAAAAAGGAAAAAAGCCAATGAAACTGCATCAACTGGCCGGAAAGCCCGCCTTGAAGTCTATGCTGGACAACATTCCCAGGTTGGTTGCTTCTTACTATACCCTAAAACCATCCGGCCCTGTATCCTTCGGAACCTCAGGGCACAGAGGCTGCTCCACCAAGGGCACGTTTAATGAAATGCATATCGCTGCAACCGCTCAGGCCATTTGCGAATATCGGGCATCAAAGGGAATAACCGGTCCGCTCTACCTGGGTTTCGACACCCATGCCCTTTCCGAAGCCGCATTCAGGACAGCTCTGGAAGTTTTTGCCGCCAACCAAGTCAACGTGGTGATCCATTCCAAAGACGAATATACCCCAACGCCGGTCATTTCCTTTTTAATTCTGGAATATAATCAGGGGAAAACCAAAGGATTTGCAGACGGCGTGGTGATCACGCCCTCTCACAATCCACCAAGGGACGGCGGCTTCAAATACAATCCTCCCCAGGGCGGTCCTGCAGACGTGGAGGTCACCGGCTGGGTCCAGGACCGGGCCAATCAGCTGATGAATTCCGGCGGTTCGCCTATTAAAAAGATGCCCTATGAGAAAGCATGTCAAGCCGGCACGACCCGCGCCCAGGATTTCATTACACCCTTCGTTGACGCCCTTGCGCAGGTTATCGATATGGATATCATTCAAAAGCAGGGCGTCCGTATCGGCGTGGACCCCATGGGTGGTTCCGGGGTGCATTTCTGGGGACCCATTGCCGAAACGTACAAACTGAATATGGAGATCGTTAACACGGAGGTCGATCCAACCTTCGGATTTATGACCCTTGATTCGGACGGTGAAATCAGGATGGACTGCTCCTCTCCCTATGCCATGGCCAACCTGATTGCCATGGCGGACAAATTCGATATCGCCTGGGGAAATGATTCCGATTTTGACAGACATGGTATTGTATGTCCCGCCGGCCTCATGAACCCGAATCATTACCTGTCGGTGGCCATCTGGTATCTTTTGCAGAACAGGCCCGCATGGCGGAAGGATCTGGCAATCGGCAAAACACTGGTCAGCAGCAGTATGATCGACAAGGTCGTTGCCGGGTTGACAAGAGAACTTTACGAAGTTCCGGTCGGGTTCAAGTGGTTTGTTGACGGCATGCTCAGCGGAACCGTTGCCTTTGGCGGTGAAGAAAGCGCCGGCGCATCATTTTTGCGAAAAGACGGCAGCGTGTGGACCACGGACAAAGACGGTTTTTGCATGACGCTTTTGGCGGCCGAGATATTGGCGAAGACAGGCAAAACACCGGATGAAATTTATCGGGACACACTGATTCCCGTATATGGAGAACCGTATTACAAAAGAGTGGACGGCCCGATTTTGGATGAACAAAAAAAGGTTTTAAAAGACCTGACACCCGACGCCATAAAAACCACCAAAATGGCAGGTTTGCCCATTACGGCGGTGATGACAACCGCTCCGGGAAACAAAGCCGCCATCGGCGGGGTCAAGGTTGTGATCGCTGACGGTTCCTGGTTTGCCATCCGTCCGTCAGGGACAGAACCCAAGATGAAGCTTTATATTGAAAGCTTTGGCGGAGAAAAACGCTGGCAGCAGATCCACGATGAGGCCATGCCGTTAATATTCGCAGATTGAACCCCATGGAATAAGAACTTCAAAAACATTCCATTGGACAGGCAGGGCCGGCGGGATAAATCTTAATTGTTAATTATTGAAGATAAGGGGCTGGGGCGCAATTGCGAAAAGTCTGGGTATAAAGCCCGGTTCAAAAGAGTTCCATGCCTTAAAGCAATGCCATAATCTTTACAATGAAAAACCCGAGTGTAAGAGCAAAGGGAAGAGTAAGGGTAAGGGCAACAAATGATGGTAAAGTAACCTTTCAGGAGTTTGAGAAATTTTTCGAAAATGATAATGAAAGATTTAAAGCAGCTGATTTGGATAAAAATGGCAAACTTACTCACGATGAATATCATAAACTTTTTGCTCATGGATCTTGATGCCTAAATAATACAGGTTGTATTAGGGGACATTCTTAACATATTAAGTTTGATGAACTCGTAAAAAGTCTGATTTTGCTCGATGTCGCTCACAAAAGACTTTTTACGAAACCGTCAAGTTTAATAAATTTTGAATAGCGAATAATGTTTGATAAAAACATAAATTGATTTGCGGGTCGGATCTTTCCTTGACGCTGGGAATCTGGCGTATCACCGTCAAAGGCGGGGAAGCCCCGACTTTCGTTCAATTCGGTTCAAATCAGCAAACTCCGGGGGTGGGGTTAGACTGCAAAGGTTTGAAAGGTTAACCATGGATAACGACGACACACGAAGTTCTGCGGCCGATTGGTTTAATGAAGGCATAAGATGTTTCAACAAGCCGGACGGTGTTGGGGCTGTTCGAGCATTCGAAGCAGTTGTTGAGATAGATCCTGCCTATCGCCATAAGGACGGCGACAATCCCTATTTTTATCTGGGTAAAATTTCCGAGATCGAAGGACGGTTAGACGATGCGATTCTGTTATACTCGCGTGCTTTGGCACTGGACGCATACGACGAGGAAAGCCTGATAGGCCGGGGAAGCTGTTACACGGTCAAAAAGAATCACGAATTTGCCCTAGCCGATTTCAAGAAGGTGCTCGATATGCCTCATGAAGTCAGAAATGTACCGTTAAAGCATATACTATATGTCATTGCGGAAAATTACCGTCAGCAAAAGGACTGGCCAAACGCACTTTACTGGGGAGAAAAAGCGCTTGCAGAAGATCCGGACAATTATCGGCATCAGGAACTGGTTTCGGAAGTTAAAAAACAGATGAAGTGAGGGAACTTTCGGGCCCCTTAAATTAAAAACGACATGGGGGCCGGATCCCAAATAAATTCAAGCAACAACGTTTAACCCCAGTACGATAGAAAACGACCTACGGGGCCCCGATAACGGGATTTCCGCTACGCTCCAACAGGCGGGATAGATAGAGTTTGAACAGTGCTAAAAAATCTGAATATATTCCCTTTTCGTGGTTCGAAATAGGATTTTTGATGTTGATATTTTTGATTGAAACCGAAACATTAAGACCATATTGTTTTTTCAGAGCTTCTTATTCTAACGTTTTATCGGTATTTAACCTCACCCACGAAAGGGGTTTCCAATGGAAGAGAGACGTCAATATACAAGGCTAAAAATTCCTCTCCCTGTGAGACTGGAAACCATATCATTAGACAGAAAAAAGGTTTTAGACCTTGAAACCAGAGACATATCTTATTCTGGAACATTCATTGTTACACTAACTTCTTTTCCGGATAGGACACGGTTTATACTGGATTTCACCATCCCGTCTGACAACCTTCAAGAATTTAACGATATAGAGAGTCTGACTTGCTGCACAGGAAGCATGGTGCGTTCCTCCCCTCACGGTATTGCGATTCAATTTGACAGAGAATGTCAGATTGAGAGTTTAAAAGCCTTGTAAAATGAACTATTTTCCATCCATAAACACATTCGAGTACTGAGTAGTTTCCAATTCATAAATGAGATGTTTTTTCGATGAGCAAGGCCGACCCAGTTAAATATGCTTCGCATTTCACGGGGCAGGCACAAGGGTTTTCGCCCGAGGCGTACGCCTGTTCGTCGAGGACGGAAATCCGCGGAGAACGCCGCTCATCGGAAAAATAGCCATTTATGGATGGAAACGAGCTAACAGAGATCAAATTCATCTGACAAAGAACATAGCCCCTGTCAGTCATTCTGGCAGGGGTCTCTTTTTATCCTTTCAGTGCATACCCCGGGGGTAATTCTAATGACCCTTGACATACCACAAAGTGGCATTAACTTTATGGTGAAACACAAATCATCTTTTTTATAGAAAATGAAGACACCTCAAAGCATAAAGGAGGTGCAACAGTGAAAACAATGAATACCCTAATCTTAATTATCGCTAGCCTTATGTCTTTATCGTACATTACCTTTGCCGTAATAAGTTATTCCACAGAGATTTTAAATGGTTCGAAATTTCTTACCATTTTGAATTAAATCTCTCGGAGGATTTATTTTGCCAAATATTTGGACATGACGCCTAATAATACCTGTATCCAACAATATAACTATATGGAATCAGGTTTGTCATGGTTACATGAACCCCCCGTGACGTGATGCCCCAAATTGAAATTCTGTTAATCATATGTGTGGATTTGAGAACATAAGTTTGTAAGTTGCTTGTCTGGCAATCGGATCGACCATTAAATATAAAGATTGATTAATTTTGGATATTGGTGTTATAAAAATGGCTTCTGATTAATCAACTGTTATTTTTTTGCGGAGGAGCCAATGCCAATTTATGACTATGAGTGTAAAGACTGTTCTCACTGCTTTGAAATACTATTGCTGTCTTCCAATGATCCCCCCCCCCAATGCCCCGAATGCCAGGGTAAGAATGTGGCGAAACTAATGTCTTCCTCCACCATGAGAATGCGAGAAGAGTATACCGGAGCGGGTGGTATGCTTGATCCTTGTTTCGGCCCGTCTTTTTCGGACTTTGGGAAATAAACGGGACATCCACAAACAAGTCAATTAGGTTCTAAACCTCATTCCTGCCCATTTGTTCTGGAGGATGCGATCTGTGTCGATTGACATTAATTCCTTAATATTATATGCTTTTGATATCCTCGATATTTCAAGAAGGCATTCGGGAGATTATAGACGAAAGACACGAGATAAGGATTCTATTCATGCCGAACAACAAAGAGGAATTTAATATATATGAGGTAAACTCTCTGTTGTTTCAAATCATTTCCTTCATGTCCGAAGCTGAACGGAGAAACCTTAACTCCGTATTAAAATCTAAATTATCCAAAACCGAACATAGAAAAGACCTGTCATCGCTCATTACCAGTATATCTGAAGCAAAAAGACGGGAACTTCTGGAAAAGCTGACCAACTGGTATCGTTCCAAACACACCGAGTTAAGGGAGTTTCCCCGAAGACCTTTTTCTGCGCCTGTCGAAGTCTCCACCAACGGTTTTACCTATATGTGTTTCATTCAGAATTTAAGTCATGGCGGTGTCTTTATTCATACCGATTTCAGCTTTAAAATTGGTCAGGAGATCACAATGACCTTCTCTCTCTCCCGAGCCGAAAAAGACCTGACAGTGAGTGGTAAAGTGGTTCGGATTGATTCCCAGGGAATCGGTGTGGAATTCGGTGAGGTGCTGCCTGAAGACATGGGGTCGCATCCTATTTAAATACAGGCAACACCGTTTAACCCCAATACGATAGTAAACTACCTACGGAGCCCCGATAAAGGGATTTCCGCTACGCTCCAACAGGCGGGATATATCTTAATTGTGCTTCTTCTCTCAACTAAATTGGAGAAGAACCTTTACTTTGAAAGGAGATTATATCATGGCAAAGGCAATTATTCTAATTAAGTCAAATCCGGGTGTCGACCGTGAGGTCGCTGGTCAAGTCAAGAAAATCGAAGGGGTAAAAAATGTCTATTTGGCTGCCGGGCGTTTTGATATCGTGGCTGAGGTACAGACTCCTGATGACGCCAGTATGCTTTCTGTGACATATGACAAGATAAGAGTCATTGGCGGCATTAGAGACACACACACCATGTTCTGCTTAAAAGTGTAGTCGTATTCCGTTCCGATTTTGGGATGGAGTTGGAGCTTGGCTCCAGCCTCATCCTGTTTCTTACCCATTTCCTGGAAAACAAGGGGGGCACCGGTTAAATACGTTTCATTACATCGTCCAAATAAAGATCCCCAAAAGTTCAAGATTTACAAACCCAATCTTCAATGATATTAATCGGATGCTGTCTTGGAGGATATGATATCGGGAATGGGAGACGGTTTGTGATAATTGTTTGAATCAACTCATTTACAACTCCTTTCTTGATAAGGGCAAAAGGATTCTGAGCTTATGGGACTTCTCAAAAAGTTTTTCGGTCAAGATCCTGGAAAGACCGAGCAGAAGGGTGATGCCTTTTTAAAGGTCTCCGATTGGGGCAGGGCAAAACTTGAATTCGAAAAGACTCTGGCCGCATTGGAAAAAACATCGGCTGATGATGCTTCAGTAAAAAGGCTTCGGGATAAACTGGTTCAGGCCAAAGGGGCCCTGGCACACGAACACCGGCAGGCCGCTGAAGATTTGATGGAGGCCGAATATTACGATGAGGCGAGGAGGCTTCTTCAATTGGCCCTCGACTTGACCCGGGACCCTGCATTGATATCCGCTGTTGAGAAACTTATGCATGAGATTGAGCGCATCACAGCCGGAGATATTCAAATGGAAGTGCCTCAATCTGACCTGACTCCCCTCGGCGATGACGAGACATTCACCGGTGATCAGGACGATGAGACTTTTATGGCACTCTGCAGTGCACTGCCCGAAGAGGTGCAGGAGGCCTACATTTCCTATGGAGGGTCCTTTAAAACCGGTTATCTTGCACTGAACCGGGGAGACTTTGATCTTGCAGCCGATAAACTGTCACAGGCCTTGGAGGAGAACCCTGCCCCGGATTCAATTATCCCCCTTGAGCTGGCCACGGCCAACCTGAACCTTGGGAAATTGGATGAAGCCCGCCGTCTGCTGGAGACCTTTCTCAAACATCATCTGGATGCTCTGCCGGGTTATCAGTTGCTTTGCGAGGTTTACTGGGAAATAGGGGCTTTTGATCAGGCTGAAACCCTTCTTGCCGATTGTCCGGATGACCTTAAAAACTCTTTGGCCTATGTCCTGCTCCGTGGCGAAACCCTATCTCAGGCCGGGAGGCATCCGGAAGCCGCCTCTTTATATCAAGATTCCATGGAAGCATACGGATGGAACCAACCACTATCGATTGCCCTTGCCGGCACATTGGAGACATTGGGAGACCTTGAAAGCGCCCGGGATTTATATGCCAAAATTATGGATCAGTGCCGCAGCTGTCATTCCCGAACCGATCCTCTGATCAAACGAAGATTCGCAGATATCAGCTTTGATTTAGGCCAGCATTCTTCAGGGATTATGGAAATGTATCTTTCCCTGGTTCAGGATGATCCGAAAAATGCTCCGTTATATTTTCAGAAGATCAGCCGAATATATGCTTCGATGGGAAACGAGGAGGAAGCACGCCGATTCCGGGTATTCGCCCAACAGGCAGGGAAAGACAGGAGAGGTGGATCCCAGTTAAATACAAGCAACACCGTTTAACCCCAGTAGGATAGTAAACTACCTACGGAGCCCCGATAACGGGATTTCCGCTACGCTCCAACAGGCGGGATAAATCTTAATTATTAAGATTGATGAACTCGTAAAAAGTCTGATTTTGATCGCTCCGCAAGCAATTTTGGGATTCTTGACCCGCCTGGCTAAATTGCAAGAACTCGGGCTAACACCCTCAAGCAGCTTGCAATTTTTAACGCCAGGCGCATCATGAGTCTTTCTCCAAAATTGCTCGATGTCGCTCACAAAAGACTTTTTACGAAACCGTCAAGATTCTTCTCCAACAAAATTGGAGAAGAATCATATTTTCAAGAACCTGAAATAACCATAACACCTACAAAAGTAAAGGGAATATAGATATGCGACTAAGATACAAGCCTCATACACCTCGGCTGAAAATCGTGGACCACTATATAAGGGAGTTATTTAGAGATGAGTTGCCAGCCGGCATTAAATATCATGATGCTGATCACACACTTCATCCTACCAAAGGAGTCGTTGCTGCTGCCAACAGTATTGCAATATCTGAGAATATCTCCGAACATGATAGAGAATTATTAATTACTGCGGCCTATTTCCATGACACGGGTTACATTAGAGAATATGAAAAAAATGAGCCGATTGCGGCACGAATGGCAGGCAGAATCCTTAAATTGATCGGTTATAAGCCAAACGAAGTTGTAAAGGTTCAAAAGATGATACTATCAACCGATCTTGAGCGTGAACCGAAAACCCATCTTGAAAAAATTCTTTGTGATGCCGATCTCGACCACCTCGGCAGAGAAGATTTTTTCAAATTAGATGGAAAAGTAAGAGATGGGCGGAGTGAAAGAGGAATAGATGTTAGTGATGAAGCAAAATGGTACAAAGGTACCCTCGAATTTTTAAATAAACACCAATATTATACTGAATCTCAGAAAAAGTTGAGAGAAAAGGAGAAGCAAAAAAACACCAAGAGGCTCTTAAAGAAAATAGAAAATATTGAAAAAAAGAGACGTGGCCAAATGTAATTATCTCCCCCCTGATTTAAATAAACAAGACATGAGACATTGGGGGTGCATTCAAAATGGTATAGACGAAAAGACGAAAGAAGGTGAAGAAATGCAGAACGTGGAATGGGAAATTAAAGACGATAAATTAATTATTGAGATAGATTTGAAAAAGGACTTCGGACCCTCAAAATCCGGAAAAACAATAACCATTGCCAGCACACGGGGCAACCAGAAGGTTGATGGTACGGATGCTATCATCGGTTTGAACGTTTACAAATATCCGGAGAACGGATAAGATCCAAGGCCCAATCAGGAAAACCCAACATTGAAGGACGGAAAAGACATTGGGAGGCGTCATGTTTTCATCCGTTTTTCACCCGGCTCTCTTGCCCCGTGTTTTTATGGTTCACCCTCAAGTCCAATGGCGCTGAAAGCCCCTATGGATGACCGTGCTGGCCTTTAATTGGATTTTCAACATAATTATGATATCATTGGGCATCCGATTCCGGCCATGGAATTTCCGGTGGATTGGATCGCGGTTATGCAGCACTATCTGAAACTATTGATCTCTGTGGAGTAAGTCCTCATGTTGAAATATTTCACGTGGATTATGGGAACCGTTGTGGCGGTTATGCTTTTACTGAATATGACGGCCCTGGCCGCCGAAGGCAGAATCGTGATTGAAAAAATGGACATGGCCGGGCTCGACCGATTGATGCAAGACTCCAACAACCAGCGCATGATTATCGCCATGGCAGCCTGGTGTGGTCCTTGTCGGAAGGAGCTGCCGACATTGATCAAACTATTCGATAAATACAAGGATCAGGGTCTGAAAATGGTCGGCATCAGCCTGGATGCCAATGGACCCCAAGCCATGCAACCGATTTTTGACAAACTACATGTGAACTTTCCGGTCTACTGGGTCGGCGTCGACATGGCCCAAAAATACGATATCTATGCTATCCCGATGATTTTTTTTATCAAGAATGGTCAGGTTGTTGAAAAACTTCCCGGGCAGCGATCCCATGCGGATCTGGATCGAAAAATCAAAAAACTGTTCGAGTTACCCTGAAAGGGCCAAGGGGGCTATGACCCGTTTTTAATCTTGAGGGGAACCGGTATTGTCCTCTGACCCGCACCATCATAGGAGATTGCACCGAATTTGCACGACTGTTGAAGGCATTTCAAACAGCGGATACAATCCTTCTGGTTGGGCCCCTCATAAAACTTCACACCCATGGGGCAACCGTGATAGCAGGACTGGCAGTGGGTACATCTCTCAGGATCATAGGTCAGCCTGAAGACGCTGTAACGGTTAAAAAATGAGTAGATCGCACCCAATGGGCAGGCGACCCGGCAAAAAGGGCGCCGGCTTACCACCATCCAAACGAGAAAGCCCATCAGGATGATGACCTTGCTGTAAAACAACCCCCCGATCACCTCCTGCAGTTTAGGCTTCAGCAGCAGCATCGGCAACCCTGCTTCCAGGGTCCCGGCCGGACAGACGTACTTGCAAAACCATGTCACCCCGTATCCGAACTCATCGGCTACTGCCAAAGGTAAGATCACTACGAACAGGGCCAAAAACATGTATTTGAAATAAGTCAAGAATCTGGGGATTTCGAATTTAGGAGATGGAATTTTGTGGATTAATTCCTGGATCAAACCAAAGGGACACAGCCAGGCGCACGGCATGCGCCCAACCAGGCTTCCGATCAGTCCCAGCATGCCGATTAGGTAAAGGCCCAGGTGAAAACGGCCGGCTTCGAAATTGGGCCTGGCAGTGGCCATAAAGGTCTGCATCGCCCCCAGGGGGCAAGCGCTGGTGGCGGCTGGGCAGGAATAACAGTTGAGACCCGGGGCGCAAACAGCTTTCAGGTTTCCCTTATACAGGTTTCGCGTAAACGGAAACTGCCAGCTTGCATTGGTCAAAAAGACCGCGAGGGTTTGAATCCAACGTCTTAAGTCCATCTTTACCCCTGAATTTTGGGTGCGGGTGGGTTTACCCGATTCCAATGCAGCTCAAGCAAATTGCCGTTGCTTTTTCCAGAACCACCTGGACTTCTCCCAGATTGATACCCAGGAGCAGACAAAGACAAAAAATAAGCATTAGAACCAGAGGTGTTGGCCGTATCTTTTGCATAATGTGCTTTCTATCCGGAAAGTTTTCATCCTAAGACCCTCGCAAAACACTTTAGAATCGGATACCAAAGGCGGGTCAGGTTGTCAATCGCCATTTTTTATCCAAAAATACGAACTCTTCCTCTGATGGTTACGTTTTCTCCAAAGCTGGACAATCATATGGACTTGATTTTATTCGCAGGATGGTATGACAAGAAAACACAAAGCGTTCAACTGGAACGACGGTTCAAAGAGGCCGTTTAGAAACCCATTTTTCGATGATATCCTGTCAAATCAGGTTTAGATCGGGACATCTTATCGGTTTTCAGGTGAAAATTGTCCCAAGGAAAATGAGTTAAACCCTTCCGTTGATAAGGTCTCGCATTCGTAATGATTATTTTGACAGTATCTTCTGAATACTGCCAAAGTCCCGTATCCAGGGTTTAAGGGGAGCAAAACGAGCAGCGGCCTTTTCCGCATGTGCCCGGCTATCAAAACTGCCGTAGATGGCGACATATAAATACCGTTCGTTTTGTTTTTTTCGATAATAGGCAAAGCTGCCGCCTTGGAATTGTTGCTTTATAAATGCTCTGACCGCCTGCTCACCGCTCATCGCCGTCAGTTGCAGCGTAAAGTGTTTGGGGTTGCGGCTTTTGATCCACCCGACATTTTCAATGCGCTGTGACGGCTTGACTGTGGTCGCCTGTTTTGAACCGGATTGCTTTCGGCTCGTGTTTATTGGCGGCGCGGCGGTCATTGAACTGGCGGCTTGACCGCCAAAACATTTCGTTACGGCCAATTCCTGGCCCTGGTGTACCTGCTGATATTTCTCCCAAAAGGCGGCGTCGATTTTTTTGTGTGCGGCCGGGACGTCGTTTTTTCGGTAACGGCTCACCTGAGATGGCCCGCCGTTATACGCAGAATAAGTGGCCCGGGCCAGATTAGATAGACCGCCTCCATAGGTATGCTCCTTCTGTTTCAATGCGTAATCGACCATGAATTTGAACAGGATTTCACTGCCTGCACGGGCGTTATAGGTGATGTCCCATCTCAACTTGGAGGGAGAGTAAAAGCCCCGCCATATCTTTTCATTGATCTGCAACATACCGATATCACCTGTGGCGGAAATAAGGGGAACGACTTTGCGGTTTTGTAGGATGTATTGACGCCAGCAGCTTTCTTGCCATGCGGCGGTAAGCATCAATTTTCGGTAAATACGAGCGTATTTCTGAGCGATTGATGACGAACGAATTCGAGCATCCGCCTCTTTCAACAATAATTTTCGTATTTCAAGGAGATACGCATTCACCTCGGCAGGGGCAGGAACCCAGCGATTTAGACGATTCCTGGGGTTTGCAGCATAGACCGGCCGGATCAGCTGGAAGTTAAAACCCTGTGATTTTTTTTGTGGGCTAATTTCACTAGACCTTCCGAAATCAAACAGTTGTTGCAGTCCCGGATCGATTTCATCCAGATATTTCAGCGGATCAATGGATGGGTCGTCATTTAGAAGGCGTGCCAAACGTCTCAGACCGTCGGTGGATATATCCAGCCCCAAGGCAGGCCCCAGGCGATCCAGTGCTTTGAATGCGTCAGCCGCTGTTATGAACGATAAAAAGGGGAGGAGGTTCTTTTCCGATGAACGAACGCTGATTTCCCGCATTACCGGCATCAGCTGTTCCCAGGTTCGGATAAACAATTGTTTGACCGGGTCAGCTGCACTTTGCTGGGATTCTGTGAGAATCGATTTGAGCTGGTAGCGTGCATCCAGAAGTATTTCCAACAGGGCGGCTCGAAGTTCTTCCGAGGGAGTGGCAGAGGCGGCCTCCTTGATGACAAAGGTCAAAAAAGAATCCCAGCTTCGGTAGCGTTGCTCCAGCTGCTCCATTTCATGTTCACTAAGGACGGGCTCCGGCCCGGCTTTGGCAACGGTTTCGACATCCATTAGCAGCCGGACCTCCAGTCCGTTGGGCCGGAGATCAAGAAGACCGATGCGCAGGCTGTCGATCATTCCTGATAGGCGATTTGCCGGATAATGGGGCAAAAAATAAGGTAGAAGGGCTTTGAGCTGACCGGTTTCAGGGTTCAGATCCAGCCGGTAACGGCTTAAAAAAAGATGCAATTGTTCTTTCACCGCCTGGAGGACAAGACTATCCTCAAGCAGCCGGCCCTGTTGATTGTAAAGCCGGGTGTCCTGGACCCGAAACTCTACGGAAAACGGTTGATCGCTGACTAAAACAGGTTTGCCGGTAACCGTGGCGCGACCGTTCCATTGGGTAATGACCTTGCAAGCACCCGTCGTTGTGGTGACGCCAATTGTTGCGAGGGTCTTCGTATCTACGCGCAACAACTCTCCCTCTGCTGACAGATGGGGTTCCGAAAAGGTAATGCGGGTGCAACCGTCATCATCCAATAGATATTGTGCAGTGTGATTCGGTCCATTAAACGCATCCCGCATCATCAGAAGCTGTAATTGCCGGTAGTCAAGAAACACAGAGATGGAAATCGTTTCAGCCCTTACTGCGGTTGGTTTGACGATCAATGCAATTATTATAATGGCATACAGGATAATTGTCCGGCGAGGTCGCATAGGCGGTCCTTATACAAAATACGGCACCTGTTGAGCTATGTGTCAAAATTTTGAATGATCTTAAATAATTGAGGGGTCGAGGTGTTTTTTTAAAAGATCATCCATTCCGCTGGTACTCAAGGAGTTAGAATAAAAACTCCCCGACCCCTCAAATATTTAGTTTTGCTTTTTATATCGGATTGCAGAAATAGATATTTTGGTTGTCAGATATCAACTTTATAAGGGAAGGGTCAAATGAAAAAATGCATTAGGGTCGTTAGGGTATCGACTTCGATACGGAATTATTAATAATTGACACTTTTTTGCCTGTCCGATATTCTGCCATTATATTTTCCTCCCGCTTTTAACTGCAGAATGATAACCAATAATCCATGAAGCGTCCATAGGGTGAATAACGACGTGGCAGAGATAAAAGAAAAATCAGACGCAAACCCTCACAACATTGCTTCAAAAAACCCTTCCGATCAGGGCGTCTCCGATGGTGTGATCCTGTTTGTGGTCAGCGCCGTTCAGTTCCTGACCCCCTTCATGCTGTCTGCTGTGGGAGTGGCCCTTCCTGCCATTGGCAGGGAGTTTTCAGCCAGTGCGGTTCAGCTTGGACTTGTGGAAACCGTCTATATCTTCGCCTTTTCCCTTTTTTTGATTCCGGCTGGACGGCTGGGTGATATTTACGGAAGGAAAAGAATCTTCACCATCGGCATTCTCGTGTTCACTGGGGGAACCCTTTTGCTACCCCTCGCCTTTAGCATTGAAAGTTTTATTGTGTTCCGGTTTTTTCAAGGATGTGGCGGAGCCATGATTTCCGGAACCAGTGTGGCCATCCTTTCTTCGGTTTTCCCACCGGCCAACCGGGGGCGGGCCATGGGGATCATCGTGGGTTGCGTCTACTTGGGGCTGTCTCTGGGTCCGGTTCTTTCCGGATTTATGGTCACCCATCTGGGATGGCGATGGATCTTTTATCTGGGGGTTCTGGTGGAGCTTTTCTGTCTTTGGCTCACGGTTTTTAAACTCAAGGGCGAATGGGCGGATGCAAAAGGCGAGCCTTTTGATTTTGTGGGAACCCTTCTTTACATGAGTGCTTTATTCTGTCTGATTTACGGCACCCTCAACCAGAAAGAGGGGGGTATTTATCTGGTATTGATGGCATTAGGCGCCTTGGGATTCCTTATCTTTCTCGCCTTTGAATACCAGTGTTCATCTCCGATTCTGGATGTGGGTCTGGTCATCCGTAACCGGGTTTTCGCCTTCAGTAACCTGGCCACCCTTATCAATTACGCCGCGTCTTTTGGCATCGCTTTTTTCTTCAGTTTGTATTTGATAGTGGTCAGAGGGTATTCTCCCCAATGGGCAGGATGGATTCTGATTATCCAGCCCGTGTTCCAGACGGCGCTTTCTCCGTTTTTTGGAAGGCTGGCAGACCGGGTTTCACCTGCGGGTCTGGCCACTGCAGGCATGGGCGTGTGTACCCTGAGCCTGGGGCTGGGTTCCCAGGTTCATGCCGGAACTCCCATGCCCGTGATTATGGGGATGTTGGCCTTGATGGGTGTGGGATTCAGTCTTTTTTCATCCCCCAATACCACTGCGGTGATGGGGAGTGTTTCTCCCAAAAGCTATGGTATCGCATCCAGTTTTCTGGCCACCATGCGGACCATGGGGATGCTGTGCAGCATGACCATCATCACCCTTGTGTTCAAACATATCATGGGGGACCACCCGGTGAATGCGGAAACACAGTCCTCTTTTCTTGCCAGCATGCATCTTTGCATGATGATCTTCTGCTTCCTTTGCGTTGCCGGAGTATTTTGTTCCATGGTCCGTTTGAAGCCAGTCTCCTCGGATGACCCCTCAAGATCCGAGCCGGTTGTTAATCTTCTGCGCAGATTAGGGGCTTGGAAAAAATAATCCGCGGCGAGGGGGCAACTCTCGATCCTTGTTTAAAAAAATAAAAACCACAGCAAGCTCCCGCCAGTTTTGGGGTGGGCACGCACCTTTTGTTATGGAAAAGTGAGATATGAGAATTTACAGCATGAAAAACCCACGGAAAATATGTAAATTTGTTGCACTGATTCTGCTAGTTTACAGTATAGTTTTCGGTTGTTCAGGAACAACCCATTCGCATGGGGAGATCACGTTATTTGAGATACCGTTGGGGTATGCTGGAAAAGCATCGAAAAACGAAAAAGTCAAAACCCGCGAGAACGGGAATTGTTTTCCGAAAAAGTTAGGTGAACTGAGTCTTTTCAAAGTTATTCTAAATGAAGAATCAACCCGGGTTATTAATAAAATGCATGGCAAAGAGCTCGATAATTGTGAAAATTTAATGGCCCATTACGGAAGCAATGATTCCAAGAATATTCTTTACGTAAGTGTTTATGAAAACGCTGAAAAGGCTGAAACGAACTTAAAGAGAATGGCCATGAAAATGGCCGATGGATCGTCTGTTTTTTCACCGTTAACACAAACTAAAATGGGGGACAACATTTGTTTTAAAACAGATGGAATGGGGCTTAAGCATTATTTTTATCGTGTCGAGAATATCTTAATCTGGTTCCAGGTTGAACCTGATAAAGCAGCAGCAACATTTCATGATTTGCTTGAATTTGACTTTACAGTTTTAAACAGCAGGGGAAATAAGCGATAGAATAGGCTAGCGGCGTTTGGATTTGGAGGAAAAGGGTGTCAAACCTTGAACCTTGAATTGTGAATAGAATGCCGTTGTAACTGACTATCCGAAAGAAGCCGCGGCAACTATAACTGTTGGTGATACGGAGGTGGAAAATGAAAGTATTTGCGGGTTTTATTTTGGCCATGGTCGTGATCATAGGGGGGATAGCAGGGTTTGTTTTTTCAGGTATTTACAATTTTTCCGCCAGGGTGCCTCATTGGTCCCTTACATTGGATATTGTGGCTTTTATCCATCGGATGTCCACGTTACAACCTGAACAATACAAAGCCATGGTAAAAGAGGCAACCCAACAACCATAGGCGGCACAAGGAGTCCGGGGAGGGACACCGTCACGGCGATGAAATGCATCATCAGGATGGAGGACTTCCGGGACATTCATGGAATTATGCGTTTCCCCCGGCGATTTTAAGATTCTTGACAGTTTTATTTTACTTTGACATGTATTTCCATGAGAAATGGGGGGCGCATCCCGTTAAACGTTGTTGCTTGTATTTAACTGGGATGCGTCCCCAATGGATCCATCAGGAGGGAAAAAAATGGGAAAGTCGAGAGACACGAAAAAGGATGTGAGAAAGAAGCCGGCAAAAACCATTAAAGAAAAACGCAAAGAAAAGGAGGAAAAGAAAAAGCACAATCAGGATAGTTTCCATCCATAAATGACCTTTTTGGTCCGGATCTGCGTTTTCCGCGGGTTTCCGGCTGGGGCATACAGGAAGCATGGCTCGCTGAAAACCCTTGTGCGGACTTGATCCGGCATCCAGGAAGTGTTTCCGTTGCACACAGGTGATTCTGTTGCCGGCACCTTGGGACAGGTCGGTTGCCGGCGGGATACGCCATGATGCGGATGTGTTCCGTCGTGTTATTCCGTTGTAAATGGTGAACAACCCGTGCTAAAAGGACTTTAATATGATTGAACTTAATTCCGTCACCAAAAAATTCGGTACAGTTACGGCGGTGGACAACATGACCTGTCGCATCGAGAAGGGGGAGTATTTCGCCTTGCTCGGTCCCAACGGCGCCGGCAAAACAACGGTGGTCCGCATGCTCCTGGACTTTATCAAACCGACTTCGGGGAGCATCTTGATCGACGGAACACCTGTTTCCAACCTCGAAGCACGCAAAGGGGTGGGATATCTGGCCGAACATCACAGGATCCCTTCGCATCTTTCCGGGCTTGAATATCTGCGGCGGCACGCTTCTTTGAATGGACTGGCCGGAAAAGATGCGCGAATGGAAGTGGACCGGCTTTTGGATGTGGTTTCCATGAAAGGGCGGGAAAAAGAAAAATCAGCCGGGTATTCCAAGGGCATGAAACAGCGGATCGGTCTCGGAGCAGCGCTCCTCGGACAGCCCAAATTGTTGATACTCGATGAACCGGTGACAGGCCTCGATCCCATCGGTATCCGGGATGTGAGAAAAATTCTCGAACGCCTCCGGGACAATGGTGTTACCGTGCTCTTGAATTCCCATCTCCTTTCGGAAGTGGAAAAGACATGCCAGACCCTGGCCATAATGAACAACGGAAAAATCCTCGTCAAGGATTCGATTCGTTCAATACTTGACGCCGACGAGACGTTGGAGGATGTTTTTATTAAATACCTGAGCTGAACATTTCAAATCGTGACAAAATTAATATAATTTTTATCCTGGGGAAAATGAATCGTTTTTTAAAAATTACCGGCTACACCATTCGCGACCAGATGCGGCACAAAAGTATTTATGTCCTGCTAGGCCTTTCCATTTTTTTCGTGCTGATGATCCGGGGATGTTACAGCGGCCAATATGTCGTCAACGGGAAACAGTTGGACAATATTACGGTTGCGTGGCATGTTTCAAAAATTGTTTTTCAGATTATATCGTCCGGCATGTTCCTGATCGTCATTCTGCTGTCCATGAAAATTTTCAGCAGAGACCACGAAGACGGAAGTTTGGTATTGTTTCTTTCCAGGCCGGTTTTAAGGCGGGAATATCTCCTCGGGCGGATCGCCGGCACGTGGGTATTATGCCTGGTTTTCATGTTTATTCTTCACGCAACGATTTTTATGACGGTATGGGTTAAAACCGGCGCCACCATCCCAGGATATTTAACCGCATCTCTGGTATGCTCGATCAATCTTCTCTTTATTGCGGTTCTGGTGTGCTTTTTGTCTCTTTATCTCCCGGATTTCATCAGTGCGGTTTTTTCTGTGGGGATTTTATTGGTCGGCTATATTTCCGACGGGGGGCATCAGATCTTGACCAGCGACATTTTACGAACAGCGGTTCCGGAGGCCGCATCCGCGCCCCCTGCCTTGTGGAGAATTTTATACCCGAAAGTTTACATGGTTCAGGTCTACGCCGATTCCATCATCGGTCAAAGCAGGTTTAACAACATGGGACCCCTTCATCCGATTCTGAATGTCTCCTTTTTTATCTTTCTGATCACCGCGTTAATGCTGGTGGTTTTTAACAAAAAAGAAGTTTAGACCGAATATTGGATCGTTTCTGTCCGATAGTTTTGACCCCATTAAAATTTATCGGATGGCCCTGCCTTCGTCACCCCAACCGATTGAAAAATTTCCAAGGTCTTGGGTTCTATCGGACTCTTCGAGTCAGCGGCATCATCAGCAAATGGTGAAAATTCAGTTTTTCCTGCTTTTGATAACTTCCTACGCCGATACGGATTTCGGTTTGGTCGATGTCTGTTAAAAGGGTTCCCAGGATGCGGTCCCAGAGCGAAAATATCAACGCCGCCCAGAAACAAAAACATCCGTATGGTTGACGGTTCGGTCTTCAGCAGTATCGTTCTTTATAAAAAAATCTTGGTCCCAGGTTTCATTTTCAGAAGAATATTCAACAAGCCGCCCTTAAATAAAAACATCCGTATGGTTGCCGTGTTCGGTCTTGAGCATTATTTCAATATGTATAAACAAATCTTGTTGTACATGTTTCATTTTCAGCAGAAGTCTTCTAAAAAGCGATCCATTGAAAACAAGTTTGCTTTGTCATCGCGATAATCCAATATGCATAAAATCCAAAAAGGTTTTGTCAAACTTCATAGATCAAAATAAACAGTGCAATTAAATTAACGTCATGAACGGACCCAATCGTGAAAGAATAACACCGGGGATGCAGGTTCTGATCGTGATGAAAAAAGATCAGCCTACCGGAAAATTGACCGAAGGCGTGGTGAAAGATATCCTGACCAAATCAAGGTCCCATCCCCATGGGATTAAGGTCCGCTTAGAGAGCGGTCAAATCGGCCGGGTTAAAAAAGTTTATGACACAAGGTAAAAAGCCTTGAAGCAGATGGACCTAAGTGGCGACTTCCGGGACATCCATTAAGAGGGGTTTTTCAATCATGGTAGAGAGCACAGAAAAAGATGAGATGGGACAAAAATTCATATATTCAGATACCGGTGCAAAGGTTTTTGTTGATTTTAAAGACAACCTGATCGTTGATCCAACCGATCCCATCATCACCGGTCAGGCCAGAATCAGTCGTTATAACAGGGGGATGGTCAAAGGACTTTCGTGTCTGGGCAGCGAAAACTCTGAGGATGCCATGTCGTGGAATGTGTTCAAGACATTAGAAAAGACGCCGCCTGAAAAATGGTTTTCGGAGATATTTCCCCAAATAAACCTTGATAAGGATGAACAATTCATAGACCCGACCCCAAGATTTTGGGACAAATATTTTCCGCCGTTGTTAAGGCCCCTCCCGGACGGAGAAATGCACCCAGATCTTACCATCGAAACTTCAAACAAGCTGATCTTCATCGAAACAACATACAAAACAGATATCAGCAAAAACACGAAGCATGACCCCAACCGGGATCAGATTATAAGAAACATCGATGTGGGCACCTGGGCTGCAAAAAAATGGGCAAAAGAGTTTTATTTTGTCCTGGTGACACTTAAAACAAACACGTATTCAATCGCCAAATTCAACCACTACAAGTCGACTCCATCGAATATAATCCAAGAAATTGGAAGTTACAGGAGAGATATCAAAGATTATGTTGCATTGTGCGAAAACATCCATGTAATTTTTTGGGATCAAATTTTAACGTCCCTGCAAAATATACAGTTGGCGAACAGGACCGAATTGAACTTCACGAATTTAATTGACTACCTGAAGGATAAAATAGATTGATTTAGAAATTTCTTGTCTTACTGCTGGGAAAGAGAAAACTTTATCAGCTGAAGCGACAGTTTTAAAAAGGGAGAGTTGTCATGAAAATCCTCACCATTCTGGGGAGTCCGAGGAAAAAAGGAAACACCGCCAAGGTGCTTTCGATGTTTGAAGATATCGTCGAGAATAATCATGAAGTTGAACGGATTAACATCACCGAGTATACGGTGGGCGGCTGCCTTGGATGTTTTAAGTGCAAGGAAAAAAAGGGGGAACCCGGCTGCGTTCAGGAGGATGATGCATTGACCATATTTGAGAAAATGATCCGGTCCGACGCGGTTGTGTACGCTTCACCCCTTTACTGCTGGAGTTTTACTTCCCAGATAAAACCCCTGATCGACCGGCATTTCTGCCTGGTATCCGGCGATGGTACCGAAGACCATGACTCCCTGGTCGGCGGTAAACCGGCGGCTCTGCTTGTGACCTGCGCCGGTCCTGTTGAAGGTAACTGCGACGCCATCCAGGGTATCTTCGCTGGCTTTTGCGGCTATCTCCAGCTGATGACAAAGGGCAATTATATTCTGCCCTTCTGCACAACACCCGAGGCCATTGGGGATAAAGGGGCTGAACTGGCTGGAAATCTTGCCAGAGCGATCACCGGATAACTATCTTTTATCATGCAAGTAAGTAGATTCTCTTGTCAAATCTTGAATCGTGATTAGTATTAAAAGAAACGTGCCCATGGAGGATGTCGCTATGGGGGGAAGGATTCCAGCCCGCTGGACAGAGATCGTTCTTTTCGGTTAATTCCACCAGCACCCATAAAAAAGATTGATTAATTAAAAAACAAACGATATGTGAACATCCATACTGTAATATCGATTTAGGTAAAAAAACGGCGGCCATGGCCATGGCCCTTGGCAATGCCGCCGGATACAATATCAAAAACCAAACAAAGCCGTCCGGCAAACGTGCCGAGGCGGCTTTTTGTGTCTTTTAAGGGGCATAACTGGCACGGTTTAACCCGTCAGCCACCAGGAAAGTATTTATGAATTTTTCATCTTTTGGATTAAAACACGAACTCATCCAGGCCATTGACCAACTTGGATTTGAACAGGCCACCCAGATTCAGGAAAAGGCCATCCCCCAGTTGTTATCGGGGGACACCGATGCCATCGTCCTGGCCCAGACCGGTACGGGAAAAACCGCCGCCTTCGGCCTGCCCCTGCTCCAGCTGATCGATTTTAAATCAAAAACCCCCCAGGGGCTGATCCTCTGCCCCACCCGGGAACTCTGCCTTCAAATTACCGGCGATCTGAAACTGTTTGCCCGACAAATCCACAAGGCACGTATTGCCGCCGTCTACGGTGGGGCCGGTATTCAGGAACAGATCTCCCAGATAAAAAAAGGGGCCCAGATCATCGTGGCTACCCCCGGCCGACTGGTGGATTTGATCAACCGAAAGGCCGTTAAACTGGAACAGGTGGCCTATGCGGTCCTGGATGAAGCCGATGAAATGCTCGACATGGGATTTCAGGAAGATATTGATCACATTCTGAAACAGACCCCCGCCCAAAAGCGAACCTGGCTGTTTTCAGCCACCATGCCGAAAGCTGCGGCGAAAATCGCCGACACCTATATGACCCGTCCGGTCACCATCACCGCCGGCTCGCCCAACAAAGCCGCTGATAATATCTCCCATGCCTGTTATGTGGTCAAAGAAAAAAACCGGTATTCGGCTCTCAAACGGATGATCGACTATATCCCCGATATCTTCGCCCTCATTTTCTGCCGCACGCGGATGGAAACCCAGACGGTGGCCGACAAGCTGATGAAAGACGGTTACAACGCCGAACCGATCCACGGGGACCTGTCCCAGATGCAACGGGACCAGGTGATGAAAAAGTTCAGGGAAGGGACCCTCCAGTTGCTGGTGGCCACCGATGTGGCTGCTCGGGGTCTGGATGTGGATGACATCACCCACGTCATCCATTACAATCTCCCCGCTGAGCCGGACCGTTACACCCATCGGAGCGGAAGAACGGCCCGGGCGGGTAAATCCGGCGTATCCATGGTATTGGTAAACACCCGGGAAGTCCGACGGATCAAAGAAGTGGAATCCAGAAGCGGCATTCACTTCGAGGTTAAAAAAATCCCCGGCGGCCAAGCTGTTTGCGAGAAGCAGCTTTACGCAATGGTGGATCGACTGGTTTCCACGGAGGTCAACAAAATAGAAATCGATAAATACCTTCCCCCGGTGTTTGAAACCCTCTCCGATCTCAGCAAGGAAGAATTGATCCGTCGATTCGTCTCAGTCGAGTTCAACCGCTTTCTCGATTACTATCGGGGGGCCGAAGACATCAACGTAACGGTCAAAAAACGCCGAACAAAAGGAGATAAAGCCGATAAGGCCGAACGTCGTCTCGGTGGCAATACCCAGCGATTTTTTGTAAATGTCGGGCGCCTGGATAAACTCAAAGAAGGCGCCATCGTCCGCCTGGTCTGCGACAAATCGGGCATATCATCGAGCAAACTCGGCCGGATCGACCTCAAAAGAGAGTTTTCATTCTTCGATGTCGAAAAAAACGTGGCAAAACATGTCCTCAAATCCCTTAAAGGCGTGACATTGGGCGGTCGAGAAATCCATGTTAAATTTGCCGAAACAGAGACAAAAACGAGAAAAAGACACAGGGTATTATCGGGAAATGGGGCAGAGTCTTAAAATATTAAGTTGCTTATTTTTTCTTTTATGTTTATCGAATACCTTGTATGGGAAATCGAGAATTGTGGGACCATGGGACCGATCCTGAAACAATTAAACCGGCGGCAGGTGCTTCATGGAAAAAACCGCACAACAAATTCTATCCCACTATTACGGCTACCCGTCATTTCGGGAAAATCAAAAAGAGATTATCGATACGCTAATGGCCGGCAAAGATGCCTTCGTGCTGATGCCCACCGGCAGCGGGAAATCCATATGCTACCAGGTCCCATCGATTATGCTAAACGGCGTGGGCCTGGTGGTGTCCCCCCTGATCGCCTTGATGCAGGACCAGGTTGAAGCCCTGAGGCAAAACGGTGTTCGGGCAGACTTTTTAAACTCCAGTCTTTCCCGGGAGGAATTCGAACAGGTGGAAACTAGGGTGTCCAAGGGGCAATGTGATATTCTCTACGTCGCTCCTGAGCGGCTTTTAACGGAGCGGTTCCAAAATTTTTTGGATAAAATTCTGGTGGCCCTGTTTGCCATTGACGAGGCCCACTGCGTGTCCCAGTGGGGCCATGATTTCAGACCGGAATATCTCAGGCTGGTGGAAGTGATGGAACGGTTTCCGGACGTACCCCGAGTTGCCCTTACGGCAACGGCCGATTCAATGACACGCAAGGACATCGTTGAAAAACTGGACTTGGCCGATGCATCGCAGTTTATCTCCAGTTTTGACCGGCCCAACATTAACTATCAGGTCAAACTGAAAACCAACGGTAAAAAACAACTGTTGGACTTTATCCAGAACGATCATTTTTCAGAAGCCGGCATTGTTTACACGCGGACTCGGAAGCGGTCGGACGAGATGGCCCGGTGGCTTCAGGACAACGGTGTGAAGGCACTGCCATACCATGCCGGCATGGATTCACAGGCCCGGCAGCACCATCAGCAGCAGTTTCTTCGGGAAGACGATATGGTCATCGTCGCAACCATTGCCTTTGGCATGGGTATCGACAAGCCCGATGTTCGCTTCGTAGCGCACCTGGATCTACCTTCCAGCATGGAGTCTTACTACCAGGAAACCGGGCGATCCGGGAGAGATGGACAGCCTGCGGATGCCTGGATGGTCTATTCCCTGGGGGATGTCGTGGCCATGCGGCGGCTTCTGGAAACTTCGGACGGTGATGCCGTTTTCAAGCGGATTCAGCAGCAGAAACTGGAGACTTTATTCGGTTATTGTGAATCCGCGGGATGTCGACGCCAGCTCTTGCTGGAATATTTTGGAGAGGCATACCCGGATGCCTGCGGTAATTGTGATACCTGCAGTCAGGAGATAGAGACATGGGATGGCTCCATAGCGGCCCAGAAGGCCCTGTCCTGCGTTTATCGCACCGGCCAGCGTTTTGGTGCAGCACATCTGACGGATGTGCTGATGGGAAAGGGGACCGAGCGTGTTCAACAACTAAAGCATGATCGGCTCAAAACCT
Source organism: uncultured delta proteobacterium (assembly GCA_963790095.1). Classification (GTDB taxonomy): domain Bacteria; phylum Desulfobacterota; class Desulfobacteria; order Desulfobacterales; family UBA11574; genus JAAXQD01. The sequence goes on along the minus strand of CAWBNO010000034.1, from coordinate 213,333 downwards.
TCGGGGTCGGAGATGATTTGTCCCAAGGGGAATGGCGGTCCGTGTTTCGCCAGCTTTTGGCCGGCGGATTCCTGACAGTGGACCTGGGGAAAATATCCGGTTTTCGCCTGACTGAAAAGAGCTGGCCGGTCCTCAAAGGAACCCAGGGGGTACAGCTTCGAAAGGACCCGCATCCGATGAAGTCGAAAAAATCCGTCAGGCCTTCTTCTCCAACGGTGTTGAAGTTCGAAAATGAACAAGAAATCCAGCTCTTTGAAAAGCTCCGGCTTTTGCGGCTGGAGATGGCCCGGGAGATGGGACTGCCGCCGTATGTTATATTCCATGATAAGACCCTGAAGGAGATGGTCATTTTCAAACCGAAGAGTCGGACGGCCATGCTTCAAGTAACGGGCATCGGGGAAGTAAAGCTCGAAAGGTACGGAGATCGTTTTCTCGACGTCATCAAAGAGGTTGCATAAAATGCCGACCATTGAATACAAATGCGGGGATTGCGACCATCTTTTTAAGGTGGTGATATTTCGGGGGGACCCGGAAACCGAGGCGCCCTGTCCCAAATGCAAAAGCCCCTTGACCAAATCCCTTCCACGATCGGAAAGACTCTTTAAGGGAATCTCGAACATCAGCACCCTTTCCAAAGACACCAACTGAACCCGATGACCCTTGCGGCAGGTCTGCTGCAGGATTCAAGGTGGATGGTGAAAAGATAAGGGGGGGTACCTTTAAACAACAGGCCGAATATGAAGCGCGAAAAGAACGAAACATACATTCTCTGTCCGAAAAAAGGAAACCCACGCAAGCACATCGATGTTTGCCGGCAGTGTCGTTATCGAAAAAAATGCAAAGCATTTCATGGGTACCTTCAACCCGATCTCCCATTCTGCGCTTGAAATATTGGACGTATCCTAAAACCATGGACTTAAACCCTGCATGGCGTATAATATTAGAGGGTTTACATCCATCATTTCAAAAAGGAGGTTTATCATGTTGTGTAGCCTTTCCAAAATTGAAAGCTCAAGTCTGGAAGCCATTCAGTCTCTGGAGAATGATCTCGGGAAGCCATTGTTGGCCTTTTCTTGTTATGACATTAATCCTGCCATCGTTAAAGATGAAGAGCTTGAAAAAATCAACGCGTTGGAAAAAAAACTGGGTATTGTTTTGGTGGCTGTTAATCGGTAAATGCCGTTTGGCATGTGCGGTAGACTTCACCCTTCTGGTGAGGCACCAAACCGGTTCCTCCCCCGCGTGGCGGGATCTTTGATAGGCCCGGATTCTTCACTTTCAAACGGAGTGTTTCCAATGTCCCAAAAAGCAACCCATGAAGAATTAGAGCACGGGTATGGTTTCTCGGATGTCCTTGCATCTTACCCATCGATCTGCGTTTCGGGGCAAGGGGAGACGGCGATTTGGGTGAGACCCACGGTTTTTATTTCAATAGTTGAAAAATTGGAACACCTTGTTGTATAATGGGATAAAAATACCACACAGTGATATACGGGACAGCGTGCTTCGACAAAACGAACATCCACAACGGATCACCCAAAAGGAGACTGACATGCAAAAAAGGATCGTCCAAGCTTTTCTCGTAATTTGTTTCGTTTGTATGATTTCAACACCCATGGTATCGGCTGAAATGCCGGCAACAGACCCGGCGGCATTGTGGAACTACATCACCAAATTATCTCCATACAATGGATGGTCCTATTGGCCGGATCATCAGGGGATGCAGATGAGCCGAGCGCCCCACGGTACGCTACACAGGGTCTTTGTCAACGACCGCGCGTTGAATTCATCCGGCCCGCCACTTCAGTATGGTTCCATCGAAGTCATGGAAAACTACCAGGGGGAACATGAAGGGCTCAACAACATCACGGTAATGTATAAAGCCCGTGGCTTCAATCCTCCGGACGGGGACTGGTACTGGGCCAAATTTTCACCAGACGGCAAACCCCTGGAGAATGGGAAGGTACGATCCTGTATCGGGTGCCACGGCACACGCGCCAAAAATGATTTCGTGGTGGTACACGAATTCAAGTAACGATCGGTAATTTCCACGACACACCCGCATCATGTCTAAAAAACGTCGTATGATGTGGTTTTTCAATACGCGTAAACTTCGGGCCGTCCCTTGGAATAGTATTTGATTCAACGGAGCAGTACAACGGAGATTTAACACCATGTACCGCCAGCTCAAAGAAGGGTCGGGAAACATTCTCGGATTTAAGATTGTCGGAGGTATTACCAAAAAACAAACGAAGCAGATCTGCGAGGTGGTGGAAAAACAGATCCGCAAATCGGGAAAAATCCGCCTTTTTCTTGTTATCGAGCCCCGTGGAAAAATGGATTCGGAATCTCTTTTGTTCGATCTCAACTTCACGTTAAGGTATGCCGATAACATCGAACGTATGGCCCTTATCGGCAATAAGGCATGGGAAAAGACCTGGATCGCCCTGTTTGGGTTATTTTCCCAAATCCGAGCACAGTATTTCGACCGCTCGGAAATCGAAGCCGCCTGGACATGGATTCGAACTTAAACCCAAAAGGATTCAACGGGTCAAGGTTTGGGGTGAACGGGTGAAAAACCATACGTTGCCGGGCCGATGCGGGGGGCCAAGATCCGATAATGAGTTTAGGGGGCCATAATGACAACCCTTGAACGGGATTCGGCACAGATACCGGTGATTGCCGTTGGAAAAGGTTGGGTGGCCGTGGATAAACCTGCGGGGATTACCGTGCACAACCAGGCCGGCAGGGATCTATGTTCTTTGGTATCCGCGTTGATTCAAAAAGAACCCGATATCCAAGGCCGGATGGATACGGATCCCGATTTTGGGATCAACCCGGTTCATCGACTGGACAAGGAAACCAGCGGGGTGATCCTCCTGGCCGGCGACCCGAAGACCTTTCGATTTTTTTCAGAACAGTTTGAAACCCGGCAGGTCAAAAAGCGGTATGTGGCGGTTTTGCACGGCCGGCTGGAAAACCCCAAAGGCGACGATTCATGGGGGACATGGCACTGGCCTTTGGCCAAAACAGCGGGGGGACGCCGTCATCCCCAGGGCGCCAGCCGACGGCTTCCCAGCGAGACCCGGTTCAGGATTCTCCGACGCGGCCCCCGGTACACCCTGGTGGAAATGGAACCCCTCACCGGCCGGAAACATCAGATCCGGCGCCATGCAAAAATATCCGGGCATCCGGTGGTGGGGGATGCGCGCTACGGATCGACGCGGTCCGTAAACTATCTTCGTCACAATCTTGCCTTTGACCGTCTGGCGCTCCATGCCCGGGCCCTCACACTCCATCTTGAAAAGGGAAAAGACCCGGAAACCCTGGAGACCCCGGAAATTCCCCAGGCGATGACAGGGCTCTTCGAAAATAACCTTTGAAGAAAAAACAAGGCGTGGATCATATTTAAAGATGTCGCTGATCCTGCAGTCTTATCCCACCCAATGGCCCCGGAGGGCAGAGAAAACGCCTTTGATTTCGATACAGCGGAGCGACGGCGGGTTTCTCTTGGAAACCGACGGGCTGTTTGAAGGGCTTTAGCACGCGTTTGACCGAGCCGAATGAAATTGTGATTTAAAACATCCATGGGATATTTTATGGACGAAATGTTCTTTATAACTTTGGCACGGCTCGGGTTTACGGGTGCTCAAGCACAAGTTACTGTCGGTTGGAAAGAGATATTCGCCGTCGTGGAGCGGTCTCTTTCTATTGGGATTCAAATGCGTCCTCCCTCTCCTGGATGACCAAAAAAATTGATAATCCCAGGCTGTTGATGTATACAACTCTCAAGACATCGAATCGGAGGCTGTCATGGGGGCAGTCCATCATGTTTGCAGGAGGCCTTATGTTGTGTATCGGACATCGGGGTGCCATGGGGCATGCCCCTGAAAATACGCTCAAGTCCATTGCAAAGGCGCTGGAACTCGGCGCCCCCTGGGTGGAAGTGGACGTGTATCCCGTGGAGGGTCATCTGATGGTCATCCACGACAACCGGCTCGAACGAACCACCAACGGCAGCGGGTACGTATGGGAAAAAACGTTTTCATACCTGCGGGCACTGGACGCCGGCCAAGGAGAGAAAATTCCCACCCTCGAAGAAGTGCTCGATCTCATAGCGGAACGGGCCGGGATCAACATCGAGCTGAAGGTGCCGGGTACCGCGGCATGGGTGGCAACGGTGATTCAGGAGAGGATTCGAACCCACTGGGACGTAAAAAAAATTCTAGTTTCTTCGTTCAATCATCATGAGATTGCTGCTGTCAGACAGCTTGACCCCCAAATTCGAATCGGTGCTCTGATTGCTGGCGTTCCTTTGGATTACGCACGTTTTGCTGAAAATCTGGGGGCCTATTCGGTGCACCAGAGCATCGAATTTGTCAATCGTGAATTCATCGACGATGCCCATGACCGGAATTTAAAGGTTTTTGTCTACACGGCCAATCATCCTGAAGATATCGCACGGATGCACGCTTTGGGTGTAGACGGGGTTTTTTCAAACTATCCGGATCGGGTATTGTCGTTTCTGGGATCGAAGCCTGCCCGGATCCCCGTGGGGCTGAGATCCGCTAAGCTTGAGTAGATATGGCCAAGATCATCATCGGCATCCATGGACTGTGGAACAAGCCGCCGAAAAAAAATCTGAACGCCTGGTGGAAGGCGTCGATATTCGAGGGGATTAAAAGAATCAAAAAGGCGCCGGGTCTTTTTTTTAAAACGATGGGGTAAAATGATGAACAGAGAAGAAATGCTCGCAAGAATTGCCGATGCCGGTCGGAAATGGGATTTTATTGTGATCGGCGGGGGCGCCACCGGTGTGGGCGTTGCCCTGGAAGCCGCCTCCCGGGGCTACCGGATCGCACTTTTGGAGCAAAACGACTTTTCATCCGGGACCTCCAGTCGAAGCACCAAATTGATCCATGGGGGCGTTCGGTATCTGCAGCAGGGAAATGTGGCCTTGGTGTTAGAGGCATTGAAGGAGCGCGGCATATTGCGGCGCAACGCCCCCCATCTGGTGCACGATTTGCCGTTCATCGTTCCCACCTATGACTGGTGGGAAGGGCCGTTTTACGGAATCGGTTTGAAACTCTACGACATGCTGGCCGGTAAAGAGGGCTTCGGCCCCTCGGAAATTCTGTCCAAGGAAGAAACCCTGGAGAAAATTCCAACGGTGGAAACCGACGGGTTGCGGGGCGGGGTCATCTATCACGACGGGCAGTTCGACGACTCCCGTCTGGTTGTCAACCTGGCGCAAACTGCGGCGGAGCAGGGGGGGGCCCTCGTCAATTACATAACGGTGGAAAAGCTGATCAAAAAAAACGATCTGATGGAGGGCGTCATTGCCCGGGATCTGGAAAGCGGCCGGGAGTATGAGTTGAAATCCCGGGCGGTCATCAATGCTACGGGCGTATTCAGCGACCGGATCCGCCGGATGGATGACCCTGGGACGCTGCCGTTCATGCGGCCCAGCCAGGGGGTTCACATTGTCCTGGACAGATCTTTTCTGCCGGGAAAAACTGCCATTATGGTTCCCCACACCGACGACGGCCGGGTGCTTTTCGCGATTCCCTGGCACCACCGGGTCCTTGTGGGCACCACCGATACGCCGGTGGAGGACGTGTCCATGGCGCCGTTGCCCATGGACCATGAAATAGAATTTCTGTTAAAGCATACCGCACGATATCTTTCCAAAGATCCTGAACCCGGAGATGTTCTGAGCATGTTTGCCGGTCTTCGCCCCCTGGTGAGCGCCAAACAGAATCTTGAAACCGCCACTATTTCAAGGGAGCACACCCTGTCGATTTCCCGATCCGGACTGATAACCATCGCCGGGGGAAAATGGACCACGTACCGGAAGATGGCCCAAGAGACCGTGGACCAGGCAATCGTCCTTGCCCGTCTCAACCATCGGCCCTCGGTGACCGAAACCCTGCAGATACACGGGTATCACCATCATGCCGATCAGTTCGAAAATTTAAAGGATTACGGGACGGACGCGCTGGAAATACAGAGACTGGTAAAAAATGAGCCCGACTGGGGTGCGCCATTGCCCGGGGGGACCATCATCCGCGGGGAAGTGATCTGGGCGGTAAAAGCCGAGATGGCGCGCACGGTCGAAGACTTTCTGGCACGCCGCCGCCGCGTCTTATTCTTAGACGCCCGGGCCGCCATGAACATGGCCCCGGCGGTGGCGGAATTGATGGCCGCTGAATTAAAAAAAGATAAAAATTGGCAGAAAACCCAAATCGAGTCCTTTCGAAAGACCGCACTCAAATATTTATTATAAAAGCCTTTGATGTATTGCGAAACCGTGTGGGATCGATTATACTCAAGGACGGTTTGAAATAAAGATTTTGAACGGGCCTTTTGACCGGTTCAAATTGCAAGGAGATGGTGTATGAGCGGTATCATACTTATTACCGGGGGCACATCCGGTTTTGGCGAAGCCTCTGCCCGACGCTTTGTGAAAGAAGGCTGGCGGCTGGTTCTAGTGGCCAGAAGAACTGAACGATTGAAAGCATTGCAGAAAATACTGGGGGGTGAAACTTCTGTTCACATCGTACCCCTGGATGTCCGGAATCGGGAAGCGGTAATCGACGAACTGTCCCATCTCCCTGAAAAATTCTCCGATGTGGACGTCCTGGTGAACAATGCCGGTCTTGCGCTGGGGCTTGAAGCGGCCCATGAAGCAAACGTTTCGGACTGGGATACCATGGTGGACACCAATATCAAGGGGTTAACCTACTGCACCCGGGCGGTGCTTCCGGGCATGGTGGCACGAAACCGAGGACATATTGTCAACATCGGATCTGTTGCCGGGAACTGGCCGTATCCGGGAGGAAATGTATATGGCGCCACCAAAGCCTTTGTAAAACAATTTTCCCTCAATTTGCGGGCCGATCTGTTCGGGACCCCCATCCGGGTTACCAATATCGAACCCGGTATGGCGGAAACCGAGTTTTCGGTGGTTCGTTTCAAGGGAGATGGGGAAAAAGCCGCCAAAGTGTACGAAGGAACACAGCCTATAACTCCCGGGGATATTGCGGAAATGATTTACTGGGTGACAAGCCTGCCGGTCCATATCAACATTAACCGCTTGGAGGTCATGCCGGTTTGTCAAACCTGGGGGCCGTTCGCCATGAACCGCGAGGGTTGAACCCATGGCCATTCAGCGGTTTTGATCGGGTTTATATCGTATTGGAATTGTCAGTAGAATAAACCTTTTTAAAAAAGAATGAAGTAACAAAGAATATGATATTTGAAGCCGTACTTTTCGATCTGGATGGAACCTTGATCGACACCCTGGAGGATATCGGTGATGCTGTGAACAGGGTTCTGTCCAATAAAAATTTTCCAACGCATGCCATCTACACTTACCGGAAGTTTGTGGGAGATGGCGCGAGAACCCTTATAGAAAGGGCATTGCCCGAAGAACATCGCAAGGATGAAACTATCGATACCTGTCTGAAAGAATATGTTGAAAATTACCGTTGCAATTTTAACGTAAAAACTAAACTCTATTTCGGCATCCCCAATTTGTTGGATCGACTGAAGGCCAAAGGCATTAAACTTGCCATTTTGTCGAACAAAGCGGATGCCATGACCCAAACCTGTGTCGATGCCTTTCTGTCAAAATGGAATTTCGATGTTGTTTTCGGGCAGCGCGATTCAGTTCCCCGTAAGCCGAATCCTCAGGGAGCCCTTGAAATCGCGAAAAAAATGTCCATACCGCCATCTAATTTTCTCTATCTTGGCGACACGGGGACGGATATGAAGACAGCGGTTTCTGCGGGTATGTTTCCCGTTGGGGTGCTTTGGGGGTTTCGCTCCTCAAAAGAGCTCAAGGAAAACGGCGCCTGCGCGATTATCGACCAGCCGTTAGCGGTATTGGATCTGTTGCAGGGGCTGTCGGTCAACCCTTGGTCCGCGATTTAACGGCGTTCGGGGACATCCTTCACATGTCAATAGGGTAGGTTTGACCCAGGAGCCAGAACAACCAAAGGCTGTAAACGAGGAGAACCATGGGTGTTTGTACCGAGGACAACGTATTAGAAGAATTGTTGCAGCTTCTAATATTGGAAAAAATAGAAGAGAACATTTTCCGGGGCCAGAGCCAGGATCTGGGTTTTGGCAGCGTGTTTGGGGGTCAGGTGCTGGGCCAGGCCCTGTCCGCCGCTTATGAAACCATACCGCCGGATCGGAAAGCCCACAGCCTTCATGCCTATTTTCTCCGAATGGGAGATGTGACCAAGCCCATCGTTTATGAAGTCGACGCCATCCGGGAAGGAAAAAGTTTTACCACCCGCCGCGTGGTGGCCATACAGAAGGGCCGCGCAATATTCAGTATGGCGGCATCGTTTCAAATCGACGAGCCCGGATTCGATCATCAAGACAAGGCGCCGGAGGTTGTCGGGCCTGAGGGTTTAGAATCGGAGCTGGAACTCGCCTTGAAGCTGGCGGACAAGATACCGGATTCGATTCGAGATAAAATCCTGTGCAAAAAGCCCATCGAGTTGAGACCGGTGAATCCCATCAACCCCTTTGCTCCGGAAAAAAGGGACCCGGTGAAGTACATATGGTTCAAGGCCATTGACAGGATGCCCGATGATCCGAAAGTGCACCAGTATATGCTGGCCTATGCATCTGATTTCGGACTGGTTGACACTTCCCTTTACCCACACGGCCATAGTTATTGGGCGCCGAATATACAAGTCGCCAGCCTGGATCACGCCTTGTGGTTCCACCGGGATTTTAGAATGGACCAATGGCTTTTGTACGTTATCAAGAGTTCCAGCGCCAGCCGGGCCAAAGGATTGAATCACGGGCAAGTTTTCACCCAAGGCGGAAAGCTTGTTGCCTCGGTGAACCAGGAAGGCCTCATCCGTCACCATGTTAAGGGATCGTAAAATAAGGGACCGTTTTTCCGCCGGTTTCCCCATTAAAAAATGAAGAATATTCCTTGTCCCAGCGTCCGTTCCATCTCATTGTAAAATAACCCTTCCCATTGGTTCAGAGAGATGTCACGATTTACCTGCCCGTTGAGCGGTTTGAAGAATAAGTGTTTACTTTAAAATTGGAGGAAAGGGTCTATGAAGATTCCGCCCAACAAAACCAAGATCATCTGCACTTTAGGACCGGCTTCCCAGTCGGTGGAGGTCATCGAACAAATGATTTGGGCCGGAATGAACGTGGCACGCCTCAACTTCTCACACGGCGATTTTGTAGGCCACAAGAAAGTGATCGAAAATATCCGTGCCGCATCGCGCAACGTCGGGAAACGGATCGCCGTCATGGGCGATCTTCCTGGACCCAAGATGCGTATCGGCCAGCTCGCTCATGAGCCGATTGATTTGAAGTCTGGGGACACGCTTACCCTTACTACGGAACAGATAACCGGAGACTCTCAAAGGGTTTCCGTATCCTTTTCCGGTTTGCCCCAGGTCGTGAAACCCGGCGATATTTTGTACCTGAATGATGGTTACATTCAAATACAGGTGATTTCAACCGAAGCAAAGGACGTTCATTGTCGGATCGTGGTCGGCGGCGAACTATTGTCGCACAAAGGGCTTAACATGCCGGACATCGACCTCGGCGTCAGCGCCTTTACGGATCGGGACTACGAATGTCTCAAATTCGCCGGGGAACAGGGTATCGATGTGGTGAGCCAATCCTTTGTCGAGTCGGCAGCAGATATTGACGCCGTCCGCAACGCCGGGGCAGGTATGAGCTACCATCCCTTCGTTATCGCCAAGATCGAACGTTCGATACCCAAAGCTCGACTGGATGGAATTCTCCAAGCTGCCGACGGTATCATGGTCGCCCGGGGTGATCTGGGCGTTGAAATACCCATCGAACGGATCGCCATGGATCAAAAAAAACTGATACACATGGCGAACATCGAGGGTAAACCGGTGATTACTGCCACCCAGATGTTGGAGTCCATGACCCATAACCGGCGACCCACCCGGGCGGAGTCTACGGATGTGGCCAACGCCATCCTCGATGGCACAGACTGCGTTATGCTGTCCGGAGAATCCGCTGTGGGAAAGTATCCGGTGGAATCTGTGGAAATGCTCGTCAAGATCGCAGCTGCAACCGAGCCCAGTCGGCCCAGTTATAAGGTCAGGGAAATTCTAAGAGAATATAACCGAAAGGGCGATGTCAGCGTGAGGAATCTTCTCACCATGAGCGTCGAGAACATTGTCGAGCATGTTTCTCCAGCCCTGGTTCTTGTCCCCAGCCTGAGCGGTGGAACCGCGAGGAGTATCACCCGGTTCAGACTGCCGGTTTGGATTGCGGCGGTGACCGCTGATGAGGCCGTCTGCCAACACCTTTCATTCTCTTATGGTATTTACCCGGTACATGAGCCCGACCCACCGGAGTCCTGGAACGAGTTTGCCAGAAGCTGGCTAACCTCACACGGGGTGGAGGGAAATTTCGTGGTGTTGTCCACAGGGCCTTCGCCCAAATTCCCCCAGGGAAACAACCGGATTGAAATTATCGACCTCAGGAAGCCTTAAGCACAAGTTGGGCAAAAAGGGGCGTTTTGCAAAGGTCTCAGAGATATACGCCGTCGTGAAGCGTTCTCTCTCTAATGGGATTCAAATGCGTTCACCCTGGATTATTGAAGACGGTCTATTGAACTGGGCGGTAAAAATTGATATGGGCAATGATGCCTCCATATGGAGGTGAAACCGGGCTGAATAAGGAGCGGGACAATGCACCAAGATCTTGTGGGGTATGAAAATTATTTATTGAACTCGTGCCAGGACTTTTCAGCCACATATATGGCGGTTTCCAGGCTTGAATACGATCTCAGTGAAAACGCTTCTTTGGCATCATCGAGAACGGTGGATGCGTTGCACAATGTAATTCGGAACAGGGTCCACGAATCCCAGAGACAGTCCTATTTTTTATACAGAAAAGCGGCAAAAACCCTCCTTTTTCTTGCCTCCGTCTGTGAAGATCGGCACCTGGTGGCAAAATCCATCGAACATCTCAAACATATTGTCGCGGATTGTGTGGGCCCTTCACACCGGGCGGCGGCCGAGGCTTTGGGCTCGCTTCCCCTGAAGATAACCGGGCCGTCTTTGAACGAGGAGACCCTTCGAAAAGTTTCGGCGATCTGCTGGGATGATTTTTGCAAAAAAAGCGGTTTGAACCCACGCTGCCACATGAAAGGTATCGGCCGGAGTCTTGTGTTCTCTCTCACCAACGATCTTTTGTTGGTCATAAAATGCTCACGATCCGATTCCGAGAACGCTGCCTTGAATCGTGAGGCATCATGGATGGCATATTTGCAGACGGTTAAGTCCGAATTTTCCATGAGATTCGAAATGCCGACACCGTTCAGGTTCGGAAAAACGTATCTGTTCAGACTTACGGATGTTCCGGACCGGCTGAAAAATAAAATGCCGGAACGTATGGACACCGCCATCGGATTTAAAGTCCATTCCGATTATTTTGTTTATCCGAATCCGCTGCCCGATGAACCGCGCCTTGATTGGAAAAATTTTATGGAGGTTATGGGGCGGAACGCCTGGCTTCTGGGAAGGCTTGCCGCCATGGGCATCGTTCACACAGCGCCGGTCCCTCTTTTTCACAATCGGATACAACGGCACCGGCGGAACGACGGCGGATATTATGAATGGCCCAGGGGGGAGGCTGGATAGATGGTTACTGTCATGCCGTTATCCAAACCTGGGAAAATCGGGTATCAGAGATTTCGAGCACCTCGAGACGGTGTCCGGATCTTCTTCCCGGTATTACCGGCTCATTGGAAATCATTTCATAAGCCTGGTCCTTATATGTGCCAGTTATTTTCGCAATCACCATCCTGAACAGGCAGGTTTTGACCAAAAAGGGGCGCCTGTAGATACACGGAACCTTTTCTGTCCGAATTCAATGCGGGAACTGATAGAGGCGACGTTTAACGCCTATTATGAAGGGTTCACCCAGAGAAAAACCGAAGATCGTCTACCCATCGATTTCGATACGTTCGTTTTACGCGCCATCGATGAATTCGGCGTCGATCAATACATGGAGGAGATTTTCAGAGCTATGGATCAGCAGGACATGAGCGACGACGAATTCAGTGATTTTTTATTGAAGCGCGGAATTTCCGGGGACCGCATCGGTGATATGCCCAAAGGTATAGAGGACATAACCCTGATGACCGGCCCGCATCTGGGCGGTTTTAACCAGAGGATTTCTTTGCCCGAACTTATACATTTCACCGGAACCGCAACCTCCTACTGTATATCTGACCGATATATTTTCGATCAAAATCTCGTAACTGTTCAGGGGGTGTGCTTCCCCGAGTAACGATATTGGCGGAGTGGCTTCGTTATTTCAATGACTTAGCAGTGGGGGAGACCGCGGCTCCCGCATGCTTTTTGCGGGAGAACGGGGAGGGGGCAGGAATGCCCCCGCTGCTAAGTCATTGAAATGACCAGACACGTAGACACCGGAGTGAAGCGGGGGAGCGCACCCCCTGAACAGTTACAAAATCTTAATTGAGGGATCGTTATCCCCATTGGCAAATGTGTCTTCGCCCTGGCAAACCCATGTCGCTAAATGCTGTTCATATTGCCATAAGGCCGATGGTGCTTATTATAAACAGATAAGATAAGTTCGAATTGCCCAGGCCTTCATCAATTATTCGTCGCATGGAATTCCGAAACATTGTTTTGAGGCGTCTTTAACCGAACTCGATCCAAAAAAATCTGATGCTTCTCCATGAGAGGAGGTACAAATGAAAACTGCGGAAGACATTTTAAAAAATAAAAATCGAGAGATGGTCTGTATTTCTCCGGATCGTACCATCCGGGAGGCGATCCATACGATGACGGACAATAACATCGGTGCCATACTTGTTAAAAAAGAAAGGAAAATTCTCGGGATATGGACAGAACGCGACTTGCTGCACAATATTAATCTTCCGGGATTTAACCCGGACCGGGAACTGGTTGGCGACCATATGACCACCCATCTGTATACGACCCGGCACAACGCGCCGCTTCTAAAAATCAAAGAAATGTTTCTTGGGTTATTTATACGTCACATTATCGTTGAAAAGAATGGGCGATACATCGGCCTTCTTTCCATCGGGGACGTTCTCAGGACAAGTCTGATGGAACAAGATCATCAAATTAAAGAGTTGAATGCCATGGCCAGTTGGGAATATTATGAAAACTGGGGATGGGATCGAAAAAAGAAATAATCGGCAAACTCGACAATCGCTCAACTTGGGTCAAAAATTCTTGTCCGGGGGTTCATTTCTTTGAACGGTCTCTGAAAATTTTTATCGTCAAAAGAATCGATGGCGCTGTATGATAAATCAGGTCAAAAATGTCCATGGGATTATTGAGCGTTCCATTTTTCAGCATAATCAACTTTTCCACAGCATGGGCAAGGATTTCACGGGACATTCACCCAGATTGGGGCATAATAGAAAAAAATTCGAGGGACTGAGTCATGCCGGGGAATCGACTTTCGAGACAATGGGTTGTTTATCTGATTCGGTGTTCCGATCAATCTTTGTACTGCGGAATTACCAATAATCTGAAAAACCGATTGGCCGCGCACAATTCAGGCAGAGGTTCCAAATATACACGCTCCCGGAGGCCGATTGAATTGGTGGTAGTTAGTTCTGAGATGACCCTAAGCGATGCCCTTAAACTGGAATACCGGGTGAAACGGTTACCTGCCCCCAAGAAAAAACTTGAACTTACAACGGATAAATCTCAAATGAACATGGGCCTCAAAAAAGACCTGGCAGCGATACGCAAGGCCCTCAAGGCCCTGGTAGATAAGACTGAAAATCTGTTGAAGGCGGTGGACAACCTCGAAAACCAACAGTTGTAAAGATATTGACAGTGAATCGTTCAAGACCGTAGATTTGGAGAAAAACCATTTGGAGAAAACTCCGGCAAAAAAAGCCGGGCTCAAAGAAGATGAACTCGTAAAGAGTCTGATTTTGCTCGATGTCGCTCACAAAAGACTTTTTGCGACTTCATCAAAGAAAGCTGCACCGACAGTTTCCCAAGGAGGCGTTTAGGTTTGACATTCATCGAACGAAGAAAACATCCGAGGGTCGAGATCAGCAATCTCATCGCCTATGTTTGTAAAGATGACCAGGGCAACCCTATGAAGGCGGGAAGCGGAAAGGCGATCAATATAAGCCTGGGGGGAATCCTCATCGAAACCAGCGATCCCCTTGAATGGGAAGATATCCTACAACTGACCATCGACATTGAAGGTCGATGGGTCGGTATCCAGGGCAAGGTCATATATTGCCATGCAGACGATTTTGAAAAGTATCGAACTGGAATTCAGTTCCTTGAAACCAATGATAAAATCCATTCATTTGTAATGAATCTGTTACAAACGTACAGCAAATTGTTGGGATTGGAATAGTCTGCCGATCTCGAAGTTGACTTTCGAGTTGAAAAGGGCATTTTATAAAAGGGAACTTTCCTTGTTGAAACAGGTACAGATGGAATATACGAGAAATGGATCAATCAAAGCCGTTGTTCCCCGGTAATATAGATGAGGCGGTGGACAAACTTTTGTCTGAACTGTCCTTTAAGGATAAAACTAAAATCGCCAACATGTCAGAAGTCGATTTAATAAACCTGAACATCTCATATGGGATATATATTCGAAACGAATTTCGGCTTTGGGGCAATGAATTACTGTTGGCGTCATGTGGCGCCTATGCCGGCGTCAATGAAATCAGTCCGGAGCAGGCGTCTTATGTTATCATAAAAGAACTGTGGGAAAAGCTTCAAAATTCCAATGTCCTGAAAGTCGTCAAGTAGATTTCCATGGAACCTACAAAAAACTGGAGAGCTTTTACTCAACTCTGGTCGGCGAGGGTTAAAATTCTAAAGGGCTGCCTTCCGGTCGGCGCGACCCAGCACGGTGTGCGCCAGAACGATATGCTCCACATCTTTCCAGTCCACCCACAGAAGTCCTGCACCGTAAGCATCCGTTGCAACGGGGTCGAAGCCTCCCACCAGCTTCCCTGCGGGCGGGCTGTACACGGGTTCTCACAGGTCAGAGTTCTCCGGCTCAGCCTGGAGAAACACTGCAAAAGTTTGAAGTGAACTAAAGTTTAAAGTGAGCTAAAGCCTGCCCTGGTGCGCATTGCTCATATCTTGATATGATCTATGCACCATTACAAAAATGCCTTTTGAGTATAGAGTATTGGTGACCGGTCTGGACCCGGATATTTACTGAATTCGGGGCATGCCTTTCAAACAGATATGGGCTCGATACAGCTCGGATCGTTTTTTTTAACGGCGTTGACGCGTTTTGATACCGGATGATATTTAAAATCATGGACCATGCCTTCTTGGAGAATGATCTTTAAGGTTTTGGGATCTTGTGCATCGGTATTCAACCATTTTTCATGGAATCCCGATGACAGGACGACCGGCATTCGATGGTGAATTTCACGAAGAGATCCCCTTGACGGGGTGGTGATGATGGTGCAGGATGTGTACACGAAGTCGTCGTCGGATTTTTTGTCGGTCCATTCTTCCCACAGGCCGGCAAAGGCAAAGGGTCCATCCGAAGGCCCGGTAATATAGTAGGGCTGCTTGTTTCCTTTTTTACCTTTCCATTCATAAAAACCGTCTGCAGGGATCAGGCAACGACGTTTTTTGAATGCATTCCGAAAACTGGGCTTTTCCGCAACTGTCTCGGCCCGTGCATTGATCATTCCGGCGCCCATGGAAATGTCCTTTGCCCAAAACGGCACCAGGCCCCAATGAAGCGTCTCCAGCTTGTTCTTATGCCCATGTCTGACAATGGAAAGAATTTTTTGGGTGGGCGCCACATTATAGTTCGGGACCCGGTCAAGCAATGCCGTCTCTGCGTCGAAAACTTGCAGGAGGGTGTATAACAAACTGTTTTGAACGAATCTTCCACACATGGGTTTTTCTTTTTATTGTGTTTTCAATATCCCGTGCGCCTTTTACTTTTTCCTTAAGGCTCGTGGTCATTTTTAAATTGCGTTGAAAATTGATATGGGAAGGTCCATGGACGGTAAAACTTAATATTCTCCGTTAGAACAGCGTTTGTCAAGGTTTGTTTTGACATATTATTCTGTTTTTCTTGAATATTTTTGACAAGCTTATCTGATTGGATCCGAAAAATTTTTTATCCGCCTGGAAAAATCAAATCCAGTTCGACTTTTGGAAACGCCGACGCTTTTTTTTAAGGGGCCTATGGTTTAAATCATCCGAAGCATCCAGAAAGGAGTTGATTTTTTCAGAGGTAAAATTCTTGCTCGGGGATATTTACTGTGGTACAGGTTTGCAGGAAGATAGAAGAAAAATAGATGCACATAATCGTCTGGCGATTGAGACGGCCAGAAAGTTTTTTTCCTTTCCGAGAACATTCTTTTTGAAAAGATAGACCACTTTCACACGGCTATGGCGGCCATCAATGGAACGGACGTGTTTTTCACAATTCGTCACCAAAGAAAAACAAACATAAAAACTTAGAAATTCCGGGCAAAATATCCGTGTTGGAATCGGAAAAAAATTCGGGGATGAATTCCGGATGTCCTTTAAAAACCGCCGGAGGTAAAATATATGAAAATCATGATTGCTGGAAACAAGGGACAATTGGGCAGCGATTCTGAAATTGTCCTCGGCACGAATCATGAAATCCTGGGAATAGACCTGGAAGAACTCGATATCACGAACCTGTCGGAAGTCCAAAGGATGGTGAAAGATTTTTCCCCCCATGTGATCCTCAACTGTGCGGCCTATACCATGGTGGACAACTGTGAAACCGAAAAGGAACTGGCCTGGAGGGTCAATGTCATGGGTCCGAAAAACCTGGCACAGAGCGTCGGGAAATGCGGCGGCCGGTTCATCCATATCTCCACCGATTATGTTTTTGACGGCAGAAAAAAAATACCCCAGCCCTATGTGGAAGAGGATGCGCCCAACCCCATTAATTATTACGGGATCACCAAAAACGAAGGGGAAAAAGCGGTCAGACGTGCCCTCCACGAACATATGATTGTCAGAACGTCGTGGCTCTATGGATTCAAAGGACACAATTTTCTAAAGACGATGCTCAAGCTAGCTTTGAAGAATCCCGGCAAAGAAATCAGGGTCGTGGACGACCAATACGGTTCACCGACGTGGTCCTATCGCCTGGCCCAGCAAATTTCACGACTGGTGGACATGAACGAACAGGGAACCTTTCACGGCACTTCCGAAGGCCACTGTACATGGTATGAGCTGGCCGAATGTTTTCTTGAAAAAATGGGCGTGCCCCATACCTTGGTGCCGTGCGCCACTGAGGAATATCCGACACCGGCGGCCCGGCCAAAAAATTCCATCCTGGAAAATCGGCATCTTAAAAATAAGAAAATGAATATAATGAGACACTGGCAGGACGATCTGGACCGATTTGTTTCAAAATATCATGACCGTTTAATAGTTGAGGCCCTGTCGAATGTTTGAGTAATTGTAAAGACGGTACAAGGCGGTTCAAAACTGACCATAAAATGTATTGAAACAAATGATCCTTTAACGATTTTCGAAGGGGAAAAGGTTGCGATGAAAGGAATTATTTTGGCGGGGGGGTCAGGAACCCGACTCTATCCAATTACCCGGACGGTGAGCAAGCAATTGCTGCCGGTTTATGACAAACCGATGATCTATTATCCGTTGTCTGTTCTAATGCTGGCAAAGATTAGAGAAATATTAATTATTTCTACCCCTGAAGATTTGCCAAAGTTCAGAGACCTGCTCGGTGACGGCACTCAATTGGGCCTATCGTTCTCCTATGAAGTACAGCCGAGACCGGAAGGGCTGGCCCAAGCCTTTTCTATCGGAAAATCGTTTATTGGAATGGATTCGGTGTGTTTGATTTTAGGGGACAATATATTTTATGGTCACCATCTCACCGACACCCTGCAGCGGGCCGTTTTGTTGGAGAAGGGAGGTATTATTTTCGGATATTTTGTCCGGGACCCGGAGCGGTACGGCGTGGTGGAGTTCGATTCCGACGGCAACGTCACAAGTATCGAAGAAAAACCGAAAAAGCCCAAATCGAACTATGCGGTCCCCGGTCTCTACTTTTATGACAACGATGTGGTCAACATCGCCGCCGATCTAAAGCCGTCTGCCCGTGGAGAACTCGAAATTACAGCGGTTAATATGGCGTATCTGCGCCGGGGTGAACTCCGGGTGGAGCTTTTGGGAAGGGGTTTTGCCTGGCTTGACACCGGGACCCATGAAGCCCTCCAGCAAGCGGCCAGCTATGTCCAGGCGATTCAGATACGGCAGGGGCTGAAGATTTCATGCATCGAGGAGATCGCCTATCGTCTGGGGTACATCAGCAGGGAAGACGTCGAAAGACTGGCATCTGATATGATTAAAAACGATTATGGGCGATACCTGATGGATATCGTAGCGAAAAGGTAAAGAATCCGGACCCAATAAATATCATTTCCAAAAGAGTTTGGAAGCCATTTTAAAACAAAAAAACTTTTCTTATGGGTGGACTGCAAAATAATGCAGGACAGATGTCCGGCATTGCCGGAAGTGAAACGATTTTTTCAAATAACAGGAGATCACCGATGCGTATCAAATTCCTTCCGATCCCACTCTTGTGCATGGTCGTCGTTGCTGGCCTGATGATCTTGGATGGATGTGCGGGATTCGGCCGGCGGCTGGAGTCTCCGGAAATTTCTTTGGCAAATATTTCCTTACAGGAAGCCAAGGCGTTTGAAACCACTTTTGAACTGGCCCTCCGGGTGTTCAACACCAATGATGTTCCCCTTGAAATCAGGGGAATTGAGTGTGAATTGGAAATTAACGGAAATAAGTTGGCAAAAGGCGTTTCTGCAACCCAGACCAAAGTTCCGGCATTCGGTACAGAACTGGTGCGGATGACGGTCTATTCGTCCATGCTGGGAATGGTGTCGTCCATGTTGGATATGATTAGAAGCGCCCAGTCAGATCAGATCCCCCGAAAGATGAATTATAAAATCTCCGGAAGACTCAGCATTGGGGGCGATGCGACAATGCCCTGGAAACTTCCCTTTAAATCCCAGGGAGAGCTGGATCTTGAAGGGCTTTCCACCGGCAAAAGGTCATCCTGATGGTGTGGGAAGGTGGGAAGTTAAGAAGGTGAGAGTGAGGCAAGGGAATAGAGATAGGGATAAGAGGAATTCCCCGGGGAATCGAGGATTGAGGATATGGGGTAAGGATAGAGATTAAAAAGGTGAGACGGTTAGAAGAAAAGAAGGGATGAAATCTACGGGGGAGGGGATCAAGCCGGGGCAACACCGGCCATCATCAACCCGATTTGATCGATCTTTTCCGTATCGGACGTACTGAACGTGTCCATAATCCGGCCTCCGAACATCACCGCGATTCTGTCCGATAGGGTCAAGGCTTCCGAAAGATCTCCGGTAATCAGAAGTATCCCTGTTTTTTCCCGTGCCTTGAGCAGTAAATTCCAAACATCTTCCGTTGCAGCGATATCCAAACCCTGGGTGGGTTGTTCCGCCACAATCAGGCGCGGCTTGCGGTAAAATTCACGGGCCAGAACCATTTTCTGGAGATTGCCGCCGGAGAGCTGACGTGCCAGTGCGCGAACATTTCCGGGTTTGACGCCGAATGATTCTATGAGTCCTTTTGCCTTTTTCTCTGCCGCGTGCTTGCTCAACCACGGGCCCGATGAAAAACCTTCCCGGGTGGTCAGAAGGAAGTTGTCCACCAGGTCGAGACCCATGCACACCGCCAGTCCCTGACGATCTTCGGGGATATAAGACAACCCGTCCTCCCAGGGTCTTTGGGCAAAAAAACGATTCCAGGGCTGGCCAAGAATGGACACATCACCCGTTTCAGGGGGTTGAAGGCCACAGATGGTTTCCACCAGAGGTTTTTGACCGTTTCCGGAAACACCCACGATTCCCAATATCTCACCCTGTCGAACTTCAAGGTTGACGTCTTTTAAAAAATTGTTGCAGAGGCCTTGGACCCTGAGGACCCTCTGCTTCGGCTCCAGGGGTTGTTTTTCGATTTGCAACAGGATTTCCCGCCCCACCATGAGCCGGGCCAGTTCAGATTTGGAGCTGACATCCGCGGCATCCAGGGTGTCGACCACCTGCCCATGGCGCAACACGGCGATCTCATCGGCGATTTCCAGAACTTCATCGAGTTTGTGGCTGATAAAAACAATGGCCTTCCCCTGATGGGCCATCTGTCTGAGTGCATCAAAAAGATGGGCGGTTTCCTGGGGTGTCAGAACGGCGGTGGGTTCGTCAAAAATGAGGAATCGACTCTGGCGGTGCAACAGCTTTAGAATTTCGACCCGTTGTTTCTCGCCCATGGACAAATTGGATGTTCGGGCGGACGGATTGATATCGAGCTCATAGCGATCGGCCAACTCCTTGACGAGGCGGTTCATTTTTTTGGGATTCAGAAAGAATCGTTCGTCTTGACCCAGAAGAATATTTTCAGCCACCGTCATGGCATCCACCAACATGAAGTGCTGGTAGACCATTCCGATTCCGGCCTCGATACCGTCTTTGGTGGAAGGAAAGGCCACCGGTTGCCCATCGATTAAAATTCTTCCGCTGTCCGGCTGGAGTTGACCGGCGAGAATGCTCATCAGCGTACTCTTTCCGGCGCCGTTTTCACCCAGCAGGGCCTTAATTTTCCCTGAATGGATGTCCAGATTGATGTTCCGGTTGGCATGCACGGACCCGAAGGATTTGCTGATATTTTCGAGCCGGATATGCGATGGGGTGTTATCGACCATGAAGATTCCTGTCTTTTGCCGATAGGGGTTGAACAAATTGTGATTCCGAATCCCAGGGAAAGAGAATCCAGGTGTCCTGACTCACCTCTGTGATAAAGGTATCCACCATGGGCTTTCCGGCGGGTTTGGCATAAACGGTGGCAAAATGGGCCTTGGGGAGCAACTCTCTGACAATCTGAGCGGTTCTCCCCGTATCCACCAGATCGTCGATAATCAACCAGCCCTCGTCATCCCCCGATATCGGCTTGAGAATTTGGATTTCTCCCTGCTGGTCCTGCCAGTCGTAACTGGTTACGCAGACCGTGTCCACCATGTGGATATCGAGTTCCCGGGCAACAATCGCCGCAGGGACCATGCCACCCCGGGTGACGGCGACGATGCCCCTGAAAAAATTCATGTCCAGGAGACGCCAGGCCAGGGCCCGGGAATCTCGGTGAAGCTGATCCCAGGATATGGGGTACGTTTTTGTGTACGTCTGATTCATCGGTAAAATACGTCCTTTCTATCTCGAAGGTTCGCACTCATAATATTGTTTACGATCCATTAGGGATCTATTCCGAAGGCTCTATATTGACGCCCAATGCCGACGGTACGCCAGTTCCTTGGCGTTTCCAGGAAGAAAGTACCAGGACGAAAACCGTAAGGGCATACGGGAGCATCAGCAACAGCGAAGAAGGAATATGCGTGCCGGACGCCTGGAGTCTCAGCTGAAGGGCCATAACGCCGCCAAAAAGATACGCCCCAATAACGGCTCGGCCCGGATGCCAGAAAGAAAAGATGACCAGAGCAATGGCGATCCACCCGCGACCGGCCGACAGACCATTGGTCCACAAATGGGTGTATGCCAGAGAAAGATATGCGCCGCCGAACCCCACCAGACAACCCCCAACAAGGACACCGGCCCACCGGTAACCGGTCACTCTGAGACCGCCTGCCGATGCTGCCTGGGGATATTCACCAACAGCACGCATTCCCAGTCCCCAGCGGGTATATCGAAAAAAAGCCCACATGGCCGGCGGGATGAGATAGGTCGTGTAAACCAAGGGATCGTGGTTAAAAAAAACAGGGCCCAGAATTGGAATTTTAGACAGCACCGGAAAGGGCATGGGTGAAAATCCAGGGGCTGCCTGCCCGATAAAGGGGGTGCCCAGATAGTTGGCCAGGCCCACGCCAAGAATCGTCAATGCCAGTCCGGAAACCACCTGGTTGCCCTGAAAGTTCATACAGACCAGTCCATGTGTCCCCGCCAGAAATGCACCGGCACCGCCGCCGATTAAAAAGGCCAAAATCGGATTGCCGAAAAATTTGGCTGAAACAAAGGCCGCCAGAGCGCCAAACATCATAATCCCCTCGACACCCAAATTGAGAATGCCTGATTTTTCGGTAAATATTTCACCCAGTGTGGCATACAGAATCGGAGTCCCGGACTGTACAGCAGCGGCAAGCAGCGGAATCAGGATTTCGAGGTTCATGATTTCTTCCCCAAAGAAATACGGTAATCGATAAAGAAACCTCCGGCCAGAACGGTCAACAATATAATACCTTCCATGATTCCGCCAAAGGCTGCAGGCACTTGAAGATCGAGCTGGAGATTTTCCAGGCCGACTCTCAGTCCGGCCAGAAGAAACGAGGCGATCCCGATGGAGACGGGATTCAGCCTGGCCAGCCAGGCCACGACAATTGCCGTATACCCATATCCCACAACGATACTGGGTTGAAGACGATTGATGGTCGAAGAGGCTTCCAAAAATCCGGCGCATCCGGCCAGAGCGCCGCTCAGAAACAAGACCAACATTACCAGTCCATGGTAGGGCAGGCCGGCATATCTTGCGGCCTTGATATTTTCACCGCTGGCCTTGAGTTCATAGCCCAGGCGGGTATATTTAAAAAAAATCCAGATGGCCACACCGAAAAAAATGCAAAGAACGATCCCCCAGTTTAACTGGGTATGGCCGATTTTTCCCACAATTGCTGAGGCCGAAAACTCCCGTGTCATGGGAAATCCAAAGCTTACCGGGTCTTTCCATGGACCGTAAACCAGATAATCGAGAAATAGTATTGCCAAATAGTTGAACATGAGGGTCACGATAATTTCATTGGCCCCCATGTAAAGTTTCAGAACCGCTGGAATGAAGCCCCATAGGCCGCCGGCAATGAACGCCATTACCAGCATCCCGGGAAGCACGACAAACCAGGGAAGATCGGGGAATCGAAGGGCGACCCAGGTGGCCCCGATGGCGCCCAAGGCAAATTGTCCCTCAGCGCCGATATTCCAGATCTGGAGACGGAAAGCAACGGCCACGCCCAGGGAACAGAGAAAAATGGGCACCGCCTTGATCAGGCAGTCTTGTATGGCCACCAGGGATCCGAAGGCCCCGTTGAACAAAAGAACGATGGCCGTCAAAGGGGGTTTGTTCTGTAAGGCCAGCATGATGGCGCTGATGCCTAGGGAGAGGGAGAGGGCCCCGAAAAAAACAAGACAGGAGCTCCATACCAGGGGATCCTGTCTTTTTTTTATTTTAAATCGGAACATTGAGCGGTTACTGTGTTGTTCCGACGACGCCCTCGACAAACCAGGTCATGCCCAGCAATTCCTTATCGTTAGCAGGCGTGTCCTTTGGGATGCGAAGCTTGCCGGACTGATCTTTTATGGGGCCCACAAACACCTTGGCCTTGCCGGAGGCGATTTCGACTTTTTTGGCCAAAACGCGCTTTTGAACCGCTTCCGGAACCATGCTTCCCATTGGGGTGATATCCACGATTCCGTATTCAAGACCGTACCAGATGGACTCGCTTTTCCAAGTGCCCTGTCGAACTTTTTCCACCATTTCTTTGTAGAATGAACTCCAGTTCCATATGGGTGCGCAAAGGTGGGACTTGGGAGCAAACTTGGACATATCGGAATTGTATCCCACAGAATAAACCCCCTTTTCCTGCGCGGCTTCCTGTGGTGCCGGCGAATCCTGATGCTGGGCGATCACATCCGCTCCCACATCCAGAAGGCTTTTGGCAGCTTCTTTTTCAGTGGCCGGATCGTACCAGGTTTTGGTCCAAACCACCCGAACCTTGATATCGGGATTCACGGACTGTGCCCCGAGTGCAAAGGCATTGATGCCCCGGATGACCTCTGGAATTGGAAATGCCGCCACATAACCCAGTATTTTGGATTGGGTCATGGCACCGGCCACCATTCCCGAAAGATATCGAGCCTGATACATTCGCCCGAAGTAGTTCCCCATATTCTTTGCGGTTTTGAACCCGGAGCAATGCATAAAGACAATGTCGGGGAACTGTTTGGCCACCTTGAGCATGGGGTCCATATACCCGTAACTGGTTGCAAATATCAGGTTGTAATTTTTTCTGGCCATATTGAGCATGACACGCTCGGAATCCGGCCCTTCGGGGACATCTTCGACAAATGACGTGGTTACCCCGTCCATGGCCTCGATGCTCTGTCTTCCCAGGTCGTGGGCATACGACCAACCAGCGTCGCCGATGGGTGAAACATAAACGAATCCGACCTTCATCGGCGAATCCGCCGCAAAAGCGACACCCCAGGTGAAAACAGAGATAAAAACCCCAATAAACATTGCCCTACGCATACAGCACCTCCTTCGATTTTTGTTACAATAAATATAGAGAAATGGGATGTTGGTGTCAATTGAAAACAAATAAGCAACCATCGCTATCCAAAAGAAACACGCCGTCGCTTCGCTGTACCGAAATCGAATGCGTTCCCACTGCAAAGGGTGGTTTGGGCCCTTGTTTTATGCTTACGGGTTTGTTAAAATAATTGTTTAGAATGATTTGCCCTGAAAGCGCTTCCCTTAATTTCCCCATCTAATACGGGATAAATAGGCACTTTTTGGCATTTTAGCTCATTTTAGGCGCTTGATTTATGGAAGAACAATCTCCTTCCAGGGGTAACCCGAAGCCGGCCCCTCTGGACCCGGATATATATTTTTAGGAGTATAACGCATGAACTATGAAGTCGAGGATTTAGAGGATTTATTTGATGAAGGTCTTAGCCGTTTTAATGCCGATAAATACGCTGATGCCATCCGGATTTTTACAAAAGTTCTACAAATAGATCCCGAACATTCCGATGCCCTCTACTACCGAGCGATTGCCTGGGCAAACAAAGGAAACTTTGAACAGGCCATCGCCGATTTTACACAAGCCGTTAAAAACGATCCATACGACACGGATGCATGGATCGGACGCGGCGAAGCCTGGCAGAGCAAAGGAGATGTTAAACGCGCCCTCGCCGATTTTAAAAAGGCGCTCGATATAGATCCCGGCAATTCGGATTATAAACGACGCGCTTCCGATCTGGAAGAAAAATAACACCCTGCTTAAAATCATTTTTCTTGTAATCACTCAAATTTTAAGTTATCTGAAAATCTGTTCGGAGTTTGACAGGGGCATGGAAAGACAATCCAAGCCTTTTGTAATTTATGCAGTACTTAAAAAAAAACCGACAACCTTCCGAAAATAATAGATATCCTTGCCTGGGTGGCGGAACTGGTAGACGCAAGGGACTTAAAATCCCTCGGAGCTTAGTCTCTGTACGAGTTCAATTCTCGTCCCGGGCACCAAATAAATTAAAGGGGTTAGCAGAATGGGGCTAACCCCTTTTATTGGGTTCAAGGTCTTGTTCCTGAGCCGCTCTACCTGGTGAGAGATCCGGTGCAGGGGAATAAATTTTTCTTAAAAATAGAATTTCAAACCGATTCCTGCATAGAAGTTGTCCAAATCAATTGAAACTTCTTCTGTTGGCTTTCCATGAGATTTAAATTCGAAATCAGTTTTGTTCCATATATATTTTAAATCAAGATCAATGGCAAAATGTTCATTAAGAAGGAATTGAATACCTCCACCAAGATTGAACCCAAAACTATCGTCCGGGTTTATCTCATCACCTGACGATGAGTCTGACAGATCGAAATCGTTAAAATAATAACCTATTCCGGCACTCAAATATGGGCTTATCTTCTGATTTGTGGAGAAGTGGAAGCGTCCGTTCAATATGATGGGAACCTGTTTCAATTCACCTAAATTTGCAGGGCTCACATCATAACCTTTTACTTCGGTATCCGTTTTGACATAATCGGCACTTAATTCAAAAGAGAGATATCTCTGAATATAATAGACAATATTTCCTCCATACATGGCAGCATCATCAAAATCGACATCAATTCTACAACCTTCATCGTTATAATCGTCTCCTGAATAATTAACGTAGCCTATTCTTGCGCCAATGCCGAATTTTCCTTTCATGTCCTGGGCAAAACCGACCTGACCGAAAACCAACACAAGGGTAGAAACAACAAAAAACGAAACAACAATTTTCTTCTTCATCTTCTACCTCCTTCCTTTTGTGAAAAAATAATCGTTTGTATTAGAATAAGGGCTTTTCACTGTTCGCTTTTCATGCAAAAACCATGCAAAGCCAGGTGGTTAAGGGCTATTTGGGTTAGAAATTGAATACTTACATTAATTGCCGGGCGCCGATAGGATTGCAAACTCAAAGCAAAATCTGTAAAATTATGCAAAAAACCACCTAAAATCTATGTAAATAATTACTTTATCACATCTTTTACAAATATTTATCGCCCATGTCAAAATAAATTATTTCACAAGACGGACTTTGTCTTCTATCTCTGTAACTGAAAATAGCAAAATTTTCCTGCTTTGGACTGATCCGATATATCCGCCATGGTGGAATAAAGAATCGATTATTGCTTGTTAAGCAAAACAGTATTTGATACAAATCATTTTCCGGGAAGATTTGAAGCCATTTCAAAACCTTCCTGTGGTTTGCCCGAGTTCCGTCCCAGCGAATTTTACCCCAACTGAGATTCAAACCATGAAATTACTAAATTCGATCCTAATCCCCGGGGTCCTTTTGGCGGTGGGGATGGTTTGCCCCTTGAAGACAGGAGAATGCATGAACCGGGAAAATCTTGCCGAAAATCATACAACTGCCCCAACCCCGATATGACAGCCCCGGGTCGCTGGAAAACACTTTGGCAAAAAGAAGGTCTGTCAGACGCTATCCGGACGAACCCTTAACCCTTGCTGAAATCTCCCAGCTGCTGTGGGCTGCCCAGGGTATCACCCATTCCAGAGGGTTCAGAACCGCACCTTCCGCCGGGGCACTTTATCCCCTGGAGTTCTATATAGTCGTGGGAAAAGTAACGGCCCTCGGTGAAGGGATCTATAAGTACGATCCCCACGGTCACGGGTTATCTAAAATTGTTGTAGGGGATCAAAGAACAGCGTTGAGCCGGGCGGCATTGAATCAGCAGGCGGTAAAAAATGCCCCGGCGGTCATCGTGTTGTGTGCGATTTACCGTCGAGTTACCGTTAAATATGGTCAAAGGGGAATGAGGTATGTGTTTATGGAGGCGGGTCATTCTGCTCAGAATGTTTGTCTGCAGGCGGTTTCGCTGAACCTCGGGACGGTGACCATCGGTGCATTTAACGACGGTCAGGTGAAAAAAATATTACAGTGTCAGACCGACGAGGAACCCCTTTATATGATGCCTGTTGGAAGATTGAAAAATTAGTCGCCGAAAAATAATCGGGGTTTAAAGAGATATTGATTTGTTTTTCAGAATCATGTATAAAGCTCTGGACAACTTGAATCTGGGAGAAAGATATGGATCAATGTGTTTTGCTGAATGCCGATTACACCTTTCTGAATATGGTGGATTGGAAACGGGCCATGTGCCTCATCGCAAAAGACAAGGTACAGGTTTTAAGGCAGTCTGACAGGATAATCCGAACGGCGGAAGGTGTTGCAGTCAAAGTTCCCCTGGTAATGAAGCTGATAAAACTTATCCGAAAATTATATCTCAACAGAGTGCCATTCAGCAAAAAGAATGTTCTTGTTCGGGACGGATTCAAGTGTGCGTATTGCGGAAACAATAACCAAAGACTGACCATCGACCATATCATTCCCAAATCGAGGAACGGCAAAACAAGCTTCGAAAACTGCGTTGCTTCCTGCAAACCGTGTAATAACACCAAAGGTGGAAGAACCCCATCGGAAGCAGGTATGTATCTCAGGGTCAAGCCGTTTCAGCCGACGATTTCCGAGTTTCTAAGATTGAAGGTCAAAAAACTGGGGATCAATCATGTTTTGAAAAGTCTTGGAATATATTAACTTTTCACAGAAACGTCCAAACCGGTTATAGATTTAGGAGTGCCCAACCCGAACCAAAAAAAATGTTCGGGTTTTTTGCTGACCAACGCGTGCCAAAGCCTTTCAAACAACCCGTCGGTTTCCAAGAAAAATGCGCCGTCGCTTCCCGGGTCCGCAATCAAATACGTTAACCCTCTCGGCTGCAGGTATTTCCTTGACAGTAAATGGATTTAAAAGTAATTTTCGATTTTTAAACTTAATGGTTTCGTAAAAAGTCCATTTTGCTCGCTCAGTGACCATTTGGGGGCGTTTCAAGCAGTGATGCTAAATTTCAAGAACTCGTCGCAAGCTCCTCAAACAGCTTGAAATTTTTAACGCATCACCGTTTGAAACGCTGGATCCCCAAATGATCAGATTTCGCTTACAAAAGACTTTTTACGAGTTCGTCAAACTTGATAGTTCCTTAAAAAGTAAAAAGTTAAACGTCAAAAATTTATATGTTGTGTAATGTTTCCCCTTAATGTGCTAAATGGTGTCGTTTTACATTTCACGTTTCACTTTTTACAAATTTATCAAACTTATTGTTCGGATTTAAGGTGAAATAAAATCCGATTCTGGAGGACATATGGACTATAAGAAGACGCTCAACCTGCCAAAAACAAAATTTCCCATGAAGGCCCGCCTGGCAAATCGTGAGCCCGAACAGTTGAGATCCTGGGAAGAAAACCGTTTGTACGAAAAGATCCGACAATCTTCCTCGGGCCGTGAGCTATTCATTCTGCACGATGGACCGCCCTATGCCAACGGGCATATTCATATCGGTACGGCACTCAACAAAATCCTGAAGGATATTATCGTCCGCTCACGGCAAATGTCCGGACTTGACGCGGTATATGTTCCGGGCTGGGATTGCCACGGGCTTCCCATCGAACACAATGTTGAAAAAGAATTGGGGGCCAAGAAATTTAAAATGACCCAGGCCGAAATTCGCAGGGCGTGTCGGGCATATGCTGAAAAATTTATCGATATACAGCGGGAAGAATTCAAACGACTGGGTGTCATGGGGGAATGGGAAAATCCGTATTTGACCATGAACTTCGCCTATGAAGCCACCATTGCCCATGAGTGCAGTAAATTTGCCATGGATGGCAGTCTTTTTCGAAGTAAAAAACCCATATACTGGTGTTGCAGCTGTCAAACGGCCCTTGCCGAAGCGGAGATTGAATATCACGATGAGTCGTCACCATCGATTTTTGTTAAATTTCCGGTGGAAGATGATTTGAGCGACCAGATTCCCGGGCTGGCCGGAAAAAACGTGTTCGTGGTGATTTGGACAACAACGCCCTGGACCATCCCGGCAAATCTCGCCATAGCGCTGCACCCGGATTTTACGTATGCTGCTGTGGATACAAAAAATGGAGACGTGCTGATTCTGGCCAAGGAGCTGGTTGAAGGGTGTATGAAATCCTTTGGATTTTCCGATTTTTCCATACTGGCTGAACTGGGATCCGGCAGTCTTGAACGGAAGAAATGCCGACATCCCCTATACGACCGTGAATCATTGATAATTTTAGGCTCCCATGTAACTCTGGAAGCCGGAACCGGTTGTGTTCATACAGCTCCCGGCCACGGGGGTGAAGACTATGAAGTGGGTCTTCTCTATGATCTGGAGGCGTATTCCCCTGTGGACGATGCGGGCTGTTTTACCCAGGAAGCCGCCCCCTTCAGCGGCCGATTTGTATTCGAAGCCAATTCGGATATCGTTGCCAAGCTTCAGGAAAACGGAGCCCTGGTCCTCCGGGAGGAAATGAAACATTCTTATCCCCATTGCTGGCGCTGTAAAAAGCCGGTAATTTTTCGGGCCACGCCCCAGTGGTTCATATCCATGGACAAGACCGGATTGAGAAAGAATGCCCTTGAAGCCATCGACAAGGTGGACTGGATTCCCCATTGGGGAAGAGAAAGAATTTACGGCATGATCGAAAATCGTCCGGACTGGTGCGTTTCCAGGCAGCGGGCGTGGGGGGTTCCCATCGCGTTATTTTATTGCGAGAAATGCGAATCTTTGTATTTGAACGAAGAGATCATCCAACGCATCTACAAACTTTTCAAGGAACATGGTGCCGACGTATGGTTTGAAAAGAATGTAAAGGAATTACTTCCCGAAGATCTTGTATGTGATACCTGCGGCAACAACACCTTTGTAAAAGAAGACGACATTCTGGATGTTTGGTTCGATTCCGGCGTAAGCCATGCAGCGGTCCTAGAAGAACGTTCCTATTTGAAATGGCCCGCCGATCTTTACCTTGAAGGAAGCGATCAGCACCGGGGATGGTTCCACAGCTCCCTCCTCACGGCGGTTGGGACTCGGGGACGGGCGCCCTATGAAGCTGTTCTGACCCACGGATTCGTTGTGGATGCACACGGCAAAAAAATGTCAAAGTCCCTTGGAAACGTTGTGGCTCCGGAAGAAGTTATTAAAAAACATGGTGCCGAGATTCTCCGTCTGTGGGTGTCTGCATCCGATTACAGGGACGATGTCCGCATTTCTGAAAATATTCTGAAACAGTTGAGCGATGCATATCGGAGAATAAGAAATACCAGCAGATTTATGCTCGGCAATCTATTTGATTTCGATCCTTCAAAGGACCGGGTTCCCTATGAAGCCATGCCGGAAATCGACCGGTTTGCACTGCACAGGCTTCAGGAGTTGATCGAGCGAGCACTAAAGGCTTACAAAACTTACGAATTTCATATTATTTATCATACCCTGTACAATTACTGCATCGTCGATCTTTCTGCGTTTTACCTGGACATTCTCAAAGACAGGTTATACACCGCGCCGCCGGAATCATCGGAAAGAAAAAGCGCGCAAACCGTCATTTATATTCTTCTGGATTTCCTGTCGAGGATAATGGCACCGATCCTTGCTTTTACAGCAGAAGAGATCTGGAATCACATGCCGGGTCGTGAAGAAAATGCCGACAGCGTTCACCTGAGTTCTCTTCCAATGGTCAATAAAGCATGGAAAGATGAAAGACTGGCAGAAAATTGGAAACAACTGCTTGAAATTCGTGGAGAGGTGACAAAATCCATCGAGGACGCAAGGGTTAAAAAGATTGTCGGACATTCCCTCGATGCCGTGGTGACCCTCTATGCAAATGATGACCTTTATGAAAGACTTTACCCCTATAAAGATGACCTAAGAAGCATTTTTATTGTTTCAAAAACCCAACTGATCAAAGGGGAAAAACCTGACGGGGCCTTTGAATGCCAGGATGTCAAGGGTTTGGCCATTCGGGTCGATTCCGCCGAAGGCGATAAATGTGAACGCTGCTGGGTACATGATATTTCCGTGGGGTCAGATTTAGAACGGCCGACAATCTGCAGCCGGTGTCAGGATGCCCTGTCCCGAATTTCTCCTGATTAAACTTGACGGTTTCGTAAAAAGTCCAACTTCTGCGTTGCGCTGCATTTCGCAATCATTCAACGTACGATAAGTATGCCTCATGATTGCAAAATTTGCACGCCTTGAATTTGACCTTTTTACGAAACCGTCTAAGTCGGATTTTTTACGAGTTTGTCAAATTTGACACACTTATAAAGAGTCAAAATCTTACGCCAAGCCGCAAAGTTAACGGATTAATCTTAAATGAATTTTTCTTGGTGTTCTTGGCGACTTTGCGAGAAAATATTGTTTTTACGATTCCATAACGCGTCAATTTCGGGAGTAAAATAAACGTGTTTTCTATTTTTTCAGGCGAATCGAGTTTCAGATTCGGCAAATATATGAAACTTGCTGTTATTTCCGGTTTGGTGGTGGTTTTTGACCAGATCACCAAACTATTAATAACAAGCAAACTTCCACTTCACCATTCTATTACGGTGATTCCCGGGTTTTTCGATATCACCCATATTCTTAACCCCGGCGGCGCCTTTGGATTTATGGCCCATCAAAGCTCGAGTTTGCGCAATGTACTTTTTATCGTGATTTCATCTTTGGCCGTCTGCCTGATTTTTTATTTTTATAAAAACACCCCAAAGACACACCCTTGGCTTGCTTCAGGGTTTGCCTTGGTGTTCGGAGGTGCCATCGGCAATCTCATTGATCGATTTCGCTTCGGAAGTGTTGTCGATTTTTTAGATGTTTACATGGGAAGCTACCACTGGCCTGCGTTTAATATCGCCGACAGCGCCATATCCATTGGCGTTACTATTTTTTTGTTTCATCTTCTTTTCAGAAAAATGCCGGAATAACAAAGAATAAAGGATTCGATGGGTCAAGGGTTCGGGGGTTCGAGTGAACGCTGACCCCATTTGAGTGGGGCGGCGGCGGAGTTTATCTGCCAATTTTAGGCAATTTAGGCATTTTAGCTCATTTTAGGCATTCTACTCACTTTTAGAAATTTTAGCTCAATTTTTCTCCAAGCAAATTATAGAAGAAAAACAAAAATTATGCCTGAAATCCATTATAAAGAATTCAAAAATTATTTGACAGGATTGGAAGAAAATCGAAAAACCGAAGCTGCTGCACCGGTGTATCTGATCTACGGAGAAGAACTGCTGTGGAACAACGCTCTCGAATCCCTTTTGGATATACTGATTCCCGGAAAAGACAGGCGCCTCAACTATGACCCCATCGACGGCACCCACGAAAATATCAAATTGGCCATCGAGGGGATCAACACCTATTCACTTTTGGCCGGAACAAAGGTCGTTGCCATTATCGATTCCAAGATATTCTATTCCAAGCAGGATGAAAGCAGTCTTCTGGATAAGGCAAAGGCGGCATTCGACGCGGAAAACATGAAAACAGCGGCCAAATACCTTTTAAGTCTTCTGGGAATTTTGAACCTGACCTTTGAGGATGTCAGCCCAGAGAATAGACGCAAAACATTGAAGCTTGATCCGGAAAAGTACAAAGATGCCGAATGGTTCGATAAAATCCTCGGGTATTGCTTGGATGAAAAGTTTCCCATACCGTCCGATGGAGACAATGCCGCCCTTCTCCAGAAGGCCGTTGAGCACGGATTCCCAAAAGGGAACCATCTGATCATTACCACCGACATGGTCGATAAACGCCGGAAGCTTTATAAAATCATACTGAAAAAAGGGGTGATTATTGACTGCTCCGTCCCAAAAGGCGCCCGAAGGGCAGATCAGCAGGCCCAGGAAGCCGTTCTCGTCGAACAGATGGAGACCCTCCTCCATGGATCCGGGAAAACCATGGATCGGCGAACATTTCAGGCCATGTATGAATTGACCGGATTCGATCTTCGAATTTTTTCCGAGAATCTCAACATACTGATCTCTTATGTGGGCGATCGAAAAAAGATTACCCAAGACGATGTTAAGAATGTTCTTAAGCGATCGAAAAAAGATCCCATATATGAATTCACCAATGCCGTATCCGATCGGAATGTTGAAAAATCGCTCTTTTTTCTCGATTCTCTTCTGTCCGACAATCTTCACCCGCTTCAGATTCTGGCTGCCATCACCAATCAGATTAGAAAGCTTTTGATCGTCAGAGGTTTTATCGAAAGCCCCCATGGCAAGCCCTGGCATTCTGGAATTCAATACGGGCAATTTAAAAACAGTATCATGCCGGCAGTACAAGAATATGACCGAGACATTTTAAATCAGCTCCAAGAATGGGATGAA
The DNA here is from genome assembly GCA_963790095.1 of uncultured delta proteobacterium. Lineage (GTDB taxonomy): Bacteria > Desulfobacterota > Desulfobacteria > Desulfobacterales > UBA11574 > JAAXQD01. The sequence continues at coordinate 179,720 of CAWBNO010000034.1, read as the reverse complement.
CTGCTTTCAAAAAATGGGGGGATGAAACCATCAGGATCGGGAAAGGTGAGAAAAAAGAAAAAAAAACCAACGCCCACCGACCTTGTGATTGCCAAAAATTCACAGAGCCCATATCCTGTTTACCAGATGCTCTTAAAATCTGAAAAATTTACCACCCATGAACTGATGGCTGCTTTTGAGAAACTGAGCGAGGCGGATCTCCGGCTGAAAACCACGAGGCAGAACCAAAAACTTGTATTGGAACAGGCTATTCTAAGTATATGCCGATAGTGTACCCTGAAGTCATAAACTCCTTTTGGCAGGTTATTTATGCAGCTAAAGGACGTACCGTGGGAAACGGAGTGGCCCGTCTGAAAGGAAAAAATTTATGGGCTTTATCAGACGACAGGAAGAACGTTTGGCGATCCGTTTATTGACCTGGCAATACCAGCGGATGAACATACCGATTCCAGCAATGGCAGAATTGGAGCGTCATGCCGCCAGGCTTGTAGAGGATGCCCATAAAATTGCACGGGAAAGGGGACGCAATGTTGTCGGCATCCTCAAGGAGTTGATCGCTGATATCAGAAAACAGGAATGAGATGAATTGGACAACACGTTCGGATAGAACCCGGAATCCATTGTACCGGCTGAATATTATTTTGTTGAAAAAGAATTCCCAGTGTGTTATTGAGCCAGATCAATTGAGTCGACAAAAAGATTGCTCTTGTTATTGCAATTAAAACAACACGTTAATTAGTCTAAAGAAAGGAGGTCGTATGCGAAAAGGTTTGTTTTTTATTGTTTCATGTCTGGTGATCGGTCTCATTTTTACCCCCTGTGCCTGGAGTAAGGCCAAGACCATCAAGATCGGCATCAACGCTCCAATGACCGGAGACATCCCCAAGGTCGGCGAGGGATCGAAGTTCGCCGCCGAGATGTGGCTCGAGGATATCAAGGCAGCCGGCGGCCTTGAGGTCGGCGGAAAGAAATATCCGGTCGAACTGGTCATCGAAGACAACGAGTCCAAAGCGGAATCGGCCGTCAAAGTGAACACAAAGATGATCACAGAGGACGAAGTTCTTTTCATTGTCGGACCTCAGTCTTCCAAGCAGGCGATACCCGCGGGAGAGGTGGCCAACAATTACAAAACCCCCATGATCAGCCCTTGGTCGACCAACCCCGACACCACCAAAGACCGTCCGTTTGTCTTTCGCGGCTGCTTTCTGGATCCGTTCCAGGGGCCCGTGCTGGCCAATTTCATCAAGGAAGAATTCGGGTTCACCAAAGCTGCGGTGCTTTACGACGTGGCCAGCGACTATCCCAAAGGGCTTGCAGAGTTCTTTAAAGAAGCCTGGGAAAAGAACAACGGTCCCGGTTCCGTCGTGGCGTTTGAAAGTTTCACCACCAAGGATGCCGATTTCAGCTCCCAGTTGACCAAGATCATAAAATCAGGCGCCGAAGTACTGTTTACGCCCCAGTACTACAACGAGGTGGCTCTGATCGTTCAGCAAGCCCATGAGCTGGGTTGGAATAAACCGATTGTGGGCAGCGACAGTTGGGGCTCGGCCGAAACCGTAGAACTTTGCGGAAAAGACTGCTACGGCCTTTTCTTCAGCACGCACTATGCCGCCGCCGGAGCCAAGGGGGCGACAAAAGCGTTTATCGATCGCTACAATAAAGCGCACGGGTATGTGCCCGACGATGTGGCGGCCCTGACCTGGGATGCCTTGGGCCTCGTGCAAATGGCCATCCAATCTTGCGGCAAGCTTACCGGAAAGATCGAGAAAGATCGCCAATGTGTCCGTGATGCAATGGCCAAAATCAAAGAATACAACGGTATCACAGGGAAAATGACCTTTACCGAGGATGGAGATCCCATCAAGTGTGCCGTTATAGTCAAGATTAGCGACAAAGGCGAATACGAGTTTTACAAGTCTGTTTGTCCATAAACATAGATTACTGATCGGTTTTAGGTTCAGGGTTCAAAGTTCAAGGGTTAAAACCAAAACGTTGAACCCTGAACCGCTCAACCCGGGTAGTACAAATATTGTTATATGGGATAGGTGTTATCCCAAAAGGAGCTATCGGAGATTTCTTATAAAAAGGGCGGGTCAGGGTGGTGAGCTCTGGGCCCGCCTTTTTTTGAAAGAACAGGATTAAACCCAATGGTATTTTTCTTCCAAAACCTGGTTAACGCGTTACAATGGGGCAGTTTTTACGCATTGATTGCCCTGGGATATTCCATGGTATACGGCATCTTGATGCTGTTCAACTTTGCCCACGGTGATATTTTCATGGTGGGAGCATACATCGGTTTTGGTGTGGCCACCGGAATAACGGCATTGGCGTCCTTCGGTGCCATTGCCCTGCCCAACTGGTTGATTCTGGTGCTGACCATCATCATCTCCATGTTTCTGACCTCATTTGTGGGCATTCTGGTGGAACGGCTGGGGTATCGGCCTTTGCGTGAAGCACCCCGGGCTTCAGCGGCCATCACCGGTTTGATGATCGGTATCATCCTCGAAACCGGCAATTTGGCATTGTTGGGTGCTAAACGGGTCAGTTTTCCGTCTTTGATCAAATCTTCGACCTATAATATCGGCGGCGTTTTTGTCACCAACAAGAAGATCATGATCGTCGTGGTCTCCCTGATGCTCATGCTCGCCCTTCACCAGTTTGTGCAGCGGACCAAGTATGGGATGGCCATGCGGGCCATGGCTTTTGATTATGTGGTGGTGCCGCTCATGGGCGTACCCATTAACACCATCGCCGCCATGACCTTCGCCATCGGCTCGGCCCTGGCAGCTGCGGCAGGGATTCTCTTTGGTATCGCGTATCCGGTTCTGGATCCTTACATGGGGATCGTATTCGGATGGAAGGCGTTTGTGGCGGCAATCTTGGGAGGACGGGGATCCATTCTGGGTGCCACCCTTGCAGGGTTTTTGTTGGGGTTCATCGAAATTTTCGTGGCGATGATCTTTCCTTCGACATTGCGGGATCTCATTGCCTACTCGATCATTCTACTTATTCTGACATTTAGACCCCACGGTTTTTTCGGCGAGCCTTACAGCGCACGTCTGAGGCTCTAAGTAAATGTATTCGTAGACACGGTCACCTATTTATAACTTGGTTTATTCATTCTATGTATGCAAAAGTTAAAAGTGAACTAAAGTTAAAAGTGAGCTAAAGTTAAGGAATTCTGCCAATTATATAACATCAGCGGAGCAAAGCGACGCCATAACTTTAGCTCACTTTAGCTCACTTTAGCTCACTTCAAACTTCAAACTTTTGGACTTCAGCTTATACGGGCGAGTGACCAGATAAGAATATGTCATCGTATTTGAGAGCACTATGGATAATAAAGAACGTTAACTATGATTGAAAAAGACGGAAATTTAACCAAAAAAAAGAAGTTTTTTAAAGGCAAAATCTTCGACTCGATGTCCGGGGTTCCCTTGCTCGGATGGCTTTTCGGCATCCTGATTGCGGTTCTCCTCGAACATTTTGCCGGTGACCTGTTGGTGGGGGTCCTTGGATTGCCGAAAATACCGGTTCTTTTCGGTTTTGTGATAATGCTCAAGAAGCCCTTGATGATTCCCGGTGCCATGGGCTATGTTCTGCTGATCTATATCTTGCCCATCAGCATCGTCGCCCGGATGAGTTGCGAACCGGCAAACCGGGTGGCCGCAAAGCTTCTTGATTATCCGATGTTCGTTTCTGTACTCATCCATATCGCACTCCTTTATGCTTCCTTGTATATATGGTCGGAAATCAGCGCTTACAGGGTCCTTACCCTGAAACTCACCCTGATCGCCATTATTCTCACCCTGAGCTTGAATGTGGTTAACGGATATATGGGAGAATTTTCGTGTTCCCATCCCGGATTCATGGCATTAGGTGCCTACGGCGCCTCGGTATTTACGGTTCTCTTTTTCGCCAATGACAAAATCTTCGGCCACCCAATACTTTCGCCGGGGTTGGGCCCCTTCATGTTTCCCTTTGCATTGATCGTCGGCGGGATCGTCGCGGCCCTTGGCGCCCTTGTTATTGCCATACCCTCATTCAGAACCCGGGGCGATTATTTGGCCATTATCTCCCTGGCGTTCTTGTTCATTGTAAAGAGTATGATCGAAAACCTGGAAGTGGTTGGCGGGCCCAGGGGGTTGAGCAGTCAGCCCGACTACGCCGGTCTGCCCACGGTGTTCATGTGGACCGTCGCCTGCATTTGGATTACCAACAATTTTGTGCGTTCTACTTTCGGAAAAGCGCTGAATGCGGTGCGTGACGACGAGATGGCTGCGGATGCCATGAGCGTTAACACCCGACGCACCAAAATGGTGGCATTTCTCTTTGCAGCCTTCTGGGCCGGTGTTGCCGGCGGACTTTTTGCCCATGTCCTCAGATATGTCAACCCGGGTACTTTTGGTCTTCAGAAACTTGCCGAAGTCCTGGCAATGGTTTACTTCGGGGGACTGAACTCCGTATACGGATCCATCGTCGGTGCGGTAAGCCTGAGTCTCCTGGGAGAAGCGCTGCGGCCCCTGGAAATTTTTAAATGGATTATTATTCCATTGTTGCTCATATCTGGTGATGATTTATCGGCCCACAGGACTGATCGCTTTCAAGGAGTTTAATGTGGAAAAACTCATAAAACCGAAACAGAGACCGGGGAAAGAGGTATAGGATGGCGCTGCTTCGAGTTGAAAAAATGAGTCACGAGTTCGGCGGTTTGCGGGCTGTAAACAATTATGATCTCGAAATCGAAAAAGGGCAGATCAGAGGATTGATCGGACCCAATGGCGCGGGAAAAACGACCATATTTAATCTCATCACCGGAATTTACAAGCCGACGGAAGGTGATATCATATTGGAGGGGAAGAACAATAACGGGTCTTCAACCTTACCAGATTGCCGCTTACGGTCTTGGCAGAACCTTCCAGAACATGCAATTATGGCGTCACATGACCGTCCTCGAGCACGTTAAGATGGCGCGGTACTCAACCATCAGCTACGGGTTGGTCGGGGCTTTTTTCGGCACTGCCAAACGATACAGGCAGGAGGCAGAGATCGAGGAAATTGCCTACAAACTCCTAAAAATGGTGGGCGTTGTCCAACTTGCGGATCAGAATGTGACCAACCTGTCCTATGGAGACCAGCGGCGGGTGGAACTGGCAAGGGCATTGGCCCTTGAACCCAAGATATTGTTCCTGGACGAACCCACCGCAGGTATGAACCCTGAAGAATTGATCCAGATGATGGCGATCGTACGAAAAGTCCATAAAGAACTGGGCCTTGCTATTTTTCTGATCGAGCACAGATTAAAGGTGGTTATGGAACTTTGCCAAATCATACAGACGTTGAACTTCGGGCATGTTATCGCAGAAGGGACCCCCGAAGAAATTCAAAACAACCCTAAAGTGATTGAAGCTTATTTGGGAAAGGAGACCTTGGCCTGATGTTTTTGTCCGTTAAAAACCTTCGCGTATCTTATGATAATATTAGAGCGCTCCACGGTATCAGCTTTCAAATCGGCGAAGGTGAAATTGTTTGTATTATCGGAGCCAATGGTGCGGGCAAGAGCACAACTTTAAGAGCGATTTCAAGGATGGTTCCGGTGGAAGAAGGGACCGAAATGATGTTCATGGACAAAGACCTGCTTCAATATCCCGCAGACAAGGTGGTCAGCAAGCTCGGCATTTCTCATGTTCCGGAAGGGCGGCGTCTCTTCGGCAACCTGACCATCATGGAGAACCTCAGGCTGGCGACGTTTGCCAGAAGGGACAAAGAAAAAATCGAAGAGGATCTCCAAAGAGTCTTCGATATTTTTCCCCGCCTGGAAGAGCGTAAATTCCAGAAATCCGGGACGCTCAGCGGCGGTGAGCAGCAGATGCTTGCCATCGGGCGGGCGTTTATGAGCGGAAGAAAAATTATGCTCCTCGACGAACCTTCCATGGGACTCGCACCGCTGATGATGCTCAGCATGTTCGAAGCCCTCAAAGAACTCAACAAGGAAGGTACCACCATTCTGCTGGTGGAGCAGAACGCCCGGATGGCGCTGCAATTCGCTCAGCGAGGGTATGTCCTTGAAACTGGAAACCTGGTCCTGGAAGGGAGTTCCGAAGCGCTTCTCGCCGATCCGGAGGTCAAGAACGCCTATCTGGGCGGCTGATCCCGGGAGGGCATTTTCAGGGCCCGGTAACACATGATAGACATGATATTAAACGATTAGGGGGTGTTATGATCAGAGTCGGTGTAATTGGTTCAACGGGGTATGCCGGCGCAGAACTTGTACGGATCCTCTGCGGGCATCCTGAGATAACCCTCACGATTCTGACGTCCCGGCAATATGCCGGCGTCAACTTTGACAGTGTCTTCCCCTCCATGGAGGGCTCTGTGGACCTTTTGTGTGAGGAATTGTCCATAGATCGTGTTTGTGACAATGCGGATGTCGTCTTTACAGCGCTTCCCCACAAGATCCCCATGGAGTTCGTTCCCGAATTTATTCGGCGAGGCAAAAAGGTCATCGACCTGTCCGCTGATTTCAGATTTAAGAATGCGGCCACCTATGAGACGCATTATCAGCACCATACCGCAAAGGATCTGCTGGAAAAAACGGTGTACGGACTTTGCGAAGTCAATTTTGACAAGATAAAAAATACCGATCTGGTGGGCGCTCCCGGATGTTATCCAACCAGTGTCCTTCTTCCGTTGGTCCCCTTGTTGAAGGGCGGCCTCATCGATCCGAACTCCATCGTTGCAGATTCCAAGTCCGGTGTCAGCGGAGCGGGCCGTACCCTTTCGCTCACAGCGCATTTTTGCGAAGCCAACGAATCATTCAAGGCTTATAAAGTCGCTGAACACCGGCATAATCCCGAAATGGAAGAAGTGCTGTCTGTTGAAGCCGGCCGGCCGGTGAAGATTACGTTTGTCCCGCACCTTGTCCCCATGTCCAGGGGGATACTCACCACCCTGTATGTCAACCCGGCCAAAGACATTCGGGCTGAAGACATTCGAGAGTGTATGACAGCCTTTTATTCCGGCCGTCCTTTCATCCGCATATGCCCCGGCGAACGGCTGCCGAACACCCTGCATGTCCGTGGAACCAATTATTGCGACATCGGATTTAGGCTGGATGAACGGAATCACCGTTTGATACTGATTTCCGCCATCGACAACCTGGTAAAAGGTGCTGCCGGACAGGCGGTTCAGAACATGAATATTATGCTCGGCCTGGATGAAACCCTCGGTCTGAAGATGGTTCCCTTTCCCGTTTAACTTCCGGAGGGTTCAGAGGGTTCGAGGGGTCGAGTGAAATGCTACAGAGCAGAAGGGGAATGCTTGCGCTGGGGAGGTTCATTAACTTCCCCGTTTAATACGGGATAAATAGGCATTTTAGCTCATTTTAGGCACTCGATTTATTTCATCAGACTTGGCAGAAAGAGCGCAATCTGAGGGAACAGAATAAGGATAACATTGCAGACCAGCAATGCCAACAGCATAGGAAAAACCCCTTTGAATATCTTTTCCAGGGGTACGTTTTTGGCCACCCCAAAGACAACGTACACGTTGACCCCCACCGGCGGTGTAATCACGCCCATCTCCGTTATCAGGACAATCACCACCCCAAACCAGATCGGGTCGAAACCAAGGGCCTGAACCACCGGGAAAAATATGGGGACGGTGAGCATGACCATGGCCAGTGCGTCCATGAAACAGCCCCCCACTAGATAGACCAGAATGATCATTCCAATGATCGCATGGCGGGGAAGGGGAAGAGAACCCACCTGTTCGGCGAGTTCATAGGGGATTCTGGTAATCGCCATGAAATGTCCGAATATCACTGCGCCGGTGACGATGACCATGATCATGCAGCTGATTTTGGTGGTGTCGGCAACGGCCTCTTCAAATCCCTGCCAGGAGAGTTGTCTCCTGAGCAGGGCGATGAGAAGGGTCAAAAAAGCACCGGTGGCCGCCGCTTCGGTGGGGGTGAAAAATCCCCAAAAAATACCGCCCATAACCAGACCGAAAAGGATTAAGGTTTCGAGGACACCGGCAAAAGACCTGATTTTTTCACTGAAGCTGGTTTTCGGACCCGGCGGTGCCAGGGAAGGATTTTTCATGACCCGGAGATGAATGGTCAGGAGGAAAAGAAAACTGAGGAGAATTCCCGGAAGGATACCGGCCGCAAACAGCTTGCCGATGGATTGTTCGGTGATAATGCCGTACACGATAAAAATCACACTGGGCGGTATCAGTATTCCGAGACTTCCGGCTGCAGCCACGGTGCCGGTGGCAAGCCCCATATCGTAGCCGTATCGTTTCATTTCAGGAAGGGCAACCGTGGCCATGGTCGCTGCCGTTGCGTTGGTCGAGCCGCATATTGCGGAGAATGCGGCGCAGGCGCCCACGGTGGTCATGGCGAGGCCTCCGCGACGGTGGCCCAGGAGAACATATGCGGAATCATAAAGTCTGCGGCTGATACCGGCGGAAAAAGCAATCTGACCCATAAACACGAAGAGGGGGATAACGGTCAAATTGTACGAAGAAAAAACGTCCCACACATCCCGTGTCATGAGACTCAGACCTGCATTGAAATTTACCACATAACCGAATCCGATGAGTCCCACGAAACCCATGGCAAACCCCACGGGCATTTTGGAATACAAAAGGATAACCAGAACGATAATTCCGATTATTCCAGCAGTTGTGAGGCTCATTTTCCGATCATCTTCCGAATGTTTTTGAATAGGTCAGATATCAATATAAGGCAGACGACGGCCGCGGAAAAAGCGATGCCATACACAAATGGATAAAAGGGGAGTTCCAGGGTCAGGGATACTTCTCCGGACAGGCGAAGGTCGTTTGCGTAAATTGCAGACTGCCAGGCAATGAGTATAAAGAGAAACAATCCGAAAATATGGACAATACTTTCAATGAACCCCTGAATCCTTTTGGGGAATAGGGCAACCACAAAACTCACCGATACATGACCTTTTTCAAGGGATGTATAGGCCATGGCAAAAGCTGCGGCGATGGCCCCTAAAAAACAGACGAGTTCGTAGGTTCCGGGTATGGGCATGCGAAAATAGCGTAAGACCACATCTGCACAGGTAATGAGCATCATGGCGACGATGGCCACGCCCGCAATCCAGTAGAGTCTCTTGGACAACCCGTAAGAAATTTTTTGAAATGAATTCATTTTTTTAAATTTGTGAAATGAAAAATGTAAAAGGTAAAAGGTAAAAGGTGAAATGTAAAAGGTGAAATGTAAAACGACAACCACTTAATACATTAAAAGGCAATATTGAACAACCTATAAACTTTTCACTTTTCACGGAACTACCCATTTTGTTCAAGTAAAAAAAAAGGGTTGCCCCAATTCAGAATATTTTCAATCCGGGCAACCCTTAAAAAAATATCGTCAATCTAATTGGAGCCTTTTTTCATCAACGCGTTGATTTTCTTGACGTATGCGTCTCCATCGGGTGTGTTGGCGATATAGTCAGCGATCACCGGCTCAACGGCCTTCCGCCATCGGGCACTCTCTTCGTCGGACAAGGATATTATTTCGTTGCCCAGGCTTATGGTGTATTTTCTGCCTTCTTCATCGGTGGAATCCCATACTTCACCATGAACCTTGACATATTTATCACTGACTTCCTCAAAGACTTTCTGGATTTCGGGTGAAAGTGCATTCCATTTGTCCAGATTCATTACAACGAAAAATGTGGTGGTATAGCCGACACTGTAACATTCAGTGGTATATTTGATGACTTCGGCCTGTTTCCAACCCTTGAGAACCTCCATGGGCCCGAAAGTTCCCTCAACAACCCCTTTTTTAAGGGCTTCGTAGGTGCCGCCCTGGGGCATTGCCACCGGAACTCCACCGAGGGCTTTGACAACCTTGGCACTGAGACCGGTAGCCCGGATCTTCATGCCTTTTAGATCTTCCAGTTTCCGGACGGGTTTTTTGGTATGAAGAATGCCCGGACCGTGGGCATGGAGATATAGCACTTTTACGTCGTTTAGCTCTTTGGGTTTGAAATCTTTGGCAAACTCCTGAGCCACCATACTGGCGACTTTTCCGTTGGGATATCCCATGGGGAGATCAACGGCCGCCATGACAGGAAAACGTCCTCGGGTATAGGCGAAAAGACTAAACCCTAAATCTGAAATTCCTTCGACGACACCGCTGTAACATTGTGGTGCTTTTGTCAGGGTGCCTCCCGGGAAAACGGTAATCTGGACTTTATTCCCGGTAAGTTTCTCAATCTCTTTAGCCCAGTCCATGGCAGCTTTTGTCTGTCCGTGGGTGGGCGGAAAGAAGATGCTGAAGGTCAGTTTGGTCGGAACGGAATCGGCTGTGAATGCGCTGGTGGCCATCATGGTTATACCAATGACCGCAACCCAGAAAAAGAGAAATAATTTTTTCATCATGAATGTTCCCTCCTTGTAAGGTGACAGAGTTGATGGTAGAGAAAAAGATCAACATTCGAATGCCTGTTGAGTTTTCTTAAGGTCTCCGATATAACAAAATGAAAAATAAGACAATAAAAATATGGATCATCTCCCGATTAGTTGGTGTTAATTGGGGTAAAATAAGTGTGTCATCTCCAATTGAGCAGGAGTGTTTATAAAGGATTCGAGGATTCACACATGAAAAGTGAAGTCAAGGCACAAAGCTCCTATACTGTGAAATCGGTTCTTTTTGATTTCACAGGACGACCCTAACTTATTCGCTCTTTGATAAAATACTCTATTGCTAACCATTTGAATTTTGCATGCACAGACGGGTGACCGGATCAAAATGGCAGTGCGGGTCTTGTTCTTTCCATTACAAGATGTTTATAAAAATGACGCTGTAGTATTAAATTCGGATAAAAAAACCAGGATAGAGGTTTTACAATCATGTTCTGAGCAACGGTGGTTGCTGTAAAATGGTTTAATGGGCGATTTTCATCCGGTACTTTTTGCTGTTTTCTTGACAGTCCAGGAACGGTATGATAGAAAATATCATTAGTTGGAGAAATGTTGATTGATTTATTCAATATCATAAAACCAATTTCAGGGGGGGATTATGGACAAAAAAGATCTGAAAAAATTGCTTGCTTCCTTGGGCGTTGCCGGCTTGATCAGCATGGGCGGCATCACGCTACCCGGGGCTCACGCGGGTAGCGGGTGAGGAGCCAAACCCAGTGCAGGTGGCACTGAAAAACAAGTCAAGCCTCCGGCCGGAAGTGGCTGATCCGGTTCCAAAGGTGGCGCAGTTAGCGCTGAAGAGCAACAAAAGATGGAACAAATGAAGACCGAAGAGCAATCTGCAGAGGAAAAAGCCAAGAAGGCCGCAGAGGAAGAGGCAGAGACCGTCAAGAAAAAAACCGGAAAAAGCGGCTGAAGTGGCAACAAATGATCATGCAGGATGCATGACGGAAATTATTGATTATCGGAAACCAACAAGGGCCGGCAGCTTCAGGTTGCCGGCTCTTGGCATTTTATATCGTTCAAACGGATTGAGGTCGGCGGAGCCTACATGTCCACGCATCGTTTCGAAACAGACTTTCGAAAGCGTTATCCAGTTTGTTTTGAACTCTTACCGGATCTTGAAAAATATTTAGAAGGGGATGCAGCATTGTCCGAAGTTCTGGATCGGCATCCCGAGAGGTGCTGCCGCCATCCCTTTATCTTCGATCTGGCAAAAATAGAAGAATCAAGACATCGTCTCCTGAAATCTCCACCATCCTTGCCGGAAATGGTGACACATCGCATTGTCAATCCGGCCCTTGAACTGGTGCCGGTGAGTTGGCAGCACCTGCCGGAATTGTTGTCCAATCGCGCCACGGTTCCGGAACCCGGCGATGGATATGTCCTCGTGTTGATTAGGCCCGGCAAAAAGGGGGTCGAAGTTCGCAACGCCGAAGCCAGGGACCTTCTGGCGCTCAAAATTGCGACTGAAGAGATCGACTCAAGAAAGGCAGCTTCCGAAGGCGATGTTACGGTAGGGGCAATCGACAACATTCTTTATCGGGCTGAACAGTTCGGCCTGATCCTGACACCACCGCCGGGCATCCGGCGCCCCGCAGAATTCCCGAAAGGTGAGATGGACGATCCTGTTTTTTTTTCGTCCTCGACCTTTACATTACAGTGGCATATTACCCAAACCTGCGACTTGGACTGCCGCCACTGTTACGATCGCAGTGATCGTGAAGCCATGACCCTCGAACAGGCTTTAGGGGTGCTCGACGACTTTTATGATTTTTGCCGGGGACACAATGTGTTCGGTCAGGTATCCTTTTCCGGGGGTAATCCCATGCTTTACCCTCACTTTGATCGCCTTTACAGCGAAGCGGTCGATCGGGGTTTTATGACCGCCGTTCTTGGTAATCCAATGCCCCGAAACCGTATCGAACGCATGCTTGCGGTACAAAAACCGGAGTTCTTCCAGGTCAGTCTTGAGGGGCTGAAAGCGCATAACGATTTTATTAGAGGTCACGGCCACTATGACCGGGTGCTGGATTTTTTAAAACTTTTGGGTGAACTGGGAGTATATCGCATGGTGATGCTCACCCTTACCCGGGACAACATGGACCAGGTCCTAAAGCTGGCCCATCGGCTCAAAAGTCTTACGGATTTATTCACCTTCAACCGACTGGCGTCGGTGGGCCGGGGGGCTGAACTATCAGCCGTTCCTTTTGACAGGTTCCCCGATTTATTAGCCCAGTATATGGATGCTGCTGAAACGAACTCCTGCATGGGATTTAAGGACAACTTGTTTAACCTCTTGCGCTGGCAGCGGGGGCTTCCCCTTGGCGGCGGCTGTGCAGGTCACGGCTGCGGAGCGGCCTTCAATTTCGTCGCCCTGCTGCCCGACGGCGAAGTACATGCATGCCGAAAAATGCCCTCCCTGATCGGCAACATTTATCAGGAACGCCTGAATGACATCTATCACGGAACCTCTGCCAGCCGCTATCGGGAAGGATCGAAGTCGTGCAATGCCTGCCCTGTTCGTCCGGTTTGCGGCGGTTGTCCGGCGGTCAGTTACGGCTTCGGCCGCGACATTTTCAATGAGCTCGATCCCTATTGTTTCCGAAACCAAACGGGAAACACATCCCCTTAAAAACGGAATCGCGGGACTCCGGCCACAGGGTTCACCTCATCTCACGGCCATATAAGGCTAAAAGCATCGATATACGATATATATGTGAGAGGTGTCGACGGACGAATATGATCTGTCAACTGTCAAAAAAAGTACTGCGCTTTTCCAAGATATGGTTGAAAAAAACAGAACACTCAGGCGGCTTTTGAAAATGCTCCGGACGTGGCGGCCGTTGGAAGCGCCGTCGGCAGAATATTTTGAGTAGTCCGCGGGTTAACCAGACGTAATGGGAAGCCGTTAGGAGTCCCCAGAGCGAAATCCAATACAAGCAGAACAACCAATAAAAGAAATAGGGGATTGCCCAGCGCCAGCCGAACCAACCGCCGTGGCGTTTCTGATACACCAAAGCGGGTAACGCGGCGCTGATGATACACTCCACTGCCAAAATTCCCAGGGTAGACATGGGAACCATCAACAGTTGGGCCACAATTTACGTCTATAATTAACCCAAACAAAGTGTTTTTTTTAGCCAGGCAAAGTTCTTTTTTAAGCTCCCAGCGGATCTATATTTTACTCTCCAGTTTTTATTCAGGATTTCTATTATTTATGTAAATAAAGTCATAAATTTTATGTAATTTGCCCCACATTTACATAATTTCCGCCTAAATCAATCAAGTGATTAATATACCTAATTTATACTTTAATTTTGCGCATAGTAAATTTAACTATCTGATATGCATATGGAAAATTTTTAACCAATGAATTTGCATGAATTTTGCATAATAAAAATAATTTGATACGTATATTTAATGCTCCAAAAAACAAAAAATAAGGTGTCGAGAAACAGGTGGCAAAAGGCTGAAAGGATATTTTATGATTAAATTGGGGCCGACTTCTGAAAAAATGAGAGCAATGTCGGGCGACGACATTTTTTTATCAAGGTTGAAGCTTCTCATTATCATGGCCAAGGCTTATTTAAAAAATTGTCCCATTGGAAACTATCGCAAAGCTGCCATCATCGAAAACGCTATTCACGTGTTTTATCATTCCCTGAATTTGGCCTGTTTTGAACCTCAGTCGGGGATTACTTCCGATGTTGAGACAGGAGAGGGGCAAGAATTTCATAAGAGAGTTCAGCTTCTTGCTGTAATGGCAAAAGCAATGGCTGAAAATCGTCTGACAGAGAATCACAGAAAAAAGGCCCTTCGAGACAATTTAGATAGAATCTGCGAAATATTGATATTCAGCTTCCACCTAAAAGGTTTTAATTTTCTTAAAGTTGCTTAGAAAATATGCTATAAAATTTTTTCAAGAAAGCACCTCACTCCCCCAGGACTCGATTTTCATTCTGTAATACTTCTTCTGGCGTTGATCTCATTCTCGATTTGTTTCTCCCTGTGTGATAGTTTGTCACTTTGATCATTCCACCGCCATACAGGAGATTTTTCCATGGAGAAACCCCTCAAATTCTGCATACCAAGCTCCTGACGGAACGTTGTTTTCTCTGTTGAGAGACTAAAATATCCTATTAAAAAGTCATGCTCAGTGAAACTAAAAACCCTAGGATAGACGGAAAGGAGGATTGTTTCTCGACGGTTTTTTTCTTTTTGCAGGTGCATTTCGTAGTGGGGTGTCCGCTGGATGGGCAAATTCGACCGGATTCGGTTGAATAAACTAAACGGTTATTGCCCATTAACCCTCTTTCCCAATTTACCAGAATATTTTTTAAATCATTTCCCTGAACAAAAAAAAGGCATCCCTCATATTTTGAAGAATGCCCTTTTGTATCCTAAAATGGACGGTTATACCAAGGTTACATTGGTTGCAGACGGACCTTTTGGGCCCTGCTCTATTTCAAAGGAAACCCGATCACCTTCATCAAGCGATTTGAAACCGGTTGCATTAATTCCTGAATGATGAACAAATACATCCGGACCATCTTCTTGCTCAATAAAGCCATAGCCTTTACCGCTATTAAACCATTTTACAATTCCGTTAGTCATAGTGACACCCTCCTTTCAAAAAAGTTCTCATAGTTCCAGACTGCAGGTTGCCACTCTGACAAACGAATCTTTCCTTCAGAACGAAACCGGTCCGCCAACTAAGGGCAGACCTTTGATGATTGTTTCAAAAATAACACCTATTTTAAAAAAAGCAAGTGAATTAATTAAAAAAGTTAATTTTCGACCAATTAACAACTTTTCAAACCGTCTTATTGGTTGTTGTTCTCCTGGTTTTCAGGGTGGATGAAAAGCTGTTGACAATACAGTTGTGATGCGAGGTGGGAGGTCAACGCGCAAACACGGCAGGTTCGAATGATGTGCTCCTTTTTATATTTTTGAGAAAAGGTTAGCGTTTTTCAGTCAGTTAATAGTCTTGCTTCCATTCCATTTTTAATCTGGATGGCCATTGCTTTATCTATTCCAACCATGGTTTTGGATTCGGAAGTTTTATGGACTTTGCCGCAAGCGATCTTTTTTCCTGAGAATGAGTAAATGCATACTGTAGATCCCATTACAAATCCATCTTTGGTGCCGCCATCAATATAGACGAACCTTTGATTTTTATGAATTCTTTGGACCTGTGCCGCTTTTACAATCCCTTGAAGAGATGTTAAAGTTATCAACATTATTGCAAGTACAACGAGAACCGTTTTAATCCGATGCACAATATCCTCTCCGAATCGTTAAAAAGCATCCTTATTCTTTGGCTTTCTTTACATTCTTATGGAGCTTTTTAAGACAAATGTTGTCTTCACGTACAATCGCACAGACTTTCCGGTTATCGATCTCCCTACAGTTCACGTGATTATACAATGGGCATTCCGGGTATTGTTTTGACATCGCTATTCCTTTGTCGTCTTTTTGAAAAATCAGCTGATATACTATTAAATATATAATATATCAGAAGCATATAGGATTTAAGAATGAATGTCAATTTGCACCGTGTCCATTTTACAATTGTAGATGGGGACGAATAAGGGTGTCATGTGCACCGGGTCATCTGACCCGGTCTCCTCCGATTTTTAAGTAAGGATTATGTTGGGAATTGAGGTCGGGGCAAGGCGGTCAGGATGAAATGACACATCCCCGCCATAGGCGGGGATGTGGGTATTTTCTAAATGGATGTTGGTTTTTAAATGAGAATGTAGGTCCGGTAGTCGAGAAGCCGAAAGGAAAGGGCCAAAACACCCGCAATCACCGGATCGTCGTGAATAATGACGAGTTCTTTGCTTTTGTTCAGTTTTTCAAGGTTCGCAAAGGTCCACAACTCCGCGTAGGGAATGTTGATGGCATTTTCCACGTGCTCTTTTTCGTATTTGTCGGCCGGTTGGAAATCAACCAGGACCGGGTTTCTCAAGTCCTTGACCTGATCAAATCCGATGCTCCATTCGGCAGGGTTGTTTTGGTTGACGAACATGATGTTCTGAAGAAGTTTGGAATCGGTATCAATGGAGAAGAAAGCGTCCATCCAGCCTTTCGTCCCCACCCGCATCCAATGGACTTTAGTGTAGCCTTGGGTTACCGCCAACCTGGCGGCGTGATAGGATTTCCATCAATTATTGTCAGCGCAATAGAAGACGATGGGGGTGTCTTTGTCTTCGGGAAGGGCTTCGATGTCGAACTCGGCCTGGGCCAGATCGAAATCGGTCCGCTTGTGATCTTTGGGGACATCCATGGTGATGTGGACGGATCCGGCGGCGCGTCTCATGCACCAGTCGGTCATGTGAGTGAAAGCGGCGATGAGCATACCTCCCTCGGACTGGATTTTGAGAGCTTCCTGCGGAGAAACGACCACTACACCTTCGAGTGTTTCTGGTGTCGAACTCATGTTAAACTCCTTTCTATGTGGTTTTTATTTTGGTTGGACTACAACCGGTCCCAGAAACAAATTCAAAAATTATGCCAACTTTACTAAACCCTTGAATATTAAAGGAAACCCGCGCTTGACAACGATTTGTCGGCCACTGAAAGCCCGATTCGAGATAAATTTATGTCCAATTTGGAGCGTCGGGGTTCCAAAATGGAGTTCGGGGAGGGGGCAACCCTCAACGGTCAATTGACAATCGGGAACAGATTATTCTATTCTAACACCCATGAATCGAAAGACCACTGACATCTCCCAGCGCATATTCCACATACAAGTTGCCGGGTGCCGCCTGAGGGTCAAGGGCATTGAACCCGCGGTCCCCGGGGAATCACTTCAAAAACCGACGCTGGTATTTCTCCATGAAGGACTGGGATGTATCGAACTCTGGCGGGACTTTCCCCATGCCCTTTGTGCGGCCACCGGGTGTGCCGGGCTGGTATATGATCGCAAGGGGTACGGCGGATCGGAACCTTACGGCGGTCCCTGGCCCCTTGATTATCTTCTCAAAGAATCCGGTGTTTACCTGCCCGGCCTGCTGAAAAACTGCGACCTTGAGCATGCTGTTCTGATCGGGCACAGCGACGGGGGTACCATCGGCTTGCTTTCCGCGGCGGTCAACAGCAGCCGGGTATGCGGGGTCATCACCGAGGCGGCTCACATATTTGTGGAACCGGTTACCCTGGCAGGCATTCGCAATGCCATCGATGCCTATGAAACCGGCGACTTGAAAGCTCGGCTGGCTCGCTACCACGGCGAAAACACGGAAAACGTTTTCCGACGCTGGGCAGACCGGTGGCTGTCGCCTGATTTTTTCGATTGGAACATTGAAGCCTATCTTCCCAAAATCACCTGCTCCCTGCTGGCGCTCCAGGGGGAAGATGACGAATACGCTACGACGGCCCAACTCCAGGGGATTGCAGGAGGGGTTTCAGGTCCGGTGGAAGCAAAGCTGGTGCCCGGATGCGGTCATGTTCCCCATGTCCAGGCCCGCAACGTGGTTTTAGGCGAAATGATCCTTTTCATCAATTCCCTTCTTCGCACATTATAACTCCGGTTCCCCAAAAAAAAACCCTGCTGCATTCGGGAGAGCTCTAAAAAATTGGATCCTTCAGGGGACCCCCCAACTGATTATTGCGGCCTAAATGGATGAAAAATCATCAAGACAGCGCTATGATTGTTTTTTTAATGTTTGGACCGTTTCAAGGTCGCATACATCGAACATCTGACCACATCCGCCACAAATCATTTCACACGCATCGGGTTTTCGTGTTCTTCTTTGTTTCAATACTGCTCGGCATTCCGGACACCTCAGATCGGGTATCTTATCTTGATTCTTTCCGTTAACGGCATCCATGACAATTTCCTCCTCTTTATAAGCGATCATACTGAACGAACGGCATTGGGCCATATGACATAAGATACGACACAATGATAAAATGGCAAACGCTTGGGAAAAAGCGGTTAACGGGATGAAAATTGAGGATCTATTTTTTTGAAAAAATTCCTGTAATTGGATTTTTAAAGCAAATCGGATATTGAAACCAGTTCCACCCACGGTGCTGTTTCATCCAGTTCTTGTTTGAATTTCCGGAGGGCCGTCAGCGTTGAAAGGTGGGGATGCCCGATTCCGATGGCGGCTCCGAATTTCAGGGCGTGTTGTTTTAGGTGCACGAGCTGCCTTCGGACCGCCCGAATATCCGGGGCGTGGTCCAGGAAGACATTTCTTGGTGCGGTTCTCATGTTCAGCCGTCGGGCCATTTTGTAGGCCTGTGAATGCCTGCTCGTCAAACTGTCCACAAAAAAAAGATCATTTTTTTTGATTATTTTCAGTGCCGGTACGACCTTGGTGGAGCAGGAGGTAAATTTTGAGCCCATGTGATTGTTCACCCCCGTTGCTTGGGGAATTTGCGACAGATTTTCTGCGATGGTTTCTTCGATTTTACGATTTCCGTATGAGATGTAGACGGCACCCGGTCCCGGGTGGCTTTCGCTGCCGTATGGTTCCATGGGCTGGTGCAGCATGACTTCATGGCCTTTTCCGGTTATTTCCTCTGCAAGATCCTTGGAATGCCGCAATTGGGGAAGTATGGAGAATGTCATCGGCATTTTCAAGGACAAAAACGCCTGGGCCCGGGCGACGCTATACCCAATGTCGTCAATGATCAAGGCGATCCTCGGGGCCTGGGCTGAAAAAGACATCCTTTGCCCTCGGGGTTGGGGCAGGGGCCAAATACGCTTTTCATTGGCTTCGGCCATGGAAAAAAAGTTCAGTCCGAACAGGGTGCCGGCGAGGTAGGTCAGGCCATTTACCAAGAAAAATCTTCGATGATTCCGCTGGGTTTCTTTTTCTTGATAGTTTCCCTTCATGATAGGTATTGAATACAACTTATTGCGATAAAGGTCAAGGGAAAACACAACATCTTGTGAATTTCGAAAAAGGTTCAAATTCAAAACCTTGCGGGGTGTTTGCCGAAGAAAGGATTTTTGAACCCATTCGGCTGGGCAGTCGATCCGGCGGCGGGTCCAGTCTTTACAATAGGGTCATGGGGTGATATACACGCGGTTGCTTTTACCCGGATTTAAAATGAATACACCCCGACGAGCGATTAATATTCCCCTAAAGGAACGTAAACAAAACGGGAAAGATGTTAGATTTGTTAAATAAGGGAATCGTTAAAATCGATGTTCTATCGTATTGACAATTTTGTCATTCGCTCCCCTTGGAGCTTCAGAAAGCCCAAAACAGGGGAGGACTGCCTGGTCCTGAAAACCTCCCGATCGTTCCCCCCGGCCCATCCCTCCACCCGGGCAGCGCTGACCATTTTAAACCGGTTACCGATTAAAAAAGAAGCCAAAATTCTGGACATCGGATGCGGATCGGGCATCCTCGGGCTTTCAGCGGCCCTTAAAAACAAAGGCCGTGCACTGGGATGCGACATCTCTCCAGGGGCCATACAGGCCACTGGGCACAATGTAGGCCTGAACCGGATGGAAGACAGGTTCCATTTTTTTCGGGGATCGACGGAAGCTGTGATCGGACCATTCAACTTGATTCTTGCCAACCTCCATGCCGTCATTCATAGGGAATTGTTCGATCACTATCAGCGTCTGTTACCCCGTGAGGGAGATTTGCTCGTGGTGTCCGGTTTCTACGACGTTTATGCCGGGGAGGTGGAGAAGGCGTTGGCCCAGAGGGGGTTTAAAGTTATAGAAAGGGCGCAGGTGCATGCTTCTGCCCCGGCACTGGCAGAAGCACTTTCTGATACTTGGGTGGGATTTGGCTTCAAAAGGGTTGCAGGCCTCCCATGACGGACAAAGCCTAACCCTAATTGATCGTAAACAAACTGGGAAAATATTAGATGTTGACGATCTGTGTCTTTATGGAATTGCCCCGGATGTGAAGCAAGGCGAGGGACGCTTGAAAATTACGGCGCGGCTGGGCGGCACTGCCGGGGTTCAAAAAGAGCACGCCGCTATTTTCAGCAACAGAAGGACAGTGTAAATGGCCATGGATGACGGCGTCAAAGCCCGACTCCAAAGGGGCAATATCGAGTCTGTGAATATCGTGAATGACATACAGGAGAACATTAGCGACTTCGACGGCCTCTGTTTTGGGGAGTTCCCTTAGAGAGTCGCCCCCGTCCATGTTGCCCCGGACCGCCACCACCGGAGCGATGGATTGCAGTTTGTCAAGAACATCGTTGCTGCCGACGTCTCCGGCATGAATGATGAGGTCGACGCCTTTAAGGGCTTTGACGGCGGTTGTGGGAAGAAGACCATGGGTGTCCGAAATAACCCCTACGACAACATTCCCCTTGTTTTCGAAATTGACCGGCATGAGCGCCTTTTCCCCCACCGTGTCAAGGGGTTATTGACTCTTCTCCTTATCCGGAGGCACGGGCGTTTGATTCAGAAATACCGGCTCGATTATTTTGACCGGAAGATTGAGCGTCCGTTTCATGATTCCCAACAGTCCAGAACCCACAGCAGTGGGTGAGACCGGCGTCACCTGTGGATTGTTCAGATCTCCCGATATTCGAACCGGAATGGAGATCAAGGATCCCCCGAGGATGTAGTTCACTCCCGGCAGATAGTTGACGATAAAATCGACGGTTTTTAAAGGTGCCACCAAGGCTGTAATATCCATTTTTTTGTTGTAATAGTCAACATATCCATGACAGACGATCCCCATGGACATCCCGTCGATGACCATTTCGTTTAAATTTAGAACGCTTTTTTGAACGTCTCCTTTGATTTGGATGGAATGGTAGCCAAACCCTTCTGCGGAAAGATCCGGCATCCTCCCCTTAAACATTTCAGTGAACTGGATAAGATTGGAGATATCTATCAGCACGCTGTAAAATCGGCCCGCGTAGATCCGGCCCTCGGTGGCATCCAATTCTATATGTCCTTCTAAGGATTGAATCAGTTGTTCATTCTGTCCCTGGGCCGTCAGTTCTCCATCAAGATTGAAGTTGCCCTCCACCTTTGCGGCCTTGTCCAACAAACAGGAAATAAAGGATTTGAGTTTTTGTCCCCGTACAGACGGTTTCACATGGACGCTGATCTCCCCGGGCGATATTTTCAACGTTCCGGGGGTGGAAATGGTGCATAACCTCGCATTTTTAAGGGCAACATCTGCAGACCGTTCATTGAAGGTTATGTCGGCCTGGAAGGGATTCCAGGTAAACCCTTTATAGGTCAGATGTTCTGTTTTTAGTTTCAAGACACCACGTATGGGGTTTGTCCAGTCTTTTTCGCCCGCCGGGTCGGGATTTTTTTTACGGTATTTATCCATGGCCTGGCCGAGTTTGTCCAGATCTATTGCTTGGGAGTAGAGTTCCATATCCACGTCGGGCTCATGGGCTGAAAAATTCACATTTCCTTTGAGCTCAAACGGGTTGTCCGCCCACAAGAACCTCGCGGATTCAACCTGAAGGTGATCCTTTATGGTTTTAAGAGAAAGGTCGTCGACCATCAAGGGCGATGTGGATGTCCCTGGAAAGAGAAGATTGCTTGCCTGAAGGTGTCCCTGTAAGGTGGAGTTCAGGGGTCGATCCAGAAGCACCCGGGCCTGGAAATTTCCGTTTATCCAACCCTTTAGAATTTGATTTTCCGTGACGATGCCATCCAGGGTCGATTTGTGTAAATTTCCGGCAAAGAAAATGTCCGCCGTCCGGTTTTTTTGAACCAATTTTATGGTTGCGTGGTCGTCCCGGTTCTGGATAACGAGGTTTTTAATGTCCAATTCATGGGGATTTGCATGAATATCCGTTGAAACCTTGATGTTTGGGTGGAATACCAGGTCTCCTGAAAAACCGGTTTCGTGAGCATGGTTCCAGGTCAGATGCGGCTTTAGAAACCGATATGGGCGGTTTCAAGTGGAGATAGGGCGGCAGTTTTAAAAGACCTGATATCCATCGAACCGAATCCGGCCCAAGGTCTCCTTGAAACTTGAGATCCGACTGGCTTAAATCCTTCAGGTAATTCTTTAAATCCCCCGACACCTTCATTGATGCGTCCAGGAGGCGGGCATGAGAATCGGAAATTGAAATATTCTTGGCAGTTGAGTTGAAAAATCCTTTGGTGACTTCCAATGTCCCTGGAAACAGGGATGAATTTAAAGCCACATTCCGGGCTTCACCTGAAATTTGGAATTGATAATTTTCCGGTTCAAAAAGCTTGCCCTGATATTGTATGGAAGACACTGCAATGACACCGTGCACACCCTCCATGCCATTGAGGTTCTCGGAGATTATTTTAGAGGATTTCAGCCATGGGTATATCTCGGTTAAATCGATGACTGCTTTTCCGGAGGTAATTTTCAGTTCCGGTGCTTGGTCCCAGGATGTCTGACTCGAAAGCGCCGTAAACGAAGATTTCCCCATTTTTCCGCTCAAGTTATTTACGCCGGTGGTGATTCCTTTGTAAAAATATTGACCACTGTCAATTTTCAATGGATGCGGCAATCGCCGGTAATTTGCAGACAGGTTAAATTGAGATATTTCCACCCTCGCAGCAATGGAATCGATGCTGTCTCCAAGATAGAGTCTTCCCCTGGCCCTTCCTTTAGGATTGTCTACCAGGGCCAATTCCTTTAGAAAGGCGTCGTTTTTCACCACGCGATTCAAAAACGGAGGAAGCTGTGACAGGTCTGCATCCACCGTTATATCGAGGTTAAAAAGAGCATCTTTACCTTTAAGACCTAACTTCAAACTTCCATCGAGACATTGGGAGGACTCCAGTTGTGCTTTAAGATTTACACCGTTTAAGACACCTTCGGAAATCGTTACATTCCCCTCGACGCCCTCCAGATCCAGAGGCCACGCCGGGAACAAAAATCCTGCCGTCCAGAATGCAGCCGTCAAGGGTCATGTTCTTCAGCGATCCCAAATCCGCCAGTGAACTTGCATGGTTGGTATAATTGATGGCGGGAACTTTGCCGCCTTTAATGATCTTAAAAATATCCTGCACAACCGGGCTTTTTCCAAACAGCTCCAGGGCGACCTCCCGGGTGGACGGAACGTCTACGTTGTTGCCCGTAATCCTTAGATCGATTTTACCGGGTGCCGACGAATACCACGGCGAAAAATCCAATCTCCCCGTCACATCCAGCTTCGGATCGCCAAGGTTGAGTTCGTCGAGGCTGAAGATCAATTTGTTTTCATTCAGATCGACGCCGCCCTTGAACCGTTTGATTTTCAGGACGCACTCTTTTTTCCCCGGGTGTATTGCCAGATCGAAGGCGGAACAATTCAAGTCTCCCTGGATGGATTTTAGGCGGTCTGTTTTAAAATTGATATTCAGATTCACCGGGGAGGCGTGTACTTCATGATGGAAAAGTGAGGTAAGACGTTGGCTTAAAAATTGAGAATGGATCTGGGTTAACCTAATGCTGCCGCGGCTTTTGAAATTTTCCGGGTTGACCGTCCCTTTTATGGAGATGTCTTCCCAGAGGGTGGACGTGCATTGGATGTCAAAACCGATTTTTCGGGTTTTCTGGGCAATACGGGCACGGATGTCCTGAAACTTAAAACCGGGTGTTTTGTCTTCGATAAAATTGAGATTGCCGTTTTTCACGGATATGACAAATCCGGGGGTTTTTTCTGACAAAAAATTTAAGGCGTAGGCGATTTTTTTTTCGAGATCTTCCAGTGATACGGGCTTTAAATCTCTTTCTTTTTGTTTCGAAGGGACACAAAGATCGATTTTAACGTCCGGAGATTCGATGTCGATTCCCGCGTTTTTAAATTTTCCCATGAACAGGGGCAGAAATTTAATGGAGACCGTCAACGACGAAAGGGTGCCATGGGCGGTTCCCGGAACAGAGAAGTTGCCCTGATGAATGATCAATTTAGGTCTTGGGAAAAAGGATACGTGCAAGGTGCTGAAATTCCACCTTGCCGTTGAGTGCCTGTGATATCTCGTCCTGGATTTTGGTTTTTATCGATTCCCGATTGATCACCCGGTCTGAGAACACCATCAATAGGGATAAAATAATAACCACGGCCATCAGAGATCCGATGGTCCATAAAGAAATCTTTGTGGGCTTGTTCATTTAAAAAAAACACATTTCATGCATAGGGTGTAAAAGAAAAAAAACTTTTAAACCGGACGGGATTGAAAATTAGCATTTTGGCCACGGCAAAAGAACGATCAACATCTTAAGGAATTAAATAAATAATTTAAAACAATAGGTTATGCAATAGTATGCTCGGAAAGTATACGATGCTTTTTTTCGCAAATCATAGCCAATAATTGTCATTTAGTCCAGCGCTTTTATTTGACACACCGGCCGCTTTACTCTATAAACGATTCATAAAGATCGAGTTGTAAAATCGCTTCGTGATTTTCTTCAGCAGAGCTTCGCCGGTTTGAGCAAACACGTCCGATACGACCCCAATTGTGGATGAAATCGTAAAAAGCCTTTTTCCATGAAACCGAGGTGTCGTCGACGGCGAGATTAAAATAAAAACACATTGGATTCGATTTCTTACGAATTCTCTATCAACAGTAAGGTAAGGGGTATATGTTGCAATCTGAGAAAATGTCCCAAATCAGTATCGAGAGCGAGATGAAAAAATCGTATCTCGATTATGCCATGAGTGTGATCATCGGCAGGGCGCTGCCGGAAGTTCGCGACGGGATGAAGCCGGTCCATCGACGCGATTCTGTTTGCAATGAGAGAACTGAAAAACGACTGGAACAAGCCGTATAAAAAATCCGCCCGTATCGTGGGGGATGTCATCGGTAAATATCATCCCCATGGCGATACCGCTGTGTACGATACCATTGTGCGGATGGCCCAGGATTTTTCTTTAAGGTATCCTTTGGTGGACGGCCAGGGAAACTTTGGGTCTGTGGATGGAGACCCTGCGGCGGCCATGCGGTATACGGAAATCAGAATGATGCGTCTGGCCCATGAAGTGTTGGAGGATTTGGACAAGGAGACCGTCGATTTCATCCCCAATTACGATGAATCCCTGACAGAACCCACCGTACTGCCTGCCAAGGTCCCCAATCTTTTGATCAACGGCTCTTCGGGCATTGCTGTGGGCATGGCCACCAATATTCCACCCCACAATCTTTTTGAAGTCATTGAGGCCATAAAGGCCATCATCGACACCCCTGAAATTACCTGGGAAAGATTGCTGGATTACATTCCGGGTCCTGACTTTCCCACGGCCGGCATTATCTACGGCACCCGGGGGATTTATGACGCCTATCGAAGCGGCCGGGGCATTATCCGGATTCGCGCCAGAGCCGTTGTGGAGAAGGACAAAAGAACCGGAAGCGAAACCATTGTGATTACAGAGCTTCCCTACCAGGTAAACAAGGCCAGGCTTATCGAAAAAATTGCCGAACTGATGAGAAACAAGCGGATCGAGGGGATACGGTACGTGCGGGACGAATCGGATCGGGAAGGGATGCGGATTGCACTCGGGTTGAAAAAAAATCAGATTGCGGGCGTGGTTGTCAATCAGCTTTACAAGCACACACAGATGGAGAACAGTTTCGGAATTATCTTCCTTGCGGTTGTGAACAACCAGCCGCAACTTCTAACCATCAAAGAAATTCTTGAGTATTTTATACTTCACCGCAAGGATATCGTTGTCCGGCGGACCCGGTACGACCTGAAAAAAGCCGAAGCACGGGCGCATATACTCGAAGGATTGAAAATCGCTTTAGAAAACCTCGATGACGTCGTTTTTCTGATCCGAGAGTCAAAAACACCCCAGGAAGCCAAAAAAGGGCTGATGGAGAGTTTCGATCTGACTGAAATTCAGGCCCAGGCCATACTCGACATGCGACTCCAGCGGCTCACCGGCCTTGAACAGGAAAAAATCATCGAGGAGTATAAAAATATTATTAAGGACATCGCCTGGTACAGGGAAATTCTCGGCAGTGAACGTATTGTGGAGAATATTATCAAGGAGGAACTTTCAAAGATACAAGAGGAGTTTGGAGATCCGCGCCGGACTGAAATCGTCGAATCGACCAAAGAGATAACCATTGAAGACATGATCGTCGAAGAGGACATGGTTGTTACGATTTCAAAGAGCGGCTATATAAAACGGAATCCGATTACCCTTTACCAGCAGCAGCATCGGGGCGGCAAAGGTAAGACCGCCATGGGCGTTAAGGACGACGATTTTGTCGCCGACCTTTTTGTGGCCTCCACCCACCACACCTTCCTCTTTTTCACCAACCAGGGCCGGGTGTATTGGTGCAAGGTATACGACATTCCACAAGCCGGCCGTGCCAGTCGCGGCAAAGCCATTGTAAATCTTCTCAATCTGGGAAAAGATGAAAAACTTACCACGGTGCTTGCCGTTCCGACATTTGAACCGGGGTATCATATTTTAATGGCGACCCGAAGCGGCCTGATCAAAAAGACAGATCTCATGGCCTTCTCCAGACCCAGGGCCGGCGGCATTATCGCTATCAGTCTGCTCCCGGATGACGAGCTGATTGCAGCACGGATTACCGATGGAACCCAGAACGTCTTTTTGGGATCGGCCCAGGGAAAATCAATCCGTTTCCACGAGTCGGATGTTCGTCCCAGCGGCCGTGTCGCAAGGGGGGTTCGGGGGTTGAGGCTTGCGTCCGGTGACCGGATTGTTGGAATGGAAGTTTTAAGCCATGGCCAAACCCTGTTTGCTGCTACGGAAAACGGCTTTGGAAAGCGGACGTCCATCGACGAATATCCCCTTCAAAGACGCGGGGGAAAAGGTGTTATTACCATCAAGACCACCCAACGAAACGGACTGGTGGTGGGGATACGTCTGGTGGATGAGCACGATGATCTGATGCTCATGACCGACTCCGGAAAGCTGATCCGCATATCGGTGGGCGGCATTTCGGTCATCAGCCGTAACACCCAAGGGGTAAAGCTCATCGAGGTGAGTACGGGAGAAAAGGTGGTCGGCGTGGTGAGGCTGGCAGAAAAGGAAGATGTTTTGGTGGATGAAAAGGTTTCTGAACAGTGAAAGTAAACCTAGATGTGAATAAAATAAAGATTGGTGTGGTGGGTGCCGGAAGCTGGGGTACCGCCCTGGCCAATCTTTTGGGGCACAAAGGTTTTAAGATAGATTTGTGGGTGTTCGAAAAGGATGTAAAAGAACAGATCGAATCCTCCAGAGAGAACCAAGTTTTTCTCCCCGGCGTTTCACTTTCAAGGAATATCTTTCCTTCCAACGATCTGGCCGGCGTTGTCAGCGGAAAAGATCTTGTGCTGGTGGTCGTGCCGTCACATGTCATGCGAGAAACAGGAAAAAAGATCCAGGTCGATATTTCGCCGGAGACCATTGTCGTTTCGGCCTCTAAAGGGATTGAAAATAAGACCCACTTGACCATGTCCGGCGTACTGAGACAGATTCTTCCTGACACGCCGGAAAATTCCTTTGCGGTCCTTTCGGGGCCGAGCTTTGCACGTGAAGTTGCCGAAAAAATTCCCACCGTCGTGGCCGCGGCATCCAAGGATCAGACGGTGGCCGAATTTGTTCAGAATGTATTTGCAACCCCATATTTCAGGGTTTATACAAACAACGATATGATCGGCGTTGAACTGGGGGGCGCTGTAAAAAATGTTATCGCCATCGCCTCCGGAGTCATAGAAGGTCTTGGGCTCGGGTTAAATGCCAGGGCCGCCCTTATCACCCGAGGTTTGACAGAGATGCGTCGCCTGGGATTGAAGCTCGGTGCCAACCCCCGGACGTTTGCCGGGATCGCCGGTGTCGGCGACCTGGTTCTGACCTGCACCGGAGATGTCAGCAGAAACTACACCGTCGGGAAAAAAATAGGGGAGGGGATGAAATTAAATGAGATCCTATCTGAAATGCGAATGGTGGCGGAAGGAGTAAAAACCGCCAAGTCGGTTTATAACCTGTCCCGAAAGCTTGGCGTGGAAATGCCCATTTGTCATGAAATATATCGGATTCTTTACGAGGATCTATCCCCCAAAAAGGCTGTACATAGATTAATGACTCGCGCCCTAAAACACGAGCTGGACGAGGTGTAAACCGAGATGGGGTACGAAAATATTCGGCCCAATAAGGGAGAAGGCCACCGGAAAAGGCTACGGGAAAAATTTCTTGAATCAGGTCTTGACGGATTTCATGATTATGAGGTGGTTGAGCTGCTGCTGACATTGGCCATGCCGCGGAAAGACTGCAAGGACGCTGCAAAGGCCGCTATGGAACAATTCAAAACCCTCCAAGGTGTACTTGAAGCTTCTCCAAAAGCGCTCTGCGAGGTCTCCGGAATCGGTCCAAAAAATCTATTGGGAATCAAGCTGATCAAGGCGGTGGCGGACCGCTACCTTAAAAAACGTCTGTTGCACCAAGACGCCCTCAACAACTCCAAGGAACTTTTCGAATATCTTTACCACAGCATAAGGGATAAGACCCGAGAATGTTTTAATGTCGTTTTCCTCAATGCAAAAAACAGAGTTGTTGAAACGGAGACACTCTTTGAAGGGACTTTAACCGCCAGTTCGGTGTATCCCAGAGAAGTGGTTCTTGCCGCCCTTAATCATCATGCTGCTGCACTGATTTTCGCCCATAACCATCCGTCAGGAGACCCGAAACCGTCCCCGGAAGACGTCGCCATTACGCGACAGCTCGTTTTTGCGTGCAGGGTGGTCGGCATAACAGTACATGAACATCTCATCATCGGGAATAACCGTTACTTCAGTTTTGCGGATGAAGGTTACATATCCCAGATGAATCGCGAATATGATATGCAGAACACGTAAGGTTGAAGATTCTCTGCTGCCCTGTTGAAACGACTCTTCGTCGCGGACAAACGGAAAAGACAGATAGATTTCAACCCAGTACGATAGTAAACCACCTGGGGGCGGGGTAATCTTTGGGTCAATGCCTTCAAGAAGTTAAGGATTTTCAATCTCCCGAGGGGTGCGCCGAAGACAATTCAACCCATGGAACGTTGCCATTGAGAATCGAATGCCAATTGTCCGGCAAAGAGAAATAAATGAACGATACCCAAGAAAAATATCCTGACTGTTTCGGCCATCTGAAAACAGTTTTCCCTAAAGGTCCGAACGATCTAAGAAACACACCGGAGACGTGTATGGAATGCCCGGACAAAACAGCGTGTCTGCGATCCGCCATGGAGGGATCCGACGGACTGAAGGTCAGGGGAGAAATTGTCGACAGGGCATATCAATCCGGCGTTTTGAGTTTTTTTCAAAGATGGTCCCAAAAGAAAGACCTTCAACGAAGACGCGATAAGAAGATGAAACCCTAATGGAGCATTTGGCAAATTCTATCCCGCCCTTTCCATGGCAATTGCGATGAGGTGAACCGGCTTGGGGCAAAAGGAAGGTTTCAAATGGAGGCGTTATGAAAACCATTAAAGATATAGATATTTCAGGAAAAAGAGTTCTTATCAGGGTCGATTTTAATGTTCCCCTGGACGTAAATCAGAATATCACGGATGATTCCCGAGTTCGGGCGGTGTTGCCGACCCTGGAATATGCCCTGGACCATAACGCCAAACTAATCATTGCATCACACATCGGCAGACCCAGCGGGAAGATCGTGCCTGAACTGAGCCTTTCTCCAGTGGCCAAGCGCCTGGGCAGGCTCCTTAGAAAAGATGTTTTTATGGCCAAAAACTGTATCGGTACGGATGTAAAAACGCTTATAGACCAAATGCAACCGGGCAATATCATCCTGCTCGAGAATCTGCGGTATCATCCCGAAGAACAGAAGAATGAAGATGCATTTGCAAAGGCACTGGCTGAGCTCTGCGATGTTTACATTAATGATGCCTTTGCCGTATCGCACCGGATCAATGCATCGGTGGTCGCCATAACCAAATTTGCGCCGGTTTCGGCAGCGGGATTTTTGCTTCAAAAGGAAATTTGCTATTTTGAAAATGCGTTGGCTGATCCGAAACGTCCGCTTGTTGCTATTGTGGGAGGGGCAAAGGTGTCCAGCAAAATCGGCGCATTGGAAAACATGCTCCACCATGTCGACAAATTCATCATCGGCGGTGCCATGGCAAATACTTTCCTTAAAAGCTTCGGCTACGATTTGGGAAAATCAAAAGTGGAAATGGATCTTATTGAAGTTGCCAGCTCTGTCATGAAAAAGGCTGCCGAAAGCGGCATAAAGTTTTATCTTCCGGTGGATGCTGTGGTGGCAAGGGACTTTGATGCCGGTGCTGAAATCAAAATTGTCCCGATTCAGGAGATTCCTGAAAAGTGGATGGCTTTGGATATCGGTCCTGCTACATCCCTGCTGTATTCTCAGGCGTTGTATGATGCAAAAACCATTATCTGGAACGGTCCCATGGGCGTATTTGAAATGGATGCCTTCAGCCGAGGAACATTCGCTATGGCACGAAGCGTGGCCAATTCTTACGCCCTTTCCATTGTCGGCGGGGGTGACACGGATGTTGCCATACACAAAAGCGGCGAAACCGATAGAATCACCTATATTTCAACAGGCGGGGGAGCCTTTCTCGCTCTCATGGAAGGGAAGACCTTGCCGGCTGTCGCTGCTCTAAATAATACTTAATCCGAAAAACTATCGAATGTCTCTCAAGGGTTTTTCCCGAAAACATACACTTTTCGTCGTCGCGGTTATCGTTGCCCTTGTTCTTTTGGGATATCTGAACCGAACCTTCCTGTGGGAAAAAATCACCGTCTTCTACCATCTTTTTACGGACAGAGATCAGATCAAAGTTTTTATCGCTTCTTTTGGCCGCGGCGCACCGTTAGTTTTCATCATCATTCAGATACTCCAGGTGCTCCTGGCACCGTTTCCAGGCGAAGCCACCGGATTTATCGGCGGGTTTTTGTTTGGCGCGGCAAAGGGTTTTTTATATTCGAGTATCGGTTTGACTTTAGGATCGTTGCTCAATTTTTCAGTCGGTCGTTTTTTGGGAAAACATTATGTCAGGAAGATCATTCCCCCACATCAGCTGGAACGTCTGGACAGGGTTGTTAAACGCCAAGGCGTTATCGTTCTGTTCGTCTTATTTGTTTTTCCCGGTTTTCCTAAAGACTACCTGTGCTTATTTCTCGGATTGAGCGCCATTCCTTTAACGGTTTTCATGGTGATCGCGACCATCGGACGGATGCCGGGAACATTGATGCTAAGTCTTCAAGGCGCGTATGTTTTTGAACAAAGGTACGGATTGTTCGCAGTGATCATGGGTGTCTGCCTTATCATCGTTTTTCTGGCCTATATCTATAGAGCCCCCTTGTATCGATGGCTTGAAAAATTTAACGGGGATTGATGAACTTTTGCTTACTCGTTGACGTTTTCCTAAATTAGTGCTATTAAAAGAAAAAATAAACAACAATACAGTGAATCTTACCCCATGAGGTAACCCGAAAGGAGCAGAGTTTGGCATTCTGGTGTGTAAGAGAAGAGCTGAGTCAGAAAAACAGACTCCGGCGATCTTATTACGAATTGCTGCGGGATGAGTTGGATCAGCAGATGCTTCAGTATGCGCTGATCGATTCTTATAATAAATTTATTCTTAAAAAGACCCCATATCCGTTTGTTGAAAAGCGAGAGCTAAAACCCCGTGCACGTATTCCGACTGTGGAGTATGAATGCCAGAATGCTTTTCTAGTGATTTTTTTGGAAGATAACATCCCTGCAACTCACAAGAAATATATTCGATTTTATCAAACCAACAAAACCAACAAGGCCAATCTTCTCCGGTATGACACCCTGCCCCTTTCAGGTAAATTTGATAGAAATCAGAAATTCCTGGATTCTGCCCATTTCAATAATTTGATAGACATTCTACTGCCCGTTGATTATGCACTCCTCATCCAGAGGGATGCTGCCAGCAAAAAAAGGGACCGATTCAGCCTTTCACATTTTCATGTGAGAATTGACTGGCCCATTGCAGATGCAGCCGAAGATTTGGGCATCAGCCTTCGATATATCTCAAAAGATTTGTATGAACGGGGAGATAAATACGCCGAAGATATTCAGAAAAAATTTTTCGAGTATTACTGTCTTCCTTTTGAAGTGGGCGGCCGAAGGACTGCCGCTATTGTTGCGGCCCAGTATTTAAAGAAAATTTTGTGTATTTCCACGATTTATGTCGGAAGCAGCGAGTCGAGGGCATTGATGCGGATTTCAGAAAGGGGTGTTTCAAAATCGATTCTAATGAAACTGACGGATATTGAAATGGACCAGGTTTCAGAGGCAAATAACATGACCCCCCGCACCTTCAAAAAAAATTATTGCGTGACCCGCGCAAAAAACAAAGGTGTCTGTATTTTCCAGGCCACCTACTCCTTTACCAATCACGCCAGACCCCCGGACGACGGCAAATTGCGGGACATCAAACCCGACTTGAATTGGCTGACCGTCAGCGGACAGCATATTCTGCCGAAGCCGGGTGTATGGAAGAATCCCCCGATTTCTTTGAATTTTATATACACCTAAGTCACTTCTTTTTAAACAGCTTCTAGTTTTTTCCACACCGGGTTTGCGTCGGTTCGGTTCCCTTCTTAAAAAGCGCTGAAACAGCATGGGGTGAATCATCCGTTACACGGCAGCCGGTTGTGGGATCCATGGGCACTTTTACCACCGCGTCCGGTATGTCAAAATATTGTATGGGTTTGGCCAAAAGTGCTTTGTCCATAAATTCGATCCAGATGGGAAGTGCGGCCTTCGCCCCGGTTTCCCCTTTGCCGAGGGTGTTAAATGAATCCTGCCCCACCCATACACCGGTGGCTATGGACGGCGAAAAACCGATGAAAAGAGCGTCTTTAAAGTTGTTGGTGGTGCCGGTTTTCCCGGCAACAGGACGTTTGATGACCCGTGCTCTCTTCCCGGTGCCTTCCTGAATGACCCCCCAGAGCATATCGGTTATTATCGACGCACCAACCCGTGACATGACCACTTTTTTTTGGGGTTTTACCCGCCAGACCACCCGACCCCTCCGATCGACGACTTCCATGACCCCATACGGTTTTATCAGTTCTCCCTTATTGGGAAAGACCGTGTACGCAGCCGTCAGATTCATCAGCGTAACTTCGGATGTGCCCAGGGCCAGTGAGAGGTTCGGATACAGAGTGGATTCAATCCCCAGGGCGTGTCCAAACATTGCCACCGAGGACGCACCCAGCATTTCAATGAGCCTTACCGCCGGAATATTCTCCGAAAGTGCCAGCGCCTTTCGGAGGGTCATTTCCCCTTTATAGCCCCCGGAAAAATTTTCCGGTCTCCAGTCTTTTTTCCGGTCTCCGGCCCTAAAAACCACCGGGGCATCGAGAATGGATTTGCTCTGGGAGAAGCCCTTTTCAATGGCATATGCATAGACCACGGGTTTAAATGCAGATCCAGGTTGTCTTCTCGCGTTTTCGGCTCTGTTGAAAGGAGATTTTGAATAATTTCTTCCCCCAATCATCGCTAAAATACCACCGGTCTGTACATTCAGGGAGACCAGGCCACATTGGGGATCGGGGGTTTTAATTCCGTTACGTTTCATCCGCTTTTCAAGTTCGGAAAGTCCGTTTTCCACCGCAAGTTCCGCTGCCTTTTGGAGCTTGAAATCGAGGGTCGTAACAACGTTCAGCCCGCCTTTGTAAAGCCTTGACGACCCAACCGTCTTTTCGAGAAATTTTTTGACCTGATTTACAAAGTAGGGCGCTTTAAGCAGATTGTGGTGTTGTTCGGCAAGATGTAAGGGGTCTTGTTTGGCTCGATTAAATTCCGTTTCAGTGATAATGCCTGTTTCTTTCATCTGTCTTAGGACAATATTTCTGCGTGTCAGGGCAAGATCCTTGTTAATCAGGGGGGAGTATCGAGACGGTGCTTTGGGTAGACTTGCCAACAGCGCACACTCGGCAAGGTCGAGGTCTTTTACGGATTTTCCAAAAAATATTCTGGCGGCAGATTCGACACCGTAAGCGCCGCTGCCGAAGTATATCTGATTCAGGTAAAGCGCGATGATTTCATCTTTGGTGTAGCGTCGTTCGATCTGAAATGCCAGAAATGCTTCCTTTATTTTCCGCAATAAGGTTTTCCGCGGGGTAAGAAAGAGGGTCTTGGCAAGTTGCTGGGTGATGGTACTGGCCCCTTCAATAAATTTTCCGGCACGGATATCTTTGAGAATGGCCCTAAAGATGCTTTTTAGATCGATGCCGCTGTGTTGGTAGAAGTTCCGGTCTTCTGTGGCAACGAGGGCTTTTGTGAGGTACGATGGAATGACTTCCAGTGGGACAGGGTCCCTTTTTTCTACAAAAAGTTCTGCCAGAAGCGCTTTATCTGCTGAATAAATTCGCGTAATGGAAGAGGGTGTAAATGTTTTGAGGGCTAGAATCTGAGGCAGGTCATGGGTCATGGCTAAAAAAACACCGGCCATTATACCGAAAACAGCGCCACAGAAAAATAGGAGTGCTATTGCGATATTCTTTTTATTAAACCGAAATCCGGACATAATTTTTCCATCGATAGGTATTGACTGTCACCGGTGATGCGTGTAAAAACCGGTAACGAAGAACATACCGATTGAGCCCATTGAAAAACTTATCGCGTTCAGAATAACACATAACCCTTGCCCCCCGATGGTTGTTTTTTTTTGTTCGGGGTGATCGTCCAGGAGAATTAAAATGACCTATCATCATTCCCATAATCATGAGATACAGAGCACCTTAACATTTGATGAAAAAATGATCAAACTGCTCGAACACTGGATAAAGCATAATGATGATCATGCTGAAACATACAGGGATTGGGCGCAAAAAGCAAAAGCGAAAAACATGGGCAAGGCGAGTTCATTACTGGAAGATGCAGCGGAGATGACCCTGAAGATCAGCAAAAAATTTGAAGAAGCTGCGGCACTTATAGTGAAGGAATAAATAAGGGTTATTTTTCAATCCCGACTCTGGCCGCCACCCCTTTTTGAAAATAATGTTTGATCTCCTTCATCTCGGTCACCAGATCAGCTTTTTCTATTATTCGGGAATCCGCACCCCGTCCGGTGATGACGAGTTCTACGTCTTGGGGTTTTACTGCCATAATTTTAAGAATATCCTGGACGGAAAAAAGCCCGATCTTGACGGCAACGTTCGCTTCTTCCATGATGACCACATTGTGTTTGCCTGAAGAGAGAATCGCACGTGTTTTTTCAAGCCCTTTTTGGGCGGCTTTGATATCTTCGGGGGACGGCTTCCCCTTGATAAATCGGCCTTTGCCGAACTGTTCGACTGTTATCAAATCCTCGAATCTTTTCAGAGCCTTTATTTCACTGTATTCGCCCATCTTGATAAATTGGGCGATAAAAACCTTCAGTCCGGCGCCGGCGGCCCGAATGGCCAGCCCCAAAGCCGCAGTGGTTTTTCCCTTTCCCTCGCCGGTATATACTTGTATATAACCCTTCATCACCGTTCCTTTTCCTGGACCTTCCGGATCAAATCATTCGTTGAATAATCATGGTTCAGTGAAATGAACACCTTACTGCCCGGCTGGGCAAATGATAAGGGAAGTCCGTTTTCATCAAAGATGGCGTTAATTCGGTCGGGTGTCGGAGGTCCTTTTGTTTTGAGCACTTCAACCCTGTCGCCATTGAAAATCTTGTTTCTCACCTCGATTTTTACATCCGATGATTGGGTGTCCTCCAGAACTTTCCCAACAAACAGATGGCCATTGTTTTTCATATTTTCATAATCCGGCAATATCTGATTCGGATCATCAAAGAAGAAGCCGGTGCAGTACCCTCTGTGTCTGACAGAAGCCAGTTGATAAAGCCAGTCTTCTTGGACCCTGAAGTCTCCAGGGTTCTCATAATAGGCATCGATGGCTTCCCGGTAGGTTTTGACCGTCGATGCCAGATGGTTGATACCCCGCATTCGTCCTTCGATTTTCAATGAAAAAATGCCTGAATCGATCACCTCAGGGATATGTTCGATCATGCACAGGTCCTTTGAATTGAATATATAACTCCCGGTGTCATCTTCAGCAATGGGCAGATAATGACCGGGCCTGAGTTCCTCCACAAGGGCATATTTCCAACGGCAGGATTGGGTGCACATGCCTCGATTGCCGTCCCGGTTTGCCAAGAAGCTGCTCAAAAGGCATCGTCCCGAGTATGATATGCACATGGATCCGTGGACAAAGGCCTCGATTTCCAGATCACAGCGAAGGGCGATCTCTTTAATCTCCGTTAAAGATAACTCTCTTGCGATGTTTATTCTTTTGACGCCGAGTTCTTGCCAAAACAGCGTACTTTGGTAGTTGGTGGTGTTGGCCTGGGTGCTCAGATGAATGGGAATTTCCGGTATGATTTTGGATGCTGTCATAAAAATACCGGGATCTGCTACGATGAGGGCATCTGGACCGATTTCTCCCAGTGAATCAAGATATTCGAAAATTGCCGTTTGCTCATGGTTTCTGGCGAATGTGTTGCAGGCCACATAGGCTCTAACGTTGTGTTTTCGGGAAAACTCGACGGCTTTTTGGATCTCGTCGAGGGTGAAGTTCTGGGAAAAGTTTCT
The DNA here is from genome assembly GCA_963790095.1 of uncultured delta proteobacterium. Taxonomy (GTDB): domain Bacteria; phylum Desulfobacterota; class Desulfobacteria; order Desulfobacterales; family UBA11574; genus JAAXQD01. The sequence goes on along the minus strand of CAWBNO010000034.1, from coordinate 142,779 downwards.
CAGATTGAACGCCTTGCCTGCAAAGTAGACGGCATCGGCGCCATAGTGGACGGCAATCTCCAGTTTTTCGAAATTACCTGCAGGTGCAAGGAGTTCTACTTTATGGGATGTCTTGGCCATCTTTTTCAATATCACTCAATGCTTCTTAGAAACCGGAAGCTTTTCGTGGATAAGGTCGGACAGTTTTGGGTACTGTTGGTCCTTTTCCGAAATAATCGGGTTTTCAACAGGCCAGCGAATACCGATATCCGGATCAGACCAGATAATGCCGCCTTCATCTTCCGGCGCATAGAAATCCGAGCATTTGTAAGAAAAGTGTGCGGCGTCGCTCAATACACAGAAACCATGGGCAAATCCTTCGGGTATATACAGCTGACGCCGGTTTTTATCCGATAAATGGATGCCGGTCCATTGGCCGAATGTGGCCGATCCCTGCCGGATGTCAACGGCGACGTCAAAGATTTCTCCGGTAATGACATGCACCAGCTTTGCCTGGGGATTTTCGATCTGAAAATGGAGCCCCCTTACGGTGCCCTTCAAGGAATACGAAAGATTATCCTGGACAAATAGCTTGTTAACACCGGCTTTGACATATCTGCTTTGGTTGTATGTCTCCAAAAAGAAACCCCGTTGATCCTCGAATGTTTGGGGCTCAATGATAAGAATACCTTCTATGGATGTGGTGATGATGTTCATGCCGCCTGCCTTTCAAACCCAACACGCCAATTGATTCTATTTGAGCGTAAGAAACATAAAGAAACAATAGATCATATTTTTAGCTCATTCAGGGTGGATAGTTCCGTAAAAAGTAAAAAGGTAAACGTGAAAAGTCTATATGCTGTTTAATATTGCCTCATAATGTACTAAATGTAGTCGTTTCACATTTCACGTTTCACTTTTTACAATTTTATCAGGGTTCTATTTCCCTGTTTTCAGACTCAATCTGTTTCATAAGTTTGAGGGATTGTTCCAGGTATCGTTTGAGTTTTTCCTGTACTTTGCCAAAAACGGACCCTTCAGGGAAGTTGCCGTCCGGGTCGGGTATTCCTGCAGGGACGCCCGTCAATATCTCTATCCCCTGTTCGACGGTTGAAACCTGGTAGACATGAAATAGCCCCTTTTTCACGGCATTGACCACCTCTCTTTTTAGCATCAGGTTTTTAACGTTGGCACGGGGAATTAAGACCCCCTGTTTGCCGGTAAGACCTTTTGCTTTACACACATCAAAAAACCCTTCTATTTTTTGATTGACGCCCCCGATGGCCTGTATTTTTCCTTTTTGGTTTACGGATCCGGTGACCGCGATTCCTTGATGGATGGAAATGTCAGACAGACTGGATATAATGGCATAAAGTTCCGTAGAGGACGCGCTGTCGCCGTCGATTCCGCCGTAACTTTGCTCAAAGGTGATGCTGATGGATAAACTGAGGGGATAGTTTTGGGCAAAGGTGCGGCCAAGATAGCCGGAGAGAATCAGAACCCCTTTGTCGTGGGTTTTTCCACTAAGCTTGGCCTCACGCTCAATATTAATGACGCCCTGCTTTCCCATGTAAGTTTCGGCGGTGATTCGGGCCGGTCGACCGAATGAGATGTCACCGATTTGATAAACAGCCAGAGCGTTCACCTGTCCGGGCACATTCGATTCAACATCGATCATAATCGTATCGTCCACATAAGATTCGTGTATTTTTTCTTCATACAGGTTATAACGAAATCTATATTCATTGTATGCCCGAACCACATCTTTGTCTGTAACCTGCCGTCCGTTTCGTTTCCGGGCCCAGTAATCGGCTTCTCTTAAAATTCCCATAATGGGTCCGAATCTGATGGAAAGCTTGAGTTTGTTGGAGATATATTTCTCACCATGTTCCACGATGGCGGCCACACCCTTTGGCGTCAGAGGGAGAAGCCCCTCTTCCTTGCACGAACGTGCAATGAAACGTGCATACTGTTGGATTGTATCCGCATTTTTTTCGACTTCATCATCAAAGTCCGCCCGGACCTTGAATATTTTGTTGAATTTTGAATCATGGTTCTGGAGCAAGTGGAAAAGGTGATAGCTGCCCAGTAAAATTACCTTGACTTCCAGGGGGATGGGCTCCGGGCGAAGGGATGAAGTGCCGTATCCCAGCCCTGAAGAGACATCTTCTATAAATAGCAACTTATTTTGCAGCGCACGTTTAAGGGCTTCCCATACAAAGGGGTTCATCAGTATGGATTCGATTTCCATTATCAGATAGCCGCCATTGGCCCTTAAGAGCGAACCCGCCTGAATCATAGTAAAGTCCGTGGTAATGGTTCCCATATAGGCTCTTTTTTCAATTTGACCAAAAACATTGTGATAGGTCGGATTTGTCTCAAAAATAACCGGGGCACCTTTTAAATTCTTATGATCCACGAGAACATTGACTTCATAGCGTTGAAAAGAGGGTTTTGGGGGTTGAAACATCAAACTTTCCATGGATGTTTTTCCCTCGGAAGAAGCGATAAAATCCTTGACGTTTTCCAGGATGTCCTCCTGAACTTCGTCCAGATATGTCAGGATGTCCGTGCACTCTTTAAAGCCCTCTCTTAGGACGTCTATTCGCTGTTTCACCACAAACAGGGCAATTTCTTCCATCAGTTTTTCGACCTGAGAGTTCATTGCCTGGTTGATCTTGTTGATTTCTCTGATTGTGGCATCGATTTCAGTCTGAACGGTAAGGACATTCTCTTCGATCTTAACCCGTGTTTCTTCTGGAAGCGCTAAATATTCTTCCGGAGAGATCGCTTTTTCTTTAACCACGGGAATAGTTTGATATCCGGTTTTGGTTCGATTGATCTGGACGTTCTTTTCAGCGGCTGAGGCTTCGAGATTTTTAATGATATTTTTTTGTTGGTCGGAATATTTTTTTTGGATTTTAGATTGTCTCTGCTGATAGGATTCGTGTTCAAAGGCTTTTGGGAGTTCTTTTTTCAGATCATTGATCAAATCCCCCATCTTTTTACAAAACTGGGTGGCTTTTCCTGTGGGTACGGAAATGGGTTTGGGGCGATATTCATCCTTAAAGTTATTGGCCATGCACCAGTCGGCCGGAGATGATAATTTTTTGGCATACCCATTGATGATGTCTCTGATAATGGTTGATTTGCCGGTGCCTTCAATCCCCGTGACAAACATGTTATATCCCGGACTTTTCATGTTTAACCCAAATTCGATGGCCTGAACCGCACGCTCCTGTCCGATAACGTTATCCAAGGGATCGACCTCTGCCGTAGTTTTAAATGTAAACATCTTGGGATCACATGTGGACTTGAGGTCAGCGGGTTTTAATTCGAAATTTTTTTTCATTATCTGCTCCTGTAGAATGGGGGAAAATTAGAATCCGTTCCAAAAATGCCAAGATCAATCGGGGTTCGGAAAGTTTTATTCTAATAGTGCATTAAACGGTTCATTTGTCAATAGCCTAGCCTTCGACTAAGTTCTCTGCTTGACAACATTTTGAACAACCGATATTCTTGTAATGGAATGATTTGAAACCGTCTCAAAAATGTATCTAACGACCAACGGAGTTGTTCCATGCCGCCTTAAAATGCTCCTATACCAAAGGCATGCGGAGGGTTTTCGTCGGCCTGAATCTTTACCCTTGAGCGTATCGACTGTTTAAGAGATAGGGGCCAGGTGGAATATCATTGAAGGCTAGGAGGTGAAATTATGACCGAAGATCAAATTGGTGTTGTGGTCAATTACTATGCGAAACTTGGTGTTGCCGCCCTAAAGGTGACCAACAGTACCATCAAAACCGGTGATCTTCTGAAGTACAAGGGGTATACCACCGATTTTACCGAAGCTGTTAAAAGCATGGAAATTGAAAAACAGCCTGTTGAACAAGCCCAGGCCGGCGACTTGGTTGGCATGAAAGTTAAAGAGAGAGTCAGAGAAAAGGACAAGGTTTATAAAATAATCGAGTAAGAGGGATTTCACCGGCACTTCTTTTCTCAAATTTTGCCCCATGCATTTCTTTTCGGTTCAAACCATTTTATGAGTGTGTTCAATTTTTTTCACCCCGTAAAGATTTACTGCTGTTCATTCTTTATTTCCCTCATTTATGCGTGTGTTAAGTTACTAAAGGAGTTGCCTCTGGTCATGGAATCTATTCCCTGAATCGGCTTATAATAAATCATGACACCGATGGTATATGATCGAGAATTTGAACCAGGTCGGTGATAACAATATCGGCAGAAAGGTCTTTGCATTTGGGATCGTTTTCTCTGAGTCTCAGGGATCGGGCATCGCCGGCAAAAAGCGCCGTTCTAAATCCTGCCTTGTTTGCAGGGTAGATGTCTTTTAACATGTCATTCCCGACATAAAGGACTGAATGTGGGGATACACCCATTTTTCTAAGTTCTTCGGCAGCCGCATCAAACATGAAAATCGAGGGTTTTGCATACCCGAAATTGTAGGAATAAAAGATGAGATCCGGATGAAATCCAAAATCTTCCGGGCTTGAATCAAAAAACCACTTAAACAGATACGGTGTGTAAAATTGCGCATTTGAGATAATCCCCAACAGAACATTCGCCGCTTTACAGGTTGAAAGCGTCTTCTCGAGGTTCGGCATGGGGTATACAGGATTGACGATCCATTCAAATTCCATGGCAAATGTCCGGACCGTGTCAAGATCGTCTATTTCAAGAACCCCCATCCATATCCGATCTATTTCAACTTCAGGAAAGTCCACCCCTTTTTCGTTGAGGGCTTGATGGGTGGTCTCTATGGTTGCAAAAAAACGGTTAAGAAGCTCCGGAGGTGTTTGTGGAATTCCAAAGCTCTTCATCAGGTTTTTAAGGTCTTCGGATGCGTAGGGTTGACCCTTTGCTGTGCCAATGTCTCCCGAATCGCTGATAAACAGGGTGCCGTAAATGTCGAAAAGGATGCATTGGATTTTATCTTCCAGTTTGCCGGACCGATGAAAAGCACAGGGACGGGGAAGAAGCGGTTTCATGTATTTTGAAAGCAGATTATTTTTCAGCATAAAAAGACCATTTGAGAAGGCTGAAATTATCCAGGGCAAAAAATTCTGAAAGGAGAATCTTTTTATCTATTTTCTGGCGCACCGTGTTTCTAATCACCCGGGTGTAAATATCCAGAAGGTTTTTCCGGTAATTTTTTTGATTGTAATGGCGCGCCACAGCCTTCGAGTTGTTTTGTATCAACAGATCCTTGTTCGGCACATCTCCCGGATTTGAAAGATACGGGTTGAGGTGTATCAGGGTATCTCGATTCCCACGGTCCGACAAGGCTTTTGATATAATGGTTTTTTGAAAGGATTCATCGAGGAGTCCAAAATCGATGATATCTTTGTGGGTTGTTTTTTCAAAAGCATTTTTTAGGGTGGCTTCATCGATGGCCAAATTGAACAGGGCCCCGGCCTTCCGGACCCATGATGTCCACGTTTCAAACAAACTGTCTTTACCGATCCATTCCACAGGGACATTCAGCCGGGAATAAAGATGATCCAGCCGAATGCCATTTTTTTCAAAGTCCTGGCATATCTGTGGGAGTTTTCTGCCCCAGAGAAGTTTTTCTGCGGTCCATGGTTCAAGAAATGAAAAACCGAACCCTTCGGTTATGCTGGTGGTAATTAAAAATTTGGCGGCGAAAACAAGATCTGAAAATTCATGGGTTAAACCGGCTTCGAACAGGACCTCCAGTTGGTTTTCTTCAACAAATGCTTTCCATCGTTCATAGCTCTTGATGTCCACCGGACTGTTGGGTGGAAGGGTAATGACCAGGGTTTCGCGGTGTGTAAAAAACAGGGATAAAAGGATCGCTTCTCCGATATTTTTTCTCCGAATGGCCCGGACTGGATACAAAACGTAATTTTTTGGGAGTGCACCGGTTGCCTTGAACTTTAGAGGTGTTATGGTGTTGAAAATCTTGTGCAGCCCTTCTTTTTTCAATCCTGCTTTAAGGAATATGTTATAATCCCGTGAGTTTATTACGCCGTAATGACAGTCCGAAACATATTCGTCTTCGGAAAAATAGGCCAAAGGTCGTCCGTCTTCTGCTAAATCGTGAATTTGCAAAAAGAGTCTGATTTTTTTCTTTTGAAGTATTTTGAGAATTTTTAGAAAATTTCTGTTCTTTGCCAGTGTGGGGTTGTGGACGTGAATTAGGTCGCACCCGCCGTCCCATTTTAAACGGATGGCGTTAAGGATGGCGGCGGCCACCTTTTGGGGTTTAAATTTGTTCGGGCCGGATGTGTCGTAACCGAGCCCGGGAATATGAACGGTTTCCCAGGGAAAGGAAGTATCCGGAAGAGTACCCGTCAGTATAAGAAGATCGGATGTGTGAAACATGGATTCGATCTGCTGCCTTAAAACAGCGGTGACGCCGCCGGTTTTGAGATGATAATGGATAAATACGATCTTCATATCCGGTCTTTCTATTCCCGAAAAAGTACCGCCAGTTCTTCGATCTCCTTTTTGAAATATAACAAATCTTCTCGGCGGAGCCTTTTTTTGTTTACAGCCAGTAGCAATTCGTCGAGGGCCTTGACCAACTCAGGCGCTTGAGATTGCTGATAATCGTCACAACTCTTCAAATATCGGCATTTATGGCAGACCTCAATGGCTTTTCGGTGTTTACGCTTACTTCTGGTACACAGAATATATTGCGTTTGAACCTTTATTTTTGCCCCCTATTTGAAACCCATGGGTGTGCCCCCCGTTTCACTCCGGCGTCACCGTGTCTGGTCATTTCAAAGATTTAGCAGCTGGGGCATTCCTACCCCCTCCGCGTTCTCCCGCAAAAAGCATGCGGGAGCCGCAGTCTCCCCCACTGCTAAGTCATTGAAATAACGAAGCCACTCCGCAAACCCGCCTGTCATGCAAGGCAAGGCACGAGCGGGCAGGTATCGTTTCACGGGGGAGCCACCCCCTGAACACGTACAGTACAGGTATAAGACAAGTCGGTCGGGGTGTCAAAAAAATATTGATATATTCAAAACAATAAGACAGGATGTTGGAATCCTTTGGCGATTTCATTTAAAATTCCGCCCCCACACCATCGTGAAAGAAAAAAAGAGAAAGATCAAGTTATTTCATTTCGCACACAATTGGAACAATGGAACAATGGAATAATGGGTAATTGTAGTAATTCCAATGATATTGCTTCTTCAAACCAACGTTCCACTATTCCAAAATTCCAACATTCCATGGAACCGGAATAAATCATGAGCTATAAAAAACCTTAATTTCAAATAATTAGAGAATTTCCGAGACGCACTATGGATCCAAAAGGTTTTCCGATGATTCCATCGGATCGCGGGGATGATCTGCATAACCTGGAGGTCGCAGATTCCGCAGATCTTGTCCTTTTTATGGCCGGGAATCAGTTCATGGCCATGAAAGAGATTGTTTTCGCCTTTCAAAAAGAATATCCGGATATTGACAAAATATATTACGAAACCCTTCCACCCGGCCTTGAACTCAAACAGATTCTATCCGGTGGAGCGATCTTCAGGGATAAAATCATCGGCGTCTATCCGGACATCTATTCATCGGTGAATCTAAACGCAATGAAAACCCTCGAGAGGGCCGGTCATATTCGAAGGGATGATTACCTTCTTTATCTGCACAACCGCCTGACCCTGATGGTTCCGGAAGGCAATCCTGCTGGAATAAAGTCCATTATCGATATGGGCGGGGAAGGGGTCCGAATATCTCAGCCGGATCCTGCAAATGAAGATATTGCGTTCCATATTGTTGATATGTACCGCCAGGCAGGGGGCGATGATCTCGTTCATCGCATAATGGAAAAAAAGCGCGCCGAAGGAACGACCATTTTCACCATGGTTCATCACAGAGAAACCCCCTTGCGGATATTAAAAAAGACGGTGGATGTGGGGCCGGTGTGGGCTTCGGAAGTGATCCACGCAAAATCTTCGGGTCTCCCATTCGAGGTGATCGAACCGGGTGAAAATCTGGATCAAAGAGACTGGATAAATTATTATATATGCAAATTAAAAGATGCTCAAAACCCTGGAAATGCGAAAAAGTTCATGGAGTTTATAAAATCCCCAGGGCCTCAGAAAATTTACAAAAAATATGGTTTTGTGCCACGTTCGAACCGATAACCCTTGAGGGGTTACGCCCCGGTTTTTTTGAGGATCATGGTTGCGGGGTCCAGACACAATACTGGTTGCTCGGAATCGTCGCCGGTGCCCTTTAAGGTTTTTACATGGATTTCTTTGCCCTCGGGCTGAAGTTGAATGACAAGGTCAAACAGGTCGATAACCTCCAAGAGCGGCGCCGGCATTCCGTTGGCGCTGAGCTTTTCATGCCGGTGAGTCTTTATGGTCAGCCAGACAGGTAATGAACGTTTTTCAGCCAGACGCTTTAAATCGGAAAGGGATGTTCTTGGGGTATCGTCAATTTGAAACCCGTCGATAAAAATCATTTGGGGCGAAAAAATATTCTGTTCCTCGAGATCGGTCAGCCTTTCTTCAAGTTTGGACGTGGAAAACCCTTCAACTCTGAATGTCATAATAAATCTGTGGGGCAGTATGGATTCCCAAACCTGATTTTTTTTCCGTTCTTCATACTGTTCTGTGAGATGACGGAAGACTTCCTTGTACCACAAACCGACTTTTTTGACCGGATCGTTTAGACTGATATGGAGAACATTTTTTTCTTTTAAAAGGGTGTTCAAAGCGAGTTGGACCAGGATTGCAGTTTTGCCGACGCCCGCTCGTGCAATCACGACCCCTAAGCCTCCTTCGGGAAGTATATCCTCGTTTTCACGTTCCATGAACCTCAGGGGGTTCTGGAGGCGGAGTTCTTTTTTAAGCATAATTGTTTTCCTTTCTTAATTTAGGCAGTGTTTTTTTTATCTTCCGCTGCCTTTTTGGCCAATTCCTCGGCGATGGAATGGGGGACCTGTTTGTAGGTGCCGGGTTCCATGGTAAACTGAGCTTTTCCTTGGGTCGATGATCTTAAAATCGTTGAAAATCCGAACATTTCTGCAAGTGGAACCCTGGCTTCAACCACACACATGGGGCCTTCGTCCTGGGAACCCACAATGATTCCACGACGCTGGTTTAAAAGACCCATAACAGCGCCCTGAAACTCGGCCGGTGTTTCAACATCGACTTTCATGATCGGTTCAAGAATAACCGGCTTTGATTTAAGATACCCTTCACGAAAGGCGCCCCGGGCTGCTGCGATGAATGCCATCTCCGATGAGTCCACCGAATGTGATGCGCCGTCATTGATGACGACTTTAACGCCGGTAACGGGAAATTCCATTTTTGGCCCTTTGGGCATGCATTGTCTGAATCCTTTTTCACATGAAGGGATGAACTGGGTGGGAATCTTACCGCCGACGATGTTATTTTCAAAGACGAAATGCTCTCCGGAAACAGGTTCCATATAGCCGGCAACCCGTCCGTATTGTCCGGATCCACCGGTTTGTTTTTTGTGGGTATAGTCGAATTCAGCCTTTTGGGTAATGGTTTCCCTGTAAGCCACCCGAGGTTTGCCTGTTGTAACCTCAGCAGTGTATTCACGGCGCATCCGCTCTACATAGACTTCCAGATGCAGCTCTCCCATCCCTTCGATAATCGTTTCATTGGTCTCATCGTCCACATAGGTCCTGAAGGTGGGGTCCTCCTTGCTAAACCTATTGAGGGCTTTGGACATGTTCATTTGAGATTTATTGTCTTTGGGCACGATGGCAAGGGAAATCACCGGGTCCGGTACAAACATGGACGTCATGGTCAGATTGAGACCGGGACCCACAAAGGTATCTCCGGAAGCACAGTCGACACCAAAAAGCGCCCCGATGAACCCCGGTGAAATGGTTTCGATGTCTTCCATTTGATCCGCGTGCATCCGGACGACTCTTCCCACCTTGATTTTCTTTCCGTTGCGGACGTTGACGATGGGATCTCCCTTGGAAAGGGATCCCTGATATACTCTAATGTAGGTCAACTGTCCATATTGACCGTCCTCAAGTTTAAAGGCCAGGGCGACAACCGGTTTGTTCGATTCACAGGACAAAGGCACCGGCGCCTCGTTATCATCCAAGTTCAGCGCTGTGTTTTCCACTTCAGAAGGGCAGGGAAGAAAATTGACAACAGCATCGAGGAGCGGTTGAACCCCTTTGTTTTTGTAGGCCGATCCAATGAATACCGGGGTTATTTCGCGAGACAGAGTTCCCCTGCGAACGGCCGTGATAATCATATCTGTTGTCACTTCTTTTTCTTCAAGAACCGCTTCGGTCAGTGCATCGGAGAACAGGGAAGCCGAGTCGATCAGTTCTTCCCGCCGTTCCAGCGCTTCCGAAAGGAGATGCTGGGGTATCTCTTCGACCCGAACAACCTCTCCGTTGGTGCCGTCAAAGTAAACTGCTTTCATGGTCACAAGATCAACAACCCCCTCCAGATCGGCTTCGAGTCCTATGGGAATCTGCATGGCGATTGCATTGTGCCCCAGTTTTTCTTTCAGCTGTCTAATGACACGAAAAGGGTTGGCGCCGCTTCGATCGCATTTGTTGATAAAAGCCATACACGGTACTTTGTACCGTTTCATTTGCTGATCAACCGTGATCGACTGGGACTGTACACCCCCCACAGCGCATAAAACAAGGATGGCGCCGTCGAGTACTCTCAGGGACCGTTCCACTTCTATGGTGAAATCGACATGGCCTGGGGTGTCGATAATATTAATTTCATGGTTCAGCCATTCACAATAGGTGGCTGCCGAAGCAATGGTTATACCCCGCTCCTTCTCGAGTTCCATAGAATCCATGGTAGCCCCCACACCGTCTTTTCCCTTGACATCGTGGATGGCGTGTATCCGTTTCGTGAAAAAGAGGATTCTTTCAGTAAGCGTGGTTTTCCCTGAATCAATATGTGCACTGATTCCGATGTTTCTGACTTTTTGGATAGAATTTTTCATGATATTCATACATCTTTGTTTTACCCTAATCGGGTGTAATAAAAAAACGAGAAAATCTATAACATTTCGATTTTAATAAGGGTCATTGAATAAAAAACCCCTCATTGGCATCTCGTCACCATATGAGGGATCGTCGGTTATTCGTTTTCGGTGTCGATGTTCAAGTATAACCTATAAATAATAATTTTAAAAATGCGTTTGTCAAGGTATTCGTATAAAATTATTATCCTAATTGAGCGATCAATCTAAGTTTCAGGAAGTTTTTTTTAGATACCGGGCTATGCGAATTAGGCAAAAACTGAAAAGGACCATGAGGAACAGGGTGAATACGAGGCCAAATTTCAAGGCGACCCAGCTGATTCCCACCAGGGGGAACAGGCCTATGCGTACAAAAAATCTCAAGATAACATGCCCGGCAATGAAATGGGCCGCCGGCGGTGAATATTGCGTGTAGAAATTTACCAAGTGCTTGCCGATGCGGTGGGTTGCCAGAAATCGATCACGCATTTTGCGCAATATTTTGACATGGGGGGCCATTGAGGACCCATAGGCTGCTGTGGCGATAAAGCAGCCGCCGCCGCCACCGCCACTACCGCCGGCACCGTTTTCATTGAGACCTGAACAAACCATGTCGGCATGGATGTCCAAATTCAACCGTCCGTACCCATAGATGTTGTCCTTCCCAGGATTTCCCATATCTATTGCCGACGTGGTCAAAGCACTCATTAACTCTGGGGCGGAACATGTTTGATTTTTGGATAGAATTAGCGCTGCGGCACCGGCCACATGGGCACAGGATGCACTTGTGCCGGAAAAGGTTCCGAAAACATCATTGGATATCTTGTCCGGTCCGCAGATGTCCGGTTTAACACGGCCGTCATTGGTGGGACCTTGGGAACTGAAGGATTCCTGGGGTCCTGTTGTCCAATTGCTTTCGTCAATTGCACCGACAGCTATGGCCCCTTCGGCATCCGCTGGGGTTAACAGGCTGCTCGATGCCACTGCCGGGGTCAAGTGGTGGTATGCACTGTACACTTCAAGCCGGTGATTCTCGGTTCCACTGTTTTTATCGATGACCAGGTGGTAGGTGCCGGCCACCGGTACAGAATAAACAACCTCTTCGGTGGGCCATTGTGTCCCAGTTTGGGGATTCAAACTGCTGTCCTTCAAAGTGCCGGCGTTGTCATATAGATACAGATCATAATCCTGATCCGTCGTGGGCCAGGCATCCCATGTCAAAAACACATGAATGGTGTCGCCGGCCGCTGCAACAATATTTATGGTTTCATCACTGCCTGAAACATTGTGCAGTCCATCGTTGTCCAAATCCGAAAAAAAGGCCTCGTAATGTTGGTTGGCTTCATTCCCGGCAGCCGTAACCCACAGGATATCGTTTGCGTATGCACTATCTGCGGTGCACACGGGGTTGCTGAACCAACATTCTCCATCATAAAAATTCGTATTGGCCACCACCAATGAAAGGTTTATGATCTTGATCCCCTGGGTTATGGCGAAATTTTTAGCATCTTCCAAGTCTATTGTGTCCGACACTTTTATCAGGTAAAGCAACGCTCCAGGGGCCATATCATGAATAATCTCAGCAACTGCTGTTCCGTGTGACTCAGTTTCTGACGTAAAGTTGCCCGATATGCAGGTGGTGCCGGTACAGTCGATTTCTTGGAGGGTGTCTGGAAGTTCACCCCTGGATATTGCAGAAGATAGGCCGGCAAAACCGACGTCTATTACGCCAACCCGAACACCAGAACCGAAGTAGCCTTCGGAATGATAGGCTGCGGCCCCGGTCAAATCCACCCCTTCGCTCTGAACGGAAGTCGGCAGGAATCTATCCGGGAGTTTGACAAAAAGCACGCCGTTTAATGTGTCCGCAATGGTGTCAATGGCATTTATGGGACATTGAATCTTTGACAAATTGCCGGATTTTTTAATGACTTTTGCCTCGAAAGCTTTAATCCGGCTATCATCGAGGGTCGTTCCCGGCTCTGAAACCAGGTAAAGGGCAATTTTGTTTTGATGGTCGACGGGTATATTCCTTTTATGTGCAAAACCGATTCCGATCTGTTGCCCCTTTTTGTATTCATTTTTCAATTCCAACAAACGGCGTTCCACTTTTGAATGAATATTTTTTTTGGCTGGGATCGCACTCAGCCCTTGGGAAAAGGTGGGGGTGGAAAAATAAAAAATTAGAAACAGGACTGTGGAGAAAAGGGGAATGAAGTTTGTGAATCCGGAGCGATTTAAGGTCTTATTCAAATGAAATTTCATGAAAACCGACTTTTGCCATAGGTTTTCTGAAAAGGGATATGAACGTTGACGTCTTAAGAAGACCTTATTTTTTAGAGCTGCAGTGATGCCTAACCTTCTTTCTGTAACGTTTTGTCAGGGGGCGCCGGCGAAGCAGGACATAGGTTGCACCTGCACCGCCGTCACAGGACCTTGCGCTGGAAAAAGCAATGACCCATTTTCGCAATGGACCCCGGGTGAGCCATTCAACGACTTTTGTTTTCAAGACCGGCCTGTCAGGAGAGGAGAGGCCCCGACCGTGGACAATCAGAACCGCCCGTTTACCGGTTGCTATGGAATCTTTTATAAAAATCTCAAAGGCATTTCGGGCATCTTCCACACCAAACCCGTGGAGGTCGACATGGGCCTGTATGGAAAAGTCTCCACGGTGGAGTCGAGTGGAAATTTTGGGGTGAACATTATGTCCGGTGCCCTCGATATATTCCGGTGTATTCTTGACCACAAATCCTTCTCCGGTTTTTACAAGGGTGTTTAACCGGCGTAAGGTTTGATTTTCGGAATCGTCATCAGCGATAACATCGGTGGTGAACACCCCCTGTCGCACCACCCGGTTTCCTTGACGCATCGGCGTAACGTCGGCCATGGCCTTTAAAAATAGATTCATATCATTTTCATGGACGGAATTATTGTCGCTATCATCCTTTGTTTTGAAAAAACCAAACTGTTTGACACAGGTTTTTGAATCGGTTTTAGGGGGGGCGTCTGTGGGGAAGGGCTTAATTTTTAATGATTTTTTTTCAAGCAGATCTTTCAGAGTCTCAAAGGGGCCGAAGGCTCCTGAAGACTTGGAAGTTTTCATGGTGTCCCTCCAAAATCCACGAACGAACATACACGTTTTTTACGGGATGTACAAGCTTCAGATGCCTCCCTGACAGCGGATGATTCAAGGGTTTCCCCGTAATCCACGAAGCCCCCGGGAAGCGCCCATCCATAAGGGGGATTTGCTCTTTTGATCAAAACAATGCCGTCATCGATTTCTATGACAATGTCTACCGTGACGCGGGGATTCCTGTATTTCTGTTTCATTTAATGGTTACGGATTTTTAACGAGTGAAAAACAAACGTTAAGAAACTTCTTTAATAAAATTAGATTAAGTTACTGTTAAAAATATAAAAACCAATAAAAATAACAAACCTTTAAATCACTGGTAAATCCGACGGTTGACGAAGTCATGGATGTTGTCGGAAACGTTACAACTCCGGCGCTTCCGATGGTATCAGACAGGCGAAAACCAGGGGATCTTCACCGGCGTTTCTCAGTTGATGCGCTTCATTGCCGGGAATGAAAATAACATGACCTTTGGCCACGGGCGTCCATTTTCCTTCACATAATACTTCACCCTTTCCCGAATGAACGACGATTTCATGCTCCCAATTATGGGAATGTTCGGGAGAATACCCGCCTTTGGACAGTTCAAAAAATCGCATACAAAAATTATTGGCACCATCAGTTTTGCCGATGACCACGCGTCCAGTAACGCCTTTCACACCATCTCCGTCGAAATGCTTGGGTTCTGCATCAGAATAGTGTATGATTTTCATGGTCGTCTCCTTATGAATCAATAAGGGATTCATCGGGCGAGAATGCTCGATTCAATATTGTCAGGCGTCGTATCATCCCCATGGAAACTTGCATCGGGATTCCATATACGGCTCTGACATCATCTTCTGTGTGTTTTGAACAAACAGGATTACTGTATCAATCGCTTCTGTTCGGGTCAACAAAAATGGATAACGGCTCGGTGGGGTTATGCAAATCGGATCCATCAAGTGGAAAAAACTGCTTTATGACGGCGCACAGGCGCTTGAGATCCACATTGATTCGGACCAGGTGGATAAATTTACAACCCATGCCATGGAACTTGCAAAATGGAACCGAAAGATAAATCTGACTGCAATTACGGATCCTGTGGAGGTTGCAGTCAAACACTTTTTGGATTCCATGGCGCCGGAATCCATGATTCCTATGAATGCATCGCTTCTCGATATCGGCTCCGGGGGTGGTTTCCCTGGGGTTCCATTGAAGATATTGATGCCGTCTTTATCGGTAACGCTCATCGATGCTTCCCGTAAAAAAGTGAGTTTTTTAAAACATCTTATCCGAATTCTGGGTCTTGAGAATATTGAGGCGTTTCATGTTCGAGCCGAGGAATTCTCCCAACAGGCCCTTTTTACCGGCCATTTTAATGCCATTATCAGCCGTGCGCTTTCTTCATCGTCGGAATTTGTTCTGATGGCCCTGCCGTTGCTGGACACAGACGGGATACTTGTCGCCATGAAAGGAAAACGTTCTGAAGTAGAGATCGAATCGCTCCGTTCGTTGATCCATAAAAAAAAAGGCATGGGGGATGAGAGCCAGACAGAAATTGAGTTGCGGTTGAAAACCTATACGCTTCCGTATTTGAAATTAGAAAGAACCATCGTGAGTTTAAAACGTAACCGCCACCCTTAGCTGGTTTCCATCCATAAATGGCCCTTTTTGCCCGGATCAGCGTTCTCCGCGGATTTCCGGCTGCGGCATACAGGAAGTATGCCTCGACGAAAACCCTTGTGCGGCCTTGATCCGAACAAAAATTGCTCATTTATGCAATTATAGGGTAATTTCCTTGAAACCATAACATATACATTTTAATTCATGCTATACGCTTAAAATAATTATAAGTATTAAAAGAATATATTTATTTTTATACTTGACACGCTGCCCTGCTTATGTTCAACTAATGAACACATTGCGAATAAAAATCTATCCCTTTCTACATGTTAAGAAAAACTAAATAATACAATTGATTAGCTCATCAGTTTCGATGTAAATTAATGGGCGGAGCTTCGTGAATTCCAGACGATTCCATCCGTTTTTCATCCCAAACCATAATTTATCATGCCAGACAAAGCCTTCCCCACAATGGACACTCAAGAGCTCCGAACTTTAAAGATTCTTGAGGAGATTGACAACGATTACTCCCCAAGCCAACGGGATCTATCCAAGAAGTTAAATATTTCTTTGGGGCTTGTGAATTCCTTTGTCCGGCGTCTTGCGAACAAGGGATATTTTAAGATCACAACGATTCCTAAAAATCGAGTCAAGTACATTCTTACGCCCAAAGGAACCGCGGAAAAAACCCGACTAACGTATCAATATATTCAGTATTCATTTGAATTCTATCGGAAGGCCCGTCACGACCTGCAGAAGATTTTCAAAAACCTTGAGGAACAAGGGGTTGAGCGCGTTGTTTTATACGGCGTGACTGACTTTGCAGAGATCGCGTATATTTCTTTGCATGAGACCTCTATAAAAATGGGGGGGGTGGTGGATGAAAAGAAGATCGGAAAGAAATTTTTTGGAAATGTGATCATTAGTCCTGATATGTTGGATTCATTTTCCTTTGACCGAATCATCATTACATCTTTAAATGAAGATGATACGGCTGTGGATAAATTATTAAAAAAGGGAATTTCACGCAACAAAATTGTTGTGCTGTGATAAATCTATGAAAGATAAAAAGATAAAAGAACGATTAAGTAAAAATTTAATGGCCTGGCCGGACATAACAGCCTTTTGCTTTGAGCTAAGAAAGTCTTTCTTAAAATCAAAATACAGTTCTATGGATGATAACACTCTGATAAAAAAACTATTTGCAGAGATTGTAGCGAATAAGGAAAAAAAATGGACGTCAAAGAAACTCTCATAGATCAGTTAAAGAAAATAGTGCAATTTTTAAATAAGCAAAGGATAGATTATGCTTTAGCCGGCGGACTCGCTTTTAGTGCATTGGTAGAGCCAAGAGCGACAATGGATATTGATATTCTTATAATGATTGAAGAACAACAGCTCCCCGGTTTTACTGATGTGTTAGAAGATGAATTTGAATCGATAATAACCCACAAAGAACCCATGCATTTTAACTTAATAAAAATATGGAGGGTCATAAATTTCGTAGATGATCGAGAGATGATATTCGATTTTATACTGGCTGAATCTAAATACCATAAGAATGTCATTGAAAGGGCTTTTGAAATCGATTTTTTTGAATTTAAATTGAAAGTCATCACCCTTGAAGATCTGATCCTCTTAAAGAATTGTGCAAAACGCACTCAAGATATTGCCGATCTGGATAAAATTTATGAAGGATTCGATGATGAAATTGATCGCGGATATTTAAAACTTTGGTCAGACAATTTAAATATAAGCTTATATAATTCACCTGGAGATAAAGAATGAAACGCGCTTTGGTTACCGGAATTACGGGACAAGATGGTGCTTATTTAGCGGAGCTGTTGTTGGACAAAGGGTATGAGGTGCACGGCATTAAACGCCGGGCTTCTCTTTTTAATACGCAACGGGTTGATCACCTGTATCAGGACCCGCATGAAAAGGATGTACGCTTTGTTCTCCATTATGGTGATCTTACCGATGCTACAAATCTAATCCGAATTATTCAGGAAGTTCAGCCTGACGAAATTTATAATCTGGGTGCCCAAAGCCATGTAAAAGTATCTTTTGAGGCACCCGAATACACCGCTGATGCCGATGCTTTAGGGACCCTGCGTCTATTAGAGGCGATTCGAATGCTTGGACTTGAAGAAATAACCAGATTTTACCAGGCCTCCACATCGGAATTATATGGAAAAGTTCTTGAAACTCCCCAAACCGAAAAGACCCCCTTTTATCCACGTTCACCGTATGCATGCGCAAAGCTCTATGCTTTCTGGTGCACTGTAAATTATCGCGAAGCATACGGTATTTTTGCCTGTAACGGAATCCTCTTTAACCACGAATCCCCACTTCGCGGTGAAACCTTTGTATCTCGTAAAATTACCAGGGCAGCGGCTCGTATTGCGCTTGGGCTTCAAGAAAAGCTTTATCTTGGAAACCTTGATGCCTTTCGGGACTGGGGGCATGCAAAAGATTTTGTCCGGGCACAATGGCTCATTCTCCAACAGGACCAGCCGGATGACTATGTTATTGCAACAGGGGAACAGCATTCGGTAAGAGAATTCTGTGAACGTGCGTTTATGGAAATTGGCATTGAGCTCGAATGGGAAGGGGAGGGGCTGCATGAAAAAGGCATTGCCAAAGAATTGCGTTCTTCATCGTTATTGAAAAAATATGATCGCCGCGACCAACTCCGAGAGCTTCGTAAAGGACAGTGCATCGTTGGTATTGATTCCCGCTATTTTAGACCCACAGAAGTTGATACCCTTTTGGGAGACCCCTCCAAAGCAGTCAAAAAACTGGGCTGGAAACAAGAAATTTCTTTTAAAGAGATGGTTAAGGAAATGATAGAACATGACCTGAAAGATGGTATGCGGGAAGCTATCTGGAAGCAAAAGGGATATGGGATTCCCGATAGCTTCGAGGCGAACATGTAAGCTAATATCCTGTAAAATCGTCTTTCTCGAAGGATAAATAGTTTCAAAATTGTTATTGCAGAATTTAAGGTCGAAACAATGGAAAAAAACGCCAGAATATACATCGCAGGGCACACCGGGCTTGTAGGCTCTGCATTGCTTCGCAGATTAGACGCCGACGGGTATTCAAACCTGATCGTAAGAAACCATTCGGATCTGGATCTCACACGTCAGTCTGATGTCGATGCTTTTTTTCAATCGAAAAAACCAGAGTATGTTTTCCTCGCTGCGGCAAAAGTTGGCGGCATAATGGCCAACTCCACCTATCCCGCAGAATTCATCCATACAAATCTGGCCATTCAAAATAATGTTATCCATGCAGGCTGGAAAACCGGCGTAACGCGATTGCTCTTTTTGGGCTCCTCATGTATTTATCCCAAAAAGTGTCCTCAGCCCATGAAAGAAGAGTACCTCCTAACCGGACCCCTCGAGCCGACCAATGAACCCTATGCTGTGGCTAAAATTGCTGGAATTAAAATGTGCCAGGCCTATAATCGCCAATACGGTACAAAATATCTGTGTGTTATGCCCACGAATCTGTATGGGCCGAACGATAATTTCGATCTTGATACCAGCCATGTTCTCCCGGCTCTGATCCGAAAGTTTCATTTAGCTAAACTCGCAGATAAGGGTAATTGGGAATCAATAAAAATAGATGAAATAAAATATGGTATCATTCCAGAAGAAATAAAACGACTGATCGGTTACGAAACGTCTTATTCAACCATTCCGCCTGAGCCTTCAGAAGCTAAAACTTCAGTGCTCCTTTGGGGGAGCGGCAATCCCAAAAGAGAGTTTCTACATGTGGACGATCTTGCAGATGCCTGTATTTTATTAGCCCAAATGAATATAAAAGCTTTTGACACGTTTTTCGACGATAAAGACACACCATTAATAAATATTGGGTGTGGCAAGGATCAGATGGTCAAGGAAATTGCGGCAATAGTCGCTGAAGTTGTCGGTTATAATGGGACTGTGAGATGGGATCAAGATAAACCGGATGGAACTTTGCAGAAGTTGCTCGATATTTCAAAAATAAAAAAACTGGGATGGAAACCGACAATTGATTTGAGAGACGGTATCAAAAGCGTTTATGAGTGGTATTTGAAAGGCAAATATTTTTGAATACGTTTCGTCATTTGGCGTAAATTCTCAATAAGTGCTGAGACTCATGCAAATGTGAGTCTAAAGTGAAAATTGATGAACTCGTAAAAAGTCTGATTTTGCTCGATGTCGCTCAAAAAAGACTTTTTACGAAACCGTCAAAAAATGGAAGTATAACTTTTCAATTAAATTGTTGAAAGTATTTTGTTAGATTTGAGAGTCGATGGTAAATCGGCAAAAGGATGATATGATGAGCACAATATCATACGCAGAATATCCCAATGAACCGGTTATTCTGGATAACCTGTCTGTGAAATTTATGAAGCAGTCTATGTTTGTTCCTCTGGGTTTAAATGATAATACTCTGATGATTGCAATGGCCGATCTGACGGATTTCTATATTGTGGACACCTTGAAACTGTCTTACGGGTTAACCATCGAGACCTGCAAAGGAAAAGCGGAGGACATCCTCGATACCATTGACCGATTATACGGATCGGGGAGCCAGTCCATAGAAATGATTATCGAAGAGGCTGATAAGGATGTAGAGGAAATATCTTCCTTTGATCCCGATGATACCGATTATTTGAGAGATCTCGCTTCCGAGGCACCCATTATCCGTCTTGTCAATCGGCTGATTTATAATGCCATAGAAGCAAGGGCCAGTGATATCCATTTTGAGCCATTTGAAAATGAACTGAAAGTCAGATATCGCATTGACGGTGTCCTTCATGAAGCTGAATCCCCACCCAATCGTCTCCAGGCCGCCATCATTTCAAGGGTTAAAATCATGTCAAAACTGGATATTGCCGAAAGGCGCCTTCCCCAGGATGGCAGAATAAAGTTAAAGATTGGAGACAAACAGATCGATTTCCGGATTTCAACAGTTCCCACCCTTTTTGGAGAGAGTCTTGTCATGCGTATTCTTGACAGGGAAAGGCTTGTTTTCGACTTCGGGAAACTGGGCTTCCCCGATGACATTTTATCTCAATATATTGCACTGATTTCGCAACCCTACGGTATGATTCTTGTTACCGGTCCCACCGGCAGTGGAAAAACATCCACGCTTTACGCGACCTTGTCGAGAATTAATTCTTCTGAAAATAAAATTATTACTCTGGAAGATCCGGTTGAATACCAGTTGAGAGGGGTCAACCAGATACAGGTGAATCCAAAGATCGGCATGGGATTCGCCAACGGTCTTCGCTCCATCGTTCGACAAGACCCGGATATTATCCTTGTGGGTGAAATCAGAGATAAAGAAACCGCTGAAATCGCAATTCAGTCGGCCCTCACAGGCCATCTGCTTTTCAGCACCCTTCATACCAACGATGCGGCCGGTGCCATTACCCGACTTCTCGATATGGGTGTTGAAAATTTTCTTCTCAGTTCCACCCTGCTGGGAGTTTTGGCCCAGAGGCTTGTTCGGGTCATCTGCAACGGATGTAAGAAAGAAACAGAACCTGAAGAAAGACTTCTAAAACCTATGAAATTGAGCCCCGAAGAAATGGCAGGGGCTCGATTTTATAAGGGAGAAGGGTGTGAGGAATGCCGCCATACCGGCTTCAAGGGCAGAATGGCCATTTTCGAATATCTTTCGGTTGATGATGACATCAGAAGAGAGATTGTTCATCGGTCGAACACCGAAACAATTAAAAAAGTGGCCAACCAAAAGGGGGTAACGACCTTAAGGCAGGATGGCTGGCGTAAAGTCAAAGAAGGGATCACCACCATATCCGAAGTCCTTCGTGTTACACTTGAAATTTGACGGTTTCGTAAAAAGCCCAAACTTCCGTGTTGTGCTGCATTTCGCAATCATTCGATGCACGACCTGAAACCAGTGACGAGTGATGAGTGAATAGTGACGAGTGACAAGTAACGAATGACCAGTAACGGTTACCCAGAGACCAGTATTCGGCATCCAGTGGCAAGTAACGAGTGACGAGGACTGAGAATCCAGAAACCAGCATCCAGAACCCAGCATCCAGCATCCAGAAATGACCTTATATTCCTATAAAGCAACAGATCCGTCAGGAAAGATTATGAGAGCCACCCTGGAGGCTCCGGATGAAATGGCGGTGGCGGCCAAAATTCAGGCCATGGGATACATCCCCATCAGGATTATACCTACCGGGAAAAAATCCAAGGCGCTCGGGATCGATGTTTCAGATTATGTCTTTTCTATTTTCAAACGTATTTCCAACAAAGATGTCATGCTGTTTACCCAGGATCTTTCCAGTCTGCTGGAAGCAGGTTTGCCGGTTGATCGGGCGCTTTCTATTTTAATCGATGTGACAGAAAAGGAAAGATTCAAAAAAAGCATCCGGGATATCTTGAAAATTGTCCAGGGTGGGGGATATCTTTCCGATGCACTGGCCAAATATCCCAAAGTATTTTCTAATTTTTATGTGAATATGGTCAAAGCCGGTGAAGTCGGCGGTGTGCTAGAAGATGTTTTAAAACGATTGGGAATTTTTTTAGAAACAACCCAGGATCTTAGAGATTACATCAAATCTGCTTTGGTATATCCTATTTTTCTGGTTTTTGTCGGCGGGATTTCAATCATCATTCTCATGACTTTTGTGATACCAAAATTTTCAATTATATTTTCAGGCCTAGGCCATGCCATGCCACTTTCCACCCGCATTCTGCTTGGATCCAGCGATTTTTTACGGTCGTTCTGGTGGGGCATCCTTGGCGTGATCGTGCTTATCTATTTACTGTTGAATCGGTTTAAAAATACGGTTTCGGGCAGTTTAATCCTTGATCGCTATAAATTGAATCTTCCGGTTTTGGGAAAACTCGTGAGAAAAATTGAAGTGGCACGATTCGCTAGGACGTTGGGGACCTTGATAAGGAGCGGAGTTCCCATTCTCAAAGCGCTTGACCTGACGAAAGATATTGTCGGCAATAAAGTAATGGCGATATCTTTGAAGCAAGTCCATGGAAGGGTCAAAGAGGGGGAGAGGCTTTCAAAACCTTTGGATGATACAGGAATATTTCCCTCTCTGGCCATACAGATGATTACCGTCGGAGAAGAGACCGGCCGGCTTGAGGAGATGCTGATAAGGGTTGCGGAGAATTATGAAAAAGTGTTAAAAAACACGGTAAAACGATTAATCAGTTTTTTGGAACCTGCCATGATTCTTGTTATGGGACTCGTGGTCGGGTTTATTGTTATTTCTATGCTCATGGCCATCTTCAGCATGAACGAACTACCGTTTTAAAAGGAAGGGACAGCGCATGAAAAAAAAGCAAAAAGATTGTAATCAAAAAAAAGAAAACGGGTTTACACTCATTGAGATGTTGATCGTGATGGTCATTATTGGTCTTTTGGCGGCCCTGGTTGCGCCAAGGATGTTTGGAAAAGTGGGAAAGTCCAAACAAAAGGCGGCCAAGGCTCAAATCGCACTTTTTGAAACCGCTCTGGATACATACCGACTTGATGTGGGCAAATATCCGACAACCGATATGGGTTTGCAGGCATTGAGAATAAGACCCGAAGACATCGAGGAGTGGGATGGTCCCTATCTTCCGAAAGACCTTCCCCTCGACCCCTGGGGACACCCCTTTGAATACAGGTCACCCGGTGAACATGGGGAGTATGATATTTTATCACTGGGCGCCGACGGAAGCCCGGGGGGTGATGGAGAAGATACCGACATTGTCAGCTGGAAAGACATTGGTGGTTAAAGATGGATACGCCGGCCGGAGAACAGTTATAGAAAAATCACTCGGAAAGAGGGCATTTTTCAATGGGTTCGCAGAATGAGACCTTTGAAAAATGTTCATTTTTGTTCAAGTTCAAGGAAGGCGAAAATTTTAACCACCCCAGAGGAATATGCTTCGCATTCCACGGGGCAGGCAGGAATACATTGAGTATTTCGAGGATTACAATTTGAGACTGACGCAGAAATTGGGCAAAAAGGGGGGTTTTGTAAGGGTCTCAGGATATACCCTCCTCGAACTCTTAGTCGTTCTTATTATAATCGGGCTTATATCCGCCATGGTTGCACCGAAATTGGTGGGTTCATTGAACAGCCTGAACATTCAAACAACTGCAAAGCGGTTGGCGTCATCCTTGAGATATGCCAGAGAACAGGCTGTTTCGGAGAACACAAAATGTATCGCACTATTGGATGTCAGTGCCCATAGACTTCTGATTTTTTTCAATCAGGATGAACTTGATGAAACATCACCGGATCTTTTGGGTGAAGAAGGAGTTTCCAAAGCACGCCTTGTGTATGAGTTGCCGACGGATGTAACGATTGAAAAAATCGAATCCGCTTCCGGTGAAGTTGAATCCAGTCCCTTTCGCATCGAATTTTTTCCCAACGGCAGTTCTACCGGTGGAAAAATTACCCTAAGAAATGAACGGCAAAAACGATTCCAGATAACAGTGGATTTTATCACCGCATCGGTAACAATAAATGATGTTTGATGCTGGGTACTGGATGCTGGATACTTGATGCTGGGTACTGGTTGCTGGATGCTGGGTACTGTATGGGTTTATTGTTCACGGGCTTAACGGGGTTAACCGGCCAACCGGCTCAACCGAACCAGGTTTCTGGATGCCGGATAATTTTAAGATGAAAAATATGAGTTTTGTAGAAAGGAAATTTGCTGTAAACCAGCGTGGATTTACGCTGATGGAAATACTGGTTGCTGTTATGATACTGGCCATTTCCATTGTCGTCATCCTCCAGCTTTTCTCCGGCGGGCTGAAATCAAGCAGGCTTTCCGGTGACTATACCCGGGCGATATTCCATGCAAGAGAAAAAATGGATGAAATTCTGCTTCACGACGAAATGACGGATGAAGTCCTAGAAGGTGAATTCGACGACGGCTATAAGTGGAGCGTCGATGTTCAATACATTGAACCTGATGAAGAAGATAAAAGGAGTCCGATTGTTGATAGTTTTAACATTGATGTTAATATAAACTGGTTTTACGGAAACAAAAAAAAACATTTTAAAATCAGTACAATCAAAATTGCAAAAAAGATAGAAGAAAAAAGTTAAATGGGTGCAGAAATCGGGCAAACAGGGGCTGCCTGCAAAGGTCGCACTGGGTTCACGCTGGTGGAACTTCTCATATCGCTGACGATCCTTTCGATCATTCTCGTTATTATTCTGGGCGCTTTTCGGGTGGGTGTCCGGGCCTGGGAAAAAGGTGAAAAGGATATTGATTCGAACCAGAGGAGCCGTATTGTATTGGGCCTTATCAAACAGCAGTTGTCCTCCATTGTTTTAAAAAAAATAACCATAGATTCTCAGTCTTTTTTTTTGAAAGGAGACGCTAAATCACTCGAGTTTCTTTCCATGCTTTCCCTGGATCCGGGGAATGAGTTTGGCAGCGTGTACGTAAAATACGTTGTCAAAGAAAAAGAAGACCAGAAAGAAAGCCTGGTGTTTTTCGAAAGAAATATTGTATTCATGGACAAAGAATTTAACCCTGAAAATCTGGATGACAATGATTTTCATGCGCTAATTCCAGATGCCCGGAACGTTTCTTTTGAATATTTGAAACAGCCGGGAGAGGAGAAAGCGTATGAATGGCAAGAGACTTGGAACCCGAAGAATGATTCAGGGGTGCCGCCGGCGGTGAAGATAATCCTGAAGAAAGACGAAAAAACTGCGCCCATAACGGTGATCGTACGCATTATTCCGAAAGAAGACACCTAAATGTTTGAGCATCTAAAAAATAAAAGTGGTATTGCGCTTTTTCTCGTGTTGTGGGTGCTCGTACTGTTATCGGTAATTGTGGGTGAGTTTTGTCATGCCATGCGCACTGAAGTGAATATTACTCGAAACTTTAAGGAAATGACCGAGTCGTATTACATTGCTGAAGCCGGGCTGAACAGCGCTGTTATAGAATTGATCAAAAACGGCGGAAAACCATTTATCACCACCGACGAGGATCAGGAAACCCAGGCAAATGACAAAATCAGATGGCGTATCAATGTTGAGATTCCCCCGATATCTTATGCCGGAGGTCAGTTTGAAGTTCAGATCGAAAACGAATACGGAAAGATTAATCTTAACCGCGCCGACCCGGCCTTATTAAAAGTGATGCTGGGTCGATTTGATCTTGAAGACACGGAAAAAGATGTTATCGTTGATTCCATCCTGGATTGGCGGGATGAAGACGATCTTCCATCGCATCAATGGTGCGGAAAAAGAATACTATCTTTCACTTCCAAACCCATATCCATGTAAAAACGGCGATTTCGATTCGATTGAGGAATTGATGCTGGTAAGGGGCGTTACTTCGGAAATCTTTTACGGCGGGCTTAAAGATATGATTACGGTTTACCCGGACACGCCATCCGGGGAAAAAGGTATCAACACAAAAAAAATCCAAAGCAGGGTGAACATAAATTCAGCACCGTCACAACTGTTACTTTCATTTCCCGGAATGACGGATGACCTGGTACAGAGCTTCATGGAATACCGGAAGGAAAAAGATGTAACGTCAACGGCCGATTTGTTCTCTATCCTTGGCGAGGAAGTATATCAAGCCCTTACTCCCTTCATAACCTTGGAGACGGTTCCCTATTATACGATTAAATCCATGGGATCGATACAGGGAAGTCGTGTAAAATGCGGGATACAGGTTCTTGTAAAGATAGATCCTAAAAAGGAAAAACGGTATAATATCCTGCGATGGATCGACAGGATAGAATAGTGTTTCTGGAGGTATATTTTGCTTTTCCAAAACAGTCTTGGAATAGATATTCGGAAAGATCGTGTATCAATTGTATATCTGAAAACTTCCTTTAAAGGGATACATCTGTCAGCACATTCAACATGTTCCCTGGAAATCAGCAAACCCATCAAAGAGAGACTTGACATCGTCAGCGAGTTTGTCGGCGATTTTATGACGAAACATCATGTCGATTCGTGTGATATATTCCTCGGAATTCCCGATGAATTGACCATACTTCGAGACATTAAACTGCCCCTCGCAGCCAGGGAAAACCTGCGATCCACCTTAAAATACGAGATGGAGAAATATATTCCCCTTGCATTGAACGATATTTACTACGATTGCCAGATTATCGAGGAAGACAAGACCCATAATTTCATCAGGGTCCTTCTATCGGTTATTAAAAAGAAGGATCTCAATCCTTATCTTGAGTTGAGAAATCAGATAAAAGGCGGCATTTCCGGAATTGAAGTTACGTCCATGGGTCTGTCCGATTTTCTGATATATCGACTGGATTCAAAAGACAGGGCGCCCCTTATATTTGTCCACGGCAGCAACAATATCCTGGAAATCGGTTTCATAAGGAATTCCTATCTGAATTATTCCAAATCCATACCGGCATCGGAAGATGGGTCCGGTTTTAACAACATTGTCAAAAGGGAAACCGATATTTTTAAAGGGATGTTCGAGAATAACGCCGGCACCGTAAAACTGGCACTTTGCGGTACCGGTTTGTCTGATTTGTCTGAAGAACGTCTAAAACAACTGAAAACAGAAACAGGACTCGACCCATTTTTCCTAAATACGCTTTTTACCGGCCTGCCTTCCGATGACCTGGCTTCGGCCTTCGGACTTGCGCTAAAAGGCTTGAATAAAGGGACTATGCAAATAAACCTTTTGCCGTACGAACTCAGGAAAAAACCTAGTAAAACGGGCTATTATCTGATGCTTGTTTTATCCGTTCTTGTGGTTTTATCCGGGCTTGCATGGGGCTCCAGTTGCATTATTCGAGAAAGAATCGACTTGAATCGTCTGAACAATGAAATAAAAAGTTTGACATCGGCAGTACAAAAGGTGGAAAAACTACAAACTGATATAGCAGCCATTGAAGGCAGAATCGATCAATTGAACAGACTCCGGCAAAATTCGGTGCCGATGCTGAATATATTGAAAGAATTGAGTGAAAGGATTCCCGAGAGTGCGTATGTCCAAGATCTCAATTTTTCAAAAAAGGAAATACAGCTCAACGGTTTCGCTCAATCTGCATCCGAGTTGATCTCATTGCTTGAAGAATCGCCTCTCTTTGAAAATGTTGTTTTTCTTTCCACCATTTCAAAGAGTAAGGACGGCAAGGAACGGTTTCGAATCGGCCTGAAAATTAAATGAGGGTTATGATTTAATGGTAAAATTTAACATCACCAAAGAAAGAAAATACCTCCTTATCGCCGGGGCGATTTTGTTTTTTTTAGGGGTATTATACCGATTTTACCCGACGCTTCAGGATTTAAAACCGACCGAGAGTGAAATTGTTCTGAAAAAAAAGAAAATTCTGAAGTATCGCAATGAAGTTCTTAAAGAGCCCAAACTTCAATCGCAATTGGCAGCGCTGAATCGAAATGTTAAACAGGATGATTTTGGGCTTCTATCCGGAAAAACCCCGGCACTTTCCGCTGTTGAGATCCAGAATGCACTCAATGAAGTTTCCGGAGAAATCGACATCAATATTGATACCATGCGGGTCTTGAAGCCGGTGGATCTCGAAAATATGGAGTATCTGTCTGTTCCGGTACAATTTTCATTCAAATCCACCATTCGGCAACTTGAGAAACTGTTGTATAAGATTGAATCTTCCCCTAAAATTATAACCGTTACCCAGATGAGTATTCGTAGAATAAGCACCGATCCCGAAAAGATCCAGTCAACTCTTACAGTATCCGGATTTTTTAAAAAGGAGAATAAATAGGTTCCACATGTTTTCGAAAATCGTCATCATCAATATCATGCTGGCCCTCGTGCTGATTTTTTTCGGGTTCAAGACTTATGGTGTCTGGAAAAAAGGTGAAGATGTCGTCGTTGGGAATCAAAAAACAGGTAAAGCAGCGCTGCATTCTCCCAAAAAAGTGGCAGAAAGAGAAATTCTGCCCGAATCGTACTACAGCGCTGTAATTGAGCGGGATCTTTTCTCGCCGGAGAGAAGGGAATTTTTACCGGAGGTCTCGGAATCGGAGGTCGAAGCTGACCCACAAAAGATGGCCGGCATGAAAATCGCATTATATGGTGTTGTCATGATGGACGATGATGTAACGGCACTGGTCAGCAATCCTGACAAAAAAACCGGCGAAAAACCGACACGTTGGGTGCGGACGGGGGATAAATTAGGAAAGGTAACAGTGGTTTCCATCCAAAAGGAAAGTATCTTGTTGTCCGACGGCACTCAAAAATACAGAATTTCTTTATACGACCACGCCAAACCCCAGACAAGGCCGACGGTGCCTAAAACGGAAAAACCAACGGTGATTACAACAAAAACAGAAACGAAGCCGGAAAAACCCGAAAAACCCAAAAATGAAAACATATCCAATGAACAATATGAGACTATCAGCACCCCTTTTGGAACAATGAAACGCAGGAAAAAATAATTATGATGAAACCGGTGATAGATTCAAGAATTATGCATTATTTTGTTTGGTTATGTTTCATGATCTTCTTGGCTGGATGTGCCGGTCAGGTGCAGCATACCGTTGATGCCAAACAAGTCGTATCTCCAACCCATCCAAAAAATGCACCCCAGATAAAGGAACCAAAGGTGATCTGGATTGACGGCATGCAATATCGAATCGTTTCTACGCCTTTTGGGCTTATGAAGCAGCATGTTGAACAGCCTTTGGGAAAAAAGGTTGTGGAAGAAACTCCCACTCAAAAATCTCCGCCCTTGCTTGCTGAAAAAGAGAAAGTATCCACGAAACCGGCCAAAACCGTTGCGCATATCGATAAACCATCTGCCGAACTTAAAAAGTCGGGTGAGGACAACCTTCAAAAAAAAGAGGAGAACAAAACGCAAAAACCGGTTCAAAATCCATCGGAAAAAGGAACCCTCGTACTCAATTTTGACGATGCCGACCTTCATGAAGTTATCCGAACCATCGCGGATCTTCTTGCAATAAACTATATTGTGGATCCGGATGTTCGGGGGAATGTTACCATTCACACCGCAGGTGCCATAAAAAAATCCGATCTTTTCCCGATCTTTTTCCAGATCCTTGAAGTGAATGGGTTGACGGCCGTAAAAGAGGGAGCCCTTTATCGGGTAACCAAGTTAAAGGAGGCCTCCCGTTTGTCTATTTTGTCCCGATACGGAAGGAACCAGAAAGATCTGCCTCCTGACCAAAGGGTCATTATGCAGATCATTCCCCTAAAATATATGGCGGCCTCGGAAATCGTTAAACTTTTGACCCCATTTGTGTCTGCTGAAGGAACGATTATCTCACACGTAGAATCGAACACCCTTACCATCGTCGACCGGGGCATCAACATTTTTAAAGTCCTGAAACTGGTGGACACCTTCGATATCGACCTGTTTGAAAAGGTGAAATACCAGTTTTACACTTTAAATTTTATGGATGCAGATGAAATGGTAAAATTGTTAAATGAAATTCTTCCGTCCTACGGCAAATCAGATCCTTCAAATATAAAAGTCATTACGATCAAAAGGCTCAACATGCTCCTTGCCATCAGCAAGAATGCACGGTTTTTTGATGAAGTCGAAAAACTTATCAAAAAACTGGATGTCGCCAGTGAATCGACCCAGCCGCAACTCTATGTTTACACGGTAAAGAACGTAAAAGCTGATGATTTGGCCGATCTTTTGGAACAGGTCTTTTCCAAAGACAAGAAAGGCGCTAAGGACAAGACCGAAAAGGGTGAAAAAAACAAACCCAAGGCCGAATCCAACCCCTTTGCAATGAAACCCGAGCCGGAAAAACCCGGAGAAACAATAGCCCCGGTCATCGCCGGAGAAGATGTGACAACCGGAACGCTGAGAGGTAAGATCAAAATAACCAAAGATACGATTCGAAACGCCCTGATCATAGAAGCGATTCCTTCAGACTACCGTATCATAAAGGACATACTAAAACACGTTGATGTTATGCCGAGACAGGTGTTAATCGAAGCCGTCATTGCCGAGATTTCACTGGATGAAACGACAGACCTCGGTGTGGAGTGGCGATATGTAAAGGGCCCCGAACCCCTGGAAACCTCTCTTTTGAGCGCATCCATGGGCAGTTCGGGCCTGCAATATATCATCGGCCAGACCGACCGGTGGACCCAGGCGCTTTCGGCACTTGCTACGGAAAACAAGCTCAACATCCTTTCATCCCCCTCGGTGCTGGCGTCGGATAACAAGGAAGCGAAAATCAATATTTCCAACGAAGTGCCCGTGGCCAGTGCCACCTATCAAACCACCGGCGTATCGGACGTCATTTCGACCAACATCCAATATAGAAGTACCGGCATCATTTTAACGGTTACGCCCCATATCAACGAAACCGGCCTGGTGAGCATGGAGATCAGTCAGGAGGTCAGTGAGCAATCCGGGGAAGTCCTGGTCGGTGGATTACGCTATCCTCGTTTTTTTGATCGAAGTGTGAATACAACGCTGACCGTCAAAGACAACCAGACCATTGTCATCGGAGGGCTGATTAGACAGTCCAAGTCCCTAGGAACGACCGGAGTTCCGTATTTAAACAAAATTCCGATTCTCGGGTTCCTATTTAGGAACCAGGAAGATAAGGTCGAAAAGAAAGAATTGATCATACTCATCACGCCAAGAGTAATTGCAAGCCTTGAAGACGTGGATGCCGTCACAAACGATTTCAAAAAAAAAGCCGGCGTATAACAATCAAACATGCCACCGGCACGGATTATTAACCCGGCAATTTAAGCGCTTCATCACCTTTCCAACTTCCAGATCCCAGAGGTTTTTTCATATTAAATCCCTATCCATTTTGATATTGTCTCTGTTCTTAATTACATCCATTGTGTACGGTGCGGAACGGAGCGAAAAGCGGGTGGCGATATTGGTTTCTTTAAATATCCGTCCATATATTGAAGCGGTTGAAGGCTTGAAGAAAGAGCTATCCGATCGGAATCCGCCAGGGATCGATACGTTTAACATGGAAAACTACACGGATAAAAACCGGGATGTTCTGGCCGAAAGCCTGGCGAATGGGAAATATGACTTGTGCATTGCAGTGGGGCCGGAAGCCTTCCGGTATGTCCAATCCATTCATTTTCCGGAAAAGGTGCTGAAAATATACACCATGGTATTGAATCCGGATGAAATAACCAATCTTTATGAACCCATGTGCGGTATTTCCCTGGATATTCCGGCAAAAACATTGATGCAGATCTTTTCCCAGGCGTTTCCATCCCTAAAACGGATCGGTCTCCTGTATGACCCTAAAAACAATTCGGAATTTGTAAAACAGGTAACTGCTGAGGCTGCAATTAAGGATTTAAACATTATTCCCATAGAGATTCCCATGCGGAAAGAAATTTCGACGGTTTTAAAAGCAAATTGGATGGGAATTGATGGACTTTGGCTGATTCCGGATCGAACCATTATTACGGAAAGCCTTGTTCCTTACATTATTAAGGAAGCTATTTCCAACGGCGTAGCGGTTTTTGGATATAACCGATTTTTTTATAAGAACGGCGCGGCATTGTGTTATATTCTGGATTACTCCGAAATTGGTAAAAAAACGGCCCAACTTTCGTTGGCCATGCTGAACGGAGGCCTTTGTAGAAACTTAATGCCTGCTTATGAAATCTGGTACAATCCCAGGATATTAAAAATTTTGGAAATTGATATGGTGACGGATCCATCATTAAACATAAAAATAACCCCCGGACCATGAAAAACCCGAGTATTCATACAAGGCTCCTTGGAGCGGCTTTTTTGCTCATCTGCATTGCCACATTGATTCTGGATGTTGTGGGGGTTCATCTTACCCGTCAGTTTATGAATCAGCGCTTTAAAGACAGAATCGAGTTTCTGGCCAAATATTTGGCGTTGAATTCAGAGGTGGGCGTGCTTGTCTGTGACAAAACCGGGTTGGATGTTCTGGCCCTGAATCTCCTGGGCGAGAAGGATGTGGCCAGAGTCATCATCATGGATGATATCGGCAACACGCTGGTGGATCGGAAACGAGATCTGCCCAAACCTCTGTCCGTGGTTGAATCACCGGTGGTATTTAAAAGAAATAGAGGTGAAAACATCTTATTTCAGTCCGATATCAAGACACCCTTTGGTAATATACCAAGGTCGGGAGAAGACTATATCGGAAAGGTACGCATCACCTTCAGTACCCACGGCATCGACCGTCTGGTGACAGACATTACATGGAAATTTATCTGGTTGTCCGTCTTGTTCGCCATATTTGGAAGCGTGGTTTTTTATTTGATTTCCCGTCCCATTGCCCGGGAGGTCGGACAACTGGCCGTGACCGCCGTCCAGGTCGGAAGGGGCGATTTGGAATTGCGGGCCACGCCCGGGAAACTACCTGAGACAAGAGCCCTTGCCGTTTCATTTAATACCATGCTTGATTCGCTGGAAACGAGTCGAAAGGCACTGGAGCGGGTGAATCAGGAAATGGTTCGACAAAAGGCCCTTGCCAAAGTCGGCGAATTTTCCTTAATGGTGGCTCACGAGGTAAAAAACCCCCTTTGTATCATAAAGAGTTCGTTGGATATCTTAAAGAAAGAGTTGATGCTTCGCCCGGATAACACCATGGTTGTCTATATGGAAGATGAGATCAAACGGCTTAACCGATTGATCGAGGACTTTCTCTTGTTTACCCGCCCTTCCAAGCCCACCATTCGATCGGTGGATCTGAACAGAATGCTGATGGATATTGTAAACCGGTTCGAGATTCAACAAAAAGGACTGTCCATCAAAATCGAATCGAAAATTCCCTCGAGCCCATGTGACGCAGATGTTGACAAAGACCTTTTGACTGGGAGCCTGAACAATATTATAAAAAACGCCTGTGAAGCGAGCAATAAAAATGGATCCGTGTACATCGAAGCATCCTTAAGGGATGATTTCTGGATCGTGGAGATCCAAGACCAAGGAGACGGCATCGCGCCTCAGAATATTTCCAGGATTTTTGAACCCTTTTTCACCACTCGGTCAACGGGGACGGGTCTTGGGCTCGCATTTGCTTTTCAGGTTATCCGGGCTCATGGCGGTATTATCATGGCCGAAAACAGAAAAGAAGGCGGTGCCCTGTTCCGTGTGGAAATGCCCTTAAAGACAGCAGCAACGATGTTTGACCGGATCGGGATGTTAGATCTAATAATTAATAATTAACTGTTAATTGTTGTCCTTTATTTCCTGAACTCCGATCCCTGACACCTGACATCTAAACTTTTTATCTTGACACCTTTGAACCCTGGAGTATCCATGGCACATATACTGGTCGTTGACGATGAAGAAAGAATGCGACATCTTCTTTCCATTATGCTGGAGAAAAAGGACCATCAGGTGGCCCAGGCCAGCGATGGTATGGAAGCCCTCGAAATTTTGAAGAACACCCCCTTTGATATGGTGATCACCGACATCAAAATGCCCCGAATGGACGGCAGGGAGCTTCTGTCCAGAATCAAGACAGAAGATTTGTCCTGTCCGGTGATCTTTATCACTGCCTTTGCCACAGTGGAATCGGCTGTTGAGATCATGCGCCATGGGGCCGCCGATTACATTACCAAACCTTTTGAGGAGGATCATATTCTCCTGGCGGTGGAACGTACCCTGAAATTATCCCGGGTAATGGCAGAAAACAAGGAACTTCGCCAAGATATGCAGAAGCTTGCGGGCGATCATAATATTGTTTACCGGTCTGAAGAAATGGGAAAGGTGATGGAACTGGCTTCTAAAGTGGCAAAAAGCGATTCAGATGTTCTGATCACCGGAGAATCGGGGACCGGCAAGGAGCTTCTGGCTCGTTTTATCCATTTTGGAAGTTCCCGCCGGAAAGGACGGTTTGTTCCGGTAAACTGTGCCGCTATTTCTCCCCATCTTGTGGAATCGGAACTGTTTGGGCATGAAAAGGGGGCATTTACCAGTGCGGAACGGCAGACCCAGGGAAAATTTCAATTTGCATCGGGCGGTACTTTGATTCTGGATGAAGTCGGGGATCTTCCCTTGAACGCCCAGGCAAAATTACTGCGGGCCCTCGAAGAGAAAAAGATTCGGCGGGTCGGGGGCAATGAAGAGATCGATATCGATGTGCGGGTGATCTGTGTGACCAACCGCAACCTTGAGGGTCTTGTGGATAAAAAGGAGTTTCGTCAGGATCTTTTTTTCAGAATCAACGTCATCCCCATTCATCTTCCTCCGTTAAGGGAACGGCCGGACGACATCACGCCTCTGGCCGAACATTTTCTGAAAAAGATGAAGGATGGACCTGAAAACCTGCTGTCCGAAGGTGCACTTCGGGTCCTCAAGCAATATCCATGGCCCGGAAATGTCAGGGAACTGTCCAATGCCATGGAAAGGGCGCTCATCCTTTCGGCAGATCAAAAGACCATCACTGTGGAAACCTTTTCGTTTTTGAAAACACCCGAGTACCCGGTTACGGGTCATAACGGTTATCAACTGGCTCCCGGGGGGATTTGTCTGGAGGATTTGCAGAAGGATTTAGTGGAACAGGCCCTTGAGATGTCCGACAACAACCAGACGGCGGCGGCCAGGCTTCTGGGGCTGACGCGTGCGAAGTTCAGGGTTTTAATGAAACAGGCCGAAAATAAATGACATCATACCTTAAAATGCGATCCTTGAGATTAATACTTCTTTTTTCTTTGATCATGCTGGTCACCTGTCCTGTTGCCCATGCCGGGGCTGAATCCAAAAAAGGTCCGATCGGGGAAGATACCATGCTCATGTTTGTCGGGGAGGACCTGGAAGTTTTGGCTATTGCCTCCCGGCGGGTGGAGAGCGCATTGCAGGCGCCGGCCATCGCACAGGTTGTTACCGGAAAAGAAATTCGCGAGCGGGGATATACGACCTTGAGCCAGGCTCTGGACAATATCCCTGGATTTTATATGGCGCAGAAGGAATGGGGAACCCTGCCCTATCTTCGGGGAATTTCCAATTCCATCCTTTTTCTGCACGACACCGTGCCCCTAAGCTCGGATGTCAGTAAATCACTTCATCCCCTGGACAACGAACTTTCCCTGTATTCCGTCAAACGCATCGAAACCATCCGGGGGCCGGGATCCGTGCTCTGGGGACCGGACGCCTTTGCCGGCATTGTGAATGTTGTTCCCTTGTCCGGTAAAGACCTTGAAGGTTTAGAAACCGGAATTATCTATGGTGAACCCGGGACTCAAGCCGGGGTTTATGTGAATGCGGGTCACGACGGTGGGAGCTGGGACGGCTTTTTATCCGCCAGTGCGCGAAAGGGGGAGGAAGACGATACCCCTTATACACTTGTGCGTTTCTGGGGGGACGGAACGACGCCCACGCCGCCGGAGGATCGTTATGGATGGGGTACACCGGGGGAAGCCCGGCATATCGAAGCCTATGGACGACTGGCTTACAAAGACTGGCTGGTGCTTTCGAGCCGGGTGGGAGACAGTAAAAAACCGTATACCATGAGCAATGAAAACAAAGATTCCGTCTGGCTGGAGAGCCGCAATGAAACCTCCGGATATATCAAGCTGGATGCACGAAAGGTTTTTGCCGGCGATTCCACCTTAAGTGCCACCGGATTTTATTCATGGCTGAACCCGGAATTGGAGGTCATCGACCGATCTTTATCTCAAAATGAAAAGACCGCCTATGCAGAGATTCTGTATGACCGATCTTTTTTTTCCGGTCGGGGACTTTTATCTGCAGGCGCCTCTTTCCGGGAAAAAGAGATCAAAGACGCGCCCATTTGGGACGGATATCTTCTCGATTTTATCGACCCGGAAAATGAATT
The DNA here is from genome assembly GCA_963790095.1 of uncultured delta proteobacterium. GTDB lineage: Bacteria > Desulfobacterota > Desulfobacteria > Desulfobacterales > UBA11574 > JAAXQD01. The sequence continues at coordinate 106,306 of CAWBNO010000034.1, read as the reverse complement.
TTTTCTGCCCATCGTTACGCAGCAGGATTATAGCACCCGATTGTGGTCCGCCTTTGGCCAGTACACCCACAAGATCGGCAATGCCGACCTCATGGTGGGGTTGAGAAATGATGCCCATGACAAGTATCGGGACCATTTGAGTTACAATCTGGGCGTTGTGTGGTCTCCATATGCCCAATGGAAAACAAAGCTGCTCTACGGGACGGCTTACCGGACTCCCTTTGCCCGGCAGCTCCTGGCCACGGAAGAACCGGAGCTGGAAAAGATCAAGAGTTTTAACCTCCAGGTGGCCTGGAATCCCAGCCGGCGAAACGGGGTGACCGTCACCGGGTTTTCCAATCGCATTGAAAATCATATCAATGAAGATCCTTACGCCGGGCTTTCCGAACCCAACAGTCAGAAGATTAACGGGGTTGAAATTGAAGCCAGATATTCACCCCATACCACCCTGGACCTGGCGGCCGACCTTGCCTTCATGAACAACACCGGCCCGGATGAAACGTATAAATATAATGACTATTCATACATCGATGAAGACGGCAACCTTGTCCGACACTTTGTGGATTTAAGCTACCCTTATGATATAGGGGCCAATCCCCTGTTTAATTTTAACGCAACCTGGCGTCCCCATGATCGGTTCACCGGCTTTTTCCGGGTGTACTATTTTTCTCCGCCGGACCTGATCTTTCCTGTTACAACGGACAGCCAGACGGCCGGGGTTGCGTACCCGGATGTCTGGCTCGTGGATTTGGCCGCTACCCTTCGGGATGTATTCCATTCCGGCGCCGAACTGAGGGTCTCTATAAAAAACCTGCTGGACAATGACTATCAAATACCGGGAACCTACAGCACCATCGACGGCGCGCCCTTGACATTTGAAGTTCGCCTCAGCAAAAAGTGGTAAAAGGCGGAAAAGGGAATGCCTGGCTGATATCTAGCCAGGCATGGCTCAATATGACCGGATCCAAAGCGGTAACCACCCGGTCTTAAATCAAAAAAAATCATCCAACAGAACATTTTTTTTGTATTTTTCCCCGATTACAGTGCTGGCTTTTGACATTAAATCCATAAAATTTAAAAAGTTACCACAATATGTTGTGTAATAAACTGAATGTAAACCCCATCCCCTGTAAATTTGATCATGTGTTGGCATAATAATTGCTTAATTAATAAAGACGATCTGTGAAAAAATATGGTATCCCAAAAACTAAAATACATATTCATCTCATTCATCATCGCCCTTGTCCCATTACAAGGGTTTGATATGATTCAGGTTGCCCGGGCCGGCACGATTGCAGATATGGAGCTTGGGCTGTCCGTGTTGATCAATACCGCCCGAACCGATCCCCTGGGTACGGCGACTTCTTTGGGCCTCAATCCTCAACAGGTTTTAGAAGATCTTCCGGAGCTTACCGAAATCCTTACCCAAGGTCTTCCCCCCTTTGAAAATAACGCGTTGTTACATGAAGCTGCTTCTAATCACACCCAGGACATGCTAACTCAAAATTATTTTTCAAAAATTTCCCCGGACGGACGATCGCCCTATGACCGGATCGCAGAAACCGGGTACGATCCGAACATTACCGGCGAGACACTGGGCATCCTGGCCTTTTACAATTTCATTGGTTCGGAAACGGCCGTAAATATTCTGTTTAAAAATATGTTCCTCGACGAGCTGAACCCGGAACGGGCGGAACCTCGAAATATCCTGAACCCTGAAATTCAAGACATGGGAATCGGCATCGGCACCGGAATCATGGACCTGGGCGCCGGACGTTATAACGTTTACGTGGTTACCTGTGATTTTGCCACAAGCGGCGTATCCCTACTGGAGCTTGAACTTCTGGAGCTGATCAACCAGGCCCGGGAAAACCCCCTGGGCATGGCGGGATTTCTTGGCCTGGCTCCTGACCAGACCCTTGAAAACTTATCCGAACTAAGAGATATCCTTATACAAGGCCTTCCTCCGCTGGTATTTGACAATAATCTCTATCAGGCCGCTTTAGGTCATCGCAAGGATATGATTGAAAAGGGCTACTTTTCCGAGCAATCTTTAGACGGCACAACCCCTCAAGACCGGATTTTGGAGACAGAATATGATCCGGATGTCACCGGGGAGGCCATCGGCTCAATGGTATCGTCCAGTTATTTACTTAAAAAAGATATGGCATTCCGGATTTTTGCAAGCCTGTTCAAAGCGGAACTCGACCCCGGAAGTAAGACGGAACGCAAAATACTCAATGGAGCGTTCAAAGACGCAGGGATTTCCTTTGATGCCTTCCAGTTTCAACAAGAGGGAGATGGGTTTGCCACCTATGGTCTTGTGGTGGTCGATCTTGGGAAAAAACGCTTTCCAGTCAAACCTTCCTTAACCGGTGTGGTTTATCGCGATGCCAATGGAGACGGGCTTTACAGTCTGGGGGAAGGGATTCCGAATGCAAATGTGACGGTGGGCGGCAGCGATGCTTATTTTTCCGTTGTTACCCATATGGCCGGAGGGTTTACCCTGGAACTTGACCCCGGCAGATATATCGTTACCATCGATCAAAATGGTGATATTTCAGAGCGGGTGATAGAGATACGGGATGAAAACATGGGAGTATGGTTTAAAGTAACTCCGGATGAAAATGTGCCGAATTAAGGTGCGGCTTTGAAGAAAGGAAATGATGTGGATATAACGATAAGGATTTTTAATTGGGTTGTTCAAAACCCAAAGGCCCGGGCTTTGCTTGGGCGAAAACAGTGAAAGGGGGGATGTGTAATTCGCATATTTTTTCACAAAGAGTTTAGTTAAAGGATATTTTTTAATTCACAAAAAATTTTAGAGGAGGTTAAATTCATGAAAAATTCTAAATTAAGCGTAATTTTTGTTGCCATGCTCTTGTGTGTCTTTATGGCATCCACGGCTATGGCATTTAATGTTACAAACCGAAGTGCGGAGATGGATGACTTCAGCCCCTGCGACCGGGCAGGTTCCATCCAGATGGTATTCCAACAATCGGACTGGTCCAATATTGATGCTTATTTGGCAACCCACGACTACGCATTGATCCGGATCGCCATGGGCGGTACCAATCTGCCGGCAAGCCCGACCCTGCCGACCCTGTGCAAAGACATCGTAGGAACTGTGGATGGTGCAGGCCTGGGTGCTATGGGCGGAGATCTTCCCTATGACGACCTTATCCACTGGATGTCACTGGCGTAGAGATAAGTAACTATGCCGCCCCTCCCGATGCTACTATTTATGTCCATGGAAACGCAGGCGACCAGTATTATAGAGGTATTTATCACGGCTGTAAATGCAGTGCCGGGGCTTATGGCTTGGACCAGCGAAAATGACAGCCCGTGGTTTAAAATCGGACTGGATCTTGCAGATGTTGACGAAGACACCTCGATCTGTGCTCAGGTAACATCCTACAGTGGTGTCAGCACCCTGACCATTTCAAACGAGGCCTTCCCAAACACCCTGACATTTTCCGGCGACAATGAAATCGGCCACTTTGTCACACAAACTTTGGTTGTTAGAGACTGTGACAAGAATGAAGATGACATTTGCTCCACGACTAAAACAATCGCGCTTTGCCCATTAGGGATTAGTGAACAACAATCGCTTTGCCCGACCTATACACGGTGTTTTGTGGCAGACGGAGATTTTCCGCCAACGGGCGACATCGATCTCGTGTTTCGAACCAACGGTGCTGAAAACTCAGATAATACCCAGGAAGGCGTCTATTTCAAAAACATTACCATTGTCGATGAAAATGGCAATGACATTACGCCTGCTTGGGATTTGTATAAAGCCGACGGGACTACTTTAAGTGATGGTGCTCCGTGTGATTTCTGGGATGCAGAGGTTGTAAAAGGAACCATTAATGCAAGCGCCCTTGGGACTGGTAATGAGCTCAGATTCTGCATAAGTTATACGGTTAACCCGGAAGAAGCCTCAGCCGGCACGGACGTAAGGTTCTGGACAACAGGAACCGTGGTGCCTTGCGGATCTCTCTGGAATAAAATCGTTCTGGGTGGTGCACTTATCGCGTGCGATACCAGCAATTATGACGAAATGTACTTTCCCTATGTGCTGACACAGAGCGGGGCCTGGTCAACCGGAATCGCCATAACGAATTTGGACAGCTCGCCTGCATCAGAAATGGTGATTACTTTTACGCTGACCGACTCCACAGGTGCCTCTTTTACTTACACCAAGAGTAGTGACTTTACCAACGCTAAGGTCTGGGCCTTCATGTTGGATTCCATCCTGAGCGAATTTGATGGTACGCCGGCACCGGGTCCTGCGTGGCTCCGTGTGCAAACCAATTTCACGGTGGACGGTTATGAATTCATGAGTGATGGTGTCTTTGGCGCCGGTACACTGCCAAGACTGGATCGTTACATGAATTAGAAGCTGTTCATGGACCACAACGTTTATTCATTAGTACCTAAAAACAAGAAATAGACAAACGATGGGTGGGGGGCTTCGGCCTCCTACCCATTTTTTTACAGGAAAGTATTTAGGGAGCTTTGCAAATGATCAAACACATAGCAAGGACCACCTGCCTCTGCGTTTTTTTTGCTCTTTTCTCCGCTGCGGCATCATGGTCCGATGATCTCTTTTTTCCCCTATGGAAGGCGGGGGATACATGGCTTGTTGAGGCTGTTTATCCGGTTCCTTTTGAAACGGATCAATGGTCAGAGCCTGTTTTATGGGAGTATCAGGTGGATGATCAGGGAAACACCACATCCGGAGACAACGTTGTGTTGATGGTTCAAAGAAAAGACGAAATGGCGGCCGGCCCGGCATTACGGCTTGTATACAGTTCCAGGAATCATCAACTTTTGAAGGCAGAGATCACCAAAAACCGCAGAGGGAAAAAGATCCTTAAGGTATTGAACTATGAAGGGAAATACCCTGTCAAAACCCAGCAAAGCCCGATCCCTTTCGATATCCCTGTCTTCCCAATCCGCATTCCTTCTTCCCTCGAATTTTCATTCACAAAAAATATTTCCGAAGGACTCAAAAAAACTGAGGTGTTACGCCAAAAGGTCCGGAGGGTCTCCGGATTGCCGGAATTAAAGGACGTGTCCGGCGGCAGCGATTTAAAAGAACTGATCGAGGTGCGGTGTGAAGACATTCATGGAAAAGAGCTTTTTTTACAGTATTGGGATAAAACCCTTCCATGGCCGGTCTATGGCCGGAACCTTAATATGAAGTACTGGTTGATAAAAAAATGAGAATTCTTATCCTGCTGCTCGCCTTTATGGTTTCCATTTTTCCCGCCAAGGGAGGTTTATGCGCAACATTTGAGGCCGACATCGTTCCTTGGTCCGGATATTGGTGGCCGTTTACATCGGGAGCATTGGTCACCGGAGATGGCTATCACGGGCACCCCGCCCCCCTCGAGAAGTATGATCTTGTCACCGTGGGCACGAAGGACGGCCCTGCAACCGAATATGGGAGGCAGTTCTACTACAATCCCCAAGCACTTACTTGGGAAGGCCTGTGTTTTAACTGGGCCGCAGCCGCCATCCTTGAGCCGGAACCCACCCATAAAGGCATCTTTCAAAATACGGCTTTTCTTGTCGGTGACAAAAAGGCCCTTTTAACTGTGGCCTATGACGGGGCTCTTTACAATAAATACCCCATTAATAATCCTGCGGATTTTCATGATCTGCTGGAAGAATTCATCACCAATCAAAAAATGCCCATAATGATGGATCTTGGAACAGATGGTGAGGTCTGGTTCTACCCGGTCTTTAAATATGAGACCCATTACACCCGGGAAAACAGCATCAGACATTACACAACCACCATCTATTATGCAACAGATGCCGTACCCCCTGATTATAAAGGCACAGCGGTTTCTTCTTCAACCTATTATTATTACTTTAAAATAGATACTGAAGGAAATATTACCGACATTGGCTGGGAAGGGGACAGTATTGGTCATGCTCCGGTCAGGGCCTGTGAGCCCTTTGGTGGAACCCAGCCACGAAATCCCGGTATCGATTACAACACGGTCAAACAGATCGTTTCGACGGATGACGATTCCTATGAAGAAAATGATTCCTTTGAGAGTCGCGCTGCTCTTTCAACGTACGCATACAACCTGGTGGCAATGGATGATGATTTCTTTTATATCCCTTTGAAACAGGGGGACCGGTTCAAAGTCCAGATTGTTTCAGAGACAGAGGATATCCTTTTGAAAATCTATGATCCCGAAGGAGCACTGTTGGGTGAAGGGGCGGTGGGAGCCAAACAGATCATTGAAGCTCAGCACAGCGGAGAATACACCATTAAAGTCATCCCTCTGGAACCGGAGGAGGAACACATCTATACGCTGTATCTGGAACATAATCTTCCTTTCCAGGCTATTTTCCCCATCCATCCGGCAGGATCCTGGAGAACAGGGGTTGCTTTGTTTGACAGCAATGGAAAAGAAGGCAGAAAGATCATCTCTCTTTTTGACGATAGCGGTTATCCCCAAAAAAGTTATTCCCCCAAGCCGGGCATTTCATTTTTGCTTGGGACCATCGAAGAAGACTTTGGCCTGACCCACGAGAATAAAGGGTATATAAAAATTGATTCCGACACGCCGCTTCTGGGCCTTGAAGCTTCATTTGCCCTTGGATACCTTATGCTGGGCGCAAACCTAATGCCCCTTGATGAGTCCTCAAGGGAGATATTTTACCCTCACCTTTACAACAAAGAGGGCTGGAAAACGTTCTTCGGACTCCTAAATACGGGAGATTACACGGAAGATGTCCTTCGTATTTCTTATGGAGCCGACGGGCAGATTCTTAAAACACAAACCATGGTACTTGCACCTGGCGAACGATTTGAAGAGGATACGTCTTATCAACCCATCCTTTCCAACGGTGCCAGATGTATGACGGCTGAAACCTTGAGCAACAGGGCATCCCTGCTGGGCTACATAAAATTTTTAAACCCGTCCATCGGAGCAAAAGGAAGGGCACTGGTTCCGGTTACAGGAAACACCGGTCCTGAGCTGGTGATTCCCCATGTGGCCATTGACGACAACTGGTGGACAGGCGTTGTTGTAATGAATGCAGGATACGATGATTCAGAGGTTTTATTTCTTGCTTATGACGACGACGGGAACCTCCTGGCCAGTTCGGAGCATTTACTGAGGCCGGGGGATAACCTTCTTCAATTTGCATCCGATTTGTTTTCCGACACACCGGCAAAACATATTGCTTCCATCAGGATTTCTTCTGTGGCCGGCCAACCCCTTTACGGCTTAGTCCTTTATGGATCAAAAGACAACAATAGACTTGCCGGCATGCCCCTGTCGGCGCCCAGGGAATTTCCTGTATATCTCCCCCACATCGCTGCATCCAATGGGTGGTGGACAGGGATCGGCCTCGTCAATTCAAGTGCCGAAACGGCCGCCATTAATTTTTTACTATTAGATGAAGACGGTAATATCGTGGCCGAAGAGGACAGAGCCCTTGATGAAAATGCACACATGGCCGTCACTATCAAGGACCTTTTTAAGGATTTTAATCTTGAAAATGCACGGTGCTTGAAAATCGACGCTATGGGCAACCGACACGTGGGCGGAATTTACTTGATGGGCAGTGACGATGGTTTGAATCTTATGGGAGACATCATAAGATAATGATAACCTTCCTTTGCCTTACCCGGCAGAGCTATTTTAAACAGTGACTTATTTTCAAATACAGCGCATAGGAAAAGGAAATTCTCATGAACAGCATCAAAATAGTTACGTTTGGTTTATTCCTTTATCTGATCTTTTTCTTTTTGGGTTCTCCGGCCCTTGCTAAAAAGACGGTTACCATACTTTATACCGGATGTACTTACGGTCAAATCTATTCAACCCCCGGGTGACGCGGGGCCGTTTTTGGCGGTCTCGCCCGGCGGGCGAGCGCAATTAATTCGGCAAGAGAGACAGAAAGCAACCTTCTCCTTCTCGACGCCGGCAGTGTATTTGCAACCAGAGGGATTTATAGGAATATTAATGGTGACGTTACCCTAAAAGAAATGAGCTTCATGAAATATGATGGCATGAACCTGGGGGCCACAGAGCTGGCCCTTGGAATAAATTATCTTCAAGAGGAAGCATCAAATATCACCTTTCCCTTTCTTTCAACCAATTTAACCAGTGAAAAGGAGCACCCTTTTTTAAAACAGGTTGTCATTAAGGATGTTGGGGGTTTCAGAGTGGCGATTCTTGGTGCCATGCCTGAAAATGCCCTCAAACCTCTTAACGATATTGAAAACAAGATCAATTTAAAGGTGTTACCTCCAATTCAGGCCATAAAGGAAAGGATGTCTGAATTAAAAAAGACATCTGACTTTATTGTATTACTTTCCCAATTGCCACAGGATCAGCTAAAAGGGCTCCTAAATAACGTCGATGGAATCGACCTTGTAATCTCCTGCCATCATCCCGGAGAAGCGGCGCTCACCACCAGCAAAAAAATATCCTCTGTTACCATCGAGCCCGGTGGGCTTGAAATAGGATATCTTAAGATTGAGAAGGATGATCAAGGGCTGACAAAGATCATTGAGGAAAAAAAGATAATCCTTGATAAATCTGTTCCAAGGGATGAAAAAGTGAGGGAGCGGATCGAAAAAAATTATGTTTTAAAGATCAGAGAGGAAAAGGATCTGGAGCGAAGAAAACAAATTGATAAAGAAGCAAGGCAATTATGGGAACTAACGCCCGATGAATATTTGAATCGGATGCACGAAAAAGGAAAATAAATCGGAGTTGATCTATGAAAAAATTCATAAGAACGTCTGGTCTTTTGATAGGGGCATTATTTCTGTTCAGCGCATGTGCTCACCTTACTTCAAATCCGGCGAGCAAAGAGTCCCTCACAAGAAGTGTCGAAAAAGTCTGGAATGCAAAGTTAAACGGAGATTGGGGAGTCGTCTATGATATGGCGGCAAATAAATATAAAAACCAGGTGAACAAAACGGCCTTTTTAAAACGAGCGAATATTACTGTAAAAGATTATGCAATCAAGGACATTAAAATATTAGATCCCGGCAAAAGGGCAATTTCGGTGGTGGAATATAAAATCAGCCATGCAGGCTTTGAATTTCCCGTCAAAAACTATAAAGAAGAGTGGCTGTGGGAGGAAGGGGCGTGGCGTCTGAACCTCCTGCCGACCGTAAGCTCTCCAATAATAGAACAAAAGAGTCGGCAGCAATAAGCGGAAGCGGCTCTTGATGGAAGCCCGGAGGTTTTGATTTTGTATGTACAAAGATCGTAACGAATCGGTGAATAGGATGGCAACTAAAATACTCATATTCTTGTTGCTGTCAATTACTTCATTTATGGCACCCGGATTCGCAGAAGAGATAAAAAATTACAGTAATTGTGATAGTTGTCCGGGAACTATTCACTTTGGGGCGGTTGAGGCAAGAAACGTCATTGGGTTGGAAGGAATGAAGCTCATACGAAAAATGACCCAACCCGATCATGTCATAATCAAAATAGATATAGACGGCGTGTTGAGAAATGGGTCTGCAGAAGACAGGGACACTGGATACGAAATAAAAATAGATTCCTATCAACATGTTGTCTACATTCAGAGCCTATTAGACGAATCATATATTCAAATTGTCAATGATTTCCAGAATGCTCGGCGTTCAACCTCTTTACATGACTGGCATCCGGAGATATACCTGCAATCATCACACTCCGACAAGATCAGACGTGAAGATACCGTAACGGCCGCATGGGAAAAAATGAAAACAAGCCACATCTATGACTGGATCTTTGGTGATCAAAATTACGAGGACCAACTCGATTGTCTCGGGAATAAAATATTGTATGCATTCAAATTGATTGCTGAAAATTAACCTTAATCATTCATCCGATGCTCCGCATATAAAGCTTCTGTTGCTTGCCTCTTTCGGATATTGTTTTTTTTAATTCAACATACTACGAACCCGAAAAAGCCGGCCAATCCTGTTACAGCGAGATAAATCCCGGACAGGCAGTAGAAAATCCATTAAAACATCCGTAGAATATGGCGTATAAATGCCGGATCAAGTCCGGCATGACAAGCTTCGGACTTTTAAGTGTTTAGAGATCATAAGATGGTGCCTGTGGATATGCAAATAACGGCTCATTTCGTGAGTGTCAAAAGATTTTTGAATCCCATCCGTATCGCTTTGCACCTGTGGCAGTACCGGTACCTCATTTATCAATTTACATGGCGGGAAGTGACTGGGCGGTATAAAGGGTCATTTATCGGTTTGGGATGGTCGTTTATCCAGCCTCTGGTGATGCTGTGTGTTTATACATTCGTTTTTTCCGTTATATTTAAGGCCAAGTGGGGGGCAGGCCCTGATGAAGGAAAGGCTGCTTTTGCCTTAACCTTATTCATGGGAATGATCACCTTTGGCATTTTTGCCGAAGCGGCCAATTCAGCCCCTTTGTTGGTGTTGTCCAATGTGAATTACGTTAAGAAAGTGGTTTTTCCCCTGGAAATTCTTCCCTTTGCAAACTTGTTGAGTTCATTGATCAATGCGCTTTTCAGCCTGGTGGTGTTGCTGGTGGGAATCCTTATCGTCTATCACCGTATTCATTGGACGGTGATTCTCCTTCCCCTGGTATGGCTTCCGCTGATATTTTTTACCCTTGGGTGTGGATATTTTCTGGCGTCTCTCGGGGTGTTTATTCGGGATGTGTCCACAACGGTCAGTATTTTGACAACAATTTTATTTTTTCTTACCCCGATTTTCTATCCGGTGACAGCCATACCCCAACGGTTTCGTTTTTTTTTCCAGATCAATCCCCTGGCCGTATTTGTTGAAGATTCAAGGCGAGTTGTACTCTGGGGAATACTGCCGGATGGGTCCTGGTTTTTTTGTGGTCTTATTTTTTCAGTGTTGGTATTTGTTTTTGGTTTTGCGTGGTTCATGAAAAGCAAAAAGGCCTTTGCAGACGTGATATAGCAATAGAGGAACCGTCAATGTTTAAACAAAGAATAAAAGCAGAGTGTTTAAAAATGCTGCATTGGGGAATCCGCAAAATTTCTGATCAAAAACCCCTACGTAGACCGTATTATGCGGATCAATACAGCATGACCCTTCGCGACTGGTTGATTTATCATCAGAATGATATTGTATTCGACCAGGTGAAATGGATGGGCATGCCTGCTTTAAAAAATGTCCTGGATGCATGGATTTACCAGGAGATTCTATATGAGGTTCAACCGGATGTGCTCGTCGAAATCGGAAGCAGATACGGAGGGAGCACCCAATATTTCGCAGACATAATGAGCATTATAGGGAAAGGGGAAGTCGTATCAATCGATATCGACCGTTCTGTTTATAAGCTGGAACACGAGCGGGTAACCCCATTGACCGGAAATAGCTCGGATCCGGAAATATTATCGGCGGTTGAAGAACGGTGCAAGAATAAAACCGTTATGGTGATTCAGGATGGGGATCATAGCATGCATCAAGTTCTGGAAGATTTGAAGAATTACTCGGAATTCGTCACTCCCGACAGTTATTTTATTGTGGAAGACGGCATTGTCGATCTTTACCATGACGGTGACGGGCTGGGTTTTCAAACCCAAGGGCCCCTGGAAGCCGTTGAAGCGTTTTTGGGAGATAACCCTCAATTTGTCATTGATTCCAAACGGGAGCGATACCTCCTCACTTATAATCCCAAAGGGTATTTAAAGCGTGTTTATTGAACGATGAAGTAAAGAATCCTGGCCCTTAACCAGCATCGAGCATCAAGTGACAAGTAATGGGTGACGAGTGAAAAGAAAATAGTGACCAGTGAAAAAGTAAATAGTGACGAGTATTCAGTGTCGAGCATCCAGCATCGAGTATCGAATATCCAACATCATGTCTTCTAAGTTAGCCATTCAAACCAGAAATCTCGGGAAGTGCTACCGGATCTATGAAAAACCCATAGACCGGTTAAAACAATCCTTCTGGCGGGGAAGAAAACGATTTTTTCGGGAATTCTGGGCGGTAAAGAATATATCGATCAACATCGAGCCGAAAGAAACGGTGGGGATTGTCGGTTCCAACGGGTCCGGGAAATCAACCTTTTTGCAGTTGATCTGCAACATATTAACCCCTACTGTTGGAGAGGTCCAGGTTAGGGGTAGGGTTTCAGCCTTACTGGAACTGGGCTCGGGATTCAACCCGGAATTCACAGGCCGGGAGAATATTAATATTAATGCTGCAATTATGGGGCTATCACCCGGGGAAATCCGGGATCGTTTTGAGGAGATTGTCGATTTTGCGGACATCGGAGATTTTATCGATCAGCCGGTAAAAACCTATTCCAGCGGCATGTATGTCCGGCTTGCCTTTGCCAGTGCGATTAATGTGTCTCCTGATATTTTATTGGTGGACGAGGCCCTGTCGGTGGGTGATATCCGGTTTCAGCAAAAATGTATGGCAAAAATGAAGTCTTTTTGTAAGAATGGGACGGTTCTATTTGTCTCTCACAATACGTCTGCTATATTAGAGTTCTGTTCCCGGGCTATCTGGATTGAAGGGGGAAAAATCCGAATGGACGGTTCCCCAAAACGTGTTGCGGAGAAGTACTTGGAATACATGTATGAGGGCGAACCATCACGCGATATTTCTGTTGACGTCGCCGAAAGAGAAGACCGGGATCAAGGCCGCTCCTCGGATACAGACCTATTCGAGGATCTTCAACCGGTGACCCGTGGAATCCGTAACTTTGGAAACCGGAATGTCGATATATTGAGAGTGGGAATACGGTCCAACAATGAGACCGCGGGAGCTGTTTATTCCGGAAAACCATGTGAAATAGCTCTTATTTTTGAAACTCACCAGGATATTGCCAATCCCATTGTTGGATTCTTGATTAAAGATCGTATGGGCCGGGACATTATTGGCGACAACACGGCGCTGCTCCGGAAAAACCTTCCGTCTCTTTCCAGGGGAATAATCTATAAGACGTCTTTTATGATCGGGAACTGGCCCAATATATTCGGCGGAGAATATACGCTTTCGGTGGGGGTTGCCGACGGCCGACTGGAGGATCATGTAGCCTGCCGATGGGTGCACGATGTTATCGCTTTTGAAAGCATCCCCCTTCGGTCGCCTGCCGGCATTTTTTCCATACTGGATATGGATGTGGAATTTAAACGTATGGATTCTTAAGTGTCATTTTATAACGGAGAACCGTCTGTGAGCCAACAGATTTTTACGGATATCATTCAAAAACAGTGTGAGATTTTACAGGGTTTCAATCCGGAAATTGTGAGATCGGTGGAGGAAACACTTTCGAGTGTCACATGCCTTTTAAAGCATGTGAATGGGGTCATTGCTTTTTCCCACTCCGACTATTTGATCTCTCTGGGAGGTACTGAAAAAGTGCTTCACCAGGAGCAGAATGAACTGGCAATACGCGGTATCTCTTATATACAGATTTATGGGATTCCAGATGACGGCAGTGAATATCAAGAATTACCGGGACAACGTGTGGGCCTCAATATCGATGGTATCCCGGCCGGCACATTTACAATGATTCATCTGGTCTTGATTTTGTCCATTCTTGTTGAAGGTGGAAGACTTCGTATCCTGGCAGCGCACATGCATCATCTGATGCGTTTTCACCTGCCCGGGGTTAAATTTCTACTCAGCGTCATTCATTTTGAAAGGATTCGAATCTTCGTCCACGATTACTATACGATCTGTCCCCAGTTTAACTTGCTGAAGAATGGAAAAGAGTTTTGCGGCGGAACATGCAATTACCGTGACTGCCAATCTGTCGGTGAAAAAGAATCTCATTTTATCAGAGTGAACGAATTGTTTAAAGACCTTGATTTTGAGGTGGTTGTACCTTCAGATGTTGCTGCCGGAATATGGCGGAAAGCATATCCTAAATATGGTGAGAGGGTGCGAATCATTCCGCATCTCGTTCATAAAGAAATGCAGATTAAAAATAAGAACAGATTGCAACGCCTGTTAATACCATCGTATCGACCCCGGATTGCATTTTTGGGACGCGAAGAACTGAGCAAGGGACTTGAAGCCTGGTGGCGTTTGGTGAGTCACCCGGAACTCAGTAAGCAGTATGATTTCTTCCACCTTGGAATAGCAGGTATTCGAAAACCGGGCGTACGATATGTGGGTGTTTCGTTTCTGGAAGATGGCAACAATGCCATGGTCAAGGCCCTGCATGAGCATAAAATTGACGCGGTTTTTTTATGGTCGATATGGCCGGAAACTTACTCTTTCACGCTATATGAATCTTTTTTCGCAAACTGCTTTGTCATAACCAATTCGATGAGCGGGAACATCGCGGCACAACTAGAACGGCAGCTCGCGGGGTGTCATCTTTGAAGACGAAAAACAGCTAAGTGCGGCAATGAAAGACACAGGACGGATCAAGTCCTGGATTGGGCGAAATTTGAAAGAGAACACTCCGCTTCCGTCGGCATTTAATTCCATGATCGCTGAAGAAACGGAAAAACTCAAAAAACCGAACGCTGTAACCAATCATGGCAACACGGACTTCACAGTTTTTGAAAGATTCGATACCTGTCGCAATCCTTTGAGTTGCATGCTTGCGGTCGAAACCGCCAGAGCCGGAAAACTGAAGAAAAAGGAAGCGGAAAAAATACAAAAAGTTCTTCCGATATCCGACATCCGGATGAGCCCGTCATATCAAGTGATGGATCGATTCAGGCAATACTGTCATAAAAACAGACTGGCTGAGACGCTTGCCAGAAAATTGGTCAATGTCCTCTTCCGGATAATGCCGAAATAACGGTTCAGATCTTGAACCACGTCATCAGAAGGATGGTGAACTCATAACAAACCCAACTTAGACGGTTTCGTAAAAAGTTCAAATTCAAGGCGTGCAAATTTTGGAATCATGAGGCGTACGAATGGTACGTTGAATGATTACGAAATGCAGCACAACGCAGAAGTTGAACTTTTTACGAAACCGTCAAAGGATAAGAAATGCATTATTTTACTAGCGTTACCTCAAATTATATCCCCAAAGCGCGGGTTCTTGCAACATCGGTTAAAACCCATAACCCTGACGCTGTTTTTTCCCTCATGCTGGCAGATCAACTGCCGGAAGACGTGAACCTGGCCGATGAGCCCTTTGATGAAGTTTTTTTCTTGGAGGATCTTGAGATCACATCGCTTGAGGCCTGGATTTTCAAGCATTCGCTGGTGGAACTCTGCACCGCCGTAAAAGGCCCAACATTTTTAAAGATATTCCAAACAACCGGCGCTGACAAGGTTGTATATCTGGATCCGGATATCGTGGTGCTCAATAACTTGGATGAGCTTTCCAGGATTATAGATACATACAGCATCGTGCTTACGCCGCATCAAGTCGAACCTGAAACAACCAGAGATGCCATTGTCGACAATGAAATCTGCAGCTTAAAGCACGGTGTTTATAATCTGGGATTTTTGGCGATTAGAAGGAGCAGTGAAGGGCTTCGTTTTTTAAATTGGTGGACGGACAGGCTCCTGGAATTTTGTTACGATGACATACCCAACGGGCTGTTTACAGACCAGCGGTGGGTAGATCTTGCGCCTGCCTTTTTCGATGTCCATATCCTTCGGGACAAAACTTACAATGTTGCGACCTGGAATCTAACTCACCGCCATGTAACATCAGGTAAGGACGACAAGCTGGAAATTGATGGTGCTCCAGTAAAATTTTTTCATTTTTCAGGGTTTGATTCAGGGGACCAGGAGATTATGCTGAAGAAATACGCGGATGGAAAAAATGCGCTATTTCGTTTAAGAGAATGGTATGTTAAGGCCCTGAAAAGGGCCGGGCAGGATGAGTTGGGCAGATTGGCATGCATTCACAGTTTTTATTCCAATGGAGAATCCATTACAGATAATGCGAGGCGGTTGTTTAGATCGCGGATCGATCTTATGGAAGCTTTCAACACTCCGTCAGTTGTGAGTGAAGACAAGAACTGCTATTATTGGTGGTTTAAAGAGAACGGTACCGGTGAATTTTGTGAAGTTCCAGGATACCTGACCGAAGGGGATCGTGTGCTGTTGAAAATTAAAGATTCATATTTGTGGAAAGTTGCGCGCAAATCCCTGCAACTCAAAAAAGTAGTCAAAAGGTTGCTTGGGGTCGCTGGATGAATTATCCAATTCTATCCAGGATAAACATCCGGTAATCGGCAATCAGCATCAAGAATCCAGCAACCAGTGACGATTGTTCAATGAGGGCGTAATATGCATCTGAGCTCAATGGATAAGATGGAGCTTTTCAGAAAGCGGTATCTCAACGGTCAGGAAGATCGAGAACTGACTGTTTTCGATCTTGGCAGCATGGCCGTTGGCGGGAGCTATCGTGCTATATTTTCAAAAGAACGATGGCGTTACACCGGCCTGGACCTGACAAAAGGGGAAAATGTTGATCTCGTGCTTTCAGATCCTTATAACTGGCTGGAAATCGATTCGGAAAGCGTGGATGTACTGGTATCGGGCCAGGCATTCGAGCATATCGAGTATTTCTGGGAAACCATTAGAGAAATAGCCCGGATACTCAAGCCGGGAGGATTGTGTTGCATCATCGCCCCCTCCGGCGGTCCGGAGCACAAATATCCGGTGGATTGTTGGCGGTTTTATCCGGATGGATTCAGAGCGTTGAGTCGCTATGCTGGGCTTGAATTACTCGAAGTAACCACCCAATGGAAACCGGAAGGCTACAGCGACGACAGTGACATGTGGCAGGATACCATGTTTGTGGGACGAAAGTCCGAAATAAAACTTGATGTTATTGAGGATAAACATGATTACAGGAGAGAAATCAAAGAGGATTCCGAAGATTCTCTGAGTAAGATTATCCGTCACATCACGCCGAATTCACGTGTTCTGGAACTAGGACCGGCCACTGGGTATTTGACCCGATATCTAAAGGAAAAGATGGGATGTTTAGTTGACTGTGTGGAGATTTCGGCAGAAATGGCCAAAGAAGCTGAAAAGTTCAGTAATCGGATGATCGTGGGGAATCTGGACACGATAGTACTTGAAGATGAATTTGGAAAAGAAAGTTATGATTATATTATTCTGGCCGATGTTTTGGAACATCTTAAAAAAGGCGAGAGAACCCTTAAGTCTTGTCGCAAACTTTTGAAAGAAGCCGGTCGTTGCATTCTGTCTATTCCTAATATCGCTCATGCTTCGATTATTGGGGGGCTCCTGAAAGGACAATTTGAGTATACAGATGAAGGGATATTGGACAGAACCCACGTCAGGTTTTTCACGCGCTCAAGTATCCAACGGTTGCTGAGCAGATGCGGATTTGGAGTAGAAAAAATTGAGGCCGTGGTTAAGCTACCTGAAGACACCGAAATTGGCGACAGCCTGATGAGCCTGCCTTTTGACTTGCAAAAGAAAATTTTGACTTCAATAGACGCCTTGGCCTACCAATTTGTCATCGTTTCTCAGCTGACAGAAGACAAGTCCCCTCTTTTTCATTTCAATGGTGCGTTATATGATACAGGAACAGTTGACCTCCGGCGATTGGCTATCGCAAATTTTGAGGAACGACTGGCTGAGGTAGAAAATGGATTGGTGAATGCCCAAAAGCTTGCCTACGAACGGCTTGACTATATCAAAGAGTTGGAAAAGGCCCTTCATGAAGCACAAACACTGGCGTTTGAGCGAATGGATCGTCTTATAGAACTAGATGAAAAAGTCCAACAGATGCAGGCGAAGATCCAGGAATATGAGCTGAACATCGTAAATAGAATATGGAAAAAGGTTCTAAATATCCTGGCTCGGTACCGGTTATAAAAGATGAAGCGATACATGAGTGATGGAAGACCGCCGGTCTTTTTTAAACCTGATGCGTTTGATCAGATAGCCGCATGGATGGAACTGGTTTGGCGATCGAAGAAGACGCGCGTCCTGTTCGTCTCCCATAACATGGGCGGCGGGTGCGAACGACATATTCAGGAATTGAGTGAATATCTTCGAGGGGACCTGGAAATTTTAACGGTAAGGGCGTCCGGTAAAAAAGAAGCCATTCTTCATTTTGGAACCCGGAGACACGGAATTGGGTTGCGATTCAAAATGCCGGGCGATTATGGGGAATTGATAAAACTCTTAAAGTATTTGGGTATATCACGCGTCCATTACCATCACCTCATGAACCTGCATCCTAAAATTCAGGATTTGCCCGGAGATTTTGATATACCCTATGATGTAACGCTTCATGATTACTGGTTTATCAACGCCAATCCAACGTATACGAACGAAAAGGGATACCCTACACAAGCCCCGGACTTGTCGGATCGGATAAGCCCTAATGCCAGCCCGGCGGACATCATGGTCGCTCACAAATGGCCAAAGAGCCATGCTCGGTTTCTTTACCAGGCGGACCGTGTCATCGCACCGTCGGTATATACTGCACGGCTGTATAAACGCCACTTTCCAAATCTTATGCCCATTATAGTCCATCACCCGGACCGGGAGAAATGTGGTCCGTATCCTGCGGTGCGCATGACGACGGTGAGACCCGGTGAATTTCTGAACGTCGTCGTGCTCGGTGCTCTGAATCGGGAAAAGGGTGCGGATATCCTGGAGGAGACCGCTCTTTGGTGCAGGGATAGTTGTTTCAGGGTGAAATTTCACCTGATCGGGTATGCATACCGCACCCTTGATAAAACAGTAGTTATACATGGACGATATGATGACTCTATGTTGAAAAAACATATAATGGATCTCAATCCTCATGTGATTTGGTTCCCTGCCTTATGGCCCGAAACATATTCATATACCCTAAGCGTTGCACTAGAGTCGGGAAAGCCCGTTGTTGCCCCGAACATTGGAGCCTTTGCGGAGCGCTTGACCAATCGACCGCTGACTTGGATCAGGTCATGGAAAACTTCCGGCAAAGAGTGGGCGAAGTTTTTCCATACATTAAATGAAACTGTTTTCAAAGACCCAAAAATAGCGGTTTTTCCCTGGGAGGATCAGCCCAAAACACTTTGGAATTATAAGCAGAACTACCATATTAAACCCATATCTTTACAAAAAGCGGCAGATGAATTCATGCCTGACAAGAAATGGATCGAACGTTTTGTCTACAGAGAGGTGATGACTTCAAAAGAAAAGTTGCTTCTATGGCTGCTCCGTATCCGCTTCCATCCAGTAATGGATAAATTGTTAAGAAGAGTTCCTTACCATATCGAGCGGCGTATTAAACGCTGGTTTTCAAGAAAACCGATCCACGAAATCATGCAATAGAGATAAAGTAAAGGTGCTCGTAGGTGTTTACAGGGTGTTGACCCGCAGATAATGTTTAGACCATTATTTTTCTTACTGTCATCCAGGGAGTGAGGAGGTCGAGATAAAAGAACTACTCTCTATCAAATCACATAGATTGAAATTCGGTAAGATTTTCTATAACTTCTGCCGCTTTTTTGACTGGAAACGATTATTTGATGATAGAATTATGGATAATAAAATATTTAACGACCGATACAATTTCGCACCTAAGATTTTTAAATACTGGATGAAAGGCAAGCTAGATCTGGCTGACTCGACCATTCTTGATTTTGGCTGTGATACAGGCGTCATGTCCCTTGGGCTTATCCACCACTGTGCCCCAAAAAGTGTCATTGGTGTGGATATCAATGATAATCACAAAAACCTACTTTCCGAGGCATCAAGACATATGGATATCGATGAGTTGCCCGAAAATATCAAATTTTACGTTACGTCCCCCAATGAAAATCTTTCTGATTATTTTTCAAAGCGTACCAAAATTGATTGCATCTTTTCTTGGTCGGTATTTGAACATGTCAGTCAACCCATCCTCAAAAAGATGGCGACAGAGTTATACAAGACGGTTCGACAAGGCGGTTATGCATTTATCCAGATCGCACCACTCTACTATTCAGCCTTTGGTTCCCATTTGGACATGTTGATACCAGAACCTTGGGCCCACTTAACTACTCAGTTGAACCTTTTCCAGAATTACGTGCTCAATGCAGACAAAGTTGGTCCTTATGCGGATGAAGACGACGGTAATTTCGAAAAAATCAAAGTCGCTCTCTGGTCTACCTACGCGACCTTAAACAAAATCACGGCTGATGAACTTATCGGTCTTTTCACTTCCAGTGGCTTTACCTTAATAGATCAGTTCCGATCCCCATGCAAGGTTGCGCCATCAGCATCTTTGACAGCCGTCTACAACAAGGACATGCTGACCACTGAACAGGTAGTGGGATTATTCAAGAAAGTTTGATGCCATCGTGAGAATGGTTGTTCCCTTAACCCGGAATGATTTCAATTAATACCAGTCTATAAGTTCTAAACCCTCCACTCTTTCAAATATGGCTGTGTTGTGTGTAACCAGAGTGCCTTTTTGTCTAAAAAAATATACGGTAAAATTGACGTATTGGCTAAAATAGATGAAGATCAAGAATTGATATGCCATAATTTTACCGAAGTGGAAGTTATTTAAATTGATCGATATTATCATCGTTAATTACAACAGCACCGATTATCTTATAAAATGCCTGGAATCGGTTTATGAATCCCTCGAGAAATTGTCTGCAAATGTGTTTGTTCAGGACAACGATTCCACCGATAATGTCGATCGCATCCGCAGTTTGTTTCCACAGGTTGTTTTAAATAAAAACAAATACAATTTGGGTTTTTCCAAAGGCGTTAATCAGGCACTGAATAAAATTTCGGCACCTTATATTGTTCTTTTTAATCCGGATACCAAGGTTGAAAAGGGGTTTTTTGAATCCGTTGTTCACTTCATGGAAAAAAATTCGGATGTGGGGCTTCTGGGCCCGAAAATTATCGATCCGGACGGCAGTGTCCAGGGGTCTGCAAGATCATTTCCTAATCTGCTTACATCCATATTCGGTCGAAAATCACCGCTCACAAAACTATTCCCCAACAATCCGATCACCGCTTCAAATATTCTGACCACCCAAAGTGACGGCAAATCTCCCATGTCGGTCGACTGGGTGTCCGGTGCCTGCATGGTGATCCGGAGAAAGGCCCTCCAGGAGGTCGGGTTGCTGGACGAACGGTTTTTCATGTACTGGGAAGATACGGACTGGTGCCGAAGAATGTGGGAAAAGAACTGGAAAGTCATCTATTATCCACGAGCATCCATTTTTCATTTTGTAGGTGTCAGCAGCAATACACGGCCCATCCAATCTATATATCATTTTCATATCAGCTGTTATCGACTCTATGAAAAATACATTCATTGGCCTCTCAGTATCTTAAAGCCTTTTGCATTTCTTGGCCTTGCTTGGCGTTTTTACATTGCATCCTTTTTTCACATGGTTAATCGCCGGAATGTCCAAAAATATAGACTAAAACCTGCCAAGAAACCCATAGAAGTTATAGATAAACATAGTAAAATAAAAGTTCTTAGAATTATAACGCGCATGAATATAGGAGGACCTGCCATTCATGTAAGTTTGTTAAATAATGGGTTGGATTCAGAGAGGTTAGAATCTACGCTTGTGGTTGGAAATATTTCCCCTCAGGAAGGGGACATGAACTATCTTATTAAATCTCATTCTAAAAAACCGATTATTATTCCTGAACTACATAGAGAGATAGATTTTTGGGAAGATGTAGCTTCAACCATCAAGGTTTTAAAACTACTACGTAAAGAAAAACCTGATATTTTACACACCCATACCGCCAAGGCCGGATTTTGCGGCAGAATAGCTGTTTTTTTATTTAATCTTTTCTCTTGCAATAAAGTTAAAACAGTTCATACATTCCATGGGAATGTATTCGAGGGTTATTTCAACAGATCGGTTTCCCGGGCATTTATATTGATTGAGAGAGTTTTATCAAGAATTTCAGATGTAATTATCGCAATTAGTAACACCCAAAAAAATGAACTATCTCATAAATATCACATAGCCGCTGCCGATAAGATTGAAACCATTCAACTGGGTTTCCAACTGAATCCTTTTCTGGAAAGGGATGGGCTGGAACCTCCATTTCGACAAAGATTGGGGATTGATGACAATACATTCTTGATCGGAATCGTGGGTCGGTTGGTACCTATAAAAAACCACGTTATGTTTTTTAATGCGGCAAAGATATTTCTTGGCCGACATTCCGGAGCAAGGGTCAAGTTTTTGGTGGTGGGAGACGGTGATTTAAGAAATGATTTGGAGGCATATTGTAAGAAACAGGGCATATCAGATCAGGTAAGGTTTTGTGGCTGGATAAAAGATATTCATTCAGTTTATGCCGACTTGGATATTCTTGCTTTGACCTCGATAAATGAAGGAACTCCCGTATCTGTTATTGAAGCCATGGCGTCTTCTGTACCTGTCATCGCCACCGATGTTGGAGGGATAAAAGACTTGCTGGGTCCTAAGGACGGAATGTCGACATCAAATGACTTTCAAACATGTGAAAGAGGTATTCTGTGCCACAGCAAGGATGCCATTGGGTACGCTGAGGGGTTAAAATACCTCATGGAAAACATTAATGATCAGAATCGTAAGCGAACTTTAAAAGCAAGAGACTTTGTGATTCAGAATTACTCACATGAAAGGCTTTTAAGAGATATGGAATCTCTCTATAACGGTTTAATGAAGTAAACGTGTTGCAAAGATAAATAATAGACCCTTCCCATTTTTCCTCATTGCACCCAACCGAACCATCCTGCGGTGTACAGGAAGTATGCCTTACCAAAAACCTTTATGCGGCCTTGATCCGGATCAAAATTGCTCACTTATGAATAGGAAACGCATCGCGTCCTTTTTATAATGTGGATGGGCACTATTTAAACAACTTTACCGTTGGTATAGAATGACCGTGGCCAATCCAAATTCTCCAGAAAAATTGACACAAGGAAGACTTCTTGCCCGGAATACCATTTTAAATATTTTGGGGTATGGCCTGCCGATGCTGGTTGCAATTTTCGCGATCCCTCTGCTTGTTAGGGGTTTGGGAACCGAACGTTTCGGCATATTAACCCTGGCATGGGTTATCATAGGATATTTGAGTCTATTCGATCTGGGGTTAGGACGTGCGCTGACAAAACTGGTTGCGGAAAATCTGGGGGCAGGGAAGACCCAAAAGATACCTGCTCTTATCTGGACCTCTCTTTTTGTTATGTTTTTCATCGGCATCCTGGTGGCCTTTACCGCAAGCTGGTTTTTGCCTTATTTGATACAGGATCTGATCAAGATTCCCCACTTTTTGGCATCCGAAACCCTAAACGCCTTTTATCTTCTGGTCTTCTCCGTACCGCTTGTAATCATTAGTGTCGGTTTTCGTGGAATTCTGGACGCATACCAACGATTCGATCTTACCAACATGGTTCGTATCCCCTTAGGCGTGTATAGTTTTTTGGCCCCTCTGCTTGTGTTGCCGTTTTCACAAAATCTTTTTCCAATGGTGGGGGTTTTGGTTGTCGGTCGCCTGATTGCCTGCATGGTGCAGCTTATGTTTTGTCTCCGGATCGTTCCGGATTTGCACCGGAGCATTGTTTTAGATCGTTCGATTCTTGGACCGTTAATCCGCTTTGGCGGTTGGATGACCATCACAAATATTGTAAGTCCTCTACTGGTCTATTTGGATCGTTTCTTCATCGGTGCTATCATCTCGGTTACTGCAGTTACTTATTATGCAACGCCCAGTGAAGTTGTAACAAAAATCCTTTTGGTTTCCGGGTCTCTCATAGGAGTTCTGTTCCCTGCTTTTTCAACAAGCTTTGGACAGGATCGAACGCGTACGGAATTACTTTTTCGGAGGGGGGTAAAATACATTTTTATTATAATTTTTCCCCTGACTTTTCTTATCGTTTCCTTTGCCGAGGACGGTTTGGTTTTCTGGCTGGGTAGCGAATTCGCACAAAACAGCACGCAAGTTTTACAGTGGATCACCGTGGGTGTCTTTATTCTAAGCATTGGTCAAGTTCCGTTCACGTTAATACAAGGTGCCGGACGACCTGATATCACCGCCAAGCTTCACCTCGTGGAGTTGCCTTTTTTCATCCTGATCCTATGGTGGCTAATCCACATAAATGGTATCGTTGGTGCAGCCATTGCGTGGGTTTTTAGAATATGTGTGGATACGGTTTGTATGTTTCTTATGGCACACCGATTGATCAGGATCGAAAAAAAAATAGTGTTTCAATCAACCTTCCTAATGGGAGGTGCGCTTTTGATATTTGTGCTCGCAACGGTTCCAGACACTTTTGTCGTGAAAGTGGTTTTTTTTCTGACAGCAATGCTCCTATATGCTGTTATCACATGGGTTAAGCTGCTGGATGCAGTTGAGAAGGAAATGGGCACGGCTTGGTTCAAAAAGCGGTGGTCATTCGGTGAATGAAAAATGATACCATTGAATATTCCGAAATTTTATAGATTGATTCCCAACGATCATGAAAGTGCTGAAACCATATAACACATAATTTGTTTGAATCTGGCTGTTGAGATGAATATGCAAACGAACCATTACAAAGAAGTTCAAAGCGGAGACCGTTTCAATTTCGGCGACAACTGGGCAGGTTTTCTTTCGACCCTTGATGAAGATCAGATTGAAGCCGCCGAAATCTCTCTCAAGAAGATGCTCCGTGTTAGGTTGTTGGCGGGGAAAACGTTTTTAGATATCGGATCCGGCAGCGGACTGTTCTCGCTCGCAGCAAGAAGACTTGGCGCTTCGGTGCATTCCTTCGACTATGATCCTCGATCGGTTCGGTGTACACGCGAACTCAAGGAGCGATATTTTTCCGGAGACGGGGATTGGGTTGTTGAAGAGGGATCCGTACTTGACAGAGATTATCTCGCTAAACTCGGCAAATTTGACGTCGTATATGCCTGGGGAGTACTCCACCATACCGGTCGAATGTTCGAGAGTTTCAAAAACGTATGTCTATGTGTAGCGCCAACCGGAAAACTATTTATCGCCATCTATAATAATCAGGGGTGGCTGAGCCGGTATTGGACGCTCGTGAAAAAAACCTACAACAGGAACAATATCGGTAGACTGATGATGATTTCCCTACATGCCCCCTATTTATTCGGTCTGAGATATCTTTTACGTGTCCTTACCGGACGCTTATCCATGGAACGAGGTATGTCCATCTATTGGGACATGATCGATTGGCTTGGAGGACATCCCTTCGAAACAGCGAAACCGGATGATATCTTTCATTTTTTTCGGGACTGCGGTTTTGTGCTTGAAGAACTCAAAACCTGTGGCGGTCGATTGGGATGCAATGAGTTTGTATTTCACAAAAAATGATGCCGATCACCGCTTCGAACCTCTATCCGGGGATACTACACCACACGTCTCGACTGTTCCGGCAACCAAAACTTTTTTTAATTGTGCAACAAGGTGGAGTATTAATGACATCCAATAAGAAATCTAACAAAAACAGCATGTACCATCCCCATGAAATCGAGTGGACGTCGGCTAAAATCTCCAATTTGTGGGACTATTATTCTAAAAACGTGGCATATCAAGACCAATATTTCAGTTATCAAGCGGGCAAAATTGTTCTCCATTACATTCAGCGATACATAAACCCCGATGGTATATATTCGATACTCGATTATGGTTGCGGTACCGGCAGTCTTCTTAATGAACTGTTAAAACGGGCAAAAAAAGACCAAAAATGTTTTGGATTGGATTTTTCCAAAGAATCGGTCGTAAAAGTAAATAGGAAGTACACTAAAAATCCAAAATATGGAAAAACCGTATGGATTGAAAAATTGCCGTCTCCTTTTATCAATGAAAGCATGGATTTGATAATTTCTTTAGATGTCATAGAACACCTGGACGATGAACAATTACCCGCGATGATTAATGAAATACACCGAATATTAAGACCTTGCGGGTATTTGATTTTGACAACCCCAAACAAGGAAAATCTGGAGGGAAACAAAACAATATGTCCGGATTGCGGATGTATTTTCCACAGATATCAACACATGCGAAACTGGTCCTGCCTTACTCTCAGAGAAGAAATGGAAAAAGGAGGATTTAACACGCTTCATATTGCTGAAACCAACTTTGCAGTGAAATATCAGCGATTAATAAAATTGTTTTTAAAATTTGAACCGAAATATAAAAAAAATTTGATTTATATCGGGCAAAAAAATATTGCTTGCACGCAATAACATTCATTAAAAAATATCTCTCTGTCTTCGTTCGTCAGGCAAAGATAATTGGGAAACGATCAAAAATTAGAATTATTTGACCCCACAGTATAACTTTATGATATCTGCAATTCATTCGTTTTAGACCTATAGTGTTCGGCAGGAGACAAAATAGTGGGCCAAAAATTGAGATTTCTTAAAACCATACTGTCGGACAGTGAGCTTACACGTTTCGAAGTAATGAAGCGTATTGGAAAACGGATTCTCCCACAGTACCGATTTAAATGGCCTCAAATGGCCTGGTGGCAAGACCGGCAATTTAACGATTACCTCAAACGGTTTGACGAAATAGACGGCATGAACACAGACCGTCGGTGGATGCTCTATCAGTTGATAAGACTCGTGGGGGAGATCCAGGAGATACTTCAGAGTGCGGTGTTTATAAAGGTGCAGGTTCTTATCTGATTTGCCAGTTTAACAGAGAAGACAAAGAACTTTTTAGGACGCATTTCATGTTTGATTCATTTGAAGGCATATCGGCCCCTACTAAATTCGACGGGAGTTATTGGAGAGAAGGTGATCTTTCATGTGGGATGGATGTCGTAAAAGAAAATTTGGGCGAGTTTGAAAACATCAGCATTCACAAAGGATGGATACCCGAAAGATTCTCAGATATCGAAGACAAAAGGTTCGCATTCGTACATGTTGATGTAGACCTCTATGAACCTACGCGTGATAGTATTCATTTTTTCTATCCTCGCATGAATCAGGGCGGAATTATCCTTTGTGATGATTATGGATTTACAAGTTGTCCCGGAGCCACCAGAGCTATCGACGAATTTCTCGCAGACAAACCAGAAAAAATGATTTCGCTTTCCTGCGGCGGCGGTTTTCTTATCAAGGGTATCCAAACGACTCGACCTTTTATAATCAGGCAATAGATACCGAGAAATAATGGCATACAAAATTCTACATATTATTACGACGCTTTCGATGGGCGGAGCCGAGTCGATGCTCTATAAGCTATTGACCCGCGTATCAAACAAAAACAGCTTCAATCATCGCGTCGTTTCTTTGTCCGGCCCCGGTTATTATGGCGCTTTATTGGAACAAAGGGGAATTGCCGTTCACTCTTTGAGTTTAGATGCCGGCGCTCCGACACCAAAGGACCTGTTTGAATTCTATACCATTGTAAAAAAATGGAATCCACATGCCATTCAGACCTGGCTTTACCACGCAGACCTGATCGGTTTGCTGTTGGCCAGATTCATCAACGTCCGGAAAATTTTATGGAATATTCGATGTTCAAATATGGATTTGGCACAATATCCGGCAACAACCCGGTGGGTTTTTTCCCTACTAACCAAACTTTCTCGTTCACCGGATGTGATCATCACAAATTCTAAAGTCGCCAAGAAACATCATGTTCAGTCGGGGTACACGCCTAAAAGATGGGAGATTATCCCCAATGGTTTTGATACCGATTGCTACCGGCCGGATAATGAGGCTCGAAAAAGGATGAGACATGCTCTCGGGATAGATGAAACATCACTTGTAATCGGAATGACGGCCAGATATGATCCCATGAAAGATCACGGCAATTTCCTGCGTGCAGCGGGAAAGGTGAGCGCTACCCTGCCGGATGTCCGGTTTGTTTTAATCGGTAAAGGTGTCGATGAAAATAATCCTGATATTACGGATATGATCAAAAAAAACGGCCTTTCCGGAAAGGTGCATCTCCTCGGAGAAAGAACCGACTTGCCGAACATCTATCCGGCATTTGATATTTTCACGTTAACATCATTATTCGGAGAAGGATTTCCGAACGTTTTAGGAGAAGCGATGGCCTGCGGCGTTCCCTGTGTTGCAACCAATACCGGAGATTCTTCCGACCTCATCGGCAACACGGGTAAAATTGTACCGCCGCGGAATCATGATGCCATGGCGCAAGCATGGATGGAAATGCTTTCGCTGTCTCATGACCAAAGAGTAGAATTCGGTTTGATGGCCAGGGAACGAGTGAAGGATCGTTATTCCATCGATAATATCGTGCAGAGGTATGAAACACTGTATTCGGAATTGTTACAATAAAAACAATTAAGGCAATGCTGCATAAATACAGCAACCAATCATTTTTGTATTATGTGTGGAATAGTAGGTTTTCAAAGTCTTCAGCATTTTAACGTATTAAAGGATATGCTCCCCCAGGCGACGGCGCGTCTGAACCATCGCGGACCGGACAGCTCGGGCCTATATCTTGACCCTCACACCGGTGTAGGTTTGGGGCATGCACGTTTGTCCATTATAGATCTGTCATCTGCAGGGCATCAGCCCATGATCAGCGATGACGGGGATGTAATTATAACCTATAACGGTGAAGTATATAATTTTATCGAAATCAGGAAAACCCTTGAAAAACTCGGTCATAAATTTAAGAGTGCAACAGACACCGAAGTTGTGTTAAAAGCGTATCTTGAATGGGGAACAGGATGCCTGAAAAAATTTATAGGAATGTTTGCCATATCCATATGGGATCGCCACAAACACCGTTTTTTTCTTGGGCGGGATCGTCTGGGCATCAAACCACTGTTCTATTATTTCAACAAACAGACGTTTTTATTCGCGTCAGAATTAAAAGGCCTCATGGCCTTCAAAAGCTTTGAAAAGAAAATTGACAAAGATGCGATCCCCCTTTTTTTGCACTATCAGTACCTCCCAGCCCCCAAAACCGTTTTTGCCGATACGTACAAACTGTCTCCAGGGCATTTTCTGATTTTTGACGGCAAAACCATACGGACAGAACCCTATTGGATCGTCCCGGAGAGACCGTTGGGTGAAAATAACACGAAGGTCAATGAAAAAGAATGTCTGAACCGGCTGGACGATCTTCTCACCACAGCGGTTTCAGATCGCTTGATCAGCGATGTGCCCCTGGGTGCACTTCTAAGCGGCGGAATCGACTCTTCGATTGTGGTCGCTTTAATGCAGAAAATCAAAAGGTCTCCGGTCCAAACGTTCAGCATCGGTTTCAATGAACCGGGCTATAATGAGGCACCCTGGGCTTCAAAAGTGGCAGAACATTTGGGCACCGATCATAACGAATTGTATGTAACCCCCAAAGATGCCATGGATCTTATTTCAACCCTTCCTGAAATATATGATGAACCTTTTGCCGATGCATCGGCAATCCCGACGACCCTGGTATGCCGCTTTGCCCGAAGCAAATTAACCGTAGCTCTTTCCGGTGATGGCGGGGATGAACAGTTTTCAGGCTATGTCCGTTACTGGAGCACCCGGGCGTTATCATCGGCGTTTCAAGGATTACCCCAAACCATTAGAACAGCAATGGCCGATTTCTTTGAACGAATTCCATCCAAATGGGTTGAAAGATGCTATCACCCGATCCAACCCCATTTGCCACAACGCTTCAGGGCCGCCAATTTTATCGACAAGTGGGAAAAAGTTTTAAAACTTATGCGAAAAAGCCGGATTCGCGACCTTTATCGGATGACCGTATGTCTGTGGCCCGAAGACGATATTTTGGCCCTTGTGAACATGAAACTGCCCTTAGGCAGATTTGAAGAAACATTTCTTGAGACCGAAGGGTGGCCAGTATTGTCACGCCTTATGCGAGTTGACCTGAAGACTTATCTTCCGGATGCCATGCTCACCAAAGTTGACCGGGCCAGCATGGCAAATAGCCTGGAAGTTCGTGTGCCGCTCCTGGATCACCGTGTCGTGGAGTTTTCTTCGAGGCTGCCTGAAAACCTTAAGTACAGACGTGGGACAGGCAAATATCTTTTAAAAAAACTTTTAACACAATATGTTCCGACGGCGTTGTTTGAAAGACCTAAAATGGGATTCGGAGTTCCCATCGATCTTTGGTTTCGCAAGGATTTGAAGACACATCTGTTGGACTACCTCTCTCCCGAGCGTTTAAAAAGAGAAGGGATCTTCAATCATGTTCTGGTGGAACAGAAGATAAAAGAACACCTGTCCGGGGAGAAGAATCACCAATATCGACTCTGGTCTATTTTAATGTGGGAAATGTGGCGGGAACGCTGGCTTGGCGCCTAGCTTAGAAGCCGGTTTCAAAACAGACGTTCTCCATGGCGTAAAAAACGAGAATAATATCATTGCATATGCCCGTATTATACGCTAAAAAGTTTGACACATCAGCGTGGCATTCATGAAAAAATAATCTCAGGGAGTTGCAATGAAGGTTCTAATCACCGGCGGTGCCGGATTTATCGGGTCTCATCTTGCGGAGGCATGCCTTGCAAGCGGCGATGAAGTCTATATTATCGACGATCTATCAACCGGCACCCTGGACAATATTCGCCATTTACAGGAAGATTCTCGTTTTGCAAACAAATTTTTTGTCCACATCGACACCATATTGCACCACGACCTAATGATGGAACTGATCGGTATCTGTGATGTTGTTTTCCATCTGGCTGCAGCTGTAGGGGTTCTTTATATCTTGGAAAATCCACTTGAATCCATAAAAATCAATATTCAAGGAACAGAAAAGGTTTTAGAACTGTGCAACAAATTCAAGAAAAAAGCCTTGATTGCTTCGACCTCGGAGGTGTACGGCAAACACACCCATGCCCCTTTAGTGGAGACAGATAATATTATCTACGGTCCCTCCAGTAAATTCCGATGGAGTTATGCCGCATCAAAACTGATGGATGAATTTACTGCCCTTGCGTATTATCGGACCCATGGACTGGATGTCATCATCACCCGCCTTTTTAACACCGTGGGTCCCAGACAGACCGGCACCTACGGAATGGTGATTCCCAGATTTGTGGCTCAGGCGTTGAACAACCAGCCTTTGACGGTATACGGCGACGGCAGTCAGACCAGAACTTTTACCTATGTTAAGGATGTTGTCCAGGCACTGATGGCCCTGGTCAAAGCGGAGGATGCTGTGGGCCAAGTGTTTAACGTGGGTGGAACGGAAGAGATAACCATCTTCGATCTGGCCCAAAAAATTATCACTGCAACCGGATCCAAATCTGTAATCGAGTTTATCCCCTACGATAAGGCCTTTGGAAAAGACTTTGAAGACATGCAGCGCAGGGTTCCGGGCATTGAAAAAATCCAGAAAATAATCGATTTTAATCCCAAAACCGATATCGATGAAATCCTGAAACAGGTTATTCACTTTACGAAACAAGAACTTCAGTTGGTATAGCTGTTTGACGTATATCGCTGTACCGTGGGTTAATTCATAAAATTTCCTTCTCTTGATTAAGTTTTTGAATCCTTACCTTCTCACAGCCGCATCCTTTTTATTGTGCCTGGGACTTACGCCGATTGTCCGTCAGCTCTCCATACGCAAGGGCTGGATGGCAAATCCGACAAAAGAACGATGGCACCGGAAACCTACTGCGCTTTTCGGCGGAATCGCCATATACATCGGCATCTCACTCCCTTTATTTTTCATTGCGGATTTTCACACCATCATCCCCTATGTTTTCAGGACATCAGGATCTACAGGAGTGCCTTCCATTGGTGCGGTAATCTTTATGGGAACCACCCTCCTTTTCGCAATAGGTCTTTTAGACGATTTTATTAATATAAAACCCCATACCAAACTGATCGGGCAAATATTGGCGGCATCGATGGTTACCTTCTTGGGTTTCCGCCTCCACTGGTTTACATCCCTAACCATGGACACGGTGGTCACTATTTTCTGGGTTGTCGGCATCACCAATGCTTTCAACCTCATCGACAACATGGACGGCCTTTGCGCCGGCATCGGTCTTATTTCAGCAATTTTTCTGTCGCTCCTATACCAAGGGAGTCTTGGTGAAGCTTCAGCTATTTCCCTGATAATCGCCGGATCCTTGGGGGGGTTTCTTTTTTATAACTTCAACCCTGCATCCATTTTCATGGGCGACTGCGGAAGCCTTGTGATCGGTTTTTCTCTGTCCATGCTCGGGCTTGTCTATTCTGAAGTTTCTGCAGCCCACAGACTCTCCCTGTATGCCGTACCCTTGATGATTTTTATGGTACCGATTCTTGATACCACAATGGTGACCTCTGTCCGTCTTTTAAGCGGTAGAAGAGCTTCCAAAGGCGGAAAGGATCATACCTCTCATCGGCTGGTCCTTATGGGTCTCAATGAAAAAAAAGCGGTTTTATTTTTGTACGGCATCGGTGCTGTTTCAGGCATGTCGGGCCTGTTTACCAGCAGAACCGATACCTTTACCTCTCCAACGGTCATCATTCCGGTGGCAATATCGATTCTCTTGATGACCATCTATCTGGCTCAGCTGCGGGTATATCCTGAAAAAGAATTTTCCCGATTAAGGGACAAGCCCTACACGCCCATTCTGATGGAGCTGACGTATAAACGCCAGATTGTCCTGGTTATTCTCGATATTTTCTTAATATCTTTCGCTTATTATCTTTCCTACCGCCTCCGATTCAGCGGTGCTGAGTTTCCTTTTTATTTTAAAATATTTTTGAAATCACTTCCGGCAGTCATCGCCTGCAAACTGTTGGCTTTCTATACGTTGGGAGTTTACCGGGCCATCTGGGGCCAAATGAGCACAACCGATGTCTATGCGTATGTCAAGGCGTCTTCATTGGCGACCATTTCCTCTATTGTTGCAGTGACATTTGCGTTCCGGTTTAAAGATTTTTCAAAAGGGATATTTTTAATCGACTGGTTGTTGACCACCGGGTTCATTCTGGGGACAAGAGGGTCATTCAGGCTTTTCATAGAAGCCATGAAAAGAAAATCCCTTTTGGGGGATACGGTTCTGATATACGGTGCCGGCAGGGGCGGAGAGATATTGCTCCGTGAGATTTTAAATAACCAAAAAATCAAATTGAAGCCGGTGGGTTTTGTGGACGATGATCCATTGAAAGCCGGAAAAAAACTGCTGGGGTATCCGATATTTGGCACTTTCAATGACCTCGATTATCTCTGTGAAAAATACAAAGTCGGTGGACTGGTCATTTCATTCAGGGAGAGAGATTCTAATAAGCACTTGAACATTCAGGCATTCTGTAGGATAAACAACCTGTTTTTAAAATATTTTTCCATCCATCTTGAAGATATCGATCTCGAAATTTGAGCCTTAAATTGACCGGTATAAATTCGCTTAAAATCGAATTTATATCGATGAAAGCCGCTTCTAAAGTATCCCCTTGGTGTGCGGCTTTTATTTTTTAAATTCACCAACATCAACTTTCCCTTCTAAATTAGAATGATTAAGATCTTGACTTCCTTTGTAATTGCTATTTAACTGATTTTTAATGAACTACCCCGCAGCAGAGCTACGAGGTATCAAAATGATCTTTTTATCGTATTAACCCCGATGCAGAGCATCGAGGAATTCTTTTGATTAAAGAAATTTTTATAGAGAGGTTAACATGAAGCCTCAGAGCGCATCAAAAATTGAGAAGCTGCTTGAAAAAGGCGTCAAGATACCCAACCCACAAAGTATTGAGATCGGCCCTGAAGTCGATATTGATCGGATCTCCGGCGATGGGGTGGTCATTTATTCAGGATGTAAGATCTTTGGTCGATCCATGCTGATCCTTCAAGGTTCGAAACTGGGATATGAAGGACCGGTTACCCTAAAAAACTGTCAACTGGGGCCCCAGGTTGAGCTAAAAGGCGGATTTTTCAGGGATGCTGTTTTCCTGAAAAACGTGAGTATGGGATCTGGTTCCAATGTCCGGGAAGGAACGATCCTGGAAGAAGAATCGGGCGTCGCCCACTCGGTTGGCCTGAAACAGACGATTCTTCTTCCCTTTGTGACCCTGGGGAGTCTCATCAATTTTTGTGACTGTTTAATGGCCGGCGGTACAAGCCGAAAGGATCACAGCGAGGTGGGAAGTTCTTTCATTCATTTTAACTACACGCCCAATCAGGACAAAGCAACGCCATCGTTAATCGGAGACGTTCCCAGAGGTGTTATGCTCAACCAGCGGCCCATATTCTTGGGAGGGCAGGGGGGGCTTGTGGGACCGTGCCGCCTTGAGTACGGTATCGTCACAGCGGCCGGTTCAATCATCAGAAAAGATGAATTAAGGCCGGGACGTTTGATTTTTTCGGGGATGGGTAGCGGCGGCAACATGCCTTTTATGCCGGGGATGTATCAAAACATCAAAGGGATCGTCGTCAAAAACATCGCTTATATTGCAAACCTTATGGCACTTATGCAGTGGTATGCACATGTTCGATCCCAGTTCATTTCAGACGATTTCACGGCGCCCCTCTTTGTGGGATTGAAGGAAAAGCTTCGTATGGCCATCGATGAAAGAATACAGCGCTTGAAAGCATTGAGCCAGAAAATGCCGGAATCCGTCATCGCCTGTCAAAATTATGCCAAAGAAGACGCATCATCCCGCATCTTAAAACAAAAAAATGAGTTTTTTGAAAGAAGTGATGCCCTAGAGGAATATTTCAGATCCCAGGGGAATATCGCCGTCGAAGAAAATCTGAGAGATGCTTTTTTGGAAAAGATCCGACAGGGTGTTCAAACATCAGGGAAAGACTACATTTCTGTGATCAAGGGACTCAAAAATACGGAAAAGGAACAGGGGACCCTATGGCTTCAAACCATCGTTGACCACATCATCGATGGTGCACTCGAGTTGCTACCATCATTTAATAGGAATTGGAAATGAGAAAACTTTTCGGCACCGACGGAATACGGGGCCGTGCCAATGCGTATCCGGTAATACCCGAAATGGCCCTAAATGTAGGACGGGCTGTTGCGACGATATTTAAATCCCATTCCAAATCCAAGATCGTCATCGGCAAGGATGGTCGTATTTCCGGAGACATGATTGAACATGCCATCGCCTCAGGAATATGCGCAATGGGGCTGGATGCATATCTTACAGGGATTATACCCACCCCTGGTGTTGCCTTTACAACCGCTTCAATGGGTGCAGATGCCGGCATCGTGATCTCTGCGTCCCATAATCCGTATTACGACAATGGCATAAAATTTTTTAACGGTGACGGTTATAAGCTTTCCGATGAAAAAGAGGCTGAAATCGAACATCTAATTTTGGATGAACGTCTGATCTCTGCCGCGGATTCGACCCGAGATACCGGCAGGGTCTATAACATCGATGATGCAGGGAACAGGTACCAAAATTTTCTTAATAAAACCGTGTCAGAAGAAAACTATTTTCAGGGATTGAAGGTCGTGGTGGACTGTTCAAACGGTGCAACGTCCCAAATTGCACCATCGCTTTTAACGGTTCTTGGGGCAGATGTTGAAGCGATTTTTGTAAATCCTGACGGAAAAAATATTAATGAAAATTGTGGATCCCAGCACCCGGAAGTTCTCCAGAAAAATGTTGTGGAAAAAGGGGCTGATATTGGCGTTGCCTTTGACGGAGACGGAGACCGGCTTATTGCTGTGGATGAAAAAGGAAGTGTTGCAACCGGTGACCAGATACTTGCGGTCTGTGCCAAGTACATGAAAGAAAAAGGGGTTCTTAAAGGCAATCGAGTGATCAGCACGGTGATGAGCAATATTGGGCTCGGACTCGCTTTAAAAGAACTGGGCATACACCATGAAACCACCAGAGTAGGGGACCGGTATGTTCTGGAAAGAATGATTTCTTCCGGAGCCGTTCTGGGGGGTGAAGATTCCGGTCATATGATATTTTTAAATCATCATACCACCGGAGACGGCATTCTTGCTGCCATAAGACTGATCGAGGTCATGAAGACAGCCGCAAAACCTCTGTCAGAACTTTGTAAAATAATGACGGTGTTTCCCCAGGTCCTCATAAACGTAGAGGTTCAACATAAACCCGACCTGAAGGCCGAGCCGTTGATTCAGGATGCGATTAAATCCATCGAGGCGAGGCTGGGCAATTCGGGAAGGGTGCTGGTTCGCTATTCAGGAACCCGTTCGGTGTGCAGAATAATGGTAGAAGGGCCCGACATGGAAACAACCGGAAGATACTGCCGTCAATTGGCTGATATTATTAAAGATAGAATCGGCAAATAAAAGTTTCCGTTCACCGGTTCAGGGATTCGACGTTCAGGGTTAAGGACAAAGAAGGCATGAAGTGACGGAGTATTGGGCTGGAACAATATGTATTCCCATTACTCCAACACTCCTTATCCCCTAACCTTCCAGGTGTCAACATTAAAAATAAAAAGGTTGGCCCCTATGTCAGACCAACCTTTTTGATTCGGATGAAAATTTTTAAGTTTTATCTTAATCCCGGCTTCCCAAGATTCTAAGGAGCATTAGAAATAGATTTATAAAATCGAGATACAACGTGAGAGCGCCTAAAATCGCGCCCTTTCGAATCGTAGCCCCGTCAAGGCCCTCAGGTTGTGAGAGGGCCATGGTTTTGAGTTTTTGGGTATCATAGGCGGTGAGACCCACAAAAACGATCACGCCGACATAGCTGACGATGAGACTCATGCCTGAACTGCGAACAAACAGGTTGACCACCGATGCAATGATAATCCCGATAAGTCCCATGAACATGAACTGACCCATTGTGGTCAAGTCCCGTTTGGTGGCCATGCCGTAAATACTGGACGTTATAAAGGTTGCCGCACAGATAAAAAACGTTGAGGTAATCGAAGATTTTGTATAGATTAGAAATATGGCTGAAAGGGTCGCTCCGTTTAAGGCTGCATACAGGACAAATAAAGATGTCGCGGTGGAAGCCTGCATTTTGTGGACCCGTGCACTGATGCTGAAAACAAGGGCAAGTTCACCGATGATTAAACCAAAAAATACAAGTTGATTGCCAAAAATCAGTCTCAGCAAGGTTTCACTGTTCGATACATAAAATGCCACAAGCCCCGTCAGTCCAAGGCCGATGGCCATCCAGTTATAGACGCTCCGAATAAATGCGTTGACCCGAACTTGGGTCTGTGTTCTTTTAAGCGGTATAGATTGCATTTTATCCTCCTGATATTAATGCATATTTATCGTTTTTGTCTTTTCCAAAAACCGAATCTGCATTCAAATATCTATAGAAAGCATTAAATATAACACAGAATTTTTGTTTTGCAAGGCCAAAACATGCCATTAAGCGTTTTATGGTGTAGTCTCTTTTCTTTTAAAAAAATTTTTTTAAAAAAAATGAAACCCGAATCATTGTATCAGGAATTGATAGCCCTAGCAGAAAAACTTGGAATTACGGTTTTAGAGCATAATTTTCGAAAGACCGGTATCAAAGTTGAAAGCGGGCTGTGCACAATTAAGGGCAAGAAACATTTTATTTTAGACAAACACAAAACAATTCACGAAAAAAACGAGATCCTCGCATCTTGCCTCACCAAAATGGCCCATGAAAATATATATGTTTTTCCCGCGTTGCGAGATTTTATAGAAAAACACGCCCAAGGGTGACAAAAGGGGTTTAGGGTGGAAAAAAGGGCTATACGGGGGGTGTCTTTCATTAAAGCTTAAACGACCCGCATAAAAGTTTACATAATATATCTTATCAGACGTTGCTGCGGAATTTAAGGACAAAGGCCGAAAAGGCCATTGCTTTAAACCGATTCCTCTTGCAGGTTTTATGTTGAATGATATTTTTTACTGTGGTAATTGTTCGATTCTATCATCTCGTATCGATTGTATTTCAAGAATAAAGGTTCATCCAAAAGGTTTGGCAATTTGTCGAAAAACCTGTCGGTCATTTCTAACGTAATTGCCGAAGAACCCTTGTTAAATGTCTTTGAAAAAGTAGGCGACGATAATCCAAAAGGTTTTATTTTATTAATGAACTCACACAACGATATCCAGTCCCCAGGACCGTCCGGTACCCAACACCGCCGTATCTACACCGTTTCCGAGCTGACTTTGAAGATTAAAAATTTACTTGAAGAAAACTTTCCATTTATTTGGATAAATGGAGAAATTTCCAATTTTAGAATGCCGACTTCCGGACATTTCTATTTTACCTTAAAAGATGCGGCTGCCCAGATCAATGGGGTTATGTTTCGCAATCAAAACCGGACGTTAATCTTTGACCTCGAAGATGGAATGAACATAACAGGCCTTGGCCGGATCAGTGTCTATGAACCCCGGGGCACCTATCAGATCATATTTGAATATCTCGAACCCAAAGGTACAGGGGCCATCCAGCTGGCTTTTGAACAATTAAAAAAACGGCTTTTCGAAGAAGGTCTTTTTGATGAAGCACACAAAAGCCCCCTACCCTTTTTACCTAAAAAAATCAGCATTATAACCTCCCCAACCGGCGCTGTTGTTCACGATATCCTGAAAATAATCAACCGGCGTTTTCCAAACCTTCGGATCGAGATCATACCGGTTAAAGTTCAGGGTGACGGTGCTGAACATGAGATTGTATCCGCCATTGAAATGCTGAATTTTCGGTCCAACTCGGATTTAGCGATCCTGGCCAGGGGCGGTGGGTCATTGGAAGATTTTCATGCGTTTAACGCTGAAATTGTTGCCAGGGCTATTTTTGAATCAGACACTCCGATAATTTCAGCGGTGGGTCATGAAACCGATTTCTGCATTGCAGACTTTGTTGCTGATTTAAGGGCACCCACACCATCTGCTGCAGCCGAACTGGCTGTGCCCCTTAAACAGGACCTTTTGAATAGGATCTCTGAACTTTCAAGGCACTTACTCCTGCGTTTTGTTCGAAATCTTGAATATTCTCG
Organism: uncultured delta proteobacterium; assembly: GCA_963790095.1. Lineage (GTDB taxonomy): Bacteria > Desulfobacterota > Desulfobacteria > Desulfobacterales > UBA11574 > JAAXQD01. The sequence continues at coordinate 67,539 of CAWBNO010000034.1, read as the reverse complement.
AAATCGGGTTCTGGAAATGTCCAACCGACTGCTTCATCCAAGGCGAAAAATAGAAGATCTGAGGCTTAAAACAGACGACCTGATGACCCGCCTTTTCAAAACGTTTCGCAATACGGTTGTTCAAAGGCACGAAGGTGTTAAATGGCAGACTGAAAGGCTTTTTGCCAACAATCCTTTGGTGCGAGCAAAAAATCTTAAAGACAAACTTGATATAAGAGATAATAACCTTTTTAATTATATTGGAATATTTATAAATGAAAAACGGTTTTTACTTCGGGAAGCCATGGCCGGACTCCATGCGTTGAGCCCTAAAGCCACGCTATCCCGAGGTTACAGCATTACCAGAACCATTCCAGATGCAGCTGTAGTTAGAGATCCACAGAAGGTCACCATCGGTCAGGATCTAGAGGTGACGGTTGCGAAAGGTTCATTAATCTGCAGGGTAAAAGGAAAATAATTTTATGGCCAATCTGACCTTTGAAAAGGCAATGAAAAAGCTGGAGCAGATCGTTCGGGAACTCGAATCCGGGGATCAGCCCCTTGAAAAAGCGATAAAAAAATTCGAAGAAGGGGTTCAACTGTCCAAATTCTGTTCCGAAAAACTGGATGAGACCGAACAAAAGGTTACCCTTCTGCTAAAAGATCAGACCGGTAATGTTTTTGAAAAACCTTTTATCTCGGAAATCGAGCCGGAAGATGAATAAATTCGATCTGAATTCGTACCTGTCTTCTAAACGAAAACAGATCGATACAGCCTTGGGTGTAATAATAGACAATAATTCCAAGGACTCCACAATTAGAGACGCCATGAAACATTCTCTTATGGCCAGTGGAAAGCGTTTGCGACCCATTTTGTGTATTTCGGCCGCAGACACCGTTGGAAGCCACACGGACCCTACCATTCGGACTGCCTGTGCCATAGAGATGATCCACACGTACTCCCTGATCCACGATGACCTTCCTGCTATGGACAACGATACCCTCCGCAGGGGACAGCCGACGTGTCATATCAAATTTGATGAAGCTACGGCAATTCTTGCCGGTGATGCCCTTCTTACACTGGCGTTTGAGATCCTTTCATCCGTCAACGCTGCCGACACCGATCTTGGGGCCTTAAACCGCCTCCGTGTTATAAACACCATCGCAAGGGCCGCGGGATGTAACGGTATGATCGAGGGACAGATGCAAGACATTGTTGCCGAAGGCAAGGTTCTTGGTATAGAGGATCTTAAAAAAATGCATCGCTTAAAAACCGGCGCCCTGATTGAGGCATCCGTAATTTCCGGAACCATTTTGGGGAATGGAAATCGTGATCAAATAGAAAAATTAAAAAACTATGCCAGAAATATCGGGCTTGCCTTTCAGATTTCCGATGACATACTAAACGTTGAGGGGAACCCGGATATTATGGGAAAAGATGTCGGTACGGATCAAGCCCGGGGAAAAAGCACCTACCCTTCCATACTTGGAATGGAAAAATCCAAAGAATTTGCAAGAAAACTTGTAAACGATGCCTTGAAAGTGCTCGATTATTTTGATAACAAAGCAGATCCCCTCCGGGCCATTGCGCATTATATTGTTGTTAGAAATAAATAAGACGGTTTCGTTAAAAGTATTTTGTGAGGGACATCGAGCAAAATGAGACTTTTTACGAGTTCATTAAATAAGGAGCGATATATATTTTGAGGTTTCTTGAAAGAATCGATTCTCCTGCAGATTTAAAAAAAATTTCCAAAAATGATCTCCCGTCCCTCGCATCGGAGATACGGCAGGTCATCATCGATGTGGTATCCAAAAATGGCGGCCACCTCGCACCCAGTTTAGGTGCTGTGGAGTTGGCAATTGCCATCCACTACGTCTTTAACGCACCGGATGATAAAATCATCTGGGATGTGGGACATCAAGCCTATGCTCACAAATTACTGACCGGACGCAGGAAGCGATTTCACACACTTCGCCAGCATGAGGGAGTGTGCGGGTTTACCCGGATGAGCGAAAGTCCTTACGATGCATTTTCAACCGGGCACAGCAGCACCTCTATCTCTGCAGGCCTCGGAATCGCCTGTGGCAAACGCTTGAAAAAGGACAATAGCAAAGTAATCGCGGTCATAGGGGATGGCTCCATGACCGGAGGGCTCGCTTATGAAGGCCTTAACCAGGCTGGAGACATTAACAAAAACATTCTGGTCATATTAAATGACAACGACATGTCCATCGCACACAATGTCGGCGCCGTATCCTCTTTACTCAGTCGAACCTTTTCTGCAAAATACATACAGGACTTTAAACAAGACCTTAAAGATTTTTTTAAATCCTTGCCGAAATTCGGTGGCGATATCTATAAATTCGCAAAACGTTCAAAGGAATCTTTTAAAACGTTTATTACTCCGGGGATGTTGTTCGAAGCCTTTAACTTTGAATATTTTGGGCCCATTAACGGACACAACCTTAACCATCTTATCGACATACTTGACAACATTAAATGCCTAAACGAGCCGGTTCTTCTTCATGTAACGACGAAAAAAGGTAAAGGATACCCGCCTTCTGAAATAAACCCTGTTCATTTTCACGGTGTTGGATGCTTTGATGCCGATACGGGGGAAAGTATCAACACAGAATGCTCCATCCCCACATATACCAAAATTTTTGGACAGACCCTGCTAAAACTGGCGGGAAAAAATGACAGGATCGTCGCCGTTACAGCTGCCATGCCGGAAGGTACGGGGCTTGTGAAGTTTGCAGATGCTTACCCGGAGCGTTTTTTCGATGTGGGCATTGCGGAACAGCACGCCGTAACTTTTGCAGCGGGTCTGGCCACCGAAGGCTTTAGGCCGGTTGTGGCCATATATTCTACCTTTCTACAGCGGGCCTATGATCAGATATTGCACGATGTCTGTATCGAAGCACTGCCGGTGGTATTTGCCATTGATCGGGGCGGAATCGTTGGAGAGGACGGCGCAACCCATAATGGGGTTTTCGATTTATCTTATCTTCGAAATCTTCCCAATATGACCATTATGGCCCCTAAGGATGAGAATGAACTCAGCAGAATGCTTGTCACCGCCATCGGCCATATGGGCCCCATTGCCGTTCGATACCCCAGGGGAACCGCCGAGGGTGTCAATATGGACAATCAAGATGTTCCCATACCCATCGGGAAAGGAGAAGTGCTCGAGGAAGGAGATGATCTTCTTATTTTGGCCATCGGCCGGTCTGTTGTGGAAGCACTTTCCGCCCATGCAACGTTAAAAGAACAGGGTGTATCCGCAACGGTGGTAAACTGCCGTTTTGTAAAACCTTTGGATGTCGACCTCATTGCAACCCTTTCCCGGTCGATACCACGGATCATAACGGTCGAGGAGAATGTGCGCCTGGGAGGATTTGGAAGTGCAGTTCTGGAGTGCTTGAACGATGCGGAAATCTCCGGGTTTCATCTGAAATGTATCGGATTGCCAGACACCTTTGTGGAGCACGGCCCTCAAAAACTTCTCCGATCTAAATACGGTATTGACGCCCCTGCAATTGTCGAAACCGCCATGGGCCTTCTAAAAAATGCTTAGAAAAGCTGTTTCAACACCTACCATTCAACGGCATTATAATTTTTTAAAACTCGGGCGAACACCTTCAAACAGCAGCAATTTTTACGCATCGCATCGCTCAGCGCTTTTCGCCTTATTAGGGATGTCATCAAGCGAATCCATTCATGTCCCCTAACAAAAAAAGACTCGATCGGGTCGTTGTAGAAAAAAAACTCGCACATAGCCGACAACGGGCACGGGCGCTTATTATGGCTGGAAAAGTTCTGGTCAACAACCACCCTGTCGATAAACCCGGGACACAGGTCTCCATAGAGGCAGTCGTTGTTTTGAAGGGAGAGGACTTTCCCTATGTAAGCAGGGGCGGCCTAAAACTCGAAAGCGCTTTAGAGGCCTTGGAATTTGATATAACCGGTTTTACCTGCCTCGACGTGGGTGCCTCCACCGGCGGGTTTACAGACTGCCTTCTCCAATATGGCGCAAGTCGCGTCTTTGCCGTGGATGTCGGTTATGGGCAACTGGCTTGGAAATTGCGTCAGGATCCTCGGGTGGTGGTCATCGAGCGTACAAACATCCGGTATATGCCTGCCGAAACGCTGCCGCAACTTGTAGATCTGGTCACCATCGATGTTTCCTTTATTTCCCTCAAAAAAGTCGTTCCCGATGTATTAAAGTTCATGAAAAAAGGTGCCGGGATTCTTTCCCTGATAAAACCCCAGTTCGAAGTTGGAAAAGGAAGTGTCGGAAAAGGCGGTGTTGTGCGCGACCCTGTTCTCCATGATAAGGTTATCGAAGATCTTTCTGATTATTTTGCCCAATTGGGCTTTATTCGCGAATTTGTCATCCCTTCACCCGTAATCGGTCCAAAAGGGAACAGGGAATTTTTTATTTTCTTAAAATCGAGAATTGACGGATTGCCCAACCGTTCCAGTGGAATTTTGGGGGTGTGAAGTCCATATCGTTCGGAAACGACTTCCCAAAAGTTAATCTTGATTTTTTAAAGATAACAATATAAAAATTAAAGTTTAAAAATGCATTTTAATAAAATTAGCAGAGAGGAGATTAAATGACCGAAAAAATAGAAGGTTTGAGGAACATCGCCCTGGTAGCCCATGGAGGTGCGGGAAAAACTTCTTTGGCTGAGGTAATGCTTTTCAATACCGGTGTCATCAATAGACACGGACGCGTTGACGAGGGCAATACCGCGATGGACTTTGAACCGGAAGAACTAAAACGCAACATCAGCTTAAGCAGTGGATTCCATCAGTTGGACTGGAAGAAGCATACGATCAGTCTCATTGATACACCCGGTGATTTGAATTTCTTTTCAGATACAAAAAGCTGCATGCAGGCGGCCGACGGCGCTGCTGTGGTAATAGACGCCGTGGACAGTGTAAAAGTACAAACAGAACAAGCTTGGGAATTTGCCGAAGAGTTCGACTTGCCTTTAGTCATTTTTATCAACAAACTCGACAGAGAACGGGCGGATTTTTTACGAACTTTCAGAGAAGCGGAAGAATGCTTTGAACCTAAGCCCATTAAACTTCAACTTCCAATAGGATCTGAAGCCGATTTCAAAGGAGTGGTGGACCTCATCAGCATGAAAGCGTTTATTTATGATGGGAAAGGCAAGGCAACGAAAGCCGACATTCCATCCGACCTGCTGGATAAGGTTGAAGAAGAAAGAGAAGCGCTGGTAGAGAATGTTGTAGAGTCGGACGATGAACTTCTGGAAAGATATCTCGAAGGAGAATCCTTGTCAGATGACGAAATAAAGTCTGCATTAAGAAAAGGCACATTAACACGAACATTTGTGCCGGTTCTCTGTGGATCGGCGACAAATAACATCGGCATCGATCTATTTCAGGATTTTATTATAAACTGTATGCCCTCCCCCATCGATCGCGGCTCCTGGATCGCTACCGATGATGTCGGTGAAGGTGAGATAGAAATTGATCCGGATCCGGATGCGCCTTTCGCCGGTTTTGTCATCAAAACCGTTGCCGACCCCTTTGCAGGCCGGTTGTCAATTTTCAGGGTTGTTTCAGGAAAACTGGGCGCCACCGGAAATTTTTTTAATACCAATAAAGATACCAGTGAACGGTATAATCAGCTTCTGAGACTTGCCGGAAAGGAACAGAAACCGATAACCGAAGCCGGCCCCGGATCCATTGTAGCGGTGGCCAAACTAAAAGAGACCACCACCGGCGATACCATCTGCGATAACAGCCGCAAGGTTAAATTCAAATGTGCCGAACCGCTTCCTGCGCTGATATCATTTGCTGTTCAGCCCAAATCAAAAGGGGATGAAGATAAAATATTTAGCTCTTTGTCTAAACTCCTCGAAGAAGATATCGCCCTACAACTTACCCGTAACGCCGAAACCAAACAGATCCTGTTATCCGGTCTGGGACAAATTCATATTGAAGTTACGGTTGAAAAACTCAAAAGAAAATTCAATGTCGAAGTTCTGCTGGATACCCCTAAGATCCCCTATAAAGAGACGATTAAAAAGAAAGTAAGAGTTCAGGGAAAACATAAAAAGCAAACCGGAGGCCACGGTCAGTTTGGTGACTGTTGGGTCGAGATAGAACCACTTCCCAGAGGAAAAGGTTTCGAATTCGTAGATAAAATCGTTGGCGGCGCAATTCCCAAACAGTATATACCGGCTGTTGAAAAAGGCATCATTGAATCCTGTCAGAAAGGTGTTCTTGCGGGGTTCCCGTGTATCGATTTCAGGGCCACCCTCGATTACGGCTCCTATCATTCTGTTGACTCATCTGAGATGGCATTTAAAGTCGCGGGTTCTCTGGCATTCAAAAAGGCTGCAGCTGATGCCGGTCCGGTTCTCCTAGAACCGATCATGAACGTTTCCATTGTGACTCCGGATGAATACATGGGTGATATTATGGGGGACCTTAACAGCCGGCGCGGCAGGGTCCTCGGTATGGACAGCAAGGGGAAAAATCAGGTCATAAACGCACAGGTGCCCATGGCAGAGTTTTTGTCTTATGCACCGGATCTAAGACAAATTACCGGTGGACGCGGCATGTTTACCATGGAGTTTTCACACTATGATGAAGTTCCTGCCCAGATTTCCCAAAAAATTATAGACGACATAAACAAAGACAAAGAATAGTCCAGCGACCATCCGCCATCTGTGCATCGATATTTCGGCGTAGGTGGCGGATTGCGTTTTTAAGGCCTTCAAAATAAATATTGTTTCCGGTCAAAGAACCCGCAAATAGAACCTCACGAGGGAAAAGAAAATATTTCCCCATTATCAACTCGCATCCAATCCACACTGCAATGCAGCCCTTTCATCGAGCATCCTTGACAAACCACCGCGGTCCGAAGGAATAAATCCCAGAGACTTTTGCCATACTTCATCGTCTTCCATGCATAAGTATACCAGTGCATCCGGAGCATATTCTCTGATACAGTCCACCATCTTTCGATAGAGATCTATTCTCAACGGTTTAAAATAACGCATCTTGCCGTCCAGGCCGGATATGAATTCTCCGTATATTATTTTTGAATCTGGAAAACGTCTTTGTATGATGGATTTCAAAGACGGCATGAATCGAAAAGTTCCGAGGCTTATCCATACGATATTTTTTGAAGATACGTTGGCAAACAGTTGTTCAACCACTCGCATGTATTCTTCTTGGCACCCATCATAAATGACCAGAGGATCAAAATGAAAGCCAAGGGGATAATCCCAGGATTCACATTTTGCAGCAGCCCGGAGCCTGGCGGAAAGGGATGCCGTATGAATCTCTTCATTTTTTATGATTCGGTTTGTATTCAAAGACCACGATACAATGGTTTTTCGATTGTGATGAAACTGCTTTAGTTTTTCAATGGCTGTTGTTTTCGTCTTTAGTTCCAATACGGCGCGGGACTGCTTTGAAAACTTTGGAACCAGAAGGCTCGAAAGATCCGTCCATATTTCCCAGATCATACTGTCTGTATATTCCCCGGTCCCGATCCGGGTTATTTTTTTTTCAAGAAACAGGCGGTCTAACTCTACTACCAGATCGTTTTGGTTCACAAAATATTGTAAAATCGGTGGATGAAAGTATGCTTGTAGAATACAATATGAACAGTCCATATTGCAAAAGGTGCCGATATGCAAAATTTGATAACCGCAACAGGTGTAACAACGGGTACCAGGGCACGGTTTAATAAAGGCCCCTTTGTTGCGGGTAAGGAATAGGATCTTTTTGCCTTTTTGGACAGGATCGTCTGACGATGAAATCGACTGATAAAAGTCTTGAACGTTCTCAACGACCACGGCAGGAACATTGATGCGGGATTGAATGGAAATTGCCTGGGGGGACTGGACGACGTCTTGATCGATATATAGTTTTAAATGCGGCAAGGAAGTATATATTATTTTAAGCTGTGAAATTTGTTGTGGATCATCAACCAAAAGGCTCAAAATCGGACCGGTCATAAAAAATTATTATTATTTTTGAAATACAATAAACAGGCATCGTGGGTCAAGGATGAAAACAGGTCTTTAAAAAACATATCATCAAATGGGAGCTTCTGTCCGGGTTGAAAGCTCAATGCCCTTGCCCCGAATGACTTGATACCTTCTGTTGATAATTCATAAAAGACCTGCTACGGTGGTATTAAATTTGATATCTTGGGACAGAAACGATGGAGATGGAAAAAGTATGATCTTACAAAGAGAAATAAAAGGAAAGAAAGTACTGCTGGTAGAATCTGAGCTGCAGGAATATATGACTGGAAAGCTCAATGAACTCACCGGTCTGGCCGCAAATGTGGTGATAGCTTTGATTATGGTCAGTTTGGTGGTGGTTTTTGACTTCATCAAAGCCGGGAATATTTTCTATTTTGCCCTGATTCTCCTTCCAATTGCCGGGCGATGGTATGCTGGAGATTTAATAAAAAAATGGCTTAGAAATAAATTCAAAGAACTATTAGGTTCTTTTTAGGTCCTTAAACCCTCTTCAAAACCTTTTTTATGCATTTTATAATCCTTCCCGGGGCATCATGTTCCACCCCAAAGGGATGAACGTGCTGGTTTAAGGAAAAAATCAGGAGTGACTTCCTTGCGTATAGCGATCCTTTCAGATATCCACGCCAACCTCGAGGCGTTTCAGGCGGTGGTAAATGACTTTGACCGCCGAACGGACCGAATTCTGAATCTTGGCGATCTTGTGGGGTATAATGCCAACCCCAACGAATGTATAGAAATGGCCAAAACCATCGGAATGCATTCCATTCAAGGCAATCATGACCAGGCGGCCTGCAATCCTATCTACGCCGAGAACTTCAACATTTATGCACGTGCGGCTATCCTTTGGACGAGGAACAACCTCACCGATGAAAACATCCATTTTTTGGAGTGTATGGAGGAAAATCGTCGCTTACCCTGTGGCATGGCCTGTCATGGCTCCCCTGAAAATACAGCCAATTATATAGCGCTTCCCTTCCAGGCCAGAGTCATCTTAAAAAAAATGAAAAAAGGAATTTGGGGCAAGACAAATATCTGCCTCTTCGGGCACACCCATAAAAGAAAGATCTGGCGCATGGATATCCGTAAGAAGGTGGCGCCCATAGAGATCCCGCCGGATGGCACGGTCCGGCTGAACGAAGGGGATTTTTATCTTCTGAACCCCGGAAGTGTCGGACAGCCTCGAAACGGTGATCCCAGGTCTTCCTATTGTATCTTTGACACTGAAAATAATTCAATAACGTTCAAGCTGGTAGAGTATGATATATTGTCAACCATGAAAAAAATCGTTGGTGCGAACCTGCCCGAGTTTTTTGCAAAAAGACTTTTGAGCGGGACTTAAGCCGTTAATTCTATAATCTTAGGGGGCGATTATATGACAAAAATGGGAGGTTTGAAAAAGAAGGGAAAACTTAAAGACGGCACCGAGGTTATTTTAAGGCCCATGGTCAAAAGCGACCGCAAACAGCTGGGAGATTTTTTTGCCCGACTCACCCCCTCGGTGCTCCAGTATGTTCGCAACGATGTTACCGACCCCAAAGTGGTCGACCGGTGGTTTGATCAACTCGATTATGAACACGTGTTTCCGCTCTTGGCCATAAAAGATGGGCAGATTGTGGCCAATGCGAGCCTTCACCGGGTGGCACACGGCTGGCGGAAACATTTGGCCACCATCAGAATCGTTGTGGAACCGGTTTTTCACGAAAAGGGGTTGGGAACCCTGATGATCAACGAGTTGGTGGACCTGGCTCTGGAGTTCGGAATAGAAAAACTCATGGTTGAATTTCCCCTTAAAGCTCACGGTGCCCTGGCCATGTTTAAAAAAGCCGGATTCAGCCCCAGAGCGGTGATAGAGGGGCTCATGAAAAACCGCCACGGTAAAGATATAGACATTGTTATCATGGTCATGGATGTTGCGGTTTACGCAGACAAACCGAGATAAGTCTTCATGGGTGGCCGGGTAAGGGAGCTTTCCGGTTGTTCCTCATTAGAAGCTCTCTAAAAAAAGTAGATACGCTCAAGGGCAAGGCGCAGGCCTGTGAGCATTTTAAGGAGACTTGGAACACAGCCACTGGGCGTTAGATGTATTTTTGAGATAACTTCTAGTAAAGCGGCAATATCGTTGCGCCATACCCTGGAAAAGACTGGGTGATGTCCTCCCGGAGAGCTCCGGCGTCAGGGTAGCGATTTTCAGGATTTTTTACCAGGCATTTCAGTATGATTTGTTCGATTTTCGGATCTAACGCCTTATTGAATTTGCTGGGCGGCGACGGCGGATATTCCAGTATCATGTCCATGAGAATTTTTTCAACCTCGTGATAGAACGGAAACATGCCGGTATAGAGCACGTACATGACGACCCCAAGTGCCCACACATCCGAACTTTTCTGGCTTTTTCCCATAATCTGTTCCGGCGACATATAGGGCCGCGAACCGGTTACGGTGGCGGAAAACGCTTTCTCCTTGAGTTCCTTGGCTGCGCCAAAATCCAGAAGCTTTATGAAGCCGTCGGGTCTGACCATGACATTCGACGGTTTTATATCCCTGTGAATTATTCCCAGCGCGTGGGCATACGCCACGACATTCGTCAACTGAATTACGACGGACTCCACCTCTTTGGCTTCAAACTCCCGTTCAATCATTTCATCAAGGGTTTTCCCGGACACAAACTCCTGGATGAGCACCTTTCTCTTATCAATGCCGATGACCTCCCGAACTTTGGGCACACCTTCATGATCGTCCAGCCTGCCCAATATCTGGGCTTCCTTCTCGATCTTGGCGTTCAACTTTTTGCTCAGGGGGATTTTGGCCACATATATCATGGGCGGCACTTTCTTAATGTCCCTCACCTTCCAAACTTCACCGTAACTCCCCATACCCAACCTTGCCAGTTTCTCGTAGCGCTCACCCAGAAGTTCTCTGGTATCGGGTCGGGAATAGAATCCACCCAAAAGCCGGGTCAAGAGTCTTTCCGGAGATCTTTTTGGAATAGAATCAGAATCGGGCGATAGCATGCGGATCTGGACCCCTATCCTTCTTATCAGTTCCCGGGAATCAACGGGAAAGATAAGAAAGTCCGCCGCACCGACTTTCAATGCCGACGCAATGACCTCTTCTTCAAAGCTTTCCAGAATCACGATTACCGGCGGCATTGAATCAGTTGTTTTGTTTGGCTGCAGTGTTGTTATGAAGATCTCCGGAGCGTGATACGGGGGTCTAAGCGTCAGCAGGATGACATCCATCTTTTTTTCCGCCATAATTTTTTGGGCTTCTTTCGGGGTGCCGACGGAATAAACCCGGTAATCACTTTCAACAAGAAGGCCCTTAATTTTTTCAGCTTCGGCCCGTTCGCTGCCTATGACTAAAACAGCATTCTTTTTATTTTTTTGAACACGGCCCATTGATTGAAACCTCTTCAAATTTCTAAGTCAGTTTTTCGTTTGACACAACAGCCTTATTTCTCTATACATTCTTTTTGACCTAATGACGTGGCGCTGGCACATTTCATCATATCAAAGTAGAAGTCGGAGGACCTCACATTGCCATTAATCGGTTTTAACTTAGAAGAAATTCTCTATTACTCTGTGGCCATCCTTGCCATCGTAACTTTTGGCTCCGGTTTTACACGTTTATTTGCCGGGGCTTTTGGCCATCCGCGCAGAGATGACATTGTCGACTTCAACCCCATAACCAATCTTGATATTGTCGGTACCATTGTCTTCTTTTTAGGCGGTTTTGGATGGGGCAAACAAGTGGACGATCAAAAGATCCGGTTTAAGAAACAGAAGCTGGGATGGTGTCTCATATCTCTTATTGCCCCCTTTGGAAGCTTCACCATTGCAATGTCTGCAGCTTATATCAAGCATTTTTTCTGGACCGACCGTGTCATCGAGGTCGTGCTATACCTTAGTGCTACCGCTACCGCCTATCATGTCCTGCCCATTCCCCCGCTCGCTGGTTCAAGGCTGATCTATCTGATGTTGCCCCAAGAGCGCATATGGAGACTGTTTTCCAAAGCCGGTCCGTTTATCATACTGGGTCTTGTAGTGATCGACCGTTTTTCCGGGATACCATTTTTAAGGGAAGCCATGGCACCGGTTCTGGATGCAGTGACCCGGTTTGCTGAATACTATTAACCCGAATTTAACACAAAGAACCTCAAATCGGCTCACATCGTACCCTCGAACGCGATCTGTTATTATTAAAATGGTTGGCAATATCAATGATCCATATCGGTTCGTAGTTCTATATTTGCTATAAAATAAAAGTGTTGCAAAATGTTAAATTCATCCAAAAAGAAAGGCGGAGAGGGTTAGCCCCTCCCCGCCTTTCGGTTAATGTTTAAAATTAAATCCTTCTGTGCTCTATGTTTATGCCTTTTGAGGCTTTTTGGTAACAAAAGCAAGTGCCACCGCAACAAGCAGCAAGATTCCGGCAATATAGAATGCCTGATCATAAGAACCGGTTATATCTTTGATGTGACCGGCCAGTTTGGGCATGAAGGCACCGAAACCCCAGCCCATGAACACGAGTCCGTAATTAAAGCCCAGATTTTTCGGGCCATAAAAGTCAGCTGTGTATGAGGGCATCAGAGCAAGGCCACCGCCGTAAACCCAGTAGGCGAGCATACAGGCCGTAAACGCCATAAAGAGCGACTTGGCCGCGATAATTGCAGGCAGAGCGAAAAAACAAAGGGCCGCGACAAAAGCATTCAGCATATACGCCTTGTCCCTTCCGATGATATCCGAGTACTTGCCTGTCCCGACCCGTCCCGCAGCGTTCATAAAACCACCGGCAGCAACCAGTATAAATCCTTGCTCCAGGAAGGGTTTTACAATTTTAGCGGCGTGACCGATGATGAGAAGACCCGCTTGGGTGTTCAAGCAGAACAGGACCACCAACGCGTAAAACTGCCACGTTCCCATCATTTCTCCTGCCGTCCAGTCTCTCACAGATGCGGCAGCAGCTTTTGTTGCTGCCGTCTCAGGCGGTTGAGGCGGAACGTATCCCTCTTCAGGCCATGCCAGTATTTGGGCGGCAATACCGATGACTACAAGATAAGCAATGCCCAGTACTACAAATGATGCAGAAAGGGAATAGCTTACGATAAGCCATTTGATGAGCGGCGCCACATAGAACGCTGCACCACCGTAACCCGCGACCGTAATACCAATCATGACACCCACCTGATGGGGACCGACCCATCTTCGTGTTGCGGGAACAGGAGCGGCATAACCGATGCCCATGGCGACACCGCCGCCGACACCGAATCCCCAGAGGATTCCGGCATAGGAATGCGCCATTCCTGCGATGAGCATTCCAAGTCCCATGCAGACCGCGCTGATGCTACCGGCGACTGTGGGACCATACTTATCCTGGATCTTTCCACCCGGAATCATGAGCAGAGCAAAGATGAGAATACACATTGATTTCGGGTTGGAGGCCTGCTCTGCGGTGAGAGCCCCTGCCCAACCATGGGCCTTCATGTAAACGTCGTCGGTTAAATATTTTAGCCAGACGGACCAGGCGTACAGGCATCCCAGACATAAGTTGATGGTTGTACCGGCTAAAATTACGGCCCATCCTCGTCCGGGAATCGCATCTACTGGCTGATTATATCCTTTGGCATACTTTGGCATTAATACACCTCCTTAAGGTTAGAAACTTTTGGTTAATAACCGGAGTCTTTAAGGAAAGTTTGAGCGGACCTTCTCTTGCAATTCTGATTCAAATATTATTCTGAGAAGCCGTTCACGACTTGGCCATTCGATGAAACATTTTTAAGATTTCCGGTTAAAGTAAACCATAGTCATTGGATATGAGGAAAATTGGTTGAGGATGCGGCGATTCAAATCAAATCAGCGCTCTTCCTTTCTCCTCTAAAGATCTGCAGTATCACCTCCTTTATCAGTTAAATGTTAATAAACGCCGCATGTTCTAACAGCTAGGTTATAGTAAACCAAACTGTTTTAACGCCTGGAGTGTATCTGTTCAGTTCCGCAAACTCTAATTTAAAGATTCAGGGTTAATTTCTATCCCTCGACTGAAAATTTCAAACGCAATTTCAAGGGTCGGTTTCAAAAAATCTTTTTTACTGTTGATCAATCTTTTGCTTTCTTCCCAGAGCACAACGCCTGAAAACAGCGCCCACACAATATCGGCCAGGGCTACCGGGTGTCTTTTAATAAAAAGGCCTTCCTCCATTCCCTCTTCAAATACTTTGGCCATTGACCTGAATGAATTTCTGGACAATTCTTTAATATCCGAAAGCAAATGGGGTGATAAATTTTTCAGGGTTTCACTGGATTGAAGATGGAACATATTAATTAGGACCAGCGGATCAAATTCGTAGACTTCATATAAGGCGTCTTTGAGCGCGGTTAGTTTTTGTTGAGGTCCTTCGTATTTTTCGTCATGTACATGTTCCAAACGAATGTTCATAAAGTGGAGGATTCTTAGGGAGAGAGAGGCGAACAACTCTTCTTTGTTCTTGAAATACAGATAAATCGTACCTGGGCTAAGTTCAGCTTCCTTGGCGATATCTTCCATGGTTGCCTTGTTAAAGCTCTTGTTGGAAAAAACCCGTTTTGCGGCAACCATTATTTGCTGGCGCCGCCGTCCTTTTTCTCGTTCTTTCCGTTCCTTAATTCCCATAATATATTGAACCATATTTATTTAATTAAGCCCTATATAAATGGTGCGTTTTATTTAGTCAAGAAAATATATTCTTTTTTTGCTCTGCTTGGGTTCGAAAGTCCTGCAATTCAGGGGCGGATACATCCTACCCAACTGAAATTAAAGTAATTATAAGGTCCCCTTTCCTTTTGGTGAAATTGGGCATTAATCTTGAAAAACCGCTGGATCAAGATATCAAACTCAACATATAGTGTCATCCGATAACATGAAACACCATATGTTGCATGCGATCAATCCAGGATTTTTTTAAGGGAAGGGTTCTTGATGAGAGAATCAAAGATTTTTTTAAGATGTTTGAGTTCCTTTAAATCTTTAAATGAGAAGTTCAAAAAATAGGTAGGACTTTCAAAATTGTCCGGTGGAATCAGTTTTATCCCGGATCCGAGTTTCAAGTTTTGCCGATGTTCTTCAAACCACCGCTCAGCACATGTTATAGCGGGGAAGCGCCGCTGTTTTAAATGGGACCGTATCTTTCGGATCTTTTGATTTTTATCAAGATTTTCATCATTCAAAATCCTTTTCAAATGGAGCCCTTCCAAAATCTCTGCCATAGGAATGTCTTCCCGCAAGGAAATTTCTTTGATCAGCGTAAGGATTTCCCGCTGCTTGTTGACACCCAATTTAAGAACACTAAAAAGTTCTACAAAACCGTCTTCAACATCTTTTGACATTTTATGGAGTTCCAATGCCACAGGCAGTGAAATACTTTCGGAAAGTATGCTGTTCTGAAGCGGCTTCGAAAAAGAACAGATGTCTTTGATTTTTATTATCATGGATTCATGGCAGGGCACCCCCAAAATGGACATTTCTTTGGAAAGACGACGATGGTCCGAAAAACAGGTGGAAAGCATCCGGATTGATCTTGATTTTTCTATGAGATTGAGCGGTCTTTGAAAAGCGTTGTCGGTGATGGCATATCTTGCGCATTCAAGTTTTTTTGTATCGGAATCGAGGATCCTGGCGTTAACATCGAATCGGTCCAGTCGGCGGCAGGCTTCAATTCTTCTAAAACCAGA
Organism: uncultured delta proteobacterium; assembly: GCA_963790095.1. Taxonomy (GTDB): domain Bacteria; phylum Desulfobacterota; class Desulfobacteria; order Desulfobacterales; family UBA11574; genus JAAXQD01. The sequence continues at coordinate 51,802 of CAWBNO010000034.1, read as the reverse complement.
TAGAATAATGTACCGCGGTTTTTTTTCTAACAACAGGGGCAGATTCAACACCCCCACATGGCCGATAGAGTCCATTAAATCATCGACCGTCTCTTGGGTTGTTATGCGAAAGGAATGATCGCTGGCGTCAACCTCGGACAGTTTGACAATTTTTTCTTTAAAGCACATGGTTCGATTCGGTAAGCCGATTGAATGCTTCTATATATTTTTTTTGTGTATTTGCGATCACGTCTGCGGGAAGTGACGGTGCCGGGGGTGTCTTGTTCCAGTTGATGGAAATAAGGTAATCACGAAGATATTGCTTGTCGAAGCTCTTTTGGGTCCCCCCGGGTTCATAGGACGATTTCGGCCAGAACCTGGATGAATCCGGAGTCATTACTTCATCGATAAGGATTAAATTGTCTTCGAAAAGGCCAAACTCGAATTTGGTATCCGCAATGATGATTCCTTTTTTGTAGGCCAATTCAGCGCCTTTGCGGTAGATTTCGAGACTGAGGGTTCTAACATGGTCGGCCAGATCTCGTCCAATTTTTTTGATGGCCTCGTCAAAATTTATGTTAATATCATGAAGCCCCGTTTCTGCTTTGGTCGAAGGCGTAAAAATAGGCTCGGGAAGTTTGTCAGATTCTTTCAGGTTTTCGGGGAGCTTTATGCCGCATATGCGTCCGGAAGCCAGGTAGTCGTTCCATCCGGATCCGGATATATATCCCCTTACAATACATTCAATGGGCAAAGGTTTTGCTTTTTTTACCAGCATGCTCCTTCCCCGCAGAATTTCTGAATACGGTTTACAAATGTCCGGATAGTTGTCCACGTTACTGGAAATAACATGATTGGGCAAAAGGGATTCCATTATTTTAAACCAAAAAAGGGAAATTTGAGTTAAAATTTTTCCTTTTTCAGGAATGGGATCAGGCATCACCACATCAAACGCAGAAATTCGATCCGTTACCACCATTAACAGGGTGTCTCCAAGATCGTATATATCCCGAACTTTGCCCCTTTTTATTAAATTCAATTCTTCAAAGTCGGTTTCAATGACAGTCTTCAGCATAATTTTTTATCCTTTGGGACAACCATGACAGCGATGTTTTTCCTTGCCGATTGCCATTGAGTGAGGAGGTTTAGCAGTTGCTGTTGCCATTTGCGGCAACGAACTCCCTGTTTGAAGCATTCTATTCTTTAATTTGATAAGCACTTCATTTGTTATTGTTCTGAAAATGCTATGATAAATTTTTTTAAAATATCGAGGGTCGAATCCGACATCTCAAGGAATTCGATTCCGGCTTCATATTTTTCATCTTTGCCGGCCGCAGAGAAAACAACCGTTCCCTTAATGTTGATCAGATCATCTTCAAGACCAATGGCAAGCGCGATGGCATTTCGGGGGTCCATGGGAATGTGCGTTTCAAGCAAAATTCCGCCTTCACTGATATTTAGAGTCCTTCCCATCCCCTGTGCCACAATTACCTCATTTTCATCAATACAATTATATGAGATCAAATTGAGAGCACTGATCCTTGGATGATGTCTTCTTTCTTCTGTCGTCATGGTATTCACCCAATACGGTTTTGTTAATATTTTATTTTACGGTTTTTTATCACCGGTTTTTTTATGGAATTCAAAAGCTACCCTGGTGGTTACCGATACGCACGTTGCAAGGTGCTCTATAAAGTTTTTAAATGTGGGCGAAAGGCGATTGTGCTCTTTCTGCAGAATGACAGGGTCCATTTTGGTTACTTCAAGATTTTCTGAAGCGAAAACCGAAGCCTGATAAGGTTCTTGCCCTAAATCAAGGAACGGAACATTCCCGAAAAAATCTCCGGAATGAAGATTGGCCAATGGCACATAACCATTTTCCGTGTGTCGGACAATATGGGCGTCCCCTTCTGTGATTTGAAATAAATCCGATTCGCTGTCACCCTGGACAATCCGCTGATTTTTACCGTTAATATAGTCTTCGATACGAATCTTTTTCAGATGAATATTAACCGCCATATCGGTGACCTGTTTTAAGCGCCTGTCAAGACTGATTGCAAGGCTTCTAAAGGAGTCGGACATCTTCAAAAAATCGATGGAAAGACGCCGGGAGTCGAGTACGCCCAACTGAACATTTTCCACTGCACGAATTGCAGCACTTCGAACCGTTCCTTCCAACAGTAAAAATGAAGCAATGCTCCCGATAAATGCTCCCTCACCGATTCTGAGTATTTTTAAAGGGCCCTGGGGAGTTTCCCTGATAATTTCTGCCACACCTTCAAGTATCACCCATAACCAGCCGCCGTGTTTTCCTTGTGCGACAATCTTGTTGCCAGCCCGCGCCTCTTCTTCATCGACCACATACGAATAATCGATAAGCGGCCCTTTTATAACGGGCAGTGTCGATTCTTTTCTTGAAGAACTTTTTGTCTTTTTGGGAAACGATACAGGACCCAATTGTTCTATCTGTCCATCATCCAACATGCTTAAGCAGTCAAGAATAATTTGCATCCGGCTCTTTTTAATAACATTTTTACGACGAATATCTTCTTCAGTGAATTCAAATTCACCATTCACCCAACCAAAAAGTGCGTTAACGGCATCAAGGCCGGTCAACGGACCTGCCGACGCATTCACAGGATTGCCATTAACGAAATATATTAAACCCGGTTTCTGAGCATATTTACTCCGAATGCGCAAAATACCGGTACTTGAATTTGAGCCGAGGAGTTGCAGGATATCACCCAAACTCAGAAAATCCATATTGCCGGCTAGAACAAAATCGCCCATTTATACTATCTAACGTCCTAATTGTAAATTTTTTCTAAATGATATTAATGTTAACTTCAGACATTCCTTTAAAGTTATCCCAACGCCCTGCCCCATAATTGCACTGGCTGGAAAAGAAGGGACTTTGAGCTGTCTGTTTAAATCCTTCTCCATCTGCTCAACGGACATAATCGGGAAGCCCTGCCTGGCCAAGTCCCGCTTGTTATGCTGCATAACAAGCGGGACTTTAAAAATGTTAAGACCGTATTCTTTTAAATTATGTTGCAGGTCTTTCAAGGAGACCATGTTTTTTTCGCGTCTCACCGCCAGTGAATCTGCGACAAAAATAATGCCGTCAACACCCTTTAAAACCAGTTTTCTGGTAGATCGATATTGAACCTGACCGGGAACGGTATACACTTGAACTTTTATATCAAATCCTTTTATCTTCCCAAGGCCCATGGGAAGGAAATCGAAAAAAAGGGTCCGATCACCTTCCGTATCTATTGAGACCATCTCACCGACGACCTGTTTTTTGAAGGTCTTGAAGATGTATTCCATATTGGTTGTTTTGCCACATCTTCCGGGCCCGTAATAGACAATTTTACACTCGATCTCCCTTTTTTTAAAATTAAAAATAGCCATTGATGATCAGCTCCACCTAGAAAATTTAGTGCATGTTATGCCCGCGCAGTATGTCTTTAAAAATGCTATTCTACCAAATTTACTCAAATTTTTCAAGGCCTTTCTTCTGCAATGCTTCTCCACAAAATGCCGTTAAGCATCTCGCCGCCTGCTGACCATGCAGTTTAACTTATTGCGGCCTCAATATCCACACAATAATCTCCACGCAACGGTCCGATTTTAATTTTCTTTACCGCTGTAATCAGACCTGGGCCATTGAAAAAAGCAACATTCGAATAATACTGAACATCATTGATCGTCGTTCCGGCTTTAAAATTTTCGATCAGATCTTTTTCCCTGCCTGAAATTAGTAGGCTGAGGACATTTCCCAACTGGAACCTCACTTTAAATTCAAATACCTGCTCTTTTAAAGGCCCTCTGTCAAAGGTTATTCCGATTGAATTGATGTCGAGATCTTCTTCGTCTTCAATCTTAACTTCTTCAATTTTTAATCGATCATCCGCATATGTCTGATCCTTAACGTCATGAATTTCAGGAATATGGATCATGGGTTCCACATCATCTGCGGACATTTTGGCCTGGGGAAGGATTCTATCGATGCCCTCTTTGTTCAGCACATTTTCGAAAAAAGTCCAAAGTCTTTGAAGTTGATTGGGAAGAAAAATATCTTCCGAGAGCCATTGCTCATATTCAGCAACGGCGTCATCCACTGAAGAAAGGGCCATATGGCATCTTATGATATTCTTGGCTGCAGCGACCCGGAGGGAATCTACTTTCAACAACGCTTTAAATTCTAATATCGCTCTTTTAAACTGGCCGAACTTTGCCAAAGCGACCGCGCCTTCAAGGGCTCTTGCGTCCTCGCTCAGGTTCGGCGTGGACGTGAACAGTTTTTTGATCAGGTCTTGAATTTGGGCTGAAACTTCAGGTTTTTTGGGTGCATTTTCGATACGCTGAATTTCATCTTTTAGGCGCTCAATTTTTTTTGAAACAGCGTCAATTAGGTTTAATCTGTTCTTGAGTTGTTCATCCCTTTGTATCAGGTCTTCTGCATGGCGGTATTTCACCAACGCCTCGTTCAACAATCCCTGAGAACGATACAACTCAGCTTCCTGTAACAGCGTTTTAATTTGCTTTGCGATATTCATAGACAACTTTCGCCCTTTTTAAACTTTTTATCCTGTTTCAATTGATTGTGTCAACAACAAGGGGATAGATCCACATATAAATAGGTTGACAACAAACGATTTTGTGTTATCAAAATTGTTTTACAATTGCATTTTGAAAATACGTCCCAACAGGGAGCATCCCAAAATGAATACAAAAAACGAGGAACCCAGCAACAGAAATCAAACGTTAAATAATATTAATTCATAAATACAACAGAAGGAGAGTGATATGGACAAAAAAGTAACCGTTGTCGGAGCCGGCAATGTCGGCGCCACTGCAGCACAAAGGCTAGCAGAAAAAGAATTATGCGATGTCGTTTTGGTGGATATTATTGACGGTCTCCCCCAAGGTAAAGCCCTGGATCTTGCCGAGGCAGCGCCCATTGAAAAGCACGATGCCCACCCAACCGGGTCAAACGATTATGCAGCATCGGCCAACTCGGATATTGTTATTATCACCGCCGGCATACCCAGAAAACCCGGTATGAGCCGGGATGACCTCTTGAGCACCAATGCGGGAATTATGAAAAATGTCACCCAACAGGTGGTGAAGCATTCTCCGGATGCGGTACTCATTATTGTCAGCAATCCCCTGGATGCCATGTGTCACGTTGCCTTTGAAGCCAGCGGCTTCCCTAAAAACAGGGTCATCGGCATGGCCGGTGTGCTCGATTCAGCACGATTCAGAACTTTTATTGCAATGGAACTCAATGTTTCCGTTGAAAATACCACGGCATTTGTCCTTGGCGGTCATGGCGATACCATGGTGCCGTTACCCCGTTATTCTACAGTTGCCGGGATTCCCATTACAGAACTGCTTCCCAAGGAAAGAATCGACGCCCTGGTGGAGAGAACCGCCAACGGCGGCGCTGAAATCGTCAAACTTCTTAAAACAGGAAGTGCCTTTTATGCACCGGCTTCTGCAGCCGTCGAAATGGCTGAATCGATTCTCAAGGACAAAAAGAAAATCCTTCCCTGCGCGGTTTACCTTGAAGGTGAATATGGATTTAACGATCTTTTCATCGGTGTTCCTGTGAAATTGGGTGCAAACGGTGTTGAGGAAGTCATTGAAATTACCCTTACCGCCGAAGAGAAGGTCGGCTCTTGAAAAATCAGCCGATGCGGTCAGGGAACTTAAGGAATTGTTGAAAAAACTGTCGTAACCATTTTTACGGTAAAATTTCCTTTTCTCTTTTTGGGAGTGGTCACGCCATTTAACGGGTTGACCGCTTTTTTTTTACTGGGTATGAAGTGCTGCCCCCCGAGGTTCAGTCCTTTATTTTACTTTAAAACCAGGTTTATGACCTCCGATAGTTCCTCGATGGTGATAATATTCAAATCTTTTTTAACATCTTCGGAAATGTCTTTGATTTCGGCTTCGTTTTTGGCAGGAAATACCACCGATTTTACCCCGGCTCTATGAGCTGCAAGAACTTTTTCTTTTACGCCGCCCACCGGAAGAATTCTGCCGGTTAGCGTCAATTCACCGGTCAGTGCAACGTCCCTTTTGCAGGGACGCTCCGTCAGCAAAGAAATCAGCGCAACGGCAATGGTCAGTCCGGCCGATGGGCCGTCCTTGGGAATGGCGCCAGCCGGCACGTGGATATGAATGTCGTTGGCTTCGAATATGTTTTCAGAAATATTTATGAAATCGGCATGACTGCGGATATAGCTCATGGCAGCCTGGGCGGATTCCTTCATCACATCACCCAATGAACCGGTTAAAATGAGATTCTCCCTTCCCTTTCATTTTGGCGGCCTCGATGAACATAATCTGCCCCCCGGCTTCGGTCCATGCCAGCCCGGTGGTTACGCCGATCCGTTCTTGTGCTTCAGCGACTTCGAAATAAAACTTTCTGGGCCCCAAAAAATTCTCAACCATCTCAGGAGTGATCATGATTGCCGGGCCGGTGGTGGCCTTGCGCAAGGTTTCCCGGGCAATTTTGCGGCAAATGGAAGCAATTTGTCGCGAAAGGTTTCTCAATCCTGCTTCCCGGGTATATTCTCTGATGATTTTGTGGATTGCCTCTGAAGTAAAAACAGGCGGGGTGTCGGAGAGTCCGGTTTCTTCGACTTCCCTGGGTATTAAATAGCGTGTGGCGATCTTGACTTTTTCTTCTTCCGTATATCCCAGCAGGGTAATCACTTCCAGACGGTCCAGTAACGGTCCGGGAATCAGGTCCAGTGCGTTTGCCGTGGCGATGAACATGACGTGGGACAGGTCAAAGGGAACATCCAGGTAATGATCCACAAAATGCGCATTTTGCTCGGGGTCAAGGACTTCCAGCAATGCTGCTGCCGGATCTCCCTTGAAATCTCGGCCGATTTTGTCGATTTCATCGAGCATGATCAGTGGATTCTTTATTTCCGAACGGCGAATTTCCTGGATAATCCTTCCCGGCAAGGCACCGACATAGCTTTTGCGGTGTCCCCTTATTTCAGCCTCATCCTTCATGCCGGCCAGAGAAATACGGACGAATTTTCGTTCCAAGCTCTTGGCGATGGACATGCCCAACGAGGTTTTTCCAGTTCCCGGCGGTCCGGCAAAACAGAGCACCGGACCTTTGGGCTCCAAGCGGACCTTTTTTCTGAACAAGGCGTTCTCAATGGTGGATCGAATTTCATTGAGCTTTAACGGCTTGGTCAAGTAGTGATACGAACCCTTCTTCATGGCCTCAATGGCCGTGGATACCGTGGCGTATCCGGTGATGATAATCACTTCGGTGCCGGGATTGACTTTCTTGGCTTTTTCAAGGACAGCCATACCATCGATCTTGCCCATTTTAAGATCTGTTACGATGACGTCGAAGGCGGTTTCTTTGAGAAAACTCAACGCTTCGGATCCATCGGAAGCGGTCTTGACGTAATACCCGTCTTTTTTAAAAACATGCTCAAGATTCTGCCGGGTAATCTTTTCGTCATCCACCACCAGCACTTTATGCTGGCGGGACATTTTCAATACTCTGACTGCAAGATGCTCTAAAATCCGGTCTTTTATTTTGGTGAGGCCAAAATGATCTTCATTGAGAATCGATTCGGCCCGTTTGATATCCAGGTTGTCATCGGTCATTTTGTTCCAGGGGAGACTCACCAGATAATCGATATAGTTGATGCCGATGGTATATTCAGCGCTGGAAGGGGATGTTTTTTCGAGCCGTTCAATTTCTTTATAAGCGACCTTTTCCACAGACTCGGACATCCTGGCTTTTCGTACTTCCTCTCTTAATTCATCGAGCTCCGTTGGTAGTGACTTCATTTGCTCTTTTTCTTTTTTAAATAAGCGCATACCCTGATTCCATTTATTTGCCATTTTTCAAATGAGCGTAGACAGCACAGTGCCCCCAAATGTCCCTAAATTAAGGTTATAAAAACAGATTCAACTCCTTCACGCAATGTTTTTTTCTTAGGAAAAGGCACAACCCCGTTGGACGTTACAATCTGCAACGAATCATTCATTTTTTGCAATATGGCATAACCTACTAAATTTAAATTATATTTTTTTTATAGCCAAAGAAGCATTGCAGATAGCAACTATCTTTTTATGTTTGCTATCCATGGTGACTTTCTCAATAAATCAATATTATCAAAAGGATACTATTTTTTTGTTAATATTGGCACAGGAGTTGCTCTATCAACGGTCAAATGGAAAAAAAATCGCACAAAGGAGGATTTGTTCATGTTTAAATTCAAAGAGACTTTTAACAGATTGATGGCGACCATAACGTTTGCCGAAGCCAATGAACATGAGATCGCTCTGGATATCCTGCATGACCGTCCGGAGAAAAAACATCGAAAAAGGGACCATGTTCATATCCGGCCCAGTGAAGAAGTCCGGCCTCAGGTGCGAATGTAACAGACCTGATGGACAACGGGTAAAAGGGGATGAAAATGAAAAAAGTTTTATTGACCATAGAGGGAATGACGCCCGACCAAAAAGCCTTTCAATATGCAGTTGATCTGTGCAAGCGGATTCGGGCGGAGTTGGACATATTTCAGATAATAAGACCCCGGTATTATCGCGACTATATGAAAAAATTTCGGAAAAAAACCCTTATCGCTAGAAAATTTGTTCAGGGTTCCATGATGGCGGCGACCTTTGCCGAAGCTGGCGAACATGAAACCGCCCTGGATATTATAGCCGAGGCCTCAAAGCAAATAAAACAGTTCTTGTCGGAATCGGAAAAAGCAGGTGTTCAGTGTCACTTCTCCATGGCATCGGGAAATCCTGAAAAAGAGATCATCAGTTATGTAAACGACCATCGGGACGTGGTTTTGACCATCTATGACGCTTCTGATCAGAATATCAGTCGAACCACGGGTATTTCCAAAAAGAAAACTTCACTGGCGAAAATAAAAAAGAATCTATCCGTTCCCCTGGTGACAGTTCACCGCTAAAAAATAACAGAGGAGGAGAAAAAATGGCAGGAATTTTTGGGAGAATCAAACAAAAATTGAATAGAGCTGGCAACACCATGGACAAGTACCAGGAAGCAATTACCTTTGCCGAAGCCGGTGAATCCGAGTATGCCATGGAAACAATGAGTGATCAAAGAGAAGAAGAAGCTGCTTTAAAACTGCTGGTTATGGGCAGAGAAAGCAATTTTTCAAAAGAAATTATCGACTATGCTCTGGAAATGGCGCACCGGATGTCCTATGAAATTCTGGCATTAAATACAGCCCCGTTATCCTGTGAAACGTTCAAGCTTTTTTCATCTTCACGCAATCAGGTCTGTGAAGAGTTTAAAAATATGTCGGAAGAAAATGCCGGTCTCTTTCAGAAAGCAGCCGCCGAAAAAGGAATCCCTTTTGATCACATCGTGATGTTCAACGAGCCGGAAGCAGCGCTGGAATCCATCACAAAAGAATATAGAGATATCGCTTTTGTGGTTTCCGAATCGGTTGAAGATCGCTCTGAAAGCAGAATTGAAGAAGGTGAACGACTCCGCAGCAACGTTTATGTTTATGCCATGGTGTAACAAAGCATTTTAGGCGTCGTGTTGGCCCCTTCTTCACGAACCGATGCCCATGGACCCCGTTCAAACCCAAATCCGGCCTTTGGAGAAAAGGCCGGATTTTCTTTTTTTATCCTGCAACCCCAGGCAAAACATTACATTTTGCAACACTCCATTCTGATCTGCAACACCCCATAACCGTCGAATAATTTTGTTTAATTTATATTTTAACCTTAAACCATTGCATATCGCAACGCCCGAAATAGAAGATCTTCAAAATACACTTCTTAAATAAAGCCAGTAATATCAATCAGATTTATTAGCATCGTACAACTTGGCACGAATGATGCTCACTCCAGAACCAATTTTTCACCACGCGGCTAACAGATGCAATTTTGACGGAGGGTATGGAGACAGGTGTTTTACTAAAACATGATGGAGGGAAATATGGATACACATTTTATTTTCGCCCTGGCGCTGGTCGCCTTTGCTTTTGGTTTATGCTTTGCGTTCAGGCAGAATAAAAAGAAATAACCCGGTTAAAACCAATCGTTTTTAGGACCATGCGAGTACACGAGGAACAGAAAGGAATATTCAGCGATGACACTTGAAATGATTTTAACCATGATTGTACTGGGATTTGCAATCGTTCTGTTTATTTTTGAATGGGTTCGCGTCGATGTTGTGGGAATCATCATGATGGTTTTGCTCCCACTTATCGGACTGGTAACGCCCAAAGAAGCATTTCTGGGGTTGAGCAGTAACGCCGTCGTCTCTATCATGGCGGTGATTATTATCGGTGCCGGTCTTGACAAAACAGGCGTCATGAACAGGGTGGCCGGCCCCATCGTTAAATTGGCCGGCAACAGCGAAAAGAAAGTGATCACCCTCATATCCGGTACCGTCGGCATCATTTCGAGCATGATGCAGAACATCGGCGCCGCAGCCCTATTCCTGCCGGCCGCCCAGCGAATCGGCAAAAGAATGGGGGTCCCGGTGTCCCGCATTTTGATGCCCATGGGATTCTGTGCCATTATCGGAGGGACCATCACACTGGTGGGGGCCAGCCCCACGATTCTCCTCAATGATTTGATGGTCCTGGGGGGGGAAAAACTGGAACCCTTCGGCCTGTTTACCCAAACTCCCATCGGAATCTGCCTTCTTTTGAGTGCCATCGTCTATTTTATTCTTTTCGGAAAATTTATCCTTCCGGCCGCAGACGGTGAAGCGGAAAAAGGGGTTACAGCGCTGCTTTTGGAAGCCTACCAGGGACTTGAACATACCTTTGAAATCCACATTCCCAATGATTATAGCGGCCCCAAAACCCTCGAGAATTTGGGCATCAGACCCAAGTTTCTGGTGACCGTGGTGGCTATCAATTTTGCATCGAAAAAGGAAAAAACATTCGTACCCAAAAGTTCCGATACGATTTCTTCGGGGGATGATATCGCCGTGATCGGGAAAATGAAAATGGTTCATATGCTGGCCGAAGAATACGGATGGAAGATCAAAGACGGCTTGGAAGTCTTTGGAGAGAGCCTGGCGGTGATCAATGCCGGAATGGCGGAAACGGTGGTTTCTCCCCGGTCTGAATTGATTGGAAAAACCATGAGTCAAGTCAATTTTAAAGAAATGTATGGCGTAAATCCGGTGGCCTTGTTTACCGGCAATAAAATTATTTATAGCAACCTGACCCATATTCGGCTGCAAATGGGCGACACCATTTTACTCCAGGGGCCTTGGGAAAAATTTCACATTTTAAGGAATCAGCCCCAACCCCGGGCACTCACCTTTGCCACCACCCTTGAAGGTGAAATTATGCGTCCGGAGAAAGCCAAACTCGCCGTCATCTGGCTGGGAGTGGCCCTGGCACAGATTATAATTTTTAAGATTCAGCTTTCGGTGGCACTGATGTCCGGCGCTCTGGGTATGATCATCACCGGTGTGCTTTCCGTGGATGAGGCGTATCGCGCTGTGGACTGGATGACGGTTTTCCTTTTGGCCGGGCTGATTCCTTTGGGTATGGCCTTTGAAAAAACCGGAACCGCTGCTTTTATCGCACAATTCGTGTTGGGGTTGCTGGGCCATCCCTCTCCCATTATCCTCCTGGCGGCGGTGGGTGTCATGACCTCTTTTTTCACCCTGGTGATATCCAATGTGGGCGCAACGGTTCTCTTGGTTCCCCTGTGCATGAACATGGCGGTCATGGCCGGGGGTGATCCAAGAATGGCCGCTCTGGTTGTGGGACTGTCGGCATCCAACACCTTTGTCTTGCCCACGCATCAGGTCAACGCTCTGATCATGCGACCCGGCGGCTATCGAACGGTGGACTATGCCAAAGCAGGTGCTGTGATGACCGTCATCTTTTTAACGGTGGAGTTGACCATTCTTTATTTCTTTTATGGGATTCAATAATCTTGTATTTGGCATAAGCAAGAGAAAACATGAAAATAGTTTAAGGTGCCACGGTATTCTAATGAATTCTGGAGCCGATTAATGACGGAACGAACCTTCATTATGCGAAAATTCTTGTTCTGCATTCGATATTCAAGTAATGTTGAGATAGACGGCTAAATTTTAACTGTAAATGATGATTTTTCAACTTCTTGAAATTCTAATCAATTCATGACGGTGATATGAAAATCAGCATCAGAGGAAAGATTTTTCTGGCGTTTGCAGTTTTTATCGGTCTCAGTGCGCTGATATGGGCGCGAAGTTATTACAGCCAGTATATTCTCAATCAGAAGATCCAAATTATCGAAAGAAAGTACGATCTCTTTAACGCCATCCTTGAAGCCCGCCGGTATGAGAAAAATTATTTTCTGTCCTTTAATAAAAAAAACATCATCGAAGCCCTGAACTATGTGTGCCAGGCAGAGGATATCCTTCGTAACATATTGAATAAATACTCAAAATACACCCTGGCCAAAAATCTCGATGAAAGGATTGTCGAAGTGGTGACATACAAGGACTCACTCGCTGATCTTATGAGACTCCAGGAAAAAGGACATTTGGTGGTTCCTCCGGATACCATCGAGTTAATTCGAAAACAGGGAAACATTCTCACACAAGAGCTGGAAAAAATCGTAAAAAAAGAGAGCCAATTCATCCAGGATCTGATCGGAAAATCAAAAACGATCCATTTTTTGGCACTGGTGCCCGTCTTTATCCTTTCTGTTTTGGTGGCACTTTTTTTAGCCTTTAATGTCAATCGTCCGCTAAAGACCATCGAAAAAGCTATTACCAAAATCGCCAGAGGAGATTTTGAGAATATCCCGGAAATAAAGACCGGCGATGAATTTGAATCTTTGGTGGCCAGCCTCAATAATATGATCATTGAACTTAACAAACGGAGCAAACAACTCATACAGGCTCAAAAGCTGGCTTCATTGGGAAGACTGACCTCGGGGGTGGCCCATGAGTTGAACAATCCCCTCAACAACATTTCCACATCGATTCAAATCCTCATTGAAGAAATAGAAGAAGATGACCTGGAATATAAAAAAGAACTGCTGGTCGGCGCCGAGAAAGAGGTGGAAAGGGGAAAGGAAATCGTTCGTTCGCTATTGGAATTCGCCAGAGAAAGGACTCTGACCCTAAAACAGGTAAATTTTCTGGAGCTGGTTAACGATGCAACTAAACATATCAAATCGGAGATTCCGGAGAATATACGTCTTAAAGTGGAGGTGCCTGATAACATACAGGCCATTGTCGGTCTACGTATTAGAAGCGTTATCATCAATCTTATTACAAATGCCGTCCATGCGATGAAAGACGGTGGAGAAATTACCATCAAGGCTAAGAACGAATTTGAAAAAGAGGGATTTTCCTTTCAGGTGATTGACACCGGTGAAGGAATTCCTCAAAATATCATCACAAAGATTTTTGACCCTTTTTTCACCACAAAAGACGTCGGCAAGGGATCAGGGCTGGGACTTTCCATCACTTACGGCATCATAGAACAACATAGCGGCAATATATCCGTTTCCAGCGAAGTCGGAAAAGGAACGACATTTACCTGTTTTTTGCCATTCCATCAGCCTGAGCAAGTAGAATTATAGAAGGATCATCGTGGAAAAAAATAACGAGATCATTCTTATTGTTGAAGACGAAGATATTGCCCGGAAGAATCTCGAGCATATTCTGGTCAAGACCGGCTACGACGTCATTTCCGTAAACAACGGGAGCAAGGCCATCGAACTGCTTCATTCCAAAGACTTCGATCTGGTGATCACCGATCTGAAAATGGACAAAGTGGACGGCCTTCAGGTTTTGCACAAAACCAAAGTGCTTCAGCCCTATACGGAAGTCATTATCATCACCGGTTATGCCACCATTGAAACGTCGGTACAGGCCATGCATAACGGCGCATATTATTATATTGCAAAACCCTATAAAATCGGAGAGGTCCGCCAAATTACCAAAGAGGCCCTTTTAAAACGGCGGCTTCGGCTTGAAAACATTGAACTGAAAGAAACCCTTAAAAAGCAGCGGAAGATTTCCGCCATTGTCGGAACAAGCAAGGTCATGATGGATGTTCAGAAAACCATCCACCAAATTGCCCCTTCGGACATCAATGTTCTGATTCTCGGTGAAAGCGGAACCGGCAAGGAACTGGTCGCTCGATCCATCCATCAACTGAGCTCCCGTTCCGAAAAAGAATTCGTCGCCTTTAACTGTGGTTCGTTTACCGAAGAGTTGATGGCCAATGAGCTGTTCGGTCATGAAAAGGATGCATTTACCGGCGCTACAAAGGCAAAGGCGGGGCTGATCAAAGTGGCCGACGGCGGAACGGTGTTTCTGGATGAAATTGGAGACATGCCCCTGAGTATGCAGGTAAAGCTGCTGCGGGTTATTCAGGAAAAGGAGGTTTTGCCGGTGGGCGGAGAAACCTCTGTTCCCGTTGATGTGCGGTTCATCGCGGCCACCCATCGCGATCTCAAAGAAGATGTGGACAACGGCAATTTCCGTCAGGATCTGTTCTACCGTTTGAATGTCATTACCATAAAACTTCCCTCTCTCACCCATCGACATGGTGACATACCGCTTCTGGCACAGCACTTCCTTTCCCAAAAAAATAAAGCCATGAACACAAATGTTCAAAATATTCAAAAAGAATCCATGGAGTTGCTCCGACAATACAGCTGGCCGGGGAATATCAGAGAACTGGAAAATGTCATTGAACGGGCCGTAGCCCTGGCGAAAGGGCCGGAGATAACCCTCGACGACCTTCCGGAATACATCAGCAATCTTTCGGTTGAAACCTACCGCCGCATGGATTCAGAGATGCCGACACTGGAGGAGCAGGAGAAAAACTACATTAAATGGGTGCTCGACAAATGTGAGGGAAATAAAACCAAGGCAGCCAAAATAATGGGTATTGATCGGGTCTCACTCTGGCGGAAAATGAAGCGGTTTGGGATGAATGATGGGTCCAATGTTTAGGTTGAATCCATTGACCCCGGTGAGCGGTATGGAGAGGGCGACAAATACCCCGTGAACAAAAGGGGGCTGCCCCACAGGATTTTATGGGGCTTATTTGAACGTTCGTTTAATATTTTCGGCTGTTTTTCGATTAAATCCGGGCAGCGCGGAGAGTTCTTCCAATGTTGCGGCCCGGATTTTTTTAATGCTTTTAAAATGTGTTAACAATGTTTTTTTTCTCTTTTGCCCAATGCCGGGAATCGAATCCAAGGCCGAGTGCACGAAGGTCTTTCTGCGATGCTTGCGGTGAAAAGAAATGGCAAAATGGTGGGCTTCATCCCGAATTTTTTGTAAAAACAGGAGGAGGTCTCCTTTCCTGCCTAAATTTACAGGGTTGGTCTGCCCGGGTTTAAAGATTTTATCTCGGGACTCCCCTTTTTTTTCATTTTTTTTAGCGATGCTGATAATTTGAAAATTCTGTTCGAGTTTCAGGGAATTTATTACCGCCCCCGCAACATTGAGTTGGCCTTTACCGCCGTCGACCATCAGCATGTCCGGATAGGGTTTCGATTTTTCACCTTTGCCGAACCTTCTTTTCAGGACTTCCGCCATATAGGCATAGTCATCCGGTATGCCTGTGCCCTGGAGTTTGTATTTTCGATACAACGATTTATTGGGTTTCCCCTTTTCAAAAACAACCATCCCTGCCACCGCCGACGTCCCTAAAATGTTGGAGATATCAAAACACTCGATCCGCCAAGGTATTCGGTCCATCCTCAGTTGCTTCTGGAGGCGGGAAAGAAGGTCCACGTCGTTTGCAATCAAAGCCTTATGGGCCTTCAAGCTGTTTTCCGCATTCTGAGATGCCCGTTGAACCAGGCGGACCTTTTCACCCCTCTTGGGGGCTAAAATTCTTACCCGCCGGCCTTTGATATCCCTGAGCAATTCTTCAAGCAGCAAGGTGTCTTCTGGAAGGGAGGAAACAAGGATTTCATTGGGTACAAAAGGAGCCTTTTCATAATACTGTCGAATAAACGCACCGATCATTTCATTTTCCGTGGCCATGGTTTCGGAAAAATTAAAATCCCGTATTCCAAGAAAAAATCCGTTCCGGATAAAAAGGAGGGTTATCAGTGAAGCATCATCAGACCGGGCCATGCCGATCACGTCCCGATCTTCAAAATCATTGGTAACAGCCATCTGTCTTTCGAGTGTCTGCTCAAGGGCGAACATTTTGTCCCTCAAAACCGCCGCCTGTTCATAATCCTGCCCCTCGGCTGCGGCCATCATTTTCTGTTTTATTTGTGCAATCAGATCCGGAGTTTTTCCTTTCAGAAACTGGATCACCTCGTGGACCGTTTCGGAGTACATATGTTTGTCGACATCGAGGCAGCAAGGTGCAAGGCAGGCATCCATTTGAAAGTTAAGACACGGTCGGGAACGATTTTTAAAGTATTCTGTTTTACACTTTCTGAGTTTGAACGTTTTATGGATGATCTTGAGTGTTTTTTGAACAGCAGCAGAAGACGCAAACGGACCAAAATAGAGTCCCCCGTCTTTTTTGATTTTTCTAACGACGTTAAGGGTGGGATAGGGATTTTTTATGTCCAGGCGTAACGAGGGGTATTGCTTGCCGTCTTTTAAGATTACATTGTAGCGCGGACGGTGCCGTTTGATAAGATTCGATTCGAGAATCAGCGCTTCTTTCTCACTTCCGGTAATAATGGTCTCAAAGTCCGATATTTTTTGAATTAGAATTTCGGTTTTTATGTCCCTTTTTAATATGTGGCCAAGGGATTTCTTAAAGTATGAGGCCAACCGTTTTTTCAGGTTTCTTGCTTTGCCAACATATATCACGGTTCCTTGGGCGTCTTTCATAAGATAGACGCCGGGGGCAGACGTAACTCCGGACAATTTATCCTGGATGTCTGTGGTTGAACCGTCCAGGGTCGGCTCCAGCTGGGTTGTCATTCTCTTTTTCGACATTTTTTAGAACTTGTTTTATTTTTTTCAAGAAATTTTCTAGAGTTCAAATACAATCATTTTCTTTATGGCCTCTATCTGATCCCTGAGCTCCGCAGCCCTTTCGAATTCAAGTTCGTCTGCAGCCGCCTTCATTTCTTTTTTCAGATTCTTTATGATATCATCAAGATCATCCATGGAATCATATCGATCCACGGCTTCCGACACCCTGTCTAAGGGTTTATCACTGATTTCATACAAGGCCTCAAAGGCGGAAGTAATATTTTTTTCTATGCTTTCCGGAGTAATTGAATGTTTCTTGTTGTAGCGTTCTTGAATGTTTCGCCGCCGGTTTGTTTCGTCAATGGCCTGTTTCATCGATAGGGTCACGGAATCCGCATACATGATAACCTGCCCGTTGACATTTCTCGAAGCCCGGCCGCAAGTCTGGACCAGCGACCGGGTGGAACGCAAAAAACCTTCCTTGTCTGCATCGAGTATGGCAACCAGAGAGACTTCAGGAATGTCGAGTCCTTCCCGAAGGAGATTGATGCCGATGAGCACATCGAACTTTCCCAGTCTTAAATCGTGGATAATGTCCATTCTTTCCAGGGTGCGGATGTCCGAATGAAGGTAACGAACCTTTATTCCCATATCCGAATAGTATTCGGTAAGATCTTCGGCCATACGCTTGGTCAGGGTGGTTACCAGAACCCGTTCATTCTTGTTCTGACGGTTTTGAATTTCTTCAAACAGATCGTCCACCTGGTTTTCCGCTGACCTTACATCTATTTTGGGATCAATGAGTCCGGTGGGCCGAACAATCTGCTCTACAATTTCATTTTTCGCTGTTTCAATTTCGTGATCAGAAGGCGTGGCCGAAACATAGACGACCTGTGATATTTTTGAATTGAACTCATCAAATCTCAACGGTCGGTTATCCAGAGCCGACGGCAGTCTAAATCCATATTCGACAAGGGTTTTTTTGCGGGACCGGTCCCCTTTGTACATGGCGCGAAGCTGGGGGATTGAGATATGACTTTCGTCGATAACGATCAGGAACTTTTTCGGAAAATAATCCAATAGCGTGGGAGGCGGTTCCCCGGGAGCCCTTTGGGTTAAATGGCGGGAATAATTTTCGATCCCGTTACAATACCCCAGTTCTTGCATCATCTCAAGGTCAAAGTCTGTTCTCTCTTCAATTCTCTGGGCTTCAATCAGCTTGTTATTCGCCCTGAAATAATCGATCCTCTGTTTCAATTCCGCAGTGATGGTTTTGGCGGCGTCTTGGAGAATACTTTTTTGGGTTACGAAATGGCTGGCCGGATATATGGTGACACGATCCAAGTGTTTTTTGAGAATTCCTCTCAAGGGGTCGATCTCGGAAATCGCTTCAATCTCGTCTCCAAAAAAATCGATGCGGAGGGCCTTGCTTTCTTCATAGGACGGAAAAATTTCAACCCGATCGCCCCTCACCCGAAAAACACCTCTATAAAAATCAACATCATTTCTTTCGTAATGGATGGCAACCAGATCGGCAAGGAGTTTGTCACGGGTGATCTCCATATCTTTTTCCATATCAACACGCATGGAAAGATACTCCTCAGGTGCGCCGAGTCCGAAGATGCAGGACACACTGGCGACAACAATCGTGTCCCTCCGGGAGAGTACCGACCGAGTGGCCGAATGCCGAAGTTTGTCGATCATCTCATTGATGGATGAATCTTTCTGGATATAGGTATCGCTTGAAGGAATATAGGCTTCCGGCTGATAATAATCATAGTAGCTGACAAAATATTCCACTGCATTCTCAGGAAAAAGCGATCTGAATTCGCTGTAAAGTTGAGCGGCGAGTGTTTTATTCGGGGCGATGACCAGCGTCGGTTTCCCGACCTTTTCGATAACATTGGCCATGGTAAATGTTTTGCCGGACCCTGTGACGCCCAAAAGAACATGATGCTTCTTTCCCGACAAGATTCTTTGGGTCAAGGTGTCGATGGCTTGGGGTTGGTCACCTTTGGGAATAAATTCCGAGAACAACTTAAAGGAAGGCATAATGTTAGGTATGATATAACCCTGTTATATTTAAAAAATTAAATTTATCACGAAAACACGAAATCTTAAAAACACGAAAAAGAATGTTTAATGTTTCGTGGCTTCGCCCTTTCGTGTTTTCGTGATTGATTTTTCAGGTAAAATATATTGTTCTTTTTAGATGCCTGGGTGTCCCAGTGGCAGATGGGAATTCATTAATTATTGATTTTCCAAACCGGGCCTTCGGCCCGGTCTTCTAAACTAATGCCCATATCCACGAGCTCTTTTCTGATCTGATCGGCAATTTCCCAATTTTTAGCTTTTCTGGCAACCTCCCTCTTTTCCACCATTTCAGCAATAACAGCGGGATCGATGGATTTTTGTTCGAGAACCTGGGTCTGTTTGTTATCAAAATATTGTGAGGGGGGGGCAAGGAACATCCCGAGTATCTCCCCGGTTCTTCGAATGTCCGCCAGTCCGGATTGTAATGTTTGCGTGACTTCCGAAGACAGGTTGTTTTCATGCTGATCCAGCACACGATTAAGACTCCGAACCGTATCAAAAATAATACCGATACTGCGAGCCGAATTAAAATCGTCATCCATTGCCTCACAAAAATGCTCCCAGCAGATACCGGGTTCAACGTTCTGGACTAAAACGGGTCCCACCTTTTTTTCAATCCGCTCAAGAAGTGCATAAATCTTATCGAGCCCTTTGGAAGATTCATCCATGGCCTTGTCGGTGAAGTCGATGGGACTCCGGTAATGATTTGACAGCAGAAAAAGGCGCACAGCTTCAGGGTGATAGGATTTCAACACATCCTTTATCATCAGAAAATTGCCCAAAGATTTCGACATTTTTTCCTGATTGATATTTACAAATCCATTGTGTACCCAGTACCGAACAAAGGGCGTCCCGTAAAGGCTCTCGGATTGGGCGATTTCATTTTCATGATGGGGAAAGCAGAGGTCTTTACCGCCGCCGTGGATATCGAAAGTTTCTCCCAGATATTCGCTGCTCATGGCCGAGCATTCTATATGCCACCCGGGTCTCCCCGGACCCCAGGGGCTTTCCCAGGCGGGCTCTCCGGGCTTGGCGGACTTCCATAGGGCAAAATCAAAAGGATTTTGCTTTCTTTCGTCAATATCGATTCGGGCTCCGGCTTCCATATCCTCCAGTTTACGACCGGAAAGTTTTCCATATTTCTTGAACTTTTCAACAGAATAATAGACATCCCCGTTTATCTGGTAAGCAAATCCCTTTAAGATTAACTTTTCAATAAATTCAACGATCTGGACAATGTGGTCCGTGGCTTTCGGTTCGATGGTGGCCCGCTGAACATTCAAGGCATCCATGTCTTGATAAAATTCTTCGATGAATCTCTCGGCAACTGCCTTTGGATCGATGCCCAATTGTTTTGCTTTGTGGATAATTTTGTCGTCGACATCTGTGAAGTTTCTGACATACGTAACATCATATCCTTTGGCTTTCAGATACCGTGCAATAACATCAAACACCACCACAGAGCGTGCATGTCCGATATGGCAGGCATCATATACCGTCGGACCGCAGACATACATATGTACCTTCCCGGCATTTAAAGGTTCAAAAAGTTCTTTTTTACTGTTCAATGTATTGAATATGCGAAGTGCCATGTTTCATCATCCGTTTTATTAAAACCTAAGTTTGATAGTTCGGTAAAAAGTAAAAAGTTAAACGTGAAATGTCTATCTGTTGTTCAATATTGTTTCTTAATGTACTAACTTGAGAGTCTAAAGTTCTTACGTCATGCCGGACTTGATCCGGCATCCACAATTCATATGGTACTGATAATATGCTGGATTCCCGCTTTCGCGGGAATGACGACACCCAATTTATGGTTCTAATAATTTCAACAAGTTAGAAGGACCTTGGACTGTACAGGTACTAAATGTAGTCGTTTTACATTTCACGTTTCACTTTTTACAAATTTATCAAGATTAGCAGATCGAATCAAAAAACGCTCACTTTAAGTTAAAGCTTGTCCGGTGAATATCTAATCGATCAGAGCAACACATACGGCGCCAATCCCCTCTCCTTTTCCGATCATTCCAAGGCCTTCGAATGTCGTGGCCTTAACATTAACACGATCAGGGTTAATTTCAATTGCTTGGGCAATATTTTTTTTCATTGTTTCTTTATACGAAGAAATTTTTGGGGCATCAGCGAACACGATTGAATCCAAGTTCACGATTTTAAAGTTTTTTTCCCTGACCAAACGATAGGTTCTCTGGAGAATTTTTATACTCGAGATATCTTTGAATTCAGGATTCGTGTCCGGAAAGTGTACGCCGATGTCATCGAGTCCAGCCGCGCCTAAAAGTGCATCACACACCGCATGAATGAGTACATCGGCGTCCGAATGTCCGAGTAACCCTTTTTCAAAAGGGATCACGATCCCCCCCAGAACGAGTTTCCGCCCTTTAACCAATCGATGAACATCATATCCCATTCCGACGCGCATGGTTCCCCGCAAATTTCTCCATTGAACGCAACATACGACACATTGACACTGTTTGGCGCATGTTCAGAAAATCATTATGATTCAGTTGGTCGCTTTCCGTTGTAAATAAAATCGGTTCCGGTGGATCCAGGTGAGCCTTGAGAGTGTCCATATACCACAAAATAAAATTCACAAAAATATAAATCTATGCAAAGCATGAAAAAAATATTGATGATTCTGATCGGGTGAAATATGGTTTTTCAATTTTAATTCATAATACACCCTGGGAACCGAGACATGCCATGCCGATTCGAATGATAGCACAAGAGCTATACCGGCTGCTTCAAGAGGTTGAGAAGGTTGAAAAACAACTCAAGAACGCACCTTTTGAAAAACACGAAAAAATAAAAGATCAGCTTCGCAAATTAAAAGCCGAGCGAAATCGTGTGCGGGCGATTCTTGAAGGAAAAAAAGAACACAAGCCCCGCCATTAAACACCATGAACAGACGCAATCAAATCGGTCATCTATGCAAAATTTGTTCGGGATTGGAGCATAAACAAATGAACAACCGTGCGGTATTGGAGCAAGAAAAACCTAAAGAGAAAATCCCCCTTAACGAATATGAATCAAAACAGCTCCTTAAAGAATACGGTATTCCTGTTGTCAATGAAATGACTGTTTTAAACCAAAATGACGCCGTGGATGCCGCCGAAGAAATCGGATATCCGGTGGTTCTCAAGGGACTTGGGTCTACCCTGCTTCATAAAACCGAACGAAATCTGGTTCATTTAAATCTCAGGGATCCCCAAGCGGTTATCAAGGCCGCCCGATCCATCGCTGCCGAAGCAGGTCATGAGCTCGAAGGCCTTTTGGTTCAGCCACAGGTCCCGGGCAAAAGAGAATTTGTTTCCGGCCTTTTTCAGGATGCGGATTTTGGTCCTGTGGTCATGTTTGGACTGGGGGGTATTTTTACCGAAATCCTTTCTGATATATCACTCCGGCTTGCACCCTTAACCGAAACCGATGCTGCCGAGATGCTCGATGATATCAAATCAAAATCCCTTCTTGGAAATTTCAGGGGTGAAAAGGCCGCAGATCGGAGCCAACTGATCAGAACACTTCTGGGGCTTTCCCGAATCGGAATGGAGCGTCCTGACATTGCTGAAATAGATATCAATCCATTGCTGATAACACCGACCGGCGACGCCCTGGCGCTCGATGC
Source organism: uncultured delta proteobacterium (assembly GCA_963790095.1). Taxonomy (GTDB): domain Bacteria; phylum Desulfobacterota; class Desulfobacteria; order Desulfobacterales; family UBA11574; genus JAAXQD01. The sequence goes on along the minus strand of CAWBNO010000034.1, from coordinate 29,162 downwards.
CCTGATCGTCATGGATAACGCACCGAGAAACAAGGAATACTTGCCGCCCATCGATCCCGCTTCCTTGGGATATTTTTTTCATCCAAAACCCATCGCTTTTGTGGGGGCCTCCGGCAAACTGGGCAAGTGGGGTCATATACTCCTGACTTCCACCATCAGCGGCGGATTTAAAGGAGAAATATATCCTGTAAACCCAAAAGGGGGTACCATTGCAGGACGACAGGCCTATCCATCGGTTGCCGAAATTCCCGGAGATGTCGACTTGGCGGTGGTGACGGTGCCGGCATCAAAGGTTATGGATCTGATTCCCCAGTTTAAAGAAAAAGGTATCCGGAATATGCTTCTGATAACATCGGGGTTCGGAGAAACCGGAACAGCAGGAAAAAAAATGGCAGAGGTCCTTGTAAAACAGGCGAGACAAGCCGGAATACTGGTACTGGGTCCCAATACCATGGGAATTTGCAACCCCCATATCAATCTATTCTGCACCGGCAGTAACGTCCGGCCGAGACCGGGCTCTACGGCTGTGGTGGCCCAATCCGGGAATATGGGGATGCAATTGCTGGCTTTTGCCGAAAAACAGGGTATTGGAATACGGGGTTTTTTCGGCTCCGGAAACGAATCGATGATTACCATCGAGGATTACATGGATGCCTTTGAACTCGATAAATCGACCCATACCGTGATGTTGTATATAGAAAGTGTCAAAAACGGTCGTCGTTTCTTTGAGAGCGCCCGCAGATTGGGGAAAAAGAAACCGATTGTTCTTTTAAAAGGTGGTCAGAGCAAGGCCGGGTATAAGGCTGCAGCAAGTCACACCGGTGCCATGGCTTCAGACACAAAGGTTTTCAATGCCGTATGCCGTCAAACCGGCATCGTGAAAGTCGACCAGTCCATGGATCTCCTCGACCTGTCCGCTTCATTTTCATCCCTGCCGTTGCCCAGGGGAAATCGCACGGCCATCATGACGCTGGGTGGTGGCTGGGGTGTTGTTACCGCAGACCTCTGCTCAGAATACGGGTTGGAAGTTCCGGAATTGTCTTCTGAAATCGTGAATAGCCTCGACAAATTACTTCCGTCATACTGGAGCAAATCGAACCCCGTAGACCTTGTGGGTGAGAATGACACCCGTCTCCCGATGTTTGCAATGGAAGAACTTGCAAAATGGGATGGCTGTGACGCGATAATCAACCTGGGCATTTTAGGCCGTAGAATCATGGCGAAAAATCTTGGTGATTCGGTGCTTAAGGCAGACCCCGCGTTTTCCCCTGAATTCGTTGAATCCATGAACAAAGCCATAGTTGAGTTCGAGACGAAGTATATTGAACATATTGTAATGTTGATGGAAAAATACCAAAAGCCGATCATCGGTGTCAGCCTGTTGACCGATGAAAAAGACAATACTGTCTATCGAGTCAAAGGCAGTGAATATAAAGGCGTATTTTTCGAGACACCGGAGCGAGCGGTGAAAGCAATCGCCAGGATGTATGAATATCAACGCTTTTTAACGAAAACCCAGCATGATTGACCCATGGTTTTCCTTGTGATGACACCGTCGTTATGCTATTTTAAAATTATGATTCCACAATTTATGAAATATTCACGCCCTAAAAAAATTAAATACAAGTTCGATTTTGAAATCGGTTATCTTACAAAAAGTCCTTGTAAAAACTGTGCAAGAAAAAAGGACATCCCTGGGTGCATCGATGCATGCGACATGCTCGACAAAATACACACCGTTTTATTGGAAGCGGTGTCGTGCTCCAGGCGAAGTTAATCTCTTTTAACACCTGAGTCCATTTATATTTCGGGGCATTAACGGGTTGTCTTTTGAAGGGAAGGGAGACAATATGACCAATTTTAAACACGGTAAAAGGCCGGTCTGGAAAGCGCTTATCCAACACGCTGAGGTCATGAACCGCCCTGAGAACCATTTGAAATATCTTCTCGAAAGTCATGACCGAGTTTCAAAATTCTCCTTAAAAGCCGCCGGTATTTTCTATGACTTTTCACGACAGAGGCTCGATGAAAAGACCATGGATCTTCTATTGGAACTGGCTGAGGACCGCCGTCTAAGCGAGCAGTTTTCAGCCATGGTCCATGGAGAAAAGATGAACACCACGGAAAACCGGCCGGCCCTTCACACGGCAGCAAGGAATTTTTCAGATCATCCTGTTGTTGTCGATGGAAAAGATGTAATGCCTGAAATACGCAACGTTCGAAATGAGATCAGACAATTTGTCGGTCGAATTCATGACGAAAAGATCACCGGATCCACGGGAAAACCCTTCAGGCAGGTGGTGGTTATCGGGATCGGCGGATCCTATCTGGGCACAGAATTTGTTGCCAATGCACTCTATTTTCTGGCGGATAAAAAAATCGAGATTATGTTCCTCTCCAACGTGGATATCCATAATTTCGGCAAGATTGCCGCCATCATCGATGTTGAAACAACCCTTTGGGTCGTCATCTCAAAAAGTTATACCACTGCTGAAACCATGGCCAATGTTCATCAAGCCAGAGCTTTTATTAAAGAGAAAGGTCTCGATCCTGCCAAACATTTTCTAACGGTTACCAGCAAGGGATCTCCCGGAGACGATCCCAAAAATCCGGTCCTTGCATCCTTTCATATGTTCGATTTCATCGGCGGAAGATACAGTGTTACCTCAGCGGTCGGCGGGGTCCCCTTGAGTCTTTATCTCGGGTATGAACGGTTTGAGCGGTTTTTGAAAGGTGCTGAAGCCATGGACCTGCATTCCCAGAATGCATTGGATAGGGAAAATATTCCCCTTGTTGCTGCCCTTATTTCAGTATGGAACAACAATTTTTTGGGATATCCGGCACAGGCCATCATCCCCTATTCCTCCCCCCTTTCCAAGCTGGCCCCTCACATCCAGCAGCTGAGCATGGAGAGTAACGGTAAATCGGTCACAAAAGACGGCCACCGGCTGGATGATGCCACAGGTACCATCGTTTTTGGAGAACCCGGAACCAATGCCCAGCATTCATTCTTTCAGCTGGCACATCAGGGAAAACCCTTCCCTATTGACTTTATCGGTGTCATCTATCCCCATTACCATCAGTATGGACATCGATCCAAAGGGGTCACCAATCATCAGGAGCTATGGGCGAATCTCATCGCACAGCCGGCTGCCCTTGCCACCGGAAAAGAAGATTCGAATCCCGCGAAATCTTTTTCCGGAAACAGACCCTCATCAACTCTTCTTTTAAAGGAACTTTCACCTGAAAACATCGGCCGTCTTCTTTCTTTTTACGAAGCCAAAACGGTTTATGAAGCTTTTATCTGGGGCATTAATCCATTTGATCAGTTCGGCGTGGAGTTGGGCAAAACCCTTGCCACGGACATACGAAAACAGATGGCCGCCAAAAATCGAGACGAGAATCACACATTTGATGTTACAGACCCCATAACGAGATTCTATTTGGAGACGTTGTTCCATGACAAGTGATTGGAAGATGTACAACGAAGATTGATTGACAATAGATCGATCGGGCCTTAACATTACATATTCAACAAGATCCAATTTAACTGAAACGAAGTGCCGTTTTCGGCGCGGCACGGAAGCTATCGTCTATGCTTGATCAAACCACAGATAATAGTGACCCCAATATGGCCTCCAAACGCTGGCGGCAGTTGCTCCTAAATCGCTGGCTGTTGACAGCTGTTGCAGCAGTAGCGATGTACGCCCTGCTTGGATTTTTGTTTACTCCCTGGATATTAAAGCGCTATGTAAGCAATTACGCCGCAGAAAAGCTCCAGCGAAAAGCCTCAATTTTAGAAGTCCGCGTCAACCCGTTTCTTCTTACCTTTGAGGCCAAAGACTTTGTACTCCAAGAGGCGGATGATCGCCCAATTATTGGTTTCGGCCGGATGTTTGTAGACTTTGAACTCTCAAGCTTATTTCGCTGGGCGTGGACATTTGCCGATATTCGTATAGAACGACCGTCACTACACGTAGAGATCCAGCACAACGGCCGTCTTAATTTCGCAGATCTTGCTGACAGCCTCCCCAAGTCGGAAGATCCGCCGCCCATCGACCGTCGCCCGCCACGACTCCTGGTACAACACGCTAAAGTTATTGACGGCAGCTTCACTTTCAGCGATCGTTCAGATACCACTCATGCTATAGAAACATTCTCACCTCTCAACTTCGAATTCAAAGAGATATCAACACTCCCGGAACGCAAAGGTCCCTACACCGTCAAGGCCGACCTTCCCGGGGGCGGCACGGTTGGCTGGCAAGGCGAAATATCTTTACACCCGATCTTTTCCGAAGGTGAATTAAGCATGGAGGGCTTTAAGCTGGCCACGGCATGGAAGTTCGCTCAGGACGAAGTAAACCTTGTCGAGCCGGCTGGAGACATGGACTTCACTACCCACTATCGGTTCGATTATCAAAAGCGCATCGCCCTTTTGGTGTTGCAAGACGCGAAATTCGCACTAAAGGGACTTTTGCTTACAGAAAAGGGCAAGAACACACCCTTGCTTGCTCTTGAAACAATTGAAGCCGACGGCATGCGTTTCGACCTTCAAGCCCGGGAACTCGCAATTCCGAACATTATCGTGCGTGACGGTAAAGTTTCGGCATCAGTGGATGAAAAGGGGTTGTTCGACTGGCAGAAGCTTGTTGCACGTCGAAAGTCCACAGACGCAACTGCACCGATTCCTGGCGCTTCAACACCCGAGAACCAGCCATGGCGCTTGATAGCAGGAGAGGTGAAAGTCGAAAACGTGGCGGTGGATTATTCAGACCACAGCCGCGCCAACCCATTGGGGCTTGCCGTCGGCGGACTTAATGTTTTGTTGAACGTGTCTGCAGAAGTTGGCACCGGCCCGCTAAAAGCCACTGTGGACGATCTGGAGGTTGCGTTGAATGGTATCTCAATTTCAGAAGCCGGTGACGACACCCCTTTTCTATCATTAGACACGCTTGCACTGAATGACGGTCGCATCGATATTGGCAGTCGCGAGATAACGATCACCCGGATTGGGGCTACCGGCGGTGGAACAGACGTGGTGCGCGGTAAAGACGGGCATATCCGTCTATTTGAGATGCTTAGTCCCGGGGACAAAGGCAGGCTGAAACGCGATATCGCCGAAACCGCCCTAAAGGCAAAGGCCGAGGGCAAGTCCTGGTCCTTCAGCCTTGATACGTTTGAAATGGACGGCTTCCAGGTGTCTTTGCAGGACAATACCGTTGTCCCGGCCATTGTTTATGGCCTAAAAGATATCCGGGCGTCACTCAAAAATCTTACCAACGATGCCAAAACGCCCATCGACTTTAAAACAGATTTAAAGGTGGCCCAGGGTGGAAGTGCAAACGTCAGTGGTCAGGTCAGCCAGATCGGCGACCGTGCCGATGCACGAGCGAAAATAACGGGGATAAACCTTAAACCGCTACGCCCGGCCCTATCCAAGTTCACGTCCCTTGCGCTTGAGTCTGCTAACATCTCCACGTCGCTCCGGGTGAACTACCGTTCTGCCAAATCAGGTCCCCGATTGCGCGCCAACGGCTCAGTAAACGTGAACAAGCTCATGCTTAACGAAGAAGGGACCGGTGAACGATTTCTCGAATGGGAAAAGATGTCTGTCAATGGTCTAAAGTTTGGCCTGTCACCTGATGGGCTGCACATCGAAGAGGTGAAATTGCTGGAGCCCGGCGCCAAGGTTGTAATTTTCAAGGACCGTAGTATAAATCTGGCCAAGGTGCTCAAGAACTCAGATGCGGTTAGCGAAGAGACTGCTGCACGCCAGAAGGAACCTCCGACTGTCGCACCGAGCAAAGATCGACCAATTTTTCCGGTGAGTGTCGAGCGGATTCGCGTGGAAAAAGGTGTTGTTGATTTCGCTGACTTCACTCTGGTGTTGCCTTTTGCTGCCCACGTGACGGACCTAAGCGGAGGTGCTGCGGGCATATCTTCCGATCCGGCGAGCCGAGCCATGATTAAACTCGAGGGCAAGGTTGACGAATACGGAAGCACCACGGTGGAGGGTGGGATGAGTCCGTTCGCACCCAAAACGTTCACCGATCTCACCGTGTCATTCAAGAATGTCGATATGAAGCCCCTCAGTCCCTATAGCGCAACGTTTGCCGGGCGAAAAATCGCATCCGGTACACTGAACCTCGACTTGGAATACAAAATCCAGGACAGCGAACTTCTCGGAGACAATAAAGTGGTGTTAGATCAGTTCACCCTCGGTGAGCGGGTTGAGGCACCAAACGCGATTAATCTGCCACTTGATTTGGCCATCGCTCTTCTTAGCGACTCTGAGGGCAAGATCGATGTGGCGGTACCGGTGAGTGGCAACATGGACAATCCGAAATTCAGTTACGGGCATGTGATCCGCCAGGCGTTGGTCAACCTGATCACCAAAATCGTGACTGCGCCGTTCAGAGCGCTGGGGGGCCTTTTTGGCGACAAGAGCGGACAGATGGACGCCATCGCTTTCGATCCCGGCAGCGCCCGCCTGCTGCCCCCGGAACAGGAAAAACTAAAAGAGGTTGCGGAAGCTCTCAAAAAACGACCTCAATTGAGGATAGTAATAGAAGGTCGTTTCGACCCAAAAGTAGATGGCAAAGCGTTGCGTTCCGAGGGAGTACGGCGTGCTCTTGCTGAACAGATGGGCGTGAAGCTCACTCTCGAGGAGGATCCGGGACCCATCGCATTCAACAGTGCAAAGACGCAGAAAGCTCTGGGAAAGCTATTGGTATTGCGCAGTGGAGATACCGCGATCGCAGATTTCAAGACGCAGTACGAAAAAGCGACCGGCGAAAAGGCCAAACCCGTAAAATCCTACCTGGCCTTTTTCGGTTTGGAAAGTTCAGATATCGCCTTTTATCAGGCCATGTTCGAGGAATTGGTTAAGCTCGAGCCGCTCACCGACAACGACCTTCAAGTTCTCGCCCAACGCCGGGGGGAAACGATTGTGCAGGCGCTTAGGACCACCGCCGGTCTGGACGCCGCACGGGTGAGCGCCGGAAGTCCCGGTCCGGTGAAGAAGACCTCGACGAAAACCGTCAACACCAAGCTCACACTGGACGCCCTCAAGCCCGCGGCGTAGTTCGCTCCGAGTTTCTCTATGACGGTTCCCGGGTCGCCCAAAGGCCGATTGTCACAGCGCCAATCGCTCAGTGATAGGTCTTCTTGGCTCCAGGCAACGGGACCGACTTGTTTTTGATATTCGCTAAGGATTAATCAGACGATTCGTCTGCAAACCTGTATATCACAGCTCCCCACGTCAATCCGGCACCCAGGGCCAGGAAGGCGACGGTGTTTCCATCTTTGATGCGGCCCGTTTCAATGGCTTCATCCAGTGCAATGGGAATGCTTGCCGCCGTTGTATTGCCATAACGCTGGATATTGTTGAACACCTTTTCCGGAGGCAAATTCAGTGTTTTTGCAAATGCTTCGTTTATCCGAAGATTGGCCTGATGGGGAATGAAAAGGTCGATGTCTTCCAGAGACAGGCCGGCCTTTTCCAAGACTTCTTTGGTGACCCGTGGAAGTCTTTTCACCGCGGTCTTAAATACCAGTCTTCCGTCCATAACCGGGTAATGCCGGTCTCCTTTCATCATCTCTTCGCTTAAGAACGGGCTCATTTTGTGAGACGGCAATTCCATCATGAGAACATCTGCAAGTTCCCCCTGGGCGTGAAGCGTTGCGCCCAGAACGCCCGCCGGTACCTCGGTTTCAACCCCTTCAAGACATACCGCGCCGGCGCCGTCTCCGAAGATTACCGAAATATGGCGTCCCCGGGTGGAAATATCGAGTGCCGTGCTGTGGACTTCGGCCCCCACAAAAAGAATCCGGTTTGCATGACCGCTTCGAATAAAAGCGTCCGCAGTCGTAAGGCCGTATATAAACCCGGTGCACTGCTGGCGGATATCCAGGGCCGGTGTGTTTTCAAGTCCGAGTTTATGCTGCAGCATACATCCTGAACCCGGAAAATAGATATCCGGACTCAGTGTCGCAAAAATAATGAGGTCGATATCTTCAGGTGACCACCCGGCCCGCTTCAAGGCAATCTTGGAAGCTTCGAGTCCGAGATCAGAGGATCCCACCCCCCCAACTTCAGGAACCCAGTGCCGTTGTTCGATTCCCGTACGTTGAAGTATCCATTCGTCCGACGTATCCATCCATTGGGAAAGATCATCGTTGGTGACAACACGTTCCGGAACATAACGACCGGTTCCTTTAATGATTGTTTTTAACATAAGAGCACCCCTTTATTTGTACGTGTTCAGGGGGTGGGCTTCCCCGTGTAACGATACCTGCCCGCTCGTGCCTTGCATGGCAGGCGGGTTGGCGGAGTGGCTTCGTTATTTCAATGACTTAGCAGTGGGGGAGACCGCGGCTCCCGCATGCTTTTTGCGGGAGAACGCGGAGGGGGCAGGAATGCCCCCGCTGCTAAGTCATTAAAATGACCAGACACGAAGACACCGGAGTGAAACGGGGAAGTGCGCCCCCTGAACACGTACCTTTATTTTATTCTGTAGATTCCCACAACGCATCTTTAAGTCCGGATGTGCGTTCAATTTTGCGAGATATGGCTGTTTTAATGATCCCTTCGGTTCCCCAAATCGATATATTTTTTCGGGCACGAGTGATCCCTGTATAAAGCAGTTCACGGGTTAATACAGGATAATCCCGATTGGGAAGGATCAGAAGAACTGAGTCAAATTCTGATCCCTGGCTCTTGTGAACGGTCGTTGCATACCCTGTTTCGTGCTCCGGGAGTCTGTTTGGATGAAACCGCCGGAGTTCACCGTCAGCACCTTGAAAATAGACAACCAACTCTTGGTTCTTGGAATCCGGCGGGGTCATGGTGATGCCGACATCCCCATTAAAGAGTTCCATTCTGTAATCGTTTCGGGTAATCAGAACAGGTCTGCCCCGGTACCAGGGATGGGTGGAAAATGTATCGAAATCTATCAAACCGTTTCCACTTAATATCTGTTCTGCAAGTCTGTTTATGGCCCCGACACCCAATGATCCGACTTTGACCGCACACAGTATTTTAAATCGACTAAAAAGTTCAAGTGCTTTTTTGGGATCCGCCGCATTCAGATATTCTGAATATCTTTGGACAACCCAGTCTGACAAGGCTTTGGACAGCGTATCAGGCGCTGAAATCTCTCTCCAATCAATTTGATCTGGACTGTTTTTCAGATGAAAAAAAGCGTCATCAATTTTTCCCAGGTTTACGGCGCGGCTGCATTCTCCGATTCCGCTGGTCTCGGCGAACCGATAGCTCTTTTTAAGAACGACCAAACCGTCATAAATACCCGGCGTGTCTTTCTCTTCTTCGTTTGAGGTGTCGATTCTGTGTCCGGTTAGCTCTTGGAACTGTTGACAAAAATATCTTGAAAAGGTATGGACATTCTCCCTGTCACAGATGTCGGCCATGACAAAACCCGTCTCCACCGAAGCCAGCTGATCCCGGTCTCCGATCAGTATGAGTCGGGCATCGTCCGGCACAGCGGCCATGAGCTTCGACATCAGGGCAAGATCCACCATAGATGCTTCATCCACCACCACGATATCTGCGACCAACGGATTTTCCGCATTATGGCGAAAATAAGGGGAGCCCGGAATGGTTTTCAGCATTCTGTGAATGGTTTTCGCTTCATCGGGTATGGCATCGAGAATATTTTTTTCGCAGTCGAGGGTTGTTTTTGCAGCTTTAACCGATTCCCCGATTCTTGCCGCTGCCTTGCCGGTGGGTGCAGCGAGAAGAATATTTAGGGTGTCTTTTCGAGAGAGCTCTAAAAGCAGTGCCAGAATTTTTGCCATAGTGAAAGTCTTTCCGGTTCCCGGACCTCCGGTGATAACACAGAATTTTTTGAACGCTGCAATGACCGCCGCCACCTTCAGCCATTTGGAATCCTCATCATTTTCCGGAAAAAGTCTTTTTAAGCCTTCCTTTAAAAGGGTTCGATCTATATTGGAGATGTCTTCTCTCATACGACGTGTAATAGCGTCTGAAAGATGATTTTCATACGCCCAATATCGATACAGGTAAAGTCTGTTTTTAGCGTCGAGTATCAGGGGACGAAGATCTCCGGGGTTTCCCACCGCCCGGCATCGGAGTATTTTCTTTGACCACTCGGAAAGTTCCGGACCTTTATGCGCCCCATCTTCGTTCAGTTCTAAAAAAACCGATGTTTCCGTCACAGATCCAAGGTCAAGATATACATCTCCGTTTCCGGTGGCACGGCTCACGAGGGCTGCGGCCAGAAAAACATCTGGATCGTCATTTTTATCGATCTCGGCAATAAAATTGGCAAAATAAACATCCGTATCTGTTATATATTCGTTTTTATACAAAGTGGTTATGTGGTTTTTATTCATCTTATTCACTAGGTTTCTAATCTCCTGGAATCAACGCTGTCAAAAGAGCGTTGACAAGATCTGTATCGGGAAGGTCTTTGTAAATACCGAATTCCGGCCCTCTGTCAGGATCCACCCCTCTTATAAAGATATAAAAAACACCCCCAAAGTGTTTTTCATAATCAAAATCCGGGAACCTTAGCCGAAGGTATTGATAAAGGGAAAGGGTGTAAAGATGATACTGGAGAATGTAAAAATCATGATTCATGATTTTCGTCAAAGCATCTTTCCCATAGTCTTCCACAGAGGGTCCTAAAAAGTTCGATTTCCAGTCCACCAGCCAGAAACGATCCTTATGATAGAAAACCATATCCATGTAACCTTTTATAAATCCTTTGGCTAAAGAGAAGTTGAGTGTCTCGAGCCGATCCGGGAAACCCTCGTGAAGATCGATACCGCCAAATTTTTCGAATATTTTTTTGAGTCTTTTAGGCGTAACCGGTTTCAACGGGAAATAAAACTCCATTTCGTTGATCCGGTCCTTGCATTGAACAGAAGAAAGCCTTAAGGTAGTTTTGCCGATCTCAAGGGGTATTGAAAGAACCTTGTCTATCATGGTGAATATCGGTTTTTGCCACTTGGATTCGAAACCATAGGCCGCTAATTTGTCGGTGACCAACCTAAGGTTTTCTACTGAATTGCCGGTCCTAAAATCTAGATGTTCAAAAATATCGTGGAAAAAAATTCCGGCCCGGGTCCCTTTTGGAAAGGAAAAAATATCTGTATTTAAATTTAGATCCAACTCCCTGTCGGTAAAAGGTTTTTGAAAAGAAGGGAATGCGTCCCGATCCGGAAGTTCTCGATCCGATGCCCGCTGGGATATCAGGTGTGAATAACTCGATATTCTCCAGGAGGTGTCGATTTTTCCTGAAAACCGCCTGAAAGAAATGTTTTCTTTTTTATCCGCGCCCGTTAGGAATTCTCCGCCATTATCAACCGGCAATGGAACAATATCTATGGCCCCACCCGATTGGCTTGAAAGCTGAATTAAATCTTCTCGTATATCCCCATCATTTTTTTCTGACACCGCTGTTTTTAAAGGTGTAAGGATATCTTCTTTTTTGGAACCATCCCCAGACCGGGGGTGATAGTGTAGCAGGTAAGCGATGGCGGAAGTTTCAGCAGTATTGAATCGACCCCAGACAAGATAGCATCTTTTTATGGCGCGTGTCATGGCCACATAGAGTAATCTCAGGTTTTCCGCAAGAAGTTCATTTTGGGCTTGGGTCAAGTGGGTTTGGAGTTCCATGGACCCGAGATCGAGGGTCAGCGTTTCACTGTTGTCATTGTTGTGAAATTGAACCTCGCGGCCCTTAATCGCGGATCCGTCCCACGCAAAGGGGCAAAACACAACAGGATACTCGAGACCTTTGCTTTTATGGACGGTTATGATTTTTACGGCTTGGTCGTCACTTTCAAGTCGAAGTTGATGGGTTTCAGATTCAGGCGTAACAGCGCGTCTTTGTTCGGACAGCCACTTCAGCAGGCCGGTCATACCCAGTTTTTTATCAACCGACGCCTGGTGAAGAATTTCTGCCAAATGGAAAAGATTGGTCAGGCTTCTTTCCCCATCCGACAGCCCTATCCGTCGTTCCCTGACCCTTTCCCGGACCATCAACATTCGAAACATCCGGATAAAACCGTACCGGTTCCACAATCGAAAATATTCTCTGAAGTCATCGGATCTGTGGGCCAAGGAGAAAGGGTTCTCCCCTGTTGAGTCGAGCTTTATGCCGGGAACACCGATGATATCGGTGGCCAGAGCGGTTTTAAACAGCCGTTCGTTGGCAGGTTCGGCAATGCTCAAAAGAATCCTTTCCAGTTCCAGGGCCTCATGGGTATGAAAAATGTTCCCCGTATGTTGGAGAACCGATGGAATTCTCCTTGATGAAAGGCAGTTCTTGATTATTTGCGCTTGTCGATTGGTGCGAACAAGAATCGCAATGTCTCCTGCTTTAATTCGACCTGAATTCTGATGGGATTCCCTGTTTTTTTCCTTTGAGATAAGGCACAGGATTTCGCCGGCAACCGCCTGTGCTATCAGCGGAACCGCCTCGGTTTTGCTCAGGGGTTTTGGGGGGGTCGATGGCGCCTTGGGCGTCAAATACCACAGCACCATAGGGGGTGAAAATTCGGGGCCCATTGCGTTGACTTTCCCCCCGGGAATCCCCTTTTCAAACCCGATCTGATCGTAGACAAAAGGTTCGGGGGATTTTGAAAAAAACGTGTTTACAGCGGTTATCAAACCAGGGGTCGAACGCCAGTTTTCTATGAGGGTATATTTTGAATCTACACGCCGGGCAGCCTTCATGTAAGAAAAAATATCTGCGCCTCGAAAGCTGTAAATGGCCTGCTTGGGGTCACCGATCATGAACAGCGTTCCATTTTTTGATCCAAAGAGCCGGGTGAATATTTCATACTGGATTGAATCCGTATCCTGGAACTCATCCACGAGGGCGGCCCGATATTTTCGCCGAATGGCTGTTGCGAGCTTATTGCCACCGTTATCTTCAAGGGCATTTTTTACCTTTATCAGAAGATCGTCGTAGAATTGAATATTGGCGCTCTTTTTTCGAAGCAAAAACTGCGCCTGTGCAAACTTGAAAAACAGGGTTTTGATATACACCCAGAAGGTTTCCATCTCGGCTTCAAGGGCGACACCTTTGATGTGAAGCGCATCACAGATATCAAAAAGTTTGTGGGAAGGCGGGGTATAATTTTTTCGGGTGGAATGTATTATTTTGGTGGACGTAAATTTCTCAAAACCCTTGAACAATGGGAAACCAATGGATTTTTCATCCGCAAACCGATCCATTGAGGCAATCATGGAAGCAACCGTTAGGTCTCGCTTTGAACCCCCTGCCGGGGGTGGTTTGGGTTTCAGGCTGCCATAAACGGTTCCGGAAAGGGACGGGTCTTTTAACAGCGTCATCAAAGGGCCCCGTGAGAGGGGCCAGCAATCTTTAAGCCGGTTAAAAATCTTTTCAAAATCACCCAGGCTCACTAAATCAGGTGCCTCGAGTTCTGGAATAATCCGGATATCTGCGGCGCTTTTTTGGGTTAGAAGCTTTAAAAAATAGTCCGGTCCGGATATTTTTTTAAGGAAAAAACTTAATACTTGTGCCGGCAAACTATAAAAGTGCGTTCTCCAAAAATCATCCACCACCTCCCGGGACAAGCCCATGGGATCGGTTACGAGTTCAGTGTCGAACAGACTCTGGGTTTCAAAAGCATTCTCATGCAAAACCCTTTGACAAAAACCGTGTATGGTAAAAATGGCAGCATTATCAAAATCGACGATGGCATCCTGAATCCGTTGAACGGCCCAAGTCGGATGGTCATATTTTTTGACCAGGGCCTCCATAAAACCATCATGGCTTCCCCCCTTTAAAAAGGCCGACTTTGCCATGAGAAGCTTATTCCGGATTCTTTCTTTAAGCTCTTCGGTGGCCGCCTTGGTGAAGGTCACCACCAGTATCTGATCCGCCGTAAGCCGTTCTTCGAGGATAAGTCTTAAAAAAATCCCGGCAATGGTATACGTCTTACCGGTACCGGCACTTGCTTCGATGAGGTTGGTTCCTTTGAGCGATGTATGGATGGGGTCAAAAACTTTCATCTGTATGCGTAATTTCCAAAGTGATTAGAACCTGTTTCTTTGAAGCCTTCCATTTAAAATGGTCGAACGATGGCGGGATTCTCTTTTATAAGAGTTTATTTGTCCGTGGAACGGATGATTTTATTTTTCGCCGTGATCTCTGCCTGGATGTACTAAAAATCGAGGACGCCCGTAAAGTTTTCAGGTGTAATTTTCTTTAATTCTTCTTTAACGGCTCGAGAAATATCCAGATCTTCTATAAACGCTTTAATGGCTTTTTGATCGATATGCGTATGGGTTCGAGTCAGTGCTTTCAACGCTTCAAAGGGCTCCGGATACCCTTCCCTGCGCAAAATCGTCTGAATGGCCTCGGCCACGACCACCCAGTTATCTTGCAAGTCGTTTTTTATGGCGTCTTTATTCAGAACCAATTTGTCCAGTCCTTTTAACAATGACGTATAACCGATCAACGTGTGGGCCAGGGGCACGCCGATATTCCGGGTAACCGTGGAATCGGTCAGATCCCTCTGAAGTCTCGAAATAGGGAGTTTTGAGGAAAGATGCTCCAGGATCGCATTGGCCATCCCCAGGTTCCCTTCTGAATTTTCAAAGTCTATGGGATTGACTTTGTGGGGCATGGCAGAAGACCCGACTTCACGGTCCTTGATCTTCTGTATAAAATATTTCATGGAGATGTACGACCATATATCCCGGTCCAGGTCGATGAGAATGGTATTAATCCGCTTAATATTGTCACAAAATGCAGCCAGGTTATCGTAGTGCTCTATCTGGGTGGTGACTTTTGATCTTTCAAGACCTAGAATTTTGTTTACAAAACGGTTTCCAAACGCAATCCAGTCGATGTCCGGGTACGCAACGCAATGGGCATTGAAATTCCCGGTGGCGCCGCCGAATTTGGCGGAAAACGGAATTGTTTTTAAGAGTTTTTTCTGTTTTGTCAATCGTTCAACAAATACATATATTTCTTTGCCCATGCGGGTGGGTGATGCCGGTTGCCCATGGGTCCGGGCCAGCATGGGGATCTCTTTCCATTGGTTCGCTTTTTCATTCAAAGTTTCGATCACTTCATCCAAAAGCTTTTCCAAAACATCATTCCAGGCATCTTTTAACGAACACGGTATGGCGGTATTGTTGATATCCTGAGATGTTAAGCCAAAATGAATGAATTCCTTTGCGCGGTGCAACCCCAGTTCGTCGAACTTATCCTTTAAAAAATATTCCACCGCTTTGACGTCATGATTGGTAACCGCTTCAATGTCTTTGACGTGTCGGGCATCTTCATGGGAAAATTTTTTATAAATTTGCCTCAAGGGTTCAAACAGGTGTTTGTCAAAATCCGCCAATTGGGGCAGCGGAAGATTGCACAATTCGATAAAATATTCCACTTCAACCTGCACACGGTATTTTATCAATGCACCTTCGGAGAAATAATCGGTCAGTTTTTCAACGGATCTTCGATAACGGCCGTCAATGGGTGAAATCGCGGTTAAAGATGAAAGTTCCATGGTATTTTTTCCTGACATAGAAAGAATTAATTTTTAGTTTTTTTGGGTTCATTTAGGGTAGGATAATGTTCTACAAGTGTCAAGAAATTGATGAGAAATCACAGAGGGAAGGGAATTGCCGGACCACCCTATTTTTTCACACCGACAAAATATCAAAACAATTTCTATTTGACAAAGGTCAAAGGAGTGATAAATTAACTCAGGTGTTACGTGAACCCATTGTTAAAAAGGAGCTTAATCATGGCAGAAATGAAAATCGGTTATAGCGGTAATTATCCATTTGTTGAGATTAACTTTTCCTTGAATGAGGAAGGGGAAAATTACAGCATTAAACTGCCCATGTCAAAAATGTGGTATAAAGACATCATCTATGAAATAGAAAAAGTTGCAGAGGAAGAGAAAAAGAAAGCAGAAAAATATTTACATGAAGACAACCGAAAAATGATGACCCACTGCTTTGATATGTATTCAAAATTAATTGAAATCGGCAAAGAACTCAGAAGAGATATAGAAATGGATTCAGAAGGAACAACATTAAGTGAAGCATCTGCAGGTTATTAGGGGCAATCTGCGATTCATTTCACGATTCGTCGTTTTCCTGAACCAATGATATCGAGATGCACTGAAAATACGTGTCATGCAAATTTTCACTGCATCTTTTTTATCCGGACTCGATCCACCCGGTTCACGGTCATGGTTACAGCTCCGAAGTCTTCTTCCACCTTGCCATAGAGTATGAAAGGCCGGTTTCCATCTATAATGGAGCAGACGCGACGGTAGGCTTCGGGGAAAAAGGTCGTTTCAATCAGGCCGGTATCGTCTTCAAAGGTGATGAACTCCATGGGTTCACCGTGTTTGGTATGCACGACCTTTCCGGTAATTAAAATGCCGGCAGCCTGTACATGACGATTTACAAAATATGGCAGTTCCTTGGCCTTGACAATCCGGTGTTTCTTTAAGGGGTCCGTGTACAAAGCCATCGGATGTCCATGGCACAAAAAACCCAGGGCTGCAAATTCCCGCTGCAGGCGATCTCGCTCATTCTCGGGAGGAAATGACGGCTTCGGAACCTCTATCCTCTTCCTGAACAAATCCCGTGTCCCTGATCTGTTCAATCGGGTCAATCTGGATTTTTTCCAGCAAATCAGCTCCCACAGTATCGACGTACGATTTTCCTTTGGGCAAAACGAATCAAAGGCGCCTGCGTGAATCAATGAACGTGCCTCATGCTCCTTTGGCTTTACGCGTTCAAGAAAATCGACAATGTTATTGTAAGGTTTTTCCATACGTCCGGCAACAATACGTCTGTGTGTGTCTGTGTCCACATGCTTGATGGACAACAGTCCCACACGGAGGCATCCGGATCTCCCCTTCCAGCGGAGATCGCTTTGGTTCACATCCGGCGGCAGGATTTCCAATCCCATGCGCCGTGCTTCCGATACGTAAGCGAAGGTACTGTAAAAGCCGCCCTGATTGCTTATGACCGCTGCCATAAACTCTGCCGGATAATGGGTTTTTAAATAGGCTGCCTGAAAAGAGACACGGGCATAGCTGGCACTGTGGGGTTTGCAAAAGGAATAGCCGCTGAAACTCATCATCATGTCCCAAACAGCCTCAATCTGATGGTTGCCAACACCCCTTTCCCGTGCGCCGTGTGTGAAGCGCGTTTTATAATCGTCCAATTTGCGGGTTTTATCTTTTTTGGACATAATTTTACGAAGCCCGTCGGCATCCGTATGTGAAAATCCGGCCAATGCCACAGCGGTTCTGGAAACATCTTCCTGATATACCATGATTCCATAGGTTTCATCGAGAACATCTACAAGTAAAGGATGAATCGGCTCCCATTCACCGCCATGGAGACGGCGAACGTATTCGCGAATAAATTCATTGGCCGCCGGACGGATAATGCTGCTGTGAATGATCAGGTGTTCAAAATCCCCCACTTTTGTTTTTTTTTGCAGCAGACGCATGGCCGGACTCTCAATGTAAAAACAGCCCATGGTATTCCCCTCGGCCACAGTAACCTGTGTGGTTGCATCGTCTTCCGGTTCCCAGGAACGCTCGTCAAAATTCGTGCCGTTATCCCGAAGGTTTGCAATGGCATCGCGGACAACGCCCAGGCTGCGATTGCCGAGAAGGTCGATTTTAACCAGGCCCCCCGCTTCTGCGAAGTTTTTTTCCCACTGGATAATCGGAACCCCCTTGGAAGCCAGTTCGACGGGAACATAACGATCTACGGGTTCAGGGGTGACCACCATACCCCCCGGATGAACGGAGATGTATCGCGGATTGCCGATGATGCGCCGAGCCATGTGAAAAATCTTCGGCCAGGGTTGTGGAAAATCAAATTTACTTAACACAGGGAGTTCTTTAATTTTTTTCAGCAGATCGGCCCCTGCATGATCTTCTCGCCAGAACCATGGCAACCGTTTGGTTACGCGACCGATCTCACGGTGGGAAAGTCCGAAGACTTTGGCCACCTCCCGTATGGCCATGCGCGGCTGAAAAGCAACATGATTGCAGACCAGCGCGGCATGACCGCCATACTGATTTAATACGGAATGCAGAACTTCATCCCTTTCATCCCAGGCAAAATCGATGTCGATATCCGGTGGATCCGAACGGCCCGGGTTCAGAAAGCGTTCGAAATAGAGGTTGTGCTTTATGGGGCAGACATTGGTGATTCCCAGACTGTATGCAACCAGTGAAGCAGCGCCGCTTCCCCGCCCGCAAATACGGGGGCTACGGGACACGATATCCTGAACCACAAGAAAATACGACGAAAACCCCATCTCCTCGATGATGCGCAGTTCATACTTCAGTCGCGCCACAACAGTTTCGGGCAGAGCATTTCCATAGCGCCTTTGGGCACCTTTGTAGGCGGCATCCCAAAGGAGTTGGCCGGCACTTTTTCCCTGCCCATTGTTCCACGGAGGCAGTATGAGTTCCCTGGAAGGTCCGGCAAATGTCACCCGTTCTGCAATGGCTTCAGCGGCTCGAATTGCCTCCGGCCAAATGGCAAAACGTTTGGCATACTCGGATGCCGTGGCCAGCCATCTGTCGGCCGGGGCAACATCTTTTGGGGTCAATCGGGATAGAGACGTGTTCAGGTCTATGGCACGCAACATCCGGTGAACCCCAACATCATCCGGATGGAGAAAGAAACTCCCGGGTGTGGCGACCATCGGCACCCCAAGGTCTTGGAACATCTTCCGGAATCTAACGACGGTTCCCTTGGGTTTGGCAGACACTTCCGCCGCAACGGTTACTTGGGCCTCATGCCAGTGGAATAATAGCTCGGGCGTTTGCGTGATAACAACCAGCCCTTTGGCATGGCGGGGGACAGAAGTTTTCAGATCAAACATTTCATCTGTGTGACGACGCGTAATCAAACGACAAAGATTACGATAGCCCTGACCGTTCTCCACAAGACAGACGGCCCGGTATCCGCATACGGGATCCGTCAGCTCCGCACCGACGATGGGCTTAATCTTTGCGCCCTCGCAACTCTTTAAAAAGGGCCAGAGACCATAAAGATTATCCGTATCCGTAAGGGCTATACAACCATAACCACGCTGCATTGCACCCGCACAAATTCTTTCCGGCGAACACGTCCCCCACATCAATGAATAGTATGAATGGACCGCAAGGGGAATCATAACGCAAACATCCTATCCGGATCAGCCGGAACTAAAAAGATTTTAATCACGAAAACACGAAAAAGATTATTTAATTCCGTGTATTCGTGATTCGTTTATCAAGGGACTAAAGCGTTCTCCCCAGATGAATGGCATTGAATCCGTAGCGACGGCGGATTGAATCGAGGGCGAAAATCAGGCTGTCGTCTTTCCTTTTTTTTTGTTCGTATTCACTAAAAAGCTCAATTTGTGCCGGGGGATAGGTTAGACGATCACACATCAACCGCAGATGTCGGATGCGGACGCGGCGTGTCCAGGCCCTTTCAAGGGCTGCTTTTGCAACGGGAAATAAGCGAAGGTCATTGGCAGTGGCGGGATGGGCCACCGCCTGTCGGACAATCCGCCGACCGTCGGAATAGTCGAGGATAATTCTAATTCGTCTTGTGGTCAGCCTTTGATTGCGCAGATCCATGGCGACTTTCTCAACGAGTTGATACAATGCACGCCTCACCACCGCAACTTTGTTGGTGTCGTTTCCAAATTCATAATCGGAACTTACCGTCGGTTGCCTTTGATCAAGAGATAAAACCGGCGATGGGTCGATGCCCCGTACGGCATCATACAGGCTTCGGCCACGATTTCCGAACATAACATTCAGTTGTATCATCGACAGATTCATCACATGGCCAACGCGGGTCAGGTTGAATTCCCGAAAACGCTTCAGGTCTTCCCTTTCGATACCGGGAACCAAGTAAATCGGTAAGGGTTTCATAAAATCCCCTTCTTCACCGGCTCCGACGATATATTCACCGTCCGGTTTAACCCTGCGCGTTGCCACCTTGGCCACCAGCTTATTGGGGGCAACCGACCAGATCGGGTCGACCCCCATATCAGCCCGTACCATCTTTCTGATGCGCCATGCCACGTCCGGCGGCGGGCCGAACAGCCGCCCCGTCCCGGTGACATCTATGAACAGATGTCCATTGTGGTCGGGCATTTCGATCAACGGCGAATACGGTAGCACGTGCTTCAAAAGCTGACGCATTGCCCGTTCATAACGGTCCGCATGGGGCGGAAGCACAACGGCATCCCGGCAATAACAGCGTGCGCGTCCCAGGGTCATCCCTTTACGGACACCACTTTGATACGATTCTTCACTCATGTCATACACAGTCGACCGTGCGGAAGCATCATGGGCGATGATCACCGGACGCTCTCTCAAACGGCGATCCAAAAGTCGTTCCACAGCCACAGCAAAATTGATCACATTGATATGGATGATGGATCGTTCACGCATCTCAGGCCACCGTCAAACCCCACTTTCTCAATAATCCTGACATTCTTCCCGTTTTGTTTGCGCTCATTTAGGGAAGGACATTCGGGTTAAATCCTCTCAACCCCCTCCGGCCCTCTCTGGACACCAACAACCTTGCCTTGGATCAAAATCTGGTCAAAATTGTAATTGGCCGGTGTATAAAGAGGGTTTTCAGGGCGCAGTTCAATCTGTTTTCCCCTTTGGAAAAAACGCTTGACCGTTGCTTCTTCCTGATGGATCAGCGCAACTACGATCTCGCCGTTCCTGGCAAACTGGCGCGGCTCACAAATAACCAGATCCCCATCCAGAATGGCAGCATCTTTCATCGAATCACCCTTTACCTTAAGCGCAAACAGGTTTGAACCGCGGTATACGGCCGAATCAACAACAAGGCTGCCCCCCCATTCCTGCTGGGCGTATAATGGCAATCCAGCGGCAATATTCCCCACGATCGGCACCTCCCGCCAACGCATGATGCCTGCCGTCTCTCGGGTGCGATTCAGCAGGTGGATGGTACGGCTGTAACGGCCGTCGCGTTTAAGAATTCCTTTTTTCTCGAGCACTTTTATAAGCTGGGATATGGCCGCATGGCTCACGCCCATTTCAGCGGCCGCCTGGCGCAAACTGGGCGCTCTCCCGATTCTGGCAATCTCACGACTCAGGTAGTCAAGAAATCGTCGCTGTTTTGGAGTAAGTTCAGCCGGCATAGAACAAACCTCCTAATTTAATGTCTCGGAAATTCTACAACTTATTGAAAAAATAGGATATTTTTGAGGCTTGAACGCTTGCCTCCAAAATGGAATAATGGAAGATTGGAAGATTGGAAGATTGGTTTTTAAAAGGATATTCGCCATTTTAATTTTATCGTCAACACAAATTTTACCATTAACCCAATATTGCATTATGCCAAAACCCATTATTCCAGCATTCCACCATTCCAATTGGGGCGAAGCCCCTAAGTTCACATCTTGGGATTTCTATTTTAAATTCTCTGCCAAAAAGAATGTTTGAACAATTCCGTGCGCCATCGTTCTCCTGCTATATGGCGGGAGGCGCACGGTGAATTCCACGTTAACACAGTAAATGTAAATGTCAATGTAAATATTATTGTATAGAAAATGTATATTTTAAAAGTGGTTGTGAATAAGGTATAAATTGACAATTCGATGAAATGAGCTTATTACGGGCACACGAATGCGGTGGGTTCGTATTATTATTTTATTGATAAAATATAATGGAAATGATAAGTTATTGATACTTGAGGTTTAAAACTTAAGGGGAATAAATTTTCCCCTCAAGATTTCATAAGCATAGAGAGGAAACTGTTTTGGCGCTGATAAATTCGGATAAGAAGGAGGTTGAAGTAAAATTGGTCTATTATGGCCCGGGGCGTGCTGGAAAAACAAGCAACTTGGAATATATTTATAAAAAATTCGAAAAGCGTATCAAAGGGAAGTTGGCATCCATAAAAACACATGGTGACCGTACGCTTTTTTATGACTCCTTACCCTTGGAGATCGGTACCGTCAAGGGATACAACATCAAGGTGCAACTCTATACCGTTCCCGGACAGATCAAGTATGCCACAACCAAGAAATTGGTATTAAGGGGCACGGATGGTATTGTTTTTGTAGCGGACTCCATGGTCCTAAGGCAAAATTTAAACATCGCGTCCTTCGAGGATCTAAAGGAAAATCTCACCATCTTTGATAAAGATATTTCCAAGACCCCCCTTGTCTTTCAATACAATAAAAGGGATTTGGCTGAACAGAACATCCCCCTTTTGCCATATGAAACACTGGAAAAAGACCTGAACAGTGAATTAAAGGCGCCGTCTTTTGAAGCAAGCGCCATCCAGGGGGTCAATGTCATTGAAACCGTTAAAAAAATAATATCTTTGACCGTAGCTTCATTACAGGATAAATTGTAACCTCATTTATATCTCAAGGGAAACCTTTTTATCAGTGTAAACGCCGGATCAATGGGAACGACCGGAGGTTTTTGACCATGAGCGAAGTCCATGAAAATGATAAAATAGATATCGATCTGAAAATAAGAGAAGCCGAGGCATACAGATCTCAAAAACTCTTTTCAGAATCACTCGGCATATACGAAGATATTCTTGCTGTTTTTCCAAAAATCGATCCGGAAACCAAAAAAAACATCACCGAAAAAATTGACTTGCTCCAAGAAGGTATCCGGCGTCTTGAAAAAGAAGATCCTTCACTCTCCGAGCAGGACATTTCCTACCTTAAAAAAACCTGGGGTTCCGATGAAAACGTTCAGGCTACGGTTACCAGTGCCTTATCGTTAAAGGAATTGGGACTTTATAAAGAGGCTGTTGAAGAATATACTAAACTATTTGACCACGATTATCCGGTCAAAGAAATCATCGCCAATTTAGCGGAATGCCTTTTTGCCATCTATCCTCCATCAAGGGTTATCGATCAGGTTGAACAAATTTTTAGAGAAAAAAAATTAAATGATCCTGACAAAGCAGATGTCCATTTTGAGCTCGGCAAAGAGATGGAAAACCAAAGACAGCCCGATCTTGCACTTGAAATTTATGAGACCGTTAAAAATATTAATCCAAACTATGACGGACTGATGGATCGAATTGAAGCGCTCCAGAAAAGTCGCGCTTATAATTCGAGATACGGTTACCTCCTCGAATCCAAACTCGTTACAACCAGCCAGTTACAACAAGCGTTGGCCCTGTCCAAAAAAACAAAGAAAAGCGTCGAACAGATCCTCATGGAACAGAACCGGATAAAAAAAGAAACCATCGGCAAATCTCTTTCTTTGTTCTACAAATGTCCTTTCGTGGCATTTGACCCCGATATGTCCGTCCCCTTCGAACTGCTAACCAAACTGAAACAGTCGTTTCTTATTCAATATAACTGGGTCCCGTTGAACTGGGATATGAAAAGCGGGGCTGTCGACATTTTGATTGACGACCCAACGGATCTTATTAAAACCGATCATATTGCAACCCTGGTGTATACCAACAATATCAACTATTTCGTCGGCATAAAAGAAGATATCTCAAAAATTATTAACCACTTCTTTGACCAGAAGACCCAATCCGGAAGGACTGCTGAAGAGACTGCCGTTGATGCCTTTGACATCATGCCGGACATTGAATTTGAAGAAGATGAAGATGAAGATGTCATCGAAGAATTTGATGAATCTTCCAGCCAGGTGGTGCGACTGGTTGACCAGGCTCTCATTTCAGCGTACAGAAAAAATGTTTCCGATATCCATATTGAACCGTCCCCCCTAACCAAGACGGTGGGTATTCGATATAGAATTGACGGGGTTTGCCAGGATTTTTTACAGGTGCCGATTACCCACGCCAAAGCGATTCTGTCAAGGCTCAAGATCATGAGCGGACTTGACATTGCTGAAAGACGTCTGCCCCAAGACGGTAAAATAAAATTCAAACGCAAAGGGATCAAGTCGTTTGAACTTCGGGTTGCCACCCTTCCCACGGTGGGAGGATATGAAGATGCGGTATTGAGAATTCTGGCCGAAGCCGGCGCCATGAAGCTTGACGAGGTGGGGTTGAATGAAAGGAATCTGACCATTGTGAAAAACGTCATTTCCAAACCCACCGGGCTGTTTTTGGCGGCAGGACCCACCGGTTCCGGAAAAACCACCACCCTTCACTCGGCTCTCGGTTATATCAACAAACCCGGGGTCAAGATTTGGACGGCGGAAGACCCGGTGGAAATCACGCAGCTCGGCCTCAGACAAGTCCAGTGCCAGTCAAAGATCGGGCTCGATTTTGCAAGAGTTATGCGGGCATTTTTAAGGGCCGATCCTGATGTAATTATGATCGGTGAGATGCGGGACAAAGAAACCGCCTCCATCGCCGTTGAGGCATCCCTAACCGGCCATTTGGTTTTTTCCACCCTGCACACCAACAGTGCTCCGGAAACCGTTTCACGTCTCCTCGACATGGGGATCAATCCCCTTAATTTTGCGGATGCCTTTCAGGCTGTTCTGGCCCAAAGGCTTGCCCGAGTGTTATGCAAAGAATGCCGAGTCGAGTACCATCCTTCCCAAGAAGAAATTGATGAAATCAGATCGATTTACGGTGAAAAATATTTCGCTTCATCCGGACTTGAACTCAACCCGGAGACGCTCCTTTATCGTGCCGCAGGATGTGATGAGTGTTACGGAACCGGGTATAAAGGAAGACTCGGGATCCATGAACTCATGGAAGGGACAAAGACCATTAAAAGAATGATAAAAAAAGAAGCGACGCCCGAGGAACTCCTTATTCAAGCAGCCAGTGACGGCATGACCACTCTGGTTCAGGACGGTGTTTCCAAGGCATTCCAAGGATTGACCGATATCACCGAGGTCCGTCGTGTTTGCGTCACTTAACCGCTTCCTGATCTAAAACCGGACGTTCAGGCCCTACGGCTCTTCGGCATGGTGGTAAGCCCATGAGAGTTGCGGTTATATCTGATATTCATGCAAACCTAGAAGCACTCAAGCAGGTTCTGTTCGATATTGGCCGATCGAATGTCGACAGCGTGATCTGCCTGGGTGACACCATCGGTTATGGTCCTGATCCTGACCCGGTCGTTACGATGATCAAAGATCTTGACATCCCATGTGTCATGGGCAACCATGAACTGGCCGTAACCGATCAAAACTATCTCCAATGGTTCAATCCTCTGGCCCGCAAGTCGCTTCTTAGGACCATTGAACTACTCTCTGGAAATACAATCAATTTCATTTCAGAACTAAAACCATTCTTGATTCATCACGACTGCCGGTTTGTTCATGGTTTCCCGCCCGATTCAGCGACCACCTATCTCTTTCAGGTTTCAGAAGACCAGATGCAAGATGCTTTTAAACAACTAAAAGAAAGAATTTGTTTTATTGGGCATACGCACCTCCTTCAAATTATAGACTTTAACGGTACCGGAATTACCCGTTCATCGCTGACCCAAAGCGTCGTCAACCTTAACAGAAAAAATCAATACATCATCAACATCGGGAGCGTTGGCCAGCCGAGGGACGGAAACAATAACGCCAAATATGTCATTTGGGACACTTCGAAAGACACCATCCAAGTGAAATTCATACCCTATGATATGGTTTCGGTTTTCAATAAGATGATTGCAGCCGGGCTCCCCATGAGCCACGCTTTTTCCCTTTTGTAATTTTTCCGGAAACAGGTGTTTTCCCATAGGGATCATTTGAACTGCGGAGGACAATATCAATGGTGGACATTCTTGCTTTAAAATCGAAAACGATCAACTTTATTAATACCGATATTTGGAGAATTCGAAAAAAAGATTTTCCACCCATGAAATACTTTTTAATCAAACAACTTCGAATTCTTCTTTTGGCGACCCGCGGATTTGGACAAGACCAATGTCCGTTAAGGGCATCGGCGCTGACCTTTTATTCCATACTCTCCATTGTTCCTGTGGTGGCCATGGCCTTCGGGATCGCAAAAGGTTTCGGATTTCAAAAACTTCTTGAGAAACAACTATTGGAAAAATTCTCGGGACAGGAAGAAGTGTTGATACGCATTTTTGATTTTGCCCGCTCGCTTCTTGAAAATACAAAAGAAGGCGTAATTGTCGGCATAGGTATAGCATTCCTTTTTTGGTCGGTTATCAGACTATTAAGCAATATCGAGAATTCGATGAATGATATCTGGGAGATAAAAACACCCCGCACTTTCGGGAGAAAATTCAGCGACTATCTTTCGATTATACTGATCTCTCCCATACTCGTCATCATGTCCAGCAGTGCTACAGTATTTATAACGGCCAAGATTACAATAATCACCGAAAAAGTAGCGCTGATAGGAATGTTTAGCCCGGTCATCTTCGTAATGCTGAAATTCATACCCTATTGTCTGGTATGGATACTTTTTATATTTACCTATATTTTAATGCCCAATACTAGGGTTAATTTCAGCTCCGGATTTATGGCCGGCATTATAGCCGGAACCATTTATCAGATTGCCCAGTTGGCCTATATTTATTTTCAGGTGGGAATGGCGAAGTATAATGCGATATACGGAAGTTTCGCCGCACTTCCGTTATTTTTAATATGGCTACAGTTGAGCTGGCTGATTGTTCTTTTTGGAGCAGAAATCTCTTTTGCTTATCAATATGTGGATACGTACGAATTTGAGCCGGATCGTCGTCAAATCAGCCCGGCATTTAAAAGATTGTTAACCCTTCAAATTGCCCATCGCGTTATCTCCACTTTCTCAAAAGGAAAAATGCCGCAAACGGCTTCCAGCCTATCACAAACTCTGGAGATTCCGATTCGTCTGGTGCAGGAGGTGCTCGATGAACTCGTCGATAGCGAAATTCTATCCATTGCTGAAATAAAAGGGAATGAAAAATTGGCCTATCAACCGGCCCGTGACATAAATATCATTACCATTAAATCGATCATTGAAGCTCTGGAGCAGAAAGGCGTGGATAACATCCCGGTTGCGCAGACCCCGGAACTACAGTCATTGTCGGAAGTACTGTGGACGTTCAGCGCTGAAATTGAAAAATCTCCGGCAAATTGCCTATTGAAAGACATTTAGTTCCTTGGTTGGAAATTCTGTGCTTTTTGTGCAATTTTTTTTATTACGCCATGTTGAACCTCTATGGAAAAGATACTTGATGCTGGTTTCTGGATGCTGGCCTTTAAGAAGTGAAGCTATCCTTGTTTTATCCAGCATCGATCATCAAGTATCTATCTCTTCATTAAATGGCACAGCAAGCTAAATTATTAAAGTATTCTGTTTGCTTCCAGCTGGTCCGAGTTAGGTTATTCGAATTCTTCAGATAGCAAAACCGCTTCAGCCACGAGGCGCATGGACTTTCGCGAGTCCATACTCCGCTTTTGGATCCATCGAAATGCATCGTTTCCGTTCATCTTCCGTCGGCGCATGAGAACCTCTTTGGCCCGTTCCACAAGTTTTCGGGTCTCGAGCTCCTCCTGGATAACCTTTGTTTTTACCATCAGTTCCGTATTAATGATGGCCGCCGCAGCTTGATTGGCGACGGTTTTTATGAGGTTTACCTCTGTTTCGGAAAAGTCATACGGCTGGGCGGTAAAGCAGTTGAGGACGCCGATCACTTTTTCATCCTGTACCTGAAGCGGGACGCCTAGCATGGATATCAGCCCCAGATTTTTGGCCATCTCTTTTTCTTTGAACCGGGGTTCTTTCAAAACATCTTTGATAATCAGCGGATATTTATGCGTGGCCACAAAGCCCACCACCCCTTCATCCATATTTAATGATCGGTCTTTCACATAATCGGGATCAATGGCTTGGGTGGCTTTGAGCCGGATCTTTTTGGGTGTCGTGCTCTCGTCAATGAGCCACAAGGAACAGATTTCAACACCGGTAACTTTGGCCGTGACCATCACAATCAGTTTGAGAATATCTTCCAGATAAAGATCCGATGTAATGGCCCGGCTGATGTCCATCAGGCCTTTTATGTACTTGTCGTGAGTTTCAGGTGTAATTTTTTCCATGTTATGTATCGTTATTCCTCCCAAAATATTAATGCTTAAATAACAAAAATCGTATTAGTACAGCCTCAAAGACACGAAGACCCTAAGATTATTAAAGACGTCTCGGAAATTCTACAACTTCTGAAAATACAGGTTTATTAATGGCAATCTGTTTATACCATCAAACCCATTTTTCCATTACTCCATCATTCCATTGTTCCAATTGTGAGCGAAGCGAACTAACTTGTACTCCTTCTTTGTGCCTTAGTGACTTAGTGGCTAAAATGTTACCATAAATCAATATTCAATGACAATTAAACTTTTAATAAAAAATAATTGACAAAAATTGTGAATATGTTATGAGTAGTAAAACTACTCATAAAGGAACCGTTTTGGACAATTTATTCACAGGACTCATTTCGTCAAAAACCCGTATCAAGCTGCTGATCCGTTTTTTCTTTAATCCAGACACCCGCTCATACCTGAGGGAATTGGCCAAAGAATTTAATGTATCAACGAATTCGGTCCGGGAAGAACTCAACCAGCTCACCAAAATCAAACTCCTTGCATCCCATAAAAGCGGTCGTCAGGTCTTTTACAAGGCCAATGAGAAACATCCACTGTTTCCGGAACTCAAATCCATGGTCAGCAAAGTTATGGGCATCGATCAGGTGATTGACGGCATCGTCACGCGACTCGGCGATCTTGAGCGCGCCTACTTGCTCGACGACTATGCAGAAGGTAAAGACACCGGCATTATAGATCTTTTGCTGGTGGGTGATATTGACCAATATCATCTCAACGATTTGAGCAGAAAAACTGAACGATATATCAAACGCAAAATTCGCTCCCTGGTAATGAGCCGGGATGAGTACAAAGAATTCGAGCCCAAGTTAAAAGCGTGTCCCAACATATTAATTTGGGAAGCGGAGAAAAAATAAACCGATTTAATGTTTTATCCAAAGATTTAAGCCTTAATCGTCTAATATGTTGTTATTTTCCAGAAGGTTATATTATTTCACATGATGTAACTAACAGAGCAGAGCTGGGTAAATGCCAAGCAGAGAACTTATAATTGAGGCAGGCCGCACAGAGCGTCTATACTGGAAAGACCTGTGGAATTATCGGGAACTGTTCTACTTCCTGGCCTGGCGCGATATTCTTGTCCGGTATAA
>CAWBNO010000033.1:0-28697 GCA_963790095.1 uncultured delta proteobacterium | reverse complement strand
AGGGCAAGATCCTTGCCTCGGGCCTGTCGATCCCGGAACTGGTCTCGACCGCCTGGACGTCGGCGTCTACGTTCCGTGGCTCCGACAAGCGCGGCGGTGCGAACGGCGCGCGCATCCGTCTTGCGCCGCAGAAGGATTGGGAAGTCAATCAGCCGTCCCAACTGAAGACTGTGCTGCAGACCCTTGAAAGAATCCAAAAGGAGTTCAACGGCGCGCAGTCAGGCGGAAAGATGGTTTCGTTCGCCGACTTGATTGTTCTGGGTGGATGCGCAGGTGTCGAGCAAGCTGCGAAGAATGCCGGTCACGATGTGACCGTTCCCTTCACGCCGGGACGCACGGATGCGTCGCAGGAGCAAACCGACGAGGTGTCATTCGCCGTACTCGAACCGGCTGCAGACGGGTTCCGCAACTATCTCAAAACCAAATACGCCGTATCGGCAGAGGAACTGCTGGTTGATCGGGCGCAATTGTTGACACTGACCGCTCCTGAGATGACGGTTCTCGTTGGCGGCATGCGCGTCTTGAATGCCAACTTCGGACAGTCCAAGCACGGCGTCTTCACCAAGCGGCCAGAGACGCTCACCAATGACTTCTTCGTGAATCTGCTCGACATGAGCACGACGTGGAAGGCAACCTCAAAAGACGAAGACGTGTTCGAGGGTCGTGATCGCGCAACTGGCGAACTCAAGTGGACCGGCACCCGTGTCGACCTCATTTTCGGTTCGAACTCCCAACTCCGGGCCTTGGCGGAAGTTTACGGATGTGAAGACTCCAAGGAGAAGTTCCTAAACGACTTTGTCGCGGTGTGGAACAAGGTAATGAACCTTGACCGCTTCGACCTTGTCTGATCGTAGCATGAACCCTATCGCTGCAAAAGCTTTTCAATCCTTTTGCCATCTTTTTTATGCAACGATAGGGTAAACGTCTTCTATGGCTTTTACGGACGTTTTGAACGCTCACGGAAGCTATTCGCAACATATGAGCGCGGCGTTTCTATACAATCTGAAACGCCGCCCTTTCTTTAGGCCCTTACAGTCTGCTATCCACAGAATCGGAGCCAAAAACACATAACAAGCGCCTCACCTTTTTATCATCCCTAAATCATCTTTTTGTAACATATTGAGACCAACATATGCACGTGATCTCCCATGAAGTGGCCTTCTAAAACTTTGGACTCCTTTTGTAGCGCCAGTTCTCGGAAAACGTCCCCAAGATATTTTCTTAGACTTCCGAATAATACTTTTTTACGGTATTTCGGAATCCAGATCAGATGATACTTGCAATCCCATGTGGTATGACTTAAACTACGAAAATCATTCATCGAAAGCCTCCTTACTTGTAAACTTTGAGCGGTTCACTTGTTTGTGAGGCTTTCGTATATTCCCGTAAATGTCAAACTCTGGGAGTCTCCCCGGCAAAGCCGGGGGTTTACCCAAGATTAATTAGTTTCCATCCATAAATGGCACTTTTTGCCCGGATCTGCGTTCTCCGTGAGTTTCCGGCTGCGGCATACAGGGAGTATGCCTCACCGAAAACCCTTGTGCGGCCTTGATCCGAACAAAAATTGCTCATTTATGAATTGGAAACGTAATGTGCCCATTTAACAATTGTGGATGGACACTAATTAACATGTCGATGTCATCGACACATGAGTATTCATATATCGATATACATCAAATATTTCGACACAATATCCTTTATATGTCGAAATTGCAGACAATAACGATAATGAGCGATCGAATATTCGAGACAATGCGAAAAAGCGGCAATAAAAAGCTTCGATTAACAGCATCGGATTTCTATACTTATTTTCGCCATGTGAATGAATAAAGAATAAAGTGCTATAGATTTTTAACACTTCGCAAAATAATCAAGGGGCGCAGTCAATGTCTCTCAAAATTTTTTGTACCTCGGACCTTCATATTGGCATGAAGTTCGCAAATTATCCGGATAATATTCGGGAATCTCTTGTCGAAGCTCGTTTTAAAACCCTTGAAAGCCTCGTCGAAAAGGCGAATTCCGAAAAATGCGATATTTTCATTGTGGCCGGGGACCTTTTTGACAGAATTTCGGTCGCTAAAGGAGATATCGCCAGAGCCGCCCAAACGCTGGTTGAATTTCAAGGTCAACTGGTAACCGTACTTCCTGGAAACCACGATTATATTGAACCGGACAAGACCAATTTGTGGACTTATTTTGATGATCACAGTGGAGATCATGTTCTTGTGATTCGGGAAGAGAGGGTTTTTAGCTTAGCGTCTTATAACCTAGATATAAATCTTTATCCAGGGCCGTGCCATGCCAAGCATTCTTCGGAAAACGCCATCGGATGGATCAGTGACGTGGAAAAAGATGATTGTGTGAAACATCATATCGGAATTGCGCACGGCAGCCTGGAAGGTTTTTCGCCGGATTTTGATAAAACATATTATCCCATGACGGTTGATGATCTGGTCGGCTACGGATTGGATTTATGGTTTTTGGGCCATACCCACATGCAGTATCCGGTCACTCCGGGGGCAATGGATAATATATTCTATGCCGGTACGTCCGAGCCGGATGGATTTGGCTGCAGTCACGAAGGCAAAGCCTGGATCATTGAACTCGATGCGGACAAAAACATAGCTGCCAGATCCATATCTACAGGAACCTTCCGCTTTCTCCAAGATCAAATCGAAGTTCGTACAATTGATGATATTGAAGCCCTGAAAACTCGCTATGGCAGCTCTGAATTCAAAAAGACCTTGCTGAGGCTGAAAATTAAAGGGAGACTGCCCGAAGAAGCCTAT
Source organism: uncultured delta proteobacterium (assembly GCA_963790095.1). Taxonomy (GTDB): domain Bacteria; phylum Desulfobacterota; class Desulfobacteria; order Desulfobacterales; family UBA11574; genus JAAXQD01. The sequence continues at coordinate 25,908 of CAWBNO010000033.1, read as the reverse complement.
AACTCACTGGCAACGGCAAGAGAAGTGATCGAGAAGCAAGTGTTTTTTTTACACTGGGATGACAGTCTGATTACCCGGGAAATAACACCGGCGGATATAAACAAGATGTTCTTAAAGGATTCATTTCCACACACGCTTTTGATGGCCCTTTCGAAAAAAGAAGGAGATTTTGAAGCCCTTCAGGAAGCTTATGATTTGATAAATGAGGTCAGGAAATGATCATCTCCCGAATAACCCTCTCCCCTTTTGCCGGCATACCCCGTCTCGATCTAAACCTTACCGACGGCTTGAATGTCATCCTCGGTGCCAATGAGACGGGAAAATCGACGGTGTTCCATGCGCTTTACCATGTGATATTTACCGAAGCAAAATTGACTCCCGGTCGCTTCAAAAAACTCATGAACAGATTTTTGCCCGTTGGCGGCGGCGACACCATTGCCGTGGAGTTACATTTTAAGCACAAAAACACCGACCACACTCTCAAACGAAAATGGGGTCCATCGGCTGAAGCCGAACTGAAATTGCCGAATGGCAACATCATATCAGATGAATCGACAATAGCCGAATATTTGGGGGCGTGTCTGAGTGCATCCGAAGGTACCTATCGGGCGGTTTTGATGACCAAACAAACCGGTTTGGCCGGCACTTTGGAAGCACTGAAAAATGAACATTCGGAAACCGTAAAAAGCCTTGGCGATATTTTGAAGACTGCGGTCCTTGAAACAGACGGCGTTTCAATCGAAAAATTTAGAGATCAGCTCGAAACGCAGTTTAATGACTATTTCAGTCGCTGGGACCCGGTAAGAAATTACCCTCAAAGCGGTAAAGGTATTGAAAAGCCCTGGAAGAAACAGGTGGGCAAAATTCTACAGGCCTATTATGATAAAGAGTCGGTTCGGGTCGTCTTCGAGAAGGCTTGCCAGGTAGAAGAAGCCATTGACCGGGCAAATCAGAACATCGCCGAGACAAAAAAAGAGAGAGATGAAATAGAGCGATACGTTGCAACTAACAAGAAGGCCGCCGCCGATGCGCAAGAACGCAAAGTCCTTCTGGCTCAGATAGAAAATGTGAGTAAGGATCTTGAAGAATATAAGAAAATAAATAAGGACTGGCCGGTTCGAGAAAACACTCTTCAGGATCTTAAGAGCAAACTGCCGGAGCTTGAAAAGGAAGTCGAGGAACTAAAGCAAAAAAAGATCCAGGCTGAACAGGCTGAAAAAAACCGTAAAAACGTGGAAAAGTATAAAGCCGTTTCATCCAGAAAGAAACATGTGGACGACGCCGAGAAAAACCTGAAATCCGCACAGGTACTCACCGAAGAGGATTTAAACGCAATTGACGGCGCCTTCAAACAATTGAGCCTGCTAAAAACGGAATTGGAAGCCGGCAAGCTGTCCGTAAACTTTGAAGCCAAAAAGTCTGTCATTGTATCGGTCACAAAAGATTTGGAAGAGCCAAGGAAAGAGAGTTTGAAGCCGGGCGAGTCACAATCGTTTGAAGCGGGCGGCAGATTAAGAATAGACCATCCGGACTGGGGCATGGAAGTCACCACGGGTGAAGGTGACTTTGCCGATCTCGTTCAAAAGATAGAAGCCGCAGACAAAGCCCTCGATAAACTTTTTAAAAAACACAATGTCGGTTCTTTAGAGGAAGCAAAAAAAATACACCGCGCATATGAAACATGCCGCCGGACGCTGAAAACAGCCCAAGACAATCTCGAAACCGACCTGGGCGATACAAACTTTGAAGAACTTGAGTCATCCATAAAGGATGTTGCTGAATTACCGGGTGTCGAGCCGTTAGCGGATGTGGTTGGGAAACTCGTAACTGCACAAAATCAATTAGAAAAAATGAACACCGATCTAACCCAACAGCATAAAGTATTGGATGAGTATCAAAAGAAATACAAAGATCCGGATTCACTTTTAATTACGATGACCGATTCCATTCAGAAAGAAAAAGATTTAAACAAAAGGTTAAATGCACTTTCACCGATGCCCGATGGGGTCGAAAATGTTGAGGCATTTATTGAAGAGTACAAACAGAAACAAGAAGAATTAACCCGGTTAAACGAAGATTTGAAGAAACTCGAAATCGAGCGTGCCGGAATACACCCGCCGGATCAGTCCTCGGAAGAACTCCAAAAACAACTCGATGAATTGAATGAAGAATTTGATATTGTGTTACGGAAAGGCAAGGCGATTCTGCGGGTCAGGGAAGTTGCCGATGAACTCAGCGGACATTTGGACCAACAGGCATTTCTCGGTTTAAAAAGCGATATCGAAAGCTTCATTGCCGGTATGACGGATAATCGATACGAGGAAATAAAGATTGATGAAAGCCTTCCAACCGGATTCGTACGAAGTGACGGAAACTTAATCGAAACAGATCTGCTCTCAACAGGCACCCTGGATGTTCTTGGCTTGGCCCTGCGGTTATCCATGGCAAATTATTTTCTGAAAGAACAAGAAGCCTTTCTCGTTATGGATGATCCCTTTGTCGACATGGATCCCAGGCGCCAATCAAATGCCGCCAGCCTTCTTAAAGAATATTCAAAGATAAAACAATTAATTATTTTCACCTGCCATCCGACACATGCCGACCTCATGGGCGGCAATAGGGTTGTGATAGATTAAAAAATATGCAACACTTTCAAGCGCCAGCATAATTTCAAAATTATTTTGTTTTGTCCCCAACATTAGACATTGCGCAATAACGCACAAACAGTGCAGAGAATATATTGCGCATTATTGCACGATATCCGAGAAACTATCTTAGGGACAGTCAAGATTTTATCCGTTTATTTATCCAATTATATCCATTTCGCTTGACATCGCACTTTTTTGGGTATAAATGGATATAAAATTGTATGTTTCGTGAAACTTCCGCTATCGAAGAAAGGCGCATGACACCACGCATTGTAAGGCTTATTGCCGAAATCGATGAATTTAAGGGATTACTGGAAGGGCATGGCAACGCTTTCCGTCGACTTCCTTTCAAACCTTCGAATCCTTGCAACCATTGAATCCATTGGCTCCTCAACCCGAATTGAAGGTGCCAGGCTCACCGATTCGGAAGTCTCGGCAATTATAAAAGGAATCAGTGCGCGTTCTTTTAGAAGCCGTGATGAACAAGAGGTTGCCGGATACGCCGAAGCGTTACTGCTCGTACAGGAATCTTATGATGAAATCGATTTAACCGAAAACAATATAAAGTATCTCCATAAAGTTTTGCTCAAGTTTTCAGAAAAGGATAGCTGGCACCTGGGGGAATACAAGAAACATCCGAATCATGTGGCTGCTTTTGATGCTGACGGCCGTGAAATTGGAATTCTTTTTGATACCGCATCTCCCTTTGAGACGCCTCAAATGATGAACGCCTTGGTGTCGGCCACCCAGAAGAACTTGAAAGACGTTGATACACATCCCTTGATAACCGTTGCTGATTTTATTGTCCGATTTCTTGCGATCCATCCGTTTCAGGACGGCAATGGTCGCCTTTCCCGAGTGTTGACCAACCTTTTATTGCTTCGCAGCGGTTATACCTATGTGCAATACAGTTCTCATGAAAGTATTGTTGAAGCGAACAAAGACAAATATTATTTAACGTTGAGAATGGCGCAAAAGGAATTGGGATCCGGGGAAATGTCGCCCGAGATTTGGACAGCGTTCTTTCTGGAAATGCTTAAAAATCAAAAAGACCATTTACTTAAAAAGATCGAGCGGGAAAAAATCGCCCATGCACTGCCTGATGTGTCGATACGAATTTTAAATCTTGCCAAAGAACACGGGCGGGTAACCGTATCCTTTGTCACAAACGTGCTTCAAATCAACCGCAACACGGTAAAAAAGCACCTTCAGCACCTTGTTCGAACAGAAAAACTTGTTCTCCATGGAAAAGGAAGGGGATCATATTACTCTCCTTTTACCCGAGGTTATTGAAAAGTTACAAAGAGTGTGAATAAGGTATAGTAATGAAAACAGATACGATTTTACTGGATCACGGCAGCGGCGGAAAACTGTCGCACCGTTTGATTACGGATCTTGTGCTTCCCATATTTGACAACGCCATTCTCTCCTCGCTTCATGACGGCGCTGTCTTTGATATCGATGGTCAGCGACTGGCTTTTTCCACCGACACTTTTGTGGTGGATCCTATCTTTTTCCCCGGCGGAAGTATCGGGGTTCTTGCCGTCAACGGAACCGTCAACGATCTGGCCATGTGCGGCGCCGTACCGCTTTATCTTAGCGTTGGTTTGATCATCGAAGAGGGCTTTTCCAGGGAAGACTTGGAAAAGATCCTTTATGATATGAACAAAGCCGCTGAAAAATCCGGCGTAAAAGTGGTCACCGGAGACACCAAGGTCGTCCCCAAAGGTGCGTTGGATAAGATTTTTGTGAATACTTCAGGTATTGGAAAGATACCCCATGGTGTGGATATTTCCAGCCGTAACGCCCGGCCCGGAGATAAAATTATCCTCAGCGGCACCATAGGTGATCACGGCGTTGCGGTTTTGACCCAGCGGGAAGGCATGACATTTGATGCACCGGTTAAAAGCGATACCGCCCCATTAAATCATATGGTCGCCGGAATGCTATCCGTATTTCAGGATATCCATGTTTTACGGGACCCGACCCGCGGTGGTGTCGGTACGGCACTCAATGAAATCGCCGGGAAATCCGGAGTCGGGATCAAGATCTATGAAGAAAAGATTCCGCTGAAAGATGCGGTTGCAGGAATATGTGAACTCCTGGGATTTGATCCGATTTACATTGCCAATGAAGGCAAACTGATTGCGTTTGTCGATCCCCGGCATGCCGAAAAAGTCCTGGCGGCGATTAAAGAAGATGAATTCGGCAAAGATGCCTGCATGATTGGAGAAGTGATTTCCGATCATCCCGGCCGAGTGATGATGAGAACCCGAATCGGAGGGATTAGAATCGTCGACATGCTGACAGGGGATCAGCTTCCGAGAATCTGTTAGTTTTCGATCCGGAAATGGCCCTTTTTGTCCTGATCGGCGTTCTCCGCGGGTTTCCGGCTGCGACGTACAGACGTACGCCTCGCCGCAAACCCTTGTGCCTGCCCCGTGAAATGCGAAGCATATTTAACTGGGCGGCCTTGATCAGAACAAAAATTACTCATTTCTGAATCGGAAACTTTATTCTACATTCGTATTGAGAATAGACACTTTTAAGGAAAAATGTTACTCGCCCGACTTGAAAATTAAGAAAAAAATTGTTGGTGATCCCGAAAACACGAAACACTGAAAGCACGAAACAATATTATGGAAAACAATCTATCTATTTTTGATTCAACGTCAAAATACCTTCAAGCACCTCTCTTAATCTTTTTTCTATTGTTGGCGGGGTGCAGTTTTCAAAAAGAAGTCTCCTTTTCTGGAAAAACCATGGGTACCACCTACCACATCACCGTTGTGACCGGAACCTTTTCCAGCACCAAAGACCTGAAAGGTCAGATCGACCAACGCCTTGGAGAAATCAACAAAAGCATGTCTACTTTTATAAAAGACAGTGAAATCAGCCGGTTCAACGCATATCAAAAGGATGGGGAAGACTTCAAGATCTCAGATGATTTTTTCAATGTCATGACCGTTGCCAAAACCGTATATGAACTGACCGGCGGCGCCTGGGACGGCACGGTCAAGCCGCTGGAAAACCTCTGGGGATTCGGCAATTCTGAAAATAAAAAGAGAATTCCCGCACAATCAGAAATAGCGGCGTTTTTACCGGATATCGGCTTCAACAATATCGAGATTTTATCCAATCACTGTCTGATCAAAAAAAAGGCGTCCCTATCGCTGGATCTTGCGTCCATTGCAAAGGGTTACGGCGTCGATCAAGTGGCGGCACTCATCAGAACCATTGGCATAAAGAATTTTCTGGTGGAGATCGGCGGCGAAGTGTTTGCTGCAGGTTTTCGAAAAGACGGCCAACCGTGGAGAATCGGCATCAACACACCCCAGACCGGTTCGCCGTTTGATCAAGTCTATAAAGTTGTGAACCTCCATGACAAAGGCTTTGCAACCAGCGGTGATTACAGGAATTATTTCGAAGCGGGCGGGCAACGTTTTTCTCATATACTCGATCCGAGAAACGGATATCCGGTCCGCAACGGCGTTGTCAGTGTTTCCATTGTGGCGGATACCTGTACATTTGCCGACGGACTTGCAACTGCGATCATGGTTTTGGGCCATAAAAAAGGCCTTGAACGGGTCAACAGTCTGGACCACACTGAATGCTTGATTGTTGTCCGAACCCATGACGGCAAACTTATCGACTATTACTCCAAAGGCTTCAAAACCTATATGACGGCCTCAAACTGAACTATTTTTTTGCCAGGTATTCAGCGATTTTTTCTGCCTCTTTGCCCGTGATGCCGCCGTCGGAGTACCCCGCCATCCGCTGGGTGATCTTTGTCCATTCCGCCAGATTCTTGGTCTCTTTTAAAGACTGTTCAAGTTTATGGCACTGAGCACACTTGGACTCAAAGAGTTCTTTACCCTCCTGTAGGTTACTACAGGCATATAGTGCGCCGGAAAAAATGATGACAACGGAAAAAATGGCATGTTTCATTGAACACTCCCTCGCTTTGATCATGATCAGGGAGTGCGCTTCCCCGAGTAACGATATTGGCGGAGTGGCTTCGTTATTTCAATGACTTAGCTGTGGGGGAGACCGCGGCTCCCGCATGCTTTTTGCGGGAGAACGCGGAGGGGGCAGGAATGCCCCCGCTGCTAAGTCATTGAAATAACCAGACACGTAGACACCGGAGTGAAGCGGGGAAGCGCACTCCCTGATCATGTTCCTCTATTTTGTGCCCTGTCGCCCTTCAGATCTTAAAGGGTTATCCGTTGAAGCTCAAAGCTTATCCCGCCCAAAAAAGCCAGATATAAACCACTGCCAGTGTGAGTAGGGGCCAGTTCTCTCTCAAAGAAAGGCGCTTTAAGGAAACATCATGAAAGGCGCGCAGCAGCCTCAGCAGAACAGCTTGGGCAGCGATGAGCCCAACCAGAACAAAAAAGATCTGATATGCCTTGACCATCCCCGGACGCATGCTCAGTCCGAGAAAATCCCAAGAAAAACCAAGCTGTCGCCCCAACACAGGAAGCAGCTGCCCGCCCCAGCTCATTATTCGCTCAAAATGAAAACCCACTTCAAAAGCGACCGCCAGGGGCACAAGGGCATGCGCCATCAGGCTCGATTTTTCTCGTGAAGCAGACCCCGCCGACCTAAAAACAACCCTGCCTCCATTTTGAACAAAAAGAAAAGCAAAGATGGTGGTTACCGCCATCAATACCAGAGATAAAATCCACCATTGACCGATTGAAGCGGCATATGGATGGAAGTAACCGGTATTTTCAAGACCTCGAAAGAGCTGGGTTCCGATAATAAGCGGCCCAAACAGCGCGACGGTCTGGTCCGGCTTTCGAAAAGACCAAAGCTCATGACCGGGCGCCCTCAGGTTGAGAACCGGCGAATGGTTGGGACAGTTTTTGATGCAGTTGCCGCAGAGGATGCAATTCTGGTTGGTATTAATGGAAAACGGCGCTTCGAAAACCGGACAGCCTTCGTTGGGTCCATGCCCTGCGTAACAGGCGTGATCGATGCAATCGCTGTTACAGATGTTCTGGTTTGCACGCAATTCCAGTATAGAGCAGCTGGACAAAAAACCGACCAACTTGCCCAAAGGACAGAGAAAGCGACACCAGACCCGGCGCCGATAGACCAGCGCCAAGACCACTGCCGGCAAGATAATCGACAGAATCAAAAAAGCCGTGGCCAGTGGAGAAAACGGCATTTTAAAACCGACCTCAAACAAAAAAATGAGTCCCAAACCGATGGCGCTTAAATAGACACCGTAAGTGCGGATAAAAGATGGGACTTTTCGGCCAAGACCATATTTACGGCTGATAAGAGAACTCGAAGCGCCGACCGGACAAACAGCACACCATATTTTGGCAGCCGGAATACAACTCAAAATTACAAACGGCTCCCAAAGTCCCCAAGTTAACACCAGTGATAAATTCGATTCGGGGGCCTGGGTTCCGAAAAACCCAAAAAATAGAATCGCCGTAAAAAAGAATGCCGCAGTCAGCTGGGCCAAACCCGGAAAGGAACTGCTCTGGAAAAATTGTTGTACCCGGTCCAACTTTAGAACATTGAAGCTTAGTTTGCCGGTGACCAGAGGAGACGTTCCGATGAGAATATCTTCCGGGGAGAGACGGTTGTCTTGAGCCAGATTGACGGCACGCCGAATTACGATCCTTAGTTCATCGGTATTCCCCGGCCAGTCATAGGCCATAATGCTCTTGTAGACATCATCCTCTATGCCACCTACCGATTTCCCGGCCTGTTCACTGTAATATTCCAACATATGATCGACCAGCTGGCGGAGATCTTTTTTCCGTTTTCTTAGCGGGGGAACCTCCAATGCTTGGGTGCCTCCCAAAAGATCAAACAACTGAGCATTGAATTTGCCGTCTTGAACCCGTCGACCAAGGTCAACCGAAGCTGTTGCCACAACACGGACGGAGGTATGCAATGGCGTCGAGCTTCCCATGGGCTGAAAACATCCATGCACAAGAAAATCGACCAATTTGCTTTGAACGTTCTCGGCCAATTGTTCGATATTTTCTATAACCACGGTCCCCCCGTCTCCCACTTGAATCAACCCCAAACGACTGTTCTGTGCAAAGGACAACGCGCCTTTTGCATGCCCGAAGAGGGTGCTGTTTTGAGCAAGTTCAAGACGAATCGGATCTCGCTCTTTAGTCCGTTCAGCGACCCGGCCCATGTTGACGGCCTTTATATCGACGTTCAAAAAAGGACCGTCTCTCCGATTGCTGAGCCCGTGAAGCATACTTCCGACATCGCTCTTTTCTGTTCCAACTTCACCTGAAATCAGGACCGGTTTATCATTTTGGGCTGCCGTCTCGATTCTGGAACGGAGTTGATGGATCGATTTGCTTCTTCCCACCAGGTGTACTGCCGGAACAAAGCGCTGTTCCGAGACAAATCTTTGGTATGCTTTCTCATTGGCGGTTGCCCTCACGATGTTAAAAGATCCTTTGGACAGCCGGCTAGACAGGATCTTTGAAAGGGCCAGAGAAAATTCCGGACTTTCGGCGACTACACCTTCAAAAGCCTGTTTCGAAATCACCAAAAAACAGCTCGTCTCCCGGGTATCCACCGAGGCAGAGCGCGGTTCACCGGTCAGCAGCGCCATCTCACCAAAACTTTCGCCCGGCTCAAGCGTATTCAATGTGACGTCGATTCCGTCTTCCGAGATTTGAAAAACACGTGCCGACCCTGAGACCACATGATAAAAAGAATCTCCCTGATCTCCTTCATGTATGATGACCTCGCCTTTGGGGAAAGCCCTGAATTCGGCCATTCCTGCTATTTTTTTAAGGAGTTTCGACGGCAGGGATTTAAAAAGCTCAACGGAGTGGAGCGTGTCCTCCCCTTGTTCTCTCAGAATCAGGTTAAGGGTCTCCATGTCCAGGTCGCCGTTTTCGACAAGAATTTGGCCGACGGGTTTATAGGCCCCTTTCCGTTCAAGTGAAAGCTGGCGCTCAAGTGCAGCGTCAATCATCTTTTTGCTGCAAATTTGTTTTTCAATCAAATAAGTACCGATCTTTTTGATATCCATGGGTTTTCTATCGTGTGGACTTTAAGTTTAAAAAAAACAGAAACGTGACACGCTGATAAAAAAATTGTTTATTCCAGGAAGAGCATTGAAACAAGAGGACGTGGCCAACCATCACGCCTTTAAAATACCGGGTGGATGAAAAAATTATTCGGCAACCCTAAAGACCTTTGAACAATGGAACATAACATTTCCCTGAAGTCAACCGCCAATTTTTATGCAACTTACTGAGGCATTCATTCATTATTCGACATTGAGCAAACGGAACCCAGTTTTATAAACCCATCGGCCGTGTCACCATTTTTGATCAAGTTAGTTCCCTCCGCTCACAATTGGAATGATGGAACAATGGCATACTGGCCCCGGTGAAATAAAAAAATTTTCACTGGGTAAAAATATTGGTCTTTTTTACAAGGCCATTTTCGTCGCAGCCTGAAAGAGTAATGAATCTCACGTTAGCAAGACAGGGAATTAGCGAATTAAAATTTTAAATTCATTTCATTATTTGAAACGCTCGGTTTAGGTACAATTTTATTGACATAAAAAGACGAGTACGGTACTTTTTTTTACTTAAAAAGGTGTATTTCTTTTTTTTTAGTAAGTTACAGTGCTTTTTATTGACTTTATACTGCCTGAGCCCGTCAAAAAATATATTTAACCTAAATTAAGCGATTTTTAGCTCGATCTGTGCCGATCTCTTGCGCATCAAGGATTCGCAAAAATCCTCGACATATCCATGGGTATGCCTATGGTTTTCGCAAACCTTGCTGCATCAAGATCTCAGCACATCTCTTCCCAAAAAAACGCTCAACTTAGGTTGAAAAATTGACGTGAATACAGGTCGTGAAAGGAAGGGGAAAAGAGTGGAAATTGCAGTATTGTTAAAACAGGTTCCTGCCACAGAATCGCTCATCGGAATTGCCGAAGACGGGGTATCCGTAAAGACCGACGGCATCAAGTGGGTCATTAATCCCTATGATGAATTCGCGGTTGAAGAAGCACTGCGGATTAAAGAAGCTCATGGAGGTTCGGTAACGATTATCTCAGTCGGGTCGGAAAAAACAGCCGAGGCCATAAGAACCGCCCTGGCAATGGGGGCTGACAAGGGGATATTGATCAACGATCCGGCTTCAGCAGGCTATGACGGTTTAAAAACAGCCCGGATGCTTGCAGCAGTGTTAAAAGAAGCGCCGTTTGACCTGATTATCGCCGGACAGCGGGCGGTTGATGACGACAATTATCAAGTGGGTCCGGCGACAGCCGAGTTTTTAGATATTCCCCATATTTCCATGGTTATTAAAGAAGAAATCACGGACACCAAGATCAGATGCCACAGAACCATTGACGGAGGAACCGCAATCATAGAAACGCAATTGCCTGTCCTAATTACAACCCAGCGGGGGTTGAACGAGCCACGGTATGCTTCTCTTCCGGGAATCATGAAAGCAAAAAAGAAACCGATCGATATCAAAAACGTTGCAGACCTGGGGCTGGATTCTGAACATATGGGCGAAACCCTGACAAAGATCGTTTCAATGGAAACTCCCCCTGACCGGAAAGGCGGCATTATGATCCAGGGCGATTCTGCTCAGGCAAAAGCGGCGGAACTTGTCAGGATTTTACACGAAGAGGCAAAAGTCCTGTAGTTAAGGAGATAAATATGTCAAAAGGTGTGTTGGCAATAGCGGAGCAGGTAGAGGGTGTTTTTCGAAAAGTGACTTACGAGGCATTGAGTGAAGGGCGGCGTATCGCCGACCATCTGGGTTCCGAACTCACAGCCCTGGTTTTGGGCACTGACGTTGAAAATATGTCCAAGGAACTGAAACCATACGGACCGGACAGAATTGTCTCAGCAGACAGCCCGGCGCTTTATGAATTTTTGACAGATGCTTTCACCAACGTGATATATGATGTTATCCAAAAAGAAACGCCGGATGTCATCATCCTGGGTGCATCAACCCAGGGTAAGGACATCTCGGCACGCCTGAGCGCACGCCTGAATGCACCCCTTGCCATGGATTGTGTGGCAATCCGTTTTGAGGATAACAGCCTTATCGCAACCCGTTACATGTACGGCGGAAAAATTCTGGCGGATGTCGAGCTGAACGGAACACCGAAGATCCTGGCGATTCGACCCAATGCTCTGGACATTATCAACGCTGACGGCGCTGGAGCCCAAGAAAATTTTGATGTGGACACGGGGACCACCGCGCTGCAGTTTATCAACAAACGACTCGATACCCATAAAAAAGAAATTACCGAGGCTGACACGGTTGTGTCCGGCGGAAGGGGAATGGGAGGCCCTGATTTTACCGTCATAGAAACGCTGGCCGAACTGCTCGACGGCGCTGTGGGCGCGTCACGATCTGCTGTCGATGAAGGCTGGCGGCCTTCATCAGACCAGGTGGGCCAGACCGGAAAGGTGGTTTCTCCGAATCTCTATATCGCCTGCGGAATATCCGGAGCCATTCAGCACTTTGCCGGGATGTCTTCATCCAAGGTGGTCGTCGCCATAAACAAAGATCCGGAAGCACCCATATTCGCCAAGGCGGATTACGGCATTGAAGGGGATCTCTTTGAAATCGTACCGTTGGTCACCGAAGAAATCAGGAAACTTAAAGGCTGAAAACAAAATATAAGCACACAAAAAAAGATCAGATGCTTACCTTTTTATTCTCTTTCCCCATGAAGGCTGCCGAAAAATCCGGGAGCCTTTTGGTTTTTTGTTCGGTTTTAAGGGACGTTTAAGGTCGATAATGAAACTACACCTGGTAAGTTTGGGCTGTGCAAAAAATCTTGTTGACAGCGAGATAATGATGGGCCGGCTCATCAAAGCGGGATGGGCCCACACCCCGCATCCGGAAAAGGCCGATATAATCGTCGTAAATACTTGTAGTTTTATTGAATCCGCTGTAAACGAATCCATTGACACCATCCTTGAACTGGCCAGATATAAACAGGCCGGAGTCTGCCATCGACTTATCGTTGCCGGATGCCTCCCCGAACGGTTTAGAGAGGAAATCGTCGAATCCCTGCCGGAAGTCGATGTGTTTTTGGGAACCGGTGCCTTTGATAAAATTGAAAAAGCAGCCAACGGATCCCTGGATGCTGATGGTTGCTGTTTGCCGGACCCGAATTCTATTACCTTCCACCATCAGGAATCTTTAAGAATTCGGAGTTCCGCGTACATGGCGTATCTTAAAATCGCGGAAGGGTGCAACCGTCACTGTACGTATTGTATTCTTCCAAAACTCAGAGGCAAGCAGAGAAGCCGCTTTCCCGAAGACATTGTCGCTGAAGCTCGGTCCTTGATCTCATCGAGTGTCAAAGAACTCATTCTGGTCGCCCAGGATACAACCCATTATGGTTCGGATTTACAACCACCGGTTTCTCTGAGCCGGCTGCTCGGGGAAATATCAGAATTATCCGATGGGATATGGATCAGAATTCTTTACGGACATCCGGAAAGTATTGATGAAAATTTTATCAGAACGATTGCAGAACACCCTAACATATGTTCTTATTTCGACATTCCGATTCAGCATGCAAGCAACAGGGTTTTAAAGAAAATGGGCCGCAATTATTCATCCGACGACCTTCGCCGACTGTTTGATAACATTCGAGCATCTATTCCGGACGCAGCGTTGAGGACAACCACCATCGTCGGTTTTCCCGGAGAAACAGATGAGGATTTTAAAAAGCTTTTAACATTTACACAGGACATCTGCTTCGACCACCTTGGCGTATTCACCTATTCTGACGCTGAAGATCTTTGGTCCCACAGACTTCACCATCACATTCCGAAAAACGTGGCCATGGACCGATACAACCGACTCATGTCCGCTCAGGAAGCAATATCTTCAAAAAATAACCGCAAACACCTCCACAAGGTTTACGATGTTCTTGTGGAAGGGACAGACGCAAACAACCGCTACATAGGCCGCACATTTTTTCAGGCACCTGAGGTCGACGGCATGACCCAAATTCTCTCCCAACAATTGCCAATCGGTTCGTTTGTCCGCGTAAAGATTGAAGACACCTTTGAATATGATCTTGCAGGAATAGTTGTATGAATGACATAAAGCATAGAATTCTAAGTCTGGTAAAAGATGACCTTTTGGAAATTGAAGTCGCCCTTGAACAAAATTTAAAACCGCATCTAGATCTGGTATCCCAAATCGCCGGACACATACTCTTCAGCGGCGGGAAGCGCCTGCGGCCGTTGCTCATGGTGCTGTCTGCCAGACTTTGCGGTTACGATGGAAATTATGAAAAGACGTTTTCGACCATTTTTGAATATCTGCATGCCGCCACGCTTTTGCATGACGATCTTGTGGACGAAGCAACATTGCGAAGGGGTAAGCCCGTCGCCCATTCAATATGGGGAAATGCCATTGCAGTTTTGGTTGGAGATTTTCTGCTGGCGCGATCACTTTCCATTGCAGCTGAAACAAAACGGCCGGATGTTATCAAGGTCGTTGCAGAAATTACAGAAAATATGTCCCAGGGTGAAATTCATCAGTTGATGAAGAAGGGATGCATCGATCTTACTGAAACCGAGTACATGGAAATCATAGAACGCAAGACCGCTGTTCTTTTTCAGGGAACCTGTCGTGTCGGTGCCCTCATTTCAGGGGTGTCCAAAGAAAAGGAGGACGCTCTGGCCGGGTATGGGTTCAACATCGGAATCGCTTTCCAGATGGTCGATGATCTTCTCGATTATTCGCAAAACACCCCTGCACTCGGGAAAAAGGTGGGGGCAGATCTTAAAGAAGGGAAACTGACCCTTCCGGTGATATATTCCCTCAAATCGGCGGATGCAACAGACCGAATCCAGATGGAAAAAATAATAAGAAATAAAGACTTTTCCATGGAAGATTTCGAAACATTGATCGCAATCATGAAAAAATACGGCGGTCAAACATATACTGAAAAGGTTGCACAAAAATACGTCAAGAATGCAAAGAATGCATTGGAGATCTTTAAAAACTCGACCACCAAAGAGATCCTTTTGACAATAGCCGATTATACTTTGGTACGTAACGTATAAATGTGCTATTGTTAATTTCATTTACAACACATTTCACCCAGTGGGGAGGTCAAAAAGGTATGTCTGTATCTTTTAACACCGTTATCAGATTCATTTTTTTAATGTTTTTCCTTTCGGTTGTCTTTACCCCGTCAAAAAATCTTCAGGCAAAAAACCAGATTCCCACAAAAACAATCGTGGTGATCGGGACCGGTAATATCTATGGTGGAAATTCCGCCAAAGCAAGGGAACAAGCAATTGCAAACGGTCTGATCTCCGCCGTGGAGGGTGTTGCGGTGGAACTTTTGCCGCCGGAAACTCTGGCCCGGAATTTTCAAACATTTAACGATCTCCTCAATGGGCAGACCGGTAAATTCGTTCAGGGTTACAGAGTGCTGGCGGAGTTACCCCTTAAAAATACATACAGAGTGGTGGTGGAAGCCGATGTTCTTACGAGCAGATTGAAAATATTTTTGTCGGATGCCGGGATCTTGTTGGGCGAAAAATTCTTACCGAAGGTTCTGGTTTTAATCTCGGAACAGAACCTTCAAGACCCCTCACCCACATACTGGTGGAGACAAAAAGGGAATCTAAAAAAAGCGATATCCGTGGGCACACTTTTAAAAACCCTTAAGGACAAAGGATTTCCCATCATCGACCATCGACAGATTCCTAAAAATGCGTTCCATGATCTCACCCATGACACACCGTATATGGACGACCGTCAGGCGGTTAACCTTGGCCTCAAAGTAAAGGCAGATGTGGTCATCATCGGCACGTCGGTTGCCGAAAGGACGCAGAATATCATGGGACAAAACAGCAGATCATTTAAAGGGATCGTATCCGCACGTGCAATTCGGACAGATACAAGGGAAGAAATCGCCGCCACAATGCAGCGGGCTGTAACCACGAATACCGATGAAACAACGGGTGTCCGGGATACACTCTCCGACGCCGGATCACTCGCAGGTGAAGCCCTTGCCTCGCAAATCGTTTATGCTTGGCAAAAAAACGAACAGCAATACAACCTGGTGGAGATCATTGTTGAAGGCACGGACAACCTCGTGAATTTCGAAAAGTTTCGTCGTATCATAACCCAAATGTCCGGTGTAAAGAATCTACAGACCAAGGAAATGAAATCAGACGAAGTCACCATTACCCTCGAGTTCCAAGGAGATGCCAAAACCCTTGCGGATGCCCTGATGCTGAAAACCTTTGAATCCATCGGAATTAACATTTATGAGGTTTCACACAATCACTTGAAAATTCAACTTGTCCCGGGTTAGCCCGAATATTCCGTGAGTAAAGAACCCGGGACAGGCAAGGCCCTTCGAAGATCCCCCATCGCGGGGGAGGGACCAGGTTTTTAACAACCAAATAAATCGAAATAGCTTCCAAAAGGCTTTGAAAACAGAGTGCTGAAATGAATTTTATTCATTTTGCATGGGTAACAAATTATTGAATATTAACATCCCGAACATACTCACCGTCAGCAGAATTTTACTGACGCCCCTTTTTGTAATTTATCTCGTAAAGGGGATGTTCCACTTCGCACTACTGGTGTTTACCATTGCAGCCATCAGTGACGGTCTGGATGGTCTCTTGGCAAGGTACTTCAGTCAGTATAGCGCATTGGGGGCCTATCTTGATCCCATTGCAGATAAACTTTTGTTGGCCTCTGCTTTTGTATGCCTGGCCGTCCTTAAGGTGATTCCGGCTTGGCTGACGGTCATTGTACTGAGCCGTGACATCCTCATCATAACCGGTATCGCTGTTTTTGCATTAATGGGGATACCATTTGAAATCAAACCGAGCCTTGTCAGTAAATGGACCACAGTTTTTCAGTCCCTGACCATTTTTTTAACACTTCTTGATCCGAAATTTCCGGGAATTTATTGGGTCAGATCGTCGATGTTCTGGACGACGGCCAGTCTCACCATAATCTCCGGCCTTCATTATGTTTACTTCGCTTTGAATGCCCTTCAAAGCGCTTCCGGAAGAAACCAGAAACCATAACGGCAAACCGTGTGTATTAAACCTTGGTGGGTAAAACTGGAAAAATCTTCAAAAATTTAATTTTACTGACGAAAAGCTTTTCTTTTCCAATAAAATGATTAACATTGGGTCATTCTTCAAAAATACAACATAAGATTCGGGAGGATATCATGTGGGAATATACGAATAAGGTAAAAGATCACTTCCTCAATCCCCGTAACGTCGGTGTGATTGAGGATGCCGATGGCATCGGAGAAGTCGGGTCCCTGGCATGCGGTGATGCCCTGACCCTCTATCTAAAATTGGATAAAAATGAACGGATTAAGGATGCAAAGTTCCAAACATTTGGATGCGCAAGCGCCATTGCATCCTCATCGGCCCTGACAGAAATGATCAAGGGCCTTACGCTGGAAGAAGCGAAAAAAATTACCAATGAAAATATAGCAGATTTTCTTGGCGGCCTTCCAAAAGAAAAAATGCACTGCTCGGTCATGGGGCGTGACGCCCTTGAAAAGGCCATTTCAAATTATCGTGGAGAAGCTGAAAAAAAGGTCGAAGGGGAAATTGTTTGTGAATGTTTCGGGATAACCGACCTTGAAATAGAGCGTGCGGTGAGAGAAAACGCCCTGAAAACCATCGAGGATGTCACCCATTATGTCAAGGCCGGCGGTGGGTGCGAAAGCTGTCATGAGAAAATTCAGGAAATTATCGACGCATCCCTCGGCAAGGAACGACCGGAAAAGAAAAAAGTCATACACTTGACCAATATCCAAAAAATCAAGCTGATCGAAGAGACTCTGGCGCGTGAAATCAAACCGGCGCTGAAAAAAGACGGCGGCGATATTGAGCTGGTGGACGTGGATGGAAACAATGTTCTCGTGAAACTTCGGGGGACCTGTGCCACCTGCAGCGCATCCCAGATTACGCTCAAGCATTATGTCGAGTCGAAGCTCAGGGAGTTGGTCGCCCCTGAACTTCTGGTGGAGGAGGTGGAATCGTGAATGTAATTTATGTAGACAACAACGCCACGACCCAGGTTTCCCCGGAAGTCCTGGAAGAAATGCTCCCATATTTTAATGAATTCTACGGCAATCCGTCGAGCATGCATACCTTTGGCGGAAAGGTGGAACAAAAGATAACCGAAGCACGGACACGAATTGCTTCTCTTCTGGGGGCTTCTCCGGAAGAGATCATATTCACCAGTTGCGGAACGGAAAGCGACAGTACTGCCATACGGGCTGCGGTGTTGTCGAATCCCGGCAAAAAGCATATCTTAACCTCCAGGGTGGAGCATCCGGCCATCAAAAATCATTATGAATATCTGTCCAAGAACGGCTATCGGGTAACATTTGTACCTGTCGACCGAAAAGGACGTCTCGACTTGGACTATCTGTATGATAACCTTGGCGATGATACCGCCCTGGTGAGCATTATGTGGGCCAACAACGAGTCGGGGGTTATTTTTCCCATCGAAGAAATTTCAAAAATTGTAAGGGAAAAAGGGATTGTATTCCACACGGACGCTGTTCAGGCTGTGGGGAAAATTCCCATGGATCTCAACACCATGGCCGTCGACATGCTGTCTCTCTCGGGGCACAAGCTCCACGGCCCAAAAGGCGTTGGTGCCCTTTATGTTCGCAGGGGAACCAAGTATACACCCTTTATGATCGGCGGCCATCAGGAAAGAGGCCGAAGAGGCGGGACCGAAAATGTCGCCTCCATTATCGGGCTGGGAAAAGCGGCTGAACTCGCCGCCGCCCATCTGTCGGATAATTACAGCCAGGTTAAACAGCTCAGAGATAAACTTGAAAACGAAATCTTAAAGCACGTTTCGAATACCATCATCAACGGTGACAGAGACCATCGCCTGCCCAATACCACCAGTATCGCCTTTGAATATGTCGAAGGTGAGTCCATCCTTTTGATGATGGACGAGTTTGGAATCTGTGCATCATCCGGATCGGCCTGCACATCCGGTTCTCTGGAACCTTCCCATGTCTTGCGCGCCATGGGCGTGCCCTTTACCGCAGCCCACGGTTCGGTCCGTTTCAGCCTCAGCAAATACAATACCGAAGAAGAAATCGACTTTATCATCGAAAAGCTTCCGCCGATCATTGAACGGCTTCGGGAGTTGTCTCCTTTCTGGAAAAAAATCAAATAGGAGTGGGGTATGTTTAAAGTAATGGTCCGGGACAACATGTCCACTGTTTCCAAGGAAATACTGGAAGCCAGCGGAGAGATAGACGTTGTCGTCGACAATGATCCAGCGACGTCCGATCCCAAAGCCTTATCTCAAATCATTGGCGAATTCCATGGACTTGCCGTGCGAAGCGGAACGAAAGTTACCCAAGAGGTCTTAGAAAACGCCAAAAATCTAAAGGTCATCGGCCGCGCCGGTATCGGCGTCGACAACATCGATGTGCAGGCGGCCACAAAACAGGGTGTGGTGGTGATGAACGCGCCGGGCGGGAATACGATTACCACTGCAGAGCATACCGTATCGCTCATGCTCGCCCTTGCCCGGAACATTCCCCAGGGAACGGCCTCCCTTCGCCAGGGGAAATGGGAAAAAAAGAGACTTTCAGGTGTTGAAATAACCGGAAAAACACTGGGCATCGTCGGTCTCGGCCATATCGGCCGGGTGGTGGCGGATCGTGCAAAGGGCCTTAAAATGGTCGTAATCGCTTCCGATCCATATGTCAGCAGTGAGGCGTCCAAGAGTCTTGAGGTTGAACTTGTTCCGCTGGAAGAACTTTTTCAGCGTTCGGATTTTATTACCCTCCATGTCCCGCGCCTCCAGGAGACGGTGGGCATGATCAACGAGACGACCATCGGTAAGATGAAACCGGGTGTTAGAATCATTAATTGCTCACGGGGGGAAATCATTAACATCGATGATCTTTACCAGGCCATCCTGAGCGGGCATGTGGCGGGTGCGGCACTCGATGTTCTTCCCCAGGAACCGCCGGACCCGAATCTTCCCATACTCCAGCACCCGAATGTAATCTTTACCCCCCATTTGGGCGCCAGTACCGGGGAGGCCCAGGTAAAAGTCGCAGAGATGATTGCAAAACAAATGGCCGCCTTCCTTTTGGACGGCATTATCACCAATGCGGTCAATTTCCCGTCACTCCCCATGGAAGTGATGAACCAGCTTCGTCCGTATCTGGATCTTGCTGAAAAAATGGGGTCGCTCATGGGACAACTGGTCCGAAAAATCCACGACATCACCATCAGCTACAGCGGTCATGTATCGGAACTCGACACAAGGCCCCTAACCCATGCTGTGTTGAAAGGGCTTCTCGGATCTTTCACCGACACACCGGTAAACTATGTCAATGCACCGGCCCTTGCACAAGACAAGGGAATTCATGTCCATGAGACCATCAGCCCGGCAAAATATGATTTTACCAGTTTGATCCGGGTAAGGCTTGAAGATCATAAAGAAGGTATCGACGAAATCTGGGGAACGGTCTATGAAAGAAAATATCCGAGGCTCGTAAAAATCGGAGAGATCTATCTGGATGCAATCCCCGAAGGATGGATGATGGTCATTCAGAATTTCGACAAACCCGGCGTCATCGGAAATGTGGGCACCACCCTTGGACGCCATAATATTAACATCGCCCGATTCCAGCTCGGAAGACGGGAAGACCAGGCCATATGTTTGGTAAACATTGACACCCCGGCGGATGAAAAGGTTATCCAAGAGTTAGAAGCACTGCCGAATATCATCTCTGTCCGTCAGGTACACCTGGTATAATTATTTCAAAGCCTTTACGCTAATTTTGTCCCGTTTTCATCGTGTTCGGAATTTTTATCTTCCCTGACCTGAATTTGATTTGGAAGAATCGAAAGGCAGGCATCTACAATTTTCGACCCAAAGGCCTAACTACAAAATTGAGTGTTCCAGTCTTAAGGCAGATCTAAATATAAGAGCCCCTTCGCTAGGATAGGCATAATATATCTCAGTTAATTTAGGATCTTACAGAGGATAGATATATTGCAGATATTACCAGCCATACCTACTCAACTACTTGTCGGATAATAGAACTTTTTGAGGTCTCAAAAGGTGCAATTGAATCGGTCGTTTTTTGTCATTTCAACTGATCCTCAAAGAATTTCAGTTTTTGTTTTAATTCTTTTTCCTGCTTCCAGCCTTCTGTTACAGGCAATTAATGCCTATAGTGCATGATAAAATTTAATAGGTTATTATTCTATCAATGCACCTAAGGCTTTTAATCTGTGTTTCAGTTAACCATCACCCGGATATATCCGGTTTGAGCGGTTCGGTGATCCAGCACCAAAAATTGAACCCAATGGCGTGGCGTCAGCGATTCAATGAGGTTGACGAAACCTTGCACGTCGCTCACAGGTTGACCGTTGACGGCGAGGATAATATCGTCCACTTCAAATCCAGCCTTTCCAAGAAGTCCGTTGGGTTGCAGCGATTTTATGGCAACCCCATTCGATCCTTGCAATCCAAATCCCTGAACTTCTTTTTCAGTCACCGACCTGACAACCACACCCAGCCGCTTGTTCAGCGAGGCAGCCAGTTTTTTGACAGCATCCTGAAGATCACCCATTTTTACTTTAAAGTCCCGGGATTTTCCCTTTCGCAGAACTTTCAGAGTGATTTTCTGTCCGATGGATGTATTGGCCACTTCATTTTGCAGGCTCGATGCATCCGAGATCTCTTTTCCTTGATACGCTGTTATCACGTCGTTTTTTTGAAGGCCGACTTCATCTGCCGGGCCACCTTTAACCACTTCAGCGATAAGGGCGCCTTTGGAAACATTAAACTTCATGGACTTTTGCAGATCCGGTGTTAAGTCCCGGATACTCACCCCCAGCCAGCCGCGTTCCACCTTGCCATTCTTGATGAGCGCTTTGGCAATGTGAACGGCCATGTTGCTCGGAATAGCGAATCCGATCCCCTCGAATCCGCCGGATTCGGATACGATGGCGGCGTTAACCCCGATAACCTGTCCTTGCAGATTTAGCAAGGGACCGCCACTGTTACCCGGATTGATGGCGGCGTCGGTCTGCAAATAGTCCTGGTAACTGCTCGGGTCCAGAATGCCGCGGCGATGTTTGGCACTGATGATTCCCTGGGTGACGGTCTGATCCAGACCCTGAGGGGCGCCAATTGCCACAACCCAGTTTCCGACTTTCATTTCGTCCGAATCGCCAAAAGTCACATAAGGCAGCTTTTCGTCAGCCTTGATTTTTATGACAGCAAGATCTGTCTTTGGATCGGTACCCACGAGTTTGGCCGGGTAGTATTGCCCGTCGGCCAGAAACACCTGGATCTCATTTGCACCGGCGACGACATGATTGTTGGTCAGTATATGTCCCTGAACATCCATGACCATGCCACTTCCCAGCCCTTTAAGTTCTCGTTTGAATTTGCGAGGCATATTATGGGGAACATCGAAGAAATAGTGAAAGAACGGGTCGTTTTCAAAGGGGAGAAACGGATTGTTGAATTCCTGACGCTGGGTGACCTCAATGTGTGCCACAGCCGGAATGGTTTCCTTGGCAACCTTGGCGATGGCGGTACTCAGATCGACGGTTGACGGAGTGGCACTCAGCGGCATAACGGCCTCCACGATTGGATTCTCGACCTCCAACGGTTTGGCATTCTCTGGCGCGCCAGCGATAGCCGACGGGTTCTGTGTCGCCGTTGAATTGTCAGACTGTGACTGGCATTGGGTCGCTCCCAAAGACAGCACCACGACAAAAAAGAAAAACAAAGAACGCATTGTTCGAGTATGTTTGCATATAATATCATTCATCAGAGTTCTCCTTTGTTAAAAAACTTTCTTCAATCAATCGGGTCCGTGGGAATTATCTGTATTTTAACATCATTAACATCCGGTACAGATTTCGCCTTGTTTTCTATTTCTCGAATAATCGAACCTTCTTTGGATTCATTGATAGCTGTTTTTATCATAATGGCTCCATCTGATGAAGTGACCTCGACATCCGGCTTTAAGTTGATAATTGCTGCTTTTACTTCTGCTGCAAGGGCCAGATTTTCAATAGTCTTTTGAGATTCGGGTGTTGCCGTAAAATTTTCCAGTTTTACCGTATCACAGATAATGTCCACGGCATGGTCTATATTGATTTTTCTGACGTGAATCACCAGATCATAGAGATAGGGATCCCAGGTATCTATACCATACAGGTGCTTACTCCATTTTCTTCGTTCATCGTCATCGTGTTTCAGGATATGAGCCGCTTGTATATCCGAAATTCCTTCACGCGCCATTTCAAATCTAACCCGATCTTGAAAATCTACAAGGATTCTGACTTTAAGAACATGGGAAACGCCACTGACAAAAAAATGTCCTGCGAGACCGCAATAGACGATATTGTTTTCTTTAAAATACCTGAGCAGTGCTGCCCGGATATAAGCGACATACCTTTCTTTCCATAGGCGAAACGGCCGAGAATCGACGGTGCATCGTCAATGACACGAACCAGTTTTACCTCTGGAATGTTAAATTCTTTGGAAGCTTCGAGAAGCACCTCGCGGGAGATGCATTGATATCCGAGTGTTTTGGCAACTTTTTCTGCGATCTGTTGCCCTTTACTGTAAGATCCTCTTGAAATCGTTATAATAGCCATTCTAACCTCCTTATCAACTTTTTTTATGCACGTTTAAGTCTGTTACCTCATTTTCGTAGAGGAGTGCTTTTGAAGATGTCGTTTTAAACGGCGAATTGCCACTCCGAAAGCAAAGTGTATGGAAAGATAAAGGTCTTCGGATCCTGATCCTGTTTCAGAATCGTGTTTCACAGTAATAATTTTGTCAGGCACAACTAAGTTTATGGTTACGTGATAGAAACGATTTCTTTGATGATGGGCTCCTGACTGATCAAGGACAACTCTGCAATGTTCGATGTGATGGCTGAATCGGTTAAGTTTGACGGCCATGTTGTGAATAAAATCTTTTATATGTTCTGCCCGAGATCATGACGAAAACATAAATCAAGGGGGAATTGCACGGCGACAAGTTCTTGTTTTGATAATGGGAGCTGTGCTTTTTTCGGAAATCAGTCCTAAAGGGAAGATTCGACGGATTTCGTTGAGGAGGTCATCTATGTCGAAAGGTTTGGAAGAAGAATGGCCGTTGCTTCCAAGCGTTTGGCCAGTTCAAGGGTTTGCTTATCCGGAAAGGCGGTGATCAAGATCATTGGAGGAAAATCATCGAATTCCTTTGCAGTTCCAAGAACTTGAAGACCTGTAGCTCCCGGCATTCGAATATCTGATATGATTAAATCAAATCCGTGAAAATATTCCAATGGCCCAAAAAATCCAAGGTGCCGCATAAGTTCATTTCCATCTTTGCACACAACAACACCGTATCCCTTTTTTTGTAAATACCATGAGAGCATCCTGCGCATTTCAAGATCATCTTCTGCAAGCAGTATTCGTAAGGGAGAACGTTTATAATAAGAGTCTTGTGAAAAATGGTTTGTTACAGTTGGAGTGCCATGTTCTTGTTTCACCATATCCGTTTCCTGTAAATTTCGGTTGCAATTAACGGAATCGATCCCGGTTAAGCCGAGGTTGACGAGGATAGTGCGCACCTTTTTCAGCATGTCGTCTATATCGAAAGGTTTGTCAAACAGCGCCACTGCGCCCAACAGTTCAGCCTGCATATGGGTTTCTTTATTTCCGAATGCCGTGATCAGAATTATGGGCGGAAAATTATCGAGTTCATTTGCACCCATCAGTATCTCCATTCCTGTCACGCCGGGCATCCTAATGTCTGAAATAATCAGGTCGAAATTTTCATGTTCCTCGCTTGGCAGAAAGAAGGATGAAAGCATGTCGAGAAGGGATAATCCATCCGTACATTCACAGACCTGGAAACCTTTCTTAAGCATCAATGCCAACAGGCTTCGCATTTCTTTATCATCTTCCGCCAGCAATATGCTGAAAGAATTCCTTTTATGAGTATTTTTGGATAGTCTATATATGTTGTTTTTCTTTTCGTTGGTTTTCCCCATGTCAGATTTCCTTGTGTATAAGAAATTAAGAACGTGAAACATGAATTAAAATGTCTTTTCCGGATGCTTTCTCAAACGAACATTCAGCAATTCACATGCCAGAGCACGCCATCAACAGACGTTTCTAATCTAAAAGATCATAGAAGGTATTGGGATTGTTACCTGAATCTTGCATGAAAATTAATGAGAATCTTTTCCTCAATGCATTTGGAATACGGCTATGGGGCGGGGTATTTTGCTTCACCGTGGCAATATGCCCCGGCATAGATATGTCATAGGGGCTGTCCGACGGTTGTTAGGAGTGAGATGATTTATCGGTCGACTTTGTAATGTTGAAGTTTGCGGTACAGAGTTTTACGATCCAAACCCAGCACTCTTGCAGCCAAAGTTTTGTTGCCTCCGACCGTTTTGATGACATGAAGAATGTATCGGCGCTCGACTTCCTGAATCGGAACGAGTTCACTTGGGTTATCACTTCCAACAAGAAAGTAGAGACTCTATAATCGCGTATCTTTTTTGGAAGATCATCAACAGAAATCTTTTCACATCCTGTTAATGCGACCGCTCGTTCAATGATATTCCGAAGTTCACGCACATTTCCGGGCCACGTTAAATTTAGAAGTTTTTCTGAGGCCTCATTGGATATCCCCGCTATTTGTTTATCTGAACGAATAGCGAACTGTTCAACAAAGTGCTGTGCAAGAAGAAGAATGTCGGTTCCACGCTCCCGAAGCGGCGGAAGATCAATCTGAATGACATTGATGCGATAATACAGGTCTTCGCAAGAAACCGACTTTCTTCAACGGCTGTTTCAATGTCACGATTGGTTGCAGCAATGATTCGCACATCAAAAGCGATTTCCGAGGTGCCGCCGATGGGGCGAACACGGCGTTCTTCCAGAGGGTCCAAGGAGTTTGGGTTGAAGAACCAGTGGAAAATCACCGATTTCATCAAAAAACAGAGTTCCGCTATTGGCTTGAAAAAACAGTCCCTTGCGTTCTGTTTTGGCATAGGTAAACGCACCGCTTTTATGGCCGAAGAGTTCACTTTCCAGCAGCGCATCCGGCAGGGCGGCACAGTTAACGGCAACAAAAGGGCCTTTATGTCGGCGGCTCCGCCTGTGAAGCGCTTGTGCCACAAGCTCTTTTCCCGTACCGGTTTCTCCGGTAATCGAGATGGAAGTTTCAGTAT
>CAWBNO010000032.1:0-12689 GCA_963790095.1 uncultured delta proteobacterium | reverse complement strand
CGTGGGCCGAAAGTGCTTCCCGGACCCTGGCTTCCCTGATTTTCTCTTCATGGTCTCTTTTTTTCTTGGCAGCCTCCTGCACTTTGGTCATGAGCTGCTCTATTTCACACGGCTTCATTAAATAATCGAAGGCGCCCAGCTTCATCCCCTCAATGGCAGACTCCACGGTGGCGTGACCGGTGAGCATGATAACCTCCATTAAAGGGAACTGGTTTCTAATCTTTTCCAGCGTTTCAATACCGTTCATTCCCGGCATTTTGACATCCAGGATAACAACATCCGTGTTGCGGTTCTTATTCAGTCGCTCAAGGGCCTCTTCACCGCTAAAGGCTGTAATAATGTTGAGATCCCTTTTTGAAAGACGCTTTGTCATGGTTTCCACAAAGGGGGCCTCATCATCCACCAACAAAACCAATGGCTTCATCATGGTATTTCCCTCCTCAAAAAAGCATAGCTTACTGCTGTAATATATTATTAACACTCATTGCCGGATCATTTTTCAAAAACGCTCATGGGCGATGTTGACAGTTTGTCCACCATCGCTTTTCGAATTCGTTCTTCATGCTCCGATTTCCGCTCGTACGCCCCGTTGATCTTCTCCAACAAAACGTCTATTTTGCATGGCTTTATCAGGAAATCAAAAGCGCCGATTTTCATGCCTTCTATGGCGGTTTCAATGGTTCCGTGACCGGTCAGCATCAAAACTTCCGTCAACGGTTTCAGTTTCTTTATCGCCCCTAATGCCTCGATGCCATCCATCCCCGGCATCTGAACGTCCAAAATGGTCACATCAAAATTGTATTCTTTCAAGGTTTCTAAAGCCTCGTCGCCGCTATAGGCTTCCGTAACATGAAAGCCTCTGGTCCTAAGGCGCTCGGCCAGCGTCTCTACAAATTCTTTTTCATCATCCACTAAAAGTATTCTTATTTTCATAGGTACCCCCCTTGCCCCTAATGATTATTGCGGGTTGCTCAAAAGGACCGCCTTTGCCGTTTCGGTAATCCCTTCCGGAAATCCAACCACATTATATATCACCATAAAACCCAATACCCACACAATCGCCAGCGAAATGAGCCAGAGCACAAACCCGTATTTGACAAAGTCGATGGGGCTGATCATTCGTTGACCAGTATCGGGAAAAACGCCGAGACCGTAAATAATGGCATTGTTCGGAGTTCCAACGATCAGAAAATGGGCAAAAGACGTGGCAAAGGCCGTGGCAAGTCCTATGGCCCAGGGCTCACCCTGAACGCCGCTCATAATACCCATGGGGACGGCAATCGGCCCTAAAAGCGCGGTGGTCCCTGCATCGGACATAAAGTTGGTCATCAGACCTGAAAAAGAACTCATTCCGATCCAAAGCCCCAGACCTTTCCCGCAACCAATTGCGTCCAAGCCAGTTAGAAAAAGCTGAGCCAGCCACAGGGCCGCACCCGTCTCCTTTAACAAAGCGCCAAGGGTAAGGGCGCCGCAATACATAAACCACGCATCCCAGGATATGCCCCCTAAAATTTTTCTCCAATCTGCAATTTTAAACACAACCGGTATGACCAGGGCGAGCAAGGCCGGCCCCCCAAGGCCGAGATCGTGCCCGCCGACAATCCAGAGGAAGAGTATCAGGAGCATCATACCAAATGCCACTTTTTCGGCATAGCTCATTTTCCCCATCTTTTTCGTTTCTTCCTTTATGGCCAAAAGACCGGGAGTGAGGTCTTTTGTTTTGACATTTCTAAATACAAATAACATGTATCCAGCCACTGCCAGACCCAACACCGGGGTCAACGGAAAACCGTACATCATCCACCGGCCGAAACTCATGGGCACATTGTAATCGGACCAGAATCCCATCATAATCACATTTCGCCCTCCGGCTGCGGGGGATCCAACACCGCCGACATTCAAGGCAAAACAAAGAGAAAACAGCAAAAGCTTGGCCAGTTGTGGATCGTGCTCGATGACGCCTTGATTGCTGTTGGCTGAAACCGCTCCCATGTAGACGGCCGCCATTACCGGCGCCATAAAGGCCGCCATGGCATGGGCCGATATGAATGATCCCAGGACAGACATGGAAACACACAAAACGACAATGGGCACCACAAAACCTTTGGTCCACCCGAGTATCCACGTGGCCAGCCGTTTGTGCAGTCCCACGCCGATCACCGTTACCCCCATGGCCAGAACGCCCAAAAGAAACAGCGGCGCATCACCGGCAAAGGTCTGCCCGATCATTTTCATGGGCAATAGTTTGAAAAAATAGGCAAAAACCGGCATCAAGATGCCCACCAGACCGATGGGAAGCGCCTCGGTTGCAAAATATATGACAGCCATGGGAATCATGGCGAGGACGAGCTTCGCCTTCCATGCTGCGTGGGCCACATCACGGGCGATGTGCCATTCCATGAGTCTTTCCGCAATTTTCTGTTTTTCCACAAGCTCAATCAGACTCTGGGGGGTGGGGACTATAAACCCGATGATTACAAAACAGGCTGCCCCAACGATCAGCCAGAGCATCTTGTTTGAAAGCAGCCCCGGTTTTTTGTTTTTATCCGCTTCTGTATGATGATGTTCCATTCATTCTCCTCCCTAAACTCAGCATAAAAATTTCTCCCTATAGTTCTCATTCGCTTCAAATCGGGCTATTTTTTTTTGTCTCCGTCAAGGATTTCTTATGCGGTATCGAATTCACCGGCTTAGGCAAAAGCTGTGCCGCTCATGGTGTCTTCAAATTTTCTCTTATAGGCCTCGCTAATGGTTTTCATGAGTTTTTCAATGGGAACGGGTTTGTGAAGATACTCGAAAACACCCAGCCGCCGTGCCTCTTGCTCATCTTTTTCAGACCCATGGCCGGTGAGCATAATGATCTGAACGCCGGGATATGCCTTCTTGGCACGCCTTAAAACCTCCATCCCATCCATGCCGGGCATTTTTAGGTCTAAAACCATGACATCCGGAAGATCCTCGTTCATGGTTTTCAGTGCCTGTTCCCCGCTAAGTGCCACATCCGAATCCACCTCCCGAAGTTTCATTCGCTCGGAAAGGGCTTTTACGAATTCCTCTTCATCGTCTACCAGCAACACTTTCATCTCCCTCATTCTTTTCTCCTTTCATTCTTTTCATTATGTAGGGAATTCTTTATATTTTCTTTGGATTTACATCTTTTTGTCAATAGTTCTTTGGCAATATCTGCTTCACCGGCTTCTGCAAAGCTGGCTGCCACCATTAAATCCTGACAGCGCTGTAACAGTGAAGGTTTTACGACTTCGGCCTCTTTTTTTGCTTGAAATGCTTCTTTGATTCGTAAAATGAGTGAATCCAGATCCAAGGGCATAAGAAAGTCGTCAAATACGCCCAGTTTCATTCCTTCTATCGACAGAGAGATCTGATTCTCGCTGTTGATGGTGATCACTTGAACAGCAGGATGCTTTTTTTTGATCATTTTGATCAACGTCATTCCCTCTTTCTTGAGATCGTTCAAGCTTATCAATACCACATCGACAGAATGTTTTTTTAAAATTCGTTTGATGTCTTTTTGTTGTCTGGATCTCAATATGCGCCAATCTTGAGTCTTCAAATGGCGCACAAGGTGCTCCTGCAATATGCTGTCCGTTTCTATGATCAAAATTATAACTCCCATGACTTCACAATAAAGTGTTTCAGTTTCAAGGGAATCAGATCCAGAACAGTACTCTGTTTCTGATTGCCATTGAAGTTTCGATTTATTTGGGCAATGTTGCTTGTTGATAAAGCAAGGAATATGCCAAAATCTATATATATAATAATATCAATTTGTTTTATAGATATTGGGGAGATATAAAATAGAAGTGTGGGGCATATTGAACTATATTGAAACGTATCACATGAACCATTTTAAAACGTTTTTAATCATCTATGGATTCGGGAAGGTACAGCAAAATTTCCGCCTGACCAAACACTTTGGCGGTACCCCCCAGATATGCCATGGTCTCCTGCAATGATGCCCAGCGTTCGGTGGAAGATATTTTGGCCAGGAGTCTTCTTCGGGAAGAACGGTATGTTCATAGCCGATACCCAATACGCACTTATTCTGTATTTTCCGTGGGGAAAGCATTATTTTGCCGCCGGAACTCTATTATATTGAGTAAGGATTTCAATGGATTCAAACAACGCCATTTCCAAGAATACAGGATCTGACTTAATGATCAGCGACGGATCCGAGGGACTCGATTCCAGAACGACATTTTTAAGCCTTGCAAAACGGGACGCCAGCAAAACCATATGTTCCGCTATTTCGTTAAGATCCAGGCTTGCGGGGCATTGATCGGGGCTGTGGGCGAACCGGTTCAAGCGAGAGGTGATATCAATTCCGCGTTGAATTTGTCGGTGGATTCTATTCAAGGATTTTATGAACTTGTCCTTGTGGGAAAAAGTACCGTTTTCGGTGACGTCAAGAATATCTTCCATTAAACCCGACGATTCCTGGATGATGGCCAAAACGTTTTTAATTTCGTGGGTGATGCCGGCCGTTATTTTCCCGAAAAAAGCCACCTCTTTACGTTTTAAGTGATTCATGTCGTCCCCTTTTGCGCAGGTTTTTAGCGGCTTTCTAAGCCATACTTTTCGCCGCCTCATTCAACTTTTTGATCAATTCATCTATATCGATGGGTTTTATCAGGTAATCAAAAGCGCCCATCTGCATTCCTTTGATGCCGTCTTTGGTAGCGCCGTGACCGGTGAGAAGAATCACCTGTATTTTGGAATCCATGGCTTTTATTCTCTCCAGGACCTCCAATCCGCCCAACCCCGGCATCATTACATCCAATACCACGACCTGAGGCGGATCGTTTTCGATAAGACCCAATGCGGCCTCACCGTCCATGGCAATCGAAACATTCATATTCCTCAACTCCAGTCTTTCGGCCAGAGTCATGACAAATTCTTGTTCGTCGTCAACAAGAAGGATTTTCATCCGGTCCATTTTATGCCTCCATTTATGAGCCTATTGATTAATGGTCTTTTCGCCCAATCTCTGCGCCTGCCCTGTGAAATGCGGAGCCTATTTTTCTGGGGTTATGCTCAAAAAATAATCCTCGAAATATCAAACATATGCCTGCCTGTTCCGTAGGTCCGGCAGATCGTACTGGGATGGTTATTTTTTTCGCATGCCTTGATCTTGAACAAAAATCCTCATTAATCAACAGGCTCATTTATTATTTTGATTTTTTCGGCAGAAAAATCTTAAAAGTGGTTCCTTCGTGCTCTTTGCTCTGCACCTCGATGTCTCCGCCAAGCTTTTTGACGATGCCATAGGTAATAGAAAGCCCAAGACCGGTTCCATGTTCTTTTTTGGTGGTAAAAAAAGGTTCGAAAATATGCCGAAGTGTTTCCTCCGACATACCGCAGCCACTATCCTGGATGGAAACAGCGACGGTGTCCGCGTCTTTTTCCCAGGTGGTAATGGCAATCCGGCCTTCGTCTTCAACAGCCGCCATGGCATTGTTTAAAATGTTCAAAAAAACCTGCTGGAGCTGACCGCGATCCGAATCAATTCTGGGCAGGTCCTTTGCCAGATTCAGCGTAATTTCGATGTTGCGATAAAGGGCTTCTCTTTCCAAAAAACCCAAAACTTCTTGCATGAGTTCATTCAAATCCAGATTTTCAACTTCGATCTCCATTCTTTTTGCAAATCCAAGCAGTCGATGGGTTATGGTCTTACATCGACTCACCGACTTGCAGGATGGATTCCAAAAGGTTTAGAAATTTTTCTTTCTGCGCAAAATCCGGGGTGTATTCAATGAGATCTTTGATAAGGCCGGCTTTTTCGTTGATAATCGCTAAAGGATTATTGACTTCGTGCGCTACACCCGCGGCAAGACGGCCGATGGAAGACAGTTTGTGGGAGTGCTGTAATTCCCGAAATGCAAGCTCCCTTCTTTGATCCGCTTCTCGAATACGATTCATCATGATACCTGTCAGCCTGAAGACCACAATGACAATCAGTATGGAACTGACCAGAAAAACAAGAAACAGGTCACTTTTCAGTGCATACCAGGTTTTCAAAACAGTGGACTTAGGTTTTACGATCACCAGAGTGTATTCAGGATACGTTAAATGGGTATAGGCCAAGAAAACATCGTTCCCGCCGGGATCCTTTCGTTCATCGACATACGTTGCATGCCCACCCGCAGGAATCTTTAAAGGACACTGCTCAAGGACCTTTCCGTACAAACGGGAATTGGTCTGGAATATGCCCTCCTTGTTAAGAATAAATGCATCGCTTTCCGCATCGAGCCCCATGGCGGCGATGAGATTGTCGAACATGGTTGTGTCGATGGTGGTTCGGAGAATCCAGGACTCCCCGTTCGCTTCAAGACGTTGAACAGCTATGGCAATGTGGGGGAATTTTCGGTATCCCATAAACACATCGGTGATATATGTGCCCTTAAGCGTAACTTCTTGAAACCAATCCTGATTTGCATAATTTTTTCCAAGAAGGTTATACGGGCCTACATAGCACATCTGTTTACCGTCAGAACCGTTTATAAGGCCAAGATCAACAAACCCAATGAATTCTTTTTTGAGTATAAAAAGAATGTGATTCAATCTCTTTTCGTCACATAACTCATTAAGAGAATAAAAATAAGAAATGGATTTTATCAAAGATTGTCGTTCATTAAGGAAAAATTCAAAAGAGTGCCTGGTTTTGCTTACCAGCAACTTAGTTGGGTTGATCATCTCTTGTTTGAGGCTGGTCTGGTACTGGTGGTAGTTGATTAAAGCCATCATTGACAAGGGAACAATGGTCAGTACAATCATCAAGACTCTAATGTTCCTCTGGAAGAGTCGATATCGATCTGAAGATGAATCTACGTCGGTGAGCATTTGCAGACCTTCTCTAATATTGAACCATTTTTTAAGATTCAGCGACATTTTCTCTCCACCAACCCATTAACCCGATTATTTCATGAAAATTTTCGAGAGGGCTTGCAGTAGTCTACTACGGCTGCACCCTTAAATGCCTTGCAAATGAACGCCTCGCATACGTGAAATATCCGGGTCAGCGAATGATATTTCCGGATTGAAGGGTTCCCGATTCCAGTCGTTTTATAACATCTTTATAAGAACCGATCACGGAATCCAAGACGTTCACGTTTTTCCATTTAAGATATTGATAATACTCATCTTCAATCCCACCACACACCACCGTCCCTATTTTTTCCAAAAGAACGAGATGACAGAGCTGTTCCGCCGACGCCCGCGGCAGAACAACGGTCTTTTTTCCTATGGGCCGGCCGTCATCCCCCATTGAGACAATAGAGACCTCTGTGGCCAAATCGAACCGCGGAGCCACCTGATCGACGTATAAAGCGATGAGAATCTTTTGTTCCATTTTTCAGCGTTATATCCTTTAAATTGGCATGTCAAATTGTTTCATTTAAGTCCATCATTATCAGGCGTCACTCTTTTCCAAAAACGATTTTATAGAGGTGCTGAGTTATCATTCCTAAAGGATTTGTAGACCGTAGTCTCCTTGGAAACTTGGAATGATGGAATGCTGGAATATTGGGTTTTTTGAAAAGGAATCATTATTCCATTATTCCGGCAAGTTTTTAGCAAAATGTGAATGCCTGTATCATCCTTACTTGCAAAGCCAACAATATTTTGGACACTTATTGATCAGGCGTCTATTTTGTATTGTTTCATTTTTCTCCACAACGTGCTCCGTCCCCACCCCAGCATATCGGCCGTTTTGTTGCGTCGTCCCTTGCTTTTGACCAGCGCTTCTATAATCATATCTCTTTCCAGAGACGCCCACGTCTTTTGGCCGCTTTGTTGGCTGTTGGATTTTACAAATGATGCCGTCCATTCATAAGCTTCACCGGCTTCCGACGTTGAACGGTCATCATGATGTTTCGTCTCGGAAAGATAGGCCGGCAGGTGTGTGAACTTTATCTGTCCTCCGGGACAAATATTCACGGCGTATTCAATAACGTTTCTGAGCTCCCTTACATTTCCGGGAAAAGAATAGTTCATTAAAATCTTGAGAGCCCTCTTGGACAATCCATGGATTTCTTTTCGGAATCGAGTGGTAAAAATATTAATAAAATGATCCAGAATAAGTCGAATATCATCTCCCCGCTCTCTCAACGGCGGTAGATGCAATCTCACCACGTTCAACCGAAACATCAGGTCTTCTCGAAACTTTCTCTCTTTAACCATGACATCGAGATTGCGATGGGTGGCGGCAATGACGCGAACATCGGCCTGAAACCCCTTGGCGCTCCCCAAAGGATAGACCACCTTATCGTCCAGAAAAGTCAACAGCTTGACTTGTAACGGCAGATAAAGATCCCCGATCTCCGTTAGATAAAGCGTCCCGTTATGGGCCAGGCGAAATCGTCCGGGTTTGTTTTCCACCGCACCCGTAAACGCCCCTTTTTGATGGCCGAACAGCTCGGATTCCAGCAAAGTTTCGGGAAGCGCTCCGCAATTAACTTTGACAAAAGGTCCTTTCGCCCGGTTCGAAGCCTGATGGATCGCTTCTGCTGCCAAATCTTTTCCTGTTCCGGTTTCACCGGTTATCAAAACCGACGAATCGCTTTGTGCAAAAACAGGAAGAATTTGAAAAATTTTTTCCATTTGCGGGCTCCGACCGATAAGATGAGCCAAGCTGTAAGCATGGCTTTTTTGAGCATTAAGTTCCATGATGGGTCGCATATCTTCTACTGTTTCAAGAAAACCTACAGCATTACGGTCAGGATCTTTTAGTAATGCAAGATTGACACGTACGGGAATCAACTTACGATCCCGGTTGATCAGATCGCTTTCCATACAAACAGATTTAGATTCTTGCTGCATGTTCAGGGCCGGACAACCCTTAATACACATCTTGCTTCGAAGAATATGATAGCAGGGAACCCCGGCGGCTTCATCCTGAGAAAAGCCGGTCAGAGATTCAAATAGCTCGATTTAACAACATGATCCTGCGATTCATATCAAGAACGATAATACCCAGAGGAATTTCATCAATCAGGGAACGCAAATCTACAGGAAAGTCAAAAAGCGGATTGATTCGTGATTGTTGTGAAGTATCCAATATATTATTTCAGATTGTTAGAAATAAATTTTTTGTAACAGTTTAGGGTTCAAATTTTTGATGTGAACCTCTGAACCCTGTTACGATATTTTTTATTTATGTTTATCATAGAGAGGGAAACTTGTAAACCGACATTAAGCTGTAAATGTTACCTCTGAACCCTGAACCTCTGAACCCATGAACGGTCACATTTAACTTGACCCCACATAGAAAAAAAAGTATAGCTTTTTGCTCAGTCGATAGCGGTGCGATTTACAGCATATTTGTTCAGACATCTGAAATAACAATTAAAAGAAACCATTCTTGATATGAGGTGCTGTTGATGCTGGCCAAAATTTTTCCCTTTATGAGCTGGTTTAAGAATTACAGCCTTGATGCTCTTAGGATCGACGCTATTTCGGGGTTGACGGTGGCCCTTGTGCTCATTCCTCAGTCCATGGCTTACGCCCAACTGGCGGGGTTGCCTGCCTATTACGGCCTGTACGCCTCTTTTTTGCCGCCAATGATAGCTTCCCTGTTCGGTTCAAGCCGCCAATTGGCCACCGGGCCAGTGGCCGTGGTTTCACTAATGACTGCTGCATCCCTTGAACCGCTGGCTACAGCCGGATCCGAGGGGTATATCGCTTATGCAATCTTGCTGGCCCTTATGGTGGGCGGCTTTCAGTTTGCCCTGGGGGTCTTGAGACTCGGCCTGGTGGTCAATTTCCTGTCCCACCCCGTGGTGAACGGTTTTACCAACGCCGCGTCGATTATTATCGCCTCTTCCCAGCTCTCAAAAATGTTCGGCGTACATGTGGATAAGGCCAATCATCATTATGAGACGATCATTTGGGTGATCCAGTCAGCAGTTCATTATACCCACTGGCCCACCTTGTTTATGGGAACCCTTGCTTTCGCAATTATGTATGGATTAAAACGAATATCTCCAAAAATCCCCAATGTACTTGTGGCCGTGGCACTGACGACCATTATCTCTTATGCCACTGGATTCAATCATGACGCCACGGTAACTCTCTCCGCTATTGAGTCCGCCAGCGTCAAAGGCACAATCGTAAACTTCAACAAGGCCGTAATGGGTATTCCTGACCTGGCAGAAAAACGCTCAGAGGCCGGAAAAGTCATGGACAACGCTAAAAAATCCGGTGAGACTATCTCCATACTCAAGGCGCAGCATGACCTGGATGTCATTGCCATACAGATTGAAAGACTCAATCTTTACGCCCATACCTACAGAACAGAACTCAGAAGCTTTCTCTTCAAGGGTGTTGAACAACCTGATGGTTCTCTAAAGTTTTATACCGGCAACGAGGCGCCCGCCGGACTCAAAGATGATGGCCGTATCTGGCGTATCAAAGTTGGCAACAAGCAGCTCATTACGGATAAACTGCTCATGGTGGGTGGTGGCGAGGTGGTGGGTGTTATTCCTCAGGGCCTGCCATCTCTGACCATACCCAAGATTAATTTCAAGATACTCCTCCATCTTTTTCCGTTTGCCGCTATTATCTCACTCTTGGGCTTTATGGAGGCCATTTCCATCGCCAAGGCCATGGCCGCCAAGACCGGTCAGAGACTGGATCCCAACCAGGAACTCATCGGACAGGGACTAGCGAATATTCTGGGTGCTGTCGGCAAAAGTTACCCGGTTTCCGGATCTTTTTCCAGATCAGCCGTTAACTTACAGTCAGGTGCTGTATCAGGCCTTTCCAGTGTGTTCACGAGCCTGATGGTGGTGGTTGTGCTTCTGTTTTTTACGCCGCTCCTTTACCACCTTCCTCAATCGGTTCTGGCCGCGGTTATCATGATGGCAGTCATCGGCCTGGTGAATGTCACCGGATTTATCCATGCCTGGAGGGCTCAGTGGTATGATGGCGCTATTGCCATTATCAGTTTTGTGTCGACTCTTGCCTTCGCGCCACACCTGGAAAAAGGGATTGAAATCGGTGTGGTCTTATCTCTTCTTGTGTTTCTCTATAAGAGCATGAGGCCCAAAGTAGCGACACTGTCCAGGTGTGACGATAAGTCGTTGCGAGATTGTGTTGCTCTAGGGCTTAAACAGTGCAAGTACATGGCTATGGTACGCTTTGACGGCCCGCTATTTTTCGCCAATGCCAGCTATCTGGAAGACCAGATTACGGAGTTAATGCTTGCCAAGAAAAATTTGAAACATATCATTATCGTTTCTAACGGAATAAACGATATGGATGCATCGGGCGAAGAGGCCTTATCCCTGTTAGTGGATAGAGCCAGAAGTGCAGGTGTCGACATTTCCATGAGCGGTGTAAATGAGTCCGTTATGAAGCTGCTAAAGCGCACCCACTTCCTTGAGAAGATAAGGGAGGATCACATTTATCCCACTATGGAAAGCGCCATCGATGCAAACTATGCCCATACTCATAGTGAAGGTCTCGAGGAAAAATGCCCTCTCCTGACCGTATGTTTTCTGGAATAGCGTCTGAAAGTACTCGAAATTACCGTTAATGGGCAATTGAGTTGGAGCAATCTGATGATGACAATGAAAAAGGAGGCTTGAAATGCCTATAATTACTTTATTCAGCGGAGATTTTTGCAAGAAAGACTCAGTGTTATCGGAACTGCTTTCTCGTACCGGGCATAAACTCTTCAACGATAAAGACATTGTTGCAGAGGCCGTCAGGATCTCAGGCATGGCCGAAGAAAAGATTAAGCGCGCCTTTTCAGCCAAGACCTCTGTGTTTAATAAGTTCACCCACGAAAAGGAGCGCGCTCTCTCCTATTTGAAGCTTGCTCTTGCCCAAAAGCTTTCTCAAGACCATCTGCTTATCGATGGGTTTTCGGCTCTCCTTGTTCCAAAAGAGATAATCCATGTTCTTAGGGTTTGTCTTATTGCCGATATGAAATTCAGAGTTTCGGTGGCCGGAGAAGAACAAGGACTGTCTCAAAAAGCAGCGATTAAGTTCATTCAGAAACAGGACGAGGAAAGGGTTTATTGGGTTGATAGCTTATTTGGCCTGAAAGACCCCTGGGACACGGAGCTTTACGACATGGTCATTTCAATGGACAAGACAACTATCAAAAGAGTCCGTAGCCTTTATTGCGGAAAATTTAGCCAAAGATGTCATCAAAACCACGGAAGCTTCAAAAAAGGCGATTGGGGATTTCCTCCTTGCAGCAAATGTCGAGGTAACCCTGGCCCAAGAAGGACATAATGTGGATGTGAGCTCTAAAGATGGATCTGTTATTATCACAATCAACAAGCAGGTTCTCAGACTAAGTAAGCTTGAAGAAGAACTCAGGTCCATCGCGACACGGGTGGCCGGGGTTCAGTCTGTGGAGACCAAAGTCAACAAAGATTATTATCAGGCGGATATCTACAGAAAGTATGATTTTGAGATGCCTTCAAAAGTCTTGCTTGTGGATGACGAGCGTGAATTTGTAACGGCATTGTCTGAAAGGTTCATTATGCGGGATATGGGTTCTGCCGTAGCCTATGACGGCGAATCCGCCCTCCAAATGATAAGCACTGACGAACCGGAGGTGATGGTATTAGACCTTCGGATGCCCGGCATCGACGGCATAGAGGTCCTCCGGAGGGTAAAGAAATCTCGTCCGGATATTGAAGTAATTATTCTCACCGGTC
>CAWBNO010000031.1:0-3836 GCA_963790095.1 uncultured delta proteobacterium | reverse complement strand
ATGGCAACTTCAAAGTCACCGGTCATA
This sequence comes from uncultured delta proteobacterium, assembly GCA_963790095.1. Classification (GTDB taxonomy): domain Bacteria; phylum Desulfobacterota; class Desulfobacteria; order Desulfobacterales; family UBA11574; genus JAAXQD01. Next base: position 3,809 of record CAWBNO010000031.1, on the reverse strand, counting down.
CCCATGGAGAGCTCGTCCAGGGTGATCTCCGGGGGCGCCTCTTGCCGGATCCGATCCCTAAGATTTCGAAGGGCTGAAAAATAGGGTCGGGCCTTTTCAGGATCATTGAAAAATGGCGGCATGGTCATGAGCCCTTTTACAGACAGATTTTCAAGATGGCGCACCGGGTTCATCAGATCCAGAACGTTTGCTGCGTCGGCGCCGGATTTTGACGATTCTTTACTGATATTGATCTGAATGAGTATATTTTGAATTTTAGCATTTTTTTGGGCATGCTTGTTTAATTCTCGTGCCAATTTGAGGGAGTCCACGGAGTGAATCAGGTCAAAGAGCCTCACCGCATACTTGGCCTTGTTGGACTGAAGATGCCCGATAAAATGCCATGATACCGGATAGGTGGCCAATCGGTTGAATTTTTCCCGGGCTTCCTGAATATAGTTTTCCCCTAAAACGGTCACGCCGGCTTCGATGGCCTCTTTGACCCTGTCGACCGGGATGGTTTTGCTCACGGCAACGAGACGAACGGTCGAAGGGTCCCTGCCGCACCGGTCCGCTGCTTCTTCAATGCGCTTTTTTATATTTTGAATTCGTTTTACCAAAAACTTAAAATTCCTGTTTCTTGTTTGATCTCAATCGGGGGCTCCCCTTAACCCCACTACACTTTCCTTGATGAGAAATTCGATGACTTCACAAACCGGAAGCCCGACAACATTGGTATAGGAACCGTTGATACGCTTTACCAGAAAGGTGCCGAGTCCTTGAATGGCATAGGCGCCGGCTTTGTCAAAGGGTTCTTTGGTGTGGATGTACCACTCGATTTCCTCGTCCGTAAGATTTTTGAAAAGAACTTCAGTTTGAACGGTTTCGGAGAATTTTCGATGTTTTGCTTTGCACAATACAGAATAGCCGGTGAAGACCTGATGGGCTTGTCCGCTGAGTTGTTTTAACATGGAACGCGCCTCATGGATAGAGCCGGGCTTTCCGAGTACGGCGCCGTCTTTAACGACAATGGTGTCGGCACCGATCACCCATTTTTCAGGATACTTTTTGGCAATGTATTCCGCCTTGGCTTCAGCCAGAACCCTCGCATAAGCTTCAGGAGGTAACAGGGGGACGGTGGTTTCATCGATGTCGCTGGGTATGACGGAAAATGAAAGGCCTGCCTGTTTCAACAAGTACCGGCGTCGTGGGGACTTGGAGGCGAGTATCAATACGGGGTCTTCGTCGGGGTGTTTCATGGGGTCTTATGGGTCTTTCGATGATTGCAAGGATCGACCATATCCTGATAACTGGTGTAATAAATATCTGTTAATGTTAAAAAAGCAGTTGTAATCAGCGGCCCGTAGACAATGCCGAGTATCCCGAAGAACTTTAATCCACCGATAATTGAAAGAAATACGAGGAGCGGATGCATTTTTACGCGGTTTCCCACCAGTTTGGGTTTCAGCAGGTATTCGACCCCGCCTGAGAGGAACACATAAAAAACAATGAAAAATATTCCGGCGGCAATCCGACCTTTAACAATTAGAAAAACCGCTGCAGGGATAAAAACAGCCCCGATGCCGATGATGGGAAGAAACGCCAGCAATCCCATAATGACGCCCCACAAAAGGGGAGATTTTAAATTGAACAAAGAAAAAACAAGGCCCCCTGCAACGCCCTGGATGATCGCGCACAGGCCGTTTCCGATAAGAATGGCGCCGGCCATATCTTTAAATTTTTGAATCAGTTGGTCGTCTTGGTCCTTGGGTAACGGAGACAGGTCCACAATGAACGAAACGAGCCGGTCTCCGTCGATAAAAAGGTAGTAGATAACAAGGAGCATGAAAAAGAAGTATACAAAAAAATTGAGCACGTTGGAGGCAATGGAACTGGCCTGCTGATATAAAAACAGGCCCACAATTTTACCCAGTTCCGAAATCCCCTTGTTGAGTTCCGTGCCGGTGATCTCAATGTTGAAGTTGGAAAGGAACAGATTTATTTTTTCCAGAATCGTGCTGGTTTCCAGAATTTTCTTCACTTGTTCGCTGATCACGGCGCCTTTTCCCATAAGATACAGACCGTAGGCTTCTTTGGATAGAATGCCCACAAACAAGATGGTGGGGATAAACAGGATAAAAAACACCAATGTGCAGGTTAAAAAAGAGGAAAAGGCGGGATTGATCTTCCGGGTTAAAAAGATGTAAAAAGGCTTGAAGATGCCGGCAACAAGGGCGCCCAGAATAATAACACTGAAAAAGGGGAGTAACAGCCAGCCGAACAGAAACGCCGAAACAAGAAAAAGAGCCAAAAAAAACCACAAAATAACATTGCTGGAGGTTCTATCTTGCATCGCAACTCCATTTTTTTAAAACCCGAGTTGAGGAAACGTCGAGGATGCCCCCTTGTGAAACAGGTTTCGCCCCAGATAAACAGGTGGAACATTTAACGGGTAAAATTTCCTTGAGCAAACATTTTACAGGGCATGCAGACCCAAGTTCTCACTGACGGAGTCTTGGTCGTCTGCGACGAGCCTTTGAGAGGTAAAACGACAATTCCCGATTACGGGGATTGGTGCTATAATGGCCCGAAGCGAATCCCCTATCCAACCCCCCCTTATTTGCTGGAAAATCCGACAGCCACAAGTATAAGAAGAAGTTCATAAGCAAAAACCGCAACGTAGTTACCGAATAAAGCATAAACAATACCGCCGCCGATGATAGCGGGCACGCCAAAAACGACCAGAGTACCCAATCTTCTGCTGATGTTCATCTGTGGAAATCTCCTGTAGTCTTTTTATGGTTTCGAAAGCGAGCCCTGTTATTCGGTGAGTTCGACGCTCCCAAAGGGCAAAATGTTCTTGAAATTACGGATTTTAGGTTGTAGCAATAACCGGAAATCAAGTAAAGGAAAAATAGATAAATCCATATTATTTGTCAACGGATTTACGGACAACCTATCGCTACAACACACCAAAATCAATATCTTTCTCAATTTTGTTTGGGTTATCGGATATTGGAAAAATGTAAACGAATATGTGTTTAATTCTTTTTTCATACGATACACACTCTTTTTACCGGATGGTATTGGCGGCAAATCGGGACGAATATTACAATCGACCCACAGCACCGGTGGCTTTTTTGGACAATGCTCCGGATGTTTTAGGCGGATTGGATCTCAAACATAATGGCATGTGGCTGGGAATCACCCGGACCGGACGTTTGGCCGCCATTACCAATTTCAGGGACCCGGACGCAGATATGCCCGATGCCCCGTCTCGTGGATTTCTGGTCAAAGAATTTCTTCTCGGCAAAGAATCTCCCCGGCGCTATCTCCAACAAATAAAGTCCGTTGGAGATCAATACAATGGGTTCAATCTCCTTGTGGGGGACCGAACTGAACTTTTCTATTATTCAAACCGGGGAAACCGGATCCAAAAGATAAAACCCGGCATATACGGCCTGAGCAATCACCTTATGGATACGCCGTGGCCCAAGATTGTAAAAGGGAAGGGCGCCCTGAAAAGACTGCTTGGAAATAATGAAAAAGTTAACACCGAAGACATTTTTACCCTGCTCGAGGACGGCGCTATCCCGCCCGACGACTTGCTCCCCGACACCGGCGTCGATCTCGACTGGGAACGCACCCTTTCCCCTCTGTTCATCACCAGCGAGATTTATGGAACGCGGTCATCTTCGATTGTTCTCATCCAAAAGGGCGGGAAAACAACCTTTATGGAACGGACGTTTATTCCAGATGGCGGTCTGTCCAAGGCGGAAAAAACCCGGAAATTTTCTTTTATGATGCAGGGTGCGGGGCAGGATCGTATC
>CAWBNO010000030.1:0-86274 GCA_963790095.1 uncultured delta proteobacterium | reverse complement strand
GAATATTGAAAAGTCTTTTCATTTCCGTTTCCTCCTCATTTTAATCCAGCACGCTGGAGCAGCATATTGATAAATTGATCATGGTTTTCAAGGCGACCTGCATGGGAATACAGGATCCGGTGTGTTCCGTCTTTATTGATTCCCACGGCGAAAAAATACGGTGTCCGGACCTCTCCGATTTTCTTATGAATGGAAAAATCATCATCGGGAAAGAGGGGGAAAGGGATTTTATAGGTATTTCTGAAATGCTCGACTTCAAAGGTGGTATTACCGACACCGATCCCTATAAGCTTGAAACGGTCCTTAAGGCTGCTGTTATTTTGGATTTTGTCGTACAATTCGTTTAAAGCAGGCGCTTCAGCCTGGCAATAAGGACAGTACATGCTGAAAATTTCAACGATGACGACGCTGGCCTTTATCTGGGGGATGGTAAACGTGGTTTCACTGGATAAGCCGAGATATTTTTGCTGATCCAAAATTTGGGGGACGGTCAGAACAATTTCCGGAAGAAGATCCCCTTCAGAAGGTGGTTTTGTTCCGGCAGAAGCCGTACCTGTGAACATAACGAGGAAAAACAGAACTAACAGACATCTGATTATCTTATTCATCACTGAATTCCTCCTTTAAAAGATTTTCGATAACACGATGAATTAAGCATAGATCAGAAGGTGGTAGACGTCAAGGAAATCGATAGTATCTTTGGCCGGGTATCAAACTTCAGAATTAGCTGGTTTCCATCCAAAAATGGCCCTTTTTGCCCGGACCTATTTCAGCCCGCTCTTTTTTAACGCCTCTGCCAAGGGACTGTCAAACGACGGTTTCGTGTTGTTTCTTTTCTTTTTGGGTGTCGGTACATGACGGTGATTTTTTTTCAAGGCCGGTTTTTTCACACCGGATTCTGAATGATCGGCCTGGGATTTCATGGAAAGGGAGATTCGGTTTCTGGCAAGGTCAATATCCAGTACGGTTACCGACACCTTCTGTTGAACTTTCACCACTTCTGCGGGATTTTTCACAAACCGATCAGACATCTGGCTGATATGAACCAAGCCGTCCTGATGCACGCCCATATCCACAAAGGCGCCGAAGGCGGTGATATTTGTCACGATCCCGGGGAGTTTCATTCCCGGTCTAAGGTCTTCTAATTTTTCGATGCCGTCAGCAAATGAGAATTCCTCGAATTTTTCCCTGGGATCCCGCCCCGGTTTTGCCAGTTCATCCAGGATATCGTTTAAAGTGGGTATTCCGACGGACTCCGTTACATATTGTGAAATGTCTATTTTTTTTCGGATATCAGGATGTGTCATGATATCTGACACCCTGGCCCCGAGGTCCTTGGCCATGGCGTCGACAATATGATAACTTTCCGGATGCACTGCGCTGGCATCCAGGGGATTTTCGGCGTCAGGAATCCTTAGAAAGCCTGCAGATTGTTCAAACGCCTTGGGACCGAGCCGGGGCACTTTCAGCAGGGTCTTTCTATATTTAAATGGCCCGTTGGCTTCACGAAAATCGACGATATTCTTTGCCGTGCCGGCATTGAGCCCGGAAACATAGGTTAGAAGCTGGACGCTGGCCCTGTTCAGGTCGACCCCCACCGCATTGACGCAGCTCATCACCACATCATCGAGGGTCTGTTTAAGGGCTGCCTGATCAACATCATGCTGGTACTGACCGACGCCGATGGATTTTGGATCGATTTTCACGAGTTCCGCAAGGGGATCCATGAGTCGCCTTCCGATGGATACCGCACCCCGTACCGTCAGATCATGATCGGGGAACTCATTCCTTGCCGTTTCAGAAGCGGAATAGATCGACGCACCGCTCTCGTTGACCATGACCACCTGAACAGGATCGGATAAAGGGACGGTTCTGACAAAGGCTTCCGTTTCTCTGCCGGCCGTACCGTTTCCCACAGCGATGGCTTCAATCTTAAACTGTTCACACAGGGATTTTATCTTCCCGGTTTCTTCAAGGGCCTTTTTTTCAGACATATGGGGGAAAACCGTATCATAGTGAAGGAGCTTTCCCTGCCGGTCCAGGCAGACGACCTTGCACCCGGTTCTGAATCCAGGGTCTATTCCCATCACCCGTTTTGCGCCCAATGGGGGGGAGAGCAAAAGTTGTCGAAGATTTTCCGCAAACACCCTGATGGCTTCGGTATCGGCCTTTTCTTTTGTGTAAAGCCGGGTCTCGGTTTCCATGGAACCTGAAAGAAGTCGCTTGTAGCAGTCCTTAACGGCCAGCTTTACCTGGGCGGAATCGTCTCCGTCCCCTTTAACGAACAGGTCTTCGAGTATGGCGATTGCCGTGGCTTCATCGGGCAATATGTCAAGGTTCAAGACATCTTCTTTTTCGCCCCGCCGGATGGCGAGCATCCTGTGGGAAGGGATGCCGGCAATCGGCTCGTCCCATTCAAAATAGTCTCTGAACTTCGCTCCTTTTTCCGCCATGTCGCCGGCCACACGGCTTTTAACCATCCCCTTGGTAAAAAAGAGGTTTCTCAGCCGGCCCCTGGCCCCGTCATCCTCATTGATGATTTCCGCGATAATGTCTCTGGCTCCGGCCAGGGCATCTTCCACGGACCCCACCCCTTTTTCGGAATCGATGAAAGGCTCTGCCGCTTTGATCGGATCCGTACCGTTTTGGGCAACGATTTCCATGGCCAACGGTTCAAGGCCTTTTTCCTTGGCCATGACGGCCCTGGTCCGCCGTTTGGGTTTAAAGGGAAGATATACGTCCTCGAGCACCGCCATGGTTTCGGCGGCGAGAACCCGTTCTTGAAGCTCATCGGTCAGATGTCCTTGTTTTTCAAGGGATTTAAGGATGGCGTTCTGCCGATCTCTAATGTCTCGAAGCTGATTCAGCCGGTCCCGGATCACCGTGACAGCGACTTCATCGAGGCTTTCTGTGGCTTCTTTTCTGTATCGCGCAATAAAGGGGATGGTGGCACCTTCTCCAAGAAGGGACGCCACCGCCTGAACCTGATGGTGGTTGAAGTTCTGTTCCTGGGCAATCTTCGATATGAATGTAGCGTCGTTCATGGTTGTATCGTCTTTGTGTTATGATGATGTTTTATATTAGGTTTTAGCGCCCTGTGGTTATTCGGTTTTCTTTGAAAGTGTCCATCGCCCGTCAGCCGATGGAAAAAGATTAAAGGAAGCTAAAAAAATGGCCTTGATGTTTCACCCGACTTCGGGGCAATCTCTTAACAGATTTAATTTGTAAATTGCAAATATTTTTGAGAATGATTTTATGAAGTTAAGACAACTTTGGGTGAGTTCCGGGGTTATTCCTTAAGGGTTTCAAGTGGTTCGATTCCTATTCGGAGATCGCCCATTGCAAAAACATTGTCGTGATCGAAAACTTTGAATCTCCCGCCGTCATCCTCTGTCTGGATGCCCAAGGTAATGGGCACCGCAATTTTACCATAACCATCTTGCATCTATTATGAAATCAATGGCGGCTGCAAATGATAGACTTCAGATTTAAACGTTGGAATTTTATTCAATCGGTTGGCGCTGAGAGATTTTTATAAGATTGAACCGTTCAAACTTGTCGACGCACTAACGGTTGCCAAGGCATCGGTTGTCTTTTCGATAAACATAATTTTACCGGATCGACCGTATTTCTTTGCTCAGCTCAGCCAATTCATCGACCAGATGGTTCCTCCGAACGATTAACAGTGCTTTTTGAAACGATATCACAGAATCTTCGGGCATGTATGGGCTGCTTGGATCGGATAAAAGTCCTGATATTTCATCCCAACAATTTTTTGAAAAACCGTTGACTTCAAAAAACAAATCCGGTTTGTGTCTATAAATATCAACAAGTTCTTTTACCTGGTTGATACGATGCTTTTCGCATACTTGGGATAGGATTCTTTTTGTTTCAGCGCTGAAAGGTATCGTTTCCAGAAGCATTTTCATTGTTTTTCTGATGGGCTGGGGTTGGTCTTTCTAACAATTCCCTTTCTTATTTGTTCGTCAGACCGGGATTCAGGACGTGGTATGGGCCCGGATAAAATTTTTCAATTTAGATCTTTGAATGAGAGTAAGATTTTGGAATTTCACAGCATATCGATTTTTTTTATCAGAATTGTCCGGAAGATCCGAACTTTCAGATTTCCAAACGGGTGTAAAGGGAATCTTATCTTCAAAATACAAAGAATCATCCGCCAGAATGTTTAATCCATACGATCTTGTTGGCTTATTTTCTCCATCGAGATAACTGAGCCCGCTCATGCTGATATCGATAATTGGCTTTGCCTTATGAAGGAGGGGTCCGAACACGACAAATACGCGATCCTGAACTTTGAATCGCCGATTTTTCCTTTGCTTCAACGTAAACATTTTTTCGATTAACTCTGTAAATGCATTCATGACAACAATCCCATTTTTTGTGAAATGAACGTGTCGCAACAAACCGGTATCGGTTTGTTTTTTGTGTCTTAATGAACAAATTTTACCTAATTTAGGTTTAATATGTTCGCTAACATATGCATATACGCCCCATTGGTAGGCAGTATATACCTATGTTATAACTCTATAGGATGATGTATATTGTATGTCAATTGAAAAATGTTACAATATATAGTGGTAAATACCATGCCAGTCAACAGGGGCGTATAAAAGTAGGTTTTGGGGCGGTGACGAACGATGGCTTAAACATCGGGAAAAACCGAAGCAGATTCGTATACAGACGGCAAACTTGCAATCTTTTCGTCAACGGGGCAGAAAGATTACCGTCGGCAATATTGTCGAAGCTGCGGCGTTACGTGATCTTGATCCAGAGCAATCTGGCCATATCAGGGCCGGGATTTTCCCACTGTGAGGGAATTTCAGAGGTTAAATAAATAACATCCCCGGTATGGACGTGATATACGGATTTTTCCAGTTTCAATTGCAACGTACCGGATAGCACGTAGCCGATTTCCTCTCCCTTATGGATAAAAAAATGAGCGTTCAGGGTTTTCTTCGGCGGGATTTCAAGAAGGTAAGGTTCGGCTTTGGGCTTGAAATCCACCGGTGTCAAAAGCTTTGCGTGAATATTTTCTTCCGGGAAATTCGGCAATTTCATATCCATTGCTTCCCCCGAAGGAAAAATCGTCCGATGGGTTAAATCTACAGATTCTTTAAAAAAAGAACTTAACTCAATGGCCAGGACTTCCGCCATTTTCAGAAGTGCGGGCAAAGACGGATAGATGAGGTTGCTCTCCACCTGGGAAATGGTGCTCGGTGTCACGCCCACAAGTTTTCCCAGTTCTGTTTGAGACAGGCCACGCCGTGTTCGAAATTCTTTGAGCCGCATTCCCAGATCGAACCAATCGGTGGAATGTTTTTCTGAATCGAATGTAATTTTGAGGTCTTTGCTCCAGTAATTGAAGGGCTTGTTCATGGTATCCAGTTCGCGCTTTTCAGCTTTTAGAATCGTCAGGGATGTCTTTCCTCTTTTCACGGACAATTCAATGGCAACCTGGGCGATTTGATTGATCTGGGCTCTTAGACGGGGAGAATGGGCCCGCTTTTCGATGATCCAGTAAGCAATGGTGTTTAACTCATATAGCCGGGGACAGGAATGAGAATAAAAGTTGATCAGATCCTGTTCGCCGCCCCACAATTCCTGCATGCCGGTCAGGCTTTCAAAAATGAATCGAACGTCACCGACCAGAGTTCCATGAATCCCGTAAAGGGTATCCATGACCTGATCGATTTTCCGTGGGTTGTCCACTTTGATGATTTGGCAGGGCCACTTTAGGGCTTTATTCTCGTAAAACTGAAGAAAAATCTCGGAGCCGGAACCTTTCCCGTATGTAAAGCAATCCAGAATGATCAATTGATCGTTTTGGGCCAGCGGCCCGAGCTTGTCCAAAAGGTTTTTCGGGGAACGGTCGAAGCTGACGTAAATGAGCGGCCTGTTTTGTGCTTGGGAGGCCTGAATAAAGTTGAGACCGTAAACGGCGGCCAGACTGCCGGCATCGTCATACCAGACGACGTTGTCTCCGATGAAGAGACCTCCGAGAAGCTGGTCCAGTTGGCTGACTCCCGATGTTACCCGCACTTTTCCTGAAGGCATTGAATCCTCACTTTTTTATTCAAACACATTGAAAAAACGATGTCATTTAGGGTTGTCGCCTTTTGGCCGAGGCCGACCCCATAATAGAAGATGCTACTGGGTATATAATATGGAACATGGATGGGTGTCAATTGAAGGCGTGAAAAGAGTCAGGGCAAAGGCATTTGATTACCGTGCAACGAAGCGACGGCGTGTTTCTCTTGGAAACCGAATGACTGTTTGAAGGGCTTTAGCACGCGTTAGACCGAGCCGAATGAAATAATGATTTAATACATCCATCGGGTCTTTTTTCATTTTGCAAAGCAGATCCCCTTCCCTATCTGTCTGATTTTTCAATACTCCGCGATGTTACGGCTTGATGTCTTGCCGAAAACGTTTTATAGAAACAAAAAAAACGGTTTCGTATATAACAAAAGTGAGTGAAACAAATCATGAAAATTAAATCAAAGCTTCCGGATGTCGGTGTCACCATTTTCACAATTATGTCGAAGCTGGCCAACGATCATCAGGCCATAAATCTCTCCCAGGGCTTTCCCGATTTTGATGTTCACCCGGATCTTGTGGCACTGGTGGACAATTATATGCGCTCGGGACACAATCAATATGCGCCGATGCAAGGTGTGGAGTCCCTGCGCCGGCGGATTGCAGAAAAAGTACAGGCCCTCTATAATGCCAGTTACGATCCTGAATCTGAAATTACCGTGACTTCCGGCGGAACCGAGGCATTATTTGCAGCCATAAGCGCCGTTGTCCAACCCGGTGATGAAGTGATCGTTCTTGAGCCTGCCTTCGACTCGTATGTGCCGGTCATCCAATTGAACGGCGGAATTCCCGTATATGTCGCATACACGTTCCCGGATTACCGGATCGACTGGGATGATGTCCGGAACGCCCTGTCGCCCAAAACAAGACTCATTATTCTGAATTCACCCCATAATCCCACCGGCGCCGTATTCATGGAATCGGATATATCGGCACTTAAAGATATTTTGCTGGATACGGATGTGTTGATTTTAAGTGATGAAGTTTATGAACATATTATTTTCGATGGCCTTCGACATGAAAGCGTCTCCCGCTATCCGGAACTTGCGGAAAGGAGCTTTGTTGTCAGTTCGTTCGGGAAAACATACCACACCACCGGGTGGAAGATCGGATATTGTCTGGCGCCGGCGCCCCTGTCCAAAGAATTTCAAAGGGTGCACCAGTTTTTGACATTTGCCTCGAATACGCCCATACAGTACGCGTATGCGGAATTCATGAAAAACAAAGATATTTATCTGAATCTTTCGGCATTTTATCAGCAAAAGAGGGATACATTCCTGTCCCTCATCGAAAATTCACGATTTAAAGCCCTTCCCTGTCACGGTACGTATTTCCAGATGCTTGATTATTCATCCATTTCCCATGTGTCTGATGTCGAATTTTCCAAACAGCTGACCACAGAACATGGTGTGGCATCCATTCCACCTTCGGTGTTTTATCACCGTCAAGTCGACCATAAAGTACTGCGATTCTGTTTTGCAAAAAAGGATGAAACCCTTGAGAAAGCTGCAAAGAGGTTGTGCAAAATTTAAAGGCAGCCCTGATTCTAAGATTATCAGGCCAACTCCCATTCAATTTTGTCAAAAATATCCTCCATCTGATACAGTGCTTTGTCGGCTTTGGCCAAGTCCCAATCCGCAATGTGGGCTTCCACGTTCTTGTGAAGCTTACGGAGTGTGTCTTTGTGCTTGAGTAGGATCTCCCGGAAAGGCGGATTTCCCTCCAGGTCGTAAAGAAGCTTGTCCAGTTTTCCGACGATGTCAAAGAAAGAGGGCTCTTTTTCTAACCATGCTTGGTTAAGATAACCCAACCCACGGGAAATATTCGGGTGGTCCGACGCCATATCCTTTTTATAGTAGGGTGTAACGCGGACTTCCAGTTGCATGTATTGGCTCATGTGATGTGTTCTCCTTTCGGTTTCCGAAAAAAATAAAACAGTTATTAGAAGTCATTTCAAAATCTTCCGGTTCGCGCCAATGAAGGGTGTTTGCTCAATTTCGAATATTTAATGAACGCTTTAGTAACATTACCAGATGCAGGATTATTTTCAAAAGGTAAAATGTTTTTTTGAACTTAATCAAAGAGAAAGATTTGCTTTGTCATATGATTATAAAAATACGTTGGCGATCTTCCGGGGAATTCATGGTTGACACCCAAACTCTGTTTTCTTATAATTTTAAATACTTTCACATGAAAACCCGTTTTAATCAGCAATAAGGACAACCTTTGAGTGGAGGGAATCCATGAAAAATAACTACGAGAAGCTCGGCGCGTTTTATCTCGGCAAGGAATATGATCCGGCGTCCCGAACGCTTAAAGAAGATCTGATCCTCTATGACTCCAAAGACCTGAATACCCATGCGGTGATCATCGGCATGACCGGCAGCGGAAAAACCGGACTGGGAATCGGCATTTTGGAAGAGGCACTGATTGACAATATTCCCATTATTGCCATCGACCCCAAAGGGGATCTTCCAAACCTGCTGTTGAACTTTCCGGATCTTAATCCTAAAGATTTCCGGCCCTGGGTGAACCCTCAAGATGCGCTGAATAAGGGACTTACCCTAGACCAATTCGCTGAAAACCAGGCGGACATCTGGAGAAAAGGCCTCGCCGAGTGGGGGCAAGAACCGGATCGCATCGCCCGCCTGAAGGCCGCCGCCGATTTTACCGTGTACACCCCGGGGAGCCATGCAGGCCTTCCGGTGAGCGTTCTTAGATCCTTTTCGCCTCCCCCCCCTGAGATTCTTGGAGACACCGACCTGCTTCGTGAGCGGATCCAAACAACGGCCACAAGCCTTCTCGCCCTTTTGGGCATTGAAGCCGATCCCATTATCAGTCGGGAACACATCTTGCTATCCAACATTCTTGAAACTGTTTGGTCAACGGGGAAGAGCCTCGACCTGGCTGCAGTGATCCACGCCATACAAGCCCCGCCTTTTGAACGTATTGGGGTGATGGATCTGGAATCGTTCTATCCTGCCAAGGAACGTTTTGCTCTGGCCATGCGGATGAACAACCTTCTCGCGTCGCCGGGTTTTGAATCCTGGCTGGACGGCGATCCCCTGAATATCGGACAGATGCTGTTTACGGCCCAGGGGAAACCCCGGGCTTCCATTTTCACCATTAGCCATCTTTCCGATCCCGAACGAATGTTTTTCGTTTCCATGCTGCTCAACGAGATTTTAGGATGGATGCGGTCTCAGCCCGGTACGTCCAGCTTGCGTGCCATTTTGTATATGGATGAAATTTTCGGATATTTTCCCCCGGTGGGCAATCCGCCGTCCAAGACGCCCCTTTTGACGCTGTTGAAGCAGGCCCGAGCCTTTGGCCTGGGCGTTGTACTATCTACCCAAAATCCGGTTGATTTAGACTATAAAGGACTTGCCAACACCGGAACATGGTTCATCGGTCGTCTCCAGACCGAACGGGACAAGGAGCGCGTTCTGGAAGGCCTTGACGGCGCTGCTGCAGGCACCGGGTTTGACCGCAGCCGAATGGAAGAAATTCTGGCCGGCTTGGGAAAGCGGGTATTTCTCTTGCACAACGTGCACGAGAATGAACCTGCGATTTTCCAGACCCGCTGGGTACTGTCCTATTTGCGGGGGCCCATGACCCGGGAACAAATCAAGGTCCTAATGGCCCATAAAAAAATCCAGGCCACCATTGGCGCTACACCACCTGGCTTCACTGCAGCCGGCGATCCTCCAAAACTTACGGGGTCAGTTCAGGCCGCAGAAGGGCCGCCGGTGCTGCCCCCGGGAATCGACACATTTTATCTGGCCGCGTCGGGTGCCGGCCATGGCGTGGTGTATTATCCTGCGGTGGTCGGTCGCATGGACGTCCATTATTCCAACGCCAAGTATAAGGTAGATACCACCGAGACAGTGGCACTGGCTGCCCAGCTGGAAGAAGGCCCTGTTGCTCTGGACTGGGACAGCGCCGTGGAGCTTGACCCGGAGTCCTTTGAGACCACGCCGTTGGCCGGCGGGGAATATGCCGATCTTCCGGCTGCCGCACAAAACGTACCCAATTACCGCAAGTGGAACAAGGATCTGTTGCGCTGGGTTCGCCAAAACCGGCCGAGGGTGCTTTTGCGTTCCAAGAGTTCTGGGTTGATTAGCCAACTGGGGGAATCCGAGGGGGAGTTTCGCTTGCGGTTGACACAGGGAATGCGCGAAAAGCGTGACCTCGAAGTCGAGAAGCTGCGTAAAAAATACGATACGCGATTCACCACCCTGAAAGATCGTCTAATGAGAGCCGAACAGGCGATTGACAGAGAAGACGAACAGGCCAAAGCCAGCAAAGTGCAGACCGCCATATCCTTTGGTACCGCCATCCTCGGGGCGTTTTTAGGTCGTAAAGCCGTAAGTGCCACATCGGCACAACGGGTGGGAACTGCCATGAGATCCGCCAGCCGTGTTCAAAAGGAAAAAATGGATGTGGACAGGGCCCAAGAGCGGGCCGAGGCGGTGCGCCTGCAGTTATCTGAACTCGACGGGCGCCTGCAAGAGGATATTGATGCCATCGCCTTTTCCATGGATGCTGGCACCGAAGAACTTGAGGAAATCAGGGTAAAGCCCAAGAGCACGGATATTACGTTAGAAATTTTCGGTCTGGCCTGGATGCCTTTTAGAAAGAATGCGGGCGGCGGACTGAGCCCTGACTGGGGATAGAAGTCCACATAATTTCCGTCCAATGTGATCCTAAATTTTAATCATCGCTTAACCACCAGCACCGGTTTCTTGCATTTTCGTATGATATTATCTGATACGGAGCCGAGGAGCATTTCTTCTAAATCGCTCTTTCCATGTGAGCCGATGACGATGATGGAGATGTCTTCCTTTTTTTCGGCGCTTAATATTTCCTTAATAGGAATCCCGAAGGTTACTCTGGACGAAACCTTGAAGCCCCAATCTTTCAATTTGCCTTCAATCTCCTTCATTTCTCGTTCGGCTTCATTTTTTAGCTTCTGTTCCACGTTTCCATCGGCACTGTTTTCATCAAAAAAATAGAGATAACTGAACTGGACATTCCTTTTGTCGATTACATGAAGCACACAAATTTCTTCCACACCGCCTTTTTTAAATTGCTTCAAAAAACTCAAGGCGTTTTTTGATACGTCTGAAAAGTCTGTTGGATAAAGGATTTTTCTTAACATACTTTTACTCCTTGCTTTGTTGGAACTTTTTAATGTTCATTTAACGGCCGGCGACCCCCATGGGAGAATTCATGGAACCGGGGTCCCAAACTATTTACCTTCCGCGTTTTCGGAGGTTTGGGTGGCGTAGTAATTTAAGCAGTCCCGGAACCACTCCCGCATGTTTTCCACGAAGTCGGGCCATCGCGTGCCCAGGGCCTGTCCCCTGGCGGTGTCGGCGTTGCCTTCTCCGATTTTTCCGTCGATGGGTGCGATGTCCAACTGACATCGCACCGGGATTCGGCGGCGCAATTCCGGTTTCTGGGTGGCCACCAGCGCTGAAGCCCCAAGGCCGCCTGTTTTGAGAAGATCCATAAAAGCAGTGCGCCCCCCCACCGTATTGACCATGGCTTCTTTGATGGGTGTTAGCCGAACCGACTCGAGAACGCCGGTATGCTTGTTGGAAATGTTGTCGGACCCGACATAACTGACCCCTTCTTCGGTGAGGGCCAACTGAAAAATTCTGGCGTATATGGACTCCAGTTCGATGCTCCGGCGAGTGAGGCGGTAGTGGGCCCTGAGCCCCCAGGCCCCGAAGTCGATATGCTCGCAGAACACCGGATCGTACCGCTTGGAAAAGTGTGCTTCGTAGCGGCGGACCGCAGCTTCGAGTTTTGCCTGCATCCCGTCATGGTCAAGGCTTCTCTCTTCAGCCCCTGCTGTTTGGCGGGCCGCCGTCTTTAAAAGATGTTGTCTGAGTGCTTCCCGGTCGTCGCCGGTGCCGTATCGAGCTCTTAGTGTTTCCAAATTTACCCACAAGTACTGTTTGCTGTAGTATGGGTCGGACGAAAACAAGGAGAAGATCCACAAAAGCTCGTCGAGGCGGCGGTCATCCCGGGGGTCGACATCCATGTGAATGGGATGAATTTCCAGAGCATCGCCGGTGACCTTGGACAGGTCGGGGACGAAATATCCTCTGTTTGTCCGGGAAATCCGGAACCCGCCGACGCCGCTTCCCCCTGTGACCGGTTTCACAAAAAAGCGGTGGGTATTCCAGTCCTGGGAAAGGTTGTCCACATGGTCTAAAATGGTCGAAACCACTTGAGACGTGTTCATTTGCGATGCAGGCACTGTTACATACCGTGCCAGAAGGTCTTCTTTACCTGCATCTTGAAGCATTTGGTACGTCTTCCCTTTGTTGGAGAATACGGACCCCGGTGCCGTGACCCGACCAGGCAGGACAACAACCCCCATACCCTCGAGAAGGTCCAGAACTTCGATGTTGTATGCGCCGGAATCGACACACTCACTGATAACCAGGGTGGACTTGGGAGTGTTGCCCACCGCCGCCAACAACTCTTCTCGGGTATTCACCAGGCGGCAACGGGCCTTGATGCCCAGCCGTTGGACTTCATCCTCAAGTACCCGAAAGGATTCAGGGCCGGTGGGCAGTCGGTCGTTGGAGGCATCGATCAAGACGATGGTGTTGGGAAAATGGGCGGCTTTCGGGAGAGCCAGGGCGTATTTTGAAAGTTCTGGGTCTGATTTTGACTGCTGGTTGAACGAAGCGATAAGTTCTGCGCCAAGTTTTCCGGGTTCGCTGTCAAACCCCAGGGCGTGAAGATAAAATGGGGCTTCATTGGCAGGCCCCCCATGGCCCAGCGTATACAACTCCACAAAACGTTGTTCGATATCGGTGGTCTCCATGGAAAATTGTTTCATTTACTACCTCCGTTAAAGGGAATCGTTTTGCAGCGACCCTGAAGTGTTTCTACAAAAGCCGCGGCATAGGACTCGAGTTGTTGTAAGTTGCCGGCAAGAACATTTTCACTGGTTTGTATCATGGCAATGCGGGCTTCCTGGCAAATTTCCGTCTCCTTTTGGGGAAGATTTCCCAGGATACACCATTCATTGGGGATTTTGAGGTCGCGGTAGGTGGTACCGCTTCGAATCCGTTGGATGGTGTCGTCCGCGAGGATGTGGACGCCCGCTGTTAGGTCGTGTTCGATACGGCAGGGTGTGTCTCCCAAGGAGTGAACAATCAAGTGGGCGCCGGTATAAGGGATCCGGTACGCCGCTTTCAACTGTTCTAAGAACCTTTGGGAAAACGCTTCCATGAGGCCCATGAACTGCATAACGTGCAGCGCTGCCACCGGTATCTCTTCCCTGTCTATTTGCAGCAATGACAGAAGCATGGTGGATCCTTGAAACCTCGGATTTATCTCCAGTGCCAGCACCTGGTCATCGTAAAGGAGGAAATCCATACCGAAAAGTCCAAGAAAGCCTTTGCTGCCCATGAAAAGTCCGATCTTCTCCATGATGGTACAGATTCCTTCTCGGATGGATTTCGATACCATACCGGCCGCTGAAAAATCGTTTCCACAGTATATTTCAGGTCGACTGGTGCAGCCTGGGATCCCCACAATCTGAACCGACGGGCACACAGCCATTGAACGCAATCCTTCACGGGTTCTTAAAACAATGCAGTGTCCGTTTAAAGACGGCGCTGGCAAGTACTTGGATAGTTTTACGCGTTGGTGGGATCCAAATACATGCCGAACCCTGTCGAAGTCGTCTTCATCGTTTACAAAGTAGGTGTTTTCACCGGAAGATCCAACCGGGGGCTGTACCACGAAGGGGCCGTCTAAAAAGTCGCCGGCCTTGACAAAGGAGGTTTCATCCAGCCGGCAAACAAACGTGGACGGGGTCTTTACACCCAACCTGGAAAACAGTTCCAGTTGCCGCAATTTGTTGTCAAACAGGTCTTTGAGTCTCAAGGGGGGCGCCAATACGCGAAAACGTCGGTCTTTTTCCAGAACTTTAAGGGAACGGTAGCAGACCGTGTTGATGGGCGTATTCACACCGTCAATGTATGCTTCAATCCGCTTTCGGGTGGGCGCTTCCCACAGTTTTTCAAGATCCTGATTCCCCCAGTTTTCCCGCTTCCCCCGGTCTTTTTCTACAGAAAACAGGGATTCTGTTGCCCATAGTCCGGAATACGCCTCACCAAAGTCGCAACAGAATCCAGCATCCACGGGAATAAAGTCCAAGACGGTAAACGCATCGATTCCCCTTTGCCCCACCCAAGCCCAGGATCCCCGGCACTTGCTTAAGGCATTTTTAAGTTGGAACAGATTCTTTATCATTGTTCATTTCCACCGGGAAAACCCATTTCGAGGCATCCACAAGGCCGTTTCGCACCAGACGATCGATTACTTTTGCGTGCCTGAAAGCTATTTTTCCGCCCATAAGCATTTTAAGATGGCGCCTTTCGTGACAGTACGACTGAACTTTTTTGGGTCCGGTGAAGTAATGAAACTCCTTTGTGAGGGCGCCTGAACGGGAGGTATCGGTCAGTCCTCGTTTTACCCGCTCCACAAGGGTATAGGCGGTTTCTTCATCGAAATAGACCCGTAGTTCTTCGAAAACTTCTGCAAAACCGGCTGATAGGGACAGGTATACCCCAAGACAGCGCCCTGCGTAAATTTTCTCCTGAAAGGGATAGAGGCGTCCGGATTGGCGCTCAAAATAAACCGCAAGTCCTTCTTCGGCTTCCCGGTATCCTGTTGTTCCCATGGAGAAAATGCCCCAGGGCAATTGAGAGCCGTTTTGAATGCGGACTGCGTGAACATCGATCTCATGTACCAGAAGGCGTCGGACTTCCTGGGGGGCAAAAAGGGCGTTTCGGTTAAGATGGATGGTCCAAGAAACGCTGTCCACCGAAATCTTTGTGGCCATGGGAGAGACCAGCTTAATGTTCATGGAAATACCGATTTTTTTTAGGCGCGTCTCGAGCAACCCTGCAAATTCCATTGCCGAACAGTTTCTTTCAGGGGGGGGTACATCCGACAGGTCCTCGAGAACTTTGCGAGACTGCCGGGCGTCTTCAGCGGTTGGCGCACCAAAGATTTCAATGGCAAAACCGGTAAAACTGTCCGTTCCCACCGCAGCGTACATATTTTTCATCATGTCCAGTTCGCGCTGCTTTTCATGATAGATTTCAAGTACTTCATCCGGAGCATCCAGGGATTCAAGGGATAAGACCGGCTGGAACTTGTTCCAGTGTGACGGGGTATTTTCATACGTGAACACCGGAGATTTTTCCCGGCGAGGGGAACGCGGATGCAGAAATGCGTTTCTCTCTTCAAACAAGTTTGCCGGCCTTACAACCGGACCCAGGGCGAGATGTTCCAGCAAGCTTCTGAGCTGTGTATCTATGGCATTCATAAATCACTCCCGGCACCCCTGGAGACACGGCGTATCAATGGAAGTTAACCCCTGTATGCGCGAAGAAAAAACGACGATTCATTAAGGTATAACCGCTTTGTCATCCCCATGAATCTTTCTCCAAAATTGCTCGATGTCGCTTACAAAAAACTTATTACGAAACCGTCAAGGTTACCGTTCGTCAATGGGAATATATCGGGTTTTCCTGGGGCCAGTATAAATCTGGCGGGGTCTTCCCAGTTTCCATTTGGGGTCGTCAAGACTTTCTTTCCATTGCGCTATCCAGCCAGGCAGCCTGCCGATTGCGAACATAACGGTGAACATGTTGGTGGGGATTCCCATGGCGCGGAGAATAATGCCGCTGTAAAAGTCGACGTTGGGATAAAGGTTGTGTTCGATGAAATAATCATCGGTCAGGGCCGCCTCTTCAAGTTTTTTGGCGAAATCGAGCAAGGGATCGGTGATGTTGAGTTCTTCTAGAACGCTGTCGCACATTTTTTTTAAAATTTTGGCCCGGGGGTCATAGGCCTTGTATACTCTGTGGCCAAAACCCATCAGTCGGAACGGGTCTTTTTTATCTTTGGCTCTGTCAATGGCCCGCTGATAATTGCCGCCGTCGTTTTGAATGTCGGTGAGCATTTCGATAACGGCCTGGTTGGCACCGCCATGCAAAGGGCCCCATAGGGCGGCAATGCCGGCTGAGATGGCCGCGTAGAGATTGACCCTTCCGCTGCCTACCAACCTCACGGTGGATGTCGAACAGTTCTGCTCATGGTCGGCATGAAGAATCCAGAAAACCTCTAATGCTTTTACCAGGGTTTCATTGATTTGATACGGCCTCACCGGCGTGTCGAACATCATGTTCAGAAAATTGGCACAGTACTTATAATCGGGACGGGGATAAACGACTTTGTGACCTCTGGATATTTTGTATGAAATGGCCGCCATGGTACGCACCTTGGAGAGAAGCCGGGTAACAGGGATGTTGATGTCTTCTTCAATGGTATGCAGTTCGGGATAAAAGCTTCTGAGTGCATTTACCATACTCGATAGAATCCCCATGGGGTGAGAGGCCCTGGGAAAGTTCCTATAGAAATCCTGCATGTCCTCATGCACCAGGGACTGGTCATTAAAAAGAACCGATACTTGATTAAGCTCTTTTTTGCTGGGAAGCCGGCCGTTGATTAAAAGATAGGCCGTTTCGATAAAACTCGAATGCTTCGCCAGCTGTTCAACGGGAATGCCGCGATATCGTAAAATTCCTTTTTCACCGTCCATAAAGGTGATGGCGCTGCTGCAACTGCCGGTGTTGGCATATCCCGGATCGAGTGTAATTAACCCCGTCATCTGGCGAAGATTCGAAATGTCGATGCCCTTTTCCCCTTCGCTACCGACAACAACAGGGAACTCATATGTTTTTCCTTCAAATACAATCTTAACATTTTCAGTCATGTTTGCCTCTTTCAAATAAGCGGGTAAATTTTTTGTTGAGAATCCAAATGGTCAGTAAGAAACGTTATATACCTGAATATTATCTTAGGGTCAAGCCGGCAGCGCTGAATAGTCAGGGCAAACGCCTTTGATTTCGGTTCAGCGAAGCGACGGCGTGTTTCTCTTGTAAAACGACTGGCTGTTTGAAGGGCTTTAGCACGCGTTAGACCGAGCCGAATGAAATTATGATTTAAAACATCCATAGGATATGTTTTTGACGAATTGTTCTTTTTAACTCTGGCACGGCTCGGGCTTACGGGTGCTCGAGTACAAGTTTCAGTCGGTTGGAAAGAGATATGCGCCGTCGTGGAGCGTTCTCTCTCTATTGGGATTCAAATACATTTGCCCTGGCTGAATCGTCAAGGTATCGTTTACATAGAACTTGGGTTGTGGTAAATATCGAAAGGATGCAGGATAATATTTCTTTCCCAAACATGAGGAGGCATCATGTCTTTCAAAGAAAACCTTTTGAAGAAGATAGAGATCGACAAAATGGCCCAACAGGTGATCGCTTCCATGGGCCCCCCAGACAGCGGTAGAAAGATTGACAAGGCAATCATGCGTAGCCTCCTTGAACGGACCGATTATGCCTATAAAAGAAAGCGGGATCTCGATCTTTATATCGAGGATGTTGATGCTGAAAAAACCAGAATTCTGGTCCTCGACAATGATCTGGCCATTTACCATACGTCCATCTATGACGTGGCCATGCGCAAAAGCCCCACGGTAAAGGAAATGATGAATCCGTATAATATTGTAAAAATATTAAAAGACACGGACGTGGTCGTGAGCAAAAAGGCGGACTCGGTCGGCGCCATTCAGAAAGAATGCATCGCCAAACTGAATCTTTTCTTCGATGCATCCGATATCGATGAAATCGCCGAGGATGGTTTGGCTTCTTTGGGAAAAGAATACACGGACGGGGTTGTTGAATCCCTCGATCTTTTTGCAGAAATTTTAAATTACAGGAATGCGCCCAAAGCTTTTGGAATCCGTCACAACAAAATTGTCGGTGCTTTAAACCAAAAAGAGAGCGGGGAAGATCTGTTCGGCCCCATGGTTCTTTACAGCATGATTCACAATACCGTAAAATTGATCGATGAACAGATTGGCAGTTTTGACACGGATAAAATAGATTTTTTTCAGAAGGTTGCAGCCGGAAAACAGAAAGCCTCTGCAGAGGGGGCCCATGTCTTTTTTTACCTCAAGTCCACTGCATTGAAACGGATTCCAACTCCCCAAAACCGGAAAGACGAGGCATAAGCAGGGACAGTATGGCCGGCCATCTTTTTCGTATCGAGGGTGTGGGAGAGGTCCTCTTTGAACGCAGCCGGAGGGCAACCCGGATCAATATTTCGGTGAGACCCTTCAAAGGTATTCGGGTTGCGGTGCCCTATGGGGTGTCCTATGCCAAGGCCAGGATGTTTGCCGTGTCCAAAAAGCACTGGATACAAAAACATCTTGAAAAGATGCGAACGGCGGAAAGGGATCACAAGGACCTGTTCCACACCTTCAACACCCTCGACCGGCGAAAAGCCGGGAAAATCCTTGTTCAAAGGCTGGAAGAACTGGCCCGAAAGCACGGCTTCAAGTATAATCGGGTATTTATCCGAAACCAAAAAACACGCTGGGGGAGCTGTTCGTCGAAAGACAATATCAGCCTCAATGTTAAACTGGTCTGTCTGCCCGAAAAGTTGATGGACTATATCATACTGCATGAATTGGTCCACACACGGGTCAAAAATCACGGCAAGACATATTATGCAGCCCTGGATCGAATTGTCGGTGACCGAAAATCCTTGGACCGGGAATTGAAACGCTACGCCATGGTCCTTGGTCCCTAGCGGTCAAGGAAAAGGCAGCGCCTTACAGGGGCCGGCCAAGCTGAAAGAAAAATTTAGGATTGTCGTCTTTCATAAAATCCGGATTCACCACAGGCCAGGCCATCCCCATGCGAAAGGTGGAAAAATTTCCCCAGGCAATTTCTAGAGAGGTGACAAATTCAAACCCGGCGCCGACGATCCAATATTCAGGCGGTGGCTCATAAGATCAGGCACTCGGCAACCAGTTCCCACAAATACATTACCTTAAGATCCCCAAGACCGTATGCTTCTTTGATGTTGTTGAACTGGCCGTGACAGCTGTGACAGGGAACCACCAACATTTTTGCACCGGTTGCCTTGATCTGGTCGATCTTTTTTCTGGCATAAAAGACCCGCTCTTCGTTGTATCCGGTTGTCAGGGCGCCGCCACCGCCGCCGCAGCAGATTTGGTCCATTCTGTTGGGGTAAAGATCCACCCAGTTCTCCATGCATTGATCTATAATCCATCGTGGTTCCTCGAAAAAACCGCGTCCAAAAAATTTTTGGGCTTTTCTGCCGTAATTGCACGGATCATGATAGGCGGCAAGGTCTGTATGCTTTGATCGGTCCAGTTTGATACGACCTTCTTTGATGTAGGTGATGAGCAGGTCGAACACCGTAATACATCCAAATTTTTTCAGTGCTTCAGGATAATATTTTTCAAGACCCGACCGGGTCGCAAGGTAGGCGTGGCCTCATTCCGGCCAGAGAAGATTTTTTATTTCCAGTTGTTCCATCTGTTCGACAATACGGCCTGCCATGACCTTCATGGCCGGGTCATCGCCGGTGAAGTATCCCCATGACGTCCCTTCCCAATTTTCCGATGTTACGGTCCAATCTTCTTTGGCCGCATAAAAGATTTTCCACCAGAATTTTAGATCTTCGGTGTGCGTATTGACCAGTTTGTTGTGGATGGTGGTTAAAAGATTCGCTCCTTTTTTATCCACAGGTGCTTTGAATCCTTCAAATCCCGGTTCTTCCGCCACCTCTTGGGCAACGTCCTCGATGATAAAGGAAAAGTCTTCCTTGGGCAGACGAAGATTATTGCCGGTCTCCAATGCGGCCACAAGACCTTTATGGAGAATCCCCGGGACCTTTTCACGATCTCTTAAGGATCTGATTTTTCTGACCAGATCGGCGATGTCGATCTCCATGGGGCAGACATTTTCGCATTTGCCGCACAGGGTGCAGATCCAGGGCCACCGGGATTCAACCGATTCCTCCACAAGCCCCAGTGAGATCATCCGAACGAGCATTCGCGGATCGAACCCGTCTATTCCGGAAGCGGGACATGATCCGGAGCAGAGGGCGCAGGTCACACAATAATCCTGTAAAAACGGCCAGGACCGGCACCTGCCGTGGTCGACCCGATCCAAATCGATTATTTCAGATGGCGCTGTCATATAAGCCCCTCATTTGTTGAATCAAAAATCGGTCCTCTTTTCTCATTCCTATTTCTTCTATTAATTCTTCTTAAGCCTGCTGGGGCCGAGCTTAAGAATATTTTCTTCAAAGCCTTTTACAATCTTCGCAAATTCCCTTCCCATATTGGACGCAAGGGTTTCCATGAGGATGCGTTCCTTTTCAAACCCGATTTTGGTAAACCGATGGGTTATCTCGTCCACCGTTTGCCGGGCATAAATATTTCCGCGTTCTGAATGGCAGTTCCCCCCATGGCACGACAGGACCAGAACACCGTCGGCATTGTTTTTAAATGCTGTAAAGAGATGGTCAGCCGATATACTTCCCGAACAGGGCACTTGGATGACCTTTAATCCTGACGGCATGCTATGGCCCATGCATCGGGCAAGTTCCCGGGCCGGGGCCGCCGAACGGCTGCAGCAGAAGGCCACCAAAAATGGCGAAAAGGTGTCTTTTTCTTGCCGGCCATTCCCGGGTGCCATCTGGTTGGAAACGGACTCGGTTTCAAGATCTTTTAAATGAATGGCGCCCCTGGGACATTGGGCGGCACATATGCCGCATCTTTCGCAGGCATGAGGTTCAAGGACCACTCGGGTATTCAGCGTGATCGCGCGGTATGGACAGAGACGATAACAGGTCAGGCACCGTATGCACTGACCTTTGTCGATTTCCGGCCGGTCTTCCGGGACCATCTGAAGGCCGGCAATGAGTTCAGCTGAGACAAGCGAAGCATTTACAGCGTCGGTTATCTGGTTGCCGGACGTCTGGATGCTCCTCGAAGGCCCCGCAACCAGGATCCCTTTTCTGTTGGTAAATACCGTAAACCGATGAACATTGTCTGTCTGGACAAATCCGTCGGCGTCTGCATCGACCCCGAGTATCCTTGATAGATCGGCAACATAATCCGACGGCACAAAGGTTTCATCAACAACGGTAATGTCCGGTGTTAATCTGAACTTTTTCAGGATGATTTCGTCGACAAACTCGATTCGGATAGTGTCGTCACTTTCAGAATGAATATGAGGACGGGTGTCCGTGAACTTGATATAGACGGTGCCGGCTTCTTTGGTTTCCCGATACAGGGCTTCGAGACCGTTTGCAGCCACCTTAAGATTGGTTGTCAGAATATAAGTCTGCAGATTAAAGTCCAATTGGAGCCTAAGGGCGGAATGCATGACTTCCTCTGCGACCACCGGATGACTCTCTTTGACAAGCCCGGTAAGGAAAACCACCTTTTTTGCGTTCAACAGAATGCGTTGTTCATGGGATGAATCGAGGAGCTGTTTTGCCTGGGAGAGGGGGATGACGTTGGAAGACGCTTTCAATCCATACGGTGAAAAATTGGGCTTTTTTCGATTTTCTTCGGCAATGATAATCTGGGCAACCGTTCTTGAAATTTTGTGGTTGTTCCGGGCGGCAAAGATCTTGAAATCCCCGGCGGTTCCGCGGCATGAAACCAGCCGTGTGTCGGTGAGGATTTCTGCCGAGCCGACAGGGGCCGATGGAGAGAAATCACAGGTTTTATCTGTGGTTGCCATGACAATGTCTGCGCCGGTGGTTAGAAGATCTTCGGCGATGTAATGGGCGCACGGTCCGTTTCCGAAAATTAAGGTTGTATTGTTCAAAGACGCCACCTTTTTTTATAATGATTTTTAGTACGTGTTCAGGGGGTGCGCTTCCCCGCTTCACTCCGGTGTCTACGTGTCTGGTCATTTCAATGACTTAGCAGCGGGGGCATTCCTGCCCCCTCCGCGTTCTCCCGCAAAAAGCATGCGGGAGCCGCGGTCTCCCCCACTGCTAAATCATTGAAATAACGAAGCCACTCCGCCAATATCGTTACACGGGAAAGCGCACCCCCTGAATTTAGGATTTTTTAACCATCTTTGAAGTTATCGATTGGTTCATGATTGGTTCGGCCTAAGATATTTGGCAATTTGCCGGACAGCGCTTCCGGCGCTGGCAATGGTTTCGGGAATGCTCATGGCACTGCGGACGGTACCGGCGGTAAAAATCCCGGTGTTGGTCACCGATGCTGCTTTGTCTCCGGATTCGATAAATCCGGAACCGGTGAGTTTTAGATGGAGCAGCTCAGATAGTTCCCCGTTGTCTTTACCCGGCGTGATCCCAATGGACAGTACCACCAGATCAAAAATCTCCTCCAGGGTTTCATGGGTCGTGTTGTCCAGAACGTTCATCTTCAGGTTCTGTTCTTCAACTTCATAGATATCTCCGGGTATGGCACGGACCATCCGCAGGTCTTCCCGGGCGTCTTTATAGAATTGCTCGAAGTCTTTTCCAAAGGTTTGAACGTCCATATAAAAAACGGTGATGTCGATTTCAGGCTGCCGGTCTTTGATCCGCCTTGCCATGCGCATGGCCGATGCACAACACACCTTTGAACACCACAAATGATTCCGTTTCGAATCCCTGGAGCCCACACACTGAATAAAGGCGATTCGCCCCGGGACGGTATCGTTGCTGGGCCTTTTTACGCGTCCGGCTTTCTTTAACATCCTTTCCAGATCGAGATTGGTAACGACGTTGTGGAAACGGTTATATCCGTAAGGTTTGTCCTCTGGGTTAAAGGGTTGGAATCCGGCGGCAACCAGGACGGCGTCAGCTTCTCTGGTATATTCGGTGGCTGTTGCGTCCAGATTTATGGCGGTTTCAGGGCATTCCTCCCGGCAGGTACCACAGGATTTGTCTTTTAGATACAGGCATTTCTCTGGGTTAATGGCATAAAAGGGAGTGTTGTTGGGTGAATATCCATGAAGAATTCCGCCAGGGACCGGACATCGATCAAAACATATTCGGCAGTTGGTACATTTATCCGGGTCGATATATTTCGGTCTGCCGTCTATTTTGGCCGTGAATCGGCCGTTTTTAGATATCGTCCGCACACGGCTGCCGGTCAATATTTTAATCTTCGGATTCAATATCGTATGGTTGAGTTTCTCTTCCACCATACAAGCGCCGCATTTTACGCAGGTATTTCGGGTGGCTTTGCAGGTGTACTCGATGGCGTGGCCGCCGAGAAAGTCCGATTTCTCCACCAGATTCACATGGATGTCTAATTTGGCCAGCTCAACCGCCGCAGAAAGACCGGCCACACCGCCACCGATAATCAGGACTTTTTTATCCGCCATTTCAGAATGACTTATCCTTTATAAATGTAAAAACATCGAAGTTCAAAAACAAAAAAAAATCACAAAGCACGAACAAAAGACCGATTTAACCAACATATCGTGGGACACTTTTTATACCCCTGTACGATAAGGCTGATATTATCTATGGAAACAATTAAGTGATGAAGTTCCCTGCTTTCTCATAAAGATGTGTCCTTAATTCAAAGCCGGGAACAAACGAAGGGCTCAATCAAAGGCATTTTCGACTTTCCAGACTTCCCAAACCTTTCCAACAAGATCGGGACCTGGTTTAAGGGTTATTTTGCCCGGTCGCCATCCGGTAGGCGTTGCCTCTGCACCATTGGTCTTTCGTACATGCTGAAACGCTTGGATTTGTCGTATCAGCTCCATAACATTGCGACCTACCGGCGGTGTAACGATTTCAATGGCTTGAACCACGCCATCCGGATCGATAATGAACCGGCCCCGCATTTCGACGCCTGCATTTTCGTCATATACGCCGTACACTCTGCCAATGTTTCCCGGTCCGTCAGAAAGCATTGGAAATGGAGCACCGCCTTTTACCATTTTTGAAAGTTCATTGTCCTGCCACATCTTGTGAACGAAATGGCTGTCAACACTCACAGATAATACTTCAACTCCCAGATCCTTGATGTCTTTGTATTTAGACGCAACTGCGGCCAACTCTGTGGCTCAGACAAAGGTAAAATCTCCCGGGTAAAAACAGAGGACAATCCATTTGCCAAAATAGTCAGACAGCTTAACTTGACCGAACTTCCCATCCTGGTAAGCAGGCGCTTCAAAATCAGGAGCCTTTTGGCCGACTCTTACAATAGACATAGCGATCTCCTTTTCCTTCTGAGGTTGCTCAGGAAGAATCTCTTTTTCGGTTTTTTTGCCCACCGTTGCGCCGGTGGGCTTTCCACATCCAATTTTAAGTTCTTTCATAGGCCAAACCTCCTTTAAGTTGCTCTAACCTATCAGTTAAAACGTGATAACTTTAAAACCTTTTTCTATATAGCCGTCCATTCTGGGATGACCGTTCATATCGTCCAACAGTTTAAATCCTTCTGCTCTGGCCGCTTCCAGGGTACCCATCTTATTGGAGCAGGCTTTGCAAACCCCATCAATCAGGCCGGAATCTTTTGTCTTTTGGTACAACGCATACATGGGATTGCCCTTTTTCTTAAGCTCCGGAATGAGCTGAGTCGAAGATCCTTCGATGACGATTTTAACCTCATGTCCCTTTTCTTTCATGTCTAAAGCATTTAATAGGACATGAATAAAACACATAAAATCTCCGTTAAATGCAAATAAGACAATTTTTTTCATGACGAACCTTTGATTATTTCAATTTTTGCAACGCCTGCTCTGCTGCAATGGTAATCGGTTCAAGGCTCGGCTCAGAGGAGCAATCAGGATTTCCGGCACACATCAAGGTGGTGAGTTCCGGAATTGTTTTTTCACCCAGAATCAGTGCATTGACTGTATCGATCTCTTTAACAGCTGCATCACTATCACTGATGATCTGTCCTCCGATGAGCCTTTGAGTCTTTTTATCAAATACAAGCTTTATCGTCCAGGGTTTAACGCCGGGTATCATACCGTGTTTGCTCCTGGAATCGACCATCGTACTGACGGTTTCAAATCCTTCCTTTTGTGCCTGCTCATCCGTAAAACCCGTTGCAGCGATGTATTTGTCAAAAATTCTCACTACAGAGTTGTTTAATATTCCCGGGAATTCAATTTTATACCCAGCCAGCGTTTTGGCGGCAAGACGTCCCTGAATAACGGCAGGACCGCGGAGTTGCGAGGGCGCAGGTTTTTTTGTTACAAAATGAATTTTTTCGACACAATCTCCGCCTGCAAGGATATCTGGGTTTGATGTTTCCAGGTATTTGTTGACTTTGATGCCGAACTTGCCAAGTTCAAGATTCATATCCTTTGCCAGTTCTAAATTTGGCCTTGCCCCCACTGACAGCATGACCATATCTGCATCGATGGTTTCACCGGTTTCAAGTCCCACCCCTGTAACCATCCCGTCGCTACCGTGGATCTTTGTGGCCCTGGATGCCATTATCATATTGAAACCCTTTTCAACCAGGTATTTCTCTATCTTAGCCGCCAGCTCCGGATCAAGCATCAGGGGCAGAGGATAGTCCAAGAATTCAATGACTGTCATGTTGTAATGATCCGGTTTCATTTCTGACAATAGAGCACACAGTTCAAGATTAATAAATCCGGCTCCAATGAAAACAAGATTCTTGGGTTTTTTCTCTTCCATAAACCGTTTTATTTTTTCTGCATCCACCGCGGTTCTCAAACTCAGCACACCCTCAAGGTCAATTCCCTCAATGGGCGGAATTACCGGCATCGATCCAATGCCCAAAATGATCTTATCGTAATCAATGGAAGTGCCGTTTGACAACACAACCATTTTTTTCTCCGTATCCACTTGGGTTACTTCTTCAATAATGTTTGTAATACCTGCATTTTCAAACATGGCATCCGGATTGGTGATGGAATCAACAGTGGCCAGACCGGCCACAGCATGCGGCAAAGCTCATCGAACAATAAAACGATCTTCTTTACGAATAATCGTAACATCTATATCCGGCATAAGCTTTTTAGCCATCATTGCAGCTGGACCACCAACACCGCCGCCTCCGATAACAACCAGTTTTTCACCCTTTTCCATGGTTCCCCTCCCGTGTTATTCACTCACCAATTAAAGATGTCATTCCGGTCGATGCTAAGCGAAGAACCGGAATGCATTGCCTGTTGAATTTTATAAATTGGATCTTGCAAAAATACTATAATCAAATTTGGCATTCGAATATGGCTAAAAAGTCTTAATAAATTATTTCGGCCTGCTACGAAAAATTAAAGGTTCGAAACGCATATAGGTTCGACAAGCTTATGAGCAAATACTCATAACAAAAACATATGAGCTCAGCATTCTACTGTCAAGCTAAATTTATCCTGGTTAAACAACTTTTTTATTCAAAAAAACATTTTTCATACGTTATCGAGGCTTCGTCAAATTCCTGGTAGAGAAGTCTCAACCTTTCGTTGGCAACGTTCCCCATTTTTGATTTTTCTACTTCTTCCCTTTTTGTAGGATAGCAGGCAAGGCAGCGCTCGTGATGGTGGGTTTCCCCCAGGCTTGTCACCGTAAAATCAACCATTAAAAAAATCTGTGAATTTTTATAATTAGCAAAATGTTCGACAGCCGGAACATATTCCAATTCAACGGTAACCGCAACGTCATTGCCCTCTTTAGCGATGGTTATATAGTCATGAATGGACAGCGTCGGCCTGTAATCTTCCTGGATGCCGTTAAATTTGACGACCATATCTTCCAGCGTGAACAGCTTCTTTTGGATTGAGATCCCTGCCTGATTCAGTCTCTGATAATCTCTTTGCAGGTAACGGTTGGCGATCATTATCGCCTGCGATACATGCGGACAGAGATTGTGCGGGCAACCTCGGGCATAGCATTTTCTGAACCTGTATTCTTGCCCGTCAATGGTGCCGTTGTAACGGCATAGAAAAATATAGGCCTGGAACGGATAGGCCCGGTGCGCAAAATCAACCGGCAGGATTTCAAAAGAAGTTTGGCAGGTGACCTCCAGCCCCCTTTTCTGCAACCCTATGAGGTCGGTGACGCGGTTGGGCAAATAATTAATGGTTGATCGTTCCATCTGAACACCTCACTTCATCAGAATAATACCTAATAATTATTGCCCCTTCAGGCAAATTAGAATTATTAAGACATTTGGAAACTCAAAAAAAGAGTTTCCAAATGTCTGGCGGCACTATTTTGGTTCTTTTAACGAATAACGCCTAATGGAGCTTGACTCGATTAAAGTAGTCATCAGCGCCTAAGTATAGGTCAGGACGACGTCCGCTTCACAACAACCATCTACAAATTCGGCAACTCCGCCGCACTCGACACCTTCGATCAGGTCTTCCTCGGTACATTCGGCAATAGGAAAGGCTGCCGAGCAGGCAATCATCCGGGCACCGCCGTCCTGGAGGACCTTGATAAACTCCGGCAGGGACTTGGCGGCACCCGGCAAAACGATTTTTTCAGCACCGCCGTTTTTGATAATGTTTAGACCGTCCATGGTAAAAAACATGTTTACTTCCATTTCCATCGCCATTGCACCTGAAGCAATCATAAACGGTGCAAACGCTTTCTGAGGTTCATCTGATCCCAAAAAAATCCACATTTTACTAGTCATTACGACCTCCTTTGAGTCAAAAATGTTTATATTCATTCCTTTGTCGATATCACTCTGCATACCGGGCGATAAGTGTTGATAGATCTTCGACCTGTGCGCCTGACTTTTCCAGGTTTCCCAAACAGATAGGGCACATGGCGACGATGGGCGCTCCGGTGACCTGCAACTCTTCAACTCTTCGATCAAGAACCTCTCTGGACAGCTTGGGGGAAATAGACTCCGCCGGTCCCCCACAGCAACTGGTAAACAGCCCCGAATTTCTCACTGGCACGCATTCAATGCCTAAATCGGCAAGAACTTTCATCGGGACATCGGACAGTTCCAAATACCTTCCGTAAAAACAAGGATCGTGGAGCGTGACCCGTTGATTGCCGTTTTTTGAGGTGAAATTGACCAGCTCAAAGTAGGTTTTTACATCAAAGCTCTGGCCCGTGTACTTGGGGTAGAGCACTTTCAAGGCATAGGTGGTATGGGGATCTACCGTAATGAGGGTTTTGATCCCGGCCCTTTTGAGCTTCTTGGCCACAAATTCGGCATGTCGGACAAAGCTTTCCTGATCCCCGAGATCGTATAACAAAATACCGCTGTATTCATCCAACTCCGGCTGGTAAAAAAAATCGACCTTGGATTTGGTAAGAATTTTGGGAATGCTTTGGAGCATAACGTTGAATCTTTTCTTCTCCGTTGCGGGTGTCAGCAGGGCAAGCCCCACGCCCGCCAGATAATTGGGCACATATTTTGCGTAACGCACATAATCCGTCCAGGGCGTATCTTCAAATTGCTCCAGGTAGCGAGTTGATTTTTCGATGTAGGGCACAAACTGGTACATCAATCCGGTAAAAAGCAGGGCATCGCCTTTAGTGGGTATGGTTAAATCTTTCCACCAGGTGTTGGCCATGAATTTGGGAATTCCAAAAGGGCTCTGGGTTTTTTTGACATTGTCAGCAATCAGATCAATAATATCTTTTGGATTGTACATTTCAGGACCTCCTCCAATTGGCGACAACATAACGTTTTAGCCCCAGAATGACTTCCCCGGGATCGGCTTCTCGCGGGCAGGTTTGCGTGCAAAGCCCGCAGTGCAGGCAGCGCCATAGCTCCTGAGCATTTTCCATGATGCGATCCTTGGCACCCAACTGGAGATAACGGATCATCTTCCGAGGAAAATGTTCATAAATCAGGGGGCAAATAGCGGCACAGGTGCCGCAATTAAAGCATTCTAGTGCGGTACCCTCCCCAAAACGCTCCATCTCTTCGGCAAAATTTGGATTGACTAAAGCCATACTCACTCTCCTCAAGTATATAAATCGGAAATCAGGCGTGTTCTATGATCCATCCGGTTGACCGCTGGAAATTTCCTCCGGGGACACTTCGGTCAAAACGTACCGAAAATAACCGCCATCCTTTTCCGCTTCGCTGATTTCTCCGTATTTCTTCAAAGCGGCGATGTACCACAGTACCTTATCCGGCGAGATTCCCGTCTCCCGGGCAATACTTGGCACCGTTCCAACATCGTTTTTCATCTGCTCTGTGATGGCTTTGACATCGTTTTTTTGCGATTGCACTAACGTGGCAATTTCTATGATTTTCTTTTTGCGTTCCTGGCGAAGTCTTTTAATGGCATCTTTTTTTGCTTTCTTTTGCCCATCATTCCGACTCATTTGAGATCCTTTCCAGCAAGGTGCTTGCCTGGTTTTTAAGCGCACTTTATATTATTATTTATTGTTAAGGATTATGCCGTCTCTTCATCCGCTACAATCATGTCGACCATGGCTTCATATTGTTTCAAGGTCCAACCGTTGATATCGATGGCGTTTTCAGAGCAAACGGCCACGCAGGCGCCGCATCCCAAACACAGGGCCGGGGTAACCTTCGCCTTTTGGACCTTTTCACCATCCACTTCCATCTCCACCAGGTTCAGCGCACCGTCGTTTAAGCAAGCTTCCACGCAGGCCCCAGTACCCCGGCATTTTTCAAGGTCCACTTCAGCGACAAAGGGATCAAGCTCCACATAACCGCGTCCGAGAAGGGCAGCCGCCTTAACAGCGGCCGCGGCCGCCGCGCTGCAGGCTTCCCCCACATCCATGGGGGCCTGACAGGTGCCTGCCAGCATAATGCCGCCTACGGGGAGTTCCACGGGCCGCAATTTGGGATGGACTTCCAGCAGAAAGCGGTCCGGTCCCACGGGAAGTTTCATCATATCGACCAGTTGAGAAATATCGTTGGGCTCCATTCCGGTGGCCAGCACCACCAGATCCACCGGAACCTCAACTTCTTCGCCAAACGTCAAGGTGTCCTTTACCTTGACCCGCAAGGGAAAGCCGTCGGAACCATCGTAGCGGTTCACTTCCGGCGACTCGGCGGCTTCAAACCGCAAAAAGATCACTTTATTCTTAGAAGCCTGTTCGTAAAGTTCCTCCTGTCCTCGGCCGTAGGTTCGAATATCTCGATATAATTCGAAAACTCGGGTTTCGGGATAGGTCTCACGTATGGTGTTGGCAGCACTAATTGTCGCTGAACAGCAGGTGCGGGAGCAGTACTCGTTCAGGTTGCCCGACGCATCTTCCGGATGTATGCCCGGGATCTGACGACTGCCGATACAGTGAATCATGGCCATGCTGCGAATGCGGCGACCGTTTATTTCCAAAAACTTATCGGTACTTTTATTTTCGGCCATAATCCGGATCAACTCCGGCAACGTAATCACTTCGCGGAATTCAGCATAGCCGTATTCGCCCCGGCGAGGTGTATATGACTTGAAGCCGGTTGCCATTACAACTACGCTGGTTTCAATGATAAATTCTTCGGCACGGGCCGGTACCGATTCCGGAAAAACCCCTGTAAATGGAATGAATTCCCCGGGAGTTCCGACGGACGGATTCATGGATACCAATTTTTCGCGATCAATTTCAGGCGGCTGTTTTTTTACCCCCAGCGTAAAGTTGCCCACATAGCCATCAAAGGTTTCGACAAGGCTGCAGGTATGGACAGTAATGCGGGGATCATTCAGTACCTGGCCGGTAAGCGCGGTAATGAGATCAGCGGCCGGGTCGCCGGTCGGTGCAAGGCGTTCCAACTGCGCAAGCTGCCCGCCAAGAAAGGGAGATTTTTCGATTAGCGCCACTTCAACCCCGCAGTCGGCCAGGTCTTTGGCTGTTCGCAGGCCGGCAATTCCACCGCCGATAACCGTGACGTGCTGCCGGGCTTCCACCCGGATCGGCTCAAGAGGTTTGAGGCCTTTGGCCTTGGCCGCCGCCGCCGCTACCAATCGGATGGCCTTATCCGTAGCCTGATCCCCGTGATGCACCCAACTCACCTGTTCACGAATGTTGGCATGTTCGTAGATATAGGGATTTGCACCGGCCCTGGATATGGCACTGCGGAAAGTGGTTTCATGAAGGCTGGGGGCACAGGAGGCAACAACGACCCGGTCGACGGTACCGCTTTTAAGATCTTTCATGATCATTTCCTGACCGGGATCGCTGCACATGAACATATCTGTCCGGGCAACCCCCACTCCGGGAATATTTTCCATGGTTTCGCGGACCTTCTCCACATCCACATGATCGGAAATATTTCCGCCGCAGTAGCAAATGTATACGCCGACCTTGCCATTTCCGGCGGTTGTTTCTTTGTCATTCTTTTCATCCGTCATCGGTACATCTCCAAGTAATCAAGATGTCAGCATTCAAATGTTGTTTGCTCTTTTTTTTGAAGTCATCAACATTACGCCACGGCTTTGCGAACGGAGTCCATGGCGGCCATGTATTTGGTTGCCTCCATGGCCGCGGCGCCGGCTTCGGTGATCGTATCCACGATGTCCTTGGGGCCTGCGGCCGCGCCGGCCACAAAAACGCCATCCATATCGGTTAAGGTGGGTGCAATTTTCGGCTGGACAGTCTGAATGAAGCGATCCGTAGCTTTCGATACCGGACAAATACCTTCCGGGTTCCAGGCTGGTATCATACCCAAGGAGAGCACCACCAGGTCATGGTTCGCTGAAGTTACTCCTTCACCGTCCTGAGCTTCATAACACAACGTTACACCCCCCTTCTCCCCTTCATCGATCATGGCCACCTTGCCCTTGACAAATTCGACGCCCATGGCTTTGGCGTTTTGGTAGAATTGCTCGTAACCTTTTCCAAAGGCACGAATGTCCATATAATAGATAGTGATATCGGCCAGCGGCAGGGACCCGGACAGCAGCATGGCCTGCTTGATGGCATACATGCAGCAAACGCGCGAACAATAGGAAATCCCCATGCTTTTATCCCGCGAACCAGCACATTGAATAAAAGCGATGGCATCCGGCTCCATCCCGTCCGACGGCCGCAGAACTCGGTTATAGGGTCCATGCGGAGCCAGAAGTCTTTCCATTTGCAAAGAAGAAATCACGTTCGGTATTTCTCCGTTGCCATACTGCTGCTTGTTTTTAACGGGGGTCAGATTGAAACCGGTTGATATAATAGCGGTTTTTGCTGTAATTGTGAAATCCTGCTGCTGCTGAAAATAATCCACCGCCTGGGTGGGGCAAATCTTTTCACACTTCCCGCAGAGCATGCAGTTTTCAACGTCTATCAGTGCAATCTGGGGAATGGCGTTGGAAAAGGGGATGTAGATTGCTTTCCGGGCGGAAAATCCTCCCTCCTCCTTATCCGCAACATAAACCGGGCAGCTATATTCACATTGGCGGCATCCGATGCATTTTTCCGCATCTACGTACCGGGGTCGCTGGGTTATGGAAGCTGTTAAGACCTGTCCCTTACGGACCAGAGATTTCATATCGCAATAGGTGAAGATGGTGATATTGTCATGGTGCGCGGCCGCGGCCATTTTAGGGGTCGTGATACAGCTGGAACAGTCGAGCGTCGGAAACACCTTGGAAAGCCGTATCATTTTGCCGCCGATGGAAGTATCTTTTTCCACGATTGCCACCTTAAAGTCCTGGTCGGCAAGATCCAGGGCGGCTTGAAGGCCGGCAATGCCGCCCCCGACGACCAGGGTATCAAAATCTAGTTTTTGAATAGCTTCCATGCATTTCTCCCGATGGTAGATTGATATTCGTCATTGGCATTTAAACACCAAAAGGTGAGAAAATAAGAAAGTGAGAAGGTTGGCGATTTTAAGGGTTCCCGAACTTCTGATCCTCTCACCTTCTTTACTTCTGTCCTTAAGCCACCTCTTTAAACTGAGGGGGTCCCAGTTCCATGACCACCTCGTTCATCAGATTCACTTCTTTGAGAAAGGCTCGGTTGCACACCGTACATATTGCTGTCAGGCGCAGTCGTCTAATGTCTATGTCTTGCGCTTTCATCAGTTGATACACTCGGTCCACTCTTTTCGCCAAGGCGCGATATGCGCCTTCATAGGGGCACTCCTCACCGCAGGACATG
This sequence comes from uncultured delta proteobacterium, assembly GCA_963790095.1. Lineage (GTDB taxonomy): Bacteria > Desulfobacterota > Desulfobacteria > Desulfobacterales > UBA11574 > JAAXQD01. Next base: position 53,229 of record CAWBNO010000030.1, on the reverse strand, counting down.
ATGATAATGCCGCTGATCCCCTTGGCAAAACAGTCCAGGTAAAACTGTTCCGGAAACAACACCGGCGCCCTGACCCTGAGAATATACGTGTTCGCCGGGTAGCTCGAATGGGCCTGTCCTACAGAGTCCGCGCCGGGATAAGCACAGGTTTCAGTTGCCAGAATTAAAATCTTGCCCTTATTTGCCTGACGTCTCATAATTTCCCTGCCTATTTTTTTCTTAGGACAAAAATTCTGTCATAGCCATCGGCTTCTAAATGCCCCAAAGATTCATGACCCACCTTTTTAGCCCAGACCGGTATGTCCGACCGGGTGCTGGAATCATTCGAAAGTATCTCGAGAATTTCACCGACTTTAACCTTTCCGATACCTTTTTTTGCTTCCAAAAGCGGTCCCGGACAGGCACTTCCCCTGGCATCTACCGTACTAGCTGCTTCAATGGAGCTTAAATCGAGTTCAGACATGATTTCCTCCTTTTGGTGATTGATTTTTGGGTTTGATCTTCAAATCATTTTCAAGAGTGGTTTATTCATGCTCTCATTAAACGGATTCGATAAAATGAACGTTCTTCTTCGATCCCCATCAACTGATAATGAAACGCTTTTAACACTTTAAATATGTTTTTGCGGGTATCCTGATCTTTGGCCAAAATTTCCAGTATTTCTCCAGGCTCCAGTGCTTCCAATTCCTGAGTCACTTTTAAAAAAGTGACCGGAGCGATAATGTTTCGAAGGTCAAGGATGTGTTCTTGTGTTGGTTCCAAACGAGCACCTCTTTACATTTTTCATTCACCCGTATTGCAAAGACGATGCCACCCTGCGAATCCCCGGGTCAAAAAGAGATGGTGTCCTAAGTTGTGGGGATGGTTTACGATCAATAGGGGTCGTATTTTAATCGATTTGTTATTGCGTTTAAGGTGTTAAAGTGTTAAGCAGTTGGTCTTAACATGTGTTAATTTTTTAACAGGAGACGCCCCTATGTTTGAACAGGAATTGAACGATTATTGGAAGACGGTGGTGGATACGATCCAGGATGGGGTAATGATCGTGGATATTAAGGGAACCATCGTTTCGGCAAATAAGGGCCTGGAGAAAATAACAGGATATACCATAGCTGAATTGATCGGGGAACCCTGCTCCACACTCGACTGTAATATCTGCAGAATCGTCCGGGTAAACCAGGGTCGGCACTGGTGTAATTTGTTCAGGGATGGCATTGTGGAGATGCGAAGATGCGTTTTGACCAAGAAAGACGGGGGCCATATTCATGTCCTTAAAAATGCCTCACTGCTCAACGACGCCGAGGGCAAGGTCATGGGAGCCGTGGAGACCATGACGGATATAACCGAAATCATTGAAAAAGATACCCAGATCGAAGCATTTCGAAAGGAGCTGAGATCCAAAGATGGTTTTCAGGGAATCCTCGGAACTTCAGGGCCCATGCAGCAGGCATTCGATCTCATTACCAATGTGGCGCATTCAGATGCACCGGTGATCATTTACGGTGAGAGCGGGACGGGCAAAGAACTTGCAGCCGCAGCGATCCATAACATCGGATCCAGAAAAACCAAACCATATCTCAAAGTGAATTGCGCCGCACTCAATGAATCTTTGCTGGAAAGCGAACTCTTCGGTCATGTCAAGGGGGCATTTACGGGGGCGTACCAGAATCGACAAGGAAGATTCGAAGCCGCCCAGGGCGGTGACATATTTTTAGATGAAATTGGAGACCTCCCCCTTTCGACCCAGGTCAAGCTGCTCCGAGTATTTGAAGAAAAGGTCATTGAACGGGTGGGGGAAAATCGGCCCCTTCATATCGACGTTCGCATTATTTCAGCCACGAATCGAAACTTGAAAGAGCTTGTGACCGCTGGTATTTTCAGGGAGGATTTGTTTTATAGAATCAATGTCATTCCCATTGTTATTCCCCCGTTGCGGGAGAGACGCAGCGACATTCCCCTTCTGGCCGAATCGTTTTTTCGGAGGATACGATTGAAAAATGATAAGGATATCCTTTCCATCGGCAATCGATCCATGGAAGCCTTGATGCAGTATTCATGGCCGGGCAATGTCCGGGAATTAAAAAGCGCTCTGGAATATGCTTTTGTCACGTGTAACGGTTCCATCATCGAGCCGAACCACCTTCCGCCGGATATTTTTTTAAACAACAGACCATTGCCCGTGGAAGAGAAGATCCGAATGGACCGTGATGACAGTCAAAAGCGCCGGCTCATAGAGGCCCTCGAACAGGCCCAAGGCAATCAGTCCAAAGCAGCGCGCATTCTCAACGTTTCACGGGTCACCGTCTGGAACAGGATGAAGAAATTCGGTATTAAACCGATCCGAAAACTCGATATTTAGTTAGAATCTGTGTGCTGGCATAAAATTTGCTGTGTTTAATAGACGAGGGGCAAAGCTTGGCGTACCTCCATTTTATATTACCCCCTTTTTGATCTGCAAATCGGCCCCATGGGATCGGCCTGTGGGGTCGATTTGTATTTTTACGTAAGGTCGAAAACCGGACACCCGACCATTTTCTCGCCGCCATATTCTTCCATTTAAATATTTCTAAACCATTTGGCATAAATATTGTACCCTTCGATAGGGGAAGCGGTTGCGGTTTAAATATTAGAGAGCGTCGACATCATGAAATGCCATAGCTGTCAATTCGAAAACCCTGAAAGTATGAACTTCTGCGGCAAATGCGGCAGCCGGCTGATGGCGGCCTGTCCGACTTGCGGCCATCAAAATCCAGCTGATTTTGAACGTTGTGAACAGTGCAACGAGAAAATCGCTCACACAGATGTTGTTCCGGCTTATGCCCATAGATCTGCGCTGGAATATACCCCCCGGTTTCTGTTGGAACGGGCATTCAAAGACAAAAGGACCATGATTGGGGAACGAAAATTGGTATCCGTGTTGTTTGCAGATGTGGCTGGTTTCACGACCATTGCGGAAAAACTGGACCCCGAAGATGTTCACGAAATTATGGATGGCTGCTTTGGAGTTATGGGCCGGGAAATTCACCAGGCAGGAGGGACTATCAACCAGTATACCGGTGACGGCGTTATGGCCCTTTTCGGAGCCCCGATTGCCTATGATGACCACATCCGACCGGCCTGCCATGCAGCCCTGCAAGTTCAAAAGCGGATGAAAGAATTTCATGGAAAAATTTTTAAACGGTTTGGTGTTACCTTTAAAATGCGCATCGGTATTCACACCGGGCCCGTGGTCGTGGGGGCTATCGGTGACAACCTGCGTCTGGACTATACGGCTGTGGGAGATACTACCAATCTGGCGGCCCGTCTCGAATCAATGGCAGAACCCGGCACAATATTGGTTTCAGAACGTGTGTTTCAAAATGCAAAGGACCATTTTCTTTTCGATAATGGAGGTCAACGGGACGTTAAAGGGAAGACAAGGCCTGTTCAGGTATATCTTCTGGTTCGGGAGCGGGCGGTCAAACATGTGGAAAGCAGACCCGTAAGGGCCGGCATTCCTTTTGTGAATCGAGAAAAAGAAATCGAACGTTTAAAAAAAGCGTTTGAGAAATCAATCGAACATGGCCCGATAATTACCGCTATTACTGGAGAGGCTGGCATCGGAAAAACCAGCTTATTCAAACATTTCAACAAGTTAGTTGTAAAAGAAAGGGCCCTTCTCCTTGAAGGGCGTTGCAGGCCTTATGGCCAATTAACGGCACTTTTCCCCCTGAAACAAATGTTTCGATCCTATTTCAATCTTTACGAGCAAGACTCAGATGATCAGGTACAATCCAAAATTCGAAACAAGCTCAAGGGACCTGAACCGTTCGCTTCTCTGGAACATTTGTTTGATTTGTTTTCAGGGGTCGAAAAAAAAATTGAAGATTTTCATTTGGCCATTGAATGGAAAAAGAAAACCTTGTTCAGGGCGATTCGGGATTTGCTCGTATTCATCTCTAAACACCAACCTGTAATTATGGTCATAAATGATATGCAATGGGCAGATGCGTCCACTTTAGAATGTCTAACGTTTTTGATCCAATCCCCGGAGAAAATACCGGTTTTAATTATTTGCATGGGAAGATCCGAACCGGGTCTCTGGTTCCCCAATCTGCCGATGGAAACTGTCCGGCTGAATCCCTTATCTGAAAAACAGGCTACAGACCTCTTTACTTCAATTCTGGGAACCAGATATTTTGACCCGGACATCTGTAAAAAAATCGTTTTTAAAGCTGGGGGGAATCCTCTTTTTTTGGTTGAAATGGGAGAGGCGCTGAAACGACAAGGGTTGATTGTCTCTGGGGAATCGAAGTGTACGCTAAAAGTGCCCGGCCACCACATAGAAACACCGGAAAGCATTCAGGGAATTTTAGCAGCAAGACTGGACGCCCTTCATCCGGATTTAAAACATTTGATTCAATTGGCCGCTGTTATCGGCGGAGAGTTCTCATATGAACTTTTGGAGCCTTTGACCGAATCACCGGAAAATCTGACTGATTTATTGGAAGAAATGGTAACAGAAGGAATTTTGGAACGGGATTTTTCTGATGACAGGCGGCAATATCAATTCAGACAACCGTTAATGCAGGAAGTGGCGTATCACAGCCTTCTCCGCCGGGATCGGCGTCATTTTCACCAAGTGGTGGGAAAAACCATAGAGACCTTATACCCAAAGAACCTGCAAGCTAATTTTGGTATGCTGGCGCATCATTTTTACGAAGCCAAGAACTGGCCCAAGGCTTTTGGATATACTTTGGAAGCCATGGAACAAGCCAGTTATTCCTATGCCTGCCAGGAAGCATTGACGAGCATTGACAAGGCCATTGATATCATTTCTAAAGGACAGTGGGAACGTTCGGGCGTAAAGATCCTTGATCTTACTATGTACAAAGGGAAAATGCATTTTTGTATGGGGCAGATGGAAGTCGCCAAAACAGTTTTCAAAGATTTATTGCTTGAAGCAAGGCGTTTATATGACCATGAAACAGAGGCCGAGGCGCTTTTTCGACTTGGTTGGATCTCTTTTTACATGCATCAACCCCGGTCTACTCAGACCCTGCTTATCAAAGCCATCCACCTGAGCAGACAAAAAGATTTTCCTGAAATCCTTCTTAAGGCGACCGGCTTTCTTGGGTTTGTCTATGCTGTGCTGGGTAATCTTAAAGAGGCCGCACATTTGTTGACAGAGGCCTTTGACCTTGGGGTTCAGTTGGATAAATCTGAAGGAAAGGCCTGGAGTCTTGTGAATCTTGCCCGGTATTATAACTGGACGGGAGAATTCGAAAAAACCCTTGAGTTATGCCAGCAGCTCGACAGGTTAAATCAGGAGATCCGAAGCCCTTATTTTAGGATATTGTTATATTTTATCCAAGGATCTGCCTTTGGAGCCCTGGGGCAGATGGAGAAAGCAAAACAGCAACTCAAGGCTGGGTTGAAGCAACTGGAGGGTGTGGATGACAAATTCTGGCGCCCCAGATTTCTAAATACCCTTGGATGGGTTCATGCTGAAATCGGTGAATTCCAGGATGCCGAAAGGCTTAACAAGCAATCCCTTGAACAAGCAATAAGTACGGGTGATCCCGAGATCATTCATAATGCCCAAATCAATTTAGGCGAAAATTATCTGGCGATGAATGACCTGCCCGCTGCTAAGGATATATTGGAAAGGGCATGGCAGGAAATCAAAAAACCTGGTATTTCGTATACGCGCTGGCGTTACAAGACCCGACTTTTTATTGCCATGGGTGAGCTTTACAGCAAGCTGGGAGATAATAAAAAGGGGCTCGATTTTATACGAAAAGCCATGAATCTGGCGCAAAAAAGCGGCGCAAAAAAACACCAGGCACTAGCACTTCTCGTAAAGAGTCAACTCTTATCCCAAAATCGTCCCAGTCTGATACAGAAGTCTTTAGAAAACGCCCTTACCCTATCCCTTGAAATGGGGACCCGTCTTTTAACCCAAAAAATCCGTTATGCTTGTAAAACAATGAAAGTTTTTGAAAATAGATTGCTTAAATTTTAGAAACGGCAACAGCAGTAAACGCATTTTATGACGTTACGAAGGGAATATATACATAAAATGTACTTCCGTGATCGGGTTTGCTTTCAACCCGGATCATTCCGTCATGGGCCTCGACAATACTTTTAACGATGGGCAACCCCAAACCGGTACCGATAATATATCGGGTTTTTTCATTTTTAACGCGATAGAACCGGTTGAAAATTCGCCCCAACTCTTCCTCCGCAATCCCCAGACCGGTATCGCTGACACTGATGCACAAATGATGCTTTTCCGGATGGGCGGCTATGGTGATCTTCCCTCCTTCCGGGGTATAGTTGATCGCATTGGCAATCAGATTGGAAAGGACCTCTTCCATGTTTTGTTTGTTGGCAAGTACCGGCGGCAAATCCGGTAATGGGTCCAGTTCGAGTTGGATCTCTTTAGCCTGGGCTTTGGGTTGATGAAAATCAACCTGGTCTTTTAACACTTCGAGTCATATTACAACTTCGTTTCTTTCCAATGCAACCAATCCGGCTTCTCTTGATGCCATATTCAAAAGCTCCGAAGAAAGGGTAACGAGTCCGTTAATTTTCTCCGAGGCCCTGCCCAAAATCTCACTTTGTTTTTGTGTAACGTCACCGGCCAATCCATCCTGAATCACTTTAATCTGTGCCATGACCGAGTTCATGGGGCTTCGGATTTCATGTGCCACCATGGACACGAAATCAGACTGGCGCTGATTGATTTCCTTTAAGTAGGTGATATCACTTAAAACGGTAATGGTTCCCAAATTTCGGTCGACCCTGTCCCTGAAAGGGCGGCATTTGACAACATATATGGCCTTTTTATCGCCTCCGCCCTCTCCGATGTCCAGTTCTTCGGTCAGTTCAGTGAGGACATCTTCGGTCATGGAAAGGGCACTCTCAATCATTTGTCGGAGTTGTTCATTTTTAATCAGCACCGTAAACGGACGACCAATGATATCATCTCCCTGAAAGCCCATTATCTTCATGAAAGCCGGGTTCGCCAGAACCACCTTTTTTTCGGCATCCGCAACCATGACCCCATTGGCCAAAAGATTAATGAGCACACGCATTCTGGATTTTTCGTTGGCGATGTCTTTAAGCGCGGCGGTGTGTTCAATGGCTTTGGACACCACCACTCTGAGTTGATCCGGAGAAAATGGTTTTGGGATAAAGTCAAAGGCCCCTTTTTTCATGGCTTCAATGGAATGTTCAACAGTGGCGTAGCCGGTGATGACAATAATCGAGGTGTCCGGGTGGAGTGCTTTAACATGAGACAAAACGTCGAAACCCGATAAACCCGGCATCATCAGGTCCAGCAGGATTAAATCAAAATGCGCTTTTTCAATTATTTTCAACCCCTGCTTGCCATTTTCGGCCAGCACCACCTCAAACCCCTCCAGGGTGAGTACGTCACGGCAGCCCTCTCGAATTACCTTTTCGTCATCGACCACCAGGATTTTGGGCTTAAATAAAATGTCAGTGGATTGTTTTCCCGTCATGTTTTTGAACGCCTTTCGTTATTTACACTATAAAGCCGTGATTTGTTCATCAACAATATAAAGTGGGAGTTCGATCAAAAAAGTTGTCCCTCTGGGGCTCGTTTCCTTGATTGAAATTTGGCCGCCGTTTTCTTTTATGATTCCATAGGAGGTGCTCAGACCAAGGCCGGTGCCTTTCCCAGTTCCTTTTGTCGTAAAAAACGGATCGAATATTTTTGATAAATGTTCTTTAGGAATACCGCATCCCGTATCCGAAACTTCGATGTATACCTTTTTGGCCGGTTTTTTCCGATATGTCCGGAAGGTAAGGGTCCCCTTTTTCTCCATGGCGTCAACGGCATTCATTATCAGATTTATAAAAACCTGGCTGAGCTGATTTTTGTCTGCATGAATAAGCATCATGTCTCCAGACATTTCTTTAACGAGCGTTATATTCAATAAAAGTTCCTGATCTCTTATAAGATTCAAGCTATGTGACACCAGCGAATTGATTTGAAATATTTCTTTGGCCGGGCTTGACTGGCGACTATAAGCCAAAAGGTTTTTCACAATATCCCTGCACCGACCCGCATCATCGATCACAGATTTTAGATATTTCCGAATCGGATCTTCATTATCAAAACGTTCCAATGCCAGGTTTGCATATAGAAGAATCCCGGTTAGCGGATTATTGATTTCATGGGCTACCCCTGCCGCCAGTTGACCTAAGGAAGCCATTTTTTCCGATTGAGCGACCTGGATTAATACCTCCTTAAGTTTCTTTTCCGCAGCAATTTTTTCCCTGAGGTCATAAAAAATTCCGGTGCTGGCCACTTCCTTGTCACCTTCATATATAAGGTTGGCTGTCATTTCAGCAGGGATAACTTCGCCGGTTGCGTTAACGACATCAACTCGCGTGGCGGATAACTTTCCCTCTCCGCCAAAATTTTTGTTTTTCAATTTCTTCATGATTTCCCTGGCTTTTCCGAATGGGTAAAAGTCCTCCGCATTTTTTGTGCGAATGGCTTCTTCCATAGGATAGCCGAATAGATCTTCCGCCGCCTGATTCATTAATAAAATATTTCCATTTCTATCTGCAGAGATAATTGCATTGGGCGAGCTTTGTACGACCTTATCCAGAAATTGTCGGATATGGATGGACCGTTTCTCCAAAGTAATCACCCGTGAGGCATCGCGGACACTTTCCATTATAAATTTGACATCACCATTATCATCCAGAATGGGTGAAAACATTCGGTCTATCCATACTTCCTCGTTTCCATCAAATTCCGTTCTTCTTAATATGGACTGCGGTTTCTTTTCGGAGATCACCTTGGAAAAAGGACAGATTGCCTGGGAACAAGGTTTTTCAGTATCATAAAAAACCTGGTGACATGTTTTGCCGACAATCTTTTCTAAATCGGTTCTTTTTTTTTCCAGAAAGGCTTGATTCGCAGAGATAATGACTTTGTCCGGCGTAAGAATCAGGGAAGGAAAAGGTAGGGAATTGAAAACCTTTATTCTCCAGTCGAATTCTTCAGTAATTGTAATAAGTTTCATGTTCGTGAGCTGATGCCGATATTTGAACGTGTCGGAATATTATACCTGTTTTAAAAGATATCACTTTATTGAGGCTTCTTGTTTCTGCCGCACACATGTCGAGATGGATTTGATCAATAACTCCCTTTTTCAAAACCAATTATTCCATCGTTCCACTATTCCAACATTCCAAATGGGGCGAAGCCCCAAGTCCTATTGTTAAGGGACCTCGAATGCTTCGGCCAATAAAGGTCTGGCCTCCTGTAGCATGTTTTCAGGCAACACAATGTAAACGGCAGCCCCGGAGCATACTGTTATTAAAACCGGAACGCCTTGCCCGTCCAATGCTTTAAAAGCCGTATCGGCGATCCCATACCTGTCGCCAAAATGAGGACCCTGGAAGCTAATGAGCTCCACTGGATAAGTTAAATGGAAATCTTTTTCAGAATCCAGATCGATTTTCTTGCCAATATAAGATAATACGCGATCGGCCCAAATATTCTCAAGTAAAATGTACAATCGAAATTTCTGATGCGTCGAATACTTTGCCAAAATTAGATGGAAACCGATATCAAGACCTGCCAATTCCATAAGCCAAAGACCCCATTGGCCCATTTCTCCCGGTTTAATTTCAATATTCATCAAAGACAAATCGGTAACCCCTCTAAAACCGTATGTTTTAGGCTTTGGTTCCCAATAAACGGCAATCGTCTCCACTGTTTTTCCTTAAATTATTATTTTGGTGTCTTAGCGTCTTTGTGGCTGAACTGTTACCTTTTTTTTTGTATCACATGAGTTTCCGGTCTAAACGGTGCAGGATTCGGTGGCAGGTCCATGTATTCCAGCAAAGTTGTAACCGCTTCATCCAAGAGTGAATAATCCGTGATAAATGTCAGGGAAGATATAGACGATGCCATGCCATATAGCGGGAGACGTACCTTACTCAAAAGATAAAAAGATACTCCCAGCAGTTTCAGGTTCGAATGATGCGGGAATATGGACAACGTGCCGACACCTGGAATGAATTCCAGATTTTCTTTGAGTTTAGGTTCCCCTGCAACAACTTTTTTTATCCGATGGATATCTTCAGCCGCCACACAGCACGATCCTATAATTTTTTCACCCATACAGCTGGTCAAAATAAAGGGAATATTGATCTGATGTTGAGCCAGAAGTCGAAAAAAAAGAGCTCGGGAATCCTGCGGGAATAAACGATTCAAAAGATTTATCTGGACCAGTTCCGTACTGAGTTTGATGCCATTGATTCGTATTTTTTTGTCGATGCTTTCCCGGGTATTGTTCATAATAAATTTACGTTAGAATTTAGGATCTCGCAAGTTAATTTCTGATGCCAAATCCACCGTCCAATACTGGGATGATTAAAATTGCCATAATATGGCTTTAAAAAATGTCCCATATTTATTCCTTCCCGTATGCCGGGTGTCAGGTTTCAGGTTTCAGCGCCTCTGGTCGTCATTCCTGACACCCGAAACCTGATACCTTCAGATATGGAAGATATGGAACAAAAATGGGATTAAAATTCCATCTGTATACACGGCGATTCTCACCACCCCAGTCCAAAATTATGTATTCTCCATTGATCCGTTGAACATTCGTATGCCCTGGAATCTCGATAAGGCATCCGGCGTTCTTCAAGGGCCGTTGGAATTATTCGAGATTTTCCTTTACAATGCCCATCAGTTTATCCAAATCGATGGGTTTTGGAATAAAATCTTCAGCCAAGGTTGTTTTGCCGCCAAAATGGGTATATTGGGTCGTTGTTACGGCATCGCCCACCGCGGTAAGAAGAACCACCGTGATATCTTTGTATTGATCGTCCTTTTTAATCTCGTCACATACCTCATACCCATCTTTTCTCGGCATCATGACATCCAGAATAATCAGCTCCGGCCGATCTTCCTTAATCCGTTCCCAAGCTTCAACCCCATCATACGCCTTGGTTACCCGAAAATTATTGCTTTCCAGCTTCATGGCAATCGACTCAACCAGATCTGGGTCATCGTCTACCACTAGGATATGTTGCTTATCACTCATTGCCTTTCCTCCTTTTATAATTAAAATTGATTGCTCGTTTCTTTCATTTAATGAATAATTGAACTAAAGATCAATTGTGGGCCTTGGAAGAAGTCCGGCTCTTTCTACTATCTCCGGAACCTTCTGTTCCCACTCTATTGCCATAACGTGAAATCCTTTTATGCCTTCCACAGCCTTTAGGCGCTCGATGGCTTCCACACTGATTTTGATTCCTTCTTCGGGCTGCTTTTCTTTGGGAACACCGGCCATACGTTTGATTATTTCATCCGGCACATCCATTCCAGGCACCCTGTTTTTCATATATTTGGCCATCCCTACAGTTTTCATGGGCGTAATTCCGGCCATAATATTGACCTTTTCATGGAGACCTCGGTCACGAACGCCTTCCATCCACTTCTCAAATTTGTCCAGGTTGTAGATACACTGGGTTTGAATGAAATCGGTTCCTGCCTTGATCTTTTTAGCCAGGCGAGCCACCCGAAGTTCAAAAGGGTCGGCAAACGGGTTGGCTGCCGCACCGATAAACATTTTGGGTGGATTCAAAATATCGTCTCCCCCCTGAAATTTGCCCTTATCCCGCATATCTCTGATCATCTGAACGAACTGCACGGAATCGATGTCATGCACATTAGCCGCCATGGGGTGATCGCCAAAGTGAGGGTGATCACCGGATAAACAAAGTATGTTATCGATGCCGTGTGAATAGGCGCCCAGAATGTCCGCTTGCATGGCCAACCGGTTACGGTCTCTGGTCACCATTTGAAGGATGGGACTCATCCCCAATTGTCTAATAAACACACAGGCGGCAAAACTGGACATTCGGACCATGGCTGTCTGGTTGTCCGTAACGTTAACCGCATCCACATATCCCTTAAGCATCTTGGCTTTTTCAATGATCTTTTCCGGCACGGCGCCCCGTGGAGGTCCACATTCGGAGGTCACTGCCAGCTCACCTGAAGCAAACACTTTTTCCAGTACACTTTCGGTCTTCATTTTACCAAATCCTCTCTTATTATTTTACGGGGTCCGCCGCCGCGACCTGTTCGCCAGTCTTTTGCCGCTATATTTTTTTCGTATTGATCTTCTATTCCCAACGCTTTCAGCCGATCCCAGATGAGCTGCCAGGCGCAATCCATATCCGAATCCACCTCACACTTGCCGTTTGTGGATCCACCGCAAGGGCCGTTCAAAAGCTGCTTTGAACATCGTGCAATGGGACAGACCCCTCCGGTCAATCCCAAAACGCACTCTCCGCATCCCTGGCATCTTTCCGCCCACACCCCCTGACGTTCCGAAGCGCCCATGAACGTTGTGTTCACGGCCGGAAAAACCGGCTTGGCTTTAAACCGTCTGGCAATTTCCTGAACGCCGCAGCCGCAAGCCATGGACATAACCGCTTCCGCTTGATCAATGTGGGTGACAAGCTCTTCTACATATTCAGGATCGCATTGCCTTTCGAGGGTCATTTCTTTAACCTCCAGCGTCTTTCCTTCTTTCATAAATGCCATCTGGAGGGCGGAAGATAAAATTCCGACCTCCTTTCTTCCCCCTGCCGAGCACACCGTTACACACTCGTTGCATCCCACAAGAAGAATGCGGTGATACGGTGCCAGGCATTCAATGAGTTCTTCCATTGGTTTACGTTCAGCAGTGATCATTGTTGTTCACTCTCCTTTATATATAAAAATTATTATTATGCCGCGTTATTTGCTTTGGGAGCGAATTTAACCGGGTTGGGTCCCAGTTTGCGGATTTTTTCCGTCATATCGGCGGCGGTCTGCGCAAAACGTTCCCCCATGCCGGCTGACATTAAAATCATTTCCACCCGTTCTCCGCCAATGCCAATCTCATCAAGCAACTTTTTGATATAGGCCACCCGTTTTGCGGCATCGATATTGCCGCTTTTAAAATGACAATCTCCCTCCAAACAACCCGCCACATAAACACCGTCAGCCCCCATTTCAAGGGCTTTCATAATGTGGATGGCATCGACCTTGCCGGAGCAGGGAACCTTTATAATCTTGACATTGGGGGGATAGCAAAGTCGTTTGCTCCCTGCCATATCTGCCGCCGTATAGGCACAATAATGGCAACAAAAAGCCACGATAGTCGGTTCAAAATTCTCCATTAGTTCATCCTTTCCAAAAGTCCCGTCAGTTTGGCCATGATCTGATCGTCTTCATATTGCATAAGTTGAATGGCCTTGGCCGGGCATTCAGCGGCACATATACCGCATCCATGGCACTGGGCCGGATCGATTTGAGAATATCCGTCTGCATTAATAAATGGGATGTTAAAGGGGCAGGCCCGGACACAGATCAAACAGGCCGCACATTTCTCTTTCTCTACCCGTGCAATTGCAGCGCCGAGATTTAGCGTATCTTGGGCCAACATGGAATGGGCCCTGCCTGCCGCAGCCTGGGCCTGGGCAATACACTCCCGGATGGTCTTGGGCGCATGGGCCGTGCCGGCCACAAAAAATCCCGGGACCGGCAGGTCTATGGGCCTGAGCTTAATATGATCCTCAAGAAAATAGTTGTCACTGGTTTTCGGAATATGAAATATCCTGCCCAAATCTTCCGTGGATTCCTCGTCGGCAATGAGTCCCGTGCTCAAGCATAAACAATCCGAATAAACCGATACTTTTCGTCTGAGAATCGAATCATAAAATGTAACTTTCAACTGCTCATCAATGGCTTTAACTTCGGGTGGCTCATCCGCCTCATATTGAACAAAAACAACCCCCTTTTCACGGGCTTTTTTATAATAATCTTCATAAAATCCATAGGTTCGCATATCTTGATACAAAACAAAAATTTGAGCCGTTGGATTGAGTTCCAGAACTCTGAGGGCATTTTTTACGGCCGATTGACAGCAAATACGCGAACAATTAGGGTTATCCGGACACCGGGACCCAACACACTGGATCATTACAACGTTGGCAACATCCTTGATTTCATCCGGATGATTTTCTATCATCGCATCCATATCGAGTTGGGTCATGACCTTTTTATGTTCTCCCAAAAGGTATTCTTTGGGTTGGTTTGGTAACGCCCCGGTGGCCAAAATAGTCACACCGTGGGTGATCTGCCGGTAAAACATCTGCGGTGCGATTTGGAACCCGGTTTTGAACATACCCGGCATACCCGTGTGATCCACAATAAACGCATTGGTGATGACTTCAATGCGATCATGTTGTGTGGTTCTGTTAATCAGATCCGTCATATAGGCTTGCACATCATTCCCCTCAATGGTCTTATGAATTTTTTTTGCCACACCTCCTAATTCGACGGACCGTTCTGCCAGATACACCTTAAACCCCATATATGCCATGCTTAAAGCAGCATTCATCCCTGTTACACCGCCGCCAATCACTAAAACATCTTTGTTCATTGGGAAAATATTGTCCGTAAGCGATCGGGACAACGCCACGCTGGTCGTTGCCATACGAATCAGTTCTTGTGCCTTATCGGATGCATCGTCAGGCCGATCAAAATGAACCCATGTATCCTGATCCCGTATGTTGGCGATTTCAACAAGGTATTTATTGAGGCCTGCCCGGCGAAGGGTATCCTGAAATTTGGTTTCGTGAGTTCTGGGCGAACACCCGCCGATGACCACACGGTTAAGCTTCTTTTCGATGATAACGTTTTTAACCTGTACCAAGGATTCCCGGCTGCACCCATGGCCGATCATTTCCGATACCTTCACATCGGGAAGTGTTCCTGCATAATCCGCCAGCCCCTTTGCATTAATTACCCCCCCGATGTTTAACCCGCAGTCGCAAACAAATACACCGATTCTTAAGGGTTCCTTGCTGACGTCACGCTCCGGTGGAAATTCTTCGGCACTTTCCGCAATTTCAGGGATTACAGGCAAATCTTTTGACGCACAAAATGCTGCTGCACTGGCTTGGACCATGGTTTCGGGGATATCTTTGGGACTCTCGAACATTCCACAGACATAAATGCCGGGCCTGGAAGTGGCCACCGGGCTAAAGCTATCTGTTTTTGCAAAATGATGTTCGTTCAACTCAACCCCCAGTTTCACTGCCAAATCCTGAACGTCCCGGGAAACCTTGAAGCCGGTGGAAAGCACCACCATATCGAAATCTTCGGTGACATTGGTATTGCTGTCATGGGGCGTATAGATGATGGACAGAGACCCTGTTTCCGGTTCATGTAAAACACTATGGGGGCGACTTCTCACCAGGCGAATACCGTAATCGTCTTTGGCCCGATTTAAATACAATTCATAGTCTTTGCCGAATGTTCTCATGTCCATATAAAAGATGGAGGTTTCAATGGAATCTTGAAAGCGCTCCTTGGTTACGATGGCCTCCTTCAATGCAAACATACAACAGGCGCTGGAACAATATGAAGCAGCGCCTTCATGAAGGCTGCGCGATCCCACACACTGAATCCAGGCTATTTTATTCGGGTTGTTTTCCATCTGAAGGACGAACAAGTTCACCCTGGGTAGGGCCGGATGCGGATAATATGCGTTCATATTCCAGGCTGGTCACCACATCAGGGTTTGCCGCGTAACCCAAACTATCCAATTTGCCAGGGTCAAACACCTCGGCTCCCGGCGCAAGGACAATGGCGCCGGCTTCTACTTCACGAATCTTTTGGGTATCTTCAGGGAGGATGGCACCCGCCTTGCAAATCTTGACCAGTGTATCAATATCATTGCATTTTTCTATATCAATGGAAAAGGCATGGGGAATTGCCTGGGGATAACGCATACAGGTGGGCGCACGATGATCGAGACCCGGGGAAAAACGAACACATTCCGGAAACTTCTTAAAACAATCACCGCATGCCGTGCACTTATCCAAGTCGATATATCGTGGTTCCGTAATTAATTTTAATTTAAAATCACCTGCCTCTCCTTTGACTTCGGCAACCTGCGTCATTGCCAGAAGCTCGATATGCAACTGGCGTCCGCTTTCCGACAGATTGGGAGACAGGGTGCACAAATCGCAATTGTTGGTGGGAAACGTACGGTCCAGTTGGGTCATCAATCCGCCGATGGAATATGCCTTATCGATCAACACCACATCTCGATTCGATTCAGCCAGATCCATGGCAGCCCGAATACCGCCGACCCCTCCGCCAATGACAAGTACCGTATGATTTTGTTTAAACGTATTTTGATCTTGCATGTGTACCCTTATCTAATGTTTGTTGTCTGTTTGAAATCATTTTTACTTTCGAATCCGCGATTGATCAAACCCGTAAAATAACAAAAACAACCATCAAATTCCGGCATAATCCAGAATCTGAGGAAGCCGGTATTCCCAACCAAGAGTAATGATATGAACGCCCTGAGCAACTTCTTTCAGACCTGCAACGGTTTCTCCGGCAATCCTCAGACATTCCGTTTCCGTATCCGACGCTTTCCGAATACGTTTGATCACATCTTCGGAAATATGGGCGCCCGGTTCGTATGTTGAGATATATCTGGCGATCCCAACGGATTTAATGAGAAAAACCGTGGGAATAATCGGCACCCCTAACTTTTTGAACGCATCCATAGCCGGAAAAAAGCGATTTAAATCATAGACAGGCGGCGTAATTATAAATTGGGCGCCGGCCTCGATCTTTTTTCTCGCAAGTGACAATTCCTTTTCAAATGCCGCATCGTCAGCGGACGGAGCCATGGTGCATCCCACGGTAAAAGAGGGACTCCCAATCAAATCGAAACCTGCCATGTCCACGCCTTTCTGCAAGGATTGAATGGCGCCTAAAAGCTCCAGTTCATCCAGGTCATCAACCGGTTTTGCGTCTCGATGATCGCCCTTGACCATCTCTTCACCGAGGACAACAACGAGATTCTGAATACCCAGTACATGGGCCGCCAGAATATCTCCTTGAAGCGCCATCCGGTTACGGTCTCGGCAATAGACATGAATGATGGATTCAACGCCCTGCTGGTGCATGAGAACACCACCGGCCAGTGCACTCATTCGCATGATGCCATTGTCCATATCAGGAACAATGACGGCATCAACCCGTCCTTTGATACGTCGTGCATTGGTAACAAGCTCAGATATATCCACCCCCTTTGGTGTATTCATCTCAGCCAGCACAACAAATTCACCTGATGTTAATCGTTTCTGAAAACTCATAAGCTTCCTTCCTCTTTTGTCATTATTCAGATGTCGTTAAATAGTTAAAAGGTCCGCCGTTTCTTTTGCC
The DNA here is from genome assembly GCA_963790095.1 of uncultured delta proteobacterium. GTDB lineage: Bacteria > Desulfobacterota > Desulfobacteria > Desulfobacterales > UBA11574 > JAAXQD01. Next base: position 35,945 of record CAWBNO010000030.1, on the reverse strand, counting down.
GGACCCATGGCTACATCGCCGATTCCGGGTGAAAGACCAGAACGTCTTTGAGGTCATCTCCCAGGTATTCTCTTTCGTTTGGGCCGAGAATTCCCAGGGAAAGGCAGATCAATGTCCACAAATGAACGGTCTGCCATGCATGATCGAGTTGATCCGATAAATCATGAATTTGGGCATGGCAGTTGTGACAGGGCGCAATGCAATAACCGGCATTTGTGGCCAGAATCTGGTCGGCTTTAAGCTTGCCGTAAGCCCGACGTGCATCGGTATATCCTGACTGAAGAAAACCGCCGCCGCCGCCGCAACAGTAATTGTTCGATCTGTTGGGAATCATATCAATGAAGTTCTCTTCACCCACGACCGATTTGACGATAAACCTCAAATCTTCCGCAATGGGGTCGCCATAACTTTTTCGCACGATCTGGCACGGATCCTGAACCGTAAACTTGATCTTCAAATCTTTGTTCCAGTCTGAATTGACCTTCAGTCTTCCATCCCGAATCCATTTGGCATAATATTCATAGATGTTCTTAACCTCAAAATTATGGTCGATGTTGAATTTTTTCAGTCCGGCCCGGACTGAGAAAGTCACATGACCTCATTCGGTATTGAGAAAGATTTTACACCCCAGGTCATCCGCCTGTTTGGACGTGGTTCGGGTAATGTGTTCCCAGGCTTGGTCATCCGCCAGAAACATACAATAGTTTTCCGCTGCCCAACCTTTATTCCCGTAGGTCCAGTCCACACCTGCCAGGTGAAGAATTTTCCATAGAGGAACCAATTCGTCCGGTTCGGTCACCGGTTCCCTGGAATTCTGGTTCAAAAAGAATTCGGCGCCCTGTTTGTCGATGGGCGCCTTCATATCCTTGAATTCCGGCTGGGCCTCCTGATATTCCTCGAGAACGTCTTCGACTACGAATTTAAAGTCCTCCTCGGACGTTCCCATGGCACTGCAACTGTCGTTTCTCAAAGCCATGTCACAGGAGCCCAGGATACCCTTGGGACGCTCCTCCCTGGGCCAGGCCGCCCTGGCATTATAGACCAGCTGGGGAATGTCAATTTGCATGGGACAGACATAAATACACCGCTGGCACATGGTACACATCCATACCCAAGGTGTACTTAGGATTTCTTCGTCCATGCCCAGGGCCGCCATCCTCAGAAATTTTCGAGGATCCATATCTTCCAGACCGGTGGCCGGACATCCTGAAGAACAGGCGCCACAGGTCAAACAGAGGTTGAGATTTCCGCCTTCTGGAAGAAGTTCTTTTACCGTGTCTAAAAAGCCGCTTTTCTTATTACCTTTGATGATAATGGGTTCTCCTGGCATCGTTTCATCCTATTTTTTCTTTTTTAATTGAATTCGATAAAAATATTCCCCTTCCTCAACAATATCTAAAAAAATCAACTCATACGCATCATCCGGTAAAACTTTGAATAGATCGCTGCGAGTATCCAGATTACTACCAAGTATTTCTAAAACTTCATTCGATTTCATTTCTCTGAATGTCTGAATTAATTTTAACAGAGAAATTGAGGTAATCGATCCTCGGCAATCGAGAATATGATCCGCTTTTTGCTTCAAACTTTGAATACTCCTTCCTTGTTTTCCGGTTTCAGCCATGTTAACGCAAAATGGGTGCCACATTAACAGGAATTATTTATTTACCTATTATCCCTTTATCTATCCCGGTTTCAGGGAAAATGCAGGGAAATGTCTCTTGTCATTAACCTGTTTAAATGTTAAAAAATAAAATTTAACACCTATTAAATTTTAACAGGGGAAATTTGATGGTCGAAGAGGAGTTGGACAGATATTGGAAAACAGTCGTAAACACCATTCAAGACGGAATTATGATTGTGGATACACATGGTCGGATTATTTCCGTAAATAGAGCCTTTGAAATAATTACCGGCTTCTTAAAAGATGACCTCATCGGAAAAACTTGTGATGTGTTAAGCTGTAATTTGTTTGAAATGGCCCGTAAAAAGAAAGGAGACCATTGGTGCGTATTGTTTGATACCGGAAGTATGGATCGGCGAAGGTGTACGCTGGTAAAAAAAAATGGAACCCTTATTCATGCATTAAAGAATGCTTCACTTCTTCATGATGCTAAAGGAAAGGTAATAGGGGCGGTTGAAACAATAGCTGATATTACCGAAATTATTGAAAAAGACAACCAGATTGCCGCCTTTCGCCGGGAGCTCAGATCAAAAGACGGGTTTCATGGAATCATCGGTGTTTCTTATCCCATGCGCCAGGTATTCGATTTGATTGAAAATGCCGCTCAATCTGATGCGCCGGTGATTATTTTTGGTGAAAGCGGGACCGGGAAAGAACTGGTTAGCGGCGCTATTCATGAGATTAGTGAACGCAAGAAAAAACCCTTTGTTAAGGTCAATTGTGCAGCATTGACGGAATCTCTTCTAGAAAGTGAGCTTTTCGGACATGTGAAAGGTGCGTTTACAGGTGCTTACCAAAACAGGGAGGGCCGTTTTGAAAAGGCCCATGGGGGAAACATCTTTCTTGATGAAATCGGCGATCTGCCCCTTTCTACGCAGGTAAAACTTCTTCGAGTGATTGAAGACAAAATTATCGAACGTGTGGGTGACAGTCGATCCATTCCTGTTGATGTTCGAATTATTTCAGCAACCAACAGGAATTTGACAAAGCTGGTGAATGAAGGCGCTATTCGAAAAGATTTTTATTTTAGAATTAATGTCATCCCCATCAACCTGCCGCCCTTGAGAGAAAGATTGGAAGACATTCCCCTTTTAGCTGAATTCTTTTTTCGTAAAAATCAACTTAAAAGCGGGAAAAATATACAGGGGATAAACAATGATACAATGGACGCTTTGGTGAATTACGGGTGGCCCGGCAATGTGAGAGAATTAAAAGGCGCTTTTGAATACGCGTTTGTCACTTGCCAGGAAACAATGATCAAACCTCATCACCTGCCGTTAAACATCATTCATAAGAAAACATCACTAGAAACCGGCAAGCACCCGTCTTTTAACAGGGAAGAAATAAAGAAAATTGAACTTATAGAAACCCTTAAAAAAACAAATGGGAATCAATCGGAGGCAGCCAGAATTCTTGGCGTTACACGGGTGACCATCTGGAACAGGATGAAGCGGTTCGGTATATACCCGGATCGAAAAAACCCGACATAATAATTTCTCATCTCATAATCCAAAGAACTTTTCCATATTTTCAACCCCTCTTTCCGAATGTTCGATTTCGCTCAAATGAACATGCCCATCGATAAGGCCTGTTTGATGTTTTGTGTAATCGAAATTATTAAGATTCATTCAAGCCTCAGGATTCATTTTATATTCCGGTCTAATCGGAGATTCAACGTTATATTTTTTCTTTATCTTATCATCAATAATATATAAGGTCGACCATTGATCTTATTGAACCCATTACGGTTAAAGCGTATCTGAATCTATTTTAAATACAGGGGGAATCATGATCGAAATTAAAATCCCGGGGAATAAAATTCTGGAGCTCGAACACCTTGTTCTGGATTACAATGGCACCCTCGCATTTGACGGTGCTTTGATCGACGGTGTCAAGGAATCTTTGGCCGAACTTTCACAACTGCTCACCGTCCATGTTATCACCGCCGATACATTCGGCAGTGTCAAAAAAGTGTTGGAGGATATCGATTGCAATCTGTCCCTCATACCCTTGGACCATCAGGATGTTGTCAAGCTGGAATATGTAAAAAAACTCGGATCTGAAAAAACCGTGAGCATGGGCAACGGGGTAAACGACCGGTTGATGCTCAAAGCGTCGGCCCTAAGTGTGGCGGTTCTTCAAGGAGAAGGGGCTGCTTTTGAAACCCTGGCGTCGGCAGATGTCGTGTGTACGGATATTCAATCTGCTCTGTCACTTCTGAACCATCCATTGCGGCTGATCGCCACGTTGAGATCTTGACACAATATGCGGCAATGTCCACGTTTTGAACTGAAAACTGTTTGATACCGATTTTTTCCGCAACAGTCTCACCGTCCGGAAGGAAAATGCTCCCAACGTCCACTTTTATACCATTGGATGTCTATCGATATTTCTGAAATATCCAGAAGGACATGCGCCGATGCAAAGACGGATTCATATGGATTTTCAAAATTGAAGGCGGGTATATAGAATCGATAATGTCTATACAGGTCCGATTCGTGTGATTTACGGATCTGCAATTTATTCCTTTTGCAGATATCATCATACGAAACAGAATATTTTAATGGTAAGGACTATGTGCTCCAGGTATCGGTATACGCGTTTCAGTCGCTGCGAAAAGCCATCGGCTGCAAGAGCATAGTTAGCCAACCAGCAGGCGATGAATTCGTACACCATGGCTGCTAAACGAAGTCTTGGCAATTCATCAAGACGCTCAACCGGTCCTTCGTGATTATGCTTAATCGTAACTTGCACGGGTCACTTCATCACTCATGGTCGGCGCGACAAGTGGCTTCCATGCGGAGTTCTCCCATGTACCAAGATCAGTATGCATATCAAGGTACTTTTTCGGTATAGGGTGGGTTCCTACAACAACCTTGACTTCATAGCGTTTTTCAAGAAAGGCTTTGAATGTATCGATATAGGGACAAGGGGGATAACCAACCACTAGGCCGGTAGCTAAATGAATAACCTCTGCCCCATTCTTCACCATTTCTTCGCCAGCATATTCTATGTTGCCACCAGGACAACCATCGCACGTTGTAAAACCAACCAGCTCAATTTCGGTGTCCGTATATATGCTGAAAGCCCCTTCCTTGTTCCTCATCGCTCGGAAACACTTTCCGCCTGCACAGCGGCGGTAGCGATCGCAGATAACTATCCCAATCTTTGTCTTTGAATTCATATCAACTCCCTTCAATTCTTAATTGGCCAATTTTTACGGCATTCGACCGGGTCATAGGTTTGACTAACAATTATTATAAAACCTAAATTTTGTTCAAACGGGTACGATTTAGGTCTCTTTTATCAAGTTGTGTTTACTTGCCACGGGGTGAAGCCTTGCTAATTATTGCAACCCATACAACGAAGGAGTTTCGGCGCCATCGTCTTTCCCAAAGGGTAAACAACGAGAACGTAATTTTAAGATGCAACTTGCAGTGCGCATTCGTAGCGCTCGTTAGACAGTGAAAAATCCAATCATACTGTTATGTTTTCATAAATACCCGCCCTGTTGTTTATGCAACGTCAGGGTGTTTTGTTTTTGCAGCATCCCTGGGGCGCAGCACAGACCGACTGGCATCCCACATTTTTGACGTCGCTGTGGCCGTTTTTGTATTCATCGATGGCTTTGTGCAGAGCTTTCACCGCAAGCTGTATGCAGTGGTGTTTTTTGGCGGGAAGATCGACAAGCTGAGTGAACACATGGCCGTCATTAATGGTTCTGGCCTGGTCGAGACTTTTTCCTTTGGTGATATCGACTGTCGCCATGGCAGCGGAAATCGCCCCCGGACAGCCAAGGATCTGGTATTTAATATCGGTAATTTTATCCTGGTCGATTTTTAAGAAGATTTTCGCGGTGTCTCCGCACGAGCCAATCATCTCGGATACCTGGTCCGCATCGGGGAGATTCCCCATATACGGTTTTTCCATGTAATATTGAATGGCAGTGTCCGAGTAACCGAGATCGGAGAGCATCTTGCATTCGCCCGTGGTATCTTTTTCAAATAAACTTTTAGACGAAGCCTTCTTTTCACTGTTTAAGGAATACATTTAACGACCCCCTGATGGTATTATCAATTTTAAAAAATTCCGCAGCAAGAATAGGAATAAAACCTTCGGATGTCAAGTCGGTATGTTGTATATTTTGAGATAATTATACTTGCTCATGACGGGGTTCTTATCTCCTTGACATATACAGCCGATTCTCCTACGTTTCTTTTTTGAAAAGGACCATTTCAATGGACGTTATGGAGTGGAATTTCTTTTTGTTAACACCGATGGAGGGCCCCGCCCGCCCGAGGAGAACAGTTGTTAAAAAATTAAATTTCTGTCACTATTTGAAACCCACAGTTTAGGTGTGATTCTTATTATCCTGGAGGTGTGAATGTTTAAATTATTGCTGGTTACCCCTGACAAAGGGCCTTTTAACGAATTTGCTTTGGCTCTGGCACACAATGACGATGTCGAGCTGTCCTGGGCTTCAGCCGGACACGAGGCTTTGGCAACCGTATCAGAAAATCCTGTTGATCTTGTCATCGTCAATGAAAACATTGGCGATATGACGGGAATCGAATTTATGAAAAAACTGCTTCCGATTAATCCGATGATTAATTGTGCTGCGGTCAGCCCGCTGCCGTACGAAGAATTTCATGAGGCCAGTGAAGGGCTTGGCGTGCTGGTGCAATTACCTGTGGGTCCGGGAGAATTTGAAGCAGAGGACCTGCTAAAACGATTAAAAAATCTGAAAGATCTTACGGTAGGCGTTAATATCGGCGTGAATACAAACGAATAAGAAAATGCTTGTTACCTTTTAAATCACTTTCGACATACCTTATAAGATTAGACGCTTTTAAAAAGGGGCACTTTTCTGCGCAAAATTTATATGAACCCGAGCACGGCCAAGAATTCAAATCCTCAAAATGATGGGGGGTTTAAAGCCGGAAAAGTGCTTTCCGTTTCTGTCTGTCACTTTATCCATGATATCTATACCAGTTTTTTTGCACCACTCCTCCCTCTGCTCATAGAAAAATTTTCCATGACCTTAACCCAGGCCGGCTTTCTTTCCACAATAATGCAGATACCCGCCCTTTTTAATCCCTTTATCGGCTTTCTGGCCGACCGGATAAACGCCCGTTATTTTATCATCCTCGCTCCGGCAACCACGGCCATTCCGATGAGCCTTTTAGGTCTTGCTCCCAGCTATGGTGTCCTGTTGCTTCTCTTGTTTATTACAGGCATTAGTGTGGCCGTCTTTCATGTTCCTGCGCCAGTTATGGTATCACAACTGGCCGGGAATAGAAAAGGCAAAGGGATGAGTTTTTTTATGATGCTTCCTGAAAACAAAATTATCCCTTGATATATGGAGCATCACGTATGATCTTCTATTTATTTGTATCGCTTTTCAATAGAACTTTGCAAAATGATTATTATGAGTTATTGTATAACGACCGCTTAAAAAAAACCAAGCATTTGTATGTTAAAAGGATAATCTCATAACCTTTTTTAAGAATTTAACCCTGGCGTTATACGAGACCACCGAAATTTAGCGACAGTCAAAATAATATCAAATTCGTATGTGATGAAATACCATGGAAGATGAATAAAAATAACTCCCACAATATACCCCAACACGTGACAGATATCATCCTGCAAAGTATTTCTGACGGAGTATTTACTGTGGATCATAAATGGCGCATCACCTCATTCAATCGTGCAGCAGAAATGATCACCGGTATCAAGAAGGATGAAGCACTGGGAAAATATTGCTGGGAGGTTTTTCGTTCCAACATGTGTGAAACCGACTGTGCACTTCGCCGAACAATGAAACAGGGGAAACCCTTTGTCGATACTTCAACCTATTTTATTAATAGCGATAAATGCCGTATTCCGGTTGTGGTCTCAACCTCGCTGCTTAAGGATAAAGACGGCACTGTGCTTGGAGGGGTTGAGACATTTCGTGATATGAGCATCGTGGAGGAACTGCGCAAAGAATTGGATGGTCGTTTTCAAATTGGTGATATGGTTAGCCGTAGCCAATCCATGCATAAAATATTCACCATCCTACCGCAATTGGCTGAAAGCGATAGTACGGTATTGATTCAAGGAGAAACGGGCACCGGTAAGGAACTTCTTGCCCGGGCCATCCATGATTTAAGCCTCCGCTGCGATAAACCGTTTATCGCGATCAACTGTGGTGCTTTACCGGATACGTTACTGGAATCCGAACTTTTCGGATACAAGGCCGGGGCTTTTACCAATGCGGTAAAAGACAAGCCCGGCAGTTTTGCCCGTGCCGAAGGCGGCACCATTTTTCTTGACGAAATTGGAGATGTAAGTTCCGCATTTCAGGTGCGACTGTTACGTGTGCTTGAGGAAGGGGAGTTTCAACCCCTTGGGGGTGTAAAAACGGTCAAAGCGAATATCCGCATCATTGCGGCAACCAACAAAAACCTTTCCACTCTGGTCGAAAACGGTGAGTTCCGAGAAGATCTTTATTATCGCATCAACGTTGTGCTACTCACACTTCCGCCCCTTCGAGACCGTAAGGAGGATATTCCGCTTCTTGTCCATCGGTTCATCGCCAAAATGAACAGCCTGCGCGGAAGAGCCGTAACCGGAATAGATAAAGAAGCGTTGGGGTTGCTCATGTCCCATGATTATCCCGGTAATATCAGGGAATTGGAAAATATCATCGAACGCGCCTTTGTGCTTTGTCCCAACGGAAATATTCTGCCGCAACATTTGCCGGACGCTTTTATTTCTCAACCGTCGCCCTCAATCGATCATCACAACTTGGGAAATGAGTTAAAATCAGCAGAAGCTGGGGTGATTATTGATGCACTTAAACGAAACAATTATAACCGGTTGGCAGCAGCTCACGATCTCGGGTTGCACAAAAGCACGCTTTTTAGAAAAATAAAAAAACTCGGAATTAAGCTTCCTAAAATCGATGGACGTTCAGCATCTAAATAAAATCGCAATATTGCGACTCCTTACCTTTGCGCAGTTGCACTTCTGCTACTATCCCCATGATTTCCTTTCTCATAAAAATAGCAATGATTAATCGTATCCTATTGTAATTTATTTCCTTTTCCATGAAAATAATTATTGCGGCCATACTGGCATGTAGATTGCAATTCCTTTTGAGCAGAAGGAGGCAAACCGAAACATGAAAATGGCGTTAACTGTCTGGGGTAACCGAATTTCACCGGTGTTTGATGCTGCACATATGCTGCTTGTTGTTGAAATCGAAAACACCGAGATAATCAATAGACATTTCGAACCATTTTATCCTGAATTGCCCACACGCCTGGCCGTCAGGCTGGCGGAAATGAATGTTGAAGTCCTTATTTGTGGTGCCATTTCGGAGTTGCCTGCAAACATAATTGAAGCAAACGGCATAAAATTGATTCCATTTATTACAGGTGATGCCGGTGAAGTCATTGATGCATATGTAAAAGACGTTCCTTTTATGCCGGCGTTTTTAATGCCGGGATGCAGTCATAATCGTCACAGGCACGCTGGAAAAGTGAAAAAGCATGGCGCTCGTTTTGCTTACGGAAGGGAGGTGATGCACATGCCAAGAGGCGATGGAACAGGACCCCAAGGCCAGGGATCAGGAACCGGAAGAGGTCAAGGCGGATGTAAACCCGGCAAGGGAAGCAAAAAATCAGGAAAAAATACCGTCCAGAGACCAGGAAGCGGTAAAGGTAGAGGACAGGGCCGAGGCAAAGGCGCTGGACAAGTCCAAAATCAAGGCGGTTCTCGTGGAACACAAGATCAGTAATTATACATTTTACTAGTTAACAATCTTTTTCAGGTTAGAAGGAGGTGAACATTATGCCAGGATTTGATCGAAGCGGTCCAATGGGAGGAGGCCCGATGACCGGCGGACAAAGAGGTCTTTGCAATCCCACATCTGCTGGATACGGTACCCGATTTTCCGGATCTTTTGGTTTTGGAAGAGGCATGGGACTTGGTCGGGGTTTCCGGGGCGGTTTCGGCCAGGGTATGGATCGTGCATTTGGCAGAAGGGGCCGGAATCAGCCGACATATTATCCAGCATACGTACAGCACCCGGAAGAAGAGCTATATATGCTGAAAGCAGAGGCGAATTCCGTAAAAAACAGCCTTGATATGATCAATAGGAGAATCGCTGAACTGGAAAAGTCTTCCGAATAAATCAATTAAGCTTAAAATACGGGGGCTTGTTATCAAGGGGAACAGGCCCTCCTTTCATCCTCTTTGTAAACAAGGAGTATACCCATGCCGATATTTGAATATCTTTGTCTTGACTGTGGAAAAACCAGCGAAATCCTTATGGTTGGTTCGGACGACTCACCACAATGCGACTTCTGCAACAGTCATCATTTGGAAAAACTGATTTCAGCCCATTCATCCATGTCCGGTCCCCTTAAAAACAGTATGCCCGGTCTGGGAGACACTTCATGCTGCGGGTCTTCTCCAAGTGAAGCCGGCTGCGCAGGTCCGGGCAGCTGCTGTGGGAAAAATTTTGATATGGAGTAAGAAAATGACTGAATCCAAAGATATGATTACGTTTCATGTGAATGTTGACATCACTACAGTATCGCTGCAAAAAAATTCTTGAGAATGTGAAACAGATTGCAGGCCGTGATGAAAAAGGGGTGTACCGTGTGGAAACCGCAGATAAAATGAGTGAAATGATTTCGCGGTTCCTCTTCGACAACGATTTTGAAAGCTATTGAAATTATTCATCAGTCATGTTCGACCCCTAATGATGTCCGAAAAATTGCGGTCTTTGCAAGGAAAATAGGGCCGGATAGTATCCATCTCAATACAGAATATAAAGACACCTCTGTATATTCTGTAGTCATAAACTCCAAGGACAAATGGAATGCTCGCGTATGAATAGGAGAAAACAGATATGAAAATAGCCATAACATCTACAGGCCCCACACTCGATAATCCGGTTGATCCACGTTTTGGCCGGTGCGCCTATTTTGTTATTGTGGAGACCAATGACATGAGTTTTGAGGCCTTTGACAACGAGAGTATTGCCTTGGGTGGAGGCGCCGGTATTCAATCGGCCCAGTTTGTGGCATCCAAGGAAATAGATGCCGTAATAACGGGGAATTGCGGCCCCAAAGCATTTCAAGCCCTTTCTGCCGCCAAGCTTGAAGTTTTTGTTGGGCAATCCGGTACAATCAGAGAGGTCGTCGAAAGATACAAAAGGAGGGATATTAAGTCAACAGACACACCCAATGCCACCGATCACTATGGCACGGGAAGCGGCACCGATATGAACACAGGTATGAGAAAGGGCTGTGGCGGTGGAATGGGCATGGGGCGTGGAATGGGTATGGGACGTGGTATAAACAGCTCAACATGGAACGTTTCGGGCCAGTCCGGTGCCACCATGTTATCCAAAGAGGAAAGATTGAAGCACCTTAAAGACCAGGCAAAGGGATTGCGTCAGCAGATTGAAGACTTAGAATCAAGCATGAAGGCCTTAAATGAAAAATAGCAACCGTATTTACAAAATAAAAACCCAAAAATGTTTGCAAAAACATTTTGGAGCAAAACCGGAGGGTAATGATTAATGGCAAAAGGACATATAAATCAACAAGATCAACAGCAGCAGGATCTAGAAATAAAAGAAAGACTGGGCCACATCAAGAACAAAATTTTGGTGATGAGCGGCAAAGGCGGCGTGGGGAAAAGCAGCATTGCAGCATATCTATCGGTGGCCTTGGCAAAAAAAGGGTATCGAGTGGGTCTCATGGATGTGGATCTTCACGGACCCAGTATCCCTCACATTCTTGGCCTCAAAGGAAATATCGGACCGGGTAGCATGGATGGAAAAGCCCGACCTGTGAAATACATTCAAAATATGGACGTGATCTCCATTGAATCGCTTTTGGGAGAAAATAAGGATACTGCAACGATCTGGAGAGGACCCCTTAAGATCGGCGTTATCAGACAGTTCATTGCAGATGTAGAATGGCCGGATCTTGACTACATGATCATCGACTCGCCGCCCGGCACAGGCGACGAGCCTTTAACCATAGCACAGACCATACCTGATGCAAAGGCCGTCATTGTGACAACCCCCCAGGAAATTTCACTTGCTGATGTTAGAAAATCCATCAATTTTTGCCGCCAGGTCAAAATGGAAATCTTAGGCCTTGTGGAAAATATGAGCGGACTCAAATGTCCCCATTGCGGAAAAATAATTGAAATATTCAAAACCCGTGGCGGGATGTTCACTGCAAAAAAGGAGGGGTTGAGACTTCTAGGGTCACTCCCTTTTGAGCCGGAGGTGGTATCAATGGGTGACATGGGGAATATGGGTCTTCTGGACGATAGTAAGTTTTTAATCATACAAGAATTCAATAAAATAGTGGATGAAATTGTTAAATTTACAAAAATTGAAACAAAGTCGATTCCTGAACCGAAAAAGATAGTTCCGATTAAAAAAAAGCATTCTGAAAATTTAAAAGTACTCGTTGTACCAGTATCCGAAGGAAAACTTTCATCCCATTTTGGTCACTGTAAACAATTCGCATTTATTGAGATTCAACACGGGGAAATTGCGAAAACAGAAATGCTTACCCCACCGGCCCACGAACCGGGAGTGCTCCCCCGGTGGCTAAATGAGCAGGGAGCTGATATCGTTATCGCCTCGGGAATGGGAGAAAAGGCTCAACAGCTTCTGGAGGAAAATGGGATTGAGGTGATTATCGGGGCTCCAATGGATTCACCGGAATCCCTGACAAACCAGTATCTCTCCGGTACACTGGTAACGGGCGCCAATGTCTGTGATCACTAAATAAGGTGGTAACGGTGGAGGCAAATGAATCAGGGTCGCTTATGAAACGAAGACGTTGAAATCCAGCATAAGTACAACAAGCGGTTTGACACGTGAATATATCTTACGCAATTTCACAAGTAACAGAGGAAGAGCGAATGAGCAAAGATTTTGATGATTTTGTTGAAGGATTGCAGGATCAAATTTTCGAAGAAACAAAAGCTGTCTATGGTGATATCGCGTTTCAGAGGTGGCTTAATCCATTGTATGTAGGTCGCATAGACAATCCCGATGGGTACGGACGTGTAACAGGTTCATGCGGTGATACCATGGAAATTTTTTTAACATTTGAAAATGGAAAAGTCAAAAATGCTTCATTTCAAACCGACGGATGCGGATCCAGCACGGTGTGTGGGTCATTTGCGGCCGAGCAGTCTTTTGGAAAGAGCCCTGACCAAATCTTGAATATTACAGGAGAGACTATTCTGGAAAAATTAGGGGGATTACCCGAAGAGGATAAGCACTGTGCTTTTTTATCTGCGGATGCCCTTCAAGAGGCCCTAAATGATTATATGATCAAACAGCAAAAGAAGTTAAAATAGAAACCCTCTCAGAAAGATAAGAAATAATGAGAAGATATCTTGATTGCGTTCCTTGTTTCATGAATCAGGCGCTCCGGGCAGCAAGGATAGCAAAGAATGATTTAAAATGAGCAGTGCAAGTGTGTCACACATGAACGAAAACAAACCGTATCAACAGGAATCAAACCTCTGTCGGGAACCATCCGCGCATTATCTTGAAATGGCGACTCAAATGGATAAACGCCGAATCATGAAAGACCCTGATGGATATGGCAAAAGAACCGGTGAGTGCGGTGACACCGTTGAGATATTTTTGACCATCCGCCATAATCGGATTTATAAGGTCTTTTTTGTTACCGATGGGTGTATAAACACCCATGCCTGTGCAAATACCGTTGCCTTTATAGTCGAAGGGAAAACCGTAGCAGAAGCCTGGGAGATTACACCGGAAAAAGTCATCAATTTTCTGGAGACACTTCCGGAAGAACACACGCATTGTGCTGAGTTGGCGGTAGGCGCATTATATCTCGCGTTGGTTAATTTTCAGGAGTTCAAACATACCCCTTGGAAAAGATTATACGGTAAAAGATGATGATTTTGGTTTTTAGATTACCATATTTGGAAGATCCTTCAAGGTGACTTAACTGTGGCTAAAGACCCCTATAGAAAAACCGCCAGGCGTTACGATTTGCTCGTCGAGCCGTTCATCAAGAGCTTAAGAACAGCCAGCATGAAGATGGTTCCATCCAAAGCCGATAAGCTGGTTCTTGATGTGGGATGCGGCACCGGAACGTACTTGAACCTTTATCAAAAGGCCCGTTGGAAGGTATTCGGAATAGACCGATCCCCTGCCATGATTGACATTGCCCGAAAAAAACTCGGGAAACGTGCAGAACTTCACCTGGGGGATGCTTCACACATGCCGTATTCTGATGGAACATTCGACTTGGTTGTTGCTTTTTTTGCCTTACATGAAATGCCGGCTCCGATCCGATCAAAGGTTGTGAATGAGTCCAAGCGTGTTATGAAAAAAAATGGGCGGATTTTGCTGGTTGATTATCATCCCGGTCCGATTCGTTTTCCAAAGGGTTGGATCCTAAAAAGGGTGATTACATGGATTGAAATGGCGGCGGGACAGGAGCATTTCAGAAATTATCGCGATTTTCTGGCCTGCCGAGGGGTATTCCCCTTAATAACCGAACATCAATTATCAGTTGAAAGGGAAAAAATCGCCACCGGGGGAAATATTGGATTCTTCTTACTAACTCGAAAAACTCACAAAGAAGATCAAACCCTTGGGCGCAAACAACATGATATCAATAAATTATATCGAAATTTAACGTATATTCGTAATTGCAGACAATAAAGATGAAAATAAGTGTCGGCATTTGAACTGGCTCAACCTTCTGGAATTTATATATTTAAATAAAAATTGTTTAAAGAGCTTGACAAAAAATCATGTTGCTCTATGTTATGGGCAAAAGCTCATAACTAATCCGTATTTCTCATCCCGCTTTCAGCGGGATTCATTTGCCAGACATTCCGCCGGATAGGCGGAGAGTATACACTCGCATATAAACTCTTTTTGAGAAATTCAGGATAAAAGGAAGTGTCATCGTATGATTATCAGCATTGCAAGTGGAAAAGGCGGTACGGGAAAAACGACGGTGGCCACCAACATGGCCGTTTCTATAGGGTCGGAGGTACAACTTCTGGACTGTGATGTTGAGGAGCCCAATGCGCATCTCTTTATCAATCCTGTCATTGAGGTGAGCAAAAAAATTTATACGCCGGTCCCGCAAATTGACGAAGAAAAATGTAATTTTTGCAAAAAATGTGCTCAAATTTGTCGTTTCAAGGCAATCGCTGTAATTAAGGAAACCGTTCTCACATTCCCTGAACTTTGTCATAGTTGCGGTGGTTGTGTAGAAGTTTGTCCGGAAAAAGCCATTACCGAGACCGGTCGTGAATTGGGTGTGATTGAAATTGGTCACAGGAATAATCTTGCATTTGCACACGGACGGTTGAGAGTCGGTGAAGCCATGTCACCGCCCCTCATCAGAAAAGTTCGATCCTATACACGATCTGATCGGCTCACCATCATCGATGCACCTCCTGGAACTTCATGCCCCGTTATCGCCGCCATGAAGGGCGCCGATTTTGTCTTGATGGTTACCGAACCGACGCCTTTTGGCCTGCATGACCTTGAACTGGCGGTTGAAGCCGTAAAACTTCTTGAAATTCCAAGGGGCCTGGTCATTAATCGCTCAGATATCGGTAACGATGGTGTTCGAACCTATGCCAAGAAGGAAAACCTGCCCATTTTGATGGAGATTCCCTTTGATAGACGCATCGCAGAGGTATATTCAAGGGGCAAACTTATTGTTGAGGAAATGCCGGAGTGGAAAGAACGATTTATTGAATTGCACCGTAAAATTGAAAAATTAACATCCTAAACCGGAAATATTTTTTTGCCACAAAGACACCAAGACACAAAGAATTAACTGTAATGTTTTCAAAGGGTGAACCTTCGTGACTTAGTGGCTGAACGATTACGAATTGTTGTAAGGGAGAAAAAATTCAGTGAAAGAGTTGGTGGTGATAAGCGGCAAAGGCGGTACCGGCAAGACCAGCCTGATGGCAGCCTTTGCTTCATTGGCTGAAAACAAGGTCCTTTGTGACGCGGATGTGGATGCTGCCGATCTTCATCTTCTCACGGACCCGGTAATAAAAGAACGTCACGATTTTCGTGGCGGCAGTATTGCGGTGATTCGTTCGGACATATGCACCGAATGCGGCCTTTGCAGGGATTTGTGCCGTTTTGACGCCATCAATGAAGCGTTCGAAGTTGATCCCATCGAATGTGAAGGATGCGGCGTTTGTGTCGATTTTTGTCCCGAGCAGGCCATCGACTTTCCGGTAAAGACCTGCGGGGAATGGTTTATTTCAGACACCCGTTTCGGCCCCATGGTCCATGCCAGATTGGGGATTGCCGAAGAAAACTCCGGCAAACTGGTGGCCCTTGTTCGGCAGGAGGCTAAAAAACTGGCCGAGAAAAACAAATTGGACCTGCTGATCACGGACGGACCGCCGGGTGTGGGATGTCCGGTTATCGCTTCTGTAGGTGGCGCTTCAGCCGTACTTATTGTTACCGAGCCGACGGTTTCCGGATTACACGATATGGAGCGGGTGGCACAACTGGCCGCTCACTTTAAGGTCCCGGGAATGGTGTGTGTCAACAAGTTCGACCTGAATCCTGTTCAAACAGATGCTATCGAAAAACTGGCAAAAGAAAACAACATGGCGGTTGTGGGGCGGGTCCATTTTGATCGTGTTTTTACAGAATCCATGGTCAGAGGACAAACCGTCTTGGAATATGAGGGCAACTCAAAGATTCGAAGTAGCATCAGTGAAATTTGGCTAAATATAAGAAACCAATTGGTGCTTTAAAAGCAAAATGTAATGTAAAAATTATTGAAAAGGAGGATGTTTGTAATGAAAAATGGTAGAATTGCGATTCCGTCTGCAGATAATGGCGGGCTTGACGGTCAACGGTCCGGCCACTTTGGTCACTGTGAGGTGTTTACACTGGTAGATATTGAAGACGGAGAAATTAAAGAAGTTTCTACGATACCGAACCAGGAACATGTTCAGGGGGGATGTATGGTTCCGGTCAATTTCTTGGCAGGACACAATGTAAACGCCTTGATTGTCGGCGGTATCGGCATGCGTCCGCTCATGGGTTTCAGACAGGTTGGCATCGATGTTTATCACGATGCCACACGTTATGAAATACGGCCGGTTGTGGAAGACCTGATCGCAGGGAAACTGCCGATTATTTCAGATGATCAGGTTTGCGGCGGCGGACACAGTGGCGGGTAAACCGGCGAGAATCATCTGAATTTATATGTGCTTTATCGATAAAAGAAGCAGAAAAAAGGGGCATGGAATTATGAAAATAGCTGTTACATCCAAAGGTACGGACCTTGACTCCCCCGTGGACCCCCGTTTCGGGCGGGCGGCTTATATTCTCGTTGTGGATACTGAAACCCTTGACCATGAAGTCTTGGACAACAAGGAAAATGCAAATGCACTCAAAGGTGCCGGTATTCAGGCCGCCTCAATGGTAAGTGAGAAAGGTGCAGAGGCTCTTTTGACCGGTTATTGCGGACCTAAAGCATTTATGGTGTTAGACGCCGCAAAGATAAACGTGGTGAACGATGTAGAAGGCACCGTCAGAGATGCTGTTGCAGCATTTAATAAAGGGGAATTATCTTTTGCAGATGGGGCAAATGTTGAAGGCCACTGGTAACAGATTGATTCATTGCTCGACACGGCTCTGATGTCTTTGATCCAGGGTTAATTCCATTTGGATGATTCTTAGGTTTGCTTCGGCGGTTGCGGTTTTTTTTTCAGAAAGATATTTTCAGCATGAAAAATGTCCATGGTTGCCTCGTTCAGTGGTTAAAGGGTGAGCAATTTATTGGACATTTTTTGTTTTGATGATTAACGTGGATATATTTATCGACATTTTTGAGATGTTTTGTAATAAAAAGGGGGGTTATGAAAATTCTGATTATCGGCGGGGATGCTGCCGGGATGAGCGCTGCCAGCAGGGCCAAGAGAAACAACCCGGATCTTGATGTCACTGTTTTGGAAAAGACGATGGATGTTTCCTACAGTGCCTGCGGGATGCCGTATAACATTTCCGACCCAACCAGAGACATCGATGATCTGGTGGTTAGACAGGCAGATATTTTCAGAGAAAAACAGGGTATCCACCTGTTGACCGGTCATTGTGCTGAATCCATCGATTCGCTGAGGAGAACGGTTACCGGCATATCTGTTCAGGGAAAGGCGTTCCAATTTTCCTATAATAAATTGCTCATTGCCACAGGGGGTTCTCCGATCATCCCGAAGCTTGACGGTTTTGATCTTCCGGGTGTTATGGCTTTAAAAAGTCTATCGGACGGTAGAAAAATAAAGGCATTTATAACAGCAAACAATGTTAAGAACGTAATTATTATCGGCATGGGATATATCGCCCTTGAAATGTGCGAAGCACTTCGGGCGCGATCAATAGCGGTCGATATGGTCAAACCGGGTCCGGTGTTCTTGCCATGGATGGAAAAAGAACTGTCCGATGCCGTCAGGAAAGAAGTCGAGTCTCATCAGGTAAAGATGCATATCGGCCATCAAGTGCAAAAAATCAAAGCCTTGGGTAAAGCCTTAAATGTAATCTGTTCGGATCTCACCCTCGAAGCGGATATGGTGCTGGTTGCCGTTGGAATCAAACCGAACAGCGAACTTGCCGGTCGTGCCGGACTTGAGTTGGGGGTCGATACCGCCATTGCCGTGGATAGAAGACTCACCACGTCGGATGAAAACATCTATGCTGCCGGAGACTGTGCGGATGCCTATCATGTCGTTACCGGCAAAAAAACATGGATCCCTCTGGCGTTAAGGGCCAACCGGGCCGGCTGGGCAGCTGCCGACAACATCTGCGGCAAGGCGGTGGAACTTCCCGGTGTCGCCGGGACGGCGGTCTTCAAGGTGTTCGATTTGGAGGTGGCGCGAACCGGGCTCACCGTGGACGCGGCTGAAAAGTCCGGGTTTGAACCTGCAAAGGTTGTCATCAAAACCCGTTCCAGGGCCCATGCCCATCCCGGTGCTTCGGTGATCCATGTTCAGATGGTCGGCGATAAAAAAACCGGACGGCTTTTAGGGGTTCAGATGGTGGGGAAAGAGGGGGTTGCACACAGGATCAACGCCCCTGCCGTTGCGTTGCACAATCAGATGACCGTTGCAGCATACGGTCAAGCGGATCTGGCCTATGCCCCGCCCTTCGGGCCCACCTGGGATCCGACCCTGACCGCAGCAAATCAGCTCCTAAAAAGGATTTAGCGTCACTTTTAACACACCGTTTAAAGGTAATCATTGGAATGGGAAAATGCCGTAATCATCCGGATCGAGAAACCAGTTATGTATGTTCGAAGTATACGACCTATATGTGCGAGGAATGTTTTAAATGCAGCGATCCTGAAATATACTGTAAATTCCGTTCGTCTTGTCCCATCTGGTTTGTGGACAAACAGAAGGCCGAACTGGAACACGGTGAACCCTCCGAGGACGTCAAAAAAATTAAAAAGACCGCATAAAATCCGTGTAACGTGAAAAAAAAGACCGATAAAAAAGGATACGTTCAAATTTATACCGGCGACGGGAAGGGGAAGACAACCGCCGCCATCGGTATTGGAATACGGGCCGCCGGGCATGGAAAGAAAACCTACATGGGTCAGTTCATGAAAGGGCAGCACTACGGCGAACTGACCGCGTTACGCGATCACCCGTATATCACCATCGAGCAGTATGGAGACGCGGCGTGTGTTCATCGAGAAGACGTCACCCAAAAACACCTGGATCAAGCCCGCCGGGGTCTTGAACGGGCCCGCCGGGCCATGCTTTCCAATCAATACGACATTGTCATCCTCGATGAAATCAACGTGGCCATCTGGTTCGATCTGATTTCAACCCAGGAGGTGTTAGAGCTTTTAAACCATCGACCTGAAAATGTGGAAGTCGTTCTAACCGGTCGCCGTGCCCCCGAAGGATTGATAAAAGTTGCCGACCTGGTCAGCGAAGTCAAGGAGATCAAACATTATTATCACCGGGGAGTCAAAGCGCGAAACGGAATCGAGCGATAACCTATATATAAGGACCCTGAAATTTCCGGAGTTGTTTTTCTCCCGCACCGTTAATTCGGTATAATTATTTTGCCCTTGGCCCTGCCCCTTTGTGAATCCTTGGACCCTTTTCTCCAACTAAATTGGAGAAGAACCTATTTTATTAACTCTGATTTAGTTGTCAAAAAGTGACAATTTCCATAATCTCACTTAGGTCAACGAATTCATGTTCGGCGGAATGAAATAATATGACTGAAACTTGATTTTCAATTCTATCTCAGCTCGTTATAGGTTTCGCTTGGCCTGTTGCCATCTTTGTGCTGGGTCTTGTTTTCCGAAAAGCAATTAGACCACGCTTTAACGAAGTTCGAGAGGTCAAATATCCTGGCGGCTCAAACACAATGGAAGTCAACGATCTTGCTAAAAGAATAGAAAAAAAGCCAGAAAGATGAAATGGAGGGGTCATAGATGAAAATACTATCAATCCTATCGGTTTTATTCTTAATAGGGTGTGTTGGAATCCCTGAAAATGTAAAACCCGTTGATAATTTCAAATTGGAAAAATATCTGGGTAAGTGGTACGAAATTGCGAGACTGGATCATTCGTTTGAACGCGGTTTGACGCGAATAACCGCCGATTACAGTTTACGGGATGACGGGGGAGTCAGAGTATTAAATCGCGGTTACTCTGCGAAAAAAAACGCATGGAAAGAGGCCGAAGGCAAGGCGTATTTTGTAAAAGGATCGGATCAGGGTTACCTGAAAGTTTCTTTCTTCGGCCCCTTTTATGGGTCTTATATCGTTTTTGGACTTGATCATGAGAATTATCAATATTCATTGGTATGCGGTCCTGACAGATCTTATTTATGGATTCTGGCCAGAGGCCCAAAAATAAATAAAGACATAAAAAATATTCTCATAGAAAAAGCAGCGGCATCGGGCTTTGAAACGAGCAAATTGATATTTGTCGATCACGACGAATCGCCTTAAAAGGCGGATTCAGCCGACGCAAAAAGCCGCGGGGCGGATGAGCGGCGTTGTATGACACTTTTTTATCGGGTGTAATCAGATGACCATCGAAGATCGGTACCGAGAAAGATACAAATCAGGGGACACGCCGTGGGACATGGGCCAGCCGGATTTCAATCTTATGGAAATTGTGAACCAAAAACCGATTCCGAGGTGCAAAGTATTGGATATCGGCTGTGGAACCGGAGACAATTCCATTTGGCTTGCCCAGAACCGCTTCCAGGTTATAGGAACGGATACTTCGGACATTGCCATAGAGAAGGCAAAAGAAAAAGCGTCTAAAGCGAACGTTGGTTGCAGTTTCATGACCGTCGATTTTCTTAGGAACAAAATTGAAGGGGCCCCTTTTGGGTTTATATTTGACAGGGGCTGTTTTCACTCGTTCAGTTCTAAAAAGGATCGAAGACGGTTTACCCAAAATGTCGCGGGTCATCTGGAAGAATCCGGCCTGTGGCTAACATTGGTAGGCAATGCCGATGAGCATCGTAAAGGTCCGGGTCCACCCCAACGGACTGCAGGAGATATCGTTCTGGCAGTGGAACCCTTTTTTGAGGTTCTTTCGCTGATATCCAGCCATTTCGGATCTAATCGTCCACATCCCCCCAGAGCCTGGAGGTGTCTGATGCGGAAACGGCAGGTCACATAACGACTTTTGACGGCCCATGGTTTTTGACGGACACGGATTGCCCGGGAGGGCCGCCGGCACATGGCGGAAGTGTTCCCTGAAAGTTCGAGGATTCACATAAGGGCCAAGGGGTCGAGTGCAAATGCTAAAGAATTACAACGAGGTAAAAGTCTGGTAAACGTCATACGAACTCTGTTTGGGAATATAGACAATAACCAACAAAAATAACAAACAGTTCCCGGGGTAAGGAAAAAACATGTTCGCAAAAGTATGCGGGTTAATAAACAAAGAACAGATCGATAAAGCCATCGCCTATGGATATGACGCTTTCGGAGTGGTCACCTATCCAAAAAGTAAACGATATTGTGCCACTCGGAAGGCCATCGAACTGGCAGAATATGCAAAAGGAAGAATAAAAAGCTTCGTCGTCGGAATCACTTACAGTGACGTGGAAGAAGTTGCAGATCTCTTTGATTATACCCAAATATATGAAGCACGGCAGGTTCCCAATCTGGTATTGGCATCCAAGGAAAAGCCTTCCTTGGACCTCGATTATGAGTATTTTATTTATGACGCAAGCATCGGCAGCGGTGTTTTTCATCCATTCCCCACATGGGTGAAAGACATGGCCGGAAAAGTTATTGTGGCCGGGGGGCTGGATATAGAAAATGTCTGTTCCGTGATCCAGGATATAAAACCCTTTGGCATTGATGTGTCCAGCGGTGTTGAAAAAGACGGAGTTAAAGATTTTACGCTGATGAAGGAATTCATAACTGCAGCAAGAAACTGCTGACCATGGGCCGTCGTTGGGCTCGGCTCCATCGCCGCAACGCCCCGACGCCGGGTGGACGATGGTATGGAGATGGTTCCATCCAAATCGGAGAAGAAGCTTAAATATCAACAGGTTGGGTTGGTTCAGTCAGCGGGTTCCTCCGCCTGTTTGTGCGGATCCTGCACGCAGACGGTCTTTGTGGGATGAGGCAATTCACCGGTGACCCCAACTCCCCCATGGACCGCAACCTCCGGTGGAACTTCCGGATCGGCAACGTCCCTGACCCTGTTTTCGGTATATGCGGAGGCAAATTCTTCACTGAGCACCAGACGCTTGATATCTTCCAGGTACCCCTCGTAGCGGGAGAGATAAAATGACAGGGGGCGGGGAAAGTTGCTTCCCAGAATGCCGTCGATAAACATCTGGCTGATTTCACGGTGGCGTTGCAGGGTGAACTGGGACGTTACTAAAATGTGGCGTTCATCTTCGGAAAGTGTTTGTAAGAATAGCTGCAGAGCTTTACGGGAAAGGGGTTGATACATCCAAAAGTACAGCATGTCCAGTGCGTGGATCATGATGATTTTTTCCAGATCTTGGGCCTCTGCATTCGCTCTCCGCTTCCGATCTGACGAAGGCGCGAGAATCTTGAAAGTCTCCACGTCCGGATAGAGCAATTCAAGTTGCGGATAAATGTTCAAAAGCTCCGTGAATTTGTTCCGGTGCTCTCGAAAGCGCATCTGAATATTTTTGTACCGGTCGGCCGTTCCCTCAATGAAACCCGCAACAAAATCCGAGGCAGCCTTGGAAATGATCGCCGCCCACTTTTGCAGAATATCATTGACGCCCACCGCGCCGGACATGTCCAGGATACCCCCGATACTGGAGTTCAGTGCCACGGCCACGGGAATCGACAGGATGCTGCGGAAAAAATTCCCATAAATGGCACCCTTGGGTAACCCCCGAAAAATATTATGGCTGGACAAATAGATGCCGTTGGCAAACGCCATAAACGTGTATAGCAGCAGCGGATGGGAGGTCGTGGTGATGCCGAAACCCCGGTCCAATATCACGGTCTTTACCACATAATCCAGCAGCGGTACGGAGAAACCGGTGAAAAGCAGCGAGTCCGTGATGCGGGTCCAGCTGACGTAATCATTCCAATTCAAAAGGGGCGATCGACGAAACCCTCCTCCCCCCAGAACAGATTGAAGAATATTGCGGAGACCGGTGATGCCGAACCAGATAAAGGCCCCGCAATACGCCAATACCCACCAGTCCTTGGTCAGGGCAAAGGTCAGAAAGGCCGGGATAAAGCCAAGGAGCACCTTGAGGATTTTTTTCAGGTTTGAGTTCAAATAACTCCAGCGAAATTGCTCACGGCTTTCCAAAGATTCGGGAGGATGAAGATAGAGTCCGTTGACGATTTCCTTTTGAGCCCCCCCCAGGGTGACGATGTTTCCGGGATGGGTCATCCGCGTGGAGGCGGCCTGCACCTGCCAACCTTCCCGGCGTGTACCCCCCATCCCTCTGAAAACGGATAGAATTTTTGAAAGTCCTTTGAATATCTTGCCCAGGGGTTTATGATCATCGGGAGGAATATAAACCGTGTATTTGTAAGCGTCGATTCTGATGGGAATGGTTTCCCGATGATCAGCAATGCAATCCCGTATAATCTGCCGCTGGGCCCGTTTCGGCAGGGTTTCCTTGATGGCCAGGCCCATTCCGTGTACTTTTGAGGAACGGCCCGTGGAATCGCTACCGATTCTGGCTTTAAGGGACTTTCCCGTGTAATAAGACTTTAAGATATCGATGTCGTAAAGAATCGTGATCAGCTTTTCTATCTGTTGGGTATTATTGGCTGAAGGGCCTGACACCTTGAGTCGCTCGATGATCTCACGAATGACTTGTTTCAGACGAATGGCACTGCCTTTGTTGATCGCCTCCTGCAACATGCTTATCTCACCGAGATGAGAAGTCTTTCCTTCGGCATGATCTTTGAGATTGAAGATCTCGAGCCGGGTAATCATTCCTTGGGAATCGTAAAGGAGCTCAAGAACATCCTCTGCTTTCAAGTTGGTCAAATTCAGCGTTACCCGGTATCCGGAATAAAGTTTGGTGAGCCGGTTCAGAATTTTAAACGGAGACAGCCGCAACAGTTCCGGAACCTCTGGGCTGTCCATCGGCACTTCGGGATACCTGATTTCAGGATTTTTTTCGGGCTCCAGATAACCGTCGATGATGGATTCGAGATCCAGGGTATTCATCGATTCAATCCAACGGGTGATGTCGCTGCATCGTTCAGGGCTTGCCGATGGAAATTCTCCTCGAAGCCTCTGGGTCTGCGCCTTTAAAGCCTTCAGCATGTGATCGTGAATGAATTTTGCCAGGTGTAATCTCGATTTCTGTCCGATGCCCACAAAGGTCAGAAATTCCTGCTCATTGATGGGCGGTAACTCGATTCCGTAATCTTGATTGATCTTCTGCCGATGGCTTTCGTTGAATTTTCGCAAAAGCGCCGGGACGTGCTGTTGCTGATACATGGATACCTGGCGGCCGAGTTCCATGATCTTTATTACCGCCGGCTCGGCAAGAAAGCAGAGAAACGCCTGTGAATCGGCAAACCCCCGGGGAACCCATATCAGTTGCACGTATTTATCCCGGAGTCGGGTGTAAAACTCGATGCCGATTCGAACGTCGATGTCCATGATTTTGGCGGCTTCAAGAAGTTCGGCTGCAAAACGGGGTTCGATATAGTTGTAGTGGATTACCCGCAAGCGCCGAATACCTTTTATCCAAGCATCCATGATAAGATGGGTGGAAGACTTGCGTCCCTTGGTGTTGACGTCGTGGACGTGATCGTCAAATGCAATTTGGTTCCACGCTTCGGGCATTTCCAGGAGGTGGTAATGCTTCAACTCCCGCCGAACGATGCTGGGTTTCCCCGAAGCCATTATTCGGAAGTCATGGGCCAGTTGCAGCTGCCGCTGGTAATTGCCATGGGCCCGTACCAGATCCTTCATGATTTGCAGCAACACCCGGGCGGTATTTTTGGGCATGGAGCCTTCGGCCGTATCCAGGACTTCGCTGTGCAGCGAACGGAGGGCATTGATACGATCTTCCATCCCGCCAACCTCCAGGGAACTTATCAAATGGACAATGGCATAGGCGATGCGTAACCCTCTGGTTTCGGTCATCTCTTTGATGCCATGGGGATGAAAATACTTGTAGTAAAAACGGCGGGTATGCTTGATACTGCTCTTTCCCCCAAGCACGTCGTTGACGATTCGAATCAACTCATGGTCACGCTTATCAAAAAGAAATCTGGAGACGTCATCTTTCATAGAGTGGTAGTGATCAGAATTTCCTGTTTCGAGTTGGGTCTACGGCATATTGACGATGATATTCAGTACCCTGAAATTATAAGAAATCCAATGAGCATTGCGATTAATTATAACAATAACCCTCCATGATTAAAAGAAAAAAATGTGATTTGTTGCATAATGGTGGAACGGAATGGGGGACGTTCCTTCCCATAGGATGGGCGGGATTGTCAACGAAAAAAGATCCATTACGGCCGATAGCGCATTGAGATTACAGCGCTATTTGGGTTTTGAAGCCCAGTTTTGGCTGAACAGACTGAATATGATTTGCCAATGATAACGGGAAAAATCTGGCCGGATATGGAACGTCGAATTATCCCGGTTAATTTTTCCGAAAAACTGGAAAATCCTTAATGCTTTCAAACGGTCTACAGCATACAGATAATAGCGCGCGGATGCCTCAGTTATAAAACACGGTTCTTCTCCAGCTAAATTGGAGAAGAACCGTAAAATTTAACATCAGAGAAAAAGTAAAATATGGTTGAGACGCTATTGAACCCCCACGCCTTAATTTTCTAATTCGCGCCGAATACACGTTTCAACAAATCCGTGGTTCGCGCGGCGGGATTCGTGCGGATTGCAGCTTCTTCCTTGGCCATGTAATAGAAGATTCCGTCCATCCCTTTGTCAACCACATGATTTGTCAAGTCAGCTTTCACGTCCGGGACAAAAGGAACGGATTTATATTCTTTCATAACGTTATCATATGCCTGAACAGCTCCCACTTCGGAAAGGCTTTTATTAACGACGGGTTCCATTTCTTTTGCAAGCGCGGGAGACATTTTACTTCGAAAATATTGGGTCGCAGCATCTTCGGGGCCTTCATAGATTTTCTTTGCATCCTCAAAACTCATTTCAGTGATCGCCTGTGAGAAAAGTTTCTTTGCCTTTGGCGTGGCCACTTCCGCCGCCCGGTTGAGTTTTAGCTCAAGGTCTTTGAGCAGACTGGACATGCCCACTTTATCCAGCACAGATTTTACGGTGTCCAATTGTTTCGGCAACGGGATATGAACGGCGGAATCCGTATTGAATCCGTCCACACGGCCTAGCTGGGCAACCACATTCTCCGAGGCGACATGAAGCGCATCTTTAAGCCCGGCCCCGATTTCCTCAAGGGAGATGGCGGTTTGTCCACTGCTTCCCCCGTAAGTCTTGAGGAGATCTGTGCCTTTATCCAACAAATTACTCCCGGCTTCCGCCCCGCCGAATATCAAAAAAATCGTGATAAAAAACATGCCGGCCATCATTATAAATCGATGTGTTATAAGTTTCAGGAAATTTGTGTTCATGATCATCACCTCCTCGCTATGATCGTTTAAACTTGGTTATTTTCTCTCTTTGAAGGGAAGGCTCGGGTAGCATTAATCTTTCCGGACGGTCTACAACTCGGAAGTGCAAAACGCACACCGTGATGCATTGATTGATATGGTCGAGAAACATTTGGGACACTCTTTGGTCGTCGGTTCCTCTGGAGGTGTTTCCTCTTCCCTTTTGAGCTTATTAATACCGCGAATCAGCATAAAAACGGCAAAAGCAACGATTAAAAAGCTGATTACCGTGTTAAAAAACATGCCGTAATTGATTGTGACAGCACCGGCCTTCTGAGCCTCGGCTACCGTCGCAAATGTGCCGGCAACGGCCCCCTGTTTGATAACGAGGAAAAGGTTCGAGAAATCGACGTTGCCCAGCAATAAACCGATGGGCGGCATAATAATATCATCAACAAGTGATTTTACGATGGTACCAAAAGCAGCACCAATTATGATGCCAACAGCCATGTCAACGACATTCCCCCGCATGGCAAATTCTTTAAATTCTTTTAACATGTTTCTCCTCCTTTTGTGTGGATTGTTGGTTCACCAAGTTTGATGAACTCGTAAAAAATCTGATTTTGCTCCCTCCGCAAGCAATTTTGGGATTCATGACTCGCCTGACTAAATTGCAAGAACTCAGGCTAACGCCCTCAAACAGCTTGCAATTTTTAACGCCAGGCGCATCATGAATCTTTCTCCAAAATTGCTCGATGTCGCTCACAAAAGACTTTTTACGAAACCGTCAAGTTTGATTCCTAAACTCCGGGTGGTGTCATTGGTTAAACAATAATGCAAATATCGCGCCATTAAACAACTATTTAATATTTATAAGAAAAATCGCCAAACGAATAAAATTTATGTATCCTAATTGGGATTTGTGAGACACTTTTGTATTTGTGGTGATCACGGATGTAACATGATGGGTGATAACATCGGCGAATCTCCTGCGTCGAGTGTGATCGATTGAGATGACAAAACATTACAGAGGGTGAAACCGAATGAAAATGAGGTCAACAGAACCAGAACAAGAGATGTTTCACAATGGAAACTGAAACGAGATATAAGGCTGATATCAAAAGACAATCATTCCCAATTCATTATTTTAAAAGTTTGATGGTGTCAATAAAAATTGATTTTAAGAAGTTATATTCTCTTCGTCCAACAAAACTCGACAGGAATCCCGTGACGGAAAAGATTTCCATCCATCGATACGATTTCTTAGCCTGGACAGACGGTTATGAAATAAAATAAAACAGTCCCCGTTTCTGTTTCACAATTTTTATTTTTTTATGGGTATGCAGGGAATCGATATGTTTTTTGACTTCATCGGCTGGCAATCCCAAAATTTCAGAGAGGTCTTTTAAGGTACACGGACGCCGGGCAATGGTCCCCAAAATCGCGGATGCAGTGTCTTTGCGGTAGGGACGCCGGGGGGTGTGTTCGGGCACATCCGCGACGATGGCAGCGTTTTCCATCTGCCAGAAATTCATAATATATTCGAGCTCCTGCCGGGTGGCGGCACGGAGGGTGGGAACCGTCCCGGGCCTGTCCAGGGTATTGATCTGGACCTGATCCGGTTCGATTTTATCGATGGCCTGCTTCAAGGCGGTTAATTCTTCGTCCGTATCGTTCAGGCCGGGGACGATAAATATTTCCAGCCAAATTTTCCCGGAGTATTCTTTGCGGAGCCGGACCAACCCCTGGATGAGGGTATCGACGTTTAAATGGGGATATGGGCGATTGATCTTTCTGAAGACCTTCTCTGTGGCGGCATCCAGGGACGGAATGATGACCGTGGCGGCTTTTAGGTCATCCCGAACCTGTTTTTGAGAAAATAATGTTCCATTGGTCAGTATTGCCGTGGGAATATCCTGGAAAAGGCTTTTTATAACCTGTAATACATCACCGATTCTTGAATTCAAGGTGGGTTCTCCGGAACCGGAAAAAGTGATATAATCCGGCAATGGATTGTTTTCGAAATAATGGGAAAGTTCCTGTTCGACCACGGCAAAGGGGACATATTCTCTGCGTTCCAGTGTCAGATGGGTTGACGCTCCGCATTCACAGTAGATACAGTTTAATGTGCAGGTTTTCATGGGCACCAAGTCAACGCCCAGGGAAATCCCCAGGCGCCGGGAAGGCACCGGGCCGAAAAGGTAATTGTATTGCATTTTTCCCTCAGTAATGCTGTTATGTTACATCTGCTCGGAATGATGGAATAATGGTTAATACTGCGAACCAGATTGTTTTATACCCGAATCAAAAAAAACACTCAATGAATTTGTGGTTCGCAAAACCATAACAGAGGTAAAATGAACGACAAATTGCCGGGAATCGTTGTCACCGGAGCATCCGGTTTTATTGGAAGGCATTTTGTTATCGCCGCAGCCGGAAAATTTCGCCTGTTCTGTGTTGCACGCCGCCGCCAAAGAGAGGCCGGCATTCCAAACCATGAAAATACGCACTGGCTCCAGGCCGATATCACCGAGTGGGAAAATCTGCGCAATGTCTTTAAATACGTTAACGATCACGGGGGTGCGGACTATGTCTTGCATTTGGCCGGGTATTACGACTTCACCCTCAAAGAGAATCCGGTGTATGAGGAAACCAATGTCATTGGCACACGCCATCTTCTTGAGTTGTCCAAACTTTTGGAAATCAAGCATTTCATCTTTTCAAGTTCCCTGGCGGCCTGCAAATTCCCTCCCGATGGCAAGGCGGTGACCGAAGAGAGCCCCCCTGATGCGGATTTCCCATACGCACGCAGTAAAATGCGGGCAGAAGCGATTATCAGGGAATATTCAAAAATCTTTCCCTGCTCGATTGTCCGGTTGGCTGCCGTATACAGTGACTGGTGTGAATATCCCATATTGTATAAGCTCCTCGGATTCTGGCTGTCCAGAAAAATACTCATGTCGAAAATCGTGGCCGGGCAGGGCAAATCGGCCGTTCCCTATATCCATATTAAAGATCTTAACAAACTGTTTTTGAGAATTATCGAAATCAGTGATGGTTTGCCGCGCCTTGGAATTTATAATGCCAGCCCCCAGGGGTGTGTTTCCCATAATGAACTATTTAAAACTGCGACAACCTACTTTCATGGCCGTGATGTTAAACCGATTCGGATTCCCAAAATACCCGTAACGTTGGGATTGATCATCCGATCGTTTTTGGGATGGCTTGCCGGCAAGGAAACCTTCGAAAAGCCATGGATGGCGGAATATATCGATAAAGAGCTGTGTGCCGATGCGTCTGCCACATACCGGGTTTTGGGCTGGAAGCCGACACCCCGGTATCATATACTACGACGATTGTTGTTTTTGACCGAAAAAATGATCGTCTATCCAAACAACTGGACATTTCGAAATGAAGCCCTTCTCCAGCGGGTTGCCTATCGAAAAAGCACTGAAATTTACAACACCCTGACAGAATTACGGGAATCGTCGGTCAATAAAATTGTGCAAGAAGTGATGAAGCCGGGAAACGAACACCGGTTTCCCAATTACCGGAAAATGGATCAGGATCTCCTTAAATGGTACATCACGCTGAACTATCAGCTGGTTTCCGCCACCGTAAGAAACCGGGACCGGGCCATGATTCCGAACTATGCCCAGGTCATTGCCTACCGGCGTTTTGTGGAAGGATTCCAGGCACGAAGAAGTCAAGGATTTAATATTTTTGACGGCAAAACCATGGAGGAATCGATTCTTGGAACGGCCGGAATTTAAGGGATCAAAACAGCGGCTGGATAACTATATCATTTTGACCGTCACAGCTCGCCTGCAGATGAATTCGAAGAAACCTATGAAACCCTTACGACCTATCCCCCCGAGCAGGTGGGTGCCATCGAAACCGTAAACTCAGTTTCGGACAGTCATGATCTCAAACGGATTGTATTGCAGCTCGAGGATATCTGCAGCGATTCGCTGTCCCACCAGCTGAGCGGAATATTTTAAACAATCTGTCTGCGGGTTAGTGCCCGACGGCGAGGATTCCGCTGGCGGCGGCGCTGAGGATCAGGACTTCGAGAAGTGCCAATATGGCATAGACCTTGTCATTATTTTTTAGCAGGGTCGGTACAATCGCGGCATAGCAGATAATGGTAACCCCCGCCAATATGGCAACGCCGACAAAATTAATAAAATCTCCGTATTTGAGCATTCCGAGCCAGGCCCATCCGGATTTGATGTTTGCGTGTTCTAGATATTCATGGACGCTGTAAGACCAGTAGTGGGAGATTTTATCCAATGGAATATAGGGATCCATAATGCCGAATGCATACAGGCCGAAGGTAATAAAAAGGATAAGTAAGCCGATGTACATCCCTATTTCCAGTATCTTTGCATAAAGAATCTGTTCGGGGCTTGCTTCAAGCATGGGCGGTTGTTCTGCGCTCATTTCCTTTTCTCCTATATTAATTTTTCGTTGTTCCAGGGTGTTAACTTGAAAGTACAGGGTTATTATTCATCCGCCTGACTCCCAGGTATTTTGTCGAATCAAGACGCGATAGAATCGCGTGTAACTAAAACCCCAGCCCCTTGGACAGGGCCTTGGCCCCTGCAAAGGCCAGGATCCCGATCACCATCCACCGTATAAAAGTGGGCTTGGCGATTTTAAGAACGCGGACGCCGACAAAGGAACCGAGCATGATCCCCACCAGTGAGGGAACCACCATCATGGGAATCACGCAGCCTTTGTTCAAATATATCCAGGCTGCGGAAGTATCTGTGATGGAAAGAAGGAACTTGCTGGTTGCGACGCTGATCTTTAAGGGGGCTCCCATGAGAAGATTGAGTACCGGCACATTGGCCCAGCCGGCGCCGAGGCCGAACATACCGGCCATGACGCCGATTAAAATGAACATGACCAATCCCAAAGGCGTCCGGTGTATCTTCCAGTCGATGACCTCGCCGGTGCTGGCTTCCTGGTAAACACCGCAAATCCTAAGCGCTGATGAGAGCCGGTCTGCTTGGGGAACATCCGGAACCGTCGATTTTTTGGCGGTTAGCATCAGGACACAGATCCCGAGAATGGTGACGCCAAGGGAAATCTGAACGATATTGGTGGGCAGGGCAAGGCCGATCATGGCACCGATGATGGCACAGGTGGAGGCGATCAGGGCCACGGGGATTGCCAGCCGCAAACTGGCCAGGTTCATCTTTAGAAGTCCGGGACCTGCGGCCAGTGCACCGGAAAGGGCGACGAGAAGACCGGTGCCCCGGACAAAATCCAAATGAAACGGAAAAAAGCCGCTGATGATCGGCACAAATAAAACCCCGCCGCCGACGCCGCCGAGAACGGCCAAGTATTCCCATGACAAAGGTGACGATCAAAAGAACCAGCGGCCAGAACCACCAGACATGTCCACCGGATGCCTCGACCGAACCTTCTGCAAAAGCAGGGGACACCACTAACGTCAACGAGAACAGGCTAATTAAAATAATGGTCCACAGTTTACCACTAATCCTCATCTCACCCTCCTGAATCTTAACGTTGAATTATATCCATGGGGCCGGATTTATCGAAAGAAGCAACCTATATTACATTTCATACCATGTCAATTAAAAATATTCAGGAGTTTACATGCAACTCGCTTAAAATACAAGGGGTTATCATCCGCAACACATGATATTGGCATGGGAAAATATCACTATGTTTACAGGAGTTTATGCCATGTGGTGTAACATTTCGCAACGTTGGTGCAGGCCATTTGATACACTTTTTTTGCCCGTTTTCGATTTCTTCGGGTTGGGTTTAAACGCCGGTTTACAATCCCACGCTGCTATGGTAAGCATATTTTGAACATTAACCGTGAGTGCATTCCACGGGAGGACGCTCGGGGGCGCCCGGAAGTCTTGTCCGGGCAAACCGGGGATCCCGTTTAAGGGGTGCATGGAGCTTCAATTGCATTTGCTTTCCAAAAGATACTAGAAACCTAAACGGAGCGTTTCAAATAGTAGCAGGCGAGGGCTGCATGTCTTATGCCTTGCATCTCCGGCAAACTCGACAATCGCTCAGTTTGGGTGAAACAATTGATCACGACCGTGGAACCCTGTGAAACCGCCTTTGTCGGATGGTGTTGGCTTCGGTTGCTTCTGATCGATAAAAAAACATATTTTGGATACTTCTGATTTTGAATGCATCACAAGAATTGCAAATTAAAGGCCTTTTCCCCTTCCCCATCGACTTGCCTTCCCTGACCGATGAAATCCCTCTGGGCCTTGTTGTCCTCGACACGGATCGACGGATTGTGCTGATAAATCGGGCCTTTGAGGCGATCAGCGGATTTTCCATGGGCGATGCCTCCGGACTTCTCTGTTTTAACATCCTGCGGAGCCAGCTGTGTGTTCAGAAATGCCCCCTTAAGGATATGGATGCAAACTCTGAAGCGGTTTGCATTGAAACCGACATGATCAACCGGGAACGGGAGCGAATCCCGGTGCTCATCAATCTCTCTCCCATCAAGGACACCCAAGGTAAGCTGACCGGTTTTCTGGAAACCGTTGAAGACCTCCGTCCCCTTAAAGAGGTGGATGCCAAGACCCAGCAGGCATATGGATTCAGGCATATCATCGGAAAGAGCCAGGAAATGACGCGGCTTTTTAAAACGGTTCCCCTGGTTGCCCAAACTGATTCGGCGGTCCTGATTACCGGTGAAACCGGAACCGGAAAAGATATGCTGGCAGAAGCCATTCATCAAGCCTCAAACCGGTCAAAGGGGCCTTTCGTCAAAATCAATTGCGGTGCCCTCCCCGAAACCTTGCTTGAATCCGAGCTGTTCGGCCATCAAAAGGGCGCATTTACGGGGGCTGTTGAAAACAAACCCGGACGATTTCGGCTGGCCCATAACGGGACCCTTTATCTTACGGAAATCGGGGATCTTCCCCTGGCGCTTCAGGTTAAGCTGCTGACGTTTCTGGACGATAAGGTGGTCTATCCTTTGGGGAGCACAAAAGGGTTTCAGGCCAATGTGCGGGTGGTCACCGCCACCCATCGTAACCTTGAGATGATGGTGAAAGAGAGAACGTTTCGGGAAGATCTCATGTTTCGACTGAATGTTGTGAGACTGCATCTTCCGCCGTTAAGGAAGCGAGGGGATGACATCCGTCTCATTCTCGATCACTTTCTCAATATTTTTGCATCACGATTCCGAAAAGATATTAAGAAAATATCGAAAAAAGCGCTCCAAATTCTCCTGGACTATTCTTTTCCCGGAAATGTTCGGGAACTCAGAAACATCGTGGAATATGCCGTTAATATCTGTCCTAAAGGACATATCCAGCCGGCACATCTGCCCGCTTATCTGATGGATCCAAAATCCCATAATGCACCGTTGGCGCTTGACGAGGCGGAACCCTCCGACTGGCCGACATCCCGCATAAAGCCCAATATTGAAACCGGCGAACAAAAGACCTGGGCATCCATGGAAAGGGATATCATTATGGCGGCGCTGGTTAACGCCGGGGGACGCCGGAACCGAGCCGCCGACATTCTGGGATGGGGCCGAAGCACATTGTGGAGAAAAATGAAACAATATAAAATAGATGGATAATAAGAATTGGACTTAATCGAAACGATTTGATACAAATTGACTGTGGAAAAGAAAGTACTCATCACCTTATATGGCGACCAGGTGGCGCCGAGATTCGATTTGGCCACGGAGGTCCAAATTCTCCAACTGGCTGACGACGGTCGGCTCATGGAAGAAAAGACTGTGGTGCTTCCCCGAGCTTCGGCAGAACAACTCTGCCATCTCGTCCTTGTGGAAAAGATACGGGCCGTGATCTGCGGGGGTATTGAAGATGAGTATTATAAGTATCTTACATGGAAAAATGTGAGGGTTTTCGACTCTGTGATCGGTTCTTGCAAGGCTGCCGTAAAGCGCTTTCGATCGGAAACACTGCGATCCGGCGATATCCTTCGAGAACCGGTTGCCCGGAGGAAAAATGGCACTGAATCTTAAAAACTGGTTTAATATAAAAGAGAGACTCCAGCGGTTCCTCGAGGTTGAATACACGGAGGATCGCTACCACAACCTCCGCAGAAATATTCGGATTTTGATGATTGCACTGACCATCATTCCCCTGGTCCTTATGGCGCTCATCAACTATCATCAATACCAGAGCAGTCTCAAGGAAGAGATCGTCGGTCCCACTAAACTGCTGGCAAACAAAACCACCCACTCGTTTCAATTTTTTTTAAACGAACGCCTGTCTTTGATGAAATCCATTTCTTATTTTTATTCCCGGGATCAATTGTGTGATGAGAAAACACTCAATCATATTCTGTATATCCTCAAAAAGGAATTCGTCGGGTTTGTGGATCTGGGTCTGATCAACGGGGATGACGGAACACAGATATGCTATGCGGGGCCGTATAAACTTCTTGGAAAAAACTATGCCACCCAAAGCTGGTTCCATGAAGTGACGCTCAAGGGGACCTACATCAGCGATGTATTTCTGGGATATAGAAAATTTCCCCACATCGCCATCGCTGTTCAGCGTCTTGAGGCGGACGGGCAATCCTGGATTGTCAGGACCACCATTGATACCACCATGTTCGACAACCTCATTGCCGCCATGGGTCTGGATTCGGAAAGCGATGCATTTGTTCTCAACAAGGAGGGTGTGTTCCAGACCAATTCGCGTTTGTACGGAAAGGTTCTCGAGCAGTGTCCCATCCAAATTCCCTCCGGCGGATATTCCACATATGTTGTGGAAAAAAAAGATCCCAATGGAACCGATGTTTTTTTGGCCTACGCCCACTTACCCTATCCCGAATATACACTGGTGATCGCAAAGCCCCATTCCGCGGTGTTAAAAGCCTGGTATGCGCTGAAAAGCGATCTGGTTGTCGTTTTTCTGGTGAGTTCGGCCTTGATTCTTATTGTGGTATTCCGGCTGACGGATATATTGGTTTCCCGGATTCGGGAAGCGGATCAAAGAAGGGAGCTTGCTTTTCGGGAATTGCAGCACTCCCACAAGCTGTCTTCCATCGGCCGTCTTGCCGCCGGTGTGGCCCACGAGGTCAATAATCCTTTGGCGATTATTAACGAAAAAGCCGGCCTTATCAAAGATCTCATTGAATAC
>CAWBNO010000029.1:0-127838 GCA_963790095.1 uncultured delta proteobacterium | reverse complement strand
CACCAAAATATCATCTACATAGCTTATGGCTATATATAGTCTTTATTAGAAATTTGTCAGGATTCTTAAACCTTCTTGGCTCAGTTTTTACGAGAGAGTCTTTTCTCTAAAAAATAATAAATAATGCCGCCAAACGCTCCTAATCCGTTAAATAATAGGTCTAATAATGAGGGGCTTCTACCAGGCACATAATATTGTGACAACTCTATAATTAAGCTTATACCGATGCAGGCTGCTATAGATAGACAAATTACGGGAACCTTTTTTTGTATTCGATCACTTGAAAAAAAGTATGACATCAACAAATAACCCAGCGGGATAAATCCCAAAATATTTATAGCGGCATCAGAAAAAGAAAACTTCAGACCATACAACATACCGCTTGACTTAGTGAGGCCATTGTTCACAGGTCTTAGTCCCATGAACAATATCCCAGCTAAATAAACAAGAAGCAACAAACCATCCCATATTTTTGCTTTCAGAACTGCAATTTTACGCAGCCCAGCCAAAGCTATTATGGTGCTAATAACAAAACCTGCTAATTGATTTATTCCAAAATTTGGTACACTGGTTTTGAAAAAATCAAAAGTGCCAGCAAAGATCATTCCGCTAATTCCGATGAATAAAAGAAAAAGACTAAATAATGAAAAAGGCTTCTTTTTATAAATACCAGAATGTTGCATAAATTAATTGCCTCAAAATTTTAAATAGTGAAACTCCTCGCTTTTAAATGAATAGAAGTTTATTTTCAAGAACGAATTTCGCAAAAATGCAGAATTTGAGTTTTTTCGACAGTCTCGGTATGAAGGGCATGAATTTAAAGCCTAAAATCTTTACAGATCTGCAATCAACCACATCATTTAATTCCATCAATAAATGCCACAATGTGATATAAATATCTATAATTATTATTTTATTGACACAATCAAAGTTTTAAAATAATATCTTAAAATTGATTCTCTTTTGAAATCAGTCCTCTATCTCGATTAGATTTCTATAATGTTTTTTTCTTCGATCGTTACCCATCCACCCAAAAGGTTTTTTAATGAAGAAACCCCTTAAATTGTGCATTGCTTGCTCCTGACAGAACATGGTTTTCTCTGTTAGGAGACTAAAATATCATTTGGAAAAGTCATCTGGAATCAACCCAGGTCGGGTATGTTCCAGTAAAATATGTCCTGAAAGATTTCGTACCCAACCACACCTATCAGGTCGGCATCCACTATTATCAAACTCTTTTTTTCCAACACTTAAGGGGGGCACCCAATGAAAAAATTATTGTCTGTAAGTTTTGCGGTCTTTATTGGTATTTTTATTGGTATTAATGCATTTGGAGAGACCACCAGTGAGTCGATAACTACTGGGGGGGATATTACCAACAGTATCCCCGCTGAGGTAACACAAGATTCTGCTGCAGGCTTTTCTTTAGAGGTGGACAATTTTGAATATAGTGGCCCTCTCGAAGAAGGGGAAAGCAGAAAATTAATGGATGGTGCCTCGACCGGAACTTATATTTTAAACCATATAGAAACTGACAGTAAGAATTCAATTGAAGAGGCTGTGAATGGCTGCCCGGTTTACAATACACCAACTGTTGTGATCGAAAATACAAGCTGCGCGTATAATCCTTCTGGTTGGGTGCGATTGGAAGGACATGTCTCTTTAAACGGTCAGCCACTGAATGCGATGGTATTGGCAAACGGTCAGTACATGTTTTCCAGCGGAGGAAAAATGAGTATCGGCGATTATGTTCTCACCGTACCGCTGGATTCCAGCAATTCGATTACCCTGTTCACGTTTGTTTCCGGAATGCTGCCCTATCAAACAACCTTTGAAATAAACCCTATTACTTGTAAGATAAAAGGATGTGGTCAACCAGGACTGCCCTTAAAAATCTCCAATATAGATTTTCCAACCGTAGTGAAGGCAGGCGAAAGTTATCATGGTTCTGTAAAATATGAGGGATCATTTGAGTTTATAGCCAATCCTATGATGCTCATAAAATTTTCTTTTCCAGGAGGTTCCGTAGTGGTAATGAGCCATAGCGTCCCTACGGCCAGCGACTGTTATATCGATTTTATTGGCACTATAGCTAATAATATAACTGGGACCGGTACAGATTATTTCCTTCTAGTTGACTATGACAATAGCGAAGATTTGTTTTATAATTGGGACAATAATGGGGTTTCAAACGAACTTCCTCAACAACATATTATTATTAAATAATCGTTATTAATGACAAAGCAAACTCTGAGCATTAAGGTTTTTTTCGCCAAACCTGACGCACCATGCCTGTGTTACGTAGTGACCCTCGTAAAAGGAATGGCTAACAGAGAGTACTACTTTATTGACGCGAAGGCGGCACATTCCTTCATAAAATATCAGGTACTCCCAGCTCGAAAAAAAAGAATGCGCCTGGTTATGATGGGATTAAATTAAACTGAGACTTACACAAAGAGGCTAACATGGACCACCATGGAAAATTCTTTTCCAAGATCGTATTTATTCTGACGGTAGTTTCGGCAATTTACCTTTTTTCTCCGTGGATCTCCCCTTCAATAGCGGGCAGAATGTCTCCTAAAAGTCTGGTTTCAAAGGTCACGTTGTCTGGCGGTATAGATGCCGCTGCGTTACACTCACTAAATGAAAAGAATACAACCGGAAAGCGTCCCCTAAAAAAAACCACGACCAGCGACAGCAACCGGGTCGATCCCACCTTAATTGGTGAGCAACTGAAGAAAACCCTACGAAAGAGTTTAAAAACGCCGCTCATTAAGGAAGACCAGCAAAATAATCTTCGCTCCCTCGTTTTATCCAAGCAGGACTCGGGAGGCGTCCGCGTTCAATTCAACAGGAAAAACGGCACGCCGACATTAATAAAAGGGAGAGCAATCACGCCGGAAAAGCCAGGTGCAAGCGGCGATATCGCCGCCATGGAGAGCATCGCACGGAAGTTTGTTGTTGATAACCGTAACTTGCTCAAAATATCGAACCCAATGCAGGAACTGAAGATCAAGCGGCAGTGGGCCGACAAGATCGGGACAAAACATTTCCGATACCAGCAAACAGTCAACTCCGTTCCTATCTTCGGCAAAGAGCTAATGGTCCACCTCGACAAGGAAAACTCAGTGTACATGCTCAACGGCCGCTACGAAGCCACCCCGGTGGGGGTGGATACCACTCCTGAAATTACCCAGGAAAAGGCGCTGGATCTGGTTATGCAGCACCTTAATTTTACCGAGCTGCCGATCGTTGCTCCGGATACCGAGCTTGTAATTTACACTCATCCGAGTGGCGACATGACCCTTACATGGAAAATAGATATTACGCCTACGCTCGACCAGCGATGGATTTACTTTATCAGCGCAAAAGACGGCAAATTTGTCCATCGTATAAAAAATATCCACAGCGCAATCGTTACGGCCAGGGGAACGGACCTTAATTCCACCATCAGAAGTTTCAACGCCTGGAGTGAGAGCGGAAATTTCTTCATTATAGATCCAAGCACGCCGACTGCCGATCCTCCCTACAACCCGATTGCCGACGGTTCAAACCCGAGTGGGGACACCTTTATTCTTTCCGCCGATAACGGTGACGGTTCCTCACTTTTCTATGTATGGAGCAGCTTGCAAACCAGCGGGTGGGACCCCACCGGTGTCAGCGCCGCATACAACACAAGACAGGTATACGACTACTGGAATAACACCCACGGCCGCGACAGTTTGGACGACAAAGGAATGAACCTGATGGTTGCAATCCACTTCAAAAACAACTTCGACAACGCATACTGGAACGGCACATGGATGGTATTTGGTGACGGCGGAACAAAATTCAGGGACCTTGCAGGCTCGCTGGACGTTACCGCGCACGAAATGACACACGGGGTGATCGAGCACACCGCCGGCCTCATATACGAAAACCAGTCCGGCGCGTTGAATGAATCGTTTGCCGATGTGTTTGGGGTAATGGTTGACAGGGATGACTGGTTTATAGGCGAAGATATTACGATTCCCAGTCCAGGCTATGCCCGCAGTATGGCGAACCCAGCAGACGGTTTACCACCACAGCCGGCCAAGATGAGTGAATATCAGAACCTGCCCAATACCAACGCAGGCGACCACGGCGGCGTCCATGTGAACAGCGGCATCCCGAATCGGGCGGCGTACCTGATAGCCGAGGGACTTACGGCGGAATCTCTCGGCACCAGCATCGGCAGGGGCGATACCGAACAGATTTATTACCGCGCGCTTACTACATACCTTACCGCATCTTCAACGTTTCTGGATGCAAGAAATGCCCTCGTCCAGGCGGCCACCGACCTTTTCGGCGCCGGTTCCATTCAGGTTGTAGCGGTAAATACCGCTTTTGACGTGGTGGAGATCACCTCTGGCACTACGAGCGATCCAGACGATACCGCTCCGACGGATACGGATACTGTTGCCGGCGACGATGTTATGGCTTACCTTTATCCGGCAGACGAAACCCACGACAACCCGTTTGATTCTAATGAGAAATATGCGCTCTTTTTTCAAAACTTTTCGAGCTTCCCGCCATATGACATAGCTGACGATACGCTCATTCATTACAGCCCGGGCAGCGGCGCAAACCCCCGATATACTCGCCCGGCAACTTTCACCGACTCCAACGGAACAATCGCATTATGGGTTGGAGAGGATTTCAACGTTCATGCGGTCGATAGCACCGGCTCAAATTACACACAGATAACAGCCACTGGAGATATCTGGAGTATTGCGATCTCTCCCGACGGCCGTTATGTCGCCTTCACCCCCAACATTATAGACAACAACATCTATGTTTACGATATCAATAGTGACCTCACATACGCCTATCCTGTCGTGGAACCCAGCTACCAGGAGCCTGGTTCCACCACAACCAACACCGTGCTCTATGCGGACGCCCTTGCCTTTGACTATACGGGCAACACAATCGTCTTCGATTTTTTGAACTGTTTTTCAACACCGGAAAGCTCCTGTGACGCCACCGGCGGCGGATATAGATACTATTCGATAGGATTTTTAGACATTTCCGATCTGTCAAACGGATCGTTTTTCTACCCTTTCCCTAACCAGAGCCCCGCCTTTGACATTGGATTCCCCGCCTTTGCCTACAACAACAATTATGTTATTGCATTGGACGTACTGGACTACTCAAACTTCAGCACAGGCGGGGACCCGATAAGGTCGCAAGTCTGGACGTTAAACCGTGAAAGCCAGGACAGCGCTCTGGTGGCGGACACAGGTATTCCGACCGCTAATGATGAAACCTTTGGTGTTTGGGGAGTGCCCAGTTTCTGGGGGGACGACGATTACATAACCATGCAGCGGTTCAACATTTCGAACGGAGCAGTATCGAACGGCGTGGTTTACAGAATACCGATAGACAGTTCCTGGACAGGAGATGACACCAACAGGGAAAAGATAAACGACTACGATGCGGCCATGCCTATCATGCACCGTGTCGGGGTGAGAGACTTGTTCGGAGACATAACCACCAGCGCAACCCTGCTGGATCTGGGAAATGTGTATCTTGGGCGATCAGGCACCGCGACTCTTACACTCACAAACAACGGCAATAAGGATTTGAGCATCACACACTTAAGCATTCAAGGCGCTGCATTTAGTCATAATGGTACCAATACCACTCTGCCAAGAACTCAATCCATGTCAATTACCGTTACCTTTACTCCGGGGACCACTGTCGGCACACAGACCGGCACGCTTACAATAACCAGCGACGCCGACAACCCCACCCTTGTAATATCTCTGACCGGGACGGGAGTGGACACCTTAGGAGATGGCTGGATGACGATCAACGGAACGGTCACATATAACGGAACCCCTCTATGTGCCATGGTTTTGGCAAATGGTCAGTATATGTTTTCCTGTGGAGAGAATCAGGGCACCTATGAGCTGGAAATTCCTCTTGACAAGAACGGTGAAATCACCCTGTTTGCCTTTGTTGATGGTCTTGCACCTTTTAAAGTTACATCAGAACCTTCGTCCTTACCATCTAACATTGAAATGGAACTTGCGAGCCCTGACAGCAAGACTCCAACTGTCACCTCTTCTGTGGTTGAAA
The DNA here is from genome assembly GCA_963790095.1 of uncultured delta proteobacterium. GTDB lineage: Bacteria > Desulfobacterota > Desulfobacteria > Desulfobacterales > UBA11574 > JAAXQD01. The sequence continues at coordinate 121,739 of CAWBNO010000029.1, read as the reverse complement.
GCATCGACAATCCCGGATGGGTAGAGATAGAGGGATTTGTCTCTTTGGAAGGAACACCGCTGTGTGCAATGGTTTTGGCAAACGGTCAGTACATGTTCTCTTGTGACCCTGACGGTGAATACCAACTTACCGTTCCTTTGGATCCCAACGGTGAGATTACCCTGTTTACTTTTGTTGACGGCCTTCAGCCTTACACGAGATCCAGGTTTTTTCGCCAAACCTGACACACCATGCCTGAGTTTACGTGGTGACGCTCGTAAAAGGAATAGCTAGAAGAGAATACTACTTTATTGACGCAAAAGACGGTACATTCCTTCATAAAATATCAGGTACTCCCAGCTCGAAAAAAAAGAATGCGCCTGGTTATGATGGGATTAAATTAAACTGAGACTTACACAAAGAGGCTAACATGGACCACCATGGAAAATTCTTTTCCAAGATCGTATTTATTCTGACGGTAGTTTCGGCAATTTACCTTTTTTCTCCGTGGATCTCCCCTTCAATAGCGGGCAGAATGTCTCCTAAAAGTCTGGTTTCAAAGGTCACGTTGTCTGGCGGTATAGATGCCGCTGCGTTACACTCACTAAATGAAAAGAATACAACCGGAAAGCGTCCCCTAAAAAAAACCACGACCAGCGACAGCAACCGGGTCGATCCCACCTTAATTGGTGAGCAACTGAAGAAAACCCTACGAAAGAGTTTAAAAACGCCGCTCATTAAGGAAGACCAGCAAAATAATCTTCGCTCCCTCGTTTTATCCAAGCAGGACTCGGGAGGCGTCCGCGTTCAATTCAACAGGAAAAACGGCACGCCGACATTAATAAAAGGGAGAGCAATCACGCCGGAAAAGCCAGGTGCAAGCGGCGATATCGCCGCCATGGAGAGCATCGCACGGAAGTTTGTCGTTGATAACCGTAACTTGCTCAAAATATCGAACCCGATGCAGGAACTGAAGATCAAGCGGCAGTGGGCCGACAAGATCGGGACAAAACATTTCCGATACCAGCAAACAGTCAACTCCGTTCCTATCTTCGGCAAAGAGCTAATGGTCCACCTCGACAAGGAAAACTCAGTGTACATGCTCAACGGCCGCTACGAAGCCACCCCGGTGGGGGTGGATACCACTCCTGAAATTACCCAGGAAAAGGCGCTGGATCTGGTTATGCAGCACCTTAATTTTACCGAGCTGCCGATCGTTGCTCCGGATACCGAGCTTGTAATTTACACTCATCCGAGTGGCGACATGACCCTTACATGGAAAATAGATATTACGCCTACGCTCGACCAGCGATGGATTTACTTTATCAGCGCAAAAGACGGCAAATTTGTCCATCGTATAAAAAATATCCACAGCGCAATCGTTACGGCCAGGGGAACGGACCTTAATTCCACCATCAGAAGTTTCAACGCCTGGAGTGAGAGCGGAAATTTCTTCATTATAGATCCAAGCACGCCGACTGCTGATCCTCCCTACAACCCGATTGCCGACGGTTCAAACCCGAGTGGGGACACCTTTATTCTTTCCGCCGATAACGGTGACGGTCCCTCACTTTTCTATGTATGGAGCAGCTTGCAAACCAGCGGGTGGGACCCCACCGGTGTCAGCGCCGCATACAACACAAGACAGGTATACGACTACTGGAATAACACCCACGGCCGCGACAGTTTGGACGGCAAAGGAATGAACCTGATGGTTGCAATCCACTTCAAAAACAACTTCGACAACGCATACTGGAACGGCACATGGATGGTATTTGGTGACGGCGGAACAAAATTCAGGGACCTTGCAGGCTCGCTGGACGTTACCGCGCACGAAATGACACACGGGGTGATCGAGCACACCGCCGGCCTCATATACGAAAACCAGTCCGGCGCGTTGAATGAATCGTTTGCCGATGTGTTTGGGGTAATGGTTGACAGGGATGACTGGTTTATAGGCGAAGATATTACGATTCCCAGTCCAGGCTATGCCCGCAGTATGGCGAACCCAGCAGACGGTTTACCACCACAGCCGGCCAAGATGAGTGAATATCAGAACCTGCCCAATACCAACGCAGGCGACCACGGCGGCGTCCATGTGAACAGCGGCATCCCGAATCGGGCGGCGTACCTGATAGCCGAGGGACTTACGGCGGAATCTCTCGGCACCAGCATCGGCAGGGGCGATACCGAACAGATTTATTACCGCGCGCTTACTACATACCTTACCGCATCTTCAACGTTTCTGGATGCAAGAAATGCCCTCGTCCAGGCGGCCACCGACCTTTTCGGCGCCGGTTCCATGCAGGTTGTAGCGGTAAATACCGCTTTTGACGTGGTGGAGATCACCTCTGGCACTACGAGCGATCCAGACGATACCGCTCCGACGGATACGGATACTGTTGCCGGCGACGATGTTATGGCTTACCTTTATCCGGCAGACGAAACCCACGACAACCCGTTTGATTCTAATGAGAAATATGCGCTCTTTTTTCAAAACTTTTCGAGCTTCCCGCCATATGACATAGCTGACGATACGCTCATTCATTACAGCCCGGGCAGCGGCGCAAACCCCCGGTATACTCGCCCGGCAACTTTCACCGACTCCAACGGAACAATCGCATTATGGGTTGGAGAGGATTTCAACGTTCATGCGGTCGATAGCACCGGCTCAAATTACACACAGATAACAGCCACTGGAGATATCTGGAGTATTGCGATCTCTCCCGACGGCCGTTATGTCGCCTTCACCCCCAACATTATAGACAACAACATCTATGTTTACGATATCAATAGTGACCTCACATACGCCTATCCTGTCGTGGAACCCAGCTACCAGGAGCCTGGTTCCACCACAACCAACACCGTGCTCTATGCGGACGCCCTTGCCTTTGACTATACGGGCAACACAATCGTCTTCGATTTTTTGAACTGTTTTTCAACACCGGAAAGCTCCTGTGACGCCACCGGCGGCGGATATAGATACTATTCGATAGGATTTTTAGACATTTCCGATCTGTCAAACGGATCGTTTTTCTACCCTTTCCCTAACCAGAGCCCCGCCTTTGACATCGGATTCCCCGCCTTTGCCTACAACAACAATTATGTTATTGCATTGGACGTACTGGACTACTCAAACTTCAGCACAGGCGGGGACCCGATAAGGTCGCAAGTCTGGACGTTAAACCGTGAAAGCCAGGACAGCGCCCTGGTGGCGGACACAGGTATTCCGACCGCTAATGATGAAACCTTTGGTGTTTGGGGAGTGCCCAGTTTCTGGGGGGACGACGATTACATAACCATGCAGCGGTTCAACATTTCGAACGGAGCAGTATCGAACGGCGTGGTTTACAGAATACCGATAGACAGTTCCTGGACAGGAGATGACACCAACAGGGAAAAGATAAACGACTACGATGCGGCCATGCCTATCATGCACCGTGCCGGGGTGAGAGACTTGTTCGGAGACATAACCACCAGCGCAACCCTGCTGGATCTGGGAAATGTGTATCTTGGGCGATCAGGCACCGCGACTCTTACACTCACAAACAACGGCAATAAGGATTTGAGCATCACACACTTAAGCATTCAAGGCGCTGCATTTAGTCATAATGGTACCAATACCACTCTGCCAAGAACTCAATCCATGTCAATTACCGTTACCTTTACTCCGGGGACCACTGTCGGCACACAGACCGGCACGCTTACAATAACCAGCGACGCCGACAACCCCACCCTTGTAATATCTCTGACCGGGACGGGAGTGGACACCCCAGGAGATGGCTGGATGACGATCAACGGAACGGTCACATATAACGGAACCCCTCTATGTGCCATGGTTTTGGCAAATGGTCAGTATATGTTTTCCTGTGGAGAGAATCAGGGCACCTATGAGCTGGAAATTCCTCTTGACAAGAACGGTGAAATCACCCTGTTTGCCTTTGTTGATGGTCTTGCACCTTTTAAAGTTACATCAGAACCTTCGTCCTTACCATCTAACATTGAAATGGAACTTGCGAGCCCTGACAGCAAGACTCCAACTGTCACCTCTTCTGTGGTTGAAAGCATCGACAATCCCGGATGGGTAGAGATAGAGGGATTTGTCTCTTTGGAAGGAACACCGCTGTGTGCCATGGTACTGGCAAACGGACAATACATGTTTTCTTGTGACCCTTACGGTGAATACCAACTTTCCGTTCCCTTGGATCCCAACGGTGAGATTACCCTGTTTACTTTTGTTGACGGCCTTCAGCCTTACAAAAAAATTATCAGCTTTAACGAAGACACCGATGCTACGCTACGGGTAATCAATAACTATCATATTGCGCAGGACATCTCTCTGGACAACAGATTTATAGGCACAGTTCAGCCAAATACAACACGCGATTTTCAGATATCAGCAGGACATCATACCGTAAAGGCATGTGATCAAACGACTGGCTGCCTCTACAATTCTTTTGATATAGAAAAAGGGGAAACTGTCACTATTACTATAGCTTCCTCTTGAATACATTCACAAAAAAAGTGGGCAGCGTTCTCATCCAGCAGTAACAACCTGAAACCATTTATAAAAGGATATTAACGATAACTATTGATATTATGGATATTAAGTCTATTTTTTTATTATACGTGTGTTTAGCTCTCATTTATGGAAACGGAAAAACCATTTTCGAACCTCGACCGGGCAACTACAAAATTTCACTGTTTGCGTTTGTCGAAGGTCTTCAGTCTTATAAAGAAATTTTCGTCCCCAAAGTCGTGTAAAAACGCCCGGCGATTGATCTAACAGTTCCAACAAAAAAGAGGCGTGGATTAAAGATACAAGTCCACGCCTTTACATTTTAATGTTCACAGGTTGCAATTGTTGTGGTCAACAAAAGTGATAACTGCCTTAAATCTTCAATTCAGAAAACTCTAATATGTTTAAAATTTCGATATGAAATCATCGATTCGAAACTTGTGAGTACAGTATACCTGCACGCGATACAAAATCAGAAGGACACTATAAATGAAAATCCTTTCCACCTCTTCAACCGAAGTCACTCAAGGGAAGCAAAATCAATACAAAAGAGCATCTATGCTTGCTCAGATCACTATATTCTATAATTTAATTGAGGGGATGGTATCGGTATTTTTCGGTGTGGCGGATGAAACGCTTTCTTTATTAGGTTTTGGAATCGATTAATATTTTTGAGTTTCAGTCCCTGACTGATTCGGGAGTCGGTGATGATATACGGCACTGTTTGCAAAACAAAAAATCAATTGTTCGCGATTATTCTTGTATTAACGACCATGGAGATTGCCTGGAATTGCGCTTTTACCTAAGCCCTATTGTAGATACCACTGGTGAAGTGTCGGGTATCATGGCGTTTGTGGAAAACTTCACCAACTTGAAGCTGGCGCAGGCAGCCGCCGAGGAAAGCGAACAACGCTATCGCCTTTTATTCCAGTCAGCACCAATTGCCATGATGGAACGGGATGCCTCTGAACTCAAAGTCTATCTTGAACAGCTTCGTCAATCAGGTGTTTCTGATTTAAGGCATTATTTGCGGAAACACCCCGCAGAAGTGCCACGCTGTATGTCACTCATTAAAACAGTTGACTGCAATAATGCTTTTTATGAACTTTTTGAGGCACAGGACAAGAACGTTTTTATGTCGGAAATTCCCCTGATGGCACTGGGCAGTCAATTCCAACAAATGGCGGAGGAAATTATTCTGATGCTGGATAAAGGCACTATTCAACGCGAAAGGGAACTAACGATTTGGACGTTGAAAGGAAAACAAAAAAGTGCCATTGTTCGAGCCTTGGTTCTTTCAGGTCATGAAGATACACTATCGAGGGTTGTCATTTCTTTGGTGGATATTACCAAGCGCAAGGAAGCTGATCAAGCCCAGGAAGCTAGAAGCATTACGAGACAGCGAGCAAAGATTTTGTGAGCAGACCCTCCGTGACAATTTAACCTCCCTTTATAATCGGCGTTTTCTTTACCAGTCCCCTGTACCTGTCACACTCGCGACTTGCTTTGGAAAGTTTGATCGAAACCGCCAAAAATAATCAAACCCAGTTACTCGCTTCTTTTCATGGACCTGGACAATTTTAAGACCCTCAGCTCGCTCACGTCTTTGTTGACTTTACCTACCACTTAAACATCGGCCATGCCTCTTGAGCGATTCATTGATCGCCTGAACCGCACCGGCGGCAACATCGACTTGGGCCTGGTAATCTTCTCCCGAAGCTGGGCAATCAATTGTCCTTTTTTAACGTGTTCAGCCTTCACGGATTGGAAGCAGTCTTATCTTGCCGGAAACCGTCGAGCTCACCGATCCGTAGTACCCTCGACATTCACCGGCTTATGCCGTGGCGTAATAATGGAGCCAGCGAATGCCGTAAAAAGACCCTGCGCGGATCCTACGCGGGTGACGAATTTATCGTGGTTCTACCAGGCTTAGACCAGCATCAAGCTGGAAGAAAAGCATCACAAATTCAATCTCAAATTAGAGAGACCGTATATCTGTGCAGTAAGGGTGAAGCAGTAAAGCTTCAAACCAGCTGTGGAATCGCCACTTTTCCCGAACATGCCTTCGATGCATTTCTTAACTTGATTGAGTGCAATGGTCATATGTTCAGCCATAAGCTTTCCCGCCTCTGAATCGGGCGAAGTGAAGTCGGCAGGCAAATCACGCGACAACACTTTAAATTTTGTCGATTCATTTTCCGCAAATGCAAAATGAAAACGTACAACTGCCAACAAAGCATCAAGTCCGGTTTCAGTTTTTTTTATAAGTTCTTCAATTTCCAGCAAATAAACTTCAGAAAGTTCTGCGAAGATATGGGTGAGTATCCCAGCTTTGTTTTTAAAGTGGTGAAAAATCAGCCCCTCCGCAACCCCGGCTTTTTTGGCAACCGCCGAAGTCGGTGTTGCAAAGTACCCATTTTTGGCAAATAGGATTACAGCAGCATCGAGTATATCGTCCTTTCGGCTCATGGTAAGGTTCCTTTGTTGTTAAACCCTAAATGAGCGCAAACAAAATAGGAAGAATTCTTGATCTGTTTAATTTATACGCAATTTTGAAAGTTCAGATGCGTATTCATAACTCTTCTATAAATGAGAAATAAATTTGTTGAAAAATCCCATTTTGTTTGCCCGTTGGGAAAGTCGGTGACACCCTATCTTTTTCGTTATCAAGGGCTCGCAGTAGATGACTACGGCTTCACCCTTGATTTCTCGAATCTAGGGCATCCTCGACTTTCGCTCAATTAGGGTTAAAACTTGTCTTGATTGAGTAATCACTTAATATACGGGAGCCCAATATCGTTGTCAAGATCTCTAATCCATCTATATTTATCGTGCGGTCACCGGGAAGATGATCCCCAGAAAATAACGGGTGGTATTGAAACTGATTTTCGTGTTTTTCCTTGGCAGGGGTTTTGTCATTTTCCGATAGTGCTTCAAATTCAATTGGAGCGTCGGCTAAAAACTTCTTGAAACGGTAAAGACAACCCGTTCATCGGCAGGGCCAATATTTTCACTCAGCCAAACTCCCTCGCCGGACGGACAGTTAATCGTCTTCTTCGAATTTAGACAACCATTCTTCATTTATAAAGCTCAAGGTTCTCTGTCCGCTGTCAAAATCAAAATCATCATCGGTCAGTTCGAATCCGTTTCCCGCAAGGCATGCTTTTAAATCCGCTTCAAGGTCGTCATAAATATTCACTTTTCTGATGTCGAAGTGGGTGTAGATAATTTTTAACTCCATGGTGGCCTCCCTGTATTGATTTGACCTTTTCCTGTTTAATCGCTTGACATTTCATAATTTTGAACTATTTTCTGGATAAAACTTCCGGTAAAAAAATATTTAAGGTACAGATTACAAGATTGAGCTGGACCTGAACAAGGTACAATAAAATGAGCGCAAACTCCATAAAAGAAATTAGAGAATCTTTAATGATAAGCAAGACCGAACTTGCCAGAAAGGCAAGTATATCATCCATCACCCTGACGCGGATAGAAGAAGGAAAACCGAGTCGAATGGAAACAAAACGAAAAATCCTGTTAGCTTTAGGGTTGAAAATATCCGATAAGAATAAAGTTTTTCATTAAGTTTAAAGGTTTGCCGGTGTATCAAAGCGCGCGCCCTTGCCAGTCATGCTGGCAAGGGTTTTTAATTTGAAAACAAAAGTACCTGAAGGTTTTCGCCGGGTCAGGGTAAAATCATCCATAAGGTCATTGCTGCAGGTGCCTTGAATACCAGGACCGAAAAACTGCGGGATTAAACTTTATCTTGATTTTCCGATTATCAGACCAATATTATGATTTGAATTCAAATTGCAAAACCGAAAAAAATTTTGCCGAAGGTTATATAGAGATGAGTAAATTTGAAAAAAGATTGTGTATTTTCGCCGTTGTATTTGTGGCAATTTATATTGCCGCAATGGTGATAACCGTTCACTCAAGGGTGAGTAATCCGGAAAAGATCACACGAATTGAGTCGGTAGACCCCGGTGAGGGTGAAGGTCAGATGATGCTGGCGGAACTTTTTCTTCCAATGGCAATATTTTTTACGGTCACCGTCTGTTTTATAATGGTAAAAAACAAGCGATCCAAAGTGATTTTCGAAGCCGAAGAATCGGAGGAAGAGTCCCCACAGCCGGACGAGGTATTTTAGGTCCGTTCGTTTGCCCCAAATTCCTTGTATCAGAATTGCCCTAACCGATAAGGATTAAGGATTCTATTCCGATACAGACGCTTCGGAGATCCGAACCATCACCACTTCCCCCTTTGCACATACCCTCTCTTTCACAGAGAGGGTCATGGAAACAATCACTTTGCGGCCTTGAATTTCTTTTACTTTTCCACGGAGCTCCAAGGTTTCATTCATGGGTGTCGGTGCCAAATAATCCACATGTAAAGCGGCGGTGACATAGCGTGAGGCCGGATCTGTATCAATGTTATTTCCGTTTTTAAGATGCGTTGCTGCGTAAGCTGTTCCGGCGCCGTGACAATCCATTAAGGATGCGATCAATCCGCCGTAGACGTTTCCTGGGAAACCACCGGTATGATAACTTTTGGGCTTAAAGCGGCATACGCTTTCTTCTCCATCCCAATAGCTTTTTATGTGTAGGCCATGTTCATTGAGCCTGCCACATCCAAAACAGCTTGCAAAAGTCTCCGAATAGTAATCTTGAAAGGCTTTCATGGTCATATGGTTGTTTTTTCCCAATAGGGTGTTAACGTTGTTTTGAATTCTTTTTCGGACAAGGTTCTATTCTGCGCTTCGGGTTTCCTTTTAAGGTATAACCTTTGGAGGGGCTTGCCAAGAACATTTACGAAGATTTAGGGGATTACCCTTTCTGGGTGGATCGGTGGAACACCATGATCTGATACTTTCTTTGGGAATTTTTTCCGTTGGCGTGAATGGCTGAAAATCCATCGCCGCAATTCGTATGCTTTCCCTTAATTTTCTAAAATCGTGTGCTCATTTGTCCCGATAAAAATAAGGTTGGTAAGCTGCTTGTTAAGGGGAGCCAGTTTCTTTTGAAGCACATCTCTACCAAAGGGGTAAATGGTCTTTAGGTCGTTGGTATCGATAAAAATCTGATAGAATCTCTTGCTATGGGTTATTAACGTATCGATCAATTCGTGTGCAGAACTTCCGTCAAAGTCACCGGCCAATTTCAGGTGGAGGGTATCCCGGGTCTCAAAAGAGGAAATGTGGAAATTCGATGCCATGGGTTTGCCCCTTTGTCTGTAATTTAAATTGCAATTTATTTTATGCAATAATCGTGCATAACTGAGTTGCCTGGCAATTTTCTAAAAAATTTAATGGATTAGCTGGATGGAGGAGAGATTGGACCCATCATATTGTGAAACCGACACCACAATTATTATGTAAAGATTTACATGTACGTTCAGTTTAATAGAAAAATTGGAAAAGCGGGGTCGATGGCCGGACAGTTAAAAGACCGTGTCATTGAGAAGGTTCGGAGGTCTATTCCCCTTGAGGCCCTCCGCCATGTTTTTAGCGGCTATTTTCGCCATCCGCAGTCTCGTTTCTATGGAAGCACTGCCGATATGGGGCGCCAGTACCACGTTCTCCGCCATTTTTATCAACTCCGGGTGGACTTTGGGTTCTTCCTCGAATACATCCAGGGCCGCCCCTCTGATGTGTCCATTCTTGAGGGCCGAAACCAGGGCTGTTTCGTCAACAACCGGCCCCCTTGCGGTATTGACGAGGATGGCGTTTTTTTTCATTTTTTTGAAGGCGTTCGTGGAAAACATGTGGGTTGTTTTTTCGGTTAGGGGAACGTGAATACTAATAAAATCGCTGTTGGAAAGGAGCTCGTCGAACCCGACGAATTCTGCATTGTATTCCTTTTCGGCCCGTTTTTTCCTGGATGAATTAACGTATAGGATGCGCATATCAAACCCCCTGTGCGCTCTTTTGGCGACAGCCTGGCCGATGGCGCCCATGCCGACGATGCCCAGGGTCTTTTCGTGAATGTCCACCCCCATGTGCGGCTGCATGAGCTGCCAGTTTTTGAACTTGCCTTCCCGGATATAGCGGTCTGCTTCAGGTATTTTTCGGGCAGCGCTCAACAACAGCGCAAAGGCAAGGTCGGCGGTGGTCTCCGTGAGTACGCCCGGCGTATTGGTCACCATGATGTTTCGCCGGGTTGCAGCATCAATATCGATATTGTCATAGCCCACCGCAATGTTGGAGATGATTTTGAGAGATGAAAGTTGGTTTATCACCTGTGAATCGATCCGGTCGTTGAGTAAGCTGATTAGGCCGGCCTTTCCTCGAGCTCTTTGGACAAGTTCCGGTGAGGGCAGGAGGGTGTCTGTGTTGTTTATGTCAATGGCATGTCCTTCCGTTTCCAATATTTCGATGACTTCCTTGAACACTTTTCTGGTAATAAATATTTCAGCCATGTTAAAAAACGTCCTTACCCGAATTTTCCATAAAAACCCATCGATCACACGGTAAAAAAATTAGCGGGTGTAAAATCCGGGCCTCCCGTTAATGGGCCGGTCGGTTCTACACGTTTAAAATTCAACCCCGATACTATTGGAACCGTCGTTCAAATCGCTGTTCGATAACCTCTCTACCCCACTGCATGCCATGGTTTTCTTCAATAAGTTTGAATCCATGTTTCTCGTAGAGATGTCGCGCGGGATTAAGACCCTCGAAAGTCCAGAGGTAGACTCTTTTGAAGTTTTTGTTGCGACAAAAGTCCATGGCCGAATGGATCAACCGATTTCCGATGCCTTTTCCGCGCAGGGCATCGGACACGATGAACCACCGGAGATGGGCACCCTTGCCGGTGTTGTCGATCCCGTCGATGGTAATGGATCCTTCAATACGATCTTCCAATGAAGCCGTCCAGAAGCCATCTCGGTTTTTGTCATATCTGCGGGTGAATTCTGCAAGTTCGGCGGCCACCTTTGATTCGAAGAAGGGGCCGAAATTCCAATGGGCATGGTAGTAGGTTCCATGAAGTTCAACCACCCGGCCGATGGAACCGGGGATATAGTCTCTGATTATCTGAATGTCTGACATATGGACTCCAAGTTGGGTTCTTTTTGGAATAGAATGGTTCTCGTCTTTGCTTTCGAGCCGATTTTGTCAATGCCGGTTAAAGGGCACCAAAACGCTTCATTCCAGGTGATAAATTTCCTGCACGAATTCCAAAAACCATGGCGGCTTTTGAACGACAACGTATATTAAAAACAGACCGATAACCGGTATGGGTATTGCCGCATCTACAATTCCGAGAAGGCATAAAATCAAGATGGATTTTGTTCTGATGTTCATAATCTGATGGTCTCCATATCATAAAAAAAATCAAATCTGAAGGTTCTATCCACGAAGTGAGAATCGGAAATCACAACATTCAGCGCCTTCCATGATGGTTTTTGTTCTTTTTAACTCGATCTGTGGGTTAAATCCTTCCATAAATGAAAAATCTCTGATGCACGACAGAATGAATCCGATATCTTCTATCCCCATTCGTACATACATCTGTGCATATTCACAGTGGGTAACATCAAAGAATAGCGTGGTTTCATTTTCTTTGAGCATCTCCAGGGTCAATGCACTATCTTTCGCCCAAACTTCTTTTACGATTTTTGACAGTTCGGCCAGGGTGTTCCCCGAATATTCCTGGGCCGATTTTTTCCCGGACGCAACAGCATCTTGGCGGATGACGTTCTTGGCAATTTCTATGGCTTTTTCAAAACCGATCTCTCGAGCAAAACCGTAAATGAGCGAAGAAACCATCGGCGCTTGTATTTCCCGGCACTTCTGATGCGTTATTTCCATGTCATATGGACCTCCTTTTCTGATCAATCGTCCAGGCCGTTCAGCCAATCGAGGGCGTGCTTTTTGTCCCGGCGATCAAAGTGTCTTATGTTTGCACGGACAAAATGCCTGGCAACCCGGGGCAAAATCCGACGATTCCAAGGGACCATGGGGTGTTACGATAAGTATCCTTTCATCTTTCAATAATTCGTGATCGAGCATTTCAATATCTCCCGTTTTGTTTAGGTGCATTTAGGGTCAAATTTTTTCTGCAAATCCTATACCTTGGGGCACAGGGCCCTTGTTTCACAAAACAATTGCAGGAGCGCAAATGCAACCGAATGTTTTTTCTGAACCGGAGCGCCCCACAATGGCCAGCGGTGCATCACCTTCAAAATTCTTTCCAGGTTGTCATTAAACAGACATGCCCGCTCGAACTCTTCATAGGAGATACCGGTTCTGGGATCGCCGGTGGGAAACCAGGCAAAGACCCAGCCGTGCACGTTCTCATCGTATGTATCCCAAACATCCGACAGGCTTACCCCTGGCGGCACGGTCTCCCAATGGACCGACGGCAAGGGAAGGTTCTTGTCCAGAAACTCGATGAGCAAAGGATTTGGCTTTCTGATCATTATTATTTGGTTCGTGTTCGGGGGAAGTGCACCCCCCGAATATGTACGTTATTTGAGCGTCTCAAGTGCTTCTTTGGCGGCGTCTATCACCTCAGCGGGATACGGGCCGTTCAAAAGGGTTTCTATCTTTGGGATGACCTTTTTATCCCCGGCATTGCCCAAAAGGTAGAGGATGTCTCCTTTGACCGTATCTTCTGCCCGGGAAAAACAATCCCATAAAAATGGGATGGTCTGCCCGGCCAGTTCACGGTTCTCCTCGGCGATGGTTTCAAACACCACCATGGCAGCCAGGCGAACCGGCCATTTTTCATGGACCAAGAGGTCCATAAAGGCCGGAAAGATTTCGCCACGGTCGAGCATCATGTTGGCAACCTCCACAGCGCTCCCGTCTTCAAACATGGCTTTTAACGATGCGGCGCTGAGCTGAGAGGGATCCCGGTTCAATATTATATCGACCACTTCTTGGATCTGGATCGATCCGCTCCAGCGAAATTGATCTTCGAGTAAAACGGTGGGTGCGGAATGAATATTGTCGGATGCTGCCATCTCGGGAAAGAGCGCACCATCGATGAGGGTTAATTTTATGGATGGGTTTCCCTTGGCCAGGGAGAGGAATTGCACCACCGTCTTCGGGCAAAAGGGACAATGGGGCATAATATAGATTTTCAGCAAGGCAGGGATCTGGTTATCAGAAAGCTTGTCCTTAACCGATACTTGAGCATTTGACGTCGGGGTGTCACGGTTGGCCAAAACATCCAGAAAAGGTTCGAGTACCTTGCCCCCGGGAATCGCCTGGTATCGAACGTTGCCTACCTGGATGGCGGGGAGGGTCGATTCTTCGTTGTTTTCCGGTTTAACTTTGATGTTGGGGGCCATGCGCGCCAAATTGTCACAGAAATCACGAAATGTTCTGCTGCGTTCATCCCGGGTCAAGATCAGATCGATGAATATATCCTCATCGAGTCCTTGGGCCCATCGGGTTATTTTCTGTGCGTCTTCTTTTGGAATCATCTGTGGGTCCCGGGACACGCTCTGGGCGTGGAAAATAGAGTTAGCGAACAAGGGTGGATAGAAAACGTTTGGTTATCTCATTTTCCACCCATTTCATGTCATTTTTGGCCTTACCCATCCGGTAAATACGGGTGATCGCTTCTGCGTAAGATTTTGCCGTATCATACCCTTCGGCTACGGCTTGCTCTATAAGGAGCCAGTCATATGTATGTGCAAATTTTTGAAACGCTTCAATTATTTGAGGAAATATTTCTTTCGTAAAACTTTCGAGGAACGCAACATAAAATGCCAGAGACGCTGTTTTCCGTTCTCTGGTTAGATAGGTAAGCGTCCCGTATTCGTTGGTGTCTGCCAGAAGGTCCTTAACGGTTCGGACGAGCAGTTCGATGGGTGTGTGAGGGAACGCCGCAATAATTTCCCGCCACAGGTGACGGTCAAAAACCGTATCCTGAATTTCACCCAGCTCGTGGTAAATGTATTTGTCGGTTTCATCCACCGCAATTCTTGCGAAATTACGTTGTAACTCTTTGGGTGTCCGGTCTTTCAGCCCATAAATTTCAAAGGCAAACTTGAGGGCAAACCGCCCGGATTTTTTGATATAAAATATTTGATCCCACAGAAATAGTTTTGCCGGTTCTTGTCTCACAAAGATGCAATTGTCTTGGGACAGGGCAGGGATTGTCAGTAGATCACGGGCGAGCTCGTGACCGAGGATAAATACCGTGTATCCATCTACTTCTTTCTTTTCCGCGATGGACGCGAGGAAAAATGTGGGTTTAAGGCTGCGAGCATACCCGCCGCCGTAGATGAATCCATGGGGCTCTAATACCGCGTTGATTTCCGTGACATCAAATGGGTCGAAACGACGTCCGAGAATGGTGATGTTTCCGAATTCTTTTTCCAGGAGTTTTTCCCATTTTTCTTCTTTGTCCCCAATCCATTTTAAGACCTCGGAAGGGTCCTTTTCAACCCAGGGATCCAGACCTTTTTCCCATTTGAATAGATCCCGCAATCTTAATGCCAGACCGCATATGGAATAAAGCCCCGCATGATGGGAATCCGCAATATCGCAGTTTTTCAGAACTTGGCCGGTGATGTCCTCTATTTTGAACATTGATGTCTGCCTTGTTGGGTGAAAAGTTCCGCTTATCCGGTATCTGTGCTCCCGAGAACAGCAAAAATATCCTTTGCCGGGATTGCGCCTTCTCTCAGGATTTTCGGAAAATCATGGGTAACGTCGACGACGGTTGAACCGATGCCGCCCTTAAGGGGGCCGGCATCCAGAATAAGGTCAAGCTTGTCGGCAATCAGCGGGTCAACATCTGAAACTTGTGAACACCCTGAATTGCCCGTAATGTTGGCGCTTGTGGCGGTGATGGGGCTTTTGAGCGCCTTGGCAAGGGCCAGGGCAACAGGGTGTTGGGGCATTCGGACACCGATCCTGCCCGTACCGGCGGTAAGGTTTTTCGGCAATACCTTTTTGGCCTCAAATACAATGGTCAGTGCACCCGGCCAGAAGCATTCCATAATGCGAATGGCGGTGGAAGGGATTTTTTCAACCAGCTTTGTCAGATCTTTTTGTTCGTGAATAAGGACAAGCAGCGGTTTGTTATGCGGCCGCTGCTTGATTTCAAAGACCCTGTCGACAGCTTTGATGTTCAAGGCCGCGGCACCCAGTCCATAAAGGTGCTGGGTAGGAAACATTATGACCCCGCCGTTTTGAACGATCCGGTTGGCCTCCAAGATTTGATCATAGGAGGGATTGAAAGGGTCAACTTGAATGATCTTTAAGCTTTTTTGCTTTTTGATCAACTTGTTTGGCAAGCTCCTTTTTATACATTTCCAGCATTTTTGTAAGGTTCGGGTCTGCAAGTGCCAGTATCTGGACGGCAAGGATACCTGCATTTTTTGCACCCGGCTTTCCGATGGATACCGTTGCCACAGGGACCCCCGGCGGCATTTGAACGGTTGATAGGAGTGCATCGAACCCTTGAAGGCATGAGGAATCTATGGGAACCCCTATGATGGGCAAGGACGTATGCGCCGCCATAAACCCGGCCAGATGGGCGGCGTGTCCGGCGCCGGCGATAATGACCTTGATGCCCCGCTTGTGGGCGGAAGTGGCTAATTTAATTGCTCTTTTGGGGCTTCGGTGTGCCGAGGCAACGGTCATTTCATAGGATATTCCAAATTGTTTCAAAACCGAAGCAGCTTCTTCCATGATTTTAATATCGGAATCGCTCCCCATGACAATCCCGACTTCCGGCGGCCGGTCGGATTGTTTTAAATTCTTCTTTTCTGTTTTCAATTAAACCCCCTTTTCAGGATATGTTGGCAAGGCTTTCAAGCAAATCATTTTTCTTTTGAACGAGGTCCTTTCGATCGATCTTTGCACCTTTGGTCCCGCCGTCTAAGGCAATCTCCAAAAGGTAATACGGTCCGTCGTCTGTAATCGCAATATCCAGGTGGGCATAGGGGAATTTACCGCGTTCCATTGCCGTATGACAAAATCCTTCAATATTCTCGTCCGGATCGTAGGGATAATTTTCTCCACCCATGGAGATGTTCATCCTAAAATTATTGGGATTATTTCTGACATATGCCTCCATGTAATCCCCGACAATGAGAACCCGTACGTCAATGAAGCCCTCAAGAAAAGGCTGAACTATAAAAGGATATGAAGATTCGGACAAGGCCATGAAACTGTATAAGACTTCAATGGTATCCCACTTTCGCACACCATGGCCGCAGTGCATACGGTCTTCCTTTGTAATCACAGGACCGATTTTGAGTCTGTTATAGAGATTTATGGTATCGATGAGATCCGCCCGTCGCGTAATAACAAATGTATGGGGCAACATCCATTTTTTTAGAATGAGGGCTTGTGCGGCCTTGGAGTTGTTCAGGAGCTGTGAAAGGGGAGATGGAAAACATAAAATTCCCCGTTCGAGAAGATCGATGAGGACAGACTGTTTCAAATGTTTGTAAGCCAGTGTCCCTAAAAAAATATCTCCCGAACGAAGGTCTTGATAGACGTCCTTGAGTTCCCTGCTGCTTCTGACGATCATTGAATCACCCGCGGCTTTCGTGTTCCTCGATACTTAACTCAATCAGTCTGTCCAGAAGCTGGCCAAAAGGAATGCCCGCGGCAGCGGCTGCTTGCGGCAAAAGGCTCGTTGCGGTCATGCCTGGAATCGTGTTGGTTTCAAGGACATAAAGCTCTTTATCTTTGAGAATCATGTCTGTTCGGCTGTATCCGCTGCAAAAAAGCGCTTTATGGGCTGTTTTGGCTGTTTCCTGGGCTTTTTCGGTGATCACGTCGTCGATCCGGGCCGGACATATCTCCTGGGTGACACCTGCGGTATACTTTGCCGTGTAATCGAAAAAATCACAGGATTTATCAGGAATTATTTCAATGATGGGCAACGCATCCAGACGCTCATTGCCGATAACACCGCCGGTAAGTTCAATCCCGTCGATATAGGCTTCTATCAGAACCATCGGATCTTCTTTAAAGGCTTCATTCACCGCATCCTCTAAGGATTTCGTGGATTTAACCAGGGAGATTCCCACACTCGAACCACTGGCCACCGGTTTTACAACCAGGGGCAGACCCAACTGTTCGGCACATGCTTCCGAATCTAAAAGGTCATCTTTTTTTATTACCCTATAGGGCGGGACCCGAAGACCGGATTTTTCGTAAAGATGTTTGGAAGCCAATTTGTTCATCGCCAGTGCGCTCCCGAGAACACCCGAGCCCTGATAGGGAATATCCAAAAGGTCGAGGAGTCCCTGGAGTGTACCGTCCTCACCAAACGGCCCATGGAGAATTATCAGTGCAGCATCAATTTTAGGCGCATCCGCAACGAGTTGCGGAAGATCGGTTTTTGGATCATACCGAAGGATATGGTACTTGTCGTGATCCAGTGCCTCATAGACCTGGTTTCCGCTGGCGATGGAGACTTCACGTTCGGAGGATATCCCGCCAGAGAGAAGCGCAATGGTTAGTTTTTTCATGGGTTGCCTTTCGGTCTGAGCAAAGTTGAAATGACGAAGCCACTCCGTCTACCCGCCTGCCATGGGAGGCACGAGCGGGCAGATATCGTTACACGAGGAATCTCACCCCCTGAAACGGTCCATTTTCTATGACTTAAAAAGCCGTTCCTTGAATCTGTTATATTCTTCAAGGGTAATAAGGTCGTTTTCAAGCAGACGGACAAGTTCGGAAAACTCTCTATAGCGAATCGATTCCGGGTCTTCGAGTTGTTTGACATTGCCGGATGAACTGCTGCCCAGTGCAGGCAGATTGTTCTTTGTCCCGTCGATTTTTAATGAAGCCAGTCCACCCAGAAAACTGATCTCAACCGTTCTTCCGCTATAGCGATGGGCGCTGAGTATTTCCTTGAGTGTCTTTCCTTCCATTTTCATACGTTTGTAAAAATGAAAGCCCGAAGCAATGATGGCGATTGAACCCCCGAAAAAAATCCACATCATATAATTTATGATGCCCCGAAAAAAAATGACCATGATGACCAAACCCGCCACCAAAAAAACATGGAGGAGAAGGATAAAATAGGCCATGAGAACACTTTTAAAATGCCTGCTCTCTTTTTCTTTTTGCTTGAATACCATGATTGGAACTTAGCCCATTGTTTTATTGATTTTTTGAATTCTCGAATCGTTCGGTCAGTTTTCCCATGTAATGTTGGGGCACTTCAAAGGCAACGGATGTGTCTCGCATTGAATTCAATTTCAAGATCAAAAAGTTCAATTTTTTTAATAAACGATATTTTTCAGACGTTTCTTCCATACCGGCCAATAGGTCTTCGGTCTGTTTAATCTGATTTTTCAACTCCATTTCCGGGGGAATAAAGTCGGCATTTTTGAGTATTTTATAGGCCAGGCGCAGGTCTTCCGGGACCAAACAATCATTCCGAAAGGTCAAGGGTTTGCCGGAGCCGGTCAGATTTTCGAAATCGCCCCTTTTTTGAGCCTTTCGAATACGCTCTTCAACAATTTTTTCAAAACCGTGTATCATCGCTGATCGCTGTTTTTTTTACACAGGCGTGTGATTTGGCTGCATCAACTACAGCTTTTATTCCACTAAATGTTATTATACAACTTTCACCATCTTTTCAAGCGATAAAACGCTGAAAACAAGCGGGGCCTTCTGATATTTTCAAGGGACGCCCGGGGATAACCGTAACTTGCTGCAACTCCGAAAACGTACCACCGGCGTTTTTCCGATCAGATTTTTTTATAAATTCCAGTCTGTTAAAATTAAAATGTGTGGGATGAAATGCTTTGGGTGGGACTGGGCAGGGAGCAATCCCTATGGGCTGGGGTTTTGTCCTATAAAAATGAACCTTTTATCTTATGGACATATTTTATGAAATGTTTATTAATTGGAAAAAACTAAATGTCGATCAGCTTCAACACCATGAATTTAACCACGTGACGGTTCATCTCCTCCAAAGGTTACACTAAAAAAAGAGTTTGATCTGGCTTTTATGAAGCTTCTCGGATGTTCGTGCATCTTATTCTTCGGCCATCTGCATTTATATGCCAAATATTCGATGTGCCCCGAGTTTAATAACGGCATTTAGGGAAGCTTCAGAATAAGAAAACCTGCTGTAAAAATAGCAGGTTTTATTTTATTGGTGGCGATGCAGGGAATTGAACCCCGGACACTACGGATATGAGCCGTATGCTCTAACCATCTGAGCTACATCGCCAAAGTAAATTTTAAGCGGGAGTCGGTTTAACGATTTTAAAACCGTTTCTATTATTATAAAATAATGGGGTTAGTCAAGCCAAAAACTTCAATATGTTTCTATTCTTCTGAAATGGATCCCACCACTTCAATTGCGAATTCTTCCAGGTCCCCGGGAAGGTCGGAAAATACAATCATAAAGGGGAGTTCTTGCCCCGGCTTAATGCCGGTATTCGATTTGTTGTCGCCCAGGCTATTGGACAGCCGTTTTTTTATGGCGGCAAACTCCATATTGGAAAGTTCCATATCTGATAGAACATTGCCACAGAAAAATGTTTCTGTTTTTGCAAGGGTTTTCCCTTTTGTATAGAGCTTTCCTTTGATTCTTACAGCCTGGCGGGAAGATGAATATCCATTTTTAATCCGGCCGGTTATTACAAACAGTTTTCCTGCTTTTGGACTTGTCACAAATTTGCTGTCGATATCTAATGTTTCTATCTTGAGATTTCCGGCTGGATCCGAAGCTTTGGGTTTGAGATAATCGCTGAAAAAAGGAATCTCAATTTTCATGTAATCGAGCAAAACATAGGTGCCGTAAAGCCCACCTGCCAATAATGCAATGATCAGCAAGGCAAAGATCGGTTTGCTGATCCGTTTTTTGGCGGCCCCCCCTGTGGGATCCAGTGCAGGTTGGATTTCGGAAATTTCCTCGTCTAACAGGTCTTCCCCGTCCGCATCTTGGAATTCAAATTCGTCAGGTTCGGTGATTTTATCGGGTTCATCGGCGTCGACCTCTGGAAAATCCTTGGGCAGTACAAGATCATCCAATTCCTCCTCCAGATCGGATTCAAGAACGAGATCCTCGGGTTGAACGTCCGCCGGGGTGTCCGGCGTCGGTTCAATTTCGAGCATTTTCTCGATATCCAACAGATCAATTTCTTCGAGGTCATCGGATTCCAAACCTTCGGAAACCTTTTCAAGCTCGGGTTCCGTCTCCATATCCAGCTCCAGTAACACATCGCTGGGTAAGTGTTTCTCTTCAGCTTCCGGTTCTTCTAAGTCCAAAATTTCTTCGATATCCGACAGATCGAGCTCATCGGGTTCATCCGGCTCGTCTTTCTGAGCCGTCTCCCCGGGCAATGTATCGGCTTCGGGTTCCAAATCCAGCTCTAAATCCAGGTCCGGGTCCCCAAGATCTTCCGTTTCCAAGGCTTTTTCTTCGGCAAAAAACTTATCCACCTCCGACAGGTCGAATTCATCCGGTTTCTCTTCTGCCGCCGTATCCTCAGTGGAGATATCTGTTTCAAGCTCTAAATCCAGGTCGAGATCTTCAAAGTCTTCATGGGGCATATCTTCATCTTCGGGAATTTTTTCCTCGTCAAAAAACTTTTCCATGTCCGACAGGTCGAATTCATCGGGTTCATCCACCCCGACGCCGGGGGATGTCTCTTGGATCGGCGTATCGGCATCGGGCTCCAATTCCAGGTCTAAATCCAGGTCAAGGTCTTCAAAGTCTTCATCGGTGATGTCTTCGATCTCTGAATCTTTTTCTTCGTCAAACAACGCGTCCATGTCTGACAAATCGAGTTCATCTGGACCCGGGACGTCCTTTGTCGCGGGTATGTCATCAATATCCGGCAGTATTTCAGGAGGGGTTTCAGGTTTTTCAGGCGGCGTGTGTGGATATGCCACAAATACTTGGTGGCATTTTGAGCATCGAACCTTTGAACCTGTTGGTTTTAAAAGGTTTTCATCCAAATTAAAACTTGAACTACATTCTTGGCAGGTAATAATCATGATAAACCCCAGTGGTTATAATTGAAAGTGAAAAACTCCCGGTAAATATCTAAAGTCTTCATCGTAGTCGAGTCCGTATCCCACAAGGAACCCTTCGGTCACGGTGTGGCCGATATAATCGATTTCAACATCTACTTCGCGACGCTCGTGTTTGTCTAACAGGGTGCAAACCTTGACCGTTTTTGGTTGATACGTTTTCAAATAATCCATGAGATATTTTAAGGTCAACCCTGTATCCACAATGTCTTCAACGATGAGTACATCTTTATTTTTTATATCGGTTTCAATATCCTTGGTTAATTGAATGTTCCTTGAAGATGAAACGCCTGAACCGTAACTCAAGACGCGGATGAAATCGATTTTGACTGGAATACTGAGATGCCTCACCAGATCGGAAATAAAGACAAACGCACCTTTTAAAACACCGATGAGAACAAGATCATGATCTTGAAAGTCCGAAGAGATCCTGCGTGCCATCTCCGCGACCAAGGTGTCGATGTCATTTTGGGTGAGGACGGGTATAAGTTCAGCCATTATTAAAAACGATTAAGTCGCGCCGTGATATTTTTAAAAAATCGGTTTGTCCATTTAAAAATAAAGGTACAGGGGACAAAATTTCTTGTCAATAAATTTAATGTGTTACAAGCCTGTTTCCGCCAACTGGTCGATCAGATCTTTTTGTTTTTTAGATAATTCTTTGGGCATATGGACATGAATGCGGACATAAAGATCCCCTTGACCCTTACCGTCCATATGGGGGAGGCCGTGTCCGGGCAGTCGCATCTTGGTTTTGTGTTTGGATCCAGGTGGCATTTTTAAACTCAGTGTCTTGCCGTCCATTGTTGGAACAGAGATATTCGTACCCAGAATGGCCTCGCTAATTTTGATATCTCTGTTTATGTAAAGGTCATGGCCCTTAACATCATAAACCGGGTCGCTGAGCACTTTGGCCTTGATGTAAAGGTCTCCTGAAGGGCCGCCGTAAGGGCTTGGCTCGCCCTTTCCGGAAATACGAAGTTTTTTCCCGGATATCATTCCTTTTGGAATCTTTACGGTAATTTTCTCACTGCGACCTTGATGTTGAAAAGATACGGTCTTTTTGGTTCCTGTGGCGGCTTCCTTTAGTGTCAAAGGGAGTTCATATACCAGATCAGATCCTTTGGGCGGTGCCTGTTGCTTCTGTTGATAACCGCCAAAGGGGCTCCCTCCGCCAAAAGAGAAGCGCATTCCACTGCCACCACTGCCGGCACGACCTGATCCGCCGAATAATTCGTTTAATATGGTGTCAAAATCAAACCCCCTGAAAATGTCTTCCTGGGAATAGCGTTGCTGGAATCCGGCTGAACCGAAGGTGTCGTACTGTTTGCGTTTTTCCGCATCACTTAAAACAGCATACGCTTCACTAATTTTTTTAAACATTTCCTCGGCGCTTTTATCTCCCTTTGTATGATCAGGATGATATTTCATGGCGAGCTTCCGATACGCTTTCTTAATATCGTTTTTAGACGCATTTTTATTTACGCCGAGTA
The DNA here is from genome assembly GCA_963790095.1 of uncultured delta proteobacterium. Taxonomy (GTDB): domain Bacteria; phylum Desulfobacterota; class Desulfobacteria; order Desulfobacterales; family UBA11574; genus JAAXQD01. The sequence continues at coordinate 98,773 of CAWBNO010000029.1, read as the reverse complement.
TTTTATAATAATCTGTTTCCGCCATTTCCTCGTTACCTCGTGGTCTTGCCCTAACTTATCGTTTTATCTGTAAATTCAACCCGCAGATATCAGCCCCAAAAGGTTTCGGGTAAACAGGAAAAATTCTAATAATGAAAATAAGTTAAAAGTTTTTTTCTGTCAAGGATCATTCGATGGCTGGTTATCGGTTTTTGCCCCTTGTTTTTCAGCAGCTTTGATGGCGATCATTATCACGGAAAGTCCGGCGGGGGTTATGCCATCTATTCGGGATGCCTGGCCCAGGGACGACGGCATTACCGTAGAAAGCTTTTCTTTGAGTTCATTGGAAAGGCCGTGAACCTGGCTAAAATCGAAATCTTGGGGTATTTTCATCTGCTCCAGATTCTTGAACTTGTCGATTTCCTTTAGCTGCCGTTTAATATACCCTTCGTATTTGATTTCTATTTCCACCTGTTTGGCGACTTTTCCCTTGAGGTGGTTTGAACTCCCGGCCAGGGCATTGACCGCCGTGTAGTCGAGTTCGGCTCTTTTCAGAAGCTGATCAAGGTAAACGCCGTTGTTTATGGGCGGTGTGCCTTTGCCGAGCAAATAATCGTTGGTAATTTTGTCCGGTTTTATGACAATGGACTTAATCCTTTTAACCTCATGGGCGATCTGTTGTTTTCGCTCTTTCACATCTTTTAAGGTGTCATCGTCGATGAGGCCGAGTTCATGTCCCATCTCCATCAATCTCAAATCTGCATTATCCTCCCGCAACATGAGCCGGTATTCAGCCCGGGAGGTAAACATGCGGTAAGGTTCCCGGGTGCCCCGTGTAACCAGATCATCGACCATAACCGCCATGTACGCCTGGGATCGGTCGAGAATAAACGGCGGCCTTTTCTGGATTTTGCAGGCGGCATTGATCCCGGACCACATCCCCTGGGCGGCAGCCTCTTCATAGCCCGATGTTCCGTTAATCTGGCCGGCCAAAAAAAGGCCTGAAATCCGTTTTGTTTCCAGGGTCGGCTTAAGGTTGACAGGATTAACATAATCGTACTCGATGGCATACGCCGGCCGCATGATTTCGGCCGATTCCAGACCCTTGACGGATCTGACGAACTGAATCTGTATTTCCATGGGCAGGCTGTTACCAAGGCCGCTGGCATAAATTTCATCGGTATCGATACCTTCGGGCTCCAGGATTATCTGGTGGGTTTCCTTATGGGGAAACCTGACGACCTTGTCTTCAAATGAAGGACAGTAGCGGGCCGAAATCCCTTTTATCATACCGCTATACAGCGCAGAAAGTTTAAGATTTTTTTTCACAATCTCATGGCTTTGTTTGCTGGTATGTCCGATATAGCTGGGAAGTTGCGGCATGACAATCTTTTCGGTGAAAAACGAAAACGGTATTGGATTTTCTTCGGCGCCATGCTCGACAAAAGCGTTAAAATCGATACTCGATTTTTTCAGTCTGGGGGGTGTGCCGGTCTTCATTCTTCCAAGCTCGAACCCAAGGTCTTTCAGATGGACTGGGAGGCCATAGGATGCGAATTCGCCGGCTCTCCCGGCTTTGAAAGAATTAAAGCCGATATGAACCAGGCCGCTTAAAAATGTTCCGGTGGCCAGAACTACAGCATCCGCCGGGTACCCGAAACCGGTTTGATCCTCCACACCCACCACGCAGCCGTTTTCCATTACCAGCCGATCCACCATGGCCTGTTTAAGATCGAGGTTCGGCTGTTTTTCCAGGACGGCCTTCATGGCCATATGATAACGGATCTTGTCGTTTTGCGTTCTGGAAGAATGGACCGCAGGGCCCTTTTTGGTGTTTAGGGTTCGATACTGTATGGCGGTTTTATCCGTGATTTTTGCCATTTCACCGCCCAGGGCGTCGATCTCCTTGACCAGTTGTCCTTTTGCCATACCGCCTATGGAGGGACTGCATGGCATGGCAGCCACTTTGTCCAGATCGATGGCCATAATCAGCACGCTGCAACCCATTCTGGCGGCGGCCAGAGCCGCCTCGCATCCTGCATGTCCTGCACCCACGACAATGATGTCGTATTTTTTTCGATAGAAGGGCATAAAAATTATTTTTCAGTTATTTGGCATTAACAATTTTACAAATTTTATGCGAAAAGGTATATAATTACAAACAAAAATAATCATTAATTCAGGCGAAACAATCTTTAACCTAAATTGCCCGTAAAATAAAATAAAGGGCCATGGGATCATCCAGAAATCAAAACCCATTCCCATATTCATTGGGTCTGCGCTCAATTTGAGTTTTGAAATTTTTCCTCGATCATGACGATAAATGTCTCAAAAAGGTATAATGATTTTAACGGTTATCTGAGAAGTATTTTCGGATGCAGGGTTCAGAAAATAACCATCGATGCGGGCCTTTCCTGCCCGAACCGGGACGGATCGATCTCTAAGGGCGGATGTATATACTGCAATTTTAAGGGGTCCGGAACCGGTGCCCATGAAAAAGGGCTTTCGGTGACCGACCAGATCGTTCAAGGCAAGAAAGCCCTTTCAAGGCGCTACAAAGCGAAAAAATTTTTAGCCTATTTCCAATCGTTTTCAAACACCTATGCACCCATTGAAACCCTTGGGAATCTTTATGCCCAAGCCCTTGCCATAGAAGATGTGGTGGGCCTTTCCATCGGTACCCGGCCGGATTGTGTGGAGGGTCCGATTTTGGAGCTCTTGCAGGGCTATGCGGAAAATCATCTTGTTTGGATCGAATACGGATTGCAATCCGCCCATGATTCTACCCTTGCGTTTATAAACCGCGGGCACGATTTTGAATGTTTTAAACAGGCGGTGGATGCGACGAAAAATAGGGGGATCAAAATATGTGCCCATGTTATTCTCGGTCTTCCCAATGAAAGAAAAGCCCAGATGCTCGAAACCGCCGATGCCATTGCCGGCCTTGGAATAGACGGTATCAAAATTCACCTTCTCTATGTTGTAAAAGGAACAAAACTGGATGCCCTTTACCATCAGAAAAAATACACGTGTCTGGCCCAGGAAGAATATGTCGATATCGTCTGTGATTTCCTTGAACGGATTCCCAAAGATATGGTGATTCAACGTCTGACCGGCGACCCTCATCCTGATGAACTCGTGGCACCCCAGTGGTCGATCAAAAAAGCCGAAACCCTTGCACTGATCAAGGCGGTTCTTGAAAAAAGAGATACGTGGCAGGGAAAACGGGTTGTTGGCTGACCCGGGGTCAGGGTTGCGACGATTTTTTTGTGTACCGTTGAACCAGGGGGAACCTTCTGCCGTAACCGAAAGCCTTTGATGTCACCTTAAGACCGGGTGCTGCCTGATGACGCTTGTATTCATTCCGGTCAACCCTGTAGATGATATCTTCCACAATTATTTTGTCGAATCCCGTTTGCACCAGCTCATCGGCACCTTTGAAATCTTCGATGTATCCTTTTAAGATGGCATCGAGCATTTCATACGGCGGCAGGTCGTCCTGATCGGTTTGGTCGGGTTTGAGTTCGGCGGAGGGCGCTTTGGAAATGATGCGCGGGGGAATTAACGCGTTGTCCCGATTTATGAAACGGGCAAGATCGTAAACAATTGTTTTTGGAATGTCTGAAATTACGGCCAGTCCTCCGGTCATATCTCCATACAGCGTACAGTAGCCAACGGCGAGTTCGGACTTGTTGCCTGTGGAGAGGACTAACGCGCCGTGTTTGTTGGACAGTGCCATGAGGATGTTGCCTCTGATTCTGGCTTGAATGTTCTGTTCCGTAATGTCGGGTCGTGTATCCTGGAAAACTGGCGAAAGAGACTTTAAAAATTCTTTAAATAGGCTGTTTATGGGAATCCGGGTCTGTACGATGCCCAGATTCTCGGAAAGCTTTTCCGTATCTTCAAAGTTTTCTCTGGACGTATATTGGGACGGCATAAAGACCGCCGAAACATTTTCCCGACCCAAGGCCGATACTGCAATACACGCTGTCAGGGCTGAATCTATACCGCCGCTCAAGCCCAGAACCACCTTTGAAAAACCGCACTTTGTGACGTAGTCACGGGTTCCCATGACAAGCCCCTTGAAAATGGCTTCCGCATCCGATGTCGATGTTTCATGGATGTGGATCGGCTGAGGTTTTAAGGTGTTTGAATCAAAGACCACCAGGTCTTCTTCAAAATCGGCGGCTCTGGCCACGGTCTTTCCGTTTTTATCATACGCGGTGCTCGATCCGTCAAAGAGAATGCTGTCATTGCCGCCGACCTGATTGGCAAACATAACGGGAACGTTATATTTCCGGGCCATGAACTCGAACATGTTCCATCTGAATTCTTTATGCCCCAGATAATATGGAGAAGCAGATATGTTAATAACCAGATCGGCTCCTGCCTGGATGAATTGCGCGACAGGGTCTGTGTCATAGATCCTTCGTTGGAAAATATCTACGTCGTTCCAGGCATCTTCACAGACGGTGAGTCCAACCCTGTGGCCTTTGTAGGGATACGGCGCGCTTTGACCGCCGGGCTCGAAGTACCGCATTTCATCGAAGATGTCATATGTTGGCAACAACTGTTTGTGAACCTTGTGAAGGATGTTGCCGTCTTCAAAGAGAATGGCGGAATTAAAAAGCGGTTTTCCTTTTTCGGCGGGATTTCTGTCCACAAATCCGCATATGACACCGATACCATGGATGGACTGAACGAGTCTGTCCAAACAGGACAGGCTGGCATCGACAAAATCCTTTCTCTCGAGAAGATCCTGGGGCGGGTATCCTGTAATAACGAGCTCTGAAAAGACCACCAGATCGCATTGAAGCTGGATGGCTTGATGGGAAAAGTTCTTTATTCGCTCGAAATTGTAGTCAAAATCGCCGACGATGGGATTAATCTGTGCGATGGCTATTTTCATGGGTGTTTACCTATTGATATATCGTTATTTAATCTTGAAAAACCGGGTTCTTTGGGCCGGCTCAGAAACAATTGGCTAGGCCAGTAAATTATTCGACGGGAATAATGGAGTGATGGAATGATGGGTTGCGGACTGCCACCAACTTCATAAGATACCTGGGCATTTTGATATTGCCAAATTGGGCAACATTCCAATTTGCGACCCAATATTCCAGTATTCCAATATTCCATCCTTCCAACCCCGTGCAATGAGATGGGGTGAAACCAAAGCCGTGTCCTCCCCCGCATGGCGGGATCTAAGATGGGTCCGGATTCTTTACTCTGCTTGCAAGAACTTTTTTATCAGGCCCCGGATTTCCGAGACCTGTTCCGGTCCAGCCCATATAAGGTTGGGATCGGCTTTGAACCATGTCAGTTGACGTTTTGAATATCTTCTTGTATCCCGTTTTAAGATCCGTAAGGTTTCATCCCACTCGCAACGACCTTGAATAAAATCGACCATGTGGCGGTAACCGATGGACTGCATCGATTTAAGGTGGGGAGCGTATCCCATTTTCAGCAGTCCTTTAACTTCGCCCACAAGGCCGGCGTCGATCATGGCATCGACCCGTCGGTTGATGCGATCGTAGAGTAGGTCCCGGTTTATATGAAGGCCGATTTTCAAAAAATCAAACGAATTGTCTTTAAAATTGTGCTCGCGATGCAATTGGGCCATGGTTTTCCCGGTGGACTCGTAAACTTCAAGGGCCCTTATGATCCTGTAGGCATCATTCGGGTGTATTTTTTTTGCAGAATCGGGGTCTTTCCGATGTAATCGTTTGTGCAAGAACGCCGAGCCCTGAATTTGAGCCTCTTCTTTTAAACGGCTCCGTATCCGGGGATCTGATGCTCCGGCTTCAAATAGGCCGTGCACCAGTGCTTTGATATAAAGTCCGGTTCCGCCGACAATAAAAGGGGCAATCCGCCGGGAGTTGAGATCCAGGATCTTTTCACGGGCCAGCCTCGCATACGCCTGGGTGTCGAAATGTTCGTCCGGAACAACCATGTCTATCATGTGGTGGGGAACACGCGACTGTTCATCACGGGTCGGCTTTGCAGTGCCGATATCCATATATTTATAGACCTGCATTGAATCGGCGCCGACGATCTCGCCGTTGAAAGTTTCTGCAAGGCCGATGGCGGTGGCGGTTTTCCCCAAAGCTGTTGGGCCGCAGATGATGATAATTTTCGGTTTACAAATCTTAGGGGTCATCGATTACTTCCCGTAACATGTGGTCAACGTGTTCACCTTTAGCCTATGTACAGGATTTCCCCAGGGCTCTCAAGGGAAATTGGTAGGGTAATTAAACAATTGCGACGTCCCAATGGCAAATTGGGGGGGACCCAAGCCCGATGCAATTCTTGGCAGGCTTGGTTTTGGGGTTTTTTTCAGGCATTTTAATGGGCTTGTTTTTCTCTTTAATTTAGGAATAATGTTTATAATATCAAATGAATATGGACAATTCAGGGGCCAAATGACGGGTGATTTAAAATCTTTTATAGTCCAAGGCATTGGATAAATAAAAAGTATTTACATTTTTCGTGTTGACATTGATAGATCAATCATATAATTATTTTTATCGTTTTTAATGAAAGGTATAGGCCGATGGCCATAAGAATCAATAAAATATAAAGGAGGTTTTTAATGGCAACAGTTGAGTATATGGGTAAGACATTTACCGTAGATGAAGACGGCTTTATAGACAGCTATGAAAATTTTTGTGATGAGTGGGTTCAGTGGGTAAAAAACCAAGAGGGTATTGAAGAATTGAACGATGAGCATCGCAAAGTTGTCAAGGTTCTTCAGGAATACTATGAGAAGAACGGCATAGCGCCTATGGTTCGTATCCTTTCAAAAGTTACCGGTTTCAAATTGAAACATATTTATGAATTGTTCCCGTCAGGCCCGGGCAAGGGAGCATGTAAGATGGCCGGTCTTCCGAAGCCGACCGGATGCGTCTAATCAAAAGGCCGTGATCCGTTAACCCCAGTTTATCAAAAAAGCTCTGCATTCAAAGCAGGGCTTTTTTCGTTTGGGGAAAGGACCCCATGATTTTTTCAGTTAAATCCAGAAAACAGACGGAATTGATAGATATCACCGCCAAAATTCAGGATGCGGTTCTTTCTGCGGATATCGGCCAGGGCCTCTGCATGCTTTACGTACCCCATACAACGGCTGCGATTACCATCAATGAAAGTGCCGACCCCAGCGTAAAAGAAGATATTCTGATGATCATCGACAAGATCATCCCGTGGAAGGCCGGATATCGTCATCTGGAAGGGAATTCACCGGCCCATATAAAATCGACGCTTGTGGGATCTTCAGAACTGGTCGCCATAGAAAATAATCGGCTGGTACTGGGTACTTGGCAGGGAATATTTTTCTGTGAGTTTGACGGTCCCCGGACCCGAAAGATCCATGTGCGTTTAATCGCGGAAAAATTTCAGGAGTAACCCATGCCGCCAATCGATGATATTGACCGGGAGATTCTTAACAGGATTCAATCGGATTTTCCCATGACCCAAAGGCCCTTTCTTTCAATTGCCGTAAATCTCGATCTTTCTGAAGATGACGTTATAAAACGGCTTGAACGGCTTAAGAAAAAGGGTATCATCCGCCGGATCGGCGGTAATTTCGTTCCAGAAAAATTAGGGTTTGTGAGCACCCTCTGTGCAGCAAAGGTTCCGGAAGACAAAATCAAGGGTTTTGCCAGAACCGTCAACCGTTATCCCGGAGTTACCCATAATTATCAGCGGGACAATAAATATAACGTCTGGTTTACCTTTATCGCTCAATCTATGGATGAAATTAAGGGAAATCTTGAAGATATTTCTCGAAAGACGGGGGTAAAGGAAATTATTAACCTGCCTGCCACCAAAATGTATAAAATTAGAGCCCATTTTGACCTTTAGTTCGGGGGGATGATTTCGACCCTAAAAAAATACCCAGCGACCTTTATCCATCATTCCGTGATGCCATATAATGCGGCGTTGCTGTTTTAAAAAAGGAAGATTCTTCACCACATCGTCATGCAGGATATCCGAATTGCAGCCGTGATCTCTCGTTCAGTAGCCGGGGACGTCCGTCGCAACCTCGATGCCATGCAGCCGTGGATAAAGGCGTCCAAAGAAGCGGGCGCTGCTGTGGTGTGTTTCCCTGAAATGAACATTACGGGGTACAGCAATCTTAGCGAAATAAAAGATTCGGCAGAACCGGTTCCCGGTCCCATATTCTGGGAGCTGTCAAACGTATCAAAAAACCATGGGATTACCATTCTGGCAGGAATCCTTGAAAGGGATGAAAACGGCCGTATTTTTCCATGCCACCTGGTCATAAGCCCGGATGGGCTTGTGGGGAGCTATCGAAAGTTACACATCGCTCCGCCGGAACAGGAAAATTTTACACCCGGGGACAAAATCCCGGTGTTTGACGTCAGCGGCCTTCGGTTCGGCATCCAGCTTTGTTATGATGCCCACTTCCCTGAGCTTTCCACTCAAATGGCCCTTAAAGGCGCTGAACTGATTTTTATTCCCCATGCATCTCCAAGGGGAACCCCCAAAGACAAATACCGGTCATGGATGCGTCATCTTTCTGCAAGAGCTTTTGATAACAGCCTTTTTATCGTGGCCTGTAACCCCACCGGGGACAATGGAAAAGGGCTCCATTTTCCGGGGATCGCTGTGATTATCGGGCCCTCCGGGGAAGTTATCGAAAAGAATCTGAGCGGGAAAGAAAGCATGGTTGTCCTGGATCTAAAAGCCAAAGACCTGAACCGGGTAAGGGGGCACCGGATGCGATACTTTCTCCCCAACAGACGGCCGGAACTTTATTATGGGGTAGAGGGCAAGGATAAAGACCTGTCCCGGTAATGCCCGCCAAGGGCGCCTGGGGAAGACTCCCCCCAGGCGCCTGTCAATCACTATCCGCAGAGATGAAGTTCATTCCCCGTGAGGGTGAGGTTGCCCTTTGGGGTAAATGTTCCAATCCTGCATACAATCCGTTTCATCCCCCTGGTCAAGAGGGACCACCAGGCATCCGAAACATCAAAATGACCTGTTTTGGCGGTGATGATTTCAACAAGGTCTGCTTCGATATTTTGTTTGATGGATGTCGATTCTGCATTTACATTCCAGTCGGCAGGCTCCTTTCCAACAACATAAACAATTAATCCGGTTTTCACGACGTTCACCTCCTTTCATAATTTTTTTGCCCCGCCGGGAATGTTCGATGGCCAAAAAAAAGCCCTTCAATCTTAAGAATAAGACTGAAGGGTTGCACCCAGTTTTCTTGGCCCTTTTTTGTCATCGTAACCCGAGACCTTTGTAACCCCGCAAACGTCTCTGTGGCTGTTTTGTTCAGGCAGGTCTTCTGACTCTCCCGCCTTTTTAGCGGCCTTCCCATTCCGGTGTATCGGAACAGTGGCACATGCTGCTAAAAAGGTTCCCTTTTCTTAAAGGGGGGGATTACAGCGGCGGGACCGCTCCCGATTTTCACGGGATTCCCTATTAAGCCGATATCGGCACCTGGATCATTTTTCTAAAAGATATCGGGGGGTGTGTCAAGGGGTTTTTCGTACGGGTTTTTCCATATTTACAATGGGCCCAATTTATGGGTATAGTTCCTTTGCAATTCAATTCGAAACCGATAACCCGGGAGAAAAATATGAGTTCAGACATACCGACCCGTGAGGAGGCCTTTTCGCTTTTGAAGGAATACAACACCAATGAAAGCCTTATTAAACACGCCCTGGCGGTGGAAGGGGTGATGCGCTATTTTGCCCGCAAACGCGGGGAAGATGAAGAAAAATGGGGCATTGTCGGCCTGATCCATGATCTGGATTATGAGCGGTTCCCAGAAGAACACTGCCGGAAAACCGAACAGATTCTAGAGAAAAATTCCTGGCCCAAAGAATACATTCGGGCGGTGGTCAGCCATGGTTGGGGAATTTGTACGGATGTTGAGCCCCAGACAGAACTTGAAAAGGTTCTCTATGCCGTTGACGAACTAACCGGGCTGGTTGTGACAACGGCGCTGGTACGCCCTTCCAAAAGTGTTATGGATTTAAAGGCCAAGTCCGTTAAAAAGAAATGGAAAGATAAACGGTTTGCCGCCGGGGTCGACCGATCTATTATTGAAAAGGGCGTCGAAATGCTGGGTATGGAGCTGACCGAACTGATCACGGATACGATCATGGGGATGCGGGACGTTGCCGATGAGATCGGTCTAAAAGGGGAAGCGTAACCCACCGGCGCACCATAATTCTGGTGTCGATACACCTATTCACCGGTTGCGAAGATCCGCAATAGACTTTTTTATTTTTTTCAAAAGCGGTGTTTTAATTTGAACTTTCAGGAAAAGATCTCCGGGTTTGCCGCCGCCTTTTCCTGCCTCTCCCATCCCCGTTAGCCGGATACGCTGTCCTTCCCGGATCCCCGACGGTATTTTTACCACCAATTTTTTGGATTTTTTTCGCAGAAAATACGCGTAAGGCCCCCCCTCTTGTGCCTGGATGGGGGTCAGGCGAACCACATCATGGATATCCTTGCCGTTTTTTTGGAGCTCAAAGCCGCTGATCTGTTTTAAAAGAAAACTGGAAAGCTTCCCGAATTTTCCGGACGAAGAAAGCAAAGACGGATCGGATCGGGGTTTCCCAAAAGGGCCGGTAAAAAAAAATCCTCCGGCAAAAAACCCCGGTCTTTTAAACTGAAACGTTTGATAGTCCTTGCCGTAAAATTCCTTAAAAATATCGTCAAACCCTCTGAAGCCGAAAGCCTTGGCCATTTCTTCAAAAACATGATGGATGTCCGAGCCGCTGAAAATATCCTGTTCAGAGTAATTGCTCCTAAACTTGCTGTAGGCGGAAGAACCGAACTGCTCTCTGAACATATCGTATTCCTTCTTTTTGGAAGGATCCGAAAGAACGGCATAGGCTTCGTTGACCTGCTTCATTTTTTCAGAGGCCTGGGGATTCCCCTGGTTTCGATCCGGATGGTATTCAAAGGCCAGCTTCCGGTAGGCCTCCTTGAGCTGTTTTGGTCCGGCGGTTTTGTCCACCCCTAGAAGCTGGTAATAATCTGTTTGTGGCATTAGGTTGCAGTTCCTTCATCCCAATTTAGAGACCTTTGAAAAACGTCCCCTTTTGCCCAATTCCTGCGTCAGGCTCAAATTTTAATCCTCGAAATACGTAATGTATGTCTGTGGTTAAAATTTTCGCCTTCCTTGGACTTGAACAAAATTGACCATTTTTCAAAGGTCTCTTTTAACGGTTGTGGAGCGAGCAAAATCAGACTTTTTACGAGTTCATCAACTTTGTTAAAGTTCAAAAACGTCTCCCGGTTTCATGACGGTCACTTTCGCAGAGGTTTCCGCTTCTACGCGATGGGCCCAGGCGTTGGGATCTTGTTTGATGATATCGAAGGTGTCGTAGTGAATCGGAACCACGTGTTCCGGTTCAATCAGTTTTACCGCCCGCAAGGCGTCGTCGGGTCCCATGGTGAAGTTGTCGCCGATGGGCAGGATGGCCAAATCGATTCCTTCTTCTCCGATGAGCTTCATATCGAAGAAAAGGCCCGTGTCGCAAGCGTGATAGATTTTTTTCCCCCCGAGGTAGAACAAAAAACCGCAAGGATTGCCGCCGTAGGTGCCGTCCGGAAGTGCGGATCCATGATGGGCGATGGTCAATTTTAACCGCCCCCAGGGATAATCGAAGCCGCCTCCGAGGTGTTGGGGATGGACATTTTGGATCCCCTGGTTTACCAGCCAGTTTTGAATTTCAAAGTTGGATATCACCGTGGCCCCGGTTCGCTGGGCAATTTCTATGGTATCGCCCAGATGGTCCCCGTGACCGTGTGAAACCAGGATGTAGTCCGCTTCCACCGCATCAGCTTGGACCGGAGACAAGGGATTCCCGGTAATAAAGGGATCTGTCAACAATTTCGTTCCGTCGGTTTCAATCAAAAAACATGCATGTCCGTACCAGTTAATTTTCAGTGCCATCTGGAACCTCCTTGTTAAAAGAAATGACAAATATCATTTTTTTACCACAATCCATTTTCCTTGTAAAACACCATCTCGAAATCCACTGAAACAGAACGTTATTATCGGGCGCATCCTTGAATGTAAACACCCCGGGCGAGGACCCCGAGGGAGGGCACGGCATCCACTTGTTCCGGATATTGCTTCATTTTATCTTTGTACTCCTGAAAGGATTTGGAAAAGAATTTATGGAGGACAACGATCATCCAATCCAATTTGATCGGGCTTCTATCGGCAATAACTTGAGGAATTTCAAATTTAATGATATTAACGTGATGATTCTATGGCGGTTGCTGTAAATAAAATTCTTTAATAACCCCAAACCGCGGGGCAACGGGCGATTCGAGCCATGAAAATTCCTTGTTGTCTCCGTGTTTTCCATTGAGAGCGTTCACCGAAACGCATGTTTCAAGACAATGTTCAATGCCTTTAAATTACAATCCGATCTCATCGAACAGGCCATTGAAACCTATTCCTTTCGGTTTCAATTGGACAGATTGGTTCCGGGTGTCGATAATTTTCGCTACGATGTGTATCTCAGTCCCGCCTTTTGTGTGTCCATCCGAAACGTGGTGCGCCTGCTTTTTCATAAACATGGCAAGGTTAAAAAATATTTAGACCTCGAAAAGACCCGAAGCCTCAATATCGAGGAAGATGAATTCAAAAGACTTTGTCGCGATGTAATGCATGCTGCCGTCAACCGAGCAAAGTCAGGGTCCGAAATTCAAATCGATTTGCTGGCCCAGATTGCCATTGTTAAAACGCTCGTCGAAGAGGTTCAGCGCCAGCACAAAACAATCATAGAAGATCTGAACCTGGCTGCCCGGAAACATGAAATATCCAGCAGTGAGGGATTGAATCGATATATCCAAATAAAAGAGAAGCTTTCCGAGATCCAGCAGAATAAAAACTCATTGTTAAGGACCGTTGGAGAGGAATTGTTCCGGTATTTTATGGACGTCCAGCGTGAAGATCTCAAGGAAATGCGCAGGTCTGTTTTGGGTGCGGACGCGAATCTTCCCGACGATGTCTTTGTCAATCCGATTCTCCATGTGGAGAATCCCTTTGACGACTATTTTATGATCGATGAATATGTTCTCCTGGCCCACCGGTCAAAAGATCCGGACAGTTATCAGAACTTTTTGATACTGATTCGAAGTCTTTTCAGAAAGATCCTGTTAAAAATGTTCATGGCCCCACCGTCTTCAAAGGATCGGCCGGACCTCAAAGCGACCCTTGCCCACCCGGCATTTGGCCGTACCGGAAAACCGGATTCGGAGTCCCAATACGAGGAATTGGATATATGGTTGAAACATGTGGACAACGTCCAAACCCTGTTTGACAGTTTTAAAACCCGGGAGCGCTATAAAATCCTCAAAGAACAAAAAGAGACCCAAGAAAATATCGAGGATCTCAAAAAAATGGCCAAACACCAGGACCGGCTGTTAAAATTCGTTTACAAGAAAATTAATAAAGCAGGTCTTATCAATAGAATTTCGGCGTCTTATGAAATGAAGACAGTTTATCTCGATTTCTGTCCCCCTTTGGGACCTCAGCAGGTCTTACAGTATCTTACCCAGCCCAAACACAGAAAACCCATTGTCGACCAGCTGAACCGTTTAAAAAAGTTTTACGGAAAATCGTATTCTCTTTTACCGTTGAAGAAAAAAATCAGGACGCTGAAAACAATTTCAAAGGAGGAGAAGAAAAAATATTTACTACGTTTTTTAAATGATTTTGTCCGTTATCACAGGGATTTTCAAAATTTTTTGATGCTCAGAGAAGCCCTGGACCGAATACAGCTGCTGTCGGATAAAAAGATGATCGACCTGTCCCGTGAGAATCGTATCCTCTACGAGTTTCTGCTTCCCGACGAACAGGCGCCGGAGGTCAAGCCCCCCATCAACCACGTCATCCTTAAAGCGGATGTGCGGGATTCCTCGGACATCATCCTTAAAATGAAGGAAAAAGGTCTCAATCCGGCATCGTTTTTCAGCCTCAATTTTTTCGTTCCCATCACCAGTATACTGTTTGAATATGCGGCAGAAAAAGTGTTTATCGAGGGGGATGCGGTGATTCTGTCAATTTTCGAGCATGAAGACACGCCCCAAGGGTGGTACAGTGTTTCCCGCGCCTGTGGATTGGCCGCCCGAATCCTCGATATTGTCCAAAAGTACAATATGCTCGGCCGGGAACATGGACTGCCGGTACTGGAATTGGGCATTGGCATCAGTTATTATGACGGTCCGCCCACGTTTCTTTTTGACGAAAGCAACCGGATCATGATTTCACCGGCCATCAATTCAGCCGATCGGATGTCCCAGTGTTCAAAACCCTTGCACAAAACCATGTTACATAAAAAAAGACCGTTTAATCTGTACGTGTTTGATGGCGGATCGGCCCAAGATCCAGCAATGAAAGACGATGCGGTGTTGCGTTACAATGTCAACGGCATTGAATTGAACGCCAATGGGTTTGACAAACTGTCCCAGGAAATCCATCTGGAAACGCTGGTGTGTGATCTTCCCGAGCTCCGGGAAGGCAAAATAACGGTTCATACCGGAAAATACCCCACGGCAACGGGAAAATATCAGAGATTGGTGATCCGGGAAGGGCGAATTCCGGTTGTTTCACCGAATGATTTCAGAATGCTCCGGCAGACGGATACCCCCTATTTCGAAGTGTGTACCCACCGATTGCTTATAGAGTACATAGAAAATCTAACCTAAACGGATCGGTTCCAGGTTCTGGGTTCAGGGTTCAAGGGTTACAACCGATTGAAACAGCTCAAAATATTAGTCAAAATCCGGGACGTCCGCCATGTCCTATTGGGTGGAACGGTTTTGAAACCCCGATGAAGCCGATATCACATGGATGCAACCGGTTTGAGGTTTTTCCAACCCGGAACGTTGAACGCTGAACCGCTCAACCTATTGCTAGGTTATTATCCCCACCTTTCTTTCCACCGCATCCAGGATCTTTCCGCTTCGCATAAGCGCCTTGATGGCATCGATATCTTCTGCCAGAATACGATCGGTTTCAAGGTGCGGGATGGCATCCCGGATCGTCGTATAAGCGGCCAGGGTCCCTTCCCCGGGTTTCATGTTGGTGAACAGATCGAGGGCCTGGGCGGCACACAAGAGTTCGGTGGCGATGACGTGTTCCGTATTTTTTATGATGTCTCTGCATTTCCGTGCGGAGATGGTTCCCATGGATACATGGTCTTCTTTGTTGGCGGACGTTGGGATGGAGTCTACGCAGGCCGGATGTGAAAGAATTTTATTTTCCGAGACCAGGGCCGCGGCGGCATACTGGGCAACCATGAACCCTGAATTAAGGCCCCCGTCGTTCACGAGAAATGCCGGGAGTCCGCTCAGCTTGGGGTTGACCAGTCGCTCGATGCGCCGCTCGGAAATATTGGCAAATTCCGAAACAGCCATACAGAGAAAATCCATGGCAAGGGCGATGGGCTGGCCGTGGAAATTGCCACCCAGCAGGAATTCCTGTGATTCCGGAAAAATCAGGGGATTGTTCGTGGCAGCGTTGATTTCGGTTTCCAGGACGTTTTTAACATAAAAAATCGCATCCCTGCCGGCACCATGAACCTGTGGGGAACACCTCAATGTGTAGGCGTCCTGGATGCGGCGGCAGTCCTTGTGGGAGGTAATAATTTCGCTGTGCTGGGTGATCCGATACATATTGTCCGCAGCTGCGGCCTGGCCTGGATGGGGCCGAACCCGATGAATTCTCGGATCGAATTCGGTTCGGCTTCCCATGAGGACTTCGAGGCTCATGGCCGATGCGATATCGGTCAATTTGGTAAGGTTTACAGCATCATAGACGGCAAGCCCGCCGATGGCCGTCATCACCTGGGTGCCGTTTATCAGGCCAAGACCCTCTCCCGCTTCCAGGCAAAGGGGTTTAAGTTTACAAAGGTTTAAGGCCTCTGCGCCGGTGATCCGCCGGCCCTTGTAAAAGGCCGCTCCCCGGCCGATGAGCACCAGAGAGAGATGGGCCAACGGAACGAGGTCGCCGCTGGCGCCCACCGATCCCTTTTCCGGAACAACCGGAACGATGCCGTGGTTGAGGAGAGTGACCAGATGACGGACGGTTTCCAGGCGAATTCCCGAATACCCCAGGGCAAAATCCCTGATGCGAAGGGCCATGACCCCCCGCACCGACCCTTCGTCGAGCCTATCTCCGGTTCCAGCCGAGTGGCTCAAAAGAATATTCTGCTGGAGCTGCCGGGTATCTTTTTTGGAGATGGAGACATCGGAGAGTGCACCGAATCCGGTGGTCACGCCGTAAATCGATTTTCCCTGGTCGACCCATTTTTCGATCAACTCACGGGTGGCGGCGATCCGGGTTTCAGATCCTTGGGTCAAATGGACCTCGGCGCCGTGTCTGGCAATATTCACCAGATCTTCCAGGGTCATTTTTTCCATTCCGATGGCAATGGGTTTCATAACGGACAATCCTCGTTTTGGGTGTGATGGGTTATATCCGGGTATTATAGCTTTTTCAGAATAACATCCCGTTTCAGCCCCAGGACAATTCCGCGCTGTTCGCTTTAACGCGCTCTAATTTGCTCAGACAGTTTCCCCATGGAAACGGAACCATCCTGCGGCTTACTGATATTGTGATCGCAAGCAATTCCATCGGAACATATTTTTGGGAACCGCTCTAAAATGGTATGGTTATCAACGTGTTAAAATTTCTAAGAAAAAATTTCTTGTTGAATACTTTTTATTAACAATAATATAATTGAATGAAAAATACAAT
Source organism: uncultured delta proteobacterium (assembly GCA_963790095.1). Lineage (GTDB taxonomy): Bacteria > Desulfobacterota > Desulfobacteria > Desulfobacterales > UBA11574 > JAAXQD01. Next base: position 82,029 of record CAWBNO010000029.1, on the reverse strand, counting down.
TATGGAGAAAAAAAGACATGATCGACAATGGGGACATTTCAAATGCCATGGAGATTCATCTGGGGGAGATATTTCATGACCTGCCGGAAATGCCGGCGTTTGTTCCGGGTGTTCGGCGGGCCTCCAAACGGAGTTTTACCCTGACGCGAACCGAAACAGTCCTGGCCTTGAAAAATGCATTACGGTATATCCCCGAAAAATGGCACGAAAAACTGGCGCCTGAATTTTTAGATGAACTGTTGACCCTGGGAAGAATTTACGGGTATCGCTTTAGGCCCCGAGAGAACATTGTGGGCCGGCCCATCGATGAATATCGAGGGAATTGTCTCGAAGGGAAAGCATTTCAGGTGATGATCGACAACAATCTGGATGTCGACATTGCATTGTACCCCTATGAGCTCGTGACCTACGGCGAGACCGGCCAGGTCTGTCAGAACTGGATGCAGTACCGGCTCGTTAAGCGGTATCTGGAGAAATTGACGCGGCATCAAACCTTGGTGGTTGCATCCGGTCATCCCTTAGGATTGTTCGCATCGTCGGAAAGCGCACCCCGGGTCATCATCACCAATGCCCTCATGGTGGGTGCCTTTGACGATCCGGACAATTGGCACCGGGCCGTGGCCCTGGGGGTGGCCAATTACGGCCAGATGACCGCCGGAGGATGGATGTACATCGGTCCCCAGGGGATCGTTCACGGAACGTACAGTACCATTTTGAACGCAGGACGGGCAAAGCTGAACATACCGGCGGACAGCGATTTAAGGGGGCGTTTGTTTGTGTCTTCGGGTCTGGGGGGTATGAGCGGTGCCCAGGGCAAAGCCGTGGAGATTGCCAACGGTGTGGGGATCATTGCCGAAGTCGATGGTTCAAGAATCAAAACCCGGCATGAACAGCATTGGGTGAGCGTGGTGGTAGACGATCCCGGCAAGGCCTTTGAATTGGCAGAAGCATGTCAGGATAAGCAGGAGAGCCGGGCCATCGCCTTTTATGGAAACATCGTCGATTTGCTCGAATATGCGGTCACCCATAAAAAGAAAATTGATCTGTTGTCCGACCAGACCTCTTGCCACGCGGTCTATGAAGGCGGATATTGTCCCCAGGGCTTGACCTTTGCGGCTCGCACAGACCTTTTAAAAAAAGACCCCGGAACCTTCAAGGAACATGTGGATGCTTCCTTGGGGCGCCACTATCAGCTGATAAAAACCCTGGTGGACAGCGGAACCTATTTTTTTGACTATGGCAACAGCTTTTTAAAGGCGGTGTTTGACGCCGGTGTGAATGAAATCTGCAAAAACGGCCAAGATCCCCTGGATGGATTTATTTTCCCCTCCTATGTGGAAGACATCATGGGACCGTTGCTGTTCGATTACGGTTACGGCCCCTTTCGATGGGTGTGCCTCAGCGGGAAAAAAGAGGATCTGTTGATAACCGATCGGGCCGCCATGGCATGCATCGATCCGGAGAGAAGATCCCAGGATAGAGACAACTACATGTGGATAAAGGATGCCGATAAAAACAACCTGGTTGTGGGGACCCAGGCGAGAATATTATACCAGGATGCCGTGGGAAGAATGACCATTGCCTTGAAATTCAACGAGATGATCCGAAACCGCGACATCGGACCGGTGATGCTCGGCAGAGACCATCACGATACCGGCGGCACGGATTCCCCTTTCAGAGAAACGGCCAATATCAAAGACGGGAGCAGCATTATGGCGGACATGGCTACCCATTGTTTTGCCGGCAACGCTGCCAGGGGGATGAGCCTGGTGGCACTGCACAACGGCGGGGGCGTGGGCATCGGAAACGCCGTCAACGGCGGCTTCGGCCTCGTTCTCGACGGGAGTGAACGGGTCGATGGTATCATTCGAAGCGCCATCCCCTGGGATGTTATGGGGGGTGTTGCCCGGCGGGCCTGGGCGAGAAATGAAAACTCCATGGAAACCTGCATGCAATACAATCGACAAAGACAGGGGACCGATCATATTACCCTGCCGTTTATCCCCGATGAAGATCTTTTAGAAGATCTGGTGGTTCGGGCCTTTAAACCTTGAGCAAGAGGAAAAACCCATGTCGAACCTGAAAAAAATTATGGAATGCGTGCCGAATTTCAGCGAAGGAAGGAATCTGAAAAAAATAGAAAAAATTGTGGATTCCTTTCGGGGAAAGGACGGCGTCAAACTCCTGGACTATCAACGGGATGAAGATCATAATCGCCTGGTGGTTACCCTTGTGGGAGATCCGGATGCTTTAAAAACCGCTCTCATGGAAGCCTTTGCTTCGGCCATCGAAGTCATCGATATGCGAAAACACAAAGGCCAGCATCCAAGAATGGGCGCCGTGGATGTCGTTCCGTTGATCCCTATCAAAAACGTCTCCATGGAAGCGGCAATTGCCCTTTCCAAGGAGCTTGCCGAAGCTGCATCTGAAAAATTCAATCTGCCCGTATTCTTGTACGAAGAATCGGCTGTCCGGAAAGATCGACGCAACCTGGCCGATATTCGAAGGGGGCAGTTCGAAGGCATGGCCGATAAAATCAGGCAGCCGGAGTGGACACCCGATTTCGGTCCCCAAACGGTCCACCCCACCGCCGGTGTTACCGCCGTCGGCGCCAGAATGCCGCTGGTTGCCTTTAACGTGAATTTGAATACCGACGACCTTTCCATTGCAAACCATATTGCAAAAAAGGTCCGACATGCCGGTGGCGGGTTGCGATACTGCAAGGGGATCGGTGTGGATTTGAAAGAAAGAGGGTTGGTCCAGGTTTCCATGAATATGACCGATTATACCCGAACCGCCCTTTACCGGGCCTTCGAACTCATCAGGATGGAAGCCAGAAGATACGGTGTCACGGTTGTGGGCAGTGAAATCGTCGGTCTGGTGCCCATGGGGGCATTACTGGATACGGCCGTCTATTATCTGGGCATTGAAAACTTCTCCATGGAACAGGTCCTGGAGACCCGAATGATGGCGTGATGCCCATATGGAACATCCCTTATTGTCCGATTTCCAAGCCAGATGTATCTGGATGAAAATTCACCATAGGAGGAAAAGCCTGTGTCTGGAAATTTAATCATCAAAAACGCTGCCCAGCTGGTTACCTGCAGCGGTTTTAAAGCAAAGCAGGGAAAAGAGATGTCCGATCTCAAGATCATCGACCAAGGCGCAGTGGTTATCGAAGCCGGCAGGATCAAGGCCGTGGGAAAGACAGACGATGTTTTGGCCGGGATAGATGAAAACGATGCCCGGGAAAAGGGGTTCGACATCATCGATGCTGCGGGGAAGGCGGTTCTCCCGGGGTTTGTGGATTCCCATACCCACCTGGTTTTCGGCGGCCACCGGGCAGAGGAATTCTCCTGGAGACTTCGGGGTGACAGTTATATGGACATACTGAAACGGGGCGGGGGAATCCTCGATACGGTCCGGGCCACCCGGGAGGCGGACAACGAAGAATTGTTCGAAGCCGGCATCCAACGGTTGGATTCCATGATGTCCTTCGGTGTGACCACGGTGGAGGGAAAAAGCGGGTATGGGCTGGACCACGATACGGAAATAAAGCAGCTGGAGGTCATGGAAGAACTCGACCGGCGTCACCCCATGGATGTTGTCCGGACATTTCTGGGGGCCCACGCCGTCCCCGATGCGTACAAGGGCCGGGAAGATGTGTTCATCGATTATGTGATCGAACAGGTCATGCCCGACGTTGTCGAAGGCAATTTGGCTGAATTTTGCGATATTTTTTGTGAAAAGAATGTTTTTTCGGTGGACCAGTCGAGACGGTTTCTGCTGAAGGCAAGGGCCATGGGACTCAAAATAAAAATTCATGCAGACGAAATTGAACCGTTCGGAGGGGCTGAAATGGCGGCGGAACTCGGCGCGGTTTCCGCCGATCATCTGCTCCGGGCGTCGGACCATGGCATCGCTGCCATCGCCAAAACGGGGGTGGTGGCGACATTGCTGCCGGGAACGGCTTTTTGCCTGAAAGCGCCCTATGCCAGGGGCCGATACATGATCGATGCCGATTGCGCCGTGGCCCTTGCAACGGACTTGAATCCGGGAAGCTGCTATTCCGAATCGATCCCCTTGGTTTTTGCACTGGCCACCCTCTACATGAACATGAGCATCGAGGAAGCCATCACGGCACTGACCCTCAACGGTGCGGCGGCCCTGGACCGAGCGGATGTCATCGGAAGTCTCGACAAGGGAAAACTCGGGGATGTGATTATTCTCGGGTATCCGTCGTACAAATTCATTCCCTATCATGTGGGGGTGAGCTGTGTCGAAAAAGTCATCAAAAAGGGAAAGCTGGTGTTTAATAAAGATCATCTCCCGATTAGTTGTAGTTAATCAGGGTAAAATAACTGGGTTATCTCCAATTAAGCGGGTGTGATCCCAGAGGGTTCCAGGATTCAAGGGTTCGAGTGAAATGCTAAAGAATTACAAAGATTTTAAGGTCCGGCAAAAGTCAAAGACAACCATGGATTACATTCGGTCCCTTGACCCCTAAAATCCTGAGCCCTGAAACCGGATCTGATCTTTTATGGCTCATGGGACCGGAAAAACAAGACCAGGCTTTCCACCAGTTGCGCCATGAAGCCGTAGTCCAGCTTTTCCATGGTATCGGATGCCATGTGATAGTGGGGATTCCGGTAAAATGCCGTATCGGTAACCATGACGGCCTTAAAACCCCGGTCCCAGAACGACGCATGGTCGCTGAGCCTTACGGAAGGAAGCAGAAACCCTCCCATAGGAACCGTTAGCTTGATCGCGGGCAGGTTCGGGTTTTTGCCGAAGGCGTTGAACAAAGACGCGGTAAAACTTCTGGAACTAAAATCGCCCACAATGCCGATATAGTCGCCTTTTTTGGGATAGCCCAAGAACATCAATGGAAACGGGTAATCCTGTTGAGGGCTGGTATACCCCACCATCTCCAGGCAGATCATGCCGTCGATCTGTTCTTTTTCTTTCCAGGCCTTCATGGCATAGACCCGGCTTCCCATATGCCGGGTACCGTAGGTGGGCGGTTCTTCAAGGGGGAACGAGACAAATTTCATGGCCATATCGAGTTCCTGACGATCTTTGAGCATGTTTAACTGGCGGGCGGTTTCCAGCTGGACGGCGACGGCACTGGCGTTGTCGTCGGCACCCACGGTTCCCACCACCGAATCGTAGTGGGCGCCCACAATATACCGTTTGGTGGGATTGTCGCAAAAAGAGATTTCCGCCACAACGTTGGAAACGGTAAAATTCCGGTATTTGTAGGACTCGCAGTGTACCGGGATGCCGATGCTTCGATAAAAATTTTCGATATACTCTCTGGTTCTTTCGATGTTCTTTGGCACCAGGACACTCCGCTCGCCAATGGTCCGTGTGAGTGTAACGAGGTGGTCCTGCAATCGTTGGGTGGTCTGCTGGATGTCGATCATCGGAGTCTTCCCCCCTCCCATGCCGTCCGGGCACATGGTAAAAACCATAAGGAAAATGGAACACAAAATAGAAGTTAATTGAAAACCAGTCATTTTTCAAATATTATTGGTTTTTATGGGAACTTGCAACTACTGTGAAAAGAGTGCCAAAACCATTTCCAATACCATCGGCTTTTGTGACGACTGTATTCGGGCCCATTTTGACAAGGTATGGCCGGAAATCGAGCAGGTCCACCAACGGAATCGACGGGCTTACAACCTGCCGGAGACCCCGCCGGATGCCGTGGACGGCATGGCCTGCGGCCTGTGCGTCCATGAGTGCAAAATCCCTGAAAACGGAACCGGTTTTTGCGGCCTCCGCCGGGTAAAGAACAACAGAATTATCGGCGGGAGACCCCACGAAGGAAATTTATATTCTTATCACGATCCCCTTCCCACCAACTGCGTGGGGGATTTTGTCTGCCCGGGGGGCACCGGCTGCGGATATCCCAAATATGCGGTTTCCAGAGGCCCTGAGTACGGGTACAAAAACCTGGCCGTATTCTACCATGCCTGCGGGTTTAACTGCCTGTACTGCCAGAACCACCATTTTAAAATAAAGACGTCGTCCCTTAAAAAAACCTCGGCAAAACAACTGGCCCGGGCGGTGGACCCAAAAACCAACTGCATCTGCTATTTCGGCGGCGATCCCACACCCCAGGTTCTCCATGCCGTCAAAACGTCGAAAATAGCCCTCAAAGCGGCAAAGGGCCGCATTCTGAGAATCTGCTGGGAAACCAACGGATCCGTGCAACCGCCTTATTTGAAGATGATGGCCGATGTGTCTCTGGCATCCGGCGGGTGCATAAAGTTCGATTTAAAGGCCTGGGACGACGGAATTCACCATGCCCTTTGCGGGGTCACCAACGCCCGGACCCTGGAGAATTTTCAAACCCTGGCCCAATGGGCCGGCCAAAGACCCGAGCCGCCGTTTCTCATTGCCAGCACCCTTTTGGTTCCCGGATATGTGGACGAACCCGAAGTAAAAGAAATCGCCGGGTTTATTTCAAATCTCGACCCGGACATTCCCTACAGCCTGCTGGCCTTTTATCCCCAGTTTTATCTCCAGGATCTTCCCACCACATCGCGATCCCATGCCCTCCGCTGCAAGGCCGCCGCTGAAAAGACCGGCCTGGGAAATGTCCATATCGGAAATGTGCATTTACTGGCTTAAGGCTAACTCCGGAATGCGGTCATGGGTTCATGGATCAGGTCATTCTCTCTGAAACGCGTGGGTCTCAACGGGTGAATATCTTCGGTTTCGGCGCGGCCGTTGACGATCAGCTCGGCCACGATTCTGCCGGTTGCCGGCGCGTGCTGGAACCCGTGGCCGGAAAAACCGGCCGCGCAGATGAAATTTTTCAGTTCCGGGAAAGCGCCGATGACCGCATGGTGATCCGGGGTCAACTCATAGTGGCCTGCCCAGCCCCGAACCATCCGGGCCTGCTCCAGAACCGGCACCCGGCGGATAGACTCGAACGCCGTCCTTTCCTCGGCACTGAAATCGACATCCTGACTGAATGATCTTTCGCCGGTTGGGCCGCCCAGAATCAACCCCTGACCTTCTCTTTTCAAGTACCACCCGGAATCCATATCGATGATCATGGGAAAGACATTCGGAATGGCGTCAAAGGGCGCGGTAAAAAAGAGGTGTCGCTTAAGGGGCGCCACCGGCAATTCGAGCCCCGCCAGCGCGGCCACCTCGCCGGCCCAGGGTCCGGCGGTATTGACGACGATATCGGCCTTGATCTCGTGTCCGCTCTGGGTTTTCATACCCATTGCTTTTTGGTTTGAAATGGAAAATCCAACCACCGGATTCCTTTCCAGGAACAGGGCCCCGCCCTGCCGGGCCTTTTTGACAAAGGCCTGAAGGGCGTCTATGGGACTGTAGAAACCGTCGTTTTTGGTATAGGATCCGCCCACAAGGTCATCCACCCGGATAAACGGCCATCGTCGGGCCATGGCTCCGGGTGTGAGCAATTCCACCGGAAGGTCCAGGGTTTTCATCAACTTCGACATGTTTTCAAAAGCCGTCCATTGTTCTTCTGTTTTTGCCAGAAAAAGATACCCATATGCTTTGAAATTCAGATCAACGCCGAACTCGTCTTTAAAGCCCCGGAACACCTCCCTCGAGATCAACGAAAAACGGATGTTGATAGCCGTGGAAAACTGGGTTCTCAAGCCCCCCAGACATGCGGACGTGGTCCCCTGAAGGCCGATTTCCCCAGCCTCCAGAACGGCCACATCCCGGATCCCCCTTTGGGTCAGGTAATACGCAATGGCGGCGCCGATAATTCCGCTGCCGATGATGACGACCTGTGATTTTGCGGGTAATATTGACATGGTTCGTTCAACTCCATTATGGACAAATGTACTATCATTTCTCTGAATTCATCAACATAAAATTATTTTACGTAATATTTTAAAGAGGTTTGTCCATTTGCAGGGGTCGGGGGGCAGGGACCAGCGGCTGGGGATCGGGGACCAGTGAATTGGGGTCAAACCTTGAATTGTGAATTAGAATAAAAAGACATGATAATGGAGGTCGGGCTACAGAAACATTTCGATATAATTGATAATATGTTTAAATTTGGCGTCCAATAAGGTCTTAAGAGGGCATTTTGGGGGCCAAAACCGCGCATTTAAGAAAAAAGTTTAGGCAAAGGGCAATGAAATGTGAACAGTGAGAAGTGATCGGTGATCAAGGGTTTATTTCAAAGCAATGGCCTTCTCAGGGCACATTTCCTGACAGCAAAAACAGGTAATGCACGTGTCCGCATCCACTTTGGGTATATCCTCATCCATGAAAAGGGCCGACACCGGACACTGATCAATACATGTACCACAGGCAGTGCACAACTCCGGATCAACCTGGGGGCGCAATAGGGTTCGATCGAGTAGCATTCCCTGCACGGCCTCATTGTGCATAATGGCTTCCCCGCCGAGGGGCGGTATTTTGAAATCAGGCAGTGGCTTCAGTTCCCCAAGTATTTCAATATTTTTGAGATCATAGTTCCCTAAGCCCGCTTCCTTTGCCTTCTGAAGGAATCGGAGCAGACCAGGGTCACATCCCATCAGAGTCGCAATCACCGCATCCAGTGCTACGCCATTGTCGGAAGCCAAAATCAGACCGATGTCTCTAAGATCCGGTGAGGCCGGACCGTTGCCTTCCATGCCAACCACGGCATCCACAATAAAAAGGTCGGGAACCCGGAGTTGAAAGACATCCACAAGCATTTCATGGAAGCGCTGGGGAGTCCCTGCAATTTTGTGCAGCCTGGCCTTCTGTGCACCCGGTAAAAATCCGTAACTGTTTTTGATGGCACCGGTGACCACCGTCAGTCCGTGGGTTTTGAATTTCGGCAGACTAATGATGATATCGGCGTCCACCACAGCCTTGGACAGACTGACCGAAGGTAAAAAAACGGGATTGAAATCGACCTTCACAGAATCATTCCCGATATTCTCGTAATGACCGCAGGCTGCGTCCATCAGTCCTGTTTTTTCAAAACTCTCCTCGTTTGCGCCATAGCTGAACAGTCCGGGATTGTCTCCCACAATGATGGACGCAGGGTCCATTGTTTCTACTTTTTCCACCACGGCTTTCAGTACTGAGGGATGCGTAACGATGCCTTCATTCCAATGGGAAGACCGAAGAACATTCGGTTTTATTAATACCCGTTTATCCTTCAATTTCAATGGAAAGTGTTCAAAAGCCCTGTCCACGGCCTGACGGACATTCTCATAGATAGCAGGATGAATCATTACTTTGGTCATGATGTCAACTTTCTTTTGGTTTAGTTGCAGTATTTATGCACCTTGCAAAGACATCTCTTTCCTATACATCGTTTAAAAGCTCAAGTCCAGGATATCTGCCGAACAATATACGCTACAAGAAGTGAATGGGAGGACCTCCGGGGCGGGCTACAGAAACATCTTGATATAATCGATAATATGTTTAAAGTTGGCGTCCCAAAAGGTCTTAAAAGGGCATTTCGAGACGCCAAAAACGCACATATAAGAGAAAAATATCGGCAAAATTGGGGTTGGGTCTAGAAAAATTGTTTTAAAAATGCGTCAAATAATGTCTTAAAAGGGCATTTTTAGGCCCAAAAATGCCCGTTTAAGAAAAAAGTATGGACAAAGGGCAATGAAATGTGAACAGTGAAAAGTGATTGGTGATCAAGGGGCTCCGGTTTTGATGCAAACCGAGAGGATGTTTCATGCATACGTTGAAGAATACCTCATTTGACGCAATCATCGTTGGCTCTGGGCCGGGTGGCGCTGCAGTGACGCATGAATTGAGCAAGCACGGCAAGCGAGTCCTGGTGCTGGAGAAAGGGTCTGGAGATAAGATCAAAGGCACCCCCTTTCAATGCGCATCGTTCGCGATGATCCCGGGCAGAAGCTTCCTGGTTACCCCGCAATTCCTATCGCTTGTGCGCGGAATTGCTTATGGCGGGAGTACGGTCTTGTATTATGCTTGTGCCATTGATCCACCTTATGAGATGTTCGAATCCTACGGTATCGATCTTCGGCCGGACGTTGAGCAGATCAAGAAGGAGCTCCCCATCGCACCCTTGTCGAACGATCTGCTTGGTCCCGCGGCTCGAAGGATCATGGAAAGTGCGCAGGCTCTCGGTTATGCCTGGCACAAACTCCCTAAGATCGTCTATCAGGGAAAATGCCGACTCAACTGCGACAAGTGTACGATGGGCTGCCCGTATGGCGCAAAATGGACATCGCGAATGTTCATCGACAAGGCTCTTGGCAGAGGGTCATTGCTGTTGACCGGTGCGCATGTGCAGCGCGTAGTGACGCACGCGGATTCTGCGACTACCGTAAGGTTCACCAAGGCTGGAAAAACGCATCAAGTGACAGCGCCAGTAATCGTAATTGCGGCGGGAGGACTTGGAACCCCTCTCATTCTCCGAAATTCCGGTTTTTCCGGAGCTGGTTACGACTTTTTCTTTGACCCCCTAATCGTCGCAATGGGCGAAGTAGATGATATCAATTGTGGAAGAGAATTCCCCATGGCCGGGGGATATCACGATAAAGAGGCGGGCTATATGATGACCGATCTCGTGTGGCCGAGATGGCTTTTCTCACTTTTTGTAACTGAGGTGCTGCGCTTTGACCGATTGGCCTCACACGGTCGCATATTGCCGATCATGATCAAAGGGAAGGATGGATTAGGTGGGCATCTTACAAAGCGGGGCGGTGTCAGAAAACGACTATATGAGAAAGACAGAAGGAAGCTGCTTAGGGGGTATGAGCACGCCAGAAGTATCTTAGAAAATGCAGGTGCTCGCCAAATCTTCAAGACCTGGTTCATGGCGACGCATCCAGGAGGCACAGCAAAGATCGGTGATTTGGTGGATAGCGATCTGAAAACCGAGTTGAAGGGGCTCTATGTTTGTGACTGCTCTGTCATTCCAGAGTCCTGGGGATTGCCGCCCACGCTGACGCTCCTCGCGCTCGGAACAAGACTGGGTAGGTACTTGGCGACTGAATCTGGTCTCCTTCATTAAAGTGTAAACCCTTTTGGAGGGGGCGGGAAGCGGAACGCTCACCATAGAAACATCTTGATATAATAAACAAAACGTTTAAAACTGGCGTCCAATAAGGTCTTTAAACGGTATTTTGGGGGCCAAAAACACACTTTTAGGAGAAAACCACGCGGACAAAGGGCAAAAAATGGGTCAAAGAGATATCCTCTTGCGGCGATGCCGCAACCCTTTTGAAAAAGGAGCATATCATGAATTTTATAAAATTGGGCAAACAAGGCCCAACGGTTTCGGCCATCGGGTTGGGATGCATGGGGATGTCGGAATTTTATGGTTCGACCAACGAAGAACAATCGATACGCACTATTCATCAGGCGCTGGATTGGGGCATCAATTTCCTCGATACTGCCGATATGTACGGCGTGGGCCACAATGAAGAACTGGTGGGCCGCGCTATTAAAAATCGTCACGACAAGGTGGTGCTGGCGACCAAATTCGGCAATGTGCGCGGTCCGGACGGAAGCTTCAAGGGGGTCAATGGGAAACCTTCCTATGTTAAAGCGGCGTGCGATGCGAGTTTGAAACGCCTGGGTGTGGATATCATCGATTTGTACTATCAGCACCGGGTCGATCCCGATACGCCCATCGAAGAAACCGTCGGCGCCATGGCGGATCTGGTCAAGCAAGGTAAAGTGCGTTTTCTCGGTTTATCGGAAGCGGCCCCTCAGACGATCCGGCGTGCCAATTCCGTGTATCCGATCAGTGCCTTGCAAACCGAATATTCGCTGTGGACCCGTGATGTCGAGGTAGAAATTTTGGCCACCTGCCGAGAACTTGGGATCGGATTTGTGCCCTATAGTCCGTTGGGCCGCGGTTTTTTAACCGGCCGGATTAAATCGATCGAAGATTTTGAAGAAGGCGATTATCGACGCAATTCTCCCCGTTTTCAGGGAGATAACCTTGAGCACAATCTGGACATCGTCCGGCGGCTCGAAGAGATCGCTTCCGCAAAACAGTGTTCCTTGGCCCAGCTTTCCCTGGCCTGGCTGCTGTTTCGAGGGGAGGATATCGCGCCGATCGTCGGCACCAGACACAGTGAGTACCTGGAAGATAACCTCAAAGCCCTGCAAGTACAACTCAGCAAAGAAGATATGGCACAAATCGATCAGGCCGCACCATTAGGCGCCGCTAAAGGTTTGCGCTACCCCGAGACGGCGATGAAGGCGGTCAACCGTTAAATACTTCAAGAAATTGCCGAATGAAGGCCCGACCTCGGTTGCTTTTAATTTTAAAACCTATAATGTTATCTGCAGAAACCAATGAAGGGATAAAAATGAATTACACACCAATCAACCTTCAGAAAAAACTCGCTAAATTCTCTGACCATTGGTCGCCAAAAATTATTGCTCAAATGAACGATTATCATTTCAAATTGGTAAAATTAAAAGGCGATTTTGTTTGGCACAGCCATGATGATACTGATGAGGTTTTCATAACACTTGATGGAGAAATGTCCATAGAGTTTCGAGATGGGAAAGTTGACTTGAAGGCGGGAGAGATGTTGGTTGTTCCAAAAGGAGTTGAACACAAACCATTGGCCGAAAGAGAATGCAAGATTATGCTTGTGGAACCAGCAGGCACAGTTAACACCGGCAACACAGGTGGTGAAATGACTGCCGACAACAGCATATGGATATAAATTTCAGATAACCAACAGATGAACCAGACGGGAAGAATCTCGGGTCGTTAGCTTTTTAGTCCAAAACAAATTCTATCGCCTCCAGCCCGCTGGCTATCCGCACCGAACCCACTGAAAGAGAGGAGGGTTGATGTGAAGGACATCGCACGGGAGATCAGAAGCATTGTCGACCAAAATTCAAGTCGGCTGGCTCACATGAAACCTGACGAAGTCTCTTTGAAGGAAACTCCAGATAACTGGTCAAAAAAGGAGATCTTGGGCCATCTGATCGACTCGGCCGCTAATAATCACCATCGATTCGTGAGAGCCTGTCACAACACTGCTGCCGACTTTCCTACCTATAGTCAAAACGATTGGGTTCGGATTCAGAAGTACAATGAATCTGACTGGGGGGTACTGGTCGAGCTTTGGTCGGCTTACAATCGTCACTTAAGTCATGTCGTTGAACGCATACCCCAAGATGCCATATCCTCGTCGTGTAACATTGGCAAAGATCATCCCGTCACGTTAGCGTTTGTCGTAAAGGACTATCTGCGACATTTGCGGCATCACTTGAACGATATACTGCCCAAACAGGCCTAACCAGTGCCCGGGTGGAAATGGGGCCAAAAACGCCCATTTAAGAAAAAAGTATGGGCAAGGGGAAAGGAAACGTGAAACGTGGATCGTGATCGGTGATCGAGGGCTTGTACCGTCTTCGTGAAGGGCAGACCGGTTAGCGTCGTAAATTTACCCATGAAAATAGCGTGTTAAGACTTAAAAAATATCCAATCGAGGGAGAAGGATGGCATTTACCCCCCTAAATAATCTTTTAATCAGCGTTGAAAAGCAAGGCCCCCGCAACATCAAAAAAGATAGCTTTCCCCTTCGATATGGAAAATACTCGGAGATAAAAACATCGGAATACGAATTCCGGTTTAATTTAAATGGGGAAGTTAAGTTCATCCGAGGTCTTAATATAAACTGGCCTCATCCTGCTGAACAGCTAAAACGAACGGATGGCAATGACTGGGTGTATTATTCGGTCGGTGACAAAAGCAGCGAACATGGCATTATTTCGTGGCTGGGCGAATACTATTTGCCGTGTCTTCCATATATTAGCAACTCAATTTGGGAAGTTAACTATCTCTCAGATCCCAGTATAATGAATGCATTTGCGGCATGGTCACAATTGTATGCGAATTTATATGGGGCTCGAAAAGACGGGCTGCATTCAAAGGCTAAAAACTTAATAGACCTCATTCTAAATAATGATGACCGGGTGCTGTACGAGCGATCGCAAAAATTGCGTGCAATCACCGGCGGCCCGGTGTCGGTTCTTCCGCCGGATACGCGACATGTCGATTATGAGATAATTCCGCTGATTATTGCAGACGGATGTCTTTATCATTGCGGCTTCTGTTGCGTCAAATCAGCACAAAAATTTCAGGTCCGGCAAAGATCCGAAATCCTCGAACAGATTCGACAACTCAAGGCCTTTTATGGTCGAAATCTCGAGAATTATAAAGCGCTATTTTTGGGGAATCATGATGCACTTGCGGCGGGGGATGAATTGATCTATCTGGCCGCTTCTGAAGCCAGCACGGTTTTTGGCTCTGGGAGGTTCATTCACAAAAACGCCCCTGCTATTCTTTTTTGGAAGCGTGGACTCTCTGCTCAAATCTAAAAATGAGTTGTTTGAAAAGCTCAAGTCACCTTCCATTCTACACGTATATCAACATCGGTTTTGAATCCGTAGACGCGCCGACCCTTGCATTCATTGGTAAACCTGTTGCGGCATCAAATGTTCGCGAAGTTTTCCAGAAGATGCTCGAAATTAATGCTGCCCATGCAAACATCGAGATTACAGGAAATTTTCTTATGGGAGAAGCACTTTCACCCGGACATTATCAATCCCTTGCAGAGTTGCTTCGAGACGCGTCGCCGCCTTCAAATGGTAAAGGGGCTATTTACCTATCCCCAATAAAGGATAGCCCCAAGAAACGTGAGTTGCTGCCACAATTTTTTGAAATAAAAAATCAGAGTCAATTGCCTGTCTACACCTATCTGATCCAGCGCTTATAAAAAGGAGTGTCCATGCTTCAATATAAAGTGAATTTTAATGACTTAAATTGGGAAGAACCATTTGAAGGTGTTAAATGCAAAATTTTTAAGCACGGCGACACGCAATTACGCCTTGTTGTGTATTCAAAAGAAATGCCGCTTCATTGGTGTGAAAAAGGGCATTATGGATACATCCTCGATGGTAAGTTCGAAATTGAATACCAGAATGAAAAAATAATCTATCAAACCGGAGATGGCGTATTTATTCCTGATGGGAAACAACATAGACATAGAGCTAAGGTTCTCTCGGAATTTGTAAAAGTAATATTTGTAGAAAATGTATAACCATGTTCCGGGCGTAGACCGGGTTTACGCCGGCGTTCAAACCCGGCCGGTCAGCACCATGATTTTATTGAAAAAATATGAAGAAATACCTTTTCATAGCGGTTATTGCGGTATTGGCATTTGGATACGTTCAAGAGCGAAACATTACCTTTCCTTTTTTTTCGTCATGGTCGCAAAGCGATGATAGCGTTCTCCAGCAAGCATACAACTCCAGACAAAGCGGCCTTCAGGTACAAGGAGGCGGCGTTGTAATAAAGATATTGCCTGATGATCTTGAGGGGTCAAGACATCAAAGGTTCGTTTTAAGGCTCAGCAGCGGCCAAACATTGATGGTCGCTCATAATATTGATTTAGCCCCCCGAATCAGTCGCTTAAACAGAGAGGATAAAGTAGAGTTCTATGGTGAATATGAATGGAATGCAAAAGGTGGCGTTGTCCACTGGACCCACCACGATCCAAGTGGCCGTCATGTTGGCGGCTGGTTAAGGCATGAGGGCAAAACATACAAATAGGGCAATAATAGGGACGCCGATGATTTTATGCGTTTCATTGAAGATGGTATGTGATACTTGCTAATCATGCCACGGAAAGCGAGAATAGATGAACCCGGTGCCCTGCATCATGTGATCGTCAGGAGACGTCACGTAATTTATCGATCATGAAAAAATCTTCAAAGAACAGGTTAACCCCCCGGCAGGCGTCATTGTTTGCCGACAGCACCCTTTTCGATAAAATTGCAAGGGCTGTCTGCCGCGCTGGAACCCTTCCAAGAAAAGAGCTCTATGAAGCATGGGAAATGGCAAGAAGGGTCCGGCGAAGATACAGGGGCGGCAGGATTATAGATCTTGCCTGCGGTCATGGCCTTTTGGCGCACATCATGCTCATCCTCGATGACAGTTCAAAGACAGCCATTGCCGTGGACAAAAAAATTCCTTTAAATGCAGGGAAATTGTCCAAGGCATTGATCACATCCTGGCCGAGACTGAAAAACAGGGTCATCTACAAAGAAGTGCCGGTCCAGGAAGTCACCATTCTTCCGGATGATATTGTGGTCTCAGCCCATGCCTGTGGATCTTTAACCGATCTGATTATTGACAAGGCCATCGAACAGCGTGCCAGGGTCGCGGTTCTGCCCTGCTGTCATGATTTGAAGGAGTCTTCCACAGACGGCCTTGAAGGTTGGATGGAAAAAACCCTTGCCGTGGATACGGCAAGAGCGGTGCGGCTTAGATCAAAGGGATACCGGATTGTGACCCAGAAAATTCCCAACGATATCACGCCCAAAAACAGGCTGCTCATGGGAGAATATGGGCGGCCCACATAAATTTTTTAATGGAGAGGAGAGGTTCATGTCTGAATTCAAGGATGTCGCGATAATTAAAAAAGCAAATATTTACTTTGATGGAAAGGTTACCAGTCGTTCGGTTATTTTTCCAGACGGGTCCCGAAAGACCCTCGGAATAATGCTGCCCGGGGAATATGAATTCAATACGGATGATAAAGAAATCATGGAAATTATTTCCGGAGATCTCGAAGTGTCACTGCCGGGAGAGAAAGGGTGGAAAACAATTAAAGATGGAGAAGCTTTCGAAGTTCCTGCTCGATCCAAATTCGGACTAAGGATCAAAACAATAACGGATTACTGCTGTTCCTTTGTCGGTTGAATCACACCAAAACATTCCCATGCAAATGCTCTTTGACGACCAACAACCGGAACGTAACCCCGCTACCTCTGCCACTTGTCACCCATAGGATGCCACCATGAAACCGAGGGTAAGAATAGGGACAGCCCGGACTCCGGACGGAAGCGAGATGGTGCTTTATCAGCATGGCCGTGATTTCTCCATCATGATCAATGGTCAGGATTTGATGAACAGTCGCCAACATGAGTCGGAACTGGAGCTGGCGAGGCTGGGGTGTGCGCATCTGGCGGGTCGCAAGGCCCCCAGAATACTCATCGGCGGCTTGGGTATGGGCTATACCTTGCGTCAGGCTCTTCATATGCTCGGCCCCGGCGCCCAAGTGGTGGTGGGTGAGCTGCTGGTTGCTGTGGTGGAATGGAATCGTGAGTTTTTCGGGGAACTCAACGGTCAGGTGCTGGGGGACCAACGCGTTGACGTCAAGACAGGCGATATGGTCGAGCTTATCTCACGTTCCAAGAGCAGATTCGATGCGATCCTGCTGGATATCGACAATGGTCCCAATGCGATGACAGATTCAGGAAATCGCCGTTTTTACGGTCGCAAAGGAATTCAGGCCTGTCGCCGAGCGCTGCGCGAACAGGGGTGTCTGGCGGTATGGTCGGCTGAGCCGAGTAAGAAATTCGAGCAGCTCCTGATGCGTTGCAGCTTTCATGTGCGCCGCTTCCGGGTTTCCGCCTACAAGGGGAGTAAATCGAAGTTTCGTTTTGTATGGGTCGCTTCGGAGGACAAGGATATCCTGCCCCCCGGTGGCGGTGAGCCGCGCCTGCCCCTCGAGAACGCGTCCAAGGGAAGGCACAGAGGGTTCCGATGGAGACGATCGTCCAGGGGGATCGGGAGTCAGGGCACGTCGTAACATTTAGGCATTGCCCCATAGAATGTGTTTGTCACGTCGTCGTTATCAGCGAAGGGTTGAGTCGTTTAATGTTATTGGAAATCTTTGTTATTCAAATAGTTTTCTATGATCCCCTTAAAAGCGAATCGGAACCCTTTTAAACACCGTTATATTGACTTGCAAACACATGCAGCCCAGCCTTCTTTGATAAGCACTTCGAGGGCTTCAAAGCCCAGATTCGCCATTTTTTCCAAAACCTTTTTCTGGTCCGCTTCAATGATGCCCGAACAGATCAACCGCCCGTTTGGGGTCAGGACCCTTTTGGTGTCATCGAAGAGGGTTAAAACCGCCGTTGTCGTCAAATTGGCCGCCACCAGGTCGAATCGTTCTGTCACCGTGTCCACAAGATGAGTGATTAGGAGGTTAAAGGTCGATTCCGATATTCTGTTTTGAATCAAATTCTTACGCGCAATATCAACAGCGACGGCGTCATTGTCCGTTCCCCAGACGTTGCTTGCCCCCAGTTTTGCCGCCGCAACCATAAGGATGCCTGAACCGGTCCCCACATCCAGAAAAGAATCGGTTCTTTTAAGATATTTTTCAATCATGGCGATGCACATGGTGGTTGTGGGATGGGTTCCGGTACCAAACGCCATGCCCGGATCGATCTCAAGAACGATGTCATCGCGATTCCGGGAATAGTTCTTCCAGGTGGGTTTCACCACGATGTTTTCGGTGATTTTTTCGGGCTTGAAAAAAGCTTTCCATGTTTCACTCCAGTCTGCTTCGTCGATCCCGGCATAAACGGTGCGGGATTTGATGCCGTTTATGGTTTCGAGGGTTTCCAGATTTTTTTCAATGGTTTTAAGCCGTTTTTTAGACTGTTCGTCATGGGGAAAATAACCGATCACCGCCCAGTGTTCGGGGATTAGGGCATCGTCCCCCCAATCTTCCGAAGGGTCGATTTCCGGCGTTTCCACAACAACGCCCTGGAGGCCAAGGTCATAAAACAGATGGGAAATGAGCTCTGTTGCCAATTGGGTGTCTTGGGATTCAAAAATAACCTTTGCTTCTATCCAGCGCATGATTTTTTAGGGTCTCCTTATAACGTTAGGATCTATTCACGTAAAACTTTTCTTTGGGAGGATTAAAGTATCCGTATTTTAGACCGGGAAAAGATTCTTTAATTCCATCGAGAATATGCTGCATCCCCAAAGGTGTGCCGTGGTCGGCAACAGCAGACATCATATCCCAATACCGGATGGGATCGAAATTTAAGTTTCGCCATTGAATCATGCCTATGGGATGGGCCTTTAAAAAATCAGTCAGCGTTTCCAGCTCTTTTGGGGAGTCGGTAAATCCGGGGCAATTTAAATAATTGATGGATACAAATTTTCCCAGTTCCAGTGCAATTTCAATGCTCTTTATAACATCCGAAAAGCTGTAACCGTTGGGCCGAAAGTATGCATTATAGCAGTCTTTTCTGACACTGTTGAGACTGATTCGAACGCTGTCGAGGCCGGCTTCAAACAGCTTTTTCAGGGTTTGTGGCTTGCTCCCGTTGGTGTTCATATTGATGGTACCGCCACCGGTCACCGAGCGAATCTGATTTATGGCCGGCCCAATGACGTGGGCGGCCAGTAAGGGATCTCCTTCACACCCCTGTCCAAAGCTGACAACGCTTTGTTTTACCCGCCGTGTGTGTAAAAGTGCGATCTCGGCAATCTCCGCCGAAGACGGCGTGAAATTGATTCTGGTTTGACTGATGGGAATTTCATTGTCTTTTTGAAGGGACAAACAGCCCAAACAGCGTGCATTGCAGCTTGGGGAGGTCGGCAGCGGTGCCTCATACCTGCCCAAAAAGAAATTCTTGGCTGCCGGGCAGCCGTATTCCATGGCGCATTTTTCAAGGTGGGTTTCCAGTCGGTTGTCCGGCATTTTCCTTTGTATGTCGGCGATTCCGGCAACGACATCTTCGGGTTTCATCCACCGCAAATCCTGCCGCGGTTCCCTGTCCACCCGTATCACTGCAGATCTGAATCTGTCTTCGTGCCATCCCACGGCCCCGTATGAAAACAGGGGAAGAAATCCGGCGGCCGTATTTTCCCGGTAGGCGCTCACATAAGAAATGACAAAACCGGGTGAATTAAATGCCGCAACCGGAAAGATCAGTTCTCCGGGTGCGTATGGATTTTCATCCAATATTTCAAACCGGCGATTGCCAATATTGTAAAGAACAGGCTTTCTGTCCGGCATCATCATCAGCTCTCCCCCGAACGGCATCGGAATCGTGTCATCCAATGTCAGGGGAACGAGGGCGGCGCCCGCCATTCCTGCAGCTGCATATCCATGGAGATCGAAAATCTCACCCGAACTATTTGCCACAACGGCGGTTACAAAATTCTCTTTGCTGTGTTCCGGTTTAATCGGCCTGTTTTTTATTTTATCCATCATCCTGTCTCTTCCTCCGGCTCGGCCTGAAGAATCGCTGGGAGAGTTTGAAGTGAACCAAAGTTTAACGGGATAAATAGCCACTTTATGCACTTGATCTATGTAAAAACAATCCCCTTCCAAGGGTAAACCAAAGCCGGTTCCTCTGGTCCGGGTTCTTTATATAATGATTGATAATAATAAAATAATAGAATATATCTCAAATATTGGACGAAGTCTACAGTGGGAACGGCAATGAAAGCATATGGGAAAGTGTTACGGTTTAAGGTGCCGACCCGGCAGGCGGTTGTCGATATTTCGCCTCGGTGGAAAAAAGGCTTTTAAAAAAATGCAGCGTAAAAAAAGGCCTTGTTCTTTTCAATACACAGTCGGTACAGTTCAGTGCGTCATTCCCTTTGACATCAAAGGCCACATAGGACCGAATGGGGGGCAAAATGAAAAGCTATCGAAAAGAATTGTGGTTTGAAGTACCTTCCCGCCGGGGGTTTGTTAATATTACGCCTCAAGTAAGAGAATGTTTGCGTGAAAGCGGTATCAAAGAAGGGCTTGTCCTTTGTAATGCCATGCACATCACAGCCTCTGTTTTTATCAATGATGACGAATCCGGTCTTCACTATGATTACGAGGTCTGGCTCGAAAAACTGGCGCCGTATGGACCCGTGTCCCAGTACAAGCACAATGTGGGAGAAGACAACGCGGATGCTCACATGAAAAGACAGATTATGGGCCGGGAAGTGGTGGTTGCCGTAACCGATGGAAAACTCGATTTCGGTACCTGGGAGCAGATATTTTACGGCGAGTTTGACGGCAGACGACGCAAGCGAGTTCTGGTGAAAATCATCGGAGAATGATAAATTTTGCGTGTTCGGCCCCGCCGATCAGAAAAACCGATTCTTCCAAAGGTGCCCGGCGGTTTTGATCCATCCCAGCCTTTAACACCTCAATCCACCCTGTTCGTCTGATGTCTTAAAAATGAATCCAACGCCTCGATCACGACACTGTTGTGTGTCGTATTGTTGGCAGATGCATAGGATTCGACCCTTTCGGCGAGTTTACAGGGGATCTGTATACTAAATACTTTGGTCATATCAGCGCATTGATCTTTGAAGCTTTCATCTTTCATCGGCTGTCCTTTAGAATGCCATCTATATCCGTTAGCGGTAGGGCGCTGGATTCGGGAAAAAAGAGAACCCCCCGTCGCAAACGAGTTTGAATTCCGGATCAGAAATAAAAAAAATCTATTCCAAGAACCCGTCTTTGATGGAAATCTCACTTTTGCTTCTAATTTGTGATAGCAGTGCATCGAAAGTTCTGGATCGCTTTTGGGACAAGAGCCTGTTCTCGATATCGCCTTTTTCTTTGTTAAAATTTTCAGCTTCCGGCATTTTTCTGCCGTTGAATTGAATAATATAATATCCTTTGGCACCTTTTATGACGGTTTCCGCCAATTTTTTTTCGTCGGTGAGCTGAAAAGCAGCCTCGGCGATTCCCCGTTCAGGACCAATTTTAGGAATTGAGTCACTGCGCTTAAAAAAACCGGTGGATGTCGGCGTTAAATTGAATTGTTTGCTTTCCGCGTCCATGGATTTGCCGCTCTTTAAAGCTGCCAGAAATGCATCGGCATCCAATTTTGCTTTTTCTTCCTGTTTTTCCTGGACCCAATCAGCCCTGACCGTTTCCTTTACCTGGGTGAATTCGGGTATCTTCGGCGGAAGTTTATCCATAAGCTGGATAAGATAATATCCGTTTTTGAATTCCTGGATATCACTGATTTCCCCAACCACCAGGTTAAACGCAATCGAAGCAAATTTTGAAGGGTCGCTGGTTCCTTTTTCCGGACCTTTTCGTGAAAAGAAATCCGTGGTTAAAACTTTCAGGTTTCGTTCTTTTGCCAATTTTAAAAGATCGTCTTCTTGAAAGGAAGCATCGGCCACCGACTCTGCAGCGTCGTAAGCAAGACTTTTGACCCTTTCTTGGGTCAGTTTCTTTTTTATCTGCCCTTTAGCTTCGTCAAAAGAAAGAACAGATGCTTCGTTTACCTTTTCAACTTTAACGATGTGCCATCCGAATTGGGTGCGAACCGGGTCGCCGATTTCTCCGGCTTTCAAGGAAAAGGCCATATCTGCAAAGGGTTGAACCATGTCTTCCTTTCTGAATGTACCGAGGTATCCGCCGCTATCCCGAGTCGGCCCATCTGAATACTGTTTGGCCAGTTCGGCAAAATCTTTGCCTTCCTTGGCCAATTTCAATATGTCCAGGGCGTGTTCTTGTATCTTTTTCACAGAATCAGGGGTGGCATTTTCATCGACTTTAAAAAGAATATGTCTGGCCTCGACAGTTTTCGGTATTTTAAAGGCGTCCCGGTTTTCGTTATAATATTCCAGGAGCTCTTCATCGGAAATCGTCACTTTAGAACCATATGTGTCCGGATTAAAATACAAGTAGCGGACTTTTACCATGGCTTCGGTTTTGTAATTCTCTTTATGACCCTCAAAGAATGTTTTTGTTTCCTCCAAAGAAGGGTTGACATCTTTGTAAGCGTCGGGCTCGAAGAGGACGAATTCGATATCTACAGAAGCATTGGCCCAGTTGAACCATTCCATGGCTTCCTGGTCTGAAATTTTGACACCACCGGTGACGAGGGCCGATAATTTTTCAATCATCATGGCATTTCTTTGCGTCACTTCAAACTCTTCGGGGGTCATTCTCAGCCGGTCCAGCATTCTTCTATAAAGTTGCTTATCAAATCTTCCGGCTCTCTGAAACGCCCCAATTTCCGAAATTGCGGTGGCAAGCTCTGTGTCGGAAACTCGAATTTTAAGCCTTTCGGCTTCCTGTAGCAACAGGGTGTTGTTGATCAGCTGATTTAAGGCCTGTTTTTTTACCTGAAGATTCTTGATCATATCTTCATCCAGGCTGTTCCCGAATCTTCTGCGCAACTGATCAATAAGATTATCGAAGGTCTTTCTATATTCGTCCAGGTTAATCGGGTCACCGTTGACGGTGGCAATCCGGTCGCCTCTTTGTGACCTGAAACTTCCGACACCCCAGAATACAAACACGATAACGATTGCACCTAAAAGTACTTTAATTAGCCAGCTGCCCGCTTGTTCCCGCATTAACCTGAGCATAAAATTCCTTTTTACCTAAGTGTTGTGTTCGGTTTAGATAATGACCGTTGGGGGTTTCAAGTGCCGATCGATCTTATATCCAACAGACTCGGCGCAGAACCCGCACAGATATTCATATTTATCGCCTTCTGGCAGCACCAGCAGAAGGCGTTTGCGAACCGGGACCGGGCCCTTGCACTTTGGACAGAAAAGCTCCGTGGCATCAAACTCCCGAAAGGCCCCGTTTTCTTTGGCCGGAGAGGTAAAATTTTTGGGGATTCCCATAAAGTTTTTCGGATCCATTGTTTTACCTTACATAATATTTAATTTTTATAGATCGTTTTAATAGCGTTGACGTTCATCTAAGTTAAATTCTTGTATGTTCAGTAAGTTGTAATTTGTAAAACACCTATACTATTTTTCATCGTGACTTTTGTCAATACCTTCTCGTCGTAAATTTCCGCCCAAAATAATTATTGACACCCATATCACCTTTTGTTAATTCTCAGTTTCCATATGGGGCTGTAGCTCAGCTGGGAGAGCGCATGACTGGCAGTCATGAGGTCAGGGGTTCGAGCCCCCTCAGCTCCACCAATGATCATAAGGGGTTGGCTTAATCAGCAGCCCCTTTTTTGATGGAATTATCTTGATTGGGTGAAGGCAGGGCGAAAATCCGGCGTATGGTCGATGAGATGTCTTTGAACGGATGGATGATATCCTTCCTTTAGAGAGTTATGACAGGGACCTTCAATCTTTTTTAAAAAATAAGAAAAAAAGCCGATGACAGTGACCGACGAAAAAATAAGCATCACCGAAGTCCGGGGCCGTTTGTTTGAATTAATCTTTAATATGCCCGAATCAGAGACGCGAGGCCTCCTGGAAAAATTGGAGGTACGATGGCGGCCCAAATACCAAGAGCGACGGAAACATCCAAGAAAATCTACCTTTATTCATGTGGATTGTTCAGGCAACCAATGCGCTTTTACGGATTTTATTCAAAATTTAAGTGCCGGCGGACTGAGGCTGGACACCCAACTTCCTTTCTTTGTCGGACAAAGCCTTTCCATGACCTTTTCTGTTACCAACGGGGAAGTTCCGATCAAAATTGCGGGAAAAATCGTTCGGGTAGATTCAAGGGGAATCGGCGTCAAATTTGATGCGCTTTTGGCTGATCTTTAATTCCACGCATCCAGGGCATCCATATCCATACATTCCGAATGATCCAACATGTTGACATTCATCCGGTCCTTGTGCAAGATGTAGATATTTCGAATATTCTATCTTCCAAAAGTAATTTCTTATTAAAAACAATCCAGAAGTTTATCTTGAAAACGCGTCTATCAGAAGGAGGTTTGAAATGAAAATAAACTTAATCCCTTTGTTTATCCTGCTCACGGTCGGTTTTCTTATGGCTGGAAATAGTCTTGCCGATGAGGTCCGGTTAACAAACGGGGACAAACTCACCGGCCAGGTGGTCAGGATGGAAGAAGAAAAGCTGGTTCTGAAAACCACCTATGCCGGGGAAATCGCCATCGCTTGGAAGGAGGTGGCCAGCGTAATGGCGGATGATCCCGTGAAAGTCGTGCTCAACGATGAAACGGCTCTTGAAGGAAACACGGCGCCCATCGAGTCCGGAAAAATGAAATTGGATACCGGCAAGCTCGAATCACCGGCTTCTTTCAGCCTGGCGGATGTGAAGGCGATTAATCCCAAACCTGTCAAACCTGTGAAGATCGCCACCCGGGTCAATGCGAGTATGGTCAACCAGAGAGGCAATACCATCAAAGACAACTATTATTTTGACGGTGAATTTGTCGCCCGTACGAAAAAGAACCGGTATACCCTGGGCGGTGAGTTGGCCAATGAGAGGGCGGAGGGTGAAACAACCACTGAGAACTGGCTCGCCTATGGAAATTACAGCCATTTCTTGGACGAAAAATGGTATTTATATGCCAACACGCTTATGGAACATGATAAGTTCAAAGACCTGAATCTTAGGTCGACTCTGGGTGTCGGGGGAGGGTACCAGATATTCGAAACACCTCTGCTGAACCTTTCCGTATCCGCCGGGCTCGCCATGGTCGACGAGAACTTTGATGTGGCCGAAGACAATGACTATCCTGCCGGGAGCTGGTCCGTCAATTATGATCAGTATTTTTTCGAGGAATTCCTTCAGCTTTTTCACGTTCAAACCGGATACGTAAGTCTTGAAAATGCAAGTGATTGGTTTGTCAAGACCCGTACGGGATTGAGATTCCCTATCTATAAAGGACTTACAGCAACCCTACAATATAACTACGACTGGGACAATCAGCCTTCGGCGGATGCAAAAACCGAGGAGGACACGAAATTTCTCTTCCTATTGGGGTACCAGTTCAAAAACTAAAGACAGTTATCCCTCGGTGGGGTGTTTAAATCGGTGGGATGTCTAAAAAGGCATATGCTTAAAGGCCACGAACAATGAAGTGCCCAAAGTCCGCCTCATGGTATGTTGTTGTTTGTTCGCCTTCGTCTGAATACCCTGCAGCTTGTCGGAGTGAAACGGAAATCCCGCCAACGGGGCTGCGGGGATCTTCATTTTGAGGTTTGGGTATTTTTATATTGAAATAAATAATGTTGATAAAATGATTGCTTTGTGGTATTTTAAAAGGACCAAGAAATGAGGACAATAGTTTTCGTTTTGGGTTAAATGCCAACACGTTATAAATGATTATCTACCTCCGCCTGGAAATTTAACGACCCTATCATGCACGAAGCCAAATCTAATCCCATCAACCCAAAAATCTCTTTCACTCCAAATATAAAAAGGAGGACGGCATGGTTCAACAGATTTCCTTTACCAAGTACGAGAATGAAGTCCTTCCGGACTTCAGGAAAAAACTGAACTTGGCGGAGTCCACCGAGGATGTGTTAAATTTTTTCGTCCACACCATCATGGAATTATGTAAAAATGTTTTTGAAGGTAACATCGATTTTGGCCGTGAAGACGTCACCCTTATTTTGGACCATGAGCCCCATTACAAAATGAACAAGCGTCTTTTTTCTCAAGATGCGTTCACTTCCGTATGGAACCATTCCGACTTGCCCCGAGTCATTGGCCGGTTTGCAAAATCAGCCATGAACCGTTTCAAACGTCTGGAAAAATATTCAGAAAAAAGCGACAAAAAAATTAGGAAACAATAAGCTGACACTGTTAAAAGCGGCCTGGGAAAGGTCCTGGTTCGCCGGCCACAAATCGTTCGGCAACGTCATCTTTATTTCCTTATTTTAATTCGATGGCATAACTGTCGAGTGGCGGTATTCGGTGAATCAAGCCCTGGGTTTTTAGAAATTTTGCAAAGCGCTCATAACGGGCGTGATCCAGCGCCCCCGGGCGAAGAGCAAAACGCGGAAGGGTATCCCGCCATGCCAAACGATTGAGCTTATTATCCAGATCCTTTCGTCCCCGAACAAATAACGTCCAGCTTTCTTCCGGATGATTGACCAGAAACCGAACACCTGCTTCCATTGCATCAATGAATTTTCTCAATTTTGGGTTTTTGAGATTATCGTTGTGGGCAACGAGTATGAGCTCGTCATAGGGGGGAATCCCATATTCCTCCACAAAAAAGGCCCGGCCGGGGCGTCCTTCGATATCCATCTGATTCAATTCAAAATTTCGGAAGGCGCCGATGACGGCGTCCGTTGCTCCGGAAAACAGGGACGGGGACAGGGAGAAATTAACATTCACCAGTTTGATGTCATCCAGACTCAGCCCTTGGGTGTTGAGCATGGCCTTTAGAATAACGGTTTCAAAACCACCGATTGAATAACCGACGGTTTTACCTTTAAGGCCGGAAATCGATTTGATATCACTGTCTGCCAGAACGACCAATGTATTCAGTGGGGTTGCGATTAACGTGGCGATTCGAACTACCGGCAGGCCCTGATCCACATGAAGATAATGCTGGGGCTGATAAGATACGGCAATGTCGGCCTTTTTGGCTGAAACCAGTTTCGGCGGATCATTTGGGTTGGAAGGAACCTGAAATTCGACCTCCAGTCCCCGCTGGTTGAAGAATCCTTTTTCCAACGCCACAAAAAGTGGTCCATGGTCCGGATTTATGAACCAGTCGAGCACCACCGTGACGTTGTCCGAGGCATGAATATCCGTGGAGAACCCTCCCCACAGGACCATTAGGATGAAAAACAATGTTAAGGATATTCGTTTCATATTTCGTCCCCTCTTATTCTGTTTCTTCTTTCTGCCAATAAACGATTTTTATCATTGCCCAGTCCACTGAAAAGTAGATGGCCAGGGACAGGACCCCGAGGACCACAAGTGCTGCGAACATGATATCGATTTGCATGCGCGCATTGGCGTGGAGCATATAAAAACCGAGGCCCCTGCTGGACCCGACCCATTCCCCGACAACGGCGCCGATGGGGGCGACCGCGGTGGCCACCCGGAGGCCTGAAGTGAATGCAGGCAGTGCCGAAGGAATCCGAATCTGCCGAATTATCGCAAGGGGCTTTGCGTTCATGACCCGGGCAAGTTCCAGCCATTCGGGTTCTGTACTGCGCAATCCGTCATAGAACGCTGCCGTGACCGGAAAGAAAATTATCAGGACAGCCATGGCAATCTTTGAGCTCATGCCGTATCCGAACCAGAGGACCAATAGGGGCGCAAGGGCAAATACAGGGATCGCCTGACTGATGACCAGTACGGGGAAGAGCCATCTTTTGAGAGAAAAGGACGCAATCATGGACAGGGCGCTTAGGGTCCCCAATAATGTTCCGAGGAGTAAGCCGGCAACAATTTCAAGCAACGTTGTCATGGCATGATCGAACAAGGGCTCTGAATGGGTCAACGCGGCTTTGGCGACATTTAGGGGTCCCGGCAGAATATAGGGGGGGACATGGGTCAAAAGGACAATGGTCTGCCATACCAGGACCAATCCAACGGCGATGGAAATAAGACGTATGATTCTCATGGGTTGTCCTTTCCCACAAGCCGGTGGAGCAATTTCGCCTGTAAGGATACAATGGCAGGATCACCGGGTTCCCGGGGCGGGGACCCGGGGGGAATCAGGACCTTGCTCAACGTTGCCGGCCGGTGGGTCATCACGTATATCCTGTGCCCAAGACGCAATGCCTCCAAAGGATCATGGGTCACCATTAAAACGGTCGCACCTTCAACCAGGCGGGCTGCAAGGTCCTGAAGTTTGAGTCTTGTTAAGGCATCGAGTGCTGAAAACGGTTCGTCCATCAGGATAACCGGACGTTCTTCCATGAGCGTCCGTAAAAGTGCCACCCGTTGGCGCATGCCACCCGAGAGCGCTGAAGGGAGTGAATCTCGATATTCGCCCAGGCCGGCATCTTCCAGCAGTGAGATCGCTTTTTGCCGTTTCTCATGGGACATTTCGTCCCGCAAACGTGACCCCAGGCAGACATTATCCAGGACGCTCAACCAGGGGAGCAGCAAATCTTTTTGGGCCATCCAGGCGGTACGTCCAGTGTGGCTGTTCCCGTCGCTGAAGTGAATTTTGCCGGAAAAGTTCTCACGAAGGGTCCCGGAAATCAATCGGAGCAAGGTAGATTTCCCACAACCACTGGGACCGATGAGGCACGTCCACTGGCCGCCCTTCACGGTAAAATCCAAATCGCGAAAGATCGGTTCGCCGGGATATGAAAAAGATACATTTTCCAGAATAACGCTCGGTGCAGATGGACGTTTTCCCTGCCCGGCAAAGGTTTTGGTGCTGTTATTCATGGTGCAATATACAGATTGTTTAAAAAATGGAATTATTTCCGCATGGATCGAAGCCGGGGAAAGGAAGGAAAAATAAAGATGTGTTTTTATCAACTTCCCTACGCCGGCATGATCCGGATCAGGTTCCAGGGGTCGAGGCCTACCGCCTCCTCTCAGCCGATGTGCATTCGGCTCCCCCAGTGACTCAATGCCTGATTGCTAACACGAGTATCTCTGTTTGTCAAACAGGTAACCGGTGGGTGGATAACAAAAAACTTGCTAATTTTTTTTCATCCTGATAGGGGATGATCAAAATCCGGATAGGGGTGTTCTGATTTTATCGCAGAACTGAGAGCATACCCTTTGAACCTGATACAGTTCGCACTGTCGTAGGGAAATCGGAGAGCAGTTCCATCACGTTTTTCTACTCCGCCATTTTTTCATCGGTTTTCAATTCCCTGCGAATTTCGTAATTTCTCAATAAATTGACCCAATGGCGATCTACCCGGGTCAGGAGGTTTTTCATGCGAGTCGCCCTTACCATTGCGGGTTCCGACGCTTCGGGCGGTGCCGGAATCCAGGCGGATCTAAAAACATTTCAAGCACATGGTGTTTTCGGTATGAGCGCCATCACCGCTGTAACCGTTCAGAATACCCAGAAAGTGTATGACATTCAGGAGATACTGCCAAAGATCGTGCACGATCAGATTATTTGCCTGTTTGATGACGTAAAAATCCATGCCGTGAAAATCGGAATGGTGTCAAGTATCGAGCTGATCCAGACCAT
Organism: uncultured delta proteobacterium; assembly: GCA_963790095.1. Classification (GTDB taxonomy): domain Bacteria; phylum Desulfobacterota; class Desulfobacteria; order Desulfobacterales; family UBA11574; genus JAAXQD01. The sequence goes on along the minus strand of CAWBNO010000029.1, from coordinate 52,356 downwards.
TGCAACGGCACTGACAGCTGTAGAATCGCCGCCGATCGTTCTCGATCCGGTGATGATTTCCAAAAGCGGGTATCGTTTGCTCAATCAAGATGCCCAGGATGCTTTGACACACTATCTTTTTCCGTTGGCGGAAGTCGTCACGCCCAACATCTACGAAACTGAAGCCCTCGTCGGCAGAAAAATTGCCACTGTGGAGGATATGAAACAGGCAGCCCTTGACATCCTGAGTTTGGGCGCCAAAAAAGTGGTGGTCAAAGGAGGGCACCTTAAAGAAGACCGCGCTACGGACATCCTCTCCGACGGTCTGGAATTCAAGGCGCTGAAAAGTCACTGGGTGAAAACCAAGAATACCCATGGCACGGGATGCACATTTTCTTCGGCCATTGCCGCCAACATGGCATTGGGAAAAAGTTTTTTTGAAGCCGTAACCCTTTCCAAGGCCTATATCACCGGTGCCATCGAACATTCGTTGTCCATCGGGCACGGCCATGGTCCCACCCATCATTTTTTTGATTTATATGAGAAAGCCGGATTAAACACTGGATGAGCGTTCACCGGGTTTTTTTATAAGAGGTTTCCACATGCAATCCCCAAGGAACTCAGATCATCGTGCGCCCGCCGTCTTTGGCCGATTTTTCCGGCAGATGGGGCCGGCTTGGGTTATCAGCGCGGTGGCCTGTGGGCCGGCCACCATGGCCAGTGTCTCCATTGCCGGCGCCCATTACGGGTATCAGTTGTTATGGGTGGTGGTATTAAGCGCTCTTTTGGCCTTTGTGGTACAATTCATGGCAGCCAAAGTGGGGCTCATCGGCGGGAAAGGGATTATCGCCCTGGTGGAGGAGCGCTGGGGTAACGTATGGGCCTGGACCTTGATGATCGATGCGCTGTTGGCGACCTGGCTGGCGGCCGCGGTGTTGATGAAGGCCCTTGTGGAAACCACCGGCCTTGTCACGGGGGTGCTTACGCCCTGGTGGTCTCTGTTCTATGTGGTTCTGATTTTTTTCCTGGTGGGCATCGGCGGGTACCGTTGGGTGGAAAGGGTCTGCAAGATCCTGGTATCCATGGTGGTGGTCTGCTTTGTCGTCACCGTGATCAAGATAAGGCCCGATCTGAGCGGGATGGCCAGAGGGCTGGTTCCCACGTTTACCCCCGGTTCCCAAGGCGCGCTGATGATGGCCGGAATTATGGGGGGTGCCGTTCACGTGACCATCATCGCCATGCATACCTATAACGTAAACGCCCGAAACTGGGGACCCGAGGAGATGGGGCTGGCTTGGACGGACACCTTCCTGTCCATGTTCTTGGCCTTCGGTATTTACAGTGTCACCCTATTTGTGGCGGCGGCGTCGGTTCTTCATCCCCAGGGAATCGAAGTTAAAACAGCCTTTGATCTGGCCCGACCACTCAAACCGGTGTTGGGGGTTTATGCCCATGGTATCTTTCTGGCCGGTTTCTGGGCAGCCGTATTCTCCACCATCATGCCCACCTATCTGGCTGCCGGTTATTTCATTGCTGACAAAATGAAATGGACCATCAGCGTCCGGGGTCCCCGGTTCAAGAGTGTTGTTTTTTTGGGATGTTTGATAAGTCTTGTGGGACCGTTGGTAAAGGGCAGTTTCTTGATATTGCTGGTGGTCATGCTGGCCCTGGGTCTCTGCGGTACGCCTTTGGTGGTATTTATCCTGCTTTTTTTGCTCAACCAGAAGCAATGGGCCAAAGGCCATCGCAACGGATGGCTCCTTAATCTCATCGGCGCTGGGGCTCTGTCGATCACCACCTTGCTGGCAGTGCGCTTCATTTTGGCCAAAACCGGGATCTGGAGCGGATGAGCAGAATCTTATATGGATCGACACCGGACCCATTTCAATGAACAGGAAATAATGGACGCCATCGAAGAATATATAGACCGGCGAACCCTCATTGTGGGAGACGCCAACTCCGGTAAGACCGGCCGAACGCAAAAGATACTGCAAGGCTTCTTAAGGGCAGGGTATGGGAAAAATATCGCAATACTCGATCTTGCCCCGGATTCCGTCGGCGGCGTCGGCGGGAAAATGGAACCGCCTTTGGATGAACCGGTCGTCTATTTAACGACATCCATCTCAGCGCCCCGCCTTACCGGCAGAAACGAAAACCATATCCGGCAGCTGGCGGAAAATAATTCAACGGCCATTGAAAAACTCTTCGTAAAATTATATCAGAAAAAAAAAGGGATACTGTTTGTCAACGACGCGACCCTCTACCTTCAGGCCGGTCATTTTCAGCGATTTGTAGAGATCCTCGACACCGCGTCCACACAGATCATCAACGCCTATTACGGCAGTACATTCACCGATTCCGAACTCACTCGACGAGAAAAAAACCGGACGGAAGATTTGATGAAAATCTGTGACAACATCATCTCAATGACCTGTTGAACGCTTTAAAAGGGTTCAAATGGGGTGTGGACCCATGAAGGGAATCTGCTGAAAGCGGGATGCGAAATGAATGCTTTAGGTGGCTCTGCTATAAAATGATGTTACGAAACTTGACGGTTTCGTAAAAAGTCTTTTGTGAGGAACATCGAGCAAAATTAGACTTTTTACGAGTTCATCAAACTTAAGTTCTTGATCAAACTTTTTGCTGCCCGTTTAGAGAGGAGAATCGATGAATTCCAAGCCATTTTCACGTAAAAAGATAGCCGTTCGTTTGCTTTATACCATCCTGTTTCTGATTGTATTTGAGATTATTAAAATTATCATTCAGGTTTCTGTTATATTTCAATATGTTTACTTGCTCATTTCAAAAACTTACAACGATCCAGTCAGAAATTTTTCAAACAAGGTGTCTGCTTATGGGTACCGGGTTCTCCGGTATGTTTCGTTGAATGAAAATGAAAAACCCTTTCCCTTTGATAATTTCCCAAAGGAAATCGAGTTGCCGGACACGGAGGTTTTTTTTGAGTGATGTGTCTATCTTGACCGTTTGAATTTTTCCTTCAATTTCTCGTTGACAATGGGGGGCACCATCCCTTTTATATCGCCGCCAAACCGTGCCGCCTCTTTTATGATTGACGAGCTGGTGAAGATCCATCGCAGGCTTGTCATCAAAAAGACGGTCTGAACATCTCTGTTCAGCTTCCGGTTCATGAGCGCCAGCTGGAATTCATATTCAAAATCAGACACAGCGCGCATCCCCCGGAGTATGGCAATGGAATCTTTCTTGGCGGCATAATCCACAAGGAGCCCGTCAAAGGTTTCCACTTCAATGTTGGGATATTCTTCAAAGCTTGACTTCAGCATCTCCATCCGTTCTTCGACGGTGAAGAGAAAATTTTTTACCGGGTTCTCCAAGATAGCGACAATAATTTTGTCAAAGAGTCTGAGTCCTCTTTGCGCAATATCAACATGACCGTTGGTAACAGGATCGAAGGACCCCGGATATATGGCAATTCTTTGCATCGATTATCTTCCTTCTCTGGTCTGAGCTGTCGCCCCGATGGTACGGAGGTGTCTGTCGGGGGCTGTCTGTTTAGTCCCAACTAAATGTTGTCAGTACGGCAATTTTTAAAAAATATTCTCATATCACATAATTTAAGAATGAAACAAGGGTTTTCCCGTATCGTCTCTGATCGGTAAGCTCAAATGCCAAAAGATCTGTGGGAATAGGTTCCAAAGAAGCGTGTTCGACAACGATGCAGGTCCCGTTTTTCAAAGAGTTGCTTTGATCTATATTGAAGAGGGTCGGTTTCAGCAAATTCCGGTGGTAAGGGGGATCTATAAACACAAGATCAAAGCCGGTTTTCACCGCTTTTAAGCAATTTAAATTCTTTTCGATGTTCCATTTAATAATGTTGGCCCGGTCATCGAGGGCACACGATTCGACATTGCGCCGTATCACCGATAAAGATTCTCTGCTGTTATCCACAAACACCGAGGATTCAGCGCCACGGCTCAGGGCCTCGATACCCAAAGCACCTGTTCCGGCAAACAGGTCCAGAACAATCGCCCCTGGAACTTGATGGGAAAGGATATTAAACATCGATTCTCGCGTTCGGTCTGCCGTGGGCCGGATGGTTTTACCTCGAACCGAGTACAGCTTCTTTCCTTTAAATTCCCCCGCGATGATTCTCAATCCCATATCTCTTTCGTAGGTTCAGTCTTTGGTCTCCTGTTTTGCGGATAGTTTGAGGGTGTTGATCCGTTTATTCAAATAATTCTTCTCAACCCCCATTGACTTAGCGGTTTTGTTGATATTGTTATGGTTCTGCATAAGCTTTCTTTGAATAAATTCTCTTTCAAAAATCATTTTGGCGTCTTTTAAAGAATCGCTCAAAAAAAGCTGTGCTTCGATGGATGTTTTTTCGTCCCTTGAATTGGGGTTGTAGGGCGCAGGGATTTCTGTTTTATCGATAACTTCTTTGCCAACCATAATGGCCAGACGCTCAATCAAATTTTTCAACTCCCTGACGTTTCCAGGCCATGAATATTTGCATAACAGATCAATCGCTTCCCGGGTGATTTCCTTCTTTTTACTTCGATTCTGCTGGGCACATTCATTTAAAAATATTTCCACCAACTGGGGAATATCCTCAAAACGATTCCTTAACGGCGGCACCTCTATGGGGATCACATTCAGCCGGTAGTAAATATCTTCTCTGAATGTTCCCTTTTCGATCTCTTTTTCAAGATCTTTATTGGTGGATGCAATGACCCGAACATTGACACTCAATGTTCTGCTGCCCCCGACCCGCTGAAACTGCTGTTCCTGTAGAACCCGAAGAATCTTTGACTGAGTTTTTAGACTCATGTCACCGATCTCGTCAAAAAAAATCGTGCCTTTATTGGCCAGCTCGAATTTGCCGATTTTTTTGGCCAAAGCGCTGGAAAACGCGCCTTTTTCTTGACCGAACAATTCACTTTCAATGAGTTCTTCAGGAATTGCGGCACAGTGAACATCGATGAGGGGATGCTCTGCTCTGGAGCTGAGCTGGTGTATGGTTCGTGCAGCCAGTTCCTTGCCGGTTCCATTCTCCCCGGTGATCAAAATCCATGCCTCTGTCGGCGCTGAAACGGCGATCTGTTTTTTCAATGCGACAATGGGGGGGCTGTTTCCGGTAATGGAGTTTTTTTCTAAAGTCTTTTTCCGCAGATATCTGTTTTCTTCCTCCAGCCGTCTGAAATTCAATGCGTTATTGATCGACACAATGACCTTATCGATGGAGAGGGGTTTTTCGATCAAGTCGAATGCCCCCAGTTTTGTGGCTTTTACAGCAGTTTCGATGTTTCCGTGTCCGGATATGATGATAACCTGTATGTGCGGATTGTCCTTCTTTATCTCCTTTAATGTTTCAATACCATCGATACCCGGCATCCAAATATCGAGCAACACGAGATCCGGCGATTCGGTAGCAACGATTTTCAACGCCTCATACCCATTGGCGGCCGTTGCGACCCCAAACCCTTCATCTGAAAGGAGCCCGCCTAAAGACTTCAATATGGAAGGCTCGTCATCTACAATTAAAATAGAAGGAAACATATTTTTAGCTCCTTGATTGTTAATTCACCGGCAAATCGACAACAAACTTGGCGCCCTTGGGCTTGTTGTCCTGAACACGTATCATTCCGTTATGATCCGTAATAATACTGCTTACGATGGTAAGTCCTAAACCCATCCCGGCTTTTTTCGTTGAAAAATATGGCTCAAAAAGGCGCGTTTTATCAATATCGGAAATGCCCACGCCATCGTCAGCTACTTCTAATCGAACGATTTTCAGAATTGGATCATGGGTGAGTGTTATTAAAATATTGCCTTCATTCCTTATGGAAGCAATAGCATTGTCCACGAGATTGATCATCGCCTGCTTTATTTGCTGGCGGTCAAGGTTAAGGCGAGGAATCTCTTCTGTAATGTTGAAATTAAAATTGATACTCTTATGCCCCTCCTTGTATAATGCCAGTGTCTCTTCGATGATGGGCGGTAAATCACCGGGTTTTGGATTTGCCGTGGGGAATCTTGCAAACGAAGAGAATTCGTCCACGAGATTCCGTATGAGTTCCACATGATCCGTAATGGTCTGGGTGCACTCGTCAAAAACCGGCTGTTTGATCTGATCCGAATACTTTCGTTTAAGGCGCTGGGCTGAAAGGGATATGGGGGTTAATGGATTCTTTACTTCATGGGCGATCCTTCTGGCAACTTCGCGCCATGCGGCCATACGCTGAGCCTTTTCAAGCTCCGTCAGGTCATCGAACACCATCACGATACCCATATGCTGTCCAATGTCGTCTTTTAGGGCGTTTATATGCATCAAAAAACTCATGGGACGTCCGTCTATGGCAAGTTTTAACGGCAATCTAACCGCATCGTTTCGTGACGTTTTCAGCTGCTCCATAACTTCCTCAGCCAGATCCAGCATCTCTCCGCTAAGAATTTTTTTATAACTTTTCTTGATAATTTCTTCAGATTTGAGATTCAGCATCTTTTCAGCCGACTTGTTCATGGTAGAAATGAAACCACCGGCGTCCAGTGTTATAACACCGGCGGATACGTTCTTCAGTACGATCTCCATGTATTGACGCCTTTTTTCAATCTCAACGTTCTGGTCTCGAAGCAGACGGGCGGAAAGCTCGAGTTGATCCCTGCCGATCCGCAAATCTTTGGTCATTTTGTTAAAAGAGTTGACGAGACTTCCGATCTCATCATCCGCCACCATCCCGATGCTGAAACTCAAATCTCCTTCGGCCACCTTGCGGGTCCCTTCAGCAAGCTCCCTGATGGGGATGGTAATTGTTTTGGCAAGATAGAAGCCGAACCATACCGCACAGAATACCACCAAAAGTGCCACAATGGAGAGGGTTATGTAGTAGGTAATCTGAATCGGTTTTTTAAGAAGTTTTATCTGCTGGTATTCTTCATAACCCCTTGAAATGGATGCCATGTTTTCTGCGAGATCCGGTGGCATGAGATTGGCCAGGGCCACAAAGGCCTTCGCATCCCCGGAGGATACGCCAAAGGGGATGGTCCCGATGGTTCTGATGAGCTCGCCCGAGGATATCCTTTCGGAAACGGTATTGACACTGTTCAGCGGTATATTTTTTTTGAGATCGTCAGGGGAAATCACTCCAAAAGGCTTGTCTTCCAATCCCGGGGCAAGGGCAAATGTCAGACGCTCCGCATCCGCTGTATAGATTTCTACCGCATTTAAATTAAACTCACGCTGGACGATTTGTATATAGCGGAATAGGGCTTTTCTGTTTTTTGGATCTAAAAGATTCTTCGCTTCTACCTGATACGACATTCTTTCCATAAAGAAGCTGCTGGTCTCTTCAGCATGCCAATATAAACTTCGTCCCACACGCAATGAATTCTCAAGGGCCTGCTCTACAGGAACGTTAAACCAGAATTCAATGCTGGTGGTAATAAAATTTATGGAAAAGAAAAAAAGAACAATGGTCGGCAACAATGACAGCGCAATAAAGGCCACAACCAGTCTTGTTCGAAGCTTTGCCCCCATCACTTTTCGTTTTCTGTCGTAAAGCAGCTTAACCAGATTCCTGAAGACAAGAAAGATCAACAAAATGAGCAAGAGTAGATTGATGTTTATGAGAATAAACATCAGGATGGTATTGGAAACGGGAATGCCGGCGCCAAAGTGCATGATGCGGTTCTCGGCAAACGTGAGAAGCGCAATGACAGCAATGACGACAACAATGATAATGACTTCACGCTTTCGCCGGTTCTGCTCTTCTTCCGAGATATAGGATGCTGACTTTTTATATCTGTTGTTACTCATAATGACCGATTGTTTTAGTAGGTAAAATCTGTAGTATACCAATCAGTTTCAAAGTCCCAAAGAGAAACAAAAAAGAGGACATAATGTAAATAATAAGGAAGGGTTACTTTGCTGAGTTCGGCTTTGGTTCGCAATTGATACCGTTGATCTTTTTCAAGCTGTTTGAGGGGGACAATTTTCAGACCGTCGATTTCAGTGATTAATTTCTTGGCCTCATCGAAAGATTTTGAAACCCGTGTTCCGCTTTTTTCCCAGGAGCGTTTTATGGTAAACTCTTCTTTAAGATTGTCGTATTTAACGGTATTTGTAACCATGATTTCGGTTATCTTTTCGTCGAACCATAGAGTCCGGACGCGATAAAGACTCACAAAAAATGAAAAGCGCGTGGGAACACCACTTAAGATGGCCTTTTTCATTTTTTCTCTAAAGGCCCCTTCGACATTCAGATAAACAAGAAGATCATCCTGTGTGTTTGTGACGATGATGTCTGTCAACCTTGCCTCTTGGGCAACGGCCAAATTCTGAACGAAAAAAAGGATAAGGAAGAGCAGGGCGAGGGTTTTTCGGCTCATAAATGACATGGTTATAATTTTGTATTTCTTTGCGTAACAGATATAAGAGCGGCCATTAATATTCCCAATTCAATACCCGATAACGTGCAATGCCGAATCGGGCTTTCACTCGACTCAAATTTTTTCCCCGATGTGCAGGTTCCCGGGACCTTGGATTAAAGAGCGAAATTTTAGCAATTATCTCCAAAGGATACTAAATTTGATTAATAGCGGATACCTTCTTAAATGGCAAGTGATTTTGATTGAACGGGAGGCAATTCGTTTGGATCGCTGATTATAAGGGTTTCCCATGATTCTTTTTGGGCAAAGAAATTTTTAAGAAAAGCATGGTTGAAGGCATGACCGGATTTGCTGGCGACCACATGACCTAAAATAGGCATCCCCAGAAGTGAAAAATCGCCGATACAATCGAGAATTTTATGTCTCACAAACTCATCCTTATACCGCAACCCCCCATCATTGAGAACATCCTCGGTATCAATGGCGATGACATTCTCCAGGGAAACGCCACGGGCCAGACCGTAACGTTTTAGATATTCGTATTCATGCACAAAACCAAACGTTCTGGCGCGACTTATTTCATGCTCGAAAACATGATCCGAAAGGTCTGCAGAATAGGACTGCTTTTGTATCAAGGGGTGATCATATTCGATGGTACAGGTTATCTTATAACCCGGATGTGGATATATACCGACCATTTTTCCGTCTTGTTTAATTTCGATGGGTGCTTTGACCACAAAAAAACATTTGGACGCGTCTTGATCCTCTACTCCCGCTGATTTTATCAATGACGTAAAAGGACCGGCGCTACCGTCCATTATGGGCATTTCATAGGCATCGATCTCCACCAGGGCGTTGTCGATGGAAAGGCCGGCAAAACTGGCCATAAGGTGCTCTATTGTTGAAACAATAAAGCCCTCATACCCGATAACCGTTGCCAGGCTCGTATCCACAACCATATTAAAATGTGCGGATATTTCCGGACAGTCCAGAAGGTCTGTTCGGATGAATTTAATACCGTGATTGGACGGTGCCGGCTTAATGGTCACGTTCACTTTTTTCCCCGAATGGACACCAACACCCGAGCAGCTCACCGGCGCTGAAATCGTTCTTTGTTTAAAATACATGGAATATAGACTTTATACATTTAAAGATTTATTTGTATCGATACGAATATTTTGCTAAGAGTTTGTAAAATAAATACTTAACAACGAAAATCAAGGTAAAACTTTTAAGTTAACCTTAATATGGATTATTCTTTTTTTACAAGAATAATTTTAATGTGACTAAAACTTCACAATTTTGAAAAACATCACTTTTACGCGCGCCACTAAAATTTCTGGAATTTAAAAAAGGGGGAATCGTGCTGGCAAAGGTTTTAAGTAGCGCTGTTATAGGAATTGATGCGTTTCTGGTGGAAGTGGAAGTTGATATTACATCCGGACTCCCCACATTTACGACGGTGGGGCTCCCGGAAGCTTCTGTAAAAGAAAGCAAAGAACGGGTGAAGTCTGCGATTAATAATTCGGGCTATACCTTCCCCGATGACAGAATCACAGTGAATCTCGCTCCGGCTCATATTAAAAAGGAAGGAACCGGTTTCGATCTGCCCATCGCGTTGGGGATACTCACCGCAACCCGGATCATACCCCAGGAGATCATCTCCAAATACCTTGTCCTGGGTGAGCTCTCTCTGGACGGTCGTATTAAGCCTGTGAAAGGTTCTCTTCCCATGGCGTTGGCCGCCAAAAGTGCCCGTTACACCGGAATCATCGTTCCCTATGACAACCGTCGCGAAGCGTCGGTTGTGGACGATATCATTGTTCTGCCGGTTAAATCACTGTCGCAAATTGTCAGCTTTTTCCGCGGATTCTCTCAAATAAAACCTGAAAAAACAGATCTTTCATCCATATTTAAACATAAAATAAACTTTGATGTCGATTTTTCCGAAGTCCAGGGCCAAGAGCACGTAAAACGATCTTTAGAAGTGGCGGCTGCAGGGGGGCATAATCTCATCATGGTCGGTCCCCCCGGCTCAGGAAAGACTATGCTGGCCAAACGTCTCCCCACCATCCTTCCGCCGATGACATTCGAAGAAGCCATCGAGACCACAAAAATATTCAGTGTCATCGGAATGCTTCCAAAAGACGAGGCGTTGATTACCAAAAGGCCTTTTAGGTCCCCCCATCACACCATATCGGATGCCGGTTTAATCGGCGGCGGCCATATTCCAAGACCCGGCGAAGTCAGTCTGGCACATAACGGCGTTCTGTTTTTAGATGAACTTTCTGAATTTAAGAAGCATGTGCTCGAAGTTCTCCGACAGCCTTTGGAGGATCTTATGGTCACCATTTCCCGGGCTGCTTTGAGCATCACGTATCCTTCGGGTTTTATGCTGGTGGCCGCAATGAATCCCTGCCCTTGCGGATACTTTTCCGATCCTAAGCATGAGTGCCGGTGCACCTATCCGCAGATTTACCGATACCGATCCAAGATATCCGGTCCTTTGATGGACCGGATCGACATTCACGTTGAAGTTCCGGCGGTTGCCTACAAAGACCTGATCGGAGAGTCCGATGCGGAATCATCGGAAGATATCAAGATGCGTGTTACCGCTGCACGAGCGCGCCAGTTCCAACGATTTAAAAGAACGAAAATCTACTGCAACGCCCAGATGATCAACCGGCATATTAAAAAACACTGCAAAATTGACAATGCTTCTGCGGAACTTCTTGAAACTGCCATCGACAAGCTCGGCCTTTCGGCAAGAGCCTACAACCGAATCCTGAAAATTGCCCGCACCATCGCCGATCTCGACGAATCGCCGGACGTAAAGGTCGACCACGTTTCCGAAGCGGTTCAATATCGGACGCTTGATCGGGGTAAGCGCCTCTAACCCGAACGGCTCACCCGCCAGGGTCCCGCCGAATTTTCATGAAGAACACCCAACAGAGGGCAACCATAAGGAGATAGGGATACGTTCTATTTCAACGGATTTTAGCATTCATCTCGATTATGGGCCGATCAGGGTTTAAAGTTTAATAATTCGGATGGGAATATCCGGATAGACAGCGGTCCCAAAGGAGAAATTTAACAGGAACAATCGGAATTTATAAGACATATCGACCTGCTGATGCACAATATATTGTAACTTATTTTAATAAAATACAATATATTCTAATTCGACAGAATTATATATAAATTATATATAATTTGCTTGACATTAATAAATTACAAGCTTATGATATTGTTAAAAATAACTCTGATGAAGAATGTTCCTGTGAAATTCAGCCAAATGAGCAAAAACACCTTAAAAAAAATTAGAGAATCTCTTATGATGAGCAAGGCCGAACTTGCCAGAAAGGCCAACATATCCCCCATTACCATTACGCGGATTGAGAATGGAATGCCTTGCCGGATGGAGACACAGCGAAAGATTATTTTGGCATTGGGATATAAAATTTCTGATAAAAACAAAGTGTTCGGCGACTAGAAATACGGCATGAAAATTTCCTTGGTGCCCTGATGTATCTGGTTGGTTTATAAACGATCCACTGCAAATCATTAAATTTTTAAGGCAGCGTCAAAGGACCCTGCCTTTATTTTATCCGCCCTTTAAACTCAAAACGGTTTCGCCGATGTATACAGACCCTCTTTCCCCGTGAAGCGAGACCTTTGCAAAACGCAGCTTCTTTCCCAATTTCTGCCCCGTGAAATGGGACGCCGATTCCTCTTTTAAAGATCTCGAAGCATTGATTCGTTTTTCAAGGGCTAACGCTAACCAAAAGTTTTTGCCCGGGATGAATGACGGCGTCGTCGGCCAGTTTGTTGAGGCGGCGCATTTTTTCCACCGTCAATCCATACTGACGACCGATTTTATACAATGTTTCTCCAGGCTTAACGGTGTGAAATCGCTTTTTATCGGTTTTCTTGGATACGGTTGTCGTTGTTGAAGGAATAGCCTTCCGGGCGCTGGATTTGTCCATCTGTTTTTTCAGGCTGTCTATATTTTTGGTCATATGATCCATTCTTAATATCAGAGATGCTTCGGAACGTTGGAAACGCTCTTTGAATTGTTCAAAAGTTTGGGCCTGCTCCCAGATCTGGGCAACTCTGTCATCGATCGCTTCAAATTTGGCGATGCTTTCTTCAAGCTTCGTCATCCGGTTTTCTAAGGCCAGGATTCTGCTTTCTTCTGTGGAACTTCCGCTTCTGAAAAACAGCAGAATCAAGAGTATGGCCAGAATCAAAAATCCGATTCCGAATCTGGACAGCGGGATTCCATCGGGTTTTTTAAATAGATTGGATCTGAACTTTCCCGTTTTTTTCGTTTTCAAGGGTGAATATTCTTCGTCATACGGGTCGTTTCCCGACGTTGTATTAAATTTGCCCCCGATGTCGGAGTCTCCTGGTCCCATGGCAATCCCCCTAAATTAATGTTTAAGCGCGATTCTGATTTTAAAATAATAGAACCTAACAAAAAAATTCGCAACATTAAAGAAAAAACAACCGGTTTTATGCCAAGGGATCCTTTAAAAAGACCGTTTTACCGGAAAGTCATGACCAGTTGTTGAAAAAATCATATTGTAATGATAATAAATATCTTGACCATGTGAACCCTGTAAAATTTCAAATGGGCGGAAGTTGCGCTTGCAGTTAAACGTATAACTCCCATCGACCGAAACAGAAAAGGGGTTAACAAACGTTAAACCATGTTCAAATTGTTCAAACATCTTCGTATTAACCTGGTCTCAAAACTCATCCTTTCCGTGGGTCTGACCTTACTCCTTAGCATATCAACATGGGCCTACTTCAACATTAAATATCAGACGAAAAAGGTCATGAAAGATATTATGGAGGGAACCGACCGATTGGGCAATACCATTATCCTCGGCGCCCATTATGCGATGATGATCAACTCCAGGGATGATATTAACCATATCATCAACAACATCAGCAAACAGAAAGAGATCGACACCGTTCGTATCTACAATAAAAAAGGACAGATAAAATTTTCAAACCGGCCTTTGGAACTCGAGGTGACCACCAACATAAAAGCAGAGGCCTGTGATGTCTGCCACCGGTCGGATCCCCCTCTGTCTGAGCTCAGCCTGGGACAGAAGGCACGAATATTTCATTCTTCACAAGGCCACCGCCTCCTGGGGATTATCAGTCCGATCCGCAACAATACCGGCTGTTCGTCGGACTCCTGTCATGTGCACCCCGAGGGGAAGAAAATACTGGGTGCCCTCGATGTCGTTGTTTCCCTAAAAGAAACAGATGAAGAAATATCTTTTCTCGAAAACGGTATCATCGTTCTGGCTGTTTTTGCCTTTCTGTTCACCTCCGCAATTATTTTCATCTTTGTGTTAAAATTTGTGAATCAGCCCATTAAGAAGCTGATCAGCACCGCCGATCTTATTGCCAAAGGGGAGTATTCAAACGATATCGGCATCGATCAGAACGATGAAATGGGCCAACTGTTTGCGGCCATAAACAAGATGGGCACACGAATTGCCGAAAAGCAGGCTGCGTTGAAAAAACAGAGGGATGAATACCAGAACCTGTTCGAGCTTGTACCCTGTCTGATTACGATTCAGGACAAAGACTATAAGCTGATCGGTTTCAATAAAGAGTTTGCAGAGACGTTCAATCCCAATCCCAATGATTTTTGCTATTGTGTTTATAAACAGCGCGAAGAAAAATGTAAGATCTGCCCGGTTGAAAAAACATTCAAAGACGGCCTGTCCCATTACGGTGAAGAAACCGGCTTGAGTAAAGACGGGACGAGAACCTTTTGGCTTGCCAGAACGTCGCCAATTTTGGACGCAAAGGGCGAAATCGTCGCTGTCATGGAAGTTTGCCTTGACATCACCCGAATGAAGCAACTTGAAGAGCGGCTTGAGAAATCAGAGAAAAAATATTACGCCATTTTCAACAATATCCCCAACGCCGTCTTTGTACTGGACGTGAATACCCTTGAAATACTCGACTGTAATAAAAGTGTCACCCATGTTTACGGATACGCGAAGGATGAGATGGCAAAAAAATCCTTTCTGGATTTATTCCTCGATGAGGAAAGAGACCATTATGCGTTTAAAATAATGACATCTGCTTATGTAAACCAAGCGAAACATGTCAATAAAGACGGCAAGACACTTTTTGTGGCCATTCGGATTTCACCGTCGGAGTATTTGGGACAAAAAGTGCTGCTTGTTACCACCAGCGATATTACCAAACGGCTTGACGCCGAACATCAACTCATTCATGCCGGTAAAATGGCAACCCTGGGAGAAATGGCCACCGGCATTGCCCACGAATTGAATCAACCGCTCTCGGTCATTAAAACGGCGAGTAATTTCTTTATAAAAAAATTAGATCAAGACAGTCCCATCGACAAGAATCTTCTTTACAACATGCTTGAGATGATCGACCACAATGTTGACCGTTCGGCCAAAATAATCAATCACATGAGACAATTCGCCCGAAAATCAGATGTGGTTCTGGGTAAGGTTCAGGTCAATGAAGTGCTGGGGAGGGCTTTTGAAATTTTCAGCCAGCAACTCAAAGCTAGGGGAATCGAGGTGGTCTGGGATATCGATAAAACACTCCCGCGGGTCATGGCAGATCCCAGCCGCTTGGAACAGGTTTTTATCAACCTTATTTTAAATGCCAGGGACGCCATTGAGGAAAAATGGGCGTCTTCCGAGCCGCCCTTGGACACCAAAAAGATCACCCTCAAAACCAAACTCGCGGGTAAAACGGTGGTTGTCGAAATCACCGATACAGGGGCAGGGCTTCCTGAAGATAAATCAGACAAGATATTTGAGCCGTTTTTCACCACAAAAGAAGTCGGGAAAGGGACCGGCCTCGGCCTTTCCATCAGTTATGGTATCATTAAAGACTGCGGCGGAGACATAAAAGCGGCGACCAATGACAAAGGAGAAACCTGTTTTAGTATAACTTTTCCTGTAAAGGATGTGGAATGATGGAAAAAACAATTTTACTGGTGGATGATGAACCGGATATCCGTGAGGTTCTGAATATTTCTTTGTCTGATATCGGCTATAAAGTTCTTACCGCCGAAAATGGAGCGGATGCCCTGAACATTTTCAAAAATTTCGACATCCCGGTGGTCATCACCGACATTAAAATGCCCGGTATTGACGGTATCCAGCTTCTTCGAAAAATTAAACACGAAAAACCGGAAACAGAGGTCATCATGCTCACCGGCCATGGGGATTTGGATCTGGCCATAAAAAGTTTGAAATTTGAAGCCACCGATTTTATCACAAAACCCATCAGCGATGATGCATTGGAATTGGCCCTGATAAGAGCCTTTGAAAAAATTGCCATGAGAAGAAAAATTAGGGAATACCACCGAAACAGGGCCATGAATGACATTCTCATCAATGAGCTTATTCAGGAAGACATTCTGATCATTGGTGCTGACTACCGGGTTCTGGATATCAATGAAACCCTGCTGAAAAAATTGGGACTGGAGAAGGAAGAGGTCATCGGTCGGTATTGCTATGAAATTACCCACCGGCAAAATACACCCTGTTCCGGTGAGAATCATCAATGCCCCCTTGTGCAAACCCTCAAGACACATAAATCTTCCAAGGAAACCCATATCCACAAAGACAAGAACAATAACAATATCTATTATTCCATCTCTGCATATCCTCTGTTTGAAAATGGCCAAGTGATCGGCGCCATTGAGCTGTCCCGGGATATTACGGCTGATATCAATGCACGGCAGGCAATGATGAAACAGGACAAACTGGCCTCCATCGGCCGGTTGTCCGCCGGTGTGGCCCATGAAATCAATAACCCTTTGACCACAATTCTAACCAGCACCATGTTGATCCAGGAGGATATGGCCCCGGACGACCCCATTCAAGAGGAGTTGGAAATCATCGCCAATGAAACCCTCCGCTGTCGCAAGATCGTTACCAGTCTTCTCGATTTTGCTCGCCAGACAAAACCCGCCAAAAAGCAGTACCATATCAACAAAATTGTTGATGAATGTATCAAATTGACTCGAAAACAGGCGACATTCAATGATTTAACCCTGGTACCGAACCTTTCCGATGACATGCCCACGGTGCTGATGGATAAAGATCAGATACAACAGGCGGTGATCAATCTCATTCTCAACGCCATAGACGCAACGGATTCTGGAGGGACCATCACGATTTCAACGCAATTTGTTCCACAGGATAAAGTTGTTGAAATTGCCATAAGCGATACCGGCAAGGGGATTCCCGAAGAGAATGCAGATAAAATTTTTGAACCTTTTTTTACCACCAAGGACAGCGGAACCGGGCTTGGATTGGCCATTACCCATGGCATTATCGGTCAACACGGCGGGACGATAGATGTCAAAAGCGAAAAGAACCAAGGATCAACCATTACCATAAGACTTCCCCAAAACCAAGGAAAACAAGATGGCAATCCATGATCCCTGCATCCTCATCGTCGATGATGAACCGGCCATCTGTAGGAATTGCGTAAAAATACTGACCAAGATGGACTATGAAGTCAAGTACGCCCTTAATGGTTATGATGCGCTGAAGATGTTGGAAGCGGAACCGTTTGATGTGGTGGTCACTGATCTGAAAATGAGCAAACTGGGGGGAATGGAGGTTTTGCGGCGTCTAAAAGAGACCTATCCGGAAACCATGGTCGTTGTAATTACCGGCTATGCCAGTGTCTCTTCGGCTGTGGAAGTGATGAAGATGGGGGCATTTGACTATCTCCCAAAACCGTTTACGCCCCACGAATTGCGTTCCGTTGTCCGTCAGTCTCTTGTGGAAAGAGAGACGTTGCTTCAAAACCGGCGGCTTATGCAGAAAAAAGTCCAGCTCAAATCATTTTCCCATCAGCTCATCGGAGACAGTCCTAAAATAAAAAAGGTTGTTTCCATGGTACAAAAGGTTGCCCCCACCAATTCGACGGTCCTTGTCTACGGAGAAAGCGGAACCGGAAAAGAATTGATTTCAAGGGCGGTCCATGCCAACAGTTCCAGAAAAGACAAGGTGTTTTTTGCGGTAGATTGTGGAACCTTGTCGGATAACCTTCTGGAAAGCGAGTTGTTTGGTCACGCCAAGGGCGCTTTTACCGGGGCGCATAACTCCAAAGAAGGCATATTCAAGATGGCGGATGGCGGGACCGTATTCCTGGATGAAATCAGCAACATCAGTATCAACGTTCAAAGCAAACTGCTTCGGTTTTTGGAAAACCGCGAATTTTTGCCCCTGGGAAGCACGGTGAATCAAAAAGTGGATGTCCGATTGATTTTTGCCACCAATAAGGACCTCAAAGACATGGTGGCCCAAGGTTTCTTCAGAGAAGACTTTTATTATCGAATTTTTGTATATCCGATTATGGTCCCTCCGCTCAGGGAGAGGAAAACGGATATTTTACCCATATCCTACCATTTCTTAAAACAGTTCAACCAAAGCTTTGGCAAAAGGATTTCCGGATTCGAGGACACGGCTGTTACGCAATTAACGGAATATGATTGGCCGGGGAACGTCAGACAATTGAGAAATGTCATCGAAAGGGCCGTCATACTGTGCGAGGGGGATCAAATTACGCTCAAAGATCTTCCGATAGGGGGGGACGTCGCGGATATCGAACAGCTCATCGACCATATTCCTTCAACCAACGATGAACTTAAAAGAATCAAAAAAGAGATCCGGCAGAAAGCGGTTGCCAAAGTTGAAAAGAATTTTGTCATGAATGCGTTGATGAAAAACCATTGGAACGTCACCCGTGCAGCAGAAAAAGTAGGGCTGCAAAGAACCAACTTTCAATCGTTAATCAAAAAACATCATATTAAAATTCCCCGACACCCCCGGGCAGATTCGTGAACCATCGAATATTTGATGAACTCGTAAAAAATCTGATTTTGCTTGCTCCGCAAGCAATTTTGGGATTCATGACTCGCCTGGCTAAATTGCAAGAACTCGGGCTAACACCCTCAAACAGCTTGCAATTTTTAACACCAGACGCGTCATGAATCTTTCTCCAAAATTGCTCGATGTCGCTCACAAAAGACTTTTTACGAAACCGTCAATATTTATACGGTGTATATTTTTTTTATACAAGCCATATATTTTCATTGCAGCATCCTGAAAGGGCCTCCTTCCACCCCTTGAAGTTTCTTTGCAAGAATAATTTATATATATATTATCAATAGGTTGTATCGTTTTTCTTTTGACGCTCAACATAAATTCCAAATTCACTTCCCACGCAAACCTGATCTCATGTCCAACGAAGATGCGTATATTTTTTTTATACACATCCGTTTCGACCCAAGCATTCCTTTGATTTATATTGAACAAAAACAGCCCGTTGACGTTCAGGACCTATTCTGGCACGCAACATGCATAGATTTCGGGTAAGATGCGTTATACCATGAAACATAAATTTACATAAAAAATAACAGATGTAGTTCATTTTAAGGAGGAAAAAATGGGAACAGCAGCAAAAATTATGGTGGTCGATGATGAAAAACAGATCTGCCAAAATGTGGAAAAAATTCTTTCCAAAAACGATTACGAGGTCATTCGGGCAACCAGCGCCAAAGAGGCCCTGGAAAAAATGGCCAAAGATTCGTTTTCGCTTCTTATTTCGGATATCGTTATGCCCGAGATGAATGGTCTTGAGTTTCTGAAACTGGTTAAAAAGGAATGGCCCCTGACCAAAGCGATAATGATGACCGCCTATGCATCCACAGATACGGCGGTTAAAGCCATACGGCTCGGGGCTCTGGACTATCTTTCCAAACCTTTCACTCCCGATGAGTTGAGATCTACGGTTGGACTGGCCCTGTCCGGAGATTTAACCGAAGCGGTGACAACGGAGAAGGAAAGAGAGATCATTGATGTGGATATCCCCTTTGACAGAGAAGATGTGGCAAAATATACCGGTGAGGACTTTGTGGACAGGCTGGGTCCTTCGGATATGCCGGTGGTGGAAGCAGCACCGGAAACCCTTGAAAACTACTGTGCATTGGGGAATATGGTCTGTGATATTTTCAAAAAGCTCGGGGCGACGTGTAAGGGTGGGAACAAGACCGGAGAATGTCCCCAGCTAAAGGCTAAAAAGAGAAAGGCTGCCAAAGGGAAAGGGTTTGACAGTGAAAAACTGATCGGCATCGATTCTCCGTTTAACTACGAAGAAACGGTTTCAATAACCGGTCCTGAATATGTTTTGAACATGCATCACGAAGGGGTTGCTTTTATGCCCTATGAAGAACTCAAGCAGAACGTTGCACGGATGATGACAAAAGTGCCCGAACGTCTGGCAGACGTCATAGAGATTCCGAGAGAAACCGTTCCGGCGGGAATTCTGGTGATTGATGACGAAGTCGCGGTTAACAATAATATCCGGAAAATACTTTCCAAAAAAGGTTTTGGTGTGGATCAGGCATTCACCAAAACCGAGGCACTTGAGAAAATAGAAGAAAGCGCTTACACCCTTGTTTTGTTGGACCTGAAAATTCCCGAAGTTAAAGATCTGGAGCTTCTAAAAGCGATTCGTGACCGGAGACCGGACACCATGGTCATTATCATTACCGGTTATGCCAGTATCGAGACGGCAGTGGAAACCTCACGGCTGGGGGCTGTCGATTACCTTGCCAAACCGTTTACACCTGACGAAATCCGCAACGCAACTGAAAAAGCTTTCCGTCTTGCCGCTTAAGTCCAAAGGAATCTCCCAACCCCCTTTTGGTTGGGAGATTCTTATTAATTCAAATTTGCTCCCCACGACGATCTCGTATTGTTTCCACCCATTCAATTATGGCAACCGGCTTTCCCTTTGCACTCCCATTTAAAAAGAGCATATCTTTTTAAAAAAATCTCCATTAGCATGCCCCAACAAACCTTAGAAATTTATTGACAAACCTCATAATACTGTATAGTTAAACTCTTTGGTTCAATCTAACGTAACGGAATCGTTACTTTTCAACATATCGCCCTAAAATTGCTCTTTTTCCAAGGAGGATAGAACGATGCCCAAAGATGTAATCGGATCGGTTCTGGTTTTAGGTGGAGGGATTGCCGGGATGCAATCTGCTCTGGATCTTGCCAACTCGGGATATTATGTCTATCTCGTCGAAAAATCCCCTTCCATTGGCGGGGTTATGGCTCAACTGGACAAAACTTTCCCCACCAATGATTGTGCCATGTGAATTATCTCTCCCAAACTGGTCGAGGTCGGCCGGCACCTGAATATTGAAGTCATCACATACGCGGATCTGGAGTCTGTGGAGGGATCCGCCGGAAACTTTAAAGTAAAGGTTAAAAAACGGGCGCGTAGTATCGATATGGATCTCTGCACGGGCTGTGGGAACTGCGTTGAAAACTGTCCGGTTGTAAACATACCGATGCCCAAAAATCAGGTTAAAGCTTAACATAATTCATGCCAATTCATCTTGTTTCATTAGGGAGGGTGAGCATATGAGTCAGGCAGCTCAGATTAACAGCGTTCAGTTTGAAAGTGTTCCATCCATAGAAGTCGATTATATGGAACTTGATAATATCATCGCCAATGAATTTAATAACGACAAAGAAAATCTGATTATGATTCTTCAGGCGATACAACGGCGTTACAACTTTCTACCCCGGCCGGCCCTCGCTTATCTTTCCACCAAACTTGACGTACCCTACAGCCAGATTTACGGTGTGGCGACATTTTACAGCACGTTCAGCCTTGAGCCCAGAGGCAGAAATATCATATCGATCTGTCTCGGTACGGCCTGCCATGTTAGAGGCGGGGAAAGAGTTCGCGAAAAAATTGAGGGGGCCTTGAACCTCTGTGACGGGGAAACGACCGAGGACCAGCGTTTTACCTTAGAAACGGTGCGGTGTATCGGTTGTTGCAGCCTTGGACCGGTGATCAAAATCAATGAAGACATGCATGGTCACATTTCTTACGATCAAGTGAACAAAATTTTAGATCAGTATGAATAAAATTTAAGAGGCCAGCGCCATGAAAATCCAGTCAGTAAAAGATCTAGAGCAAATCCGTGAGGAATACAGCAAGCGGCTCTATTATCCGGAAGCCGTCAAAGTAAACATCGGAATGGCTTCTTGCGGTATCGCAGCAGGGGCCAGGGCATCATTTGATAGGGCGATTCAGGAGTTTCCCAATGGAAACGGTATCGATATCAGCCAAACCGGCTGTATCGGTTTCTGTGAAGTTGAACCCCTGGTTGAAATATTAGGGCCCGGTAAACCACGGGTAATGTATAAAAATATTACCGAGGACAAGATTCTGGAGACCATTCAGGATTATAACGAAAACAAATTTAACAAAAAGTGGATTCTCGGACAAATGCGCGATCCGCGATCGTTTCTGGAAGATGATATCGAAAACCCCTTGGCAGGGGTAACACCGCTCGAAGAGATTCCTTTTCTGGAAGAGATCCCTTTTTATCATAAACAGGTTAAAATCGCCCTGCGAAATTGCGGATATATCGATCCGGACAGTATTGAAGAATTCATCGCCAAGGATGGATATTTTGCTTTCCTTAAGGCACTTCATGATATGGAGCCCAAAGAAATTATTCAGCAGGTTAAGGCGTCGGGACTTAGGGGCCGCGGTGGCGGTGGATTTCCGGCCGGGATCAAATGGGAAACCTGTGCCAGACATGACGGCGATAGATATATCATCTGTAATGCCGATGAAGGCGATCCCGGCGCTTACATGGATCGCAGCATACTCGAAGGCGATCCTCACAGCGTTTTAGAGGGAATGTTGATTGCGGCACGCGGCATAGGCTCCAACCTAGGCTTTTTTTATGTTCGCAATGAATATCCATTGGCTGTAAAACGTCTGGTATCGGCGATCAAAGCGGCTGAAAGATATGGTTTACTCGGCGATAATATCGCCGGTTCTGATTTCAGCTTCAATGTCAGGATTTCAACCGGAGCAGGTGCTTTTGTTTGCGGTGAGTCAACCGCTCTGATGACCTCTTTGGAAGGCAAAGTCGGAAGACCCAGGGCCAAGTATGTCCATACCGTGGAAAAAGGTTTCAGGCAAAATCCTTCAAATCTAAATAATGTCGAGACCTATGCCAATGTTCCGGTTATTCTTTTAAAAGGGGCCAACAATTACGCCAAGATGGGGACAACCCACAGCAAGGGCACAAAAGTTTTCAGTCTTGTCGGAAAAATAAAGAACACCGGCCTGGTGGAAGTGCCCATGGGAATTTCGTTGAAAGACATTGTTTTTGACATCGGTGGCGGCGTTCCCAGAAAGAAAAAATTTAAAGCGGTTCAAACCGGAGGGCCGTCAGGGGGATGTATTCCGGAACAGTTTTTAAACTTGAATGTCGACTTTGACGAGTTAACAAAAGTGGGGTCCATGATGGGCTCCGGTGGTATGATCGTCATGGACCAGGACACCTGTATGGTGGATGTGGCCCGGTATTTCCTGGATTTTCTAAAGGAGGAGTCCTGCGGTCAGTGTAATCCATGCCGAGAAGGGATAGGGGCTATGCTCGATATTTTGACCGATATCTGCAACGGAAACGGCAAAGACGGCGATATCGAACTTCTGGAAGAACTGGGAATGATGATCCAGAAATTTTCCCTTTGCGGGCTGGGGACATCGGCTCCAAATCCTGTACTGACGACGATACTTTATTTTCGAGATGAATATGAAGCCCACATTAAGCACAAGAAGTGCCCATCGGGCGTCTGTAAACCTTTGTTTCACTATGAAATTGACGAGGAGGCATGCAACGGTTGTACCCTTTGTGCCAAACGATGCCCGGAGGAAGCCATCGTCGGGGAGAAAAAAGAACCTCACCAATTGGATCAGGAGAAGTGTATCAAGTGCGGCATCTGTTATGATGCCTGTAAGTTCGAGGCCATTGTCGTTAAATAATCTAAGGATATAACGGGGCTAAATCCATGATTACCTTTAAGCTTAACGGAAGAAAAGTCCAAGGAGAGGAAGGGCAGTATATTCTTCAAGTTGCAGAAAAATACGGGGTTGAAATTCCGACCCTGTGTCACCATAAAGCAATAGAACCCGCCGGAATGTGCCGCTTGTGCACCGTGGAACTTTTTGACGGACGCCGCACACGTTTTGTAACCGCCTGCAACTATCCCATCTGGGAAGGCATGGAGGTCAAAACAGACACAGAAACGGTACACGAGGGCAGAAAGTTGAATGTGGAATTACTACTTGCCCGCTGTCCGGATGTCCCCATCATCAAGGAGCTTGCTGCCAAATACGACCTTAAAGAAACACGGTTTAAGATTAAAAACGACACCTGCATCCTTTGCGGGCTGTGTACCCGTATCTGTGACAGAATGGGCAACAGCGCCATCGGTTTGACCGGGAGGGGTGTGGAAATGAAAGTTGATACGCCCTTTCACATACAAACAGAGGTCTGCATGGCCTGTGGTGCGTGTGCTTCAGTATGCCCAACCGGACATATCAATCTGGATAAAATTAAACAAAATATAACAACACATACCATTGAGCCAATTCCATCGGAATACGATGCCGGATTGGCACCCCGAAAGCCGATCTATGTGCCGTATGCCCAGGCGGTGCCCAATACCCCGGCCATTGATCGCTCCGTGTGTGTACATTTTAAAACCGGCGGATGTAAAATCTGTGCCGAGTTTTGTCCGGTTGAGGCCATCGATCACTCTCAGCAAGATGAAATTATTGAGCTCGATGTGGGGTCCATCATCCTTGCCCCTGGATTTGAAGCCTTTGATCCCAGCCGATTCGATTGTTATGGGTACGCCAAGCTGCCCAATGTGGTGACCGCTCTGGAATTTGAAAGAATCCTGTCTGCCACCGGCCCGTATATGGGGCATCTGGTCCGGCCTTCGGACAAGAAGGCGCCCCGAAAAATCGGCTGGCTGCAGTGTGTCGGTTCCAGAGACCTTAATCGATGTGATAATGCGTATTGTTCATCGGTATGCTGCATGTATGCAATCAAGCAAACCGTAATTTCCAAAGAGCACAGCACCCAACCGCTGGACTGTGCGGTATTTTATATGGATATGCGCACCCACGGCAAAGACTTTGACAAATATTATGAGAATGCCAAAAAGGAAGGCATCAGATTTGTCCGGTCCAGGATTCACTCCATAGATCCGGTGCCCGGAACCGATGATTTATCGGTTCGCTACATCCAGGAAGACGGCACGGTCACAGCGGAAAATTTCGATATGTTTGTCCTGTCCGTGGGTCTTCAAATCAATCAGGATGTTGCCGATCTTTCCCGTCGTATCGGTATCGAACTTGATGACTACCGCTTTTCACAGACCGACAGTTTTCATCCGGTGGCCACCTCTGTGCCGGGGATCTATGCCTGTGGGGCCTTTTCCGGGCCCAAGGATATCCCCCAGTCGGTCATGGAAGCCAGTGCTTCGGCCTGTGCGGCAACAGAACATCTGGCCTCGGCACGCAATACCCGGACAAAGATACTCGAGCTACCTCCGGAGAGAGATGTTGGAGAGGAATCCCCCAAGATCGGGGTCTTTGTCTGCAACTGTGGTATTAACATCGGTGGCGTGGTAAATGTCCCTGAGGTGGCGGAATACGCCAAAACCCTTCCGAATGTGGCGTATGTGGAAGAAAACCTGTTCTCCTGCAGCCAGGATACCCAGGAAAAAATGACGGATATTATCAAACAACAGGGCCTCAACCGTGTGGTGGTGGCGGCCTGTACCCCCAAGACCCATGAACCGCTGTTCCAGGAAACGCTCATCAATGCCTCTTTGAACAAATATCTTTTTGAGATGGCCAACATCAGAAATCACGATTCCTGGGTACATGCGAACGATCCGGATGCAGCCACCCAAAAGGCCAAAGATCTTGTGCGCATGGCCGTGGCAAAAACCAATCTTCTGACGCCGTTGAAGCAAACCGATCTGGCTGTAACCCATTCGGCGCTGGTGATTGGCGGGGGGATTGCCGGTATGACGGCGGCCGTCTCTCTGGCACATCAGGGATATCCGGTGGACCTCGTTGAACGGTCCGACACGTTAGGGGGCAATGGGTTATTGTTGGGCAAAACCCATAAGAATGAAGATATTGGTGCTTTTGTTGCAGAACTTGTAACGGCAGTGGAATCCCAAGACTTGATCTCCGTGCATACCCGAACGAGCATATCCAATGTCGAGGGGTTTGTGGGAAATTTCAAGACCGAATTGCGCAATGGGGAATCCACAAAAACCGTCGAGCATGGCGTGACCGTCATTGCCACCGGCGCCAAAGAATATAAACCCGATGAATACCTTTGCGGAAAACACCCGGCAGTGATGACCCATCTGGGACTCGATGATCTTTTTAAGAAGAACGATCCCAAAATCGAACAGGCTAAAAATGTCGTTTTTATCCAATGTGTCGGATCCAGAGATGAAGAACGTCCGTATTGTTCAAAGGTTTGTTGCACCCATTCCGTTAAAAGCGCCCTCGATTTTAAGCAGAAGAATCCGGATGTAAATGTGTCGATTCTTTTCAGGGATATGCGAACCTATGGAAAAAGGGAAGATCTCTATAAAAAGGCAAGAGCTGCCGGGATACTCTTTTTTACCTATTCGCCGGATCAAAAACCTGAGGTCAGACCTGACGGAGATCGCGTTATCGTAGAATTTACAGACCGAATTTTAAACCACAAATTGGCCGTCAGGGCTGATATCCTCTGCCTTGCATCGTCCATTGTCTCCCACTGGGACCATTCGCTGGCACAGCTTTTTAAGGTGCCTCTGGACTCCAACGGATGGCTTTTGGAAGCCCATCAGAAGTTAAGGCCCGTCGATTTTGCCAATGACGGCATTTTTATGTGCGGCATGGCACACTACCCGAAACCCATCGAGGAGAGTATCGCCCAGGCCCAGGCTGCAGCCGCAAGAGCTTCAACAGTACTGGCCTTGGAGAATATCAAAGTAGGGGGTATCGTCTCGGATATCATTGCCGAACTCTGTTCCGGTTGCCTGGGATGTATCAATGTCTGCCCCTATGGCGCAATCATCTTTGACGATCAAAAATTTGTGGCTGAAGTGAATGCGGCTCTGTGTAAAGGGTGTGGGGCCTGTGCCGCAGTATGCCCCTCCGAGGCACCGGTTCTGATGGGATTTAACAACAACCAAATTTACGCCCAGATCAAGAGCGCATTGAGCATATAATCCATTGGAAAGGAGAAGAATGTGAAAGAAGATAGATTTGAGCCCAAAATAATCGCTATTATGTGTAACTGGTGTGCATATGGCGCAGCCGATCTGGCAGGTGTGAGTCGGCTTGCATATCCGCCCAATATTCGGCCCATCCGTGTCATGTGTTCGGCGACCGTATCGCCCCACCATATTTTGAGAGCCTTCCAAAGCGGCGCCGACGGTGTCCTGGTGGGTGGGTGACATGTCGGCGACTGCCATTACCTGTATGGTAATTACATGACAATCAAACGGATTACGTTTCTGCAAGAACTTTTGAGCTTTATAGGATTGGAAGACCGTTTACACCTGGACTGGATATCTTCGGCAGAGGCCCAGAAGTTCGTTCAGGTGGTCACCGCTTTTACGGAAAAGATTAAATCATTGGGCCCAAGCCCTTTATCCGGCGATTTTGACCTGTCCGCCATCGCGAGTTCATGTGAAGCCGCACAAAATGCCGTGAGCGTAGAGGGAGGATGATATGCAAGAACAAGTAAGAGAGTTGCTTGAACAGGATAGAGTAGACATATTCTTAGGATATAAGATGGTGCAAGGACATCCGTTGCCCCATTGCTTTACCAAAGAAAATATCGATGAAATCGACGAATTAATCGTCGGTAACGCCCGGTATTCCCTTGAAAAGATGGCCACAAAGATTTCAGCTGAGCATCCGGATCTGAAAATAGGGCTTTTGACCCGTGACTGCAACCAGCGGGCTTTGAATGTTCTTTATGTTTGGAATCAGTTGAATCCGGACAATATAGCGACCATCAGCGTTAATTGCTGCCCCTCCAAACTCAAGGAGCATGGGGATTGCTCCTACCTCGAGCCTGAACCGGCAGGATATCTGAAAAAAATGGTCGGCATGGACAATAACATGGACGTAGAAGCCGCTGAAGCATTCAGTCAGAAAGACCGCTTTGATCGGTGGATGTATGAATTTCAGAAATGTATAAAATGTTATGGATGCCGTGATATCTGTCCCGTCTGCTTTTGCAAGGAATGCAGCCTTGAGCATCCAGACCTAATCGCCACCGGGACCATTCCCCCCGAAGTCCCGATTTTTCATCTTGTCCGGGCGGTTCATATGGGCGGACGTTGTATCGACTGCGGCCTGTGCGAGGATGCCTGCCCGGCAAATATTTCTTTGCGCCTTCTTTACCGCAAGGTCAATGAAATAGTTTCGGATGTATTCGAGTATAAAACCGGAATCCGTGCGGATCAATCTCCATTCAACATGCTCGGCGACGAGGTAACACTGGAACTCAAACCCATATGATCCTTATGCCCTATACGGGTAACGGCTTAGAAGTGATACGTTTTGTCTCAATCTTAATTTTATAATATCAAGGAGCGATACCTATGGATTACAAGATAATTCCCTCAGTATGTTCATATTGCGGAACAGGTTGCGGTGTCCTTTTTCAGGTGATGGACGGCCGGCTCGTCGATACCCTGCCGATGAAGACCCATCCTGTAAACGAAGGGAAGCTATGCATAAAGGGCTGGAACCTCCATGAACATGTGATCAGCGATAAGCGTCTTAAATCTCCGCTGATAAAGAAGAATGGTAATTTGCAGGAAGCCACATGGGATGAGGCCATCCAAACTTCGGCCGACAAGCTCAAGGCCATCATCAAAGACTATGGTCCGGACAGTGTCGGTGTGCTGGTTTCCGCAAAAATTACCAATGAAGAAAATTACCTGGCTCAGAAGTTTGCCAGGGCGGTCATCGGAACCAACAATGTCGATCACTGTGCCCGTCTCTGACATTCCTCCACAGTGGCAGGTCTTGCCGCAGCATTTGGAAGTGGAGCTATGACCAATTCAATCGCCGAATTCGAAGATTCTGCCTGTATCTTTATCATCGGTTCGAACACGTCAGCGTGCCATCCTTTGATTGCCAGACGCATATTCAAGGCAAAGGAAAAAGGCGCCAAGCTCATTGTGGCCGATCCGAGAAATATCCAGATGGCCCGTTTTGCGGATGTTGCTGTAACCCATAGACTCGGGAGTGATGTGTCTTTGCTCAACGGGTTGATGCATATCATTTTGAAAAATGACTGGCACGACAAAAAATATGTCGAGGAGAGAACCGAGGGTTTTGATGAATTCAAATCGGTGATTGAAACCTATACGCCGGACAAGGTGGAAACCATAACAGGTGTTTCACAAAGCGACCTTGAAAAAATGGCGGAACTCTATGCCACAAATTCTCCGGCGGCATTGCTTTATACCATGGGGATCACCCAGCACACCACCGGTGTGGATAATGTCAAATCCTGTTGTAATATTGCCATGCTCTGTGGCAACGTCGGCGTTAAGAGCGGCGGCGTCAACCCCCTAAGGGGGCAGAACAATGTTCAGGGTGCCTGTGACATGGGCGGCTTGCCGAATGTTTTTCCGGCCTATCAGCCGGTGAATGTTCCCGCAAACAATGAGAAGTTCTCCACAGCCTGGGGCGGAACGCTTTCAGACAAAGTGGGCTACACCATCACCGACATGATTCAAGCCATGATCGACGGAAAATTAAAGGCACTTTATATCATTGGAGAGAATCCAAAATTAAGTGATCCGAACCAGAACCATATAACGAAGGCAATGGAGAATCTCGATCTTTTGATTTGTCAGGACATTTTCCTGTCTGAAACGGCAGAGAACGCGGATGTGGTCTTTGCTGCGGTGTCGGTTGCTGAAAAGGACGGCACATTTACCAATACCGAACGTCGTTGTATGAAAGTCAACAAGGCTATTGATCCCATGGGAGATACGTTAAACGACTGGGAAATCATATCCAGATTCTCTACCGCCATGGGCCTTGAAATGAACTATCAACATCCTGAAGAGATTTTTAAGGAAATGACCACCGTGACGCCGAGTTACGGCGGCATGACCTATGAAAGACTGGGACTGAACGGCCTTCAGTGGCCCTGCCCGAATGCCGAACATCCAGGAACTCAGTTTCTGCATAAGGACCAATTTACCCGGGGCAAAGGTTTGTTCCATGCCATCGAGTATCTTGACCCGGCTGAAATGCCGGATGAAGAGTACCCATATTTTCTCACCACCGGCCGTCACTTCGCCCATTATCATACCGGAACCATGACCCGGGCATCCCAGCATCTGGATACCGAACAAAAGACCGGATATGTGCAGATTAATCCTAAAGACGCCGAGAGCCTGGCTGTAAAAGACGGGGATACGGTGAAGCTTTCCACCCGCAGGGGCGACATGGAAATCCTTGCCAGGGTAAGCAATATGGTTAATCCTGGCGTGCTTTTCGTGCCGTTTCATTTTGCGGAAACCCCGGCCAATATACTTACCAATTCAGCGTTTGATCCAATTGCCAAAATTCCGGAATTTAAGGTCTGTGCGGTGAAAATCGAAAAAGCAGCCTAATTCCTGGGGAGATATTTTTTCCAAAAATAAAGGCCTTTGAAAAAATCGATGATTTTTTCAAAGGCCTTTTTGTGAATGGTGGGGAGAAATTGTTCTGTGCACGTTGCCGGTTACCGGTCGAACATGTCTCCGGCTTTGATTCCCTGTGTCGCCGCAAACTCGGATGCAGCCACTTTTCCGCCTTTAGCCGGCCGGACTTTGCCCACAACCAGTCTTCCCCCTGAAACCGCCACGTGAATTCCTTGATCGTCAATATCCAGGATGGTTCCCGGAGTCTTATCCACCGTCTCCTCCAGGAGCTTTGCTCCGTAAAATCGCGTTTTTTCTCCTTTGAACAAAGCAAAGGCGCCGGGTTGGGGGTCACACCCGCGGACGAGATTGTAAAGGGCTTCGGCGGGCTTGTCCCAGTCGATACCCGCCACCCTGTCATCGCATGGCGGTTCATAGGTGGCGCCGGCTTCGTCTTGTAAAATTCGGGGCGCATTCCCTGATTTTATCATATCGATGGACGCTAAAATGGCATCGACGCCCATGGGAAAAAGATAATTAAAATAAAGGGAACCGGTGGTGTCGTTCGGGCCGATATCGATTTCTTTTTGAAGCAGAATCAATCCGGTGTCGATGCCGCCGTCCGGCCAAAAAATGCTCAGCCCGGTTTTGGCGTCTCCCATGATTACGGCCCAGTTTATGGCACTGGCACCCCGATGGCGCGGAAGCAGTGACGGATGATAATTGATGGTGCCGTGGGTGGGAACTTCAAAAAAGCGCGCCGGGATAATATCCGTCACAAACGCCATTACGGTAAGGTCCGGTTTGAGTTCAGTGTACTCGGAAAAAACCTGATCATCTTTGTAGGTTGTGGGCTGGAAGACGTCGATGCCCTTGGATACAGCCGCGTCCTTGAGTGGATCCGTCCGCCCCCCCGGTCTGTCCGGCGGGGCATAAACCGCCACAACATTTTCGTTCCGTTCCATCAACTTTTCCAGCACGTTTGCTCCAAACGCCGCCTGTCCTATCAGTAGGATACGCATATTTACCTCCTGAGGTTAATGGGTTCGACAACTTTTTCGATTCTAAAAAAATGAGTTTTTACAATCACACATTCCAATATTCCATCATTTCAGCTGGCATATACGGTAGACTTCACCCCTCTGGGGTGGCACCAAAGCCGGGTCCTCTGGGCCGGGATTTTTTACTTGAGAGCGGCGATAATGGCCCTCAGAAAAGCCGGAAGGTCATCCGGGGTCCGGCTGGTGATGAGGTTGCCATCTACCACCACCGCTTCATCCATCCACAGGGCTCCGGCATGGATCATGTCGTCCTTTATGGCGAAAAAGGAGGTGGCTTTGCGGCCGTCGAGGATATTGGCCGAAGACAGCATCCAACCGGCATGGCAAATGGCGGCAACGACCTTGCCGGCATCGAACAGGTCCTTTACGATTCGGACCATGGCCGGAAAGCGGCGCATCATATCCGGGGCGTAACCGCCGGGAATAATAACTCCGTCATAGTTTTGGGAAGACACCGCATCCGCGCTGATATCCGGCCGGACCTGTGTGGCGGGTTTGCCGGTAAATTCGTCGGCTCTGCCGGAACCCACCACCGTCACCTGGGCGCCTGCCTCTTTGAGCCGGTAGTAGGGATACCAGAATTCAAAAACATTGAACATCTCTTCCACCAAGATAATGACCTTTTTCCCTTCGAGTTCCATATCTCCTCCTTATATTTACGAAATTCTTTCGACGTTAATGGCCATATGAGGGTGCTCTCCCACCCGAACCCAAAGGCCGAAAAATCGCCGATAATGGGAAATTTCTTCACTCAATTTGCGGCTCCGTTTAAGGATTTGGGTCGTCATGTTTTTACCATAACATCAGATGATTATTCCTGCAATGAAAGAAAAGGGGCTGTGGCGTGGGAAGACTTGGGGGAGGCAGAAAATTGGATTAAGGCACTAATTGAAATTCTTGAGGACAAATGGAATGACCCGGAGATAATGAGGCTGAAATCCAATACTGCAGTGGAGATACTAGACCGGGCTGGGTACGGACCGATCAAACAGGTAAAAGTCGAGCAGGCATCTATTTCGACTCAACTCACAAGGGAAGAATTAGAGGCATTTAGAAAGAGAGGCATAGAAGCTGTACGAGAGTCTGGTATCGTTATAAAAGGATACGATAACGTATGAAATTCACGACCTCACTTGACAGTTCAATTTTCGGAGTATGATGAACGAAACCGCTACGCGGTAGCTTTTTCTCAGAATTTCCAACATCTTTGAGGTTTAAGATTTGGAAACAGAATTAATACATTTTTGATTTGGATTTGTGAAGTTAGCGAGACGGCGCCATAAGCATGTCGGCGCTCCTGATAACAGGATTAAGTCTCTTTGGATAGAGAACGTCCTAACGCCCCAGGGCAAAGACATGATCCTGGAACTTGGACCGATGGTCACCGTCCCGCCATAAATAACTTACAATATTTTTAAACCTCTATCAATAAATTTTATCCAGTTGCATGTAAAAATAGAAGATTACTCTCCATACCCTCAAACCAACGTCAATTTTCACCGATTACATATACCGTAACATCCATAAAAAAGCAAAAAGGGCGGGTTTGACAGGGTGTTAACGAAGAAGGGCGATTCAGTTGAATCGCCCTTTCGAAGAATTATGAAGAAAGGTTGACAGTCCTACGAGGCCCTTGCCACGTACAATAGTCTCCTTAAATGCTGTTTACCATATCTTTTTGGTCGAGCTGAACTAACCGACCTTTAAAAATTGCTTAAAATAATATATGGTGTATGTCAAGTAAAAAATGATCAACATATGGTGTATAAATCTATTTTTTATTCGAAAGGCTATAGGAGTTAATTGTGAACAGATGATGGAGTTTTTCCCAAAAAACAAAAAAGGCAAACCCCGCAAAACGGATTTGCCCCATTGAAAAACCATATCACAAATAATTTAGGCAGCTTTAGGATTGTGAATAGATTGCAGAAAGCACAGGTTTTGGATTGAAGATTTCAAAGCGTAATTTTAAAGATTTTATGTCTTCAATTTTGCACCCAAGAGGGCATGTTTACAACCAAAAAGCAGCTATTTTTAGAACTCCTTATACAAATTTTTAGATAATTAGCATGGTCCGGCCCTTAATCATTTTTTAGTAAAATAGTTTGCTGTTGTCTATTGGTTACAAACACCTTCTTTTCTGGCCCAATCTAAGCCTTTGCAATATCCCATTTCACAAGACTTTTGAAAATCAGAACAGGTGCGGTCATAATCCCCTTTATCATAATAGGCGATTCCTCGGTTGTTGTAGGAGAAAGCGTCTTTCGGATTTATTTCCACAGCTTTAGTATAATTACCGATAGCACTGTCATAATCACCTTTATCATAATAGGCGAGCCCTCGGTTTTTATATGCGTCAGCGTATTGCGGATTTATTTCCACAGCTTTAGTAAAATCAGCGATAGAATTGTCATAATCACCCTTTTTTCCCCAAGCGAGCCCTCGGTTATTGTAAGCGATAGCGTCTTGTGGGTTTACCTTTAAGGCTTTAGTATAATAAGTAATAGCATCTTCATAATCACCTTCTTCAAAATAGGTGTTCGCTCGGATGATGCGTCTTTCTGTCCTCTGATATGTACAGCCGTGTAATAAAATGGCTACAGCTGATAAAAAATAAATAAAAACAGTAACCTGTCTTCTCATCTCAGCACCTTTTATATTAAAGCATCCTAAATGAGTATAGTATAACAAAAATTGATTTTCATGGAAAAACGATCTTCAATAATAGAAATTTATTTGGACTACTGGCGTTACAGATTTCTTGATAATCATCTAAAAGGCACCTCCCAATCGCAAAAAAGGATGCGATTTGCTATAAGTGGTTAAGCCAATTAACAACCCTTTAACAAAAGGAGGTGCTCAATGGAACAATACGCCGGATTGGATCTTCATTCAAGAAATACACCATAACAATTGAAAACTCGGGCGCAGACAAACAAAAGGGTCTCATTCCAATCTGGAGACTGACCCTGCAAAAAAAAGACATCATTTTTTGCGATGGAGAGGTGTTTTTTCTTGACAGGGGCCTTTTAATGGGTGCCAAAATCAAAGGTCAAAGCATCTCAATTTCAATTGCATGTATCTTATTTCCTCCAAAAATGCAAAAAGGCAACCCCCCGATATAGGATTTACGTTTATTTAAACGATATCACAAATTATTTAGAGCCTCAAAAACCTGTTAGATATAGATATTCAAGGTTTCGAAGTGAAGATTTCATATCGAATCCTAATCATATTTTAGTGGTCTAAAATCGCCATTTTAGGCCAACTGCAAGAGCGTTGGAACCGCCCCCATCAGCAATTAAACCAAAAGCGTCAGAGCGGTGATGAATGCGTGTAATTAATGCGACATGGGGATAGTCAGGCAGGCCAAGGGCCAGCTCTAACATCCAAAAAACCAGGAACTGGGAAGTATCTTCATTTATTTCAACCTCAATTTCCGGTGTATCTGTGGCATAGGAGGGCCCCAAACCAAAGGCCACGCTTGTGTCAAGGACATCATCCCACCAGAACGCCTCCCATCGAGCCGCAACAAGCGCGTTCAGTTCCCAGTGTGTCTGGATATTAAAATGCTTAACGATTTGGCCTTCGATCTCAAAACTCGCCTTGTCCTCATATGCGCCAATACGACGCGCTAACGCTACCGTTACCAGATAAGAATCTTTGAAATCTAATTCGCTGCTAAAAATATCTTCCCAATGATTTGAAGTTAAGCGGCCTGCGTATAAATTTAAAGCGTAAAGGCGTTCTTCCGCTCTGCCGGCGGGAACTGCTTCCCCAAAGGGTGAAAAAAGGAAAAAAGCCATCGCCAAGATCAAACTAGTATACCATCTTTTTGATCCAGATATATTTGACATGTTTATTATGAATCCAAATCACACTTATTATGATAACTGGGATAAACTGACCCACGTGTTTTTTTACAATAAATCTCGGATTGCATATCATAAAACCTGAAACAAATACAAACGAAAGCCCTCAAATTTTGAGGTGAAATCTGATTCAATATTTGGGAATTTTCGGAATGTCTGAACCGAAATTGAACAATGGATTTGCCCCTTTTGAAAAAACGATATCACAAAAATTGTAAGGTCTCAAAAACCTGTCATTGATAGCGAGACTGTCGAAAAAGTCCAAAAATGGTGATTTTAGCAATTCAACATGCAATGAAAACAAAAACTTATAAGCATTGAATTTGCAGATTTAGGGTTTTTCGACAGTCTCAGCAGTAACATGCAATCGGGACTCGTTACATGTCCGTTGAAGATATCTGAATTTTAGCGCCCGCAATCACAAGACAGCGAAAGCCTCGGGCTGTAGCTGGTACGTTGATTACGATGTTAGCCGCCTTTTTCTTCCTTTTCGTTAACTTGGATTGCTAAAAGTGCATCGCCAACGTCTGGCAAAGAACTAATATTTGAGATACCAACTGCGCCATTTGTTTTATTTTGTCTGGTTTCAATCATGTAGAAACCATTATTATCATAACCTACAACAGAAATTTGCCTATCGCCGCTTTCACCTTGGAATGCGATCATCAATAAAGATTCTTCACAAGCAAGACAATCAATGACATTGACCATATCATTTTTTACGACTGGAATGTAAGAAAGGCTGAAGGAATTTCTTGAGGATTCAAATGAGTTTTGCTTGGAAATCTCATGTATTTCCTTCATTAGATTTAGATCATTGACATTGCGAGAGCCATATTCTCTATGAAAGTAATAATCATATGCTAATTCGTATTTATTCAATTCAGTCAGATTGAACCATCTCGTTATTCGTTGTGTATAGTCAGGGTGCTGCGAATTAAAATGTTCGGAAAAATACTTCTTAAAATCATTTTCCTCGGTTCCAATATCAAAATCCTTACAGAAATCTTTAAAAAAGTCTAAAAAAGATGTCCCTGTATAAAAGTTTGAAACTATTGCGTAGCTACCTAATATACAGGTATTATTATATTGTACGAAAGACGAATTTAGTCTAGTTCTAGTAATCATAGCCAGTCTATTAAATCCTAATTTTTACAATTGTTAAATCATCTCCGTTCACCGACATTTTGGGTCATTAAAAACAGGGCCATTGCGGAATCGGAGTGGGGTATATTGTTCATCTAAATATATTGGAAGGCTACAGGCTTTCTTCTGTCCCAATATTTGCCTCTCCTATCCATACCGCTCCGTCTTTCAGGACCACTGTAGTTGGGGTCACTGCTTTGTCTACGATCAACAAAATCAAAAGTTATCCCGACCGGCACCCTGCTTTTTCGTCTTTCTTTATCACCTCTGCGACATTTTCGATGATAAGAATAAAGATTCATTCTTGATCTATTATTTTCCTTTGGCAATTCGTCTGTCTTTTCCAAAGCCGTAGCCTTCTGCCTGTTACGCCGAACAGGTATGACTCTACCCTTAAATCTTTCAAGAAGTATTTCTCGCGTATCTTTCTGTAGCCTCTTTTTTTCCTTCGTACGTTTTGTAATAAGGTTGATCCATACTCCAATGAGGAGAGCTAATAAAAATATCGATATACCATCTTTCATTATTAATTTACTCCCTTTTAATGGGACGGATGATTAATATGAATTTTGCTTAGCAATCGGATAGATTAGATGCTGTGAATAGTGTTCTTGAATTTTACACCTATCCTTTTTGGGTCGACCCTCACGATTTTACCGCCGGCTCTGATTGGGACTTCAAAACTGGAGTGTAAAAGCGTCATAAACAGGTCTTCGTTAACGGATAGAGAGGTTTCAGTTTCAATAAATACGCTACCAACACTTGTATTATTAGTGAAATCTCTAAAGTTGCAATTTTTAGTTTCACAGATTGCAAAGATAGAAACATATTTTCTAGGGTGTTTCCTTTTTTCTGGAGACCTGGATTGTTGCCATCTCTCCAAACCTTTCAAAAGCTTTCGGCTTTCTGTTTCGGACATTCTTGAAATGATCTCAGATATACGACTCCGAACTTCTTTAATGTCCATTTTAATATCGTCATTTGTCATCTCTTAATTATCGAACACCTTGCTCTTATCTGAAATTTTATATCCCAATGCCAAAATAATCTTTCGTTTTGTTTCCATCCTACAAGGCATGTCATTTTCAATCCGTGCAATGGTATAGGGGGATATGTTGGCTTTCCTGGCAAGTTCAGCCCTGCTTATCATAAGAGATTCTCTAATTGTCTTTAGGGTGTTCTGGCTCATTTGACTTTATTTTTAAAAAACATCTTTTATAGAATAAATTTTAATCATAAGTTTTGAATCAAGGGTTTCCCGAATCTATAATAAGCCTTTTCGATATGGTTTTTATGGGATCATCCATTTTTATCAAAGAAACGCTGTTTTACTGATGGAGCCGAACGACGGTTTTCTCAGGTATGCGGTTCCAGCCAACGTTTTCTGAGATTTTATCGCCGGTGTATATTTGACCGTTTGGAAATTTGTAGACCGTTTTCCAACTATCGTAATCTTCCCCGGCGATTGACCAGGCGGTGTTGCTCCTGGAAATTATATCCTCGGCATCAATTTTTGCATAATATTCCCGCTGACCATAAAAAATTTGGGAGAGCTGAGGGTCCGCCAAAAGTCGGCCAGATCGCACGTCGGGATCGTAGGTCCAGGTTGGCCCCACTTCTGCTTTGGCGCGAATAAAATTTTTAGCACATCTTTTGCGTCCGCGTTGATTTTTTCTAAACCACCGGTTCGGTTTCCCATAGGCTACCTGGCTGTGGGTCAGGACTGCCCGATCATTCAAGCCATATACCTCTTGTAAAATGTCTATCAATATACCAACGGACCGATACTGACTTTCAGAAATGGATGCGCGATGATAACCTACCAATTCAATTCCGATTGAGATTTTGCTGATATCCGTCTCCCCGTTCCACATGCTAAGACCGGCATGGTCGGCCTCGTATTTCTTGTCGAGGATGCGATAAGTACGTCCGTTTCGAGCAATCACATAATGGGAATGGCCGCCATTGGTTCTCCGACCATTGCGCAAACACTTTCCTTTCAAAACGACGCGTTGAGTCATTTTAAGTCCAAGTTCTGAGGTATGGACAATAATATATTTTGTCTTTTTACGTTTGACTTTCTTAAACTCGGGGTTCAACCGTGAACGGAAATCCACAATGGACCGCTGAAAACTTCGGCGATCTGCTTGGGTATAGGCGGCGGACAAGGATGTTAAATTGAAAAGAAAAGCAAGAAATAAAGGCACAACGATTATAAATCGTTTATTGTAAAACCTTGGACGATCACTTATTAATTTCTTTAAAGCGATTTTGCTCATTTGCTGTATTTTTTAGTAACATTCTTTGCTTGATATTTATTAATATATCATAAAGTTGTAATTTGCTAGTGTCAAACAAAATTATGTATAATTATCATATAATTTTATTAAATTAGAATATATTGTAGTTTATTAAATTAAATTACTACATATTGTGGAACTGCAAATTAAGAAACTTAATAAAATCGTACTATTTTATTACAATGCATGTTTAAGTACCTCTACCGGAAATTTAACACTCTTTTTCTGTCTTATAGAACAGTCGTTGAGTTGATAACATCTCGTTACAAAAGAAAATGGCGTGAAAGGATATGGTATTGAGCAATAAATGAGGTTTAAGATACCAAAAGAGAAAAAAATAGCCGGTGGGAAACGGGTTTCAAATCTTTATATTATGGTCGACTTGTTGAGTCGTTGATGTTTGACTTCGTGCCTGAAACTTCAATTCCAAAAAGTGACGGTAAATAACCGAAACCAAAAAATTACAGATTAATGGGTGCCAAAAGCACAAGTTGATGCACCTCAATTCCAAGTTCATATATCTTATTTCTTACAAAATTGGGAAAAAGTAATTATTTTTCCTCTCGACAAGCTAATAAATAACGGTAGCCGTATTCTATTACAGCTTCTAACTTTTGGTTACTGACTTTGCATTTGATCGAAGCAAAAGCTTTATCTGGCTTGCTCCTTGACCGTTTGAGTTCACACCACCGAGCATCAACATGGAGAATATCGCCTGGTCTTACCGGATTGAACATTTTAACTTCATGCATTCCAACACCACTTAGAATTGATACATTTTCTTGAGCTTCTACTAC
Organism: uncultured delta proteobacterium; assembly: GCA_963790095.1. Lineage (GTDB taxonomy): Bacteria > Desulfobacterota > Desulfobacteria > Desulfobacterales > UBA11574 > JAAXQD01. Next base: position 13,226 of record CAWBNO010000029.1, on the reverse strand, counting down.
AACTCGAGTACAGGCAGCAAGAGTATGAAGAGACGATGCTATTAGGCCTCCAAAAATTGATTTTTCCGCAGCATCTTCATTAGTATGGAATGGCTGAGGATCGAATTGTTTTGCGAAGTTGATAATATCTTTTCGTGAGAAAATAATATTATTACAGTCAAGTTTCTCACCTTCGATTAGATCTTCAAAGTATCTTTTTTGCATTTTAAATCCTATTGCAAAACCTGTGTAATCTTGCCATAGGCACAACCCAACATCGATTGGTGCTGATTTCAGATATCCTAAATTTTACAAGAAATCAAAAAGGACTCTACTAAGTCTTTAAACCATCCACCACCTGACGGACATCACTCAAACATCATTTGCGTTTTGGGTTTTTTTCTGCACATTGACAATTCCCAAATTTCTTTTCTAACTGAATTTTTTCCATGATCGTTGAATGACCATTTCTAAAATAATCCTGCTCGATATCTTCAGCAGAATAGTTGAAACAATGACATATTAAACCGCTCAATATTTTCCCTTTTTAAGTTTAGAAATACACCGGATATAACGTAAGATATTTTGCCAAAACCGCAGGTCCAAGCATTTCAATTGCCAGTACATATATCGTATTTCTTACAGAATTGCAAAAAGGCAAGCCCTGTTAAATGGATTTGCCCTTATTTAAAAACGATATCACAAATAATTTAGAGCCTCAAAAACCTGTTGTTTATAAAAGATGTTCAAACTCCGCTAATTCGTTATTTATTAGAAAAAAGGGTAGAGCCATGATGGCCCCACCCTTTATGTAGGGTTATCTCTTTCCACAACGTGAATTTCAGTTGATTACCCAGATATGGCCTTCACCATCTCGTTCACTTGGCTTTCTGTTGCGATAGGGTGTACTGTGAAAATACAGTATGGTACAAATTGTTGGAGGGTGTTCATCACTTCTACTTCAGTACCTTCATTTATAGAATAGCCTTTTGTTTCACCAACAAATGCTCCCCAATCCTTTACTATTCCTTTTTCGATATCTTGTCTGACTACAGCCATTAAGAGGCTCCAAGCATCTTTTCGTTCTTTTGGATCAACAGAAATTTTCGTTTGGTCTACTTCCCAAAGTGCCAGATATTTTCCCATAATATTGCCTCCAATCTTAAAGTTGTTAGGGTGGATTTGTTGCTTTTAAAATTTTTCTAATAACTTTGCTCTTGTTTTATAATATTCGTCTTCAGTTATTAATCCTTTTTTCAAAAGCGAATTTAATTCTTCGAGTTTTTTCTCTACATCCTTATAACTCCCGGATGGTTCTGCCATTTTTTTTGTTTCATCAGTGGCAACATTTTGATCTTTTTGAACTTTTGTTGGCACACATCCAATAATGATTGAAGCTGAGAAGAGCAGCAAAATAACGATATTAAAGAGCGTCTTTTTCATTTTTTCCCTCTTTGTGCAGTAGGCTCTGGAAGGTTTTTAATTGTCTTAGGCTTATCGTTCTATTACTTTCGACTCCCAACAAAACATTCCACGTCCTGTCAGGAGCAAGGCATGCACAATTTGAGGGGGTTCTCCATGGAAAAACCTCCTGAATAGATGTGTAACGATCGAAGGCACAAAAAATTCTATCGGAAGAAACGGATTTAGAATGAGATTAGCGGCACAAGAAGTTTTACAGAATGGAAAACGAATTGAGATGTGAGATCAATTTCAAAAGAGGATCAATTCTAATACACTAACTTAAAGCATTGCCTATGTCAATAAAATAATGATGTTATATGGTTATGCTACTTTGTGCCATTTGGGGGTGAAATGAATTAAATGGGATAAGGGCTTTGCCAAATACAGCTTGTAATAATAACAACCCGAAATCGGTTCGTTCTGATTACATATATCGTAAAATCCATAAATTGAAACCTCACGGGAGATTCGTAATCGTTTTGACGTTCCCGTTATGTATAGTTCATCAGATTCAAAGTGTCTTCGATAACAGAATGGGATTGGACGCTCAAGAACTCTTCTCAACATAGGAAAAATCTCTTCGGGAATGCCTCTCAGAGCCGTTCAGGGGCCGATGGTGAGGAGATGTTTTATCAGGGATGAAAAGTTATTTCTTCTTGGTCGCCTCCTTTTTCCTTGTCACACCTAACCTCAAATTTGTTAGAATTACTGAATACGGACATTGCATTGGTCGCAATAGATGTAATCTGTTTCATAAACATCCTTGTCCGTAATTGGAATAGTCTTATCATCAGTTATATCTGGGAAAGATTCAAAGTTTTCATGATGACACTTTTGACAGAGAATACGCCCCTTTTGATCTTGCCAACAAATGATATCTTCTTGTTTGATTTTACCCATCTTAAATTACCCCCTTTTTTGGTTGAGGGTTTCGGAGGGGATACGATCCAGTCATCAGGTGATAGAACGGATCAAAATTATACAATATATAGTGTATAGGAAATGCCCAGGTTTTTATTAAAATATTGAAACTGAGCGATAGATAAGTTATTAGTATCACATCGGTTTGGAATCATAAGATATCTGAACTTTTGCAAGGTATCACCGGCCGTCGTGCGCCCAAAGAATTAATAGAAATCGCTGACCTGGTCAGCGAAGTAAAAGAAATCAAGCATTATTACAAGCGGGGCGTCAAAGCTCGAAACGGAATCGAGCGATAGACGATCCCGGTTTTAAAAAATTTGCACAACGCGCATCGAGTATCTGAAATTTTGGTTGATTTATCATGTATCCCTAATAGGTTAGTGGTAATCATGTGTCCCCGAAAGGACCGGGATCCCGGTGTTATGCTCCAGGATTTTAGCCATTTTCTGGGCATCAAGGTAAGGGCACTCTGGTTTGGCTTTGGCAAAACAGGTGCTTAAATATATCTTATCCGGTTTCATTTCCAACATTTTTATTGCCATACCCATGTTTGCGACCAAAGATCGTCCCGGACATTCACACTTAATAAAGGCTAAAACCTGGGAAGGGTTTTCGATACTACCTTCTCCGAGCGCCGCCGCTTTGAGACAGCGCCATTCTCCTACGCATCCATACCCGGTATCCATGTAAGCACCACAGCCGACCACAGCGATTTTTTCCATTTCAACCTCCTTTTTCCTCTGTTTTTAAATATAGGGCACACGCCCACAATAGAAATTAAAATATATTTTGTATTGAAAACTTAAAATTATGAGCATAAACTCACTAAAAGCAACCTAAAACTTATGCTTTTTTTAGTCAATATTTTTTTTATTTTGATTCATAGAAAGGATAAAACAATGAACAAAATACACCCCATTGTCGTGGGAACAAAGGTTTTTGATAAAAGCATGATGACGTATCAGTATGGCAATGGTCAGGAATATACAATCCCCATTTATTGCTTGTATATAGAGGGCGGTGATCGGAAAATTCTCGTGGATACCGGTGAAATGAACCCCAAATATACCCCCATCGTTATTATAACTACTTGAATTTTTTAATAATTATAATTGTTATATTTTTGGTGTATAAATAATATAATCAATACACACAAAAAAACCAATACTCGGCACATTAGGGCACAAAATGGCTAAAGAAATCATTCCCTTCGAAAAATCAAATGACGACATATAGATTGTTACTTTGAGCTGTGAAGACGATGGTAAGGAATTTCAGATCTTAAAAAGCGTGATTTTTAAAATATATTATTCTTTTATCAGTGGTTTGTTTGCGGCTTCGATCTGTTGGAGATATCTGTAACGATAAGCCCACTGGTTTCGAACACGCAAAGGCGGAGTAGACTCCATCTTCTACTGTGAGCCTTTGCTAGGGATATAAAATATCTGTGAATAAGGACGTTCGGAGAAAAACATCGCCCTGTCTTTTATTCGTTGCCATATTTCAGAAAGATCGGCATTTATTGCCTGTTCCGGACATTTTTTCATACAATTAAAACAAAAAACACAGCGATCTCCAAACTCTGGATATGGTGTAAATAAAACGGAATCTGTTGGGCAAACATCTGAACATACCTGACATTGATTGCAAAGTTCGGTATCGATGGTTCGTTTCGGCATATGCGATTTGGCAGTTTGAAGACTTACTTTTTCCATCTCTTTATGATTCTCTTTGGTTTGATAGGCCAGGTCAGGCAGTTTTATCTCTTTAGGATTATTTTCATGAAACTTTTGGTTAATATGATTCACAAGTTCTTCAACCAATCGCTCGTCGTCAGCATCCGGATGCCCCTTTCCTAAAGAATCTTCTAATTGCCACATCAAGGAGTGAACAGCCAGTATCTTGGCCGCGCCGAGAATTGTAAATCCTTTAATTGATAATTCTTTGCCCATTTCATACAAAGATATCCCGCTACAAGCGCCACCCCAGGTAACAAAAGGAACGGCAAAAGCGCCGGTATTCTCTTTTAGTCCGGCAATAAAATCCATCACAAGCGGAACCGCATGAGAGACATATACCGGAGAGCCTATAAAAAGACAACTCTTGCCTTCTGAGGCTTCTATCTGCTGAGAAATCGTTATAGCGAAATCACTTCTGCATCCAGCCAGGTTGAATGAGGATACTGCGGTACCCAGTTCCAGAAACTGTTTCTCAATAACCCCTGCAACATGGCGGACAGACCCTGCTGGCGAAAAATACACAATGAATACTTTTTTCATTATCATTTGCTCATCTCATCCCTGAAGTCAAAACCTGACATTTCTTGCTAATATTGCCATTATATAGACTATAACTAGTATCGAGATATCCTTTAAATTTAACCAACGCGGGTGCCATTTGGTACTGGTTTTTCGGGTAAAGCAAGTACTGGAGTTATACCATCTGCATATCCTATATCAAACAACATACCTTCAGATAACTCGCCCATCATCTTCCGTGGCTCAAGATTCACAAGAAACAAGGCTTGCTTACCTTCTATTTCAATTGGATCTGTTCGTTCTTGTTGGAGCTATACGTAACGCCGTGAATAAGCGGCCAAGATAAGGGCCCGTATAGATGGGCTCGTTCGGCACTAAATTTTTCTACTATCGTAAGCCCAATTCAGTAATGCCTGTCTCTGCTTTGGCCGGCAATTCAGATCTTCTTTTTTACAATGCTTCTTGATTTGAGCAATATGCCTTATCATTGCCTTCCATCGTCCGATCTGTCGTTCATCATCAGGGCATCTTCTGCCCATGTAGTACCTGCAATACCATTGAAACCAACCTCTAGGATCTTCATGATAAATCCAACCTTTTTTCCGCCAAACAGATAATGGCTGGGAAGCATTGATTCCATAGTAATTCAACTCGGGATCATGGCATTCATGACAAAGCTTTGCATGAGTATACCAGTCTTTGGGGAACTCATCTCTACAATCGGTCATGTATTTGCCACCGAAAACCCCCATTTCCAGCATTTGCTTTGGTGTAACTTCAGGCGAAAATTCTGTATGAAAGTTTTTTCCGACAGGCTCAGTTATATAATAAACATAATTTTTCTGCATCAGATCGTTTACGATTAATTTTCGTTTTTTCATTGCATTACCAGCGGAACAAGTAATTATATATTTCAAGATATCATCGCATTTGTAATGTTATCCAGCTAAAACGCTGATTGTGTCGGAATAAAGATATATTGCAGTGATCAAAAGTACCGAATTGAAATTTCATATCTAATTAAAGGAAAAACCGAAACCCGCTTCACGGGGTTTATCAAGATTAAACACATTCATCGTTTTATCATCTACAACTTTAAGGACTACAACTCCATATGAATAATAGAGATAGCCATAAAATTTTCCATCTGGCCCTAAGATCTCGTTGAGCCAGGGTTCATAGTGGGTGTTCGAATAAATCCATTTGGTCATCTCTATCAAATCTTTCTGATCCCTGACCTTTTTCCAGCGACCACCTACCAGTGTTGTTTCATTATTTTTCGGATCGAACATGATCCCCAGAGCTGCTCGAGGGTTGTATCCTTCATATATGTCTGAATAATAAATGTTATAATCATCCCATTTGTCGATTAGATTTTGAATGGTCACTTCATTCTGACTTTTATGTATCAATCTGAGCTTTCCGCAGTCCTTTTGCCATGAAGCACAACTGGAAGTAATGAGGACAATAAAAAAAGCACTTAGGAATTTATATTTTTGGATCATCTCCATTTTTTCTGTCTCCTTAGGAATCGTCTTTCTTGGAATTTGTGAAATAAAAATAATTCATTATATAAGCATAAATATTCACGAAGAAATAAATGTCAATTATTGAGACAATCTTACAAAAAATGATCTTGTCAAAACCTGTGCTTTTTTGATAATTGCAACCCAAAATCAGTCCGTTTTGATTACATATATCCTAAATTATGGCTATGAAGAATTGACTTCCTTTGGTTGTAACGGTGGAATATATTTTAGTTTAATTTCCTCTGGCATCCTCTTTTCTATTTTTGATAATTTTTTTTCTAATGTCATAATTTCTTTTTGTACAATTGCAATTCTATCTTTCACGGAATTTAGTTTGCGATTTACCTCATTTATATTTTGGGCATTATCCCTTACTTCTGTATAGAGTTCACTTAATCTCATAAGTTCGATCAAATTTTGTTGTAATTTGCGACGCAACTTTAATGCAATTTTAGTTCTGTCGTGACGCCAAATGAGAAAACTACAAATCCCACCACATCCTATAATTAAGACAACAATAATATTAATTAATGTAGATGCGTCTATTTCCATGATTCCTCCTACGATGTTATCCTTTGTGATAGTTAGGCACAACCTGAAGCCATTTTTTACTGATTATATATATCTAAAATTTCACAAAAAAGCAAAAAGGCAAACCCTGTGAAATGGATTTACCCCTTTTGAAAAGATGATATCACAACAATTTCGAGGCGCTAATATTTACATTTTCATAGCAACTATCGATTGTTTCGGTAAATTTGTAATAAGATGGCTGTTCAAAGTTTGATCTTTATTCCCCCTATATCTTTTTCTAAATTAAATTTAACAATATCCCACCTTGGCCTATTGCCAAGGAAATCATCTTCCTTGTATGTACCCCACGGCTCTTTCATATACATACCTTCATAGTCGACCTTTTGGTTTTTTATGACATCCTGAAAAGCAACAATGACATAGGTTCCCGTTGGTATGCTATCGAGTTTAAAAGATACCTCTCCTGCCTTTTTCGTTTCACTATTAATTTTTATCATCTTCCACGGTGGCACTGATAGTTCATAATTCGGTTTTAGAAATTCAGCCCATTCTTCCAATGTGCAAATACGGATATATATGTCACCATCATATTGGAATGAAACGTTGCCGGTTATTGTGTATTTTTCCTCCGCATGCGCAACATTAAAAAACAAGCCGAAACTCATAAACAGTAGTAATAATTTATAATACATGAAATACCTCCTTTGGAAAGTGAGGTCATTATAATAGAATAAGTGAAACACATTATACTGACTTGTGGATAAATCACCCTGCGAATATATTGAGATAAACACATGAAAATCGAGCTTGTCAAAACACAAACCGGGTAGCCGGGGGCCATTTCTGGCCCCAAGCCCCCTAAGAACTGTGCGTGATAGTTGACCATCACACAGCTCAAGCCCTTCAAAAGCCAACCTCGGCATAGAGGTGACCCGGCGATTGAAAATTCCAATCACCTTTGCGATACACACTGACAGCCAAAACCCATTTGGTGGAGGGCGCATGGCTCACATAAGTGGCCTCATTTGCTTTCCCTCCTAAAATCGGTTCTGCCAGTTTTTTCGCAACGAAGCACCCGACGGACGTCTGCACCCTTACGGGTCGGGTAATGTTGAGCCTGAGACTCTCAACCCGTATCTATCCCATTACAGGATGGCCTTCGCTTCTTCCATCATCTCTCCCCATACCTCCCACTGCATGCCTTACGGTTAGCCTGCCCCTAAACGAGGCGAAGGCATGAGGTTACCACGTTCCACGTAATTGACAACGAATACCTTAGGCCCACTCTGTCTGCCGGTGGGAATAGCGCCCGTGTCGGACGTTCACAGACCCATCCGAACCACCCACTTACCTTTTGGTCCAAGCCTAACAGCTCCTTTGGCTTGTTAAGAGTCACGGCAGTTACAAGTGTTCACTTGCGTTGACCATAGTATTCTATCCTAACCCCTCACCCGGATGGAGCTTCCAGGAGCGGTTCCACCTCTCGGTTTCCTCGCCGCATCAAACGATGCTTCGGCGCATTGTCAGGAAAGCTTCATACCCGTCATGGATACACCATGTGCGCATGTTTCCATAGGATCGCAGCGACGGGACGCTGGGTTCAAACAATGATTAAAACCTTTGTTGAACAGTCTATAATTACGCGACTTCGTGTCGCAACTGTGTTTTCTTGCCAAAACCAAAGGTCAAAGCTTCTCTTTTTCCAGTACATATATCTTATTTCTTACAAAATTGCAAAAAAGGCAAATCCCGTCAAATGGATTTGCCCTTTTTTGAAAACGATATCAAAACAATTGTAGGGTATTAAAAACCTGTTGGAGTATATATGTACATTAAGTTTTAAGTAAGGATGTTGTCATGGTAGATATCTGCGCCTTACTGAGAAGTGCAATGTTTTGGTCCTGTTGATTTAATTGACTTCCTAAAGTTAATATCTCACAAACACAGCCCCTCTATAAACAGAGTGCATGAGGCCTGCATCCTATCACGATGCTGCCTCTTTTCATAATAAGGAACGCCTTTTACTCTATCCGCCACAAGATTATAGATTTCTTGAAACGTGATTTGCTTGTCATTGTTGAAATCAGCATCCCCAATTACAGCCTTCAGAGAGAAGTAAGTTAGCATACTATGCTGTTTTTTAGGGTATCAACTATTTTCTCAAGACGTGACACATTTCAAGAAAATATCTATTATCCCTCCGCCCCTTTTTCAAGCTCATCCAGTCTTTCAGGCTCCGAAACAGCAATGTCCACAAGGCACTTGGGGATGGAACTCTGATCGCACATAACTCTGATTTCTTTCTCCTGATCGCTAAATTCCATGATTTCGCGAATGGACTCTATGTATTCGAGCATCTCATCCGGCGGAATTTCTTCCAATTTAGGTCCTGCAGCCTCTTCCTTTTTCCGTGCAGCCGCCTCTTCTTCTAACTTTTGTTTTTCCTTTAATTCCGCTTCCATTGCCTGTTTGACATCATTGATCGCGTCCTGGTCAACTTTTGCCATCTCGATTATCGATTTTTCGGAGACGTTGTTCGTAAGAAGGTGCTTCACCTTTTCTTCGTTGGACTTGCCCTCTACTGCCTCAAGCAGCTTGGCTATTCTTTTCCTCTCTGCACGTTCCTTTTCCATCTCGGTTTTCACCTGTTTCAACTTCTCCCCGGTAATTTCCAACGCGTTAGTAATCATTTCAGGAGCTATTTTTTCCTCAATGAGTAATCGGATACCTTCATCGTCGGGCATGCCTTTTGCCTTGGTAATGAACAGATCAAGTTTTGTCTTCTCGACAATCCGTATCACATCTGGTCTACGCTCGGATCTTTTGAGTTTTGGCCATGTTTTTCCGAGGTCGTTGATGAGCTTATTCACTGCAAAATAAAGGTCAGCCACGTCCTCCAGTGTAAGTGCGGCGATCGCAGTGTTGAAATCCTCCATAAGGGGCCTTCCTACCTTGCGTGCTTCATCCATTGCCCATCTCAAATCACGAATATTGCCCCCATGACGCGAAACATTATAACCTGCGTTGTCAAGTTCACCCGCAATCCGTTGAATCGATGCTTCAAAGTTTTCCTCTGATAAATCCTGCGAATCGAGCTCAAGGATATTCTTCTCGATTAACAACCAGAGAGGCTTTTTTTCTGCTGCGTCGCTTGTCGTCATTTTCAATCTCCTTTTTAATGTTTTATATCGAAAATAAATGCACCGGTCGAATCCCTCCGAAACAGTGTCTTTGACCCCCTCTATGATAAAAACAAGTTGATAAGAATCTGCCTTCCCAGCCATAGACTATAGAGAAGCATCTAAGTGGGTCAAGAAAAAAACTTCAATTTGTATGGAGCAGTCGGCCAGCGCACACTATTATCAATGAACGACTTCATCATCGGCATGATTTTGGCGTATCGTTTTTCGCCCAATCTCAAGTGAGCAGAGCAGAGCAGCTGTTTTTATCCTTATGGGAATTTTGTAAATTGCTTTTAAATCGGCTGAAATTTTAACGAATTAAATCTTGAGATTTCAGGACAAAAAAAATCAGCCGATTGCGATAAATTGAGACTATCTTATAAAAAACGGTCTTGTCAAAACTTGTGTTTACTTGATAATCATCTAAAAGGCACCTCCCAATCGCAAAAAAGGACTTGCCCTTTTAAAAAAACGATATCACAACAATTGTAAGGTCTCAAAAACCTGCCTTTTATAGCAGAAATCTGCCTTTTACGTTATTTTTGAGATGGGTTGAAATGTCATTGAGAAAGCTCCAGCTTCTCAGGTTCGCAAAGCAGCTCAGGATTTACAGCTGTCAGCCCGCAATTCCGGCACTGCCACCTGTCGTTATTCACTCTGTTATGACAGTGTTTAGGCGGCTTTGATCCTTTGATACCACACCAATCCGATTTTGTGCCCATACCTTCAACTTTGCAAATATTATTGGCGTCCAGTGCAACAGCCCCACAGTTTGCACAAGTATATGCCCTGGTGTCTTTTGGAACAGGAACGTATTTTTTTTCCGTCATTACTGTAATCTCCTTATATTTGAGAAAGGTTCTAACAAATTATAACCCATTTTAACTGTCTGTTTTATATTCACTTGTAAGCATTACAGAATTTTTGTCAAGGGCAGTTATCTGCACAATTCCCGAGCTAACGCTGGAGAACTCTATGGCGGTTTATGGTTGGTCTTTGCGAGTTGGGCATCTTTTCCATCAAGCACTGTATGACTATTCGGTGATATTCGGATGGTGCTTCTCCATCGGCTGTTCATCCCACTATATTCTCCCATTTTGATTAGAATTTTACAGGCATTGTCGTTGCTGTTTTTTGGCAAGTGAGAAAGGTAATCTCTCTGCACCTATTCTACATTGGATCAAATTGAAACCTCAGGCGTTTGACCCGCCATGCGGCAAGCAAATATTGACCCTGAGCTTTCCTGAATGTGCTCTATGATCCTTTGGGTCAGCATTTGCCCCACGGTGGATTCTTCATCAATAACTATATCTGCTCCCGCTTTTTCCAAATCCGCAAAATAGCGATTATATCTACAGCGCGCTGCAATGGATAGTTGAGGTCTCAAGTTCCGAAGCATTCGGATAATACTGACAGCGGTTTTCCAGTCAGGAACCGTAACCACAGCCATACAGACCTCTTTAATACCGGCATGTATAAGAAGCTCTTCATTTTCAGCATCGCCCAAATGAATTTTAATCCCAATTTGTTGTGCGACCTTTCGGCTATGAGGATTCACATCAATGACAACGGGCTCCAACTGTCTCTTTATCAAAGTATGAACGACTTGAAGGCCGGCAGGACCCAATCCCACCACCAAAACCTGATTGTTGGACATCACAGCGTCGGGATGAACATAAACGTCAGTTTTTGAGACGCGGCGCGAAAGTCGTGAAATGAAACGCTCGGAAAAAGGGATCGCATACGTCACCATATAGGGTGCTGAGAATATGAGCACGATGATCACAGATACGATCAAATCAAAGGTATCCGCTATCAAGAATGCCTCCTCCACGAGCTGTGGCGGCCAGCACAAAGGAAAATTCTCCGATTTGTCCCAGAGTAATCCCCGTTGCAAGAGCTTGGCGATTGTCAAGGCTAAATATGCGACCTACAGCGTAAATGATGACTGTTTTAAGAGTAAAAATCAACACCGCCACCATAGTAATCCAATGCATATGGGTTATAAACCAATGGGGTTTGACCAACATGCCTATCGAAGCAAAAAACAAGGTCACCATGATGGTGCGAAGCGCTCCGATGTCGGCCCGGATCTGAGTGGCAAAAGGCGATTCTCCCAATAGCATACCAGCCACAAAAGCTCCCAAAGCTGGAGAGATGTGAATGGCATGGGATGCCCAAGCAGCACCCAGCCCAACGGTAGTGGCAAGCAAAACGCTCAACTCTCGATTGGCAAAAAGCGCTTTGTCAGACAAAAGGGTAGGCACTACATGATATAACAAAAGATACAAAATTGCCGCTAACCCGACTATGCTCGCGGTAATCTTAAGCATATGCATGGCAATGCTTATCTCTGGAGCTGTGGATGAAAAGAGGCTGACCATGAGAACAAGCGGAACAATGGCAATGTCTTGTAACAGAAGAATTCCCAAACAGGCTTGCCCGCGCACCGAATCAATTTCTGCACGATCCACCAACACACGCAAGACCACAGCTGTGGAGCTTAAGGCCACAATGGCACCCATGGTAATGGCTTGGGAAAGGGCTACCAGAGTGACCATGACCAATGTCACGAGTGTTACGGTAGCAACAACCTGAATCGTACCTCCGACAAAGGCAATGCGGCCCATCTTTCTGAGGTGATTAAGAAAACTCCAGACCAATGGAAAATAACAGCAAAGAGACACCAAGTTCTGCGGCCTGGTTGACGGCAGAGGTATTGAACAGCAAAGGCCCTAGGATTGTACCTGCCAGCAGATATCCTACAATGGGACTTTGACGAAGGTTCTGGGCCAAAGCACCCAGAAAAAATGCACCTCCCAAAAGCATTACCATTTCCATCAAAAATAACCAAATATCCATCTTACCTCCATTTCAAAGATGCAGTGGAAGTCTTTTTGGTGGTGGAAAATTTTAAAAAGACTTCGTATGGAAGCTTCAACTTCCGAAAAGTGAAGATTTATAACCGAAATCATAAAAAGTACAGCTTGCCATAAGTTCAACTTGGAGTTAATTATTGTTGATTACATATATCGTAAACAATAAATTATACTAAACAGTGAAACCGATATCAAAAACCTCGTGACAGGAGGGGCAGATAAAAAGCCATTTGGTGATATCACCTTCTTTTTTGAACATAGAGTGAAAACCGTCCTTATATCCACATGACGGGCAGATTTTAAACTCTTTTTCCATTTTTGCATTTTGAACTTCGTAATCCATACGATACCCCTTCTTGAAATTTGATTCCTGTTCATTACATATAACAATAAATCCAAAAAAGGCAAATCCCTATGAAACGGATTTGCCTATTGAAAAAACGATATCACAACTATTTAGGGCCTCTGATATTTACG
>CAWBNO010000028.1:0-11643 GCA_963790095.1 uncultured delta proteobacterium | reverse complement strand
CGAGAACGATTCGCATCTGTTCGCCTCAACTTGCAATTTATTGATTGGGCTCTGTTCGGAAAATCCTAGAGGGTCCTGGGTTCATATGTCCTTTAGCTTACCAAACGACCACTCTGTGGGTCAAAAAGAAAATGTACACCTATCAAGTTTGAACCGCACCGTAAGGGTTTCAGTTCCCATTATTTCCTTGACCGATCCGGATTAATTGTGTATGTAATCTTTTGAATTTATTTAAATATTTTATGCTCAATCGCACCGATACCGACACTGAACAGAGGACCGAATTATGAACGAAACCCGTAAAAGCAACCAGACATTCACACCGGCCGACAGCGCCCAGCCCTACCTGCCCAACGTAAGCCCCCAAAAAGATGCATGGTACACGGCCTTTTTCATTGAAAATCATATAGACCACTTTGCCTATCCCCAACACGTGGCAACTTCCGAGCAGATTCGGTTCATGGTCTTCACCGAAGATGAGGAGCGATACTATCCGTGTTCCGACCGAATGTTCAAGGCCATCATGAGCCGGAACCAGTCCGATTTTCTCCAGAGAAAATACGCCGAAGTGCTGGACCGGGTTCTGAAGCTGATCCACCGAATGATCGACGATCCGAGGGAAAAAGATTATCTTGATGCACTGATCCGTATCAAGTTCGAACATGAGATACGCGACGAAATCATGATTCCGTCGCGACTGGAAAAGCGTTTGATCAATATATTTCTCAACCGGACCCAGATCGAAGACCCCTTTTTCTGCGAAAAGGGGATGCGAAACCTTCGGGCCGGCGCCGCCCTCCGTTCGACAGCCTGTAAAAACGCCCTGAACATGTTGGAGGCGAAAGACCTCGACAGCACGCACCGAACCCTCACCGAAACCCGGGAACTTCTCCGTTTCATCGAGCTGAAACGGCTCCTCGCGTTGACGGTGGAGACATCACTCTGGATCGACGACAACGCGGTCCGATTCACCGAATCGGACTACATTCGACTTTTAAAGCGCCCGGTGACCGGCGAAGGCGCCCAACCCCTCTTCGATTTTTTGGGAATTCGTGGAAAGGAATCATCGGAACATCCCGGTCTGATCCCGAAAAAAATTCTGTGGCTGGGCGACGAATCCGGAGAGTTCATGGTGGACCTCTTGATCATTCGGCTCCTCGCGCGTCTGGGACACAAGATCATCGTCGGCTTAAAAGAGGGCGCGGTTTACACCAAGGTCGACTTCAATGACGCCCACAGCGACGAAACCCTGAACAATGAACTCAATAAAGCCTATTTTATCCGGGAAAAGCACCTGGGGAAAAACGAACTCGTTGATATTCTTCGAAGCGACTACAACATTATCGTTATTTCCGACGGCACCCGGGAAAATGTCAACCTGCTATTGGCCTCCACCGCCTTTGCCCGCCTTTTCAAGGAGGTCGACGGCGTTATTTCCCGAGGACCCGATCAGAAGCGACGATTTTTTGGAAGCCACTTCCAGTTCACCCAAGACATCTTCAATATTTCGGACGGAGGGGACGGCACGGTCATGGTCAGTTTCAAGCCCCGGCATCCGGCAGTGATCAAATACATCTACAACGAGCTGGAAGAAAAGGCCAAAGCGATTATCGAGGAAATGCGGGCCGCCAAAAAGAAAGGCATGACCGTCATGTTCTACAGCGGCATCATCGGGTCGATTCCCGGAAGACTCCAGATGGCCAAAAAGATCATGTCCATCTTCATCAATCACCTGAGACGGGAATATGCCCTGACCTTTATCATCAACCCTTCTGAATACTTCGAGACGGGGATGGATGCGGATGATCTGATGTACATGTGGGAGATTGTCCAGCGCAGCAGACTCATCGACATCTGGCGATTTCAGACCTACGAGGACATCGTTCAGGCCTTCCGAATCATGGAGAGTAAGGTCCCGCCGGAGTGGGTGGGCAAAGACGCCACATTCAGCACCGGATGCACCAAGGAGATGAAAATTGCCCTGGACGTCCAGAAGAAGCACCCGGAGATGCAGATTGCCGGACCTGCCAAGGAAAAATTCATGCGGCGGAGTGAGTACGGCATCGGAATGCTCTACGACCAGCGTCTGGCCGATATCTGCCAGGGGTAGTCGAATACCGGCGATTTTAATTTTGGGAAATGTTTTTGATCTTCTCCAGGATGCCCCGCCACAGCGCCTTGATCTCCCCTATCCCCAGCACATATCCCCCCGACATAAGGATGACGACAAACACCAGGCCGGTGAGAATTGAAACCGCGAGGCTTCCGCCAAAGGTGGCTGAATCGAATCCCGAAAGGACGGTTCCCTTGAAAAACTCCAGAAACAGGCCCAAGGGTATGCTCAGCAGGACCGTCCACAAATAAAACCAATACACCCTTAGACTATCCTTGTTTTCACTCTTTTTGTTCCAAAGAACGTACAGCAAAGCCACTTGAAAAATGGCTGAAAGTGAAATCGCCAGGGCCACTCCTCCGGCGCCCATCTTCATCATTCCAGCCATGTAAACGGGAATGCTCAGAATTACCGCCACGGTTCCGTACAACGCGGGAAAGAGGGTGTTCTGTACAGCATAATATCCCCGAACCACTATGGTCTGCGCAGCAAATGCAAACGCGCCGATCATCAGAGAAACCAGCACTTGGGACGTTAAGGCCGTTGCGGCGGCATCAAAGCGGCCCCGCTGAAACAAAATGACCACCGTTTCCTGTCTGAGGGCTATAATCAGAACGGAAAACGGTATCACCAGCGCGAGATATCGGAGGGTATCGTTCAGCAGCCGGTTCATTTCACCGATTTTATTCTCCGCCGCCAGACGCGCCATAAACGGAAACGATGCCATTCCCACGGCCTGGCCGAAAAAACCCACGAGAATAAACATGGTTCTCAATCCGTAATTGAGACCCGCTATGCTCCCCCGGGGCAAGTAGGAGCCGAAAAATCGAAATAAAAATTCCGTTGAAAAGCTCATGGTCAGACCGATGATCAAAGGAAGTGTCAGCCGAATATAGCGCCAGAGATCCGGGTGCCTGAAATCGAAGGCCACCGTGAACCGCATCCCCACTTTTTTCGCACCCCAGATCTGAACCAGGAAATTTCCCATAAAGGCCCCGATGAAAACGCCCCAGGAAAAACCTTCCATACCGATTCGAGGCCCCAGCAGTAAACCCCCGCAAATAATTCCCAGATTGTATAAAAGGGGGGACAGGGCCGGTATCAAAAATTTTTCCTTGGCGAACTGAACGGCCATCAGCATGCCGCCGGAAAAGAAGAAAAACTGGGCCGGGATGATAATCCGCGTCATCCGGACGGCCTGTTCGATCAATACGGGATCATCGAGTCCCGGCGCGAGAATCTCGACGAACCCGCGTGCAAAAGCACAGGCAATGGTAATCAATACCAGCAGGACGCTACCGAAGCCGGTGAGGATGAGGGAAAAGACCCGCCAGCCCTCGTCTTCTTGGTTTCGTACCAGATACAGAGAAAAAATTGGGATAAACGTCACCGAAAGGAATCCGCTGGCAACGATATGATTTAGAATTTCGGGGATGATAAAGGCGACCTGATAGGCATCGACGCCACCGCTGATTCCACCGATATAGGCAATGACCTGCTCCCGGACAAGACCGGTAAGACGGCTTAAAAACACCGAAGCCATCATAATCAGCGAGGCAAAACCGACTTTTTTATAAAGGGTAGACATGTTTTTTGGGCAACGGTTCCTTGATCGGCAATGAGGTCAACTTGAGGACTATAGCACCATAATGATATTGCGAACAATACATGTTTTGGGTTTTGTCTGGGAATCCAGGGTCGGTCCTTTCCGGAGAATTCACGGTATTGGGATGGGTTGGAAACCAGGTTTTTTTTAACGGTGCAACGAATGTTGACGTTATTTGCCAAATTTAAAGATAAACTCCCTATATCGGTCGGTTACAATCCGGGCACAATGTTTACAGTGCAAAAAAAGTTTCACGGCTCTGCCATGACGGATCCGAATGAACGATTCGATTCCATCGTAAAAAAACTTAAGGAAAATCATCACAAGCTTACGCCCCAGCGTCTGGCAGTTGTGAAAATTCTGGCCCGTAGTGACGGACATCCCAATGTGGAAAAAATATACGCAGAACTTCAAGACGATTTCCCCACCATGAGTCTGGCCACGGTATAACGGAATGTCTCATGCTCCTAAAGTCATTGGGAGAAGTTTTGGAGCTTGGATTTCCCGACGGCAGGAACCGCTATGACGGAAACAAACCGTATCCACACCCCCATGTCATTTGTGTTGCTTACAAAAAGATCATCGATCCGGCATTGGGAGTTACGCTTATGGGGATGTGAGTAATCCTGCGAACCCGAAGGATGAAGAATCTATTTTTTTAATCCATGGTTCCACAGCATGATTTTTAGCAAAGGGGAATGCAATGTTTTGAATCGGACACCTTCAAACTTTTCTGCGACGATCAAACATAGTGGCCATAAAATATTGAATCAAAGCCCCATTCCCGTGTTTCTTGTCTGGTACATTTCTTCATTTTTCTCTTTTTTGACCCGAAGCCATTGAACACCTTCCGATGAGGGATTATTGTATACCGTGCCGAACAGAGAGCTTTTCAAACATTATCACCAGTCCGGCACCCAGAATATAGATGGATTCAATATTGAGATTCTCTTCGGCTGTTGTATCGAAAAAAATGTTGAGGCTCGATTCGAGTCCATCTTCGGGCTTCCAGTAGCAGATCAGAAGCGGCAGGTTGGGCAGCGGGTGCAACACCAGTGAAATATCGGCGTTGTAATGTTTTTCCACTTGCCTGCCGTTGAAAAGGTGAATCATGTCTTCGAAAAGATCGGTATAGGTGTCCGCCACTTTTTTTAAGGGTTTTTCGCATCGTTGTCCAAAAAGCCGATACCACGTCTTCCCGCCGTCCAATTCTCTGAATGGAATCCATTTTCCTGAAACTGGGACGCCTCCACCATGGAGAATGTAGTTGAGTACGGGAATGGTTATCCATGAATGGACGTGGATGTCGGTTGTAATGTTCCCCCTTGTATCGACGCTGAAGTCCTTGCCAAGACACTTGATGGTCAATTTATCGCCAGAAAACTGGGCCCCCAATCTCCGGGCAGCCAAACCAAGATCCAGGGCGGCAATTTTTCCCTTCAACTGTTTCATGGCCTGTTCCCGCTCCTGCACCAGCGTCATATGACTGGCGGCTGGTCCGCCATACTTCTCGATAATTTCTCGCTCCAGATTCGGGCACTCGTCGAGCTGTTTTTCTCCCTGGAATACGGCAGCAGCAAATGCCAGACATGTCGGCTTGTAACACTTTCTGCAATTCGACTTATCGAGCAGTTTGAAGATTTCCATGGTATTTACAAATTGAGCCATACGGGGATTCTCCTTTTTTCCGGCCATGATAGGAGGAAATTTTTTTAAAATAAGCTTGCAATCCATGCCTCGGTTCCGCATAAAATATATTTTATGCACAGTATGGAATAAAAAACATCCCCTATTTGGAAGATATCATGATTTTTTTGTTTTTTCCGGAAGGGTTTGAAACGGCTTCTAAACGATTTTGTGTTGTGTTGCCCAGACAACTGCCGGGCTTCTATCATGATTCAGCTTAAAATGAGCCCCGGTTCTGGGCCCGATAAAGTTGTAAAATGTTTTGATAAGCATCTTCTTTTATGCCAATTTTAACCATAAAAACAGGATGAGTCCGCCGTCGATCGATTCGGATTATCCATATCGAAAAATCCATTAAAAATAAAAAGATACAATCCGGCGACCCAAGGAGGCCACAATGCCAATCAAGGTGTTAATCAAACGACGATTCAAGGCGGGGTATGTCAACGACATCAACAAGGTCATAAAAAAGATTCGTTTTGGGGCTATGGACCAGGAAGGGTACATAACCGCTGAGACCATGTGGGACCATGACGATCCGTTTCGCGTTGTGATCGTCTCAAACTGGAGAAGTATCGAATATTGGAATAAATGGAAAAACAGCGAGTTGCGGAAATCCATAGAACAAAAACTCGAAATATTCCTTGATGGCGAGACGGAATATGAAATATTCGATCTTGGGGTGAATCCCCCTTTGGAAAAGCTGAAAAACAGACCCTGAAGACCCGAAGGGGTATACGGGCTCTGTGAAGGATCGTCGTCTCCCCAGTCTATGATTTAAGTGATCGTCGGAATATTTGTGAAAACCACGTACGTTACAGGGAATATTGCGTCATGGCCAAATCCGATTTTAAATTTTCCTTCCCCTTCCGTGTTCGCTATTCAGAAACAGATGCCCAGGGCATCGTCTTCTTTGCCCATTACTTGACCTATTTCGACACGGCCATCAACGAGTATCTTCGGGATCTTCCCCTCAATTATATTGAACATGTCAAACAAACCGGAACGGACTTCCATGTGGTCAAGGTCACCGTCGAATTCTTCGCCCCGAGTCATTTTGACGACCAAATCGAAGTTTGCGTCCGAACCGAACAGATCGGCAGATCCAGCCTCACTTTTTGTATTGAAATATTCCCGAAAAACAGCGAAACGACCTTGGTCAAAGGCGAGGTTGTGTGGGTGAACACCAATCAGAAGGCTCGCAAATCCGTGCCGTTGCCCAAAGGGCTGGTTGTCAAATTGAGGAACAAGGAAGGCGTCGGAATTTAAATACAAAATGATGGGATGCCCCGTATATGTTCCCAACAACCGTATGAGGTGTCACCGACTATTTTTAAGACAGATTCTAATATCTTTTCAAGCTGTAACCGATAATCCCCACCATTATCAAAACAATTCCGACAAAGCCGGTTACCTGGGGCCATGCACCATTTAACATCAGTATCTCACCCGCCAGGGAAAATACAATCCCCCCGGACTGAGTGGCATCTATCCCCGATATGACGTAAGGAGATTTTGATGAGTTTCTTGCTTTATAAAATATTGACGTCGCAATAATGCCCGACGATACGGCAACAATGAACGTTTGTATGAGCTGGTTTTTGAGTGGCGGCGGCGGTGCAGCCCATAGCAGGAGCAGCGCCCAAAAAGGCATCGACCCCATGGTCATAAGCAGGACACATGTGGGGGCATGGTGCAAAATTGGGGAGTCGATATGGGGTATCCATGAATGATTGCCATGTTTCGCAAAATTTAATAGTTGATTTCCTATGGGAAATGCAAAGGCGGCAATGACCACGGGGATCACGCCATAAACAATATGTTTTACAGCAAATTCACTTTCTTTGTTATAAAATTGAATGAGAAAAATACCCATGAAGATGAGAACAGAAAAATAAATACCCTGCCGGGGGACTTTCTCTTTAAAAAAAAGAAGAACGATGGGCGTTGCAATAACGGTAATCTGCCATGTTCCGGCGATAACCCAACCGGGGGCATGATCCGCTGCATAGCAAAGAAAACTGTAGAAAATGCCGAATCCGATACTTCCAGCCAACAGCCAGAACTTAAAATATCTTATAAATATTTTTATGACATCCCGCAAATGCGCCACACCTTTATTCATGACGATAAAAATAATGAGCAGAACCAGCATATAAACATACCGTAACGAAGATGACCAAACCCAATGGCCGCCGGATAAACTCATGGCGCGATTGAGAATAAATGTTGCACTGAAAAAAGCTGAGGCTAAAAGGCCGAGTAAAATAAGTTTGATCATTCGATATTAACCCAACAACCTATCAATTTGTTCTCGTCCAAATTATGGGGAAGACATGTTGATTTGAATTGGAGTGTTAATGTCAGACAATTATTTAAAAATCAAGGTTGATAAATTTGTAAAAAGTGAAACGTGAAATGTAAAACGACTACATTTAGTAGATTAATAAGCAATATTGCACAACATATAGACTTTTCACGTTTAACTTTTAACTTTTTACGAAACCGTCAAGGTTGAAGGTTTCGTAAAAAGTCTTTTGTGAGCAACATCGAGCAATTTTGGAGAAAGATTCATGTCCCCCATAGCAGCCCTCTGGCATTCGATGGATGCGGAAAAAATCCATTTTGGAATTTAACTTTCCAAAATGGACGGGTGATCAACGGAAATTTTGACGTCGATACCGGGTAACCCGCGACAAAACAGGGGGTGTTCAGTGGGTGCGCTTCCACGCGTAACGATACCTGCCCGCTTGTGCCTCGCATGGCAGGCGAGCTGGCGGAATATATTGTTCTTTCAATTTGTTAACTGTGGATGAGGCGCGGGAGGGGCAGGAATGCCCCCGCTGCTAAGTCATTGAAATTAACAGGCACGGTTGCACCGGGGTGAAGCGGGGGAGCCCACCTCCTGAATACGTACCAACATCTATGGGATCGATGGAATTGGCATGATTTTTGAAATACCTCAATGTGTCAGATTTAGCCGCTTAACTTATACGAAAATCATTTGCTCAAATTTTTAACAACAAATTTTAGAATGCAATGGTTCTCAGCGCTTCCGGGCGGACACTTAAGGGCAGATAAATTTAACAGGGATATCTTCCGGGAAAAAAAGGAAACAACAATGGTGAAAATGAATTGTTGGGAATTCAATATGTGTGGCAGGGAGCCGGGCGGCGAC
Organism: uncultured delta proteobacterium; assembly: GCA_963790095.1. GTDB lineage: Bacteria > Desulfobacterota > Desulfobacteria > Desulfobacterales > UBA11574 > JAAXQD01. Next base: position 3,060 of record CAWBNO010000028.1, on the reverse strand, counting down.
AATGTGTCTGAATTTGGAATATGCCCGGCTGCCCGTGATACGAATCTTGACGGTATCAACCAGGGCAAGAGCGGAGGGCGTGCCTGCTGGGCGATTTCAGGGACATTCTGTGAGGGAGAGGTGCAGGGCATCTTTGCAACGAAGTTTAGAGATTGCAAAAAATGTAGTTTCTTTAAGCTAGTTCTAATGCAGCAGGGCAGCAAATTACAAGATATCCGGGAAATCCGCCGGGCACTCATGCTGACCGATCTGAAACGTCATGTTGGAGAAAAATACAAAGACCATCTTAACTTAAAGATCCGGCCCCTCAAGGGACGTTGGGAAAATCTGCCGAAAGTCAATTGCTGGGAATTTATGGCGTGCGGAAGAGAACCGGGCGGTGAGTTCGTCGATGATTTGGGAGTATGTCCGGCTGCAGAAGACCCTGCATTTGAAGGCATCAACCAGGGCAACAAGGGGGGACGTGCCTGCTGGGCAGTATCCGGAACCCTCTGTCTTGGGCGAGTTCGGGAAGGATTTGGATCAAAAGAATGCGACTGTGAGCGGTGTGACTTTTATCAACTGGTACGACTGGAGCAGGGAAAAGATTTTTCGAATACCAGAAAAATACGGCAGCAGTATATACTCAAGGAGTTAGAGCTTCATACATGCAAATACCCTGAAAAAGACCCCCAAAATAATTAATTCGGCCATCTATTTTGTTTGCCATCGATCAAGGTATAAATTTTTGGGGAAGGGGCGGGTCATCCTTCAACCCCCGCCCCGGCTGAATCATCACCGTTGATGTTCCATGGGCCAAGATCTTCCCATCTTCATTGGCCACCTCGGCCTCTGCGTATCCAAGGGTTTTACCCAGCTTGATCTGGCGCCCCCTTGCAACGAGCTTCCCGGATACTGCCGGTGCAAGGTAATTTAACTTGATATCCACGGTGGTTACCCCGGAATTTTGATCTTCAACGTCATAATAGACCGACCAAAAAGCTGCTGCATCGATTATGGATGCAAAAACCCCGCCGTGCACCAGACCGAAAGGCTGTAAATGTTTTTGGTCAATATCAATTTCAAGATGAGAATATCCGATGCCCACGTCAAGAATTTTCATGGAAAGCAATGAAAAGTAGGGTGAATTGTTCACGAGAAGGTTGACTCTTTCAACATACTCTGAATTAAGTTTTTTCATACCACCTCATTTTAAGATTCTCATCGAAGACCGTCTTTTTCCTGGGCGCTCATGGATCATTCGACATGGAGCAAACGCCCTTCATCAGCCCGCACCCCATGGGTATCATTCCCAAAAAAAAGTGCTCGATGTGGAACCGTTCGTCATTGCATGGATTCCCATCGGAAAAAAATTATGCACGTTTTAAGATGCCCTTTCATCGTCAATGGCAATGTAACCCTGATAAAGGGTTACACCGTGGGGAATTTTGGCCGCTGAAAATTTAAACGGTTTGGTAAACAGGCGATCATCACAGATTTGCTTCAGGAAATCGTCGCGAAAATTGGGATGGGCAACACTGGCGATGGCCAAGGCTTTGTTGCCCAGGGTCAAGCCGCGGAGATCGGCAATTCCGTATTCTGTCACCAGCACAACACCGTCATAGGCCGAGGCAGTCAGGCTGATTCCCGGCGGATGCATGAAGCTGATTTTGGATGCACCTTTGTCGGTCAGGCTTTTCATCGCAATGATCGGCGAACCGATGGAAGCGTCGATGATGGCGCGAATAAAATCGGGCTGTCCGCCAACGCCGCTGTAGTACCGCCGGGGATCGATGAAATCGGCCCAGACATTGCCGAAAAGATCAACACCGATGGCGGTGTTTACGGAAACAAAAGGGTGATTGAGACGAATGGTATGGGCCGCGTTGGTATAAGACGATGGCCGCATCTGCACGCCTGAGCGCATGTGGACATAGTCATATAAGTCCCGGGAACCCATAATCAGACTGGTGGTGCTGTAACCCATATTGGTCTTCTTTTTTCGATTGGTAACGATTCCTGCTTTTTGCAAAAGCATTAGACCGTCGCCGTAAAGCTCGGTCTGGATCCCCAGATCCTTGGGGGTTGCCTCTTTTATGGTGCCCACCACCGCATCGGGTATTTTTCCGATACCCACTTGGAGCGTAATCCCGTTTCGGATGAAGTGCTCGGTGATCAATGACCCGATTCGGCGCTCTTCCGGCGACAAGTGCTCGAAAGCCGGTGCTGGAAAGTCATACACCGGTTTTATGCCTTCTTCGACAAGGTAATCGATGGACTGAGCGTCTACAAGGCTCTGGCCTTGGGTAAACGGCATGCTGGGGTCTACCTCGGCAATAACGATCTTGGCGTGATCGATGGCTGTATGCAGCGCTTCCACCGACAGCCCCAAGCTGTATTCACCGGTGGTCGGATGTCGGCTTACTTTCATGATGACCACATCGGGTTCATATTTTTGCCCTTGGCGGATCAGACCGTCTAAATTCGCGAGGGTGCAGGGCAGATAAAAGGCCCGTCCCTCGTTGGCCGCCTCCCGTACAGGCCCGCTGGAAAAAATTGAATACGTCATGATGCGGTCCTGGATGCCTTTCTCCACATAGGGTACCGGTCCCTGCAGGAGCATATGAACCATTTTTAAGAACGGCAACCGTTGTGAGCCGGACTTTACCGCGTCGGTCAGCGCCTCGATGGAGGCGGTGGGGGTCGCTGCATTGGATCCGATATAACAGGTAATCGCATCCCGGCCGTTGAAGCTGGCGGCAATGATGCCGGCAATGTCGTCTAGCTGGATCGTTTTGGGAGAAAACTTCATAAATGACCTCTTTATATGATGACCTCATTTAGGACCGATGCCCGGATGCTCCATACTGGAGATTCTCGATGAGTGAACCTCCCTGCAGCCCTGGAAGGGGGGTTTTCCGCCCCGGATAAACAAAAAGTACGATGATACTTCGCCGTATTCGTTATTTGTCCGCCGTACAAGACTTTGGCAGGCGGGTCAAGGGTTTCCATTAGACGATCGCGGTCTATCCCGCATTATCAGTGGGATTTCTTGTGTGTCTCGAATCTGGGGCATCCTCG
>CAWBNO010000027.1:0-27034 GCA_963790095.1 uncultured delta proteobacterium | reverse complement strand
CTTGCGGAGCGAGCAAAATCAGACTTTTTACGAGTTCATCAAAATTCAGGATTAAAAAATCGTGGCGACGTCATTAATTGGAACAGGCTAAAGCATGACTTATGATTAATTTGAGACCATTGAAAAACGTCCCCTTTCGCCCGATTCTCTATGGCAGGCTCAGATTTTAATCCTAAAAATACTCCATGTATTCATGTGGTTAAAACCTTCACCTTCCTTGAACGTGAACAAAATTGACTTATCGTCAATTTATGCTTTTCTTTTTCCGAATGATACAAAACCGGAATAAGTCTAAAGGAGTTGCAATATGACGATTCTCAGACAATAATTCTTTATACGTTTCAAAGTCTTCTGATGTGCATCTTTGTTTGTTATAAATTCGATGGGCCCGGTCAATAAAATCACATGTAAAAAAATAGTCTTCTATTTGATCATTGTTTGGATATTCCTTTAAATAATTCCAATAGGCCTTTCGAAGTCTGACCGACTGATAGGAATGTCGATTTTTTTTCTGTCTTGTAGTACACCTGCCGCGAATCTCGGTTGAATAAATTAATATTAAGTTTTGGTTCCTTTTTACAGACCAATACATTGTTAATTTCCCCGAGTGCTTTAAAATATCTTTCGTTATCATTAATTCCAACCTCGGCATTTGAAAAATGATACGCCTTTTGCAGTACTTAACTTTCGAGCGACACATCCGTTAAAGCATAAAAAATATCATCAGAAAAATATCTTGGCAGTGGCCTTTTCGGCAATCTTTTAACATCCTATCAAACCATGCGAAACCTATATTTCGTTTTAGTGTATGATACCCATCATCCAAATTATTGGGCAATGATTTGCTTTTATACTCAAATAAGAATTCCGTCTTTTTAGAGTCGTTTTCTCATGGTAATTTTTATTGTTTGCAATTGTTGTTTTCATTGTCCACTCCTCGATTTAAATTGTTTTTATTTAACATATCGAGCATTCAGGTGATAACGTCGAAAAAATCTATTCTCAAAATCCTTTTTCCGAATTCAAGGGTTTCTGACACCGCCGTAAATATAAATGGTGATTCTTTCTTCGATGCTTTTTTTCATTCCCGGCTGGGAAATTCTGTCCGTCTTTGACAGTTCAATACGCTTTACACTGTAGTTCTCTTCAAGATGCCTGGAAAGGGAATTTAAAATATCTTGTTGGGCATATGGCGATTTGGATATGCGATGTTTTTTCGGACAATCACATTTTCTTCAACCTCACAGTTGATTTCGGCGGTGTTTTTAGATGTTCCCTCCACCCCAAATCTGCTGTCGGCGTTTTCTTTGAAAACCGGTTCAAAATACTTGCAATAGTTTCCACTGGTTAGCGATATGGTGTCCATATAGCGGACACCGTATTTTTTATTTTCAAAAGTGAAAATTTTGCATTTCGGCGCTTTGTTTGAATCACTGATGATGTGAGCACAAGATTCACAGGTTGCATTCCTTAACTTTTCTGAAGAGAATCCACCCAGCATCTTTTTATCCATCTGGGTTGATAAAAAGATGTCTGAAATGTCATTGAATCCACGGCCAAGTCGCTTTTTTCCCATTTTTTCCCCTTAGATCTCGACGACGGAGTTTTTGCCTCCAAACACATTGTCAACTTGGTAGGAACTGTTTTGATCTTCAACCCATACATCATCTATCAGAAACCGGTATTGGTATGTACCCGGTGCAAGATAGACACGTTTTGACCATGTCCCATCTTTTTTGCGTTCCATGAGAGAGTCTTCGGAGGTGTTCCAATTGTTGAAGGTCCCAACTATGTTAACGCGATTTGCTTTCGGTGCATGGTAGAAAAATTGCTTTTCTACCATGGTCGGCAAAGGAAAAGGCTTTGTTTTTTTGACATGCCCTATTCCAAGAACTTTTTCTTCTGCGATCACTTCCTTTGCAAGGGCCATATAGTCCCTAAAGCCCTTGGCTTTTTGATCATAATCAACAATGGATCTGCCAAAACTTGCGGCTTCCTTCAACTTAACGTTCGTATTAACAACTGTTCCAAACATAGAATCATTAAAATTATTTTTGATATCCTGCAGAACTTCCTTTGCGATTCTTGTCCGCTTATCGTACATTGTTGCAATGACTTTTATCCGAATTTCATGCCCTGTTTTCTCCCGAACCATTGTTATTATCTCCAGCAGCCTGCTAATCCCCTGCAGTGAAAACAAGCTCATCTCAATAGGAACGATCACCTCCGTCGAAGCAATGAGGGAATTAAACGTCAGCAATCCGAGGCTCGGGGGACAGTCAATGATGATGTAATCATAAATTTGATTTAAACCGTCAATCGCTTCCTTAAGTTTGGTCTCCCTGCCTTGTACCATGGAAAGATGATGCTCAAACGTGCTCAAAGAAATATTTGATGGTGCGATATCGAAATTGTCGTCAACCTGAATCGTCACGTCCTCGAAAATTGACTTTCGCGTCATTCGAACCGCAAAGCGTGTCGAAAACTGTTTTTTTCAACTCGCGGATATTGATATTTAAACCTATCGCAGAATGCCCCTGAGGATCCATATCGATGAGAAGTACCTTCCGACCTTTATGGGCCAAGCATGCAGATAAGTTAATTGAGGATGTTGTCTTTCCGCATCCTCCTTTTTGGTTGGCAATCGAGACAATCCTCACCATTACCTCCTTTTTACCAGTAATATCATTTCAGCTGTCAAAAAACGACTTGCATCATGGTGCCGACATAATCATTCCATTTGTATAGCTTTGATGATCTTGAAGAAAACTATCGGGTGTGGTTCTGGAGGAGGTATTTCAACTGATATTTCTGATGGTGCGTCTACGCTTCAAATGTTAAAAAAACATTTCATCGCTATAAAATTGGAAATGGATCGGTCAGCCACCACGTATTCACGAGCCAGCATAACCATTATACTGCTCTCGCTATCACCGAAACGGTTTCTTCTTTCAAGACAGGTTTGGCGTTGCCGATGAATTAATAAAGCCTCCGAAAGGATATAGAACCCCTATGGAGGCTTCATTTGGACATTTTAGGACCTCTTTCATCATGATATATTACCATTCAAAGGTTAATAAATTTGTAAAAAGTGAAACGTGAAATTAAAAACGACTACATTTAGTACATTAAGAAGCAATATTGAACAACATATAGACTTTTCACGTTTTACTTGAACTTTTTACCGAACTATCAAGGTTAATATGTGAAAAGATATTAATTTTTGAACCCATACTATAAAACATATTGTGTGTCAAGTAAAATTTAATACAACATGTTGTGGTAAAAATCCACTCGCTCATTAACATAATTTTAGGGAGGATGACTCAAAATTCCAGATCAAGGGGTCAGGGTGGATGGATTGATTAACCTTCCTGATCTTGTCAAACTTCCTTTAATTTTTTGTGCGTGTTCAGGGGGTGCGCTCCCCCGTGTAACGATATTGGCGGAGTGGCTTCGTTATTTCAATGGCTTAGCAGTGGGGGAGACCGCGGCTCCCGCATGCTTTTTGCGGGAGAACGCGGAGGGGGCAGGAATGCCCCCGCTGCTAAGTCGTTGAAATGACCAGACACGTAGACGCCGGAGTGAAGCGGGGGAGCGCACCCCCTGAACACGTACAATTTTTTTATCGGTTGTCAAGCCATTCAATATTATTGATACCCTACAGAATATATTTTATCAATCGACTATTATTGACGGTTTCGTAAAAAGTCTTTTGTGAGCGACATCGAGCAATTTTGGAGAAAGATTCATGATGCGTCTGGCGTTAAAATTTGCAAGCTGTTTGAGGGCGTTAGCCCGAGTTCTTGCAATTTAGCCAGGCGAGTCACGAATCCCAAAATTGCTTGGGGAGCGAGCGAAAATACAAACTTTTTACAGAGACCCGTCAAATTTGATCTTTGGTAAACGGCACGCAATCACCATGACCCGGAAAGATATACTTCAACCCATCTAACTTTTTAATTTTTTTGATCGAGTCTTTCCTGATCTTTTTTGCTGGTGACAAACGTGTTGCGGATGAGCTTCCCGTCGATAACCACCAACAAATCTCCGCAGATCAAAATGCCGCTGTCCGAATCGAAAAAAGACACCGGTCGGGAGTGTGCCCGGGTGTATGGATTGTTGTAAAGCCCGGCACAACAGACGGCTCATTTGCAAAGAACCTTACACGGTCCAAATGAAACCCTTTTTTAAAGGGCGTTCCGTACAACCCGCCATTGACAAGATCGAAAAGCCCGGAAAATAGCCGGCTTCCTTCATGCACGGTATGAGAATCTCTTGGATATGCGCAAACGAAGGAAAGGAAATCCGCGCATCTCCTACAACAAAGGGCCTGGCCGCTGTATGAAACCAAATTTTACAGGCTGTATATCGGTTTTTAAGACGAATCCATCCCGAGACGTGATCCACATGAAAGTGGGTGCAGACAATCCGTGTTAAGGGCTTAAACTCTTGCAACGATGCTTCCAGATTCCTGGCATCCGACGGCATCCCGCAATCCACAAGGTATGTGGCCCCTTTCCGACGATCTTCAATAATGTAAATATTGCCGGCCGTTCCCCTGAATCGATAAATCCTGCGATGGTCTGTAAGATCCACGGTTTTCGTAATCATATTTTTCAGTCCTTAAGCATTAATTTATATCCCATTGAGCTTTTCCATTCAATTGCGATCCTTCGCGTGCCTTAACTACAGGAGCGTAATTTTGTTTCTATCAATGGATTAAATAAGGTCGAACTCCATCACCACCGGACTTCTCAGGATAAGATCGATGGACGTTGCCGAGGTGAGGGCGGCTTCAGGAAACACCCGTTTAAGGGACCGGATGTGTCTCAGATTGTCCGCGGTCCGCAGAATCAGCATGGCAAGGTCGCCCTCTTCCATCTCGGCAATGCCGAGCACTTTTTCCCAGGGCTGACCCACGGCCCAGGCGTAAATGGCGGCTGCCGGCCGCAAGAACAACGGCCGGACCTCGAATCCCCGGTCTGCCATGAGCCCTGCGAACGATCCAAGGTCTTTTTGGACACGGACAAAGGCATTCAAGAGAGTTTTTGGCGTAAACGCCTTCTCAATACGGTCGTCCGATTCCCGCTCATTGACGAACAGGGTGGTCATGGCCCCAAGGAGCCCAGGGTCGGATTCCGGAAAGACCCCCCGTCGAAAACCTTCGGCGATCATCAGCGGCTGATCGACCCTCAGTTGGGATGCCCAGATGCCGTCGGCGGTCAACACACCGTCTTGGGTGACATAACCGGTTTCTTTCAGAAAATCGAGATGGTGCAGAAAATCCTGCCAGAGTATCTTGTGTTCGTCCTCGAATGGTTTGCGGCCGCTTTTTTTGCCTTTCCCTCTAACCATCACGAAGGTTGCAAAGGAATGGCTTAAAAGATCTCGGATCTGGTCCGGTGTGTGGGATAAAAGCAGGTTCAGCACCATGGAAAAGTTTATTTTAATCTGGCTGGATACATCTGCGGGGGGCGATGTCGACAGCTTTGCAATGCGCCGGATGTCCATGAATTTTCCCGGAACCGCCATGGCAAATCCGATATGGTCCATGCCCCGCCGTCCGGCCCGACCGGTCATCTGATGAAATTCAGTGGGGTCCAGCGGTAGAAATTCCCGACCGTTGAACCGGTCTGAATTAAAAAAAACAATGGTTCTGGCAGGAAAATTGACACCGGCGGCAACCGTAGAGGTGGCAAAAACAGCATCCAGAAGCCCTTCGGTCATGAGTGTTTCCAGTATCAGTTTCCACGCCGGCAGCTGGCCGCTGTGATGGGCCCCCACAGCCAGGTGTTCAAGTCGCCACAGCTGCCGGTGTTCGGCAATGTGAGGGCTTTTGGCCACAAGATCTTCGATTCTCTGACTGCGGGCGGCCGTTCGGTCGGGATCGTGGGTCAGGCCGCCGGTACACAAATCCAGGGCATTGTCACAATCGGCTCGGGATTTGAGGAAAAATATTGCCGGGAGGAGGCGATATTTGTTCAATACACGCAGAATATCGCCAAAAGGCGGAAGTTTATAGGGCGGTGCAAGGAGAACCGGACGACTGCTGCTCGCGTACGCCGCCACCTTCTTGTGAAGTCTGCCCTTTCCTCGACGGCCCCCCGCCAACAGGGGGAGAAGGGTCCCCGAAGGATGGAAGAATATGGGATAAAGGGGGACCGGGCGATGGGTTTCTTCAACAACCCGACATTTTTTCAAGCGGATTGACGAAAGCCACTCGGCGATGATGCCTGCATTTCCGATGGTGGCCGACAGCAACAGCAGCGGTATCCTGGGAGGAAGATAAATCATGATCTCTTCCCAGACCACGCCTCTGTCTTCATCCCCCAGAAAATGCGCTTCGTCAAGAACAACAAAATCGGTAAAGAACGTTATCCCCTGATGCATGGCATCGTAAAGCTGATTGCGGAGGATTTCGGTGGTTCCCACGATGATGGGTGCATCAGGATTTTCTTTTCGGTCACCGGTTAAAATACCGACGTTTTCCGGCCCGAAGATTTCGGAAAATTCAACGTACTTGGCGTTGCTCAAGGCTTTTAAGGGGGAGGCATACCACGATCTTCCGCCTTTTTTCTGAATTCGGGCAATGGCCTTCTGGGCAATCCAGGTCTTCCCGGCACCGGTGGGGGCGGTCACCAGGCAGTCGGATCGTTGGATGGCCGATACGGCCTCGAGCTGGAACGGGTCGGGTTTAAAGGGTGTTTTTGCCGGTACGCCGATGCCGGCAAAAACTCTCTTTAACCCGGCATCGGCGCCGGGCCTGATTTTGAGAGTCCGGCGACCGGGCCTGAAGCCGCCTTTTTTTCCTTTTGGGTTATGGACGTAACGTTTTTTTCGATTCATTAAAGCTTGGATATCATGCTATCCACAGTTGCTTTGGCCGTTGAATCCACATCAAACGGGGAAACACCATCCAGATCCGCCTCTATCAACGCGTCATCGTACGGAATAAATCCCAGGAACTCAAAACCATGCAGATGCTTTTTTAAGTATTCTTCATCTTTTGCACTCCGGATCTTATTGCCCACCACCGCGATATTTTTCACACCGATCTCGGATGCAAGCTTTCGAATGTGGGCGGCGGTGTCCATGCTTCGACGGCCGGGCTCCACCACCACGATCAATCTGTCCACTGCAGAGGCGGTGGCTCTCCCCAGATGTTCGATGCCGGCTTCCATGTCCATGACCACCACTTCGTCCCTTGCCAGAACGATATGGGTCATCAAAGCCCTTAAACAGAGTGCTTTCCGGGCATATGCATCCGGACCCGCCCTTTTTGAACACCGCCCAGTCGCATGAGCTTGATGTTTTCCATTTTCGCCGAAAGGGCATCCGGAAGATCGTCCACCTTGGGGTTGAGTTTGAAAAAACCGCCGATGCTGCCGGGTTTTGCTTCGGTTCTTTCAAAAATGAGCTCTTTCATCTCGGCAATGGGGGTTATTTTGTCGGCATCCGGGATGCCGAGTGCCGCCGCGAGGTTTGCATCCGGATCCGCATCAATGGCCAGAACATGTTTCCCCTGTGCATTCAATGTCCGTATCAAAAGGGCGGAAAATGTTGTTTTACCCACCCCGCCTTTACCGCTGACTGCCAGTTTCATATCTTTATCCTTTCTCTTTGAAGGCGATGAAAACGAATTTCATATAATCAATTAAGACAAACTCGTAAAAAGTCCGATTTAGACGGTTTCGTAAAAAGTTCAAATTCAAGGCGTGTAAATTTTACAATCATGAGGCGTACTTATCGTTCGTTGAATGATTGCGAAATGCCGCACAACGCAGAAGTTGAACTTTTTACGAGACCGTCAATTAAATTCAATTACAATATAACACACGATACCCTTCAAGCAAGGGGATATATTTCTTAGCAGACATCTAAACCCTTGACGTCCAGGGATTTTAAATATAAATAAATTTGAATTTTGCAATCAATACCATTTTAAACGCTCAATTTCGGTTTCATCTTTTCTGAGGTGATGAATGTTAGAATTCAATTTCAAAGCGTCTTTTCACCGATACCTTTTGTTGGCCGCAGCACTCTTTTTGCTGATAGATTCCGTTTCCTTGGCAAAAGAACCGGACAAGGGAAACGGACCGCCGCCGACACCGGTCCGGGTCGCCGTCGTAGAAATAAAGACGGTTTCCAATCAGGTGTCCCTGGTTGGAACCACCGAGGCCTTTGAAGAGAGCACCGTTGCGTCTGAAGTGTCCGGAGTGGTTAAATATTTCCCGGCAAAAGAGGGGGATTTCGTCAAAAAAGGAGATGTGCTTGTAAATTTAAAAGAGACCGAGGTGAGACTTCGTCTAAAAAGCGCCATTGCTGCCAGGGAAAAAATCCTGGCAAACCTTCAGAATGCTGAAAAAGAGCTTAAACGGGTCAGCCGGCTGAAAGAGACGAACAGTATTGCCGAAAAGCAATATGATGCCGCATTTTATACCTACAGTGCCCTTTCCCAGGATTTAATGCAGCGCAAGACCGAAATAGAACTCCTGGAATACGAGATCAAACAAAAAAAAGTTTTAGCGCCCTTTTCGGGTTTTGTCGCAAAAGAACACACCCAGGTGGGGGAATGGATAAACAAAGGGGGGCCGGTTGTAACCCTTCTGGGTCTCGATAAAATTCGAATCACCGTTGACGTTCCGGAACGCTATTCGGTGTTGCTTCGCCCCCAAAGTGATGTAAAGGTATCCATTCAAAGTGTCTCCAAGGATCTGTTTTCAGGTAAGATATATTCAGTGCTGGCAAAGGGGGATCCCAACTCCAGGACCTTCCCGGTAAGAATACACCTTGCAAATCCGGATCACCTGATTAAAAGCGGCATGGAGGCCATCGTTACATTCAATCTGACCGAAAAAAAAGACGCCCTACTGGTGCCAAAGGACGCCATCGTAACCGCAGGAGACACCCGGATGGTTTTCCGGGTGGCCGACGAAAAAGCAATGCCCCTGAATGTAAAAATACTCGGCTATTATGACGGCGGTGTCGCCGTTGAAGGGAGCCTGCAACCCGGCGACCAAGTGGTCATCCGTGGAAACGAGCGCCTCAGACCCGGACAACCGGTAACCGTTCAAAAATAAAAATACAGGGGACAGGGATCGGGGTTAGGGGTCAGACATCAGAGGTCAGAGATCAGATGACAGAAAGCAGAGATCAGACGACAGAGGACAGAGGACAGGCAACTGATAACTGTTTTTCACCCTTTGCCCTGGGCCTTTTACCTTTTACCTTTTACCTTTTACCTTTTACCTTTTACCTTTTACCTTTTACCTTTTAACCTTTTACCTGTTTTCCTGAACCACGAACCAGGAACCTTATAATCATCTATGAAACTCGTCGATGCCGCCATAAAAAAACCGGTAACCGTTACAGTCGGCGTCCTCCTGCTGGTTCTCTTCGGCTCCATATCCCTTTTCAGGATTCCCATTCAGCTGACCCCCAATGTCGATCTTCCGGAGATTTCCATCACCACCACCTGGCGCGGCGCAAGTCCTGTTGAAGTGGAACGGGAAATCGTCGATGCCCAGGAAGAAGAACTCAAAAACCTCGAAGGTCTCATAGAGATTAAAAGTGAAAGCCAGGACAGTACCGCCTATATCAACCTGATGTTCGAAATCGGTACGGATACCGATGAAGCCCTGCTCAGGGTATCCAACAGTCTCGAACGGGTAAAAAAATATCCGGACGATGTGGAAAAGCCCATCATAAAGTCCGGAGGACGACGGGAAAAGGCCATCGCCTGGATGGTATTGCAGGCCCTGGACGGATATGAGGGGGTTTTACAGGAGGAATACGATTTCGTCGATGAGCATGTGAAGCCCCGCCTCGAGCGGATTTCGGGGGTATCGTCTTCCAACATCTACGGGGGTCGGGAGCAGGAGATTCAGGTCATTGTGGATACCGACGCCCTCTCGGCCCGGAAAGTGACCATTCCCGAGCTCGTTCGAGCCCTCGATATAGAGAACAAAAACATCAGCGCCGGAGACTTTGACGAGGGCAAGCGTCGCTATATCGCCCGAACCGTCGGCGAATATGAGAGTGCCGAAGACATCGCCGATGTCATCATCAAAAGAGTCAACGGCATCCCTGTGACCGTCAGCGACATCGCCGTCGTCGAATTCGGTTTTAAAGATTCGGAATATGTCGTCCGCCATACCGGTACCCCCACCATCGTTTTCAACGCGGTTCGCGAACCCGGCTCCAATGTCCTGGTGGTGGTCAAGAAACTCCAGGAAGCCCTCACCGAATTGAACGACGGGCTGTTAAAAGAAAAGAAGTTGAAGATTATCAAAGTCTATGATGAAACCAGTTACATTTATAGTGCCATAAAACTGGTCAGGGAAAATATTTTCGTGGGTGGATCTCTGGCGATTCTGGTGCTCTTAATATTTTTACGGAATTTTGCCAGCACGGTCATCGTGGCCGTCGCCATTCCCATCAGCGCCATCGGAACGTTCCTTGTCATGACCTTAATGGGACGGAATATCAACGTCGTCAGCCTCGCCGGCCTTTCCTTTGCCATCGGCATGATCGTGGATAATTCCATTGTGGTATTTGAAAATATCTTCCGCCACCGTGAGATGGGCAAAACCCGCATCCAAGCCGCCTATGACGGGACCGTTGAAGTCTGGGGAGCGGTTCTGGCCAGCACATTGACCACCGTGGCGGTGTTTCTTCCCATTGTTTTCGTCCAAGAAGAGGCCGGCCAGCTTTTCCGTGACATTGCCATCGCCATCAGCAGTGCCGTAACATTGAGTCTCATCGTCTCCATTACGGTGATTCCGACCTTGTCTTCCAAAATTCTGGGAAAAGTTCAAAAAGATAAAAATACGGCGTTCAAAGCAAAAGGAAATTTTGCGCGAATCTGGAAGCCCGTCAATTTCATCCTGGGAGGACTCTCCGCGGTTGCCGGCGGTTTTATCGACTACACCACCCGGTTTATTTACTGGATGTGCGGATTGTTTACGGCCCGTATCGGGCTTGCCGTTATCATGCCCCTTCTGGCCATCGGTCTGGCATATTTTTTGATGCCGAAAACAGAATATCTCCCTGAAGGCAACCGGGAGATATTGTTCGGGATTCTGTTGCCGCCCCCGGGTTACAACCTGGCTGAGCTCGAAAAAATCGGGGAGACCGTGGAAAAGGACATTCTCCCGCTGATAGAACATGATCAGAAAAGTGAACTGGCCGAAAAGCTGAATCTTCCGCCGGCCAGTAATTTTTTCTATGTTGCACGGGGGCAATCGGTGTTCATGGGGATTGTTTCAAAAATCCAGGAAAGGACCCGGGAACTTTTGCCCTATGTCTACGGTGTATTGAGAAAAATTCCCGGCATGATTGCCATTGTTCAGCAGCCCAGTCTCTTTTCACGCAATATCGGCGAGGGCCGATCCATCGAGATAGAGATCAAAGGACCCGATCTCGTGGAGCTCATCAATATGGGCAGACAGATATACGGATTATCGGCCCAGGCCCTTCCCGGCGCACAAATCCGACCCATACCCGGCCTGGACCTGGGCAATCCGGAGATGCGCATCATCCCCAATCGCGAGCGCCTGACCCGCCTGGGCATGACCACAGCGGATCTCGGCTTGATCGTGGATACCATGGTAGATGAAGCCAAAGCCAGCACCTACCGACTCCACGGAGATGAAATCGATCTTGTGGTAAAAAGTCGGGAAGGACGGCTCGAACGCACCCAGGATCTCCCCCTGTTTCCGGTGGTGGCGCCATCCGGAGAAAAAGTGACCTTAAACTCTCTGGCTGAAGTAAGGCTCGAGGAAGGCCCCATCCAGATCAATCATATCGATTCCCAGCGGGCCATTACCATCCAGGTGATTCCACCCAGGGAGGTGCCCCTTGAAACCGCCATGGCCATCGTAGAAGAAAAGGTGGTGGGTCCCATCAAAGCCGGAGGAACGCTCTCAAGCTTTTACAGTATCAACCTCGGCGGCACGGCCGACGACTTGACCCGAACCCGGGCGGCGCTGATGTGGAACTTTATTCTGGCCATCGTCATCAGCTATTTACTCATGTCTGCGTTGTTCGAAAATTTCTTCTATCCCTTCCTTATTATGTTCAGTGTTCCCCTGGCCGCCGCCGGCGGCTTTGTGGGCTTGGCACTGGTGAATCTATTTGTTGCCTATCAGGCGCTGGACATTATTACCATGCTCGGATTCGTCATCCTGGTGGGTATCGTGGTAAACAACGCCATCCTTATTGTCCACCAAAGTTTGAACAATATCCGGGACCACAACATGTCCCCCCGGGATGCCATCACCGAATCGGTCCGGACCCGTATCCGACCGATTTACATGAGCAGTATCACCACCGTCTCCGCCATGCTTCCGTTGATCCTGGCTCCGGGAGCAGGTTCCGAGTTCTATCGCGGGCTTGGAAGTGTTGTGGTGGGCGGCCTGCTGATTTCAACGGTGTTTACCATATTTCTGATTCCGGCCCTCCTGAGCTTGACCTTCGACGCAGCCAATGCATTGAAAAAACGCTTCTCTAAATCCCAGTGATTTTCAACCTGTAACGTTTCCCTCGTTGTTCCCGATCCCCGACCTCTGCCCTCTGTCCTCTAATCTATTTACCCTCTGCCTTCTGATCTCTGTCCTCTGCCCTCTGCCTCTGCTCTCTGCCTCTGCCTTTCACCTTTCACCTTTCACCTTTCACCTTTCACCTTTCACCTTTCACCTTTCACCTTTTACCTTTCACCTTTCACCTTTCACCTTTCACCTTTCACAGTTCTCTATGCCCCATGCGCCTTCGGCCCTCGTTTGGGTATTTTGCATCCGCATTTTGTTCCCCAAATTTAGATATTGACAATATTATCATTTTAATATATTAATATTACTCTCTTAAGTGGATTCTCTTTTGGACTCCGGTCTCAACTCTCATTGTGACCTATTTTGTGTTCAGCGGATCTCATGCTCGATCACATTCTTAACGCTCTCTCCAGTTTACCGAGGAATATATAAAAATTTAAAACAATACTTCCAGAACCTTAATCAAGGGACCAAACAAAAATAGGTGACAAAATGAATTCCTTAAAAAAAATACCAAAAATTTTATTCCTGTTTTGTCTGTTAAGCACATTTTTCATCCCGGCCTTCGCTTTTTCCCAGGAGAAACCCATCGCCAGACTGGCCGAATTTTCCGGAACGGTTTTGATCAGCAGCCAGGGCTCGTGGGGAGTGAAACCCGCCAAAGACCTCCCCCTTTATTCAATGGACAAAGTGGTCACCCGAGTCGGAAACGCTACGATCGTTTTCAACGATGGCGGGACGTTAGACGTAAAGAACAATTCCAACGTGCTCATTCAGGAAAGGGAAGCGGAAACCGGCCTGGTCAAGACCATTGAGCGTCGAATCCTGTTATTTCTGGGAAAACTCAATTTTAAAACCGGCAAATCAAACGTGGAAACAAGATTCGAGACCACCAGAGCCGTCATCGGAATCAGAGGTACCGAAGGTATCCTGAGCATTGGCGCTGACGGAAAGACTTACATTCATTTTATAGAAGGTGGTGCAAAATACATACTCGGGGATTTTGTCAGAGGCGTCGCCAAAGATGTTCGCGTGGCACTGGCGGATCAGAACCCTGTCCAAAGAGCCACCTTTGTGGCAAAAGCGGCTGAGGATCAAGTTAGAAGAACAGAGCAAAAGGTCGCTGCCGGCGAGATGCCTCAAGCCCAGTTAGATCTGGCAAAAGCAATATCCAAAGAAACAGCCGCTATGGAAGTATTGACCTATGCAGAATCCATGTTGATCAGCCCCGATGAAAAAGTCCTCGAATGGGCCAGACAGCAAATTGCAACAGCCAAAGAAACCATCCAACAGGCCAAAGAAGATCAGAAAAAGGCCATAAAGAACGGTGCTGATCCGGCATTTAAGGGCTTTAACCAGGACAATCCCGGATTTGATGTGCCGTCGGGTCAAAAGACCCAGAGTTAAATTTTTTAACAAATCTTATACAAAACCGTTAATCTTTAATCGAGCCAAAACTCGATTAGGGGTTTATCTGTTATTGGTTATCTGTTAATGGTCTTGAAATATCAATAGACGGAGCGAAGCGATTCCTGAACCCTGGCCCAGACCGATCACCAACACTCTATACTCGAAAAGTCATATTTGTAATGGTGCATTGGTCGGATCAAGATATAAGCGATGCGCACCAGGGCGGGCTTTAGACACTTCAAACTTTAGTTCACTTAGGCACTTTCCGGTTCGTCCGGGTTAGGGAGTACAACATGCAACCTTCAGGCAAACTAATATCTGTCTCTTTTTCCCTTTTATTGCTGTTTTCAATTTTTTTTCCTTCATCGGCCCATTGTGAAGGGGATCCCATCGCCCATCTGACGGATTTTACCGGAACGGTTTTAATCAACAGTCGCGGCTCATGGGGCGTGAAACCTGAAAAAGGCTTCCCCCTTTATTCGATGGATAAAATCGTCACACGGGTCGGCACCGCTGTAATTACATTTGCCGATGGTGCTGTGATCGAAATTAAAAACAATTCCAACCTGCTTATCAATGAGATGGAAAAAGAGGAGGGCTTAGTTAAAAAAGTCAAAATCGTTCAGCGGCGCATCCTGCTGTTTATCGGAAAAATGTTCTTTAAAACCGGCACAGGCAATGTACAGACTCAATTCGAAACCGAAAAAACGGTCATCGGGATACGGGGTACCGCCGGCGTCTTGAGCATCGGACCGGATGGTGAAATCTACATCGAGTTTTCAGAAGGTCATGAAAAGTTTACCGTTGGAGACATTATCAAGGGCATTGCAAAAGACGTTTCCAAAGAACAGATAGATCTAAACCCCATCCAAATAGCCGCCTATTTGGCCAATGCCGCCTGGGAAAGGTGCCTGGAAGCAAGGGAAAAAGTGGCCAAAGGTGAAATATCCGAAGCTCAGATGGAATGGGCCTGTGCATATGCCAGGGAAATGTCCGCCACGGAAGCCCAAACCTATGCAGAGGCCTTGATAGCAAACAATCCTTCGGAGGAAGTGGTGGCATGGGCCGAGGAGATTTTGGAAGAGGAAAACGCCAATATTGAAAACGCACAAAAAGAACAGCAACAGTACATAGATCTTGGCGCCGTCCCTGAAGAATTAGAATATATGCCTCCTGGCTCCGAAGGTGAGGTCGAGGCGTATGAAGCACCTGAAGGAGAAGCCGAAGCGGTTCAACCTGCAGGAGAAGGGATGTCACCGCCTCCCTTACAAGG
Organism: uncultured delta proteobacterium; assembly: GCA_963790095.1. Lineage (GTDB taxonomy): Bacteria > Desulfobacterota > Desulfobacteria > Desulfobacterales > UBA11574 > JAAXQD01. The sequence continues at coordinate 11,800 of CAWBNO010000027.1, read as the reverse complement.
TCTCGATCAGAATCTGGAGCGGGATGATACGGCTGCCAGTCCCACGGCTCAACAATGATACCTGAACCGAGCGTTTCAACTGATGACGGAAATTTAAAATTTTAACCATGTGCAGAAATAAAACCCTATTAATATTATTGAGCTTCATGGTCGCTGCAGCCGTGTTCCCCATAAAAACATTTGCAGCGTCAAAATTTAACATCATACCCAAAATATCTGCGGCATGGGAGATGGACAGCAATTTTTATCTCGCACAGGAAAATGAACGGGAAGTATACACCTATATTATTCGTCCCGGATTCAGGGCCGGGTTTGAAACCGCCAAAAGCGCTTTGATGTTGGATTACACCCTGGACGCCTATTATTACGACGACAGAGATCCTGTGCCTCCCGGAGAGAGACCCGCCGATGAGGAGGATTATACGGGCCATACATTTACCGGTGAAGCCAAATACCAAGCTTTTTCTCGCATGCTTCTGGGCCTGAATGCCTCCTCTTACATAACCCGGGATCCCGGCCAATCAGACGATTTCAGCAATTCCATCAGCAGAGATAAATATACCATAAATCGGATAACACCCTTTATCGTTTATGACTTTGGACGTAAATTTTCAGCAAGAGTGGGTTATCTCCATACAAATTTAGATTATAACCCCGAAGATCGGGAAGATTCCGAGGAGAATCGAGGCACATTTGATCTGGTCTATAATTTCACACCCAAAAACTCCCTCGACCTTGAATTTCAGCACTGGGGGAAAAAATACGATGGCCCAACTTCGGATTACACTTCGAATCAGGCCAAGCTCATTTTCAGAAGACAGTTAAAAAATTTCAAAATTTCAGCAGGTGCAGGCTATCAAAATAGGAATTTTGACGACAGCAGCCTTGACGATTTAGATGCATTCACTTATAATCTCAACCTTGACGGGGATGCCCTGCTTGCAAACCGTAGGTCCTATATTTCGTTCAATGTTGAACAGAATTTAAACGACCAAATCGCTTCCGGGAATAATTATTACCTTGCGACCCGTTTTATCTTAAGCGGGGGACATGAGTTCTCGAGGAAACTTTTGGGCCATGTCGAAGCTTCTTATATGATTGCGGATTACCAATTAGATGACAGGAACGATAAAATCTACGATTTTTTGGGAAGAATCAGTTATAAGTTTGCCAGATGGATGATTTTTTCTGTTGAAGGGGGCATTGAGAACAGGGATTCGAATTTAGAAGGTCGCGATTATGACAACACCTATTTTAGTTTAAAACTTGATTTTGCTTATGATTTCGCCAAGAACTAATCGACAGCCGACACCGCCCAATCGGGTTTTGACTCGATGAGGGTTTTGCCAAAATCATGCTAAAAAACCGAGGCCTTTGAGAAATGTTTCCCGCTTTTTTCAGAATTGGACGAAAGGAAGCATTATTTAAAGGTCTCAAGCTGTCTTTGCTTGCAATTATAACATATTTTTATAACAGGAAAAATGATTCGATCTCAAAAAATAAGGATGATTTTTATTATCACCCTCCTTGTCCTAACCTACTCCTTTGCAAATCATAACCCGCTCCAGGCCCAAGGCACGGCCTACCGTATCGGCCCGCGTGACGTTTTAACCCTTTCAATTTATGCCGGCAGTCAGCAGCAGCAGGTGACCAGTCTGACCGTATCTTCCCAGGGCATGATCAATGTACCCTTTATCGGTTCGGTCAAGGCTGAAGGTCTGACGGTCCCGCAACTTGAAGATAGCGTCAAAAAGCCCCTTGCTGCTGATTTTTTTGTCGATCCCGAAGTCAATATTGTCATCAGTGAATACCACAGCCTCCAATACTACATCTCCGGCGCCATCGGCAGTCCCGGGGATGTATGAAATGAAATCCGGAAGCTACGCTGCTGGAGCTCATTGCCAAGGCAGGCGGTGTATCCGGACAGCATGGCAATATCGCCTATATACTCCACCCGTCGAACAACCACACGGCATCCAAAAAAGAAAACCACAGTGACTTTTCGGACAAAGATCCGCTTAAAATCAACCTCAATAAACTCCTGGATAAAGGAGATATGTCTCAGAATATCGTGCTCCAGTCAGGAGACGTGGTGTATATTCCGCTTCAGTCTTCCCAGAATTTGGCGGAATCAAAAATCTATGTGGAAGGCGAAGTGAAAAGTCCGGGTGTCTATACCTATCAGGAGGGGCTGACAGCACTGAATGCCTGTATCATGGCCGGAGGGTTCGGAAAATTTGCCGCCCCCAACCGCACACGGATCATTCGACAGGAAGGCGACAAGCAGACCATCATTAAAATCGATCTCAATGACGTAAAAAAAGGCAAAATTCCCGACGCCGAGATCAAACCCGGAGACAGGATCCATGTCCCGGAAACCTGGTTATGTAGTTCTTTGAATCACATTTAAATGTCATTCAGGTCTGACTTTAGCTCACTTTAGGCACAGGCAACTGTTAGCGCCATCTTTGCGTTAATTATGCAAAATACACAATACAATATACAGGAAGAGTACTCCAGACACCTTTCCGATTACTACTTTATTCTGCTGAAACACAAGTGGGTGGTCATTGCCGCATGCATTATTGGCGTCAGCCTCGCCATGTATCAGAATTCCGGTTTGATACCGGTATACAAAACCACCGCAACCATTGTCATCGAAGGAGATCGGAGGACATCGCCAATTACCGGCCAGATAATGAACTATGAGAGCTTTTATTCGGGTGCTTTGGATTTTAATACCCACTTTAGACTGATGACTTCACATTCGGTTTTAGAGCGAGTGGTTAAGAAACCTCGAGCTGGATCAGATGGGAAAAACGGAAGTATCACAAAAAATTCCTCGCAAAACCCTTCTGTCCAAACTAAAAGAAAACATTCGGCTTCTGATGGGAAAAAAAGAAAACCCTTCTAAAGAGATGCCCATTGTTGTGGTGATAAGATGTCATCCCTTGTTGCAGGACTGAAAGGCAAAATCAATATCGAACATGTGGAAGACACCCGTCTTTTAAAAATCAATGTGACAGACGTTGATCCGGTTAATGCAAAAAATATCGCCAATTCGCTTGCCAAGGCATATATTGATTTTAATGTTGAAAACCGGCTGAAATCCTCCCGAAACACCTTGAGCTGGCTGACCGACCAGCTGTATGACATGAAGAAAAAATTAGAAGATTCCGAAGAAGACTTTCTTGCCTACAAACAAAACGAAAAGATCTTCTCTTTCACCGGGAAACAGGACTTGACTGCCCAGAAGATAGCAGATTTCAATAATTCCTACCTTCGAGGCAAGAAACAAAAGGCTCGAGATTGATGCCAAACTCAAAGAGCTGAAGCCGTCTTCCGGATCAGATCCAAATATTCTGTATGCGCGATCCGTTATCCTTAACCCTGTCATCGACAATCTTTATTCACAACTTCTGGATCAGGAAGTTGAGATTTCTCAACTCAACAAGGTTTTCAAACCCAAACATCCCAAATTGATCCAGGCCAAAACCAAACTGGATAAAACCCGAAAAAAACTGCACGAAGAAGTTTTAAAAGAAGTGGAAAACCTTAAATTTGAAAGATCGATCCTCTTTGCCAAAGAAAAAGTTCTGCAAAAGACCATCGCCGATTTTGAAAATGAGGCCTTGGATACCAACCGCCAGGAACTCAAATATAAAATCCTGCAGCGAAATGTGGAAACCAACCAGAAACTCTATGACATCCTTCTGGCCAAAGTCAAAGAATCGAATATTACCGACAACATCGATGTCTCCAATATTCGTATCGTCGAAGAGGCCGTCATTCCCAACTGGCCGGTTCCGCAAAATAAAACGCGCAATCTTATGATGGGGTTTATCCTGGGACTCACCGGCGGCATCGGACTGGTCTTTTTCTTCGAGTACCTCGATCGTTCTCTCCGCACCGAAGAAGATGTCCATAGGCACATCGGCCTCCCCGTTCTTTCCGTCATCCCCGAAGCAGAGAACAAACGGCTCAAGGTCAAACAAAAAAAGAAATCCGGCAAACGCGGTTCCAATCTTTCAGCTGAACTGTTTTTGAACAATTTTTCGACAAATTCACGCTTTGCCGAAGCCTATCGCTCGTTAAGGACAAATATCGATTTTTCCTTTTTAGAAAAAGACTTCCGATCGCTTTTGGTGACCAGTGCCGGTGCCGTGGAAGGAAAAACCCTCACGGTTGCGAACCTGTCCTATACCATCAATAAAAGGAACAAAACCGTTTTGATGATCGATGCGGATCTGAGAAAGCCGATGCTCAGCCGTTTTTTCGCTTCAAATGAATCCTGTGGACTAACAGGCTTGCTGTCCGAGACATTCAATGAACCCGTTACCGGCGGACCCATCGGGGTAAAATTTGGAATCAGCGATCTTTTCAAGCTTTTATCGTTTCAGAAAAAGACAGGGGTGCTGCATCTGGCTGACGGCAACGAAGAACTTGAGCTTTTCTTCCTCCAGGGTGAACTGGTAGATCTCAACTGGCTGAAAAGACCGGACGAAAAAAAACTTGCGGCCATGCTCATCACAGGCGGGCAGATCACCGAAGAACAGGCCCAAAAGGCCATCGACAAACAAAAAGATGCCGGCCGGAAACTCGGGTTCATTCTGATCAATATGGGGCTGCTGACGGAAAAGGAACTGATCGGTCCTTTGACCATCCATATGATGGAGGGACTGAGAGCCGCCCTTCAGCTTAAATCCGGAAAGTTTTCCTTTAAAGAACTTTCTCCATCGGATTATAGCCGTTCCGCCTTTGATCCAATTGACGTCCAGGCTTTATACAACCAGGTCATTCTCGGAGAAGAAAAACTTCCCTTTCTGGAACAAAGTGTCGCGTCGGCAATTCTTAAAACCGAGGTGGACAACCTTTTTCTGCTCCCCTGCGGCGACATCCCACCGGCACCATCCGAACTTTTGGCATCCACCAGAATGTCGTTTTTGATCGATTTCCTTGAAAAGAAATTTGACATGCTGGTCATCGATTCTTCTCCGGTGATGCCCACAAGTGATGCACTGATCCTGGCTTCCTACATGGATGGCGTCATGTTGATAAACCGGTCTGGAATGATGAATCGAAAATTGGTTATAAAAACCGTCGAGCAACTACACGGAGCACAGGCCAATTTAATAGGGATCGTTCTGAACCGGGTAAACGTTAATAAAGAGGGCTATTATAAATACTACCATAAATACTACTCAAAGTATTATGGCGATCAAGTATAAGCGACGCCCTATGCGCCTATGCGCCATGCCCTGTGCCCTTTACCTTTAACCTTTAACCTTTAACCTTTTACCTTTAACCTTTACCTTTTACCTTTAACCTTTTACCTTTAACCTTTCACTTTTACCTTTTACTTTTAACCATGAACCATCCCCCATCCGCCATACGTCATGCCCATCCTTGTTTCCGCCATGTGGCCTGCGCCATGGTTCTGGTTGTGTCCATAGCGGCCGTTTATGCCCTCTATCCTCGATTTGTTTCCCAAATCTATTATCTTAAAGCCAGACAATACCATAAAGATGGATACCTTGGACTTGCAGTGAGATACTATAAAAAAGCTGCTCTTTATCAGCCCCGGGATTCAATGATCTGGAAGCGGTTGGCAGAAGCCCAGTTTGGTGTGGCAAAGAAAAAAATGGCCCAGGAAGCCTTCTCCTATACCCTCAAAGCAAAAGATTCATATCTCCGGGCAATCCAATACAACCCTCTGGACATAGAAATCGCTTATGGACTTGCCAAAGCGGAAAGCCGACTGGAACAGCTATATCAGCACCTTAACCCAAAGGAAAAAAACAACCCATACCACCCCCTACCCTATTTTGAACGGGCAATTCACTTAAGACCCAACGGTATCACCGCCCACTATGAAATGGCACGCTATCTTTTCCGTCATGACGACACAGAAGCGCTGGCTCATACCGTCCGTTCCATGGCCCGGATGTATCCCCCGGTATACACCCATCTGAAAAAAGAGCCTTTATGGTCAGCCCCGGTCAAAGAAGCTGTACAACTCGGCCTTTTGGATGCAATCAAACAGGACCTGACCTCTGAATCTGCCCATAAGGCCATGTCCTATATGTTGGCAGAAAATAAAGAATGGGCCCAAGCCATTGTCTATTACCAAAAGGCTTTAGCATTTGATGAAGATAAGATTTCAGAAGGAGATTACATAAACCTCGGCCGCCTCTTCCTTCAGAACCACCAGGTCAATGACGCTGAAATCAATTTTATTAAAGGGCTCTATCTGAGTACATCCTTCGGAAAATCTTTTGAGAATATTGCCCGTATCTATAAAAACAGCCATCGTATCGATGACTTTTATACGTTCTATGAGAAGACAAAAGAGCGTTTTGTCTTCTCTCCCGAGCTGCACATCATTTCAGCGCGTTATCTGATCGATCTGAAACAGTACCCCAAGGCGCAACGAATATCTAATGGATCTTAATCAGGAAACACCCTTCGGCCGAAGCCTATTACTGGCTGGCCGTTATTGCTGAAAGGGAAAAAGACTGGAATGCCATGGAGCTGAACATACAGAAAGCAACGGTTCTCGAACCGTCAAATATTCATTATCGACGAATTTTTTATGGATTGCTAAACCGGTTGGGAAAATATAAAACAGCCGAAAGAGAGATCGGTCTGATGATCGAAAATTCGGACCGGCCTTCCCCCCGGCTTTTTGATGAAAGGGCAAGATTACGCTTAAAACATAAAAATTACACCGGAGCCATTGAAGATTGGAAGGCGGCCATTCGTTTTGCACCGAACCAGGCTGCCTATCATGCCAATATCGCAGAAGCCTATGAAAAACTCGGGGACCTGTCCCCGGCGCTGGAATATTATCAAAAAGCCCTAAAGCTCAACCCCGGCAACAAGGATTATGCCGGCAAATACAAAAAGCTCAAAGGCAAAAGTTTACGGTTTCGTAAAAAGTCTTTTGTGAGCAACATCGAAGGCTCAATTAACGTTTATTACGAGGTTGTTTAAAGTTCATTGGCGATTATTCTGACCTGAGCTAAAAGGTCGGGTACCCCTGCCTGATCTTAAAAATTATTTTATATCAATAAGTTATATTAATTTTGGCCGTGCAATCAAAAGGCGGAGCTGTGTTTGCGCAAAGCGCAAAGGGTTGCGCGGTTCGTGTTCAGGGTTCAGGGTTCTTGGTTCAGGGTTCAGGGTTCAGGGTTCAGGGACAGCGCGAGACCTTTGAAAAATGTTCATTTTTGCTTGCCCTGTTAAATCCGTTTTTTATGTTCAAGTTCAAGGAAGGCGAAATTTTTAACCGGAGGAATACATTGAGTATTTTGAGGATCGCAATTTGAGCCTGACCCCAGAAATTGGGCAAATAGGCGCGTTTTCCACAGGTCTCGATTTAGGAAAGATAACGATTAAGGTTATCTTTGACCCTTTCCGAATCACTTTCAGAAAGACGTCCAATTTTTCTCAGGAGCAATCTGTTGTCCAAAGTAAAAACTTTGAGCCGAACCTGGCAGGGTAAATTTAAACCCGCAGCAGAATAATCTTCGATCTCGGAATCACCCGGCCACGGGAAATGCCCTTTTGTGGTTATCATGGCAAGCACACTGTTCCCGCCCTTGTTAAATTCCATATTGCTGAGCACCAAAGCCGGACGCCTCCTGGTGCCGGGCTTATCGGCAAACGGAAACGGAACAACCACAACATCCCATCGGCTATAAATCACTGAAAGATACCTTTGAAAAATGTTTGATTTTGCTCAAGTTCAAGGAAGGCGAAAATTTTAACCGCAGGAATACATTGAGTATTTTGAGGAATAAAATTTGAGCCTAACGCAGAAATTGGGCAAAAGGGAGCGTTTTTCATAGGTTTCTGAAAGCCTCTTCATCCTCCGGGCTACCCCACTCTTGAAGCGTCTCAGAGACGGCGGAATGAAAAGCAGCATCAAACGGTGTAATACGCTTGAGTTTAACAAATTGCCCCTGAATTTCATAGGCAACAAAATCACCCGGTTCTATCCCTAAGGCTTTTCTAATCTCAATGGGGATCGTGACCTGCCCTTTGGCTGAAAGCTTGCTGATATTCATAATTAATTCTCCCTACACCTATAAATTCCTTACAGTATGAATATCAAAAAGTAAAGAATAATGTCAATCTTTACCTTTCACCTTTAACCTTTAACCTTTTACCTTTCACCTTTAACCTTTCACCTTTAACCTTTCACCTTTCACCTTTAACCTTTCACCTTTCACCTTTAACCCGAAACGCCCTATGCTTTTAACAGGGTTACCTATTAAAAAGATTGACAAAACCCGATCGATCATTATATCGTAAAACTTCTTATTATCGATGGAGGTTGTGTTATGCAAACTGTCACCGTGTCGCCAAAATTTCAAGTCGTTATCCCAAAAACAGTAAGAGAATCTTTACGACTTCGCCCAGGACAAAAAATGCAAGTTTTAGAATATGAAGGTCGAATCGAGTTTATCCCCGAAAGAGATATTGCAGAACTTCGCGGATTCCTCAAAGGCATAAACACGGAATTCGAACGGGAGGAAGATCGGGTATGAATATCGTCGATTCTTCCGGCTGGCTCGCATACTTTGCGGATGAACCAAATGCGAAACACTTCCTAATTCCTTTGAAAGATACGGCTTCGCTGGTCGTCCCAACAATAACGATCTATGAGGTCTTTAAGGTCGTTTTTCGGGAATCTAGTGAGAATGACGCACTTCAAGCTGTTGCTGCTATGCAAAAAGGTACAGTTGCAGATTTAACAACCAAGCTGGCAATAGTTGCCTCAAAACTCAGTCTTCAACGTCGTCTTCCAATGGCAGACAGTATTATCCTCGCAACGTCGCAGGAATTCAACGCCAAAATTTGGACTCAAGATTCGGATTTTAAGAATATTTCCGGGGTAAAGTATTTCCCGAAAAAATAACCCATACCTGATCCCATAACCTTTTACCTTTCACCTTTAACCTTTAACCTTTTACCTTCTACGTTTCACCCGTTTTTCCTGACACCTGACACCTGACACCTGTACCTGATCTCTGTCGTCGATCTCTGGCTACTGCCCTATGCCTTTCACCTTTAACCTTTCACCTTTTACCTTCAACCTTTCACCTTTAACCTTTCACCTTTAACCAATAACCCGGAACTCGAAACCCGCAACATGCTGTTATCTCTAACCCGCTATTCACTCTATTTCCTGATCATTTTCACCCCGTTGGCCATCGGTTCTGTCCAGGGCTGGGCCATCGGCGTCATTCACCTGGTTACCCTGCTCGCCCTGACCGCCTTTTTACTCGAAAAAAGCCTGACATGGGACTGGAAATGGATCCGAACGCCGCTGGACACACCGATCCTTATTCTGCTGATTCTTGCAATGCTGGCGACCCTGTTTTCAGTCAATAAATACATCAGCATTTGGGCGTTCATACTGCTTTGCAACTACGTCATCATTTATTACCTGATCGTCCATATCTTCAACACCAGAACCCGTTTGAGGCATCTCGTTTATTCGATTATTTCCGTCGCTGCCTTCCTTTCCATATTCGGACTGTTGAAAAAATTCGGGGCCAACCCTTTTCCCTGGTGGAATTACGATATCCTGCTGAACCGTGAGCTGGCGGTGTCTTCTTCAACGTATGGAAACCCCAACCATTTTGCCGGATATCTTGCCATGGCCATCCCCCTCATGATGGGGATGTTTTTTACAGGACTCAGAGGCGGCAAATTGGTTCTATCGGTTCTACTGGCCCTGCTCATGCTCATCGCCCTAATTCTCTCCATATCGAGAGGCGGATGGGTCAGCACATTCGTCGGGTTGGTATTTATGCTGACAGCCTTACTGATACATCAATATCTCGAAAACAAAAAAATAGTATTCATTATCGTCGGCGGCATACTTTTCTGGATGTTTATCGTTCTGGCCAACAGGCCGGTGGTTCAGGAACTTTTGACCATCAACGAAGGATCCAGAGATTCCAGTCTTCAAGCCCGGGTCCATGCCTGGAAAAAAGAGGTTGATATGGTTCGTGACCACCCTTTTTTGGGAACCGGACCGGGTACATTCAGCACCATGTTCACCCAATACCAGCCCCCGGGATTTAATTCCCGTTATTTTATGGCCCACAACGACTACCTTCATTTCATATCCGAGGTGGGACTCCCCTTGATCCCCATAATGGGCTGGATGATTATCGGGTGTTATCTGAAGGGAACCGCCAAACTTAAAAATCCAAGCCGCCTGATACGGGGTACGGCTCTGGGCGCCATGTCCGGTATCACCGCATTGCTTTTTTTCAGCATATTCGATTTCAACCTTCACATCCCGGCCAACGCCATACTCTTTACGATCCTGGCAGCCCTCGTCGTTTCACCCATACCGATCGAAAGTGAAAGGTTAAATGTAAAAAGTAAAAGGTTTCGGGAAAAAAAGAATAATATCTATTGAGGACCACAATGGATTCAAGGGCTCACAGAAAATTAGATGTCTGGAAAAAGTCAATGACTTTCGTGAAAGATATTTATCATGCTACTGAATCGTTTCCAAAGTCTGAAATATACGGCCTCACTTCTCAGATACGAAGAGCGGCTGTTTCCATACCGAGCAATACCTGCCCTGTTAAATGCTTGAGGGTGTAATGTACTATACATATGTATTGCAGAGCTTTAAGGATAATGGTTTTTACACCGGATTCACCAAAAACCTCAAGCTAAGATTTGAACAACACAATAAAGGGAAAGTAGAATCGACTGTGGATAGAAGACCGTTAAAATTAATTTACTATGAATCTTGTATAGATCAGAATGATGCGATTAGGAGAGAAAAATATTTAAAAACATATCAAGGTAAAATGTTTTTGCGAAATAGGCTTAAATCTTATTTAACAGGGTAAAAAGGAGCAGCCAGGAAAGGCAAAAAAGAATTTAAACAATTTCTAAACATTGCTCAGGGTTCTATAAGTGAATTGGACACCCAAATAGAGTTGGCTCTGATGTTAAATTATATTGATGAAAAATTATACACCAGTTTAATGGATGGATTAAACACAATTTCTAAAATGTTGTTCGGTCTCTCAAGATCTCTGAAATAAACGATTTTTTTTCTTTCACCTTTCACCTTTAACCTTTTACGTTTAACCTTTTACCCGTAACGCTTTGCCCTATGCGCCATGCGCCCTGCCCTTTGCGCGTTGCCCTTCGAACCATTTAACCGGGTTTAAAGGCCAAGAAAAGGTCTCCGTTACCGAACTTTAGCGGATTACAACCAAATTATTTTGTACATAGGCTTGCTTTTTTATAAGCGTCGCGATATAATCTTACCAGTAAGAAATAAATGGTGAGACAGGAGGTGTATTATGGCAAATGTTTCAACAACAAAAATGTCATCTAAAGGGCAAGTCGTTATTCCAGAAAATATACGCAAGCAACTAAATTTAAAGGCTGGTGCGCAATTCGTTGTAGTTGGCGATAAAGACGTTGTTATTCTCAAAAATATATCGCCGCCATCCCTTGATGAGTTTAATGATTTAATCGCTGTGGCTCGAAAGAAAGGGAAACAAGCCGGACTGAAAAAATCAGATATTAAAGATGCCATATTAAAAGCTCGAGGGAAATAATGAGAATTGTCCTCGATACAAACGTATTTATATCTGGCATTTTTTTCAGTGGCCCTCCTTCTCAAATTTTAACTGCTTGGAAAAACTCAAAATTTCAAATTGTGCTTTCACAAGAAATCCTTAAGGAATACCAACGTGTTGCTGTGTCTTTAGCGGATAAATTTACTATGATAGATATCTTGCCGATTATT
>CAWBNO010000026.1:0-37808 GCA_963790095.1 uncultured delta proteobacterium | reverse complement strand
ACCTGGTCATAACAGATCTCGTTATGCCCAAAATCAGTGGGATTGGCTTTATTTCAATAATCAAGGAAAAATTCCAGATACACCCGTTATTGCCATAACCGGATGGGGGGAGTTTCCTGGAGGGTTCGCAATGGAATCCCAAGCGGATACGGTATTGTCAAAACCATTTGAACTTTCCGAACTTGACAAAGCAATTAAGGAACTTATTTCTTAAAAAAGCCCAAAATTGACGGTTTCGTAAAAAGTCTTTTGTGAGCGACATCGAGCAATTTTGGAGAAAGATTCATGATGCGTCTGGCGTTAAAAATTGCAAGCTGTTTGAGGGCGTTAGCCCGAGTTCTCTTGCAATTTAGCCAGACAATATCATGAATCCCAAAATTGCTTGCGGAGCGAGCAAAATCAGACTTTTTACGAGTTCATCAAAATTCAGGATTAAAAAATCGTGGCGACGTCATTAATTGGAACAGGCTAAAGCATGACTTATGATTAATTTGAGACCTTTGCAAAACGCCCCTTTTTTGCCCAACTTTCTGCGTCAGGCTCAGATTTAAATCCTCGAAATACTCAATGTATTCCTGTGGTTAAAATTTTCACCTTCCTTGAACTTGAACAAAAATGAACATTTATCACAGGTCTCAATTTATGCTTTTCTTTTCTTTATGATACAAAACCGGAATAGGTCTAAAGGGTTTGCAATATGACGATTTTCGACAATAATTCTTTATACGTTTCAAAGTCTTCTGACGTACATCTTTGTTTGTTATAAATTCGATGGGCCCGGTCAATAAAATCACATGTAAAAAAGTAGTCTTCTATTTGATCATTATTTGGATATTCCTTTAAATAATTCCAATAGGCTTTTCGAAGTCTGACCGACTGATAGAATGTCGATTTTTTTTCTGTTTTGTAGTAAGCCTGCCTCGAATCTCGGTTGAATAAAATTAATGTTAAGTTTTGGTTTCTTTTTACAGACGAATACATTATTAATTTCTCCGAGTGCTTTAAAATATCTTTCGTTATCATTAATTCCAACCTCGGCATTTGAAAAATGATACGCCTTTTGCAGTACGTACCCTTCCAGCGACACATCCGTTAAAGCATAAAAAATATCATCAGAGAAATATGTTGGGCAGTTGCCTTTTCGGCAATCTTTTAACATCCTATCAAACCATGCGAAACCTATATTTCGTTTTAGTGTATGATACCTATCATCCAAATTATTGGGCAATGATTTGCTCTTATACTCAAATAAGAATTCCGTCGATTTTTCCAGAGTCATTTTCTCAGGGAACTTTGTATTATTTGCGATTGTGGTTTTCATTGCATACTCCTCGATTTAAATTGTTTTTATTAAACATATCGAGCATTTCAGGTTATAACGTCGAAAAAATTTACTCCCAAAATCCTTTTTGCGGAACTCAAGGGTTTCTGAAACCGCCGTAAATATAAATGGCGATTTTCTCTTCGATGCTTTTTTTCTTTCCCGGCTGGGAAATTCTGGCCGTCTTTGACAGCTCAATACGCTTTACATTGTAATTCTCTTCAAGATGCCTGGCAAGGGAATTTAAAATATCTTGTTGGGCATATGGGGTGTTTGGATATGCGATATTTTTTCGGACAATCACATTTTCTTCGATCTCACAGTTGATTTCGTCGGTGTTTTTAAGTGTTCCCTTCACCCCAAATCTGCTGTCGGCATTTTCTTTGAAAACCGGTTCAAAATACTCGCAATAGCTTCCACTGGTTAGCGATATGGTGTCCATATAGCGGACACCGTATTTTTTATTTTCAAAAGTGAAAATTTTGCATTTCGACGCTTTGTTTGAATCACTGATGATGTGAGCACAAGATTCACAGGTTTCATTCCTTAACTTTTCTGAAGAGAATCCACCCAGCATCTTTTTATCCATCCGGGTTGATAAAAAGATGTCTGAAATGTCATTGAATCCACGGCCAAGGCGCTTTTTTCCCATTTTTTCCCCTTAGATCTCGACGACGGAGTTTTTGCCTCCAAACACATTGTCAACTTGGTAGGAATTGTTTTGATCTTCAACCCATACATCATCTATCAGAAACCGGTATTGGTATGTACCCGGTGCAAGATAGACACGTTTTGACCATGTCCCATCTTTTTTGCGTTCCATGAGAGATTCTTCGGAGGTGTTCCAATTGTTGAAGGTCCCAACTATGTTAACGCGATTTGCTTTCGGTGCATGGTAGAAAAATTGCTTTTCTACCATGGTGGGTAAAGGAAAAGGCTTCGTTTTTTTAACATGTCCTATTCCAAGAACTTTTTCTTCTGCGATCACTTCCTTTGCAAGGGCCATATAGTCCCTGAAGCCCTTGGCTTTTTGATCATAATCAACAATGGATCTGCCAAAACTTGCGGCTTCCTTCAACTTTACGTTGGTATTTACAACTGTTCTAAACATAGAATCATTAAAATGATTTTTGATATCCTGCAGAACTTCTTTTGCGATTCTTGTCCGTTTATCGTACATCGTTGCAATAACTTTTATCCGAATTTCATGCCCTGTTTTTTCCCGAACCATCGTTATTATCTCCAGCAGCCTGCTAATCCCCTGCAGTGAAAACAAGCTCATCTCAATAGGAACCATCACCTCCGTCGAAGCAATGAGGGAATTAAACGTCAGCAATCCGAGGCTTGGGGGACAGTCAATGATGATGTAATCATAAATTGTATTTAAACCGTCAATCGCTTCTTTAAGCTTGGTCTCCCTGCCTTGTACCATGGAAAGATGCTGCTCAAACGTACTCAAAGAAATATTTGATGGTGCGATATCGAAATTGTCGTCAACCTGAATTGTCACATCCTCGAGAACGACTTTCGCGTCATTCGAACCGCAAAGGGTGTCGAAAACTGTTTTTTTCAACTTGCTGATATCGATATTTAAACCTATCGCAGAATGCCCCTGGGGATCCATATCCATGAGAAGTACCTTCCGACCTTTATGGGCCAAGCATGCGGATAAGTTAATTGAGGATGTTGTCTTTCCGCATCCTCCTTTTTGGTTGGCAATCGAGATAATCCTCACCATTACCTCCTTTTTACCCGTAATATCATTTCAGCTGTCAAAAAACGATTTACATCATGGTGCCGACATAATCATTCCATTTGTATAGCTTTGATGATCTTGAAGAAAACTATTGGGCGTGGTTCTGGAGGAGGTATTTCAACTGATATTTCTGATGGCGCGTCTAGGCTTCAAATGTTAAAAAAACATTTCATCGCTATAAAATTGGAAATGAATCGGTCAGCCACCACTTGTTCACGAGCAGCATAACCATTATACTGCTCTCGCTATTACCGAAACGGTTTCTTCTTTCAAGACAGGTTGGCTTTGCCGATGAATTAATAAAGCCTCCAAAAGGATATAGAACTCCTATGGAGGCTTCATGTGGACATTTTAGGACCTCTTTCATCATGATATATTACCATTCAAAGGTTGATAAATTTGTAAAAAGTGAAACGTGAAATGAAAAAAGACCACATTTAGTACATTAAGAAGCAATATTGAACAACATATAGACTTTTCACGTTTTACTTTAAACTTTTTACCGAACTATCAAGGTTAATATGTGAAAAAGATCTTAATTTTTTAACCCATATTATAAAACATATTGTGTGTCAAGTAAAATTTAATACAACATGTTGTGGTAAAAATCCACTCGCTCATTAACATAATTTTAGGGAGGATGGACTCGAAATTTCAGAATCAGACTTTTTACGAGACCGTCAAATTTGATCTTTGGTAAACGGCACGCAATCACCATGACCCGGAAAGATATACTTCAACCCATCTAACTTTTTAATTTTTTTGATCGAGTCTTCCTGATCTTTTTTGCTGGTGGCAAACGTGTTGCGGATGAGCTTCCCGTCGATAACCACCAACAAATCTCCGCAGATCAAAATGCCGCTGTCCGAATCGAAAAAAGACACCGAGTCGGGAGTGTGCCCGGGTGTATGGATTGTTGTAAAGCCCGGCACAACAGACGGCTCATTTGCAAAGAACCTTACACGGTCCAACTGAAACCCTTTTTTAAAGGGCGTTCCGTACAACCCGCCATTGATAAGATCGAAAAAGCCCGGAAAATAGCCGGCTTCCTTCATGCACGGTATGAGAATCTCTTGGATATGCGCAAACGAAGGAAAGGAAATCCGCGCATCTCCTGACAACAAAGGGCCTGGCCGCTGCATGAAACCAAATTTTACAGTCTGGATATCGGTTTTTAAGACGAATCCATCCCGAGACGTGATCCACATGAAAATGGGTGCAGACAACGCGTTTTAAGGGCCCAAACTTTTGCAACGATGTTACCAGATTCTTGGCATCCGACGGCATCCCGCAATCCACAAGGTATGTGGCCCCTTTCCGATGATCTTCAATAATGTAAATATTGCCGGCCGTTCCCCTGAATCGATGGATTGTTCGGTCGCAGGCAAGTCTTTGTGTATGGGCAATCATCTTCTTCCTTTTTGCTTCTCATATCATTTTACCGGACCAACCGGAAATATCAAATCTCAAGCATCAAATCTCAAATAAATTCCAAAGTACAATCTCTAAATTTTAAAATTCAAAGAAATATCAAACCCCGAATTAGATCCAAACTCAATTGCCTGCCCGTTTGAATAAACCATAGGTTTAATGCGAATTATTCGTTAACATGGCAAGTTATTTGTTTTTTGGTCATTGAGAGTTGTTTGTCATTTGTGTTTTGTCATTTGATTTTTTTGACAGAAAAACACAAAAAACCAGCATTCAGTTTGAAAACATGATGAACTCGATTTTTGCGAATTCAGGCAATGTCGTATTCCATCACCACCGGACTTCTCAGGATAAGATCGATGGACGTTGCCGAGGTGAGGGCGGCTTCAGGAAACACCCGTTTAAGGGACCGGATGTGTCTCAGATTGTCCGCGGTCCGCAGAATCAGCATGGCAAGGTCGCCCTCTTCCATCTCGGCAATGCCGAGCACTTTTTCCCAGGGCTGACCCACGGCCCAGGCGTAAATGGCGGCTGCCGGCCGCAAGAACAACGGCCGGACCTCGAATCCCCGGTCTGCCATGAGCCCTGCGAACGATCCAAGGTCTTTTTGGACACGGACAAAGGCATTCAAGAGAGTTTTTGGCGTAAACGCCTTCTCAATACGGTCGTCCGATTCCCGCTCATTGACGAACAGGGTGGTCATGGCCCCAAGGAGCCCAGGGTCGGATTCCGGAAAGACCCCCCGTCGAAAACCTTCGGCGATCATCAACGGCTGATCGACCCTCAGTTGGGATGCCCAGATGCCGTCGGCGGTCAACACACCGTCTTGGGTGACATAACCGGTTTCTTTCAGAAAATCGAGGTGGTGCAGAAAATCCTGCCAGAGTATCTTGTGTTCGTCCTCGAATGGTTTGCGGCCGCTTTTTTTGCCTTTCCCTCTAACCATCACGAAGGTTGCAAAGGAATGGCTTAAAAGATCTCGGATCTGGTCCGGTGTGTGGGATAAAAGCAGGTTCAGCACCATGGAAAAGTTTATTTTAATCTGGCTGGATACATCTGCGGGAAGCGATGTCGACAGCTTTGCAACGCGCCGGATGTCCATGAATTTTCCCGGAACCGCCATGGCAAATCCGATATGGTCCATGCCCGGCGTCCGGCCCGACCGGTCATCTGATGAAATTCAGTGGGGTCCAGCGGTAGGAATTCCCGACCGTTGAACCGGTCTGAATTAAAAAAAACAATGGTTCTGGCGGGAAAATTGACACCGGCGGCAACCGTAGAGGTGGCAAAAACAGCATCCAGAAGCCCCTCGGTCATGAGTGTTTCCAGTATCAGTTTCCACGCCGGAAGCTGGCCGCTGTGATGGGCCCCCACAGCCAGGTGTTCAAGTCGCCACAGCTGCCGGTGTTCGGCAATGTGAGGGCTTTTGGCCACGAAGATCTTCGATTCTCTGACTGCGGGCGGCCGTTCGGTCGGGATCGTGGGTCAGGCCGCCGGTACACAAATCCAGGGCATTGTCACAATCGGCTCGGGATTTGAGGAAAAATATTGCCGGGAGGAGGCGATATTTGTTCAATACACGCAGAATATCGCCAAAAGGCGGAAGTTTATAGGGCGGTGCAAGGAGAACCGGACGACTGCTGCTCGCGTACGCCGCCACCTTCTTGTGAAGTCTGCCCTTTCCTCGACGGCCCCCCGCCAACAAGGGGAGAAGGGTCCCCGAAGGATGGAAGAATATGGGATAAAGGGGGACCGGGCGATGGGTTTCTTCAACAACCCGACATTTTTTCAAGCGGATTGACGAAAGCCACTCGGCAATGATGCCGGCATTTCCGATGGTGGCCGACAGCAACAGCAGCGGAATCCGGGGAGGAAGATAAATCATGATCTCTTCCCAGACCACGCCTCGGTCTTCATCCCCCAGAAAATGGGCTTCGTCCAGAACAACAAAATCGGTAAAGAACGTTATCCCCTGATGCATGGCATCGTAAAGCTGATTGCGGAGGATTTCGGTGGTTCCCACAATGATGGGTGCATCCGGGTTTTCTTTTCGGTCACCGGTTAAAATACCGACGTGTTCCGGCCCGAAAATTTCGGAAAATTCAACGTACTTGGCGTTGGTCAAGGCTTTTAAGGGGGAGGCATACCAGGATCTTCCGCCTTTTTTCTGAATTCGGGCAATGGCCTGTCTGCGCAATCCAGGTCTTTCCGGCACCGGTGGGGGCGGTCACCAGGCAGTCGGATCGTTGGATGGCCGATAGGGCCTCGAGCTGGAACGGGTCGGGTTTAAAGGGCTGTTTTTGCCGGTACGCCGATGGCGGCAAACACTGTCTTTAACCCGGCATCGGCGCCGGGCGTGATTTTGAGAGTCCGGCGACGGGCCTGAAGTCCGCCTTTTTTTCCTTTTGGGTTATGGACGTAACGTTTTTTTCGATTCAGTTAAAGCTCTGGATATCATGCGATCCACAGTTGCTTTGGCCGTTGAATCCACATCAAACGGTGAAATACCATTCAGATCCGCTTCGATCAATGCGTCATCATAGGGGATAAAGCCCAGAAACTCAAAATCATGCAGATGCTTTTTTAAGAATTCTTCATCTTTTTCACTCGCGGATCTTATTTCCCACCACCGCGATATGTTTCAAGCCGATCTCAGATGCCAGATGCTTGAATGTGACCGGCCGTGTCGATGCTGCGGCGGCCGGGCTCCACCACCACGATGAGTTTGTCCACGGCCGTGGCGGTGGCTCTGCCCAGGTGCTCGATGCCGGCTTCCATGTCCATGACCACCACCTCGTCCCTGGCCAGAACGATGTGGGTGATCAGGGCCCGCAAAAGCGTGCTCTCCGGGCAGATGCAGCCGGATCCGCCTTTTTGCACGCCGCCCAGTCGCATGAGCTTGATGTTATCCATCTTTGCCGACAGGGCATCCGGAAGGTCGTCCACCTTGGGGATTGAGCTTGAAAAAACCGCCGATGCTGCCGGGCTTGGCTTCGGTTCGTTCAAAAATCAGATCTTTCATTTCAGCAGATGGGAGTGATTTTATCCGCATCGGCGATGCCGAGTGCCGCGGCCAGATTTGCGTCCGGGTCCGCATCAATGGCCAGCACGTGTTTTCCCTGTGCGTTCAGGGTTCGAATCAACAGGGCGGAAAATGTTGTTTTTCCGACCCCGCCTTTGCCGCTGACTGCAAGTTTCATATTTTTATCCTTTCTCTTTGAAGGCGATGAAAACGAATTTCATATAATCAATTAAGACAAACTCGTAAAAAGTCCGATTTAGACGGTTTCGTAAAAAGTTCAAATTCAAGGCGTGTAAATTTTACAATCATGAGGCGTACTTATCGTTCGTTGAATGATTGCGAAATGTAGCACAACGCAGAAGTTGAACTTTTTACCGTTAGACCGTCAATTAAATTCAATTACAATATAACACACGATACCCTTCAAGCAAGGGGATATATTTCATAGCAGACATCTAAACCCTTGACGTCCAGGGATTTTAAATATAAATAAATTTGAATTTTGCAATCAATACCATTTTAAACGCTCAATTTCGGTTTCATCTTTTCTGAGGTGATGAATGTTAGAATTCAATTTCAAAGCGTCTTTTCACCGATACCTTTGTTGGCCGCAGCACTCTTTTTGCTGATAGATTCCGTTTTCCTGGCAAAAGAACCGGACAAGGGAAACCGGACCGCCGCCGACACCGGTCCGGGTCGCCGTCGTAGAAATAAAGACGGTTTCCAATCAGGTGTCCCTGGTTGGAACCACCGAGGCCTTTGAAGAAAGCACCGTTGCGTCTGAAGTGTCCGGAGTGGTTAAATATTTCCGGCAAAAGAGGGGGATTTCGTCAAAAAAGGAGATGTGCTTGTAAATTTAAAAGAGACCGAGGTGAGACTTCGTCTAAAAAGCGCCATTGCTGCCAGGGAAAAAATCCTGGCAAACCTTCAGAATGCTGAAAAAGAGCTTAAACGGGTAAGCCGGCTGAAAGAGACGAACAGTATTGCCGAAAAGCAATATGATGCCGCATTTTATACCTACAGTGCCCTTTCCCAGGATTTAATGCAGCGCAAGACCGAAATAGAACTCCTTGAATACGAGATCAAACAAAAAAAAGTTTTAGCGCCTTCGGGTTTTGTCGCAAAAGAACACACCCAGGTGGGGGAATGGATAAACAAAGGGGGGCCGGTTGTAACCCTTCTGGGTCTCGATAAAATTCGAATCACCGTTGACGTTCCGGAACGCTATTCGGTGTTGCTTCGCCCCCAAAGTGATGTAAAGGTATCCATTCAAAGTGTCTCCAAGGATCTGTTTTCAGGTAAGATATATTCAGTGCTGGCAAAGGGGGATCCCAACTCCAGGACCTTCCCGGTAAGAATACACCTTGCAAATCCGGATCACCTGATTAAAAGCGGCATGGAGGCCATCGTTACATTCAATCTGACCGAAAAAAAAGACGCCCTACTGGTGCCAAAGGACCATCGTAACCGCAGGAGACACCCGGATGGTTTTCCGGGTGGCCGACGAAAAAGCAATGCCCCTGAATGTAAAAATACTCGGCTATTATCGACGGCGGTGTCGCCGTTGAAGGGAGCCTGGAACCCGGCGACCAAGTGGTGATCCGTGGAAACGAGCGCCTCAGACCCGGACAACCGGTAACCGTACAAAAATAAAAATACGGGGACAGGGATCGGGGATAGGGGTTAAGCATCAGAGGTAAGAGATCAGACGACAGAAAGCAGAGATCAGACGACAGAGGACAGAGGACAGGCAACTGATAACTGTTTTTCACCATTTGCCCTGGGCCTTTAACCTTTAACCTTTTACCTTTTACCTTTTACCCTTTACCTTTAACCTTTAACCTTTTACCTTTTTACCTTTAACCTTTTACCTTTAACCTTTAACCTTTTACCTGTTTTCCTGAACCCGAACCAGGAACCTTATAACCCTCTATGAAACTTGTCGATACCGCCATAAAAAAACCGGTGACCGTTACGGTCGGAGTCCTCCTTCTGGTTCTGTTCGGCTCCATATCACTTTTCAGGATTCCCATTCAGCTGACCCCCAATGTCGATCTTCCCGAGATTTCCATCACCACCACCTGGCGCGGCGCAAGTCCTGTTGAAGTGGAACGCGAAATCGTCGACGCCCAAGAAGATGAACTCAAAAATCTCGAAGGTCTGGTAGAGATTAAAAGCGAAAGCCAGGACAGCACCGCCTACATCAACCTGATGTTCGAAATCGGCACCGGATACCCGATGAAGCCCTGCTCAGGGTATCCAACAGTCTCGAACGGGTAAATAAATATCCGGACGATGTGGAAAAGCGCATCATAAAGTCCGGAGGACGACGCAAAAGAGCCATCGCCTGGATGGTATTGCAGGCCCTGGACGGATATAAGGGGTCTTCCAGGAGGAATACGATTTCGTCGATGAGCATGTGAAGCCCCGCCTCGAGCGGATTCAGGGATATCGTCTTCCAACATCTACGGCGGCCGGGAACAAGAAATTCAGGTCATTGTCGATACCGACGCCCTCTCGGCCCGGAAAGTAACCATTCCCGAACTCGTTCGAGCCCTGGATCAAGAACAAAACATCAGCGCCGGAGACTTTGACGAGGGCAAGCGCCGCTATATCGCCCGAACCGTCGGCGAATACAGAGTGCCGAAGACGTCGCCGAGGTCATCATCAAAAGAGTGAACGGCATCCCTGTGACCGTCAGCGACATCGCCGTCGTCGAATTCAGTTTTAAAGATCCGGAATATGTCGTCCGCCATACCCGCACCCCGACCATCGTTTTCAACGCGGTCGCGAACCCGGCTCCAATGTCCTGGTGGTCGTAAAGAAACTCCAGGAAGCCCTCACCGAATTGAATGACGGCTGCTAAAAGAAAAGAAGTTGAAAATAGTGAAAGTCTATGATGAAACCGATCACATTTACAGTGCCATAAAACTGGTCAGGGAAAACATTTTCGTGGGTGGATCTCTGGCGATTCTGATACTCCTAATATTTTTACGGAATTTTGCCAGCACGGTCATCGTGGCCGTCGCCATTCCCATCAGCGCCATCGGAACGTTCCCTGTCATGACCTTAATGGGACGGAATATCAACGTCGTCAGCCTCGCCGGCCTTTCCTTTGCCATCGGCATGATCGTGGACAATTCCATCGTCGTATTTGAAAATATCTTCCGCCACCGTGAGATGGGCGAAACCCCGCATCCAGAACCGACCTATGACGGGACCGTTGAAGTCTGGGGAGCGGTTCTGGCCGGCAATTGACCACCGTGGCGGTGTTTCTTCCCATAGTTTTCGTCCAAGAAGAGGCCGGCCAGCTTTTCCGTGACATTGCCATCGCCATCAGCAGCGCCGTAACATTGAGTCTCACCGTCTACCATTACAGTGATTCCAACCTTGTCTTCCAAAATCCTCGGAAAAGTTCACAAAGATAAAAAACGGCGTTCAAAGCGACAGGAACTGTTGCGCGATCTGGAAGCCCGTCAATTTCATCCTGCGGAGCTCACCGCGGTCGCCGGCGGTTTGATCGACTACACCACCCGGTTTATTTACTCGATGTGCGGATTGTTTACGGCCCGTATCGGGCTTGCCCTCATCATGCCCCTTCTGGCCCTCGGTCTGGCATATTTTTTGATGCCGAAAACAAAATATCTCCCTGAAGGCAACCGGGAGATATTGTTCGGGGTTCTATTGCCGCCCCCGGGTTACAATCTGGCTGAGCTCGAAAAAATCAGGGAGACCATCAAAAAGGACATTCTGCCGCTGATAGAACACGATAAGAAAAGTGAACTGGCCGAAAACTGAATCTCCGCCGGCCAGCAATTTTTTCTATGTTGCACAGGGGCGATCGGTGTTCATGGGGATTGTTTCAAAAATCCAGGAAAAGACCCCGGAACTTTTGCCCTATGTCTACGGTGTATTGAGAAGACTCCCGGCATGATTGCCATTGTTCAGCAGCCCAGTCTCTTTTCACGCAATATCGGCGAGGGCCGATCCATCGAGATGAGATCAAGGACCCGATCTCGTGGAGCTCGTCAATATGGGCAGACGGTATACGGATTATCGGCCCAGGCCCTGCCCGGCGCACAGATCCAACCGATACCCGGCCTGGACTTGGGCGATCCAGAGATGCGCTCATCCCGATCGCGAACGCCTGACCCGCCTGGGAATGACCACGGCGGATCTCGGCTTGATCGTGGACACCATCGTCGATGAAGCCAAAGCCAGCACCTACCGGGCTGCACGGAGATGAAATAGATCTCGTGGTCAAAAGTCGGAAAGGACGACTCACGCACCCAGGACCTCCCCCTTTCTCCGGTAGTAGCACCATCCGGAGAGAGAGTGACCTTAAACTCCTGGCTGAAGTAAGGCTCGAAGAGACCCCATCCAGATCAATCATATCGATTCCCAGCGGGCCATTACCATCCAGGTCGATTCCACCCAGGGAGGTACCCCTGAAACCGCCATGGCCATCGTCGAAGAAAAGGTCGTCGGTCCGATCAAAGCCGGAGGAACGCTCTCAAGCCTTTACAGTCTCAACCTCGGCGGCACGGCCGACGACTGACCCGAACCCGGGCGGCGCTGATGTGGAACTTTATTCTGGCCATCGTCATCAGCTACTTACTCATGTCAGCGTTGTTCGAAAATTTCTTCTATCCCTTCCTTCTTATGTTCAGTGTCCCCTGGCCGCCGCCGGCGGCTTTGTGGGCCTGGCATGGTGAATCTATTTGTTGCCTATCAGGCGCTGGACATTATTACCATGCTCGGATTCGTCGTCCTCGTCGGTATCGTGGTAAACAACGCCATCCTGATTGTCCACCAAAGTATGAACAATATCCGGACCACAACATGTCCCCCGGGAGGCCGTCGCCAATCGGTCCGGACCCGTATCCGACCGATTTACATGAGCAGTATCACCACCGTCTCCGCCATGCTTCCGTTGATCCTGGCTCCCGGGAGCAGGTTCCGAGTTCTACCGCGGGCTTGGAAGTGTGTCGGTGGGCGGCCTGCTCATTTCAACAGTGTTTCCCATATTGCTGATACCGGCCCTCCTGAGCTTGACCTTCGACGCAGCCAATGCATTGAAAAAACGTTTCGCTAAATCCCTGTGATTTTCAACCTATCACGTTTCCCTCGTTGTTCCCGATCCCCGACCTCTGCCCTTTGACCTTTCTCCCTTTTAACCTATGCCGCCATGCCCTATGCGCCTGCGCTCTGTTTACCCTCCAGCCCGTCGTTCCGGAAGATGGTACTCAGGTAGCCGGAAGTGATTCGCCTACTTCCCCTTTTACCTTTCACCTTTTACCTTTCACCTTCACCTTTTCACCTTCACCTTTTACCATTCACCCTTCTTGTACTCCCTGCCCCATCCCTCGACCCTCGATTGGGTATTTTACATCCGCATTTTATGCCCCAAAATTAAATATTGACAATAGTGTCATTTTAATATATTAATATCCATCACTTAAGGAAATTCTCTTTTGAAATCTGGTTTCAATCTTACGACCTATTTTGTGCTCAGCAGATCTCTGGCTCGATCACGCTCTTAACGCTCTCTCCAATTTACCGAAGAACATAAAAAAATTTAAAACAATACTTCAAACACCTGTTCAAGGAACTTAACAAAAATAGGTGGTAAAATGATTTCTTTAAAAAAAATATCGAAAATTTTATTCCTGTTTTGCTTGTTAAGCACATTTTTCATTCCAACCTTCGCTTTTTCCCAGGAGAAACCCATCGCCAGACTGGCCGAATTTTCCGGAACGGTTTTGATCAGCAGCCAGGGCTCGTGGGGAGTGAAACCCGCCAAAGACCTCCCCCTTTATTCAATGGACAAAGTGGTCACCCGAGTCGGAAACGCTACGATCGTTTTCCACGATGGTGGGACGTTAGACGTAAAAAACAATTCCAACGTGCTCATTCAGGAAAGGGAAGCGGAAACCGGCCTGGTCAAGACGATTGAGCGTCGAATCCTGTTATTTCTGGGAAAACTCAATTTTAAAACCGGCAAATCAAACGTCGAAACAAGATTCGAGACCACCAGAGCCGTCATCGGAATCAGAGGTACCGAAGGTATCCTGAGCATTGGCGCTGACGGAAAGACCTACATTCATTTTATAGAAGGTGGTGCAAAATACATACTCGGGGACTTTGTCAGAGGCATCGCCAAAGATGTTCGCGTAGCACTGGCGGATCAGAACCCGGTCCAAAGAGCCACCTTTGTGGCAAAAGCGGCTGTGGAACAGGTCCGAAGAACAGAGCAAAAGGTCGCTGCCGGCGAGATGCCTGAAGTCCAGTTAGCCCTGGCAAAAGCAATATCCAAAGAAACATCCGCTATGGAAGTTTTGACCTATGCAGAATCCATGTTGATCAGTCCCGATGAAAAAGTTTTAGAATGGGCCAGACAGCAAATTGCAACCGCCAAAGAAACCATCCAACAGGCGAAAGAAGATCAGAAAAAGGCTATAAAGAACGGCGCCGATCCCGCGTTTAAGGGTTTCACACAGGATAATCCCGGTTTTGATGTGCCGTCGGGTCAAAAGACCCAGAGTTAAATTTTTTAACAAATCTGATACGAAACCTTTAATCCCTAATCGAGCCAAAACTCGATTAGGGGTTATCTGTTAATGGTTATCGGTTAATGGTCTTGAAATATCAATGGACGGAGCGAAGCGATTCCTCAACCTCCCAGACCGATCACCAACACTCTATACTCGAAAAGTCATATTTGTAATGGTGCATTGGTCGGATCAAGATATAAGCGATGCGCACCAGGCGGGCTTTAGACACTTCAAACTTTAGTTCACTTTAGGCACTTTTCCGGTTTGTCCGGGTTAGGGAGTACAACATGCAACCTTCAGGCAAATTAATATCTGTCTCTTTTTCCCTTTTATTGTTGTTTTCAATTTTTTTTCCTTCACCGGCCCATTGTGAAGGGGACCCCATCGCGCATCTGACGAATTTTACCGGAACGGTTTTAATCAACAGTCGCGGCTCCTGGGGCGTGAAACCTGAAAAAGGCTTCCCCCTTTACTCGATGGATAAAATCGTCACACGGGTCGGCACCGCTGTAATTACATTTGCCGATGGTGCTGTAATCGAAATTAAAAATAATTCCAACCTGCTTATCAATGAGATGGAAAAAGAGGAGGGCTTAGTTAAAAAAGTCAAAATCGTTCAGCGGCGCATCCTGCTGTTTATCGGAAAAATGTTCTTTAAAACCGGGACGGGCCAAGTTCAGACGCAATTTGAAACTGAAAAAACGGTCATTGGAATACGGGGTACCGCCGGCGTCTTGAGTATCGGACCGGATGGTGAAATCTACATCGAGTTTTCAGAAGGTCATGAAAAGTTTACCGTTGGAGACATTATCAAGGGCATTGCAAAAGACGTTCCCAAAGAACTGGTGGATCAAAACCCAATCCAAAAAGCCGCCTATTTGGCCAATGCCGCCTGGGAAAGGTGCCTAGAAGCAAAGGAAAAGGCGGCCAACGGTGAAATATCCACTGCCCAAATGGAATGGGCCTGTGCATATGCCAGGGAAATGTCCGCCAAGGAATCCCAAACCTATGCAATGGCCTTGATAGCAAACAATCCTTCCGAGGAAGTGGTGGCATGGGCTGAGGAGATTTTGGGAGAGGCAAATCTCGAGATTGAAAAAGCAAAAGAAGACCAACAACTGTACATAGATCTTGGCGCCGTCCCTGAAATATTAGAGTATATGCCTCCGGGCGCCGAGGGCGAGGTCGAGGGGTATGAAGAACCTGAAGGGCTTGCTCCTGCAGAAGAAGGGATGGTAGTTCCTCCCTTACAGAGTATCGGTCAGAATCTGGAGCGCGGTCAGATTCTGGAGGGGGAGGATAAACCTGCCAGCGCCACGGCATCGGCACCGTAATGATACCTAAACCGAACGTTTCAAATAGTGACCGGAATTTAAAATTTTAACCATGTGCAGAAATAAAACACTCCTAATATTATTGAGCATCATCCTCGCTGCAGCAGTGTTCCCTTTAAAAACATCTGCGGCCTCAAAATTTAACATCATACCCAAAATATCTGCGGCCTGGCAGATGGACAGTAACTTTTACCTCGCACAGGAAAATGAACGGGAAGTATACACCTATTTAATTCGTCCCGGATTCAGGGCCGAGTTTGAAACCGCCAAAAGCGCTTTGATGTTGGATTACACCCTGGACGCCTACTATTATAATGATAAAGATCCTGTGCCTCCCGGAGAGAGGCCCTCCGATGAACAGGATTATACCGGCCACACATTTACCGGCGAAGCCAAATACCAAGCGTTTACCCGCATGCTTCTGGGGTTGAATGCCTCCTCTTACCTAACGCGGGATCCCGGCCAATCAGATGTTTTCGACAATTCCATCAGCAGAGATAAATACACCGCAAATTGGATAACGCCCTTTATCGTTTATGACTTTGGACATAAATTTTCAGCAAAAGTGGGGTATGGTTATTCAAATATAGATTATAATCCCGAAGATCGGGAAGATTCCAAGGAGAATCGAGGCACATTTGATCTGGTCTATAATTTCACACCCAAAAACTCTCTCGACCTTGAATTTCAGCACTGGAAAAAAGAATACGACGGCCCAACTTCGGATTACACTTCGAATCAGGCCAAGCTCATTTTCAGGAGACAGTTTAAAAATTTTAAAATTTCAGCAGGTGCGGGCTATCAAAACAGGAATTTTGACGACAGCAGCCTTGACGATTTAGATGAATTCACCTATAATCTCAACCTTGAAGGAGGTGGCCTGATTGCCAACCGGAGGTCCTATATTTCGTTCAATGTTGAACAGAATTTAAACGACCAGATTGCTTCCGGGGACAATTATTACCTCGCGACCCGTTTTATCTTAAGCGGGGGACATGAGTTCTCGAGGAAACTTTTGGGCCATGCCGAAGCTTCTTATATGATTGCGGATTACCAATTAGATGACAGGAAGGATAATATCTACGATTTTTTGGGAAGAATCCGTTATAAGTTTGCCAGATGGATGATTTTTTCTGTTGAAGGGGGCGTTGAGAACAGGGATTCGAATTTTGAAGGTCGCGATTATGTGAACACTTATTTTAGTTTAACACTTGATTTTGCTTATGATTTCGCCAAGAACTAATCGATAACCGACACCGCCCAATCGGGTTTTGACCCGATGAGGGTTTTGCCAAAATCATGCTAAAAAACTGAGGCCTTTGAAAAATGTTTCCCGCTTTTTGCAGAATTGGACAAAAGGGAGCGTTGTTTACAGGTCTCAAGCTGTCTTTGCATGCAATCATTACATATTTTGATTACAGGAAAAATGATTCGATCTCAAAAAACAAGGGTGATTTTTATTATCATCCTCCTGGTCCTAACCACCTCCTTTGTAAACCACAACCCGCTCCAGGCCCAAGGAACGGCCTACCGTATCGGCCCACGTGACGTTTTAACCCTTTCAATTTATGCCGGCAGTCAACAACAGCAGGTGACCAGTCTGACCGTATCTTCCCAGGGCATGATCAACGTGCCCTTTATCGGTTCGGTCAAGGCTGAAGGCCTGACCGTCCCGCAACTTGAAGATCGGGTCAGAAAGCCCCTTGCTGCTGATTTTTTTGTCGATCCCGAAGTCAATATTGTCATCAGTGAATACCACAGCCTCCAGTACTACATTTCCGGCGCCATCGCCAGCCCGGGGCTGTATGAAATGAAATCGGAAGCTACGCTGCTGGAGCTCATTGCCAAGGCAGGCGGTGTATCCGGACAGTATGGCAATATCGCCTATATACTCCACCCGTCCAACAACCACACGGCAACAGAAAAAGAGAACCACAGTGACTTTTCGGACAAAGATACGCTTAAAATCAATCTCAATAAACTCCTGGATAAAGGAGATATGTCTCAGAATATCGTGCTTCAGTCAGGGGACG
This sequence comes from uncultured delta proteobacterium, assembly GCA_963790095.1. Classification (GTDB taxonomy): domain Bacteria; phylum Desulfobacterota; class Desulfobacteria; order Desulfobacterales; family UBA11574; genus JAAXQD01. The sequence goes on along the minus strand of CAWBNO010000026.1, from coordinate 20,357 downwards.
TGGTGTATATTCCACTCCAGTCTTCCCAGAATTTGGCGGAGTCAAAAATCTATGTGGAAGGGGAAGTGAAAAGTCCGGGTGTCTATGACTATCAGGAGGGGCTGACAGCACTGAATGCCTGTATCATGGCCGGAGGGTTCGGAAAGTTTGCGGCCCCCAACCGAACACGGATCATTCGACAGGAAGGCGACAAGCAGACCATCATTAAAATCGATCTCAATGACGTAAAAAAAGGTAAAATTCCCGACGCCGAGATCAAACCCGGAGACAGGATCCATGTCCCGGAAACCTGGTTATAGTTTTTTAACCTTTAACTTTAGGCATTTTAGTCACTTTAGGCATTTTAGGCATTTTAGTTCACTTTAGGCATCTTTAGCTGTCACTTTAGGCATTTAGGCACTTTAGCTCACTTTAGGCACTTTAGGCACTGGATCTATGCAAAATACACAAAATAATATACAGGAAGAATCACTCCAGACACCTTTCCGATTACTACTATATTCTGCTGAAACACAAGTGGGTGGTCATTGCAGCATGCATTATTGCCGTCAGCCTCGCCCTGTATCAGAATTCCGGTCTGATACCGGTATACAAGACCACCGCAACCATTGTCATCGAAGGCGATCGGAGGACATCGCCGATTACCGGGCAGATAATGAACTATGAGAACTTTTACTCGGGTGCTCTGGATTTTAACACCCATTTTAAACTGATGACTTCCCACTCGGTGCTAGAACGAGTGGTCAAAAATCTCGAGCTGGATCAGATCGAAAAAACGGAAGTATCGCCACAAAAATCCCCACAAAACGTTTCTGTCCAAACTGAAAGAAAACATCCGCCTTCTGCTGGGTAAAAAAGAGAAAACTTTAAAAGAGAATCCTTCAGTTGTGGGGGATAAGATGTCATTCTCTTGTTGGAGGTTTGAAAGGCAAAATCAATATCGAACATGTTGAAGATACCCGTCTTTTGAAAATCAATGTCACAGACACGGATCCGGTGAATGCAAAAAATATCGCCAACGCCCTTGCCAGGGCATATATCGATTTTAATATTGAAAACCGCCTTAAATCCTTCCCGCAACACCTTGAGCTGGATGACCGACCAGCTGTATGAAATGAAGAAAAAATTGGAAGATTCCGAAGAAGCATTTCTTGAATATAAACAAAACGAAAAGATCTTTTCTTTCAGTGGAAAACAGGAATTGACTGCCCAGAAGATAGCAGATTTCAACAATTCCTATTTAGAGGCAAGAAACAAAAGGCTCGAGATCGATGCCAAACTCAAAGAGCTGAAGCCGTCTTCCGGATCAGATCCAAACATTCTGTATGCACGATCCGTTATCCTTAACCCTGTCATCGACAATCTCTACTCACAACTTCTGGATCAGGAAGTGGAATTTTCACAGCTCACCAAGGTTTTCAAACCCAAACATCCCAAACTGATCCAGGCCAAAAACAAGCTGGATAATACCCGAAAGAAACTCCACGAAGAGGTTTTAAAAGAAGTGGAAAATCTCAAGTTCGAAAGATCGATCCTCTTTGCAAAAGAAAAAGTACTCCAAAATACCATGGCCGATTTCGAAAACGAAGCCATGGATACCAACCGGCAGGAACTCAACTATACGATCCTCCAACGGAATGTGGAAACCAACCAGAAACTCTATGACATCCTGGTGACCAAGATAAAAGAATCGAATATTACCGACAACATCGATGTCTCCAACATCCGGATCGTCGAAGAAGCTGTCAACACCCAACGCACCTGTTCCACTCAATAAAAAACGTAATCTCATGCTGGGCTTAATCATGGGACTCACGGGCGGCATCGGACTCGTATTTTTCTTCGAGTATCTCGATCGTTCTCTGCGTACCGAAGAAGATGTCCACCGGCACATCGGTCTTCCGGTTCTTTCCGTCATCCCCAAAGCCGTGAACAAAAAAATCCGTAGCAAACAAAAAAAACGGTCCGGCAAATATAACGCTGAACTGCCGCATGAATTGTTACTGAATAATTTCTCTACAAATTCCCGCTTTGCCGAGGCGTATCGAGCTTTGAGAACAAATATCGATTTTTCATCTCTGGAAAAAGATTTCCGATCCATTTTGATCACCAGTGCCGGTGCAGCAGAAGGGAAAACCCTCACCGTTGCAAACCTGTCCTATACCATCAGCAAAAGGGGCAAATCCGTCTTGATGGTCGATGCGGATCTGAGAAAGCCGATGTTAAGTCGTTTTTTCGTTTCAAATGAGTCCTGCGGTCTTACCGGCCTGCTCTCCGAGGTATTCAATGAACCCATCAAAGACAGCGGTCAGATCGGTGAAAAATTTGGAATCAGCGATCTTTTCAGACTGTTATCCTTTCAAAAAAAGACCGGGGTGCTGCATCTGTCTGACGGCAACGAAGAAATTGAACTTTTTTTCCTGCAGGGGGAGCTGGTAGATCTCAACTGGCTGAAACGGCCGGATGAGAAAAAACTTGCCGCCATCCTAATAGCAAACGGGCAAATCACCGAAGAACAAGCCCAAAAGGCCATCGACAAACAAAAAGGTACCGGCCAGAAACTGGGTTTTATTCTGATCAATATGGGCCTGCTGTCGGAAAAAGACCTGGTAGGTCCTTTGACCATCCATATGATGGAAGGTATTAGAGCCACGCTGCAGCTTAAATCCGGTAAGTTTTCCTTTAAGGAACTTTCTCCGTCCGATTTTGACCGATCTTCCTTTGATCCCATCGATATCCATGCCTTATACAGCCAGGTGATCCTCGGAGAAGAGAAGCTTCCCTTTCTGGAACAAAAGAGTTGAGTCGGCAATCCTGGAAACCGGCGAAGACAACCTTTTTCTGCTTCCCTGCGGCGACATCCCGCCGGCGCCATCCGAACTTTTGGCCTCGGCCAGAATGTCGTTTCTGATGGCTTTTCTTAAAAAGAAATTTGACATTCTGGTCATCGATTCTTCTCCGGTCATGCCCGCAAGCGATCCGCTGATTCTGTCCACTCACATGGATGGTGTCCTGTTGATCAGCAGGTCCGGAATGATGAATCGAAAAATGGTGATAAAGACCGTTGAACAATTGCAAGGCGCACAGGCCAATATCATGGGCGTCGTTTTAAACCGGGTGGACATCAAAAAAGAGGGCTATTACAAATATTACCATAAATACTACTCAAAGTATTATGGCGATCAAGAATAACCGATGCCCTATGCGCCATGCCCTATGCTTTTAACCTTTGTACCTTTTACCTTTAACCTTTAACCTTTAACCTTTTACCTTTTACCGTAACCACTTTAACCTTTAACCTTTTACCCTTTTACCTGTAACTTTAACCCGTAACCCCGCAACCCTATTATGCCCTATGCTTTTAACCCGCAACTCGCAACCCGCAACCCGTAACCATTTACGCTACATGACCTGCGCCATGGTTCTGGTTGTGTCAACAGCGGCTGTTTACGCCCTCTACCCCCGATTTGTTTCCCAGATCTATTATTTAAAAGCCAGAAAATTTCAAAAGGCCGGATATCTGGGGCTTGCGGTTAACAATTATCATAAGGCTTCTGATTATCAGCCCCGGGACGCGAATATTTGGCAGAAGCTGGCCGAGGCCCGATTGAATATGGGAGAGAAAAAATCCGCTTCAAGAGGCGCTTGTCTATACCCTCAAAGCCAAAGATTTATATCTGCAGGCAGCGCGATACAACCCTTTGGATGCAGAAACCGCCTACGGGCTTGCCAGGACGGAAAGCCGTCTTGAAGAGATCCATCAACGCCTCAACCCGGCAGAAAAAAACAATCCCTATGATGCCCTCCCCTATTTTGAACGAGCGATTCGCCTCAGGCCCAACAGCCTCACACGCCGCTACGTAATGGCCCGCTATCTTTTTCGTCACGGTAAAGACAAAGCGTTGTTTCAAATCGTTCGTTCCACGGCCCGAATCTATCCTCCGGCTTACACGTTTCTAAAAAAGGAGCCTTTCTGGTCTTCTTCTGTCAAAGCGGCCGTGAAACAAGGCCTTGTAGATGCCATCCAGGAGCGCACATCTCTGGTGTCCGCTCACCGGATCATGGCCGGTATCCTTGCCGAAGATCGAGACGTGTCGGGTGCCATTGTGCATTATCGAAGAGCCCTTGAGTTTGAAGCCAATAAAATTTCAGCACAGGATTATATTCATCTGGGCCGTCTCTACCTTCAGAACAACCAGGCCAAAGAAGCTGAAATCAGTTTCCTTAAAGGTCTTCGTCTGAGCACGTCCATGGAGAATGCTTTTGCAGATATCACCCGGATTTATAAGAACGGCAACCGTGTCGATGACTATGATGCGTTCTGTCGGAAGATCAAAGAACGTTTGGGTTTTTCTTCCAAGATGTATATCATTTCAGCACGTTATTATATCGATCTAAAACAGTACACCAATGCCAAACGCATTCTCATGGATCTCAACCGGGAGACGCCTGCGGCCGAAGCTTACTATTGGCTGGCCCGTATCGCTGAAAGAGAAAAAGACTGGGATGCCATGGAGCTGAACATTCAGAAAGCAACCGTCCTTGAGCCGTCCAACATGAATTACCGGCGCATGTTTTACGGGTTGCTCAAACGGCTCGGAAAATATAAAACAGCGGAAAGAGAGATCGGGCTGATGATCGAGTATTCAGACACGCCGTCTCCCCTACTTTTTGATGAACGGGCAAAGTTGCGCGCAAAAGGTCAGGACTACACCGGAGCCATTGAAGATTGGAAGGCAGCCATTCGTCTGGATCCCAAACAGGCCGCCTATCATGCCAATATCGCAGAAGCCTATGAAAAACTCGGGGATCTGTCCCCGGCACTGGAATATTATCAAAAAGCCCTAAAGCTCAATCCCGGCAACAAGGATTATGCCGGCAAGTACAAAAAGCTCAAAGGCAAAAGTTGACGGTTTCGTAAAAAGTCTTTTGTGAGCGACATCGAGCATAATCAGACTTTTTACGAGTTTGTCAAAGTTCATAGGCGATTTTCTTGACCGTGAGCTAAAAGGTGGGTTGTACACCCTGCCTGTATGCTTAAAAATTCTTTTATATCAATATGTTATATGTATTTTGTCCGTGTAATTCAAAAGGCGGAGCTGCGTATGCGCATAGCGCAAAGGGCTGCGCAAAGGGTTGCTCGTTCGTGGTTCAAGGTTCTTGGTTCAGGGTTCTTGGTTCAGGGACAGCGCGAGACCTTTGAAAAATGTTCATTTTTGTTCAAGTTCAAGGAAGGCGAAATTTTTAACCGGAGGAATACATTGAGTATTTCGAGGATTGCAATTTGAGACTGACGCAGAAATTGGGCAAAAAGGGAGCGTTTTGCAAAGGTCTCGATTTAGGAAAGATAACGATTAAGGTTATCTTTGACCCTTTCCGAATCACTTTCAGAAAGACGTCCAATTTTTCTCAGGAGCAACCGGTTGTCCAAAGTAAAAACTTTGAGCCGAACCTGGCAGGGTAAATTTAAACCCGCAGCAGAATAATCTTCGATCTCGGAATCACCCGGCCACGGGAAATGCCCTTTTGTGGTTATCATGGCAAGCACACTGTTCCCGCCCTTGTTAAATTCCATATTGCTGAGCACCAGAGCCGGACGTCTCTTGGTGCCGGGCTTATCGGCAAACGGAAACGGAACAACCACAACATCCCATCGGCTATAAATCATTGAAAGCCTCTTCATCCTCTTGACTACCCCACTCTTGAAGCGTCTCAGAGACGGCGGAATGAAAAGCAGCATCAAACGGTGTAATACGTTTGAGTTTAACAAATTGCCCCTGAAGTTCATAGGCAACAAAATCACCCGGTTCTATCCCTAAGGCTTTTCTAATTTCAATGGGGATCGTGACCTGCCCTTTGGCTGAAAGCTTGCTGATATTCATAATTAATTCTCCTTACACCTATAAATTCCTTACAGTATGAATATCAAAAAGTAAAGAATAATGTCAATCTTTACTTTAACCTTTCACCTTTTACCTTTAACCTTTCACCTTTCACCTTTAACCTTTACCTTTCACCTTTAACCTTTAACCTTTACCTTTCACCTTTCACCTTTCACCTTTAACCCGAAACGCCCTATGCTTTTAACAGGTTTACCTATTAAAAAGATTGACAAAACCCGATCGATCATTATATTGTAAAACTTCTTATCATCGATGGAGGTTGTGTTATGCAAACTGTCACCGTGTCGCCAAAATTTCAAGTCGTTATCCCAAGAAAAGTAAGAGAATCTTTACGACTTCGCCCAGGACAAAAAATGCAAGTTTTAGAATATGAAGGTCGAATCGAGTTTATCCCCGAAAGAGATATTGCAGAACTTCGCGGATTCCTCAAAGGCATAAACACGGAATTCGAACGGGAGGAAGATCGGGTATGAATATCGTCGATTCTTCCGGCTGGCTCGCATACTTTGCGGATGAACCAAATGCGAAACACTTCCTAATTCCTTTGAAAGATACGGCTTCGCTGGTCGTCCCAACAATAACGATCTATGAGGTCTTTAAGGTCGTTCTTCGGGAATCTAGTGAGAATGACGCGCTTCAAGCTGTTGCTGCTATGCAAAAAGGTACAGTTGCAGATTTAACAACCAAGCTGGCAATAGTTGCCTCAAAACTCAGTCTTCAACGTCGTCTTCCAATGGCAGACAGTATTATCCTCGCAACGTCGCAGGAATTCAACGCCAAAATTTGGACTCAAGATTCGGATTTTAAGAATATTTCCGGGGTAAAGTATTTCCCGAAAAAATAACCCATACCTGATCCCTGACCTGACCTTGATCTCTGCTTGCCCAGTGAATTCACGATAGTGAAGGCATGCCCATTTCACCGGAACCCTGATCTCTGTCGTCTGATCTCTGGTTACGCCTGCCCTTTGCCTTGCGCCTTTAACCTTTTACCTTTTACCTTTCCTAACCTTTCACCTTTAACCTTTAACCTTTAACCTGTAAGTACCGGAACCCTGAACCTCGAACCCATGTCATTAACTCGCTATTCACTCTATTCCCTGCTCATCTTCACCCCCCTTGCCTTAGCCTCTGTCCAGGGCTGGGCCATCAGCGTCATTCACTTTGTCACCCTGATTGGCCTGACCGCCTTTTTATTTGAAAAGAGCCTGACATGGGACTGGAAATGGATCAAGACACCCCTGGACAAACCCATCCTCTGTCTTCTGGTCCTCTGTCTTTTGTCTTCTGTTTTTTCCGTGCACGCGTACACCAGCATCTGGTCCTCGGTTTTGCTCCTGAATTATTGTGTCATTTTCTACTTGGCGATTCACGTTGTTCGCACCAGATCCCAATTTCGCCAGCTTGTTTATCTGATCATATTTATGGCCGCCCTTCTGTCCGTCATCGGTCTGTTGAAAAAATTTTGCGGCAACCCGTTTCCATGGTGGGATTATACCGACTTCCAAAACGAACCGGACCGACTCTCCTCGACATTCGGAAATGCCGATCATTTGGCCGGTTACATGGAAATGGCCATTCCTTTGCTCCTGGGCCTGTTGCTCACCGGTTTAAGGGGGATTAAACTCTATTTGACAATTGCTTTGGCCGTTCTTTTATTTATGGCCCTTATTTTCTCACTCTCCAGGAGCGGTTGGATCAGCGCATTTGCCGGGCTCTTTTTCATGTCCGTTGCCCTGCTTTTTAACCGTCACTTTCAGTCAAAACGACTGGCCCTTACACTGGTTTGTGGTTTTTTCGTTGTGGCGTTTATTGTTCTGTCCAGCACCCCGGTGGTAAAAAGAATCAGAACGTTAGAGGAAAAAGGAAATATCCCGACCCTTAAATCCCGGATTACGGTTTGGGGAGGTATTGTGGAGATGATTAAAGATCATCCCCTGCTTGGCACCGGTCCGGGAACGTTTGCAACCGTCTTTACCCAGTATCAGCCGCCGGGGTTTTCCAGTCGATATTTCATGGGCCATAATGATTATTTACATTTTATTTCCGAGACAGGTCTCCCCCTGACAGCAGTTATGGCCTGGATGATCGTTGCCCTCTTCGTAAGGGGATTCAAGAAGCTCAACAACCCGAGCCGTCTGGTCCGCGGGATTACCCTGGGTGCCATGTCCGGTATAACGGCCATTCTGGTTCACAGCATATTCGATTTCAACCTCCACATCCCGGCCAACGCCATACTCTTTACAATCCTGGCCGCCCTCGTCGTCTCTCCAATACCGATCGAAAGTGAAAGGTTAAATGTAAAAAGTAAAAAGTTTTGGCAATACCAATAACCAAATCAGATAGCAAAGCGCCCCAGTACGATCTGCGCCATGCTTGCCCTGTGGAATTCGAAGACTATTCCCATGGGGCCCTATACCTTTAACTCTTTGCTCTTTTCTCTTTGCTATTTTCTTTTCACCTTTTACCTTTCACCTTTAACCTTTTACGTTTCACTTGTTATCCCTAAACCAGGAACCCGCAACTCGCAACCTTTACCCCGTTAAATTTGCGATAGCAACAGTGCAACGTATTTAACCGGGGCGCAACCAACAACTTAGGTTGACAAATACGAAAAGAAATCATATTGTGACATCATAAAGATAGCATAAAAGGAAATCATATTGATGAGGTAGCGCCAATGAAAGCAATTACAATTCGCGGTATAGATTCCTCCGTATCTGCAAAGCTAAAACAGACTGCAAAAAATGAGAAAAAAAGTGTTAATCAATTGATTGTAGACATGATTAAGCAGAATATTGGAATGCCAAAGAAGAGATACACAAAGAAATATAACGATCTGGATCATCTTTTCGGAAGATGGACGGATGCTGAATTTGAAAAGATTCAAGGTATTATTAACAGCCAAAGAAAAATTGACACGGAACTATGGGAATGAGACGTCTGCTGATCGATACCAATATTTATTCTTATGCCCTTAAAGGAGAGATTGAGGTTATTGAAGTTCTCAGGAAAGCAGATGAAATAGGATTTTCTGTTATCAGTATTGGCGAACTGCTCTCCGGTTTTAAAAAAGGCGGCAGGGAAAAGAAGAACCGGGAGGAACTTGAGGAATTTTTAGACAGCCCCAGGGTCGTCGTTTATCCCGTAAATGAAGATACAGCCGAGTTCTATGCTGAAGTCCTTAATAATTTGAGAAAAACCGGGAAACCTGTTCCCACAAATGACATATGGATTGCCGCTGTGGCATTTCAGAATGGCTTAATGTTATTTACAAAAGATACACATTTTCAAAAAATTGCCGGCCTTTCTCTTGTGTAATATGAGCTCTGCTTGCCCTGCCAGCCCAGCCTGCCCAGTGAAATTCACGATAGTGAAGGGCATTGCCCATTTCACCGGGGAACCCTGAACCTCTGAACCCATCACCCGATTCAATTATTGACCAAGATCGATATTTGTGAGATAAGTTTAATAAACCATTTCCATTAAAGAATTTGAGGTCGCATAATGCAAGAGTTTACGGTCATAAAAAAAGGGCAGAGCCTTCAGCCGTGTATAGATATACCGGATGAATTTAAAGACTTGGAATTAGAAATAAAAATCCGACCGTTACGATCCAAGGGTAATGTCCGGAGTAAACTTGAACACTTGTTTAGCATGAATGAAAATATAAATCCTTTTGCAATGATTCAAGATGTTAGAAAATGGCAGCAGGAACTTAGAGATGAATGGGAATAGTGCCCTTCTCGACAGTAACATTATCATTTACCTTTCGAAGCGGGAAGTACCGCTGTCTTTTCTAGATCAATTTGATGAGCATTATATTTCAGTCATAACTTATATGGAGGTTTTAGGATATCAGTTCAGAAATCCTAAAGAAGAAGCGTTTATCAGAGAAATGGTAGAAGTATTTCGCATAATTTTTATTGATCAAAAAATCGCTGATATGGCGATAGAAATCAGGAAAAACCGACGAATGAAACTACCGGATTCGATTATTGCTGCAACGGCAAAAACCCTAAATTTTTGTTTGGTTACGCGGAACATTGATGATTTTAAGAAAGTTGAAATTCAGATCGCCAATCCCTTTGATTAACTGGGAGCGTTACCCGAAACGCTCTGCGCTTCGCCCTATGCTTTTCACCTTTAACCTTTAACCTTTTACCTTTCACCTTTAACCTTTCACCTTTCACCTTTTACGTTTCACCTTTCACCCTTTCCTATTCTTAAATTGACATAAATTGTTTAGATGGGTATCATTAAAAAAATGAGGAGGAAAAATTTATGATGATTCCGATGGATCGAATTGAACTTAATCCAAAAGTTTGCAATGGAAAGCCTGTGATAAAAGGAACACGGATTCCTGTTTCTGTTATTTTGGAACAGATAGCAGATGGTGAAACCTGGGATACCTTGCTTGCCGGCTACCCGGAATTAAAGAAAAAAGATATACAGGCAGCTTTACTTTACGCCAGGGCATCTCTTGACCACGCAGAGATTAGAGCAGTCCATGCCTAAGACTCTTAAACTTTATCTCGATCAAATGTTACGTCTGGATGTAGCCCAGGCTTTGCGTGATGAAGGTTACGATGTTGTGCGTGTCTCCGAAGTCGGCCAAGATAGAGCAGATGATCAGCAGATATTGCAGAAATCGATTGATGAAAATAGGGTTCTCGTTACTCTTGATGAACATTTTGGTGATTGGGTAATCCTCCCGCTTAGCAAACATCCAGGTGTGATTCGACTAAAGGTCAATCCAACAACGTCCAGCAATATTATTAAGCTTCTCATACCTTTTTTGCGAATTCATTCTTCCGATCAATTTAAAAATCATCTTGTCATACTCTCACATAAGCGTGCAAAATGGGTCCATACGGCATAAATTCAACTAATCAACGATTTAACAATTTTCCCATTCATCCAATAACAGAAAACTTTTAACCCATAACTCTTTACTCTTTGCTTTTTTCTATTTACTAAAGTCTTTTCACCTTTAACCTTTTACCTTTAACCTTTCACCTTTAACCTTTCACCTTTTACCTTTCACCTTTAACTTTTCAAACCGGCAACTTAAAATCCTTGACATTCCACACCGATGTAATTACAATGTGTCCACCTATTAAGTCAAGGAGTTAAATCATGAGAGTACGTATTGTAAAAATTGGCAATTCCCAAGGCATTCGCATCCCAAAACCAATTCTTGAACAAACAGGAATAATGGAAGATGTTGAGCTTGAAGTTGAGAATAACCAAATCATCATTCGGCCTATTTCAAAGCCAAGAGCGGGTTGGGATACTGCTTTCAAAACAATGGCCCAAAAAGGTGATGACGAGCTAATAAACGGAACCGAAAACATCTCGCATTCCTGGGATGAAGAAGAATGGCAATGGTAGTCAATCGATTCGATGTATATTTGATAAATCTTGACCCAACCGTCGGATCTGAAATCCAAAAAACAAGACCCTGTTTGATTATTTCGCCTGATGAAATGAATAGATATATCCGCACGGTAATTGTTGCCCCGTTGACTACCGCAGGCAAGGACTATCCCACAAGAGTAGCATGCAAATTTAAAAAGAAAAAAGGGCAAATCATTTTGGATCAGATACGAACGATAGATAAAGCACGACTTATAAAAAAGCTTGGTTCTATTGATCCAGAAACCCAGTTAGAAGTTATTTCTATCTTACAACGACTATTTGCATTTTGAAATTGTTTGTGCTGTCTAATTTTCCCTGAACCCTGCTTGCCCATTTCACCGGGGAACCCAGAACCCAGAACAAGGAACAATTTATTGACGCCTTCAGGAAAATATGGGAAAAAGGAATTGGAGCATGGAACATAAAAAACATTGAGGCTAAAAAATGAAAGCGATAAAAGATATAGAAGCAATAAAAGAGTTATTAACTCCAATTTTCCAGCAGAACAACGTGATAAAAGCGGTACTATTTGGTTCAGCCTCCAGAGGCTCATCAACAAGAAAAAGCGATTTGGATATAATGATCGTCAAAGAGACAGGAAAGCGTTTTTTTGACCGGTATGATGAATTTGATGAAATTTATCAAATAATAAAAAATCGAGCTATTGATATTTTAATTTACACTCCAGAAGAATTGGAAAACATTTCCCATCGCCCGTTTATTAAAAAAATATTAAAAGAGGGTAAACCGCTTTATGAGCACTGAAAAAAATATGCGGGAAGCTAAACGATGGTTGACAACCGCTGATGACGATCTTGACTCTGCCGTCATTCTCAAAAAAAATGGGAAATATGCGCATTCTTGTTTTCACGCCCAGCAGGCAGGAGAAAAGGCTTTGAAGGCGGTGTGGTTTTTTGCAGATGCTGACCCCTGGGGGCACTCTATAAAAAAATTGATAGAAGATCTAACTTCTGTTGATTTTAAACTTTATCAAAAGCTAGAGCCTCATGCCAGAATGGGTATGGTTCTGGATAGATTCTACATCCCAACTCGTTACCCAAACGGCTTACCGGATATTACTCCGGATGTGGCATTTACCAATGAAGATGCTGATACGTGTATCACATATTCAAAGAAAATTCTTGATGAAGTGCGCTCTTTATTGGGTTTATAAAACCAACTAAACCAATGTAACTCTGCCCTATGCCTTTAACCCATAACTCTTTACTCTTTTCTCTTTGCTATAGTCTTTTCACCTTTAACCTTTCACCTTTTACCTTTATACCTTTTACCTTTTACTTTTCACTTTTCACTTTTCAACCTTTCACTATTCTTAAATTGACACAGTTTATTTCTATGAGTATCATTAATCTGTCTCGAATAACCACATAATATTATTCGATGACACTTTCCTTGAAATATTTCAATTATTGAAGTGGGGTAAAAAATGAGTATTGCCAAAGAGGAAGCAAAGAATCTTCTTGACCGATTGCCAGATCATGCATCATGGGGCGATATAATGTATGAATTTTATGTTAAAGAAAAGATTACTACTGCTCTGAAGGCTGCAGAAAATGGTAAAGTAATCTCTCATGATGAAGTGAAAAAAAGATTCCTTCCAAAATGAAAATAGAATGGACCGAACCTTCCATATCTGATCTACAGCATATTCGAGATTATATCGCGAAAGATTCTGAATATTTTGCTGCTCGATTCGTCGAAAAGATTATATATAGAATTGACATCCTCCCTGACTCTCCTGAAATGGGTCGGATTGTAATTGAAGCAGATGATGAGGCTATTCGTGAACTGATATACCAAAAATATCGAATAATGTATCGAGTGGAAAATGAACGTATACTTATTTTAGCAATAATTCACGGCAGTAGAGATTTAAGCACTATAGAAACAAAGCCGTGGGAAATTATTTGATTCGCCCTTAGCCCTATGTCTCCTTTTCACTTTTCACCCGTTTTCCCTGATCCCTGCTTGTCGAAGTGAAGCGTAGATCCCGATATCGGGGCCCCGCCTGCCCTGTGGAATCCTTCGGAAATTCCTCTGGGGTTAAATTTGCGATAGCAATAGTGTAGCGTATTTAACCGGGGCGTAACTCGCAACTCGCAACCCTGATAACCATTAACTGCTTGCCCTGTTAAACTTTTCGCAGAAAAGGAGTGTAACGGATTTAACCGGGGATAACTTATTTTTTTCGCCCTTTGCCTTTTACCTTTAATGAGACCTTTGAAAAATGTTCATTTTTGTTCAACGTTCAAGGAAGGCGAAAATTTTAACCACATGAATACATTGAGTATTTTGAGGATTAAAATTTGAGCCTGACACAGGAATTGGGCAAAAAGGCAGGTTTTGCAAAGGTCTCCTTTAACCTTTAACCTTTTACCTTTCACCTTTTCACCTTTAACCTTTCACCTTTAACCATACCAACCTTTCACCTTTCACCTTTAACCTTTCACCTTTAACCTTGTCACCTTTAACCTTTTACCTTTAACCAACCTATGTCCAAATCCACCATCCTCATCCAACCGTCAAAAGGCTGGGTTTCCCTCGACTTTAAAGAACTCTGGCAGTACCGGGAACTCATCGGCTTTCTGGCCTGGCGGAACATCATGGCCCTGTACAAGCAGGCCTTTTTCGGCATCGCCTGGGCCCTGGCCAAACCCATATCCCAGGCTTTGATCTACACCCTGGTGTTCGGCAAAGTGGCCAAACTTTCCAGCAGCGGACAGCCCTATATGCTCTTTACCTTCTGCGGCATTGTCGCCTGGGGATTTTTCTCCACCAGCCTGTCCGCCTCCACCAGCAGCATCGTGGGCAATGCCAATCTCATCACCAAAGTCTATTTCCCGCGCCTGGCCATTCCCCTTTCGGCCCTGGGCACCGGATGCGTCGATTTTGTCATATCCTTTGTCATTTTCCTGGTCCTCATGCTGTGCTACGGAATTCTTCCGGGATGGGACTTTCCTTTTCTTTCCGCTGTTCCTCGTTCTCGGACTTGCAATTACCCTGGGTCTGGGCCTGATTTTTTCGGCCATTGCCGTCAAGTATCGAGACCTGGCCCATGCCCTGCCCTTTATGGTCCAGCTCTGGTTCTGGGTCACCCCGGTGGCCTACGGCACTGGAAAACATTCCCCCGAAACTGACATGGATTTTTTATCTCAATCCCATGACCTGGATCATCCAGGGATTCCGGTGGTCTCTGTTGGGCGTGGGAGATATGGACTGGCAAAAAATCCTCATCACCGCCCTCTTCTCCTTTGCCGTCCTTTTCGCCGGCCTGTTCTATTTCAAAAGAATGGAAGATGAGTTTGCGGACGTAATCTGACGAAGTCAGATTGCATAGCGCATAGCGCCAAGAGCATAGCGAAAGGTAAACTGAAAAAGATGGTAAAATTTCGTTTTCAAGATTTAGAGGTTTGGCAATTAGCTATTGAGATTGCAGATGAACTATTTAATATTGCCGATGATCTCGAACAAAGAAAATTGTACCGTTTTGCTGAACAACTTCGTGCTGCAGGTATGTCAATTTCAAATAACATTGCTGAAGGTTCAGGCTCAAACTCAGCAAAAGATTTTGCCAATTTCTTGAATATTGCCAAACGGTCGACTTTTGAAAATGCAAATATAATTATATTGTTAAAAAGAAGAAGCCTGATTAATTCTGAAAAAGAAAGCGAGTTGTTGGAAAAGTTAGACAAACTAAGCCGAAAAATTGCCAATTTAAGAAAAACACTCAGATAATCCTTTAACGCTTTGCACTTTGCCCTTTGCTCTATGCGCCATGCCCTTTGCCCTATGCGCTATGCCCTTGGCTCTGTGCTCCAAGCTCCAAGCTCCTACCTCCCTGCTAATTACAAGGAGTCAGATATATGCCTGACGACGTAGTAATCAAAGTTGAGAATCTAAGCAAACTCTACCGCCTCGGAGAGCTCCACAAGCAAACCAACTCATTTCGGGAAAAAACCTCCAACTCTTTTCGCCATGTATTCAGCTCTTTAATAAAATGCATTGACATTGCTATATATTGTCGGTTATAGTTCATCCATAACAATATATATTCGAAACTCTGAGATGGAAAAAGCAAAATTAAAAGAACTCATTATCGGACATAAAGAAAAATTTCTTTCCAGAGGCGATCTCGTCAAAAGAGAGATACAGTATGAAATTGCAAACTATATCTCACAGCGTGAGATCCTTATCATCACCGGTATCAGGAGAAGCGGCAAATCATCTCTCATGAAACTACTGTGCGATGACATCCTCGGAAGTGAAGATGTTTTGGAAAACAACATTCTTTATTTAAACTTCGAAGATGAACGATTTGTATCTTTTAACGTTCAAGATTTTGAACCCCTTTACGAAACATTTCTTGAGCTGGAAAATCCTCAAGGGAAAATTTATATGTTTCTGGATGAAATCCAGAATATCAATGGATGGGAAAAATGGCTGAACAGGCTTTATGAGTTCGAAAATGTAAAAATCTTTGTCACCGGTTCCAATGCTTCCTTATTAAGCTCTGAAATTTCCACAGCTCTGACCGGCAGAAATCGTCAAGTTGTGACTTGGCCGTTCTCTTTCCGTGAGTTCCTGACAATGAAGGGAATACGAATCAATGCCAAAGATTTATACAAAAGACAGAAAAAAGTCGAAATAAGAAGGTCTTTCAAAGAATACCTCGAACTGGGAGGATTTCCCGAAGTCCTGAAAATTGGAGACACAACCTTACTGGAACAATATTACAAAGATATTATCTACCGTGATGTCATCACGCGGTATGGCATTAAAAATATTAAAGAGATTAAGGAACTGACATTGTTTTTAGCGGCAAATCCGGGCTCGGTTCAAAGCTACAAGAATATGCAGAGAATGATTGGTGTCAGAAGCCAGAATACAGTGAAGAATTATCTTGAAGCATTAAATGACGTCTATTTGTTTTTTACAGTAGATTTGTTTGATTATTCTCTGAAGCGACAGATTTATAATCCTTCTAAAATCTATTGCATTGATGTGGCGTTGAGCAATTCCATCAGCTTTAATTTTTCCCGAAATGTGGGGCATATTTTTGAAAATATAGTATTTTTAGAACTGATGAGAAGAAACAAAACCCTTTACTACTGGAAGTCCAAAAAGGGCAAAGAAGTCGATTTTATCACCAAGGATGGTCTTCATATCACCGAGGCTATACAAGTTTGTTTTTCTTTGGAAGATGAAAAAACCAGACAAAGAGAGTTTCAGGCGCTAACCGAAGTAAATGATCAGCTAAAACCCGATCGGCTTACGTTGATTACCGATGATGAAGAATCGACTGTTTCTATTGAACACTCCCGTTCTCGGATCGAAATCACTATCATCCCTCTGTGGAAATGGCTAATGTTTAAATAAAAATTAGACATGATCAACAGGATCTAACGGATTTAATAGAAAGCCACACAAAACTATACCCGAAGAGTGTCCTATGAATGCATATTTACCATCGTCTCAGATTAAACACCGGTCCTTTTCGCCGAAGGCGGGCTTGTCTTCATCACTTTCTTCCCCGCTTTCAGCGGGACAAGCCGGAAAGTGATGAAAAAAGAAATCCAAAAAATCCCGCCCGCCCTGTGAACTTTTTAACCCGTTAAACCATTTCGTTGTATTTGTTTAACCGGGGATGCTGTGCAGACCCCCGAAGGGGGATTTCACCGGGGTAAATCCTGCCTGCCCCGTTAAATTTCTTGAACCATTTAACCGGGGTCCTCTGATTTCTGTTCACTGTTCACTGTTTACTGTTTTCTATTTACTGTTCACTTTTCACTTTTAACTTTTTACCTTTCACAATCAAATGAATGATGTAGTTATAAAAGTTGAGAACTTAAGCAAACTCTACCGCCTCGGAGAGCTCCACAAACAGACCAACTCCTTTCGGGAAAAGGTCACCAATGCTTTCAGCCGCAAATTCGGCTATAGGCGTCGATCTGTCAGACTCCTTGAACCCTTCGAACTCCTTTAACCATTCAACTCTTTCAACTATTTCAACTCCCGAAGGGCCTGATCACCTCTGGGCCCTTCGAGACGTCTCCTTCGAAGTCAAACGCGGTGAAATCGTCGGCATCATCGGCCGAAACGGTGCCGGCAAGACCACCCTTCTTAAAATTCTTTCACGAATAACCAAACCGACCGAAGGTAGGGCCTGGATCAACGGCCGGGTCGGTATCTCTGCTGGAAGTCGGCACCGGTTTTCATCCTGAACTCACCGGTCGTGAAAATATTTTTCTCAATGGTGCGATTCTTGGCATGACAAAAGCGGAAATCAAACGAAAGTTTGATGAAATTGTCGACTTCGCCGAAATAGAAAAATTCATCGATACACCTGTGAAGCGTTATTCCAGCGGGATGTACGTCCGACTTGCTTTTGCTGTTGCTGCACATCTGGAACCGGAAATTCTTTTGGTAGATGAGGTGCTGGCGGTTGGAGATGTAGCCTTTCAAAAAAAATGTCTTGGGAAAATGGATGATGTGTCAAAAGAAGGACGAACTGTATTGTTTGTAAGTCATAATATGGCAGCTATTCAACATTTATGTGACAGAGCTATACTCTTTGATATGGGAATGCTCTCTCATTCAGGAACAACTTCTGAAACAATTGAAATTTATGAGCGAATCTTATTAATAGAAAACAATGAAATGAGATCAGCACCCAACATCATCTATGATTTTGAGAATGAGATAAATGAAAACAATCTTGATTTTGATATTTTACGAATAGAAATTTTAGATCATAGATGATCAGCCAAAGAAAATGGTTTACACCTGGGATACGTGTCAAATTTCGAATTACTTTTCAGGCAGATCGAGAAGTTCAGTCAGGCTCAGCTGTTTTTCAAATTTCCACAACTTATGGCACCCCTCTTTTACTCTGCTCAACACAACCAGATTCAACAGTATCTATGATAATAAAAAAAGGGCAGAATATTGTTGAATGTGAGTTTTCTTCATTACCTTTATCAGCCGGGGAATATTTTGTGGGGTCGGGCCTTGGAATTCCCAATAAAGAGTGGCTTTATAGAAATCAGCAAATTGGAAGGCTCACTGTTCATCCCAAAGATGTCTATCAATCGGGTATGGCTCCCACAGCTGATCGTTCTATCCTGGCAATACCTCATAAATGGAGAGTGCTTTAAGCCTTTTCTCCTGAGATGGTCTGCATATAACGAAATCAAACCTCACGATTCCATACCCATCTCCACCCAATATAATACATCGTTGACGCCGGTGGAAACCTTCTCTGAAAAGGGTAAAATAACAGCATATTAAATTCTCCGAAGACCAGAAAAAAACATAACTATTTATTGCGTAAATCAATAGTAGGAAAGAAATCCATATGACCCAATATATAATATATATACTCGGAACCGCATTTCTGCTTAACTTAATCGGAATTATCGTACTTGCGTTTGCCTTTCGGAAGCGGCATAGATATCTTTTTAACAGGACTCTCGAGCTATCAGAGCAAATCAACAAACTAAAAGATACCCTCCGCAAAGAAATGCGCCTCCTAGAAATTCATCAAAATAGAAACCCGGACGACACTTCTCATATCCCCATACGGTTTACTGCTCAAGCAGGAGAAGACATCCTGATATACGATTTCTTCAAGAATAGAGATCCCGGGTTTTTTGTCGAGGCCGGCGCCTATGACGGAATCACTTTTAGCAATACCTACTTACTAGAGAGTTTAGGCTGGCGGAGGATGCTAGTGGAGCCACATCCGCGTCAATTTGAGCTCTGTAAGGCGAATCGTCCCGGCAGCAGTGTTGTACATGCGGCTCTTGGGCCAGACGGTTCAGACGGTGAAATAGAATTTACATGCGCCGATAATCAGTTGGAGAAAGCCCGCTTTCATTCGTCAAGGCGGATCAGGCTCATATTGATTGGTGTAAAAAGGAAAACTATACCATGGGAAAAAGTGATGGTCCCCTTTACATCTCTAAACTCGCTGTTGGCCAACCACAGCAGCGCGTGGATCTCCTGAGTGTAGATGTTGAAGGAATGGAACTGGAAGTACTTCAAGCGTTTCGACATAGAAAGATTTCGTCCCGAAGTCATTATTGTCGAGCGGCACGGAGATGACAGAGACCAGATTGTCTCAGATTATCTCAAGATCATGGCTATGAGTTAGTGACTAAAATTGGCTCTAACATGTTTTTCGTTCCCGACAGCTTAAGATTCTTTTTGTCTCCATTCTAAACGAAGAAGAGACCCCCGGAAAATAAAAAAAGCTAACACCACGTCTATCAAACTTTTTTATGAAAGGAAAATCATAGCAGAACCGTTCACTTTTTCGTATATGATCCGCACACCTGGGAGGGGAAAAAAACATAAAATTCAGATGAGAATGGAAAACATATATCTGATGAACGTTATAGATTTGTCTTTAAGACCGAAGAAACCATCTTATATCTTAATATCAGATGGATACAGCATATCAAATTTACCATTCTTTTTTCCTCGTTCCCGACGGGTATCACTGCTAAAAGAAAATCCTTCACATACAAGGACATTTGATACAGCAATCCTTCGCAAACGTTATGATCTAGTTTTAACACACAGAGAGGATTTGATTCATAGTGGTCCTCCCTTTTTTCGTGTGGATTTCAGTTCGAACTGGACAATCGTGATCCAATTTCAACGAATTGACATCAGAAAAACAAAACTAGCCTCCTTTATTGGCAGTGTAGAGCATCCTCGAAAGGGGGACACGCCTTTCGCCAGGATGTCGCGAAAATCCTTATGGAACGAGATGATATTGATTGTTATGGGAGAGGTATAAAACCATTGAATACAAGACTGAAGGTCTTGTCGACTATTGTTTCTCCGTTGCGATGGAGAATTCACAGAGAAAACTTTAACGATACAGAAAAGATTATCGACTGTTTTTTTACAGATACCGTCCCAATCTATTGGGGCTGCCCGGTATAGATGAAAATATTTGATATTAGAGGCATCCTTACATTCGAGTCTATTGACGATCTTATTTCAA
>CAWBNO010000025.1:0-22788 GCA_963790095.1 uncultured delta proteobacterium | reverse complement strand
AAGGACATTCCAGCCGGCACATCTGCCCGCTTATCTGATGGATCCAAAATCCCGACAATGCAATCGTTCCGACGCTTGACGAGGCGGAACCCTCCGACTCGCCGACTCCGCATAAAGCCCAAGTATCCAAACCGACGAACAAAAGACCTCGACATCCATGGAAAGGGATATCATTATGGCGACGTTGGCGGCGTCGGAAACGTCAAACCGAGCCGCCAACATTTGGGATGTGGGGCCAAGCACATTGTGGAGAAAAATGAACGAAATAGAATAAAATGGATAATAAGAATTCGACTTAATCCGAAACAATTTGATACAAATTGACTGTGGAAAGAAGTACCTCATCACCTTACAGGTACCAGGTGGCGCCCGATTCGATTCGCAGCCAGGATGTCCCAAATTCTCCAACTGGCTGACGACGGTCGGCTCATGGAAGAAAAGACTGTGGTGCTTCCCCGAAGCTTCGGAGCAGAACAACTCTGCCATCTCGTCCTTGTGGAAAAGATACGGGCCGTGATCTGCGGGGGTATTGAAGATGAGTATTATAAGTATCTTACATGGAAAAATGTGAGGGTTTTCGACTCTGTGATAATTGGTCGCAAGGCTGCCCGTAAAGCGCTTTCGATCGGAAACACTGCGATCCGGCGATATCCTTCGAGAACCGGTTGCCCGGAGGAAAAATGGCACTGAATCTTTAAAAACTGGTTTAATATAAAAAGAGAGACTCCAGCGGTTCCTCGAGGTTGAATACACGGAGGATCGCTACCACAACCTCCGCAGAAATATTCGGATTTTGATGATTGCACTGACCATCATTCCCCTGGTCCTTATGGCGCTCATCAACTATCATCAATACCAGAGCAGTCTCAAGGAAGAGATCGTCGGTCCCACTAAACTGCTGGCAAACAAAAACCACCCACTCGTTTCAATTTTTTTTAAACGAACGCCTGTCTTTGATGAAATCCATTTCTTATTTTTTATTCCCGGGATAAAATTGTGTGATGAGAAAACACTCAATCATATTCTGTATATCCTCAAAAAGGAATTCGTCGGGTTTGTGGATTCGGGGTCTGATCAACGGGGACGACCGGAACACAGATATGCTATGCGGGGCCGTATAAACTTCTTGGAAAAAACTGATGCCACCCAAAGCTGGTTCCATGAAGTGACGCTCAAGGGGACCTACATCAGCGATGTATTTCTGGGATATAGAAAATTTCCCCACATCGCCATCGCTGTTCAGCGTCTTGAGGCGGACGGGCAATCCTGGATTGTCAGGACCACCATTCATACCACCATGTTCGACAACCTCATTGCCGCCATGGGTCTGGATTCGGAAAGCCGATGCATTTGTTCTCAACAAGGAGGGTGTGTTCCAGACCAATTCGCGTTTGTACGGAAAGGTTCTCGAGCAGTGTCCCATCCAAATTCCCTCCGGCGGATATTCCACATATGTTGTGGAAAAAAAAGATCCCAATGGAACCGATGTTTTTTTGGCCTACGCCCACTTACCCTATCCCGAATAACACTGGTGATCGCAAAGCCCCATTCCGCGGTGTTAAAAGCCTGGTATGCGCTGAAAAGCGATCTGGTTGTCGTTT
This sequence comes from uncultured delta proteobacterium, assembly GCA_963790095.1. Classification (GTDB taxonomy): domain Bacteria; phylum Desulfobacterota; class Desulfobacteria; order Desulfobacterales; family UBA11574; genus JAAXQD01. The sequence goes on along the minus strand of CAWBNO010000025.1, from coordinate 21,187 downwards.
TCTCGGTGAGTTCGGCCTTGATTCTTATTGTGGTATTCCGGCTGACGGATATATTGGTTTCCCGGATTCGGGAAGCGGATCAAAGAAGGGAGCTTGCTTTTCGGGAATTGCAGCACTCCCACAAGCTGTCTTTCATCGGCCGTCTTGCCGCCGGTGTGGCCCACGAGGTCAATAATCCTTTGGCGATTATTAACGAAAAAGCCGGCCTTATCAAAGATCTCATTGAATACACCCCGGATTTTGCGCAGAAAAGAAAAATTTCTAAACCTTTTGGAATCCATCCTCAAGTCGGTGAGTCGATGTAAGACCATAACCCGATCGACTGCTTGGATTTGCAAAAAGAATGGAGATCGAAGTTGAAAATCTCGATTTGAATGAACTCATGCAAGAAGTTTTGGGTTTTTTGGAAAGAGAAGCCCTTTATCGCAACATTGAAATTACGCTGAATCTGGCAAAGGACCTGCCCCAGAATTGATTCGGATCGCGGTCAACTCCAGCAGGTTTTTTTGAACATTTTAAACAATGCCGTGGCGGCGGTTGAAGACGAAGGCCGGATCGCCATTACCACCTGGGAGAAAGATGCCGATACCGTCGCTGCATCCATCGAAGACGACGGCTGCGGCATGTCGGAAGAAGAGCTGTCGGTATATATTTGAACCTTTTTTTACCACCAAAAAAGAAAGGGGACCGGTCTGGGATTTTCCATTACCTACGGAATTGTCCAAAAGTTGGGCGGAGATATCGAGGTAAAAAGTACGGAGAACCAAGGAACGAAGTTTAAACAATATCGGACCCTGCCCAAAAAATCAAAATAAAAAATCAAGAGTTGGATGCGTATGATGGTGCAGTTAAAAGTTCTGCTCGTCGATGATGAACAAGAATTCGTCACCACCCTGGCTTGAAAGGCTCGAATTGAAAGGCACGCATGTCGAGATTGCAACGGATGGAGAAATGGCTTCGGGCCTTGTCGAAACCGATCCGCCAAAGCTTGTGGTTTTGGATGTCATGATGCCGGGCCTCAGCGGCATGGAGGTTTTGGAGAAAATAAAAGCCGTCGATTCCCAACATCCAGGTGATTCTGCTCACCGGTCACGGTGGCACCAAAGAAAGACGGCATCAAAGGGATGCAGCTCGGGGCGATTGACTATCTTATAAAACCCGTAGACATTGAAGAATTGATTGAAAAACTCAATGAAGCGGCGAAAAGTGTTCTTTAAAAGGTTCTGGAGGATCTATGTAAGGGGAGCAAATGGATAAAATAAAAAATAAAGAGATTGTCTTTTTCTGGGCAAAAAACCGCGGGAATCACCCATGAAATCAAAAATGTGCTGGCCATCATTCAAGAATCCTCGGGCCTTATGGAGGACATTCTTGCCATAACCCCGGATGAGACCTTTCCCCGCAAGGATAAATTTAACACATCCTTGAAAAGAATCTTTGGCCAAATCGACCGTGGGGTCGATATTACCACCCGTTTAAACAAGTTCGCCCATAGCCCCGATCACAGCCCCACCGATGTAGACCTCAATGAGGTATCCGAACAGATGGTTTTGCTTGCATCCCGCTTCGCCAGGCTCAAAAATGTGGTGATAGAAGCCGACCCCCATGACGCGCCTATGATCATCCACACCCACCCTGTTGCCTTGGAAATGGCCCTGTTCGAATCCATCGAGATCCTGCTGAACGCATTAAACTCCGGTGGAAAAATAAGACTATATCCGCGTAAAATACAAGATCGGTATGTGTTCGGTGTTTGTTATGAAGGGACGATTCCCTCCCAGGCAGAACTGTTTCGCCGGCGGTTTCTTCCTCTGAACGCTGGGAATCATTGCAAGAAACAATGGCGTACCTGGGCGGAACCGCAAAAGCCGTTGATTCTGCGCTGGAAATCCTGTTATATTTCCCCAATCCGTAAATACATAAAACGTCCTAAAAGGTTTCATAATGCTTCGCTTGAAAGGTTTCAAAAGGTTTCAATTGTTCCCCTGCCCTCCCTGATAATATTATAACCTATTGATATCGATTAATAATTGAAATTTGGCATGTTCCTTGCTGATAACATCGTCAAGTTTGCATTCACCCGATAACAGCAAGGAGGGTTCCATGAAAAGATGGGTCAAAATTTTTGAAAATATCTTTGTCTCCGTTACCTTCGCTGAGATGGGCGAACCTCATACGAGTCGGGAGGATTCGGACCTGCACCCTGTAAATTCTCCGGATGGTTGGGGCGATGGATGTGTTAGAGTTCCCCTCGCCGATGGCGGTTTAGTCCGGATGTTCATCATGGGATATGAACATCCAGGGGTTATGGGTTTGATACCCTTGGATGGTAGTTTGATAACGTCATGGGAGTAAATCTTTTGATCATCGAGATGGATAATTATTTGCACGACCACCTGTCCAGGCACCTTGCCGGTGAGGCGTATCAAATTTTTACGGCCAGACAAAAACCAGAGGCAAAACGGATTGTTAAAAGACGAAATATCGATGTGGTGTTGCTGAGCCTGAACGATTTTCAAAAAGAGAGTATGGTTTTGATTAAAATGATCAAAAAAGTGCGTCCCGCCGTTCAGGTGATCACCATCAACAGTGGCGATGAGATTTCCCTCTCAATAGAAGGGATGAAACTGGGTGTATTCGACGACCTTCTCATGCCCCTGGATTTGGATGCACTCATTTTAAGGATCCAGGAGGCATTTTTAGCAAAGAAAGCGGCTGAACCGGTCAAACCTTCACTGTTACAGCGCTGCCAGGACATCATGGTTGCCGCAAGTTTTGCCGAGGCCGGCGAAGGCGATATGGCCAAAGAACTATTGACAACAAGACCTAAACCCAACGAAAATATAAAAAATTTCCGACATAATAATAAGGATGAAAGGAGAAAAAAATGAAAGAGATGAAAGTGTTGTTGGTGGACGATGAAGAGGAATTCGTAAAATCCCTTTCCGAGCGGCTGGAGATGCGGGATGTGAAATCCGATGTGGCACTTAACGGAGAAGCGGCCCTTAAAACTCTGGACGAAGATCTTCCGGATGTCATGGTTCTCGATCTCAAGATGCCCGGCATGGACGGAATGGAAGTTTTAAGACGTGCCAAGAAGGCGTATCCCGGTGTTCAGATTATCATGTTGACCGGGCATGGGTCTGAAAAAGATGAAAAAGAGGCCCGACGTCTGGGTGTTTTTGAATACCTTCAAAAGCCGGTGTCCATTGAAAAACTCATGAAGACCGTCACCGAGGCTTACAAAAACAAATTTCAGGACGCCATGAGCGCCGCTGCTTTTGCCGAAGCCGGTGAATTCGAAACCGCAAAAGAAATTCTCGATAGCGACAAGAAAAAATAACCTTCAAGGGTAGCCACACCGAGGAAAGGGAGAGATACATCATGCAGAAACTGGCGGTTAGAGACGTAATGGTCCCATTGGAAAAATACGCCACCATCCACAAGGACAGCCTTTTGATAGACGCCATCGATGCGCTGGAAAAAGCCCAGGAAGCGTTTGAAGGATCGCCGTATGTGCATCGGGCTGTTTTGGTCTATGATGACACCCATAAGATTGTCGGCAAATTAAGCCAATTGGATGTCATCAAATGCCTTGAACCCAAATATGAGAGTTTTGGGGATATCCGGTCGTCATCTCTGTCCGGACTCAGCCCGGAGTTAATTAGATCCATGATGGAAAAATACAGCCTGTGGCAGGTGGATCTGGATGATATTTGCAGTCGAGTTGCCGGGAAAAAAGTAAAGAATGTTATGTACCAACTCAAGGAGGGAGAAAAAATTGACGCGGATGCCACGATGGGTGAGGCCCTGCATAGTCTTATTCTCGGTCATCATCAGTCTCTTCTGGTTACCCAAGACGGAGAGATCGTCGGCATCTTGAGGCTCGTGGATGTGTTCAAATTGCTTTGTGAAAGAGTGAAGAAATGCAGAACTTAACGGAGGATCCTCAATGGAACACGACAACATGGAAATGGATAAATCAAAAAAACCAGGGTTGCTTTCAAACAAACTGATCTGGCTGATCGTTGGGGCCGCCTGTTTTGTGATCATTGCATTTATTATTCCGACCCCCCAGAGTCTGATTGAACTGGTGGAAAAACAGAAAATTGCGGAAAGAATGATCGAATGGCATGTGGCCCATGATGTAGCCCAAGCGGCATGGAAGGCGAAACTCGTTCTGGCCATGATTCCCATGGCCGTTATATATTTTGCAACCGAGGCACTTCCCATCGGCCTGGTGGGCATTTTGATGCCGATGTTTGCTTATTTTTTCAAACTATTGCCCATGAAGATGATCGGTCAAACCTTTGCCGGCGATGCACCGCTGTTTCTATTGGGTGTTCTGGCCATGGGGGTAACGGTCATCGGCGTGGGACTGCACAAACGGCTCGCCACATGGATATCTCGGGTGGACCAAAGGGTTTGTGCTGCCCATTGTCGTTTTGTGTGTTTCCATGTCCGTCCTGGGATCCTTTATATCCGCCCATGCCATGGCGGCCTTTATGGCGCCGGTGATGGCGGCCGTCTACATGGGAGCGGTTTCAGCCAACAGCAATCATAGGCGTTATCGAGCACGATCCACAACTGGCAAAGCTTTTACTTTTTTCTCTCTGTTTTGCCTTGAATGTCGGCGGTGTGGGATCCCCCGCAGCCGGCGGTCGAAACGTCATCATGATGGGATTCTGGTCTGATTACAATGTGCCCATGAGTTTCGGCCGGTGGATGATGTACGGTCTTCCGTTGACCCCGGTGCTGGGTCTGGCAGTGGCTGGATATATGTTATTTGTATTTAGAAAAGTCAAAACAAAAGACCTCACCCCCGGTCTTCTGGCCATAAAGGAAGAAACGAAAAAGATGGGGAAAATGAGTTATGCCGAAAAAGTGGCATTTGGTATGATGCTTCTGATACTGTTTCTCTGGATTGTCGGCGGGCACGATCTCGGCCTTGGGGGGCCGGCCTTGCTCGCCCTTGTCATACCGGTGGTGTTTAAAATTGCAGATTGGAGAAAAATTTTAGGGGGCATATCCTGGGATGCCTGGTTCATGTATTGCGGCGCCCTCACCCTTGGCGCACTGTTAAAGGAGACCGGTGCAGCCCTGTATCTGGCGCAGATTTTTCTGGGGGGCTTGGATGCGATCGGTTTCGGGAAAGGTCTGGGCCTCTGGATCGGGATGAGTTCATTTTCGGGTCTGATGACCAACTTTATGTCCGATGCCGGGACCACAGCGCTTTTAGGGCCGATTGCCGTCCCCATGGGTATCATGAGCGGTGTTCAGGGTGAACCCTGGGCCATCGGACTTGCCACGGCCTTTGCCACGTCTTTTGCCCATTTTCTGATCGTAGGAACGCCGAACAATGCCATTGTGTACGGTCTCGGCGTTTATCCGGATACCGGTCAACGAATGATCAGCCCCATCGACTTTGTCAAATACGGGTTTGTGCTCTGGCTCATTTCACTGGTGATCGTATGGATATTGGGTTTCATGGTGATTTATAATGTGGTTGGATTCCCGGAAGGAATCACCGAAACGGCAAAGGCAGTCCTTTTGAGCAACCCGAAATAATCATTAGGGGCAGGGGGTACCTATGAAAACAAGAATACTTTTAGTGGATGATGAAAAAGAATTTGTGGAGACACTGGCCGAGCGCCTTAGGACCAGGGGCTTTCATGTGACGGAAGCCTATAGCGGCGACGAGGCTTTGGAAATATTAAAAGAATATAATTTTGATGTGACCATTTTGGACGTTCAGATGCCGGGGATGGATGGTATCGAGGCATTAGGGGCGATAAAGAAACTGAAACCCTTGACGGAAGTTTTGATGCTGACCGGTCACGGAACCATTGAAACCGCCATAGAAGGCATGAAAATCGGCGCTTTTGATTTCCTGATTAAGCCATGCAAGATGGACGTTTTGCTGGAGAAGATCAACGGGGCGTACGAACGAAAATCAGAGCATGAAGAACGGATTCGAAAAGCAATGGTGGACAAACTGTCAACATCGCCCATGAGCGTTCTTGAAAAATGACCCGGCAAAGGTTGAAATGATATAACAGCGGCAAGTCAGCGTTTTATTAAGGAGGGAAATACCATGATGAAGCCATTGGTTTTGTTGGTGGATGATGAGGCCCCTTTTGTGGAAACCATGACAAAACGTCTTTCAAAAAGGGACCTTAAAATAATTACAGCTTTTAGCGGCGAAGAAGCCCTTGAAATACTGAATAAAAACCGAAATACGGATGTAGTTATCCTTGATGTCAAGATGCCGGGAATGAACGGCATTGAAACGCTGGAAAAGATAAGAAACCAGTTCCCTTTGATGGAGGTGATCATGCTCACCGGTCACGCCACCGTGGAGTCTGCCATAGAGGGGATGAAGCTGGGCGCCTTCGATTATTTAATGAAGCCGTGTGAAATAGAGCAGCTCATGACCAAAGTGCAGGAGGCTGCCAAGAAAAAAAGAGACCATGAAGAGAAAATCAGGGAAGCCAGGGTCCGGGAAGCACTTTCGGCCCACGGTTTAGAATAAGACGCCAACCGAAATATCATAATAATTTTGTTGTCGTGCATCCCCTGCTTTCTTGGGACGGGACGGGGGATGCACATGTTGTCTCTTTTCAAGATAATTTTCGATGATCTTAGACGTTGCGAATTTGAAAAATGTTGAAAAAGATAAGTCTGCGATCAAGGATTTTAATAAATATAACCGCTTTGGTAGTCATAACGATCATGGGTGCGTTGGTGATGGTTGGGTATACGTACCGGATGGAAAGACTTTTAACCCAGATCATCGACAAGTACATGGCAGGACTTCAGGCGGCCCAATCCCTGGAAAATGCTCTGGTCAACCAAAAGGGATTTGCTTCCTATTATCTATTGGATGGAAATCCAAATTGGCTCATTCAGATGACGGAATACCGCCGTATTTTTGAGGATATACTTGAAAAAACCCAGCGCCTTGCCACAACAAAAGAGGAAAAAAGGGTTCTAGACCTTATTGAATCGGAATATGCAAAGTACATCGTCGCCAAAGATCAGGTTGTCGATTATTATAGGTCGGGAGATCGCGAAAAAGGTATTAAACTCCACAAAAAAATTCGAGACAGTTTTTTCGAAATCCTTAAGCTTTGCGAAAACGGAAAGCAGCTTTTCAGTGATAAGGCTCAAAAAGCTAAAATACAAAGCTTAAATCAAACCAAAAAACTCAGAATTATTTCTGGATCGGCTGTGCTGATGATTCTTTTTTTGGGTGTCATACTGACGTTCTTTTTATTACATGATATCCTTAATCCGATACGCAGGCTGGCCTTGGAAACCGATCGTCATAACGGCACACAAACGAAAGGAGACGAGGTAAAAACGCTCAGCTGGCGGGTACATGATTTGAAAAAAACATACAATGAAACTCAATCTGAACTTGAAAAAAGCCGGGAACACCTCTTGCAGTCTGAAAAATTGGCACTGGTGGGCAAATTGGCTGCAGGCACCTCACACAGTATCCGAAACCCCCTAACTTCCGTTAAGATGCGCCTATTTTCCCTGAGTAGAAGCCTCAATCTTGCCGGTGATCAGAAAGAAGACTTTGATGTCATATCAGAAGAAATCGATCATATTGATAATATCTTACAAAATTTCCTTGAGTTTTCCCGACCCCCCAGACTCAAGTTGCAGCACGTTTCACCCTCGGACATTGTGGACCAGGCAGTTCAGCTTTTACAGCATCGCCTGGAGTCTTATGAGGTTTTCATCAAAATTCAAAGAAAAAACCCCCTGCCATTGGTTCAGGCTGATCCTGAACAATTGAAGGAGGTTCTTGTCAACATCATCGTCAATGCATGTGAAGCAATGGGACAGGGCGGTTCGATTGTAATATACGAAGAAACCGATATTGAGCGGGAAAAATTGAGATCGGCTGTGATTCGAATAAGCGATAACGGGCCCGGTATTCCGGATGCCATACAATCGAAAATTATGGAACCCTTTTTCACAACCAAGGAAGAAGGCACGGGCCTTGGATTGAGTATCGCCGCCAGGATTGTTCAAGAGCACGGAGGGCGTTTTGGCGTATTATCTTCTGAGGGTATAGGGTCAACGTTTATCATCACATTGCCGATAAAAGGATCAAACTCATGACGACCATTCTCATCATTGACGACGACGATCAGCTGCGAAAAAGTTTTACCAAACTTTTGACTGAAGAGGGTTATCAACCCAAAAGTGCAGCCTCCGGAGAAGCCGGCCTTAGAATCATCGAAGAAAAAGTTCCGGATGTGGTGATCTTAGATATGCGCTTGCCGGGAATGAATGGTTTTGAAACCTTCCAGGCCATTCACGAAATGGAACCCAAACTTCCGGTGATCATCATGACCGCCTTTGGTACAACGGAAACCGCCATTGAAGCCACCAAGATGGGAGCATTCGATTATATTCTCAAACCCTTTGATATCCCGGAGATGCTGGTGGTAATTAAACAGGCTCTGGATGCAAGCCGTTTTATGCGTTCTCCGGTAGATATGGGCCCTATACCGGTAAAAAGCTTTCGAGATGCCATCATCGGACGAAGCAGGCCCATGCAGGAGGTTTACAAGACCATCGGCCGGGTTTCTGAAACAGAAGCAACGGTTCTGATTCGCGGAGAATCGGGAACCGGAAAAGAGTTGGTGGCCCGGGCCGTTTACCAATACAGCGCAAGGGCCGACAGACCTTTTTTGGTCATTAACTGCGTGGCCATTCCTGAAACCCTTTTAGAAAGTGAGTTGTTTGGATATGAAAAAGGCGCCTTTACCGGCGCAACCCACCGTCGTATAGGAAAGATTGAGCAGGCAAATGGCGGAACCGTATTTTTGGATGAAATTGGCGATATGCCGTTGAGCATCCAGGCCAAAATCTTGCGCCTTCTCCAGGAAAAGAGTATCGAACGATTGGGGGGCAGAAACACCATCCCCGTGAATGTGAGAATAATCGCCGCTACCAATCGTGACCTTGAATCTGCCATCGTTCAGGGCCGGTTTCGGGAAGACCTCTATTACCGTCTCAAGGTGGTTGCCATTTTTTTACCTTCTCTCCAGGATCGGACCGAGGATATTCCGGCATTGACCGATTATTTTCTTGCGCGCTTTTCACTTGAAGCCAAGGTGGAGAACCCTGGAATCACCAAAAACGCAAAGGCAATGCTTGCCGCTACGCCTTGGAAAGGCAATGTTCGCGAATTGGCCAACACCATTCAGAAGGCACTTATTTTCAACCGAGGCGCCCCTATTTCCCAAGAAGACATTTTACAGGCGATCAGTGACAGGAATACGGGCAATGCAATAGACTTAGAAAAAGGAGAGCAGGCCATTCGGCAATGGGTGCGTCAGGCCCTGAATTCGCGTTCAAGTGCAAATCTGTTTGATGACTGTTTGGACCACGTTTCCGGTATCGTCATCAGCGAAGCGCTCAACATAACCAGCGGAAATCGGTCCCAAGCGGCAAAACTCCTCGGCCTTTCCAGGCCGACTTTGCATTCCAAGATTGAAAAATTCGGTCTTGAGCTCAAGACCTCCGTAAAAGAAGATGAGTCTTAATAGATCGGCCATTGCTTATTATTCGTTCACGGAGTTAATACCTTGCAAAATATAAGAATAATAAGGGGAAAAATTGAATTATTTATTTTGTAACTACAGGAGGTAGATATGTATAAGACCATATTAGTCCCCTTGGACGGCTCGAAACGGGCTGAATCCATTTTGTCCCATGTAGAGAACCTTGCGCGAAGTTTCAAGTGCAAAGTGGTTTTTTTTGTCGCTATAGACCCGGTGTTGATGTTGGAATATGATGAGATAATCGGTATGTCGGAGTTTAGGGAAAAAAATGATTATCTGAAAGAGACAACAGGGGAGTATCTTGATTCTCTTCAAAAAAGGTTTTCCAAAAAGGGTGTCGTGGTCCAGACGCTTATCGGCCGTGGTCCGGCGGTGAAGGCGATTGTCGATGCTGCCGAAAGCGAAAATGCAGATCTTGTGGCGATGGCCAGTCACGGCCGCACCGGTTTGTCCAGAACATTTTATGGAAGCATTGCCGCCGGTGTGCTGCAACGTATCGATCGCCCTTTACTTCTCATTCGTTCTCGAGGTGACGAATAAAGCTTATGAAGATATCCATACCCCAAAATGCCATAACACCAATTTCGGCGTACAAAAATTGGCCCGAGGAAGAAGCTATCAAGGTATATCTTGATGCCGTGAAAGACGTCGTTCCCATAAACAGTCTATTTTGAATCACCGATCGTCACTTTCATTTAAATATAATTTTTTTACACCCTGTAAAAAATCCCGACACCAATTCCTTTCTATCCCCAGTGAAAAATGCATGAAATAATATAAAATAGTCTGACTTATCAAAGTGTTATTTCGTGCCACCTTTAAAAACATTTCTTGGCATATCTTTTGCGTTGTTATTCGTAGGAATATTGATTCGAAGATTCAAGAGAAAGGAGGAAAAAATGCCACAGCTTGCACAAAGCTTTTGTATATCAGATGCAGCCTATTCAGTGACAACCGGCTTAAAAACCACATTGTATGAGTTGATTGAAGCGGTGGATGAAGAAATAAAGCCGGGCGAAGAACGTTGGGTTTCCGTAATCGTGGATCATATGCTTTTCGCCGGCAGAATGATTCAATCAGATAATAAAAAACAGAATATGTATAAGGAGGTATGACATGGCTAAAGTGAACTCAATAGAGAAAATTAAACGGAAAAGATGGACGTTTTCATTGGAAGCAACCGAGGCTAAGGAAGTCTTTTTGGTAGGGGATTTCAACAATTGGAGTTCGGGAAAGCATCCCATGCAAAGGGATGAAAATGGGATGTGGAATAAACGGGTGATGCTTTATCCCGGAAACCATGAATACAAGTTTTTGGTAGATGGGCAGTGGAAGGAAGATCCCCGGAACAACCAACGTCGTCCCAACTGCTTCGGCTCTTACAACAATATTATCAGTTTGTCCGAAGCTTAATTCAGACGTTCATATTGCCCAAGGTTTAAAGGTCGTCATAATTCGAATAAACCCGAGAAAGACCCATCAGGATTGACTAATGCTTGGAGTGAAAAAATGAAAAGAATTCAAAAAATCATGGTGGCGTATGACTTTTCCGACTACTCGAAAGAAGCTTTGGGATTTGCTGCTGAATTGGCCGATGAATTAAAAAGTGATCTGATGATTGTCAATGTCATCAACCAAAGAGATGTAGACGCACTATTGAGGGCGGAAATGGAAAGCGCTAGTTTTTCTGCAGACAAATTCATAAAGGATAATAAAAAGGATCGATTAGAAGATATCAATAAAATAATCGAAGAAATATCCGCCAAACACCTTCCTGTGGAGATAAAGATCAAGACAGGAGTCCCGTTTCGTGAGCTAATACAGGCTGCTAAGGATGGAGGCGTTGATCTTGTGGTTATGGGGCGAAAGGGCCGCAGCAATCTTGCAGGCATTCTTTTCGGGACAACGGCAGAAAAAATGTTCCGTCACTGCCCGGTTCCATTGTTGAGTTTGCGTGAGGATATGCAAAGATGATGTGGAGTGGTTTATAATGTCCCAACTTGAAACGCTCAGGTTAGGTTATTCTATAAAATGTTCAAGTGTCGGCGGCGGGTCGATACACCCCATGACCGGTTTCCATTCGCATTGGGCGTTCAATTCCACGCCCTCTTGAATGACCGAAATCGGCCGGTCCGCGGAGACGACCACAATGATGACCTTGATATTTTCGGCGGTGAACCGCAACGCCGAGTTGAACCGCGCTCCCCTGGCCCGATCCTCGCCCGGGATGGCATGACCATCCAAGAGACAGGCAAACCCGTGAAGTTTCAGATCTGCCCCGATATGCAGCGCCCCGTCCAGCTTTGCCAGGGATTCGGATAGCTTTAGAAAACGTTCTTCTCTAAGATCCAGAGCTTGCTCCGATTTCTGTCCTGCAATCTTGATGGGCATATTGTTAAAGTCGATGACCAGCGTGCAGCCGTACTTTTCTCTTTGAGCCGTATGCACAATTCGCGTGATGATTTTAAACAGTTCATGCCCGGTGGGAAAATCCAGATTCGATTCGAGCAAGGCTTCTTCCACTTCCACCAACTTGGCCTGCCGAGTCGTCGAATGAAAGCTGCCGTCTGCAAAACTACACACCAGATCTCCGTTTATCCTCAAAAAACCGTATTCACCTCTGAAATCAGCAACGATTCGAAACGTCTTCTCAGCGTCGGCTGCAATTCCGACGATGGTTTTGCCGTCAGAGATCAGTTTGCGCTCCGAACTCTCAACACTCTGGAGAAGCTTTCGTACATGTTTGAAATTATTTAGGTTCGGCTGTTCCAAAAGGGGAAACCGGGCTAGAAAATCCATTTCTGCAACGTTTTTCGGTTCAATAAAAGTTAGCTCGCCCAAAGGCCAGGCCTTTTCCTCGCGGGTCCTGGAAATACTGAGGACGGCGTCCAGAACAGGATATACCCGTATCTGAGTATCCCAGCCAAGCAAAACATTCATTTGATCAATAATATAATCCCGCACCGCATGGGTGGCGTATTCCCGAAGAACGTTCCCGGAAGTTCCTGTGTACAAGGGATCTTCCGTGGTAAAATCATGGGAAAGGAGCCAGACGGCATGTTCCAGCCAGCATTCAGTAGGCCCGATAGAACACATGTCGGGGTGATGCTCCGTAAACCACATCTGGTAGAAAATCGAATTCGATCGGCCTCCGTGGGAGATCAGACCCGCCAGTTGAAGGTTTTTTTCGGCGTGGATGTGTCCGGAGTGCATCTTTTTCAGAAGCTCTTCGTTAACATCCTTACGCCATTGATTCGATTGAAGGTAGAGTTCTTTTAATATGGGTTCATGTCCCTTAAGGAGATGCTGTGGATCGTAGACGCGAATCGGGTCTTCGGGCTCGATGGCATAGATGAGCGCCGCGCGACTCGATCCCGAAAAGTGGGTAAGACCGTCCCGAAGCCCGTCAAGGGTGTGAAAAAGACATAAGTTTCTAAAGGATTCCGGGTTCATTTTCCTCCTTCCGGACGGTAGGTTTTAAAAAGTGTGTTTAAATCCATATTCCAAAAAACAGACCGATCCGGAATTTTTTATGAATAACATCAAACACATTTTTCTTAATTTTACAATCTTCAATTTAGAAGTTTCTTAAAATTTTAACCTTTCTGCTGGATGTTCTTCATGGGAATTCGGCTAATAAAGACGGTCTCCTATTACCTTTATAAGTTCCTGATATTCGAGTGCCATGTAGTCCCTCAGATCCATCACGGAATAATTTATAAGTTTCTTAAGACCTGCCAATGAGCAGGCGGGTTTTTCTACAAAGCGACGTGCCACATCTAACGCGGATTTTTCAAGTTCTTCCTGAGGGACAACCTTATCTACAATCCGAAGTTCCAGGGCTTCATTCGCGGTGATATCCTTATCGGACAGAAGTATTTCCAGAGCCTTACTTCGCCCCAGCCTCCTGGAAAGAAAAAAAGCACCACCGCCGATGGGCACCAGTCCCAGTTTGAAACAAGGATTTTGAAAAACCGTGCTGTCTGCTACGATTCTGTAATCGCAGGCAAGGCTAAAATTCAAAAATAACGGTATCACCCGCCCTCTGTTCGCGTGAACCACGATTTTATTTAAATCCACGATTCTCAAAATGATTTGAGTGAATACATTGTGCAATCTGTGAACATCCGTGTCGCAGAATTTTGAGGTTAACACCTGATGATAAAAATCAAAATATTCTTCACTTCCCTTAGCCTCCGGAGAACTAATGATAACAATAGCTTTAATAGAATCTGTTTTTGAAACCCGGTTCAGATAATCGAGTACCTTGTCTCTAGCACTCAAATCCGTTGCACGAAAAAGAAGGTTTTCTTTTAAACGGAGTATCCTTATCTCATCGAGTCTTTCTTCAGAAAAAAACTCAATATCCTCATCAAGTTTAATTTTTTCCGCCATTTTATGACCGCCTTTCAATCGACAGTTAATAATCGATTTATAAATACAGGTTTTGCGAAAATGATTGATCTCGAAATCAGAGAGCGCCCAATTAGAAGTCAGCAATAATTATACCAAGCGAAAATACACAGTTACCCCTTATTGACTTTTGAAATTTTTGGGGAGCTGTTTGTTTTAAAACCGTTTAAAATCAATAAGATATAAACCAATCTTCTTTTCGGGAAGCGCTTAGGATTGGTTGGAAAACGGTTCCAACTTCATACCATGTGATATTCAAAAGATGCTGTATCAAATCGATAGGGCATTTTGCTTTTACAATTTGTAAAAAATTCTGACATTTTGTACGCTGTAACATCTGACAATTAAAGCTTCCTACAGCAAAATCTCGGCGAACTCCGTCGAGTCGTGCGGGAATGTGCTTGCCCTGCTGAATCCCCTATTCTTTTTTTTTCAGATCTGGCATGAATATCGCAAGAAATGATAGAATAGGATTTTATTCTGTTTCCACAAGACAATGGAAGACGACTTTTATTGGGAGACGCATCGTTTTATTAATCCTCTGAACTCGGAATATGAATTAAAAATGGAAAATCGCCAACAGGTAAAACTTTTCCAGGCTATGGAGACGCCGGATTTTTATCCTCACCCCGTGAATACCATCGAACAGCGGGAAACCCACATTTCTAAAGTCTTTCTCACCGGCGATTATGTTTATAAGATCAAAAAACCGATCAACCTGGAATTTCTCGATTTCACCACGCTGGAAAAGCGTCGATATTATTGTCATCAGGAAGTTATCCTGAATCATCGTCTGACGCACAATGTCTATCTTGATGTTGTTGCCATCACCATCAAAGACGGCAAGTACCATCTGGAAAGGCCGGGAGATCCTGTTGAATACGCGGTTAAGATGCGTCAACTTCCAGAGGGGCGCTCCATGCTCAACCTATTGAAAAGAAAAAAGATCAGTAGAAATGATATTCGGGATCTTACTTTAATTCTGTCTGAATTTTATCGTCGAAGTCCGTCTTCCGGACAAATCCATTCTTCCGGGGCATGGAAAACCATTCAGGCCAATTGTGAGGAAAACTTCAGACAGATAACGGTATTCGCCGGGGAAATCCTTGATGAACGAATATTTCAAATTGTTCAATCCGCTACCCGCGCTTTTTTGCGAAGACGCAAAGAACTTTTCGACCAACGAATCGAAAGGGGAAAAATTCGGGACTGCCACGGTGACTTGAGAACCGGTCACATCTATTTTGCCGATGATGGGATTCAGATCATTGACTGCATTGAATTCAATGAACGTTTCAGATATCACGATATCGCATCAGATATAGCATTTTTAGCGATGGATCTCGATTGCGAGGGCTTTCCCAAGATCGGTAATTATCTTTTAAATGATTATGCGAAGCAGACAGAAGATCAGGATGTTTTTATTCTTATCGATTTTTACAAATGTTACCGGGCCGTTGTTCGGTGCAAGGTCGATTGCATTCGTCTTTTAGAAGAAAACTTGGATGAACAAGATAAAAAAAAGCTTATGGGGGAAGCCAGAAAATACTTGGGTTTGGCGTATCATTACGCGGTGCGTTTCACACGTCCCACACTCTGGGTGGTATGCGGTATGCCGGCTTCAGGGAAGAGTACCATTTCAAAAGAGCTTTCCAGGGTTTTCGGAATCAAAACATTCCACTCAGATGTGATTCGCAAGGAGTTGTTCGGCATGAAACCCGAAGATCCGTTGGATATAACATTTGAAGACGGCATTTATTCAAAAGACGCCAGCGGCCTCACATACGGCAAACTCCTCCTCCTGGCCCAGGAAGAGATTGAAACGGGAAATTCTGTTATTTTAGATGCAACATACTCGAGCGCGCATCATCGCAATGAAGCTTTGCGAATGGCAATAGATCTGGATGCCAACATTATCTTTGTAGAATGCGGACTCAAAGAAAACCTTCTCAAAGAACGGCTGTCGCATCGAAAGACTAAAGTTTCCGTTTCCGATGCGCGTCTGCACCATTTTGAATATTTCAAAGAAAGGTTTGAGCCATTGAATGACGTCGGCGAAGCGATGCACATTCGCGTTAACACCGAAAAACCACTGGAAGAATGCATGCAGAAAATTATAGCCAAAGGTTATATAGAAGCCTTTGTATCATAACCTTGGAACTTAAGGCCGGAAGAGAGGCAAAAATGCAAAGTAATATCGGTAAAACCGATCGGTGAATTCTTACTACACGGGCGTTTGTTATTATTTTCAGCAGTATTTATATCAGCGGAATGTGGGTAATCCTCGGCATCGTTGTCCTGTTAACAGTCATTATGGGTCGGTGTCCGATTTACGCCTTGTTTCGACGATCTACCTCCAAAGAGCACGAGGAAATACAACCGGATACGTCAGGACAACATCAATCAACCCGTGGGCCGAAACGATTGTTAAAATAACTCCACTTTTTGATAATATCTTCGTCGTAATTTTCATGGATGAGCCTATCAGCGATAAATTCCTCAAGATTTTTGTAAGTATCAACAAAATAATGAGAGAAATTTCTTAATTTTACACGCAGTTAAAAAAACTGACGGGGACTCAACAATCATCCCGCAACAATTCGCTTTCTTTTTTTATAATTATTCCTTTATTTCAATCTGTTATAATGTTTCTATGTTGATCCTCGATGTTGGCACAACCATTGCTTAATATTTTTTGAAGTCTTTCGACGAAAATATATTGAAAATTTTGAAAAATGGACATGATGGTTTAAATTTGATCCTCTTTCGTTCAGAATTGGAGGAGCTGAGTTATCAAAGGAGTCTGTCATGTATAAAGTAATACTGGTCCCCCTGGACGGGTCGAAACGAGCAGAAGTGATTTTACCCCATGTGGAGGAAATGGCCAAGAGTTACGACGCTAAAATAATTTTACTTCTTGTTGATGAATTGCAAGTCATGCTGGGTTGGGATGAAGTCGTAGATTTATCGAAATGCCGCGAGAATTTCGAAGGGCGAAAAAGAAGAGCGGAGTCTTATCTGGCCGAACAAAAAAAGGAATTCCAAGAAAACGGTATTAAGGTCGACGCACACGTGGTCCATGGGCCGGTGGTGAAGTCGATTTTGGCCGCAGCCGAAGAAATGAATGCGGATATAATTGCGATGGCAAGTCACGGTGTTGGCGGTCTTCCGCGAACCTTTTATGGTAGTGTGTCTGCAGGTGTATTGCAGAGCGTTGACCGTCCACTATTGTTAATCAGATCTCGCAGGATCGAATAAATAAAACCAAGCCAGACTTTCCAAGTACAACGCTCGAGGGATTCGACCTTTTATAAATTAAATTTCTCCTCGGCTTGATGTAAGGAAGAAGTTCGCTGTTTCAGTTCAATATTTTTGCTTCTTTGAGGTATCGAATGCGGATAGGAACCCAGCGTAGAGCAACCGGCTTCGTGGTATCCGTGACGATTTTTCTGATCTTTTCCTTCCCTCTTGCCGATGCCTTTGCCGGTGAACCAGGGAGAAACGGACTCAATACCGGCATGGATTGCTTTATTTGGGATTCTGTATCACTTTAAAAAGAGAAAACAACCATGAAACGGATTTTTACTTACCAGGTTTATCCTTCAATACCGAAACCGCTGGCGTTTTTAGAGGTGCTGTCTCGAAACCTGTGGTGGTGCTGGAAACAGGATGCGGTAACGCTGTTTCGACGCGTTGAGCCGGAACTCTGGAAAGAATCCGGAGGAAACCCGATTCATCTTTTGTCCAATGTCCGGCAGGCGCGGCTGGAGGAACTGGCTGTGGATGACAGTTTTTTGGCCCATCTGCAACGGGTCAAAGATCGCTTCACAAAGCGGGTTGCTGAAAATGTGGAACCCGCTCGGGCCGTTTACGAAAAAATTGGTCCCCTCGCATATTTTTCGATGGAATTTGGCATCCATGAAAGTATCCCCATTTTCGCCGGCGGACTGGGTGTCCTTGCCGGAGATTACTTGAAAGCCGCTTCGAACATGGCGCTGCCTCTCGTCGGGATTGGACTGCTGTATCGCAAGGGCTATTTCCGTCAGTATCTCGATCAAGAGGGGTTGCAGCAGGAAGAATATCCGGAAATCGAGTTTTATTATCTTCCCCTCGAGCGAGCACGGGACCCCCAAGGCAATGAAATCACGATTTCAATTGCCGGGCCCGAAGGTGAGATTCACGCATTTGTTTGGAAAGTTCGGTTGGGCCGCACGCCGCTGTTTTTGCTCGATACGAATCTACCTGAAAATACCCCGGAAGCTCGGGAAATTACGGCCCGCCTTTATGTGGCTGAGCCCAAAATCCGGCTGGCCCAGGAAATGCTGCTGGGCATCGGCGGCATGCGGGCGTTGGCGGCCATGAACCTCTTCCCATCCGTTTGTCATATGAATGAAGGACATTCGGCCTTCTCTGCTCTGGAACGCCTTGCACTGTTCATGGAGCGTTACAAAATCGATTTGAAGACCGCTTTACAAATTGTTCCCCGCTGCACGGTGTTTACCACCCACACCCCGGTTGCTGCCGGTCATGATTCTTTCCCTATCGATTTGGTCAAACCCTGGATTCGGCCTTTACAAGATCGTCTGGGGGCCGGTGAAGAAGAAATTTTATCTTGGGGGCAAACCGAGGGTTTCGATAAAGACGCGCCGTTTTCCATGTCCATTCTGGGTTTGCGAATGTCTCAGTATCGTAATGCCGTTAGCCGTCTCCATGGACTCACCGCCAGAAAGATGTGGGCGCATATGTGGCCGGGCCGACCGGAAGACGAGATCCCGATTTCCCACGTGACCAACGGAATTCATGTCTCAACTTTTATCGCTCAGGAAATCTGGCCGTTGTTTGAACGCTACCTGGGACCGGAATGGTACATGAGTTCCCGACGATCGGAAAACATTAACCGTATCGATGAAATTTACGACGACGAACTCTGGCGGGCCCACGAGATGGCCCGCACCCGATTGATCCGAACCTCCCGTGAATTGATAAAAAAACAGTACGAAAGACGCAACGCGCCCAAGAGCGTCATCGACAAAATCCAAACAATCCTCGATCCTGAAGTGCTAACCATTGCCTTTGCTCGAAGGTTTGCCGTTTACAAACGGGCCCATCTGTTGCTTCAGGACCCTGAACGGCTATCAACCATTCTCAACAACGAAACCCGTCCGGTGCAGATCATATTTGCCGGAAAAGCCCACCCTAAGGACACGGAAGGCAAGGAAATCATCAAACGCCTGATCCAATTTATCCACAGACCGGAAATTCGTCAACGTGCCGTATTCATCGAAGGTTATGACATGGCGCTGGCACGGTGTCTGGTTCAGGGTGCCGATGTCTGGCTTAACACCCCCCGGAGACCTTTCGAAGCCTGCGGCACTTCCGGGATGAAAGCCGCCATCAATGGCGTGCTCAACGTCAGTATTTTAGACGGATGGTGGTGTGAAGGGTATTCTAAAGAACGGGGATGGCGGATCAGCGGCGACGAAGAATATGTCGATTACGACTATCAGGATGCCACTGAGAGCCAGGCACTATACAATGTGTTGGAGAATGAAGTCATCCCATGTTTCTACGAAAAGCAAGAGGGCGAACTTCCCAAACCCTGGATTCAAATGATGAAGGCCTCCATGAAAATGGCCATGAAGGATTTCTGCAGCTTAAGAATGTTGAGTGAATATGAACAGCGCTATTATATCCCCATCATCCATCGCCTGAAAGATTTACTGAAAAAAAACGGGCTGGAAGCCCGCAACCTGGCACTCCGGGAAAAGCGGCTTGCACAGTCTGTGGAAGGACATCCGAATCGGATTGCCGGTTCAAACCGGCAAAGGACCGTTTCGTGTCGGTCAATCCTTTGAAGTCACGGTAGAGGTCGGTTTGGGAGAACTTGAATCCCGAAGATGTTTGCGTGGAACTCTACAATGGACACATGAAATCGGTGGATGCATTGCAGGGTGTCAACACGATTCCCATGACCGTTGTCGAATATCTCGGCAACGGGAATTATCGTTACGGATGCCAGGTCCCCTGCCAGCTGTCCGGCCGATACGGATTTACGGTCAGGGCCATCCCCGAAGGTGACGATTACCTGAAATACATGCCCCGCTTAATCACCTGGTCTTAACACGTATCTCCGATGATGACCGTATCCGCCCGGTGCTCTTAAATATAATTTAAACACAATATGTTAGGCAATTTCATCATGAAAATTTAACCTGCACGAGGATTAATACGTTTTCGATTTTTATCGAGGAGAATTTTTTAACGGGTTACCATTCACAAGTGTAATACGTATATTTCTTTGAATGGATTGAAATGGACTCGACACCATGAAGCGTCCATAATGGTACGGGGAAAAACCCTTACATGGGAGATTTCCCTATAAAAAATGAAGGATCCCCCTATGGACAAAACGACGAAATCGATAATAAATGATGTGGTGGCCAACCCAAAGCTAAAATTAGATGGGTGCAAAGGGATAAAACAGAAACACTCTATTTTTAAAGGAGATTCTTCCATCGACCCGATGAATTATGCCAACGAATTATCTGAATTTGATTATGATCTTGCCAGTGCGAGCCGGTCACTGTTGCCGGAATTGATCGATAAAAAAACGGTGAAAAGCGTCGATCAGAGAGCGCACCCGAGATTTATGGTCAATAAAGACGCGTTTGCGGTGATCCGGCCCGGGCCTTCCAAGGGCAGCCGGGATTTTTTTTCTTGAAATATGAAAAAAGTGGGAGGTTGAACGTCATACATTCTCGCTTTTTTTATATGAAGCTTTTGGGCGAAGGGTTTTAAATAGAGTTTAAGCTAGACGAAACCGTTGGAATTTGTTAAAAACTTTTGTCAATGTTGAAATGTGAGCATGATGAAAAATGTGGTTTTTCAGCCGGAGCAAGACGCATATTAAGACCCGAATCCGGCGAAACCGGAACCCAAAAAGGATTTTTATCACCCAGGCAGGAAATTTTAAAAACCCGGGGAAAATATTTTTTATTTCATGGGGTCATGGGGTCGAGTTTTCGTGATGGCGTTTAACGGATTGCCGATAGAACCAAAAAAATAGCAACCCAGGTCATTCAGCCTAGACAGAATAAAGAGACTCGGATTTGAGGTGTCATCGCCTTTTGATCAATTGGATTCAAGGCACAGGAACTAATCAATGTTCCATTTGAGAAAATTGGTCC
>CAWBNO010000024.1:0-45633 GCA_963790095.1 uncultured delta proteobacterium | reverse complement strand
TGGGTATGTTTTGGCCCGATGCTTCCAGTCCCTTTTTAACGATCATGGGTAAACCCGAACAGCACGGCACTTCCATAAAGACCGTGGTAATGCTTTTGATGCCGGCGGTTTTGAAAATTTCTGTAAATTTTTCGATGTATTCCTCGGCATCATCGAATTTGGGACAGCCCATCATCACCACTTTCCCTTTAATGAAATCCCTGTTGCAGGCTTGGATAAGCAACCGGCAACACAATCTGCCAGCACCAAAAGATCCGCGCCTTTGAGAAACGGCGCTTTGGGCGGGATGAGCCGTATTTGAACCGGCCAGTGAGACAGGGCCGATTCGCTCTTGGCACCGATTGCCGCTGGAATTTGGGTTTCCGGATGCGATTCAATGGGGACAAACGTCTGGATTTGGGTGGACGGACATCCGCAGGGCATATTCTGTTGTGCTTTGTGAGCTGCTTTTGTTTGTTTTGCCAGATGTTCTTCGACGGCGTCTTCATCGAACTCATCGGATTCCCGTTCGATGACCTTGAGGGCACCGGTGGGGCATTCCCCCAAACAGGCCCCAAGTCCGTCACACAGTTTGTCGGCGACGATCCGTGCTTTGCCGTCTACAATTTCAAGGGCGCCTTCGGCGCAGGAGGGCACACACTGACCGCATCCGTCACATAACTCTTCATCGATTTCGATTATTTTTCGTAATGCTTTCATAATTAACCCTTTGTTTTATCGGTTTTTTTGTTCCACCAAATCCGCCTATTTAAACATACTTTATAGTATACAATTTTTTTGGACACAGATGGACACAGATTTTCATGATTTTTAAATAAAAAATAAGAATGTTATCTGTGTATATTTTCGGAAATCTGCGTCCGATTTAACTTAACAACGTTTTCTTTGCTTCTTCGCGTCCGCTATCCGTTAAAAACGACTTTTCGATGATGCTGATCAGCCGATCATTGTCTATTGGATTTTCTTTGTGTTTTTCTTCAAGGTTGGCAATGAGGTCCGCATCGTACAGCACCTTAAAATTTAGCGTTTCCTCGGGCCGGGGATGATGGTGATGGCCGACGATATCACAGACCTCTTCGATCAATTCTTCTTTTGCGCCCAGCTGGATCATGATGGCTCTGGCAATGGGCGGCCCTTCCTGTTCCTGATATTTTGCTGCCGTACTGTTATACTTTTTTTCGGCTTCATGGATGCCGATGTCATGGAGATACGCTGCGGCCAGTATGACCGCCAGGTTGCCCCGTTCGTTTTTGCCGATTCTTTCGGCATATCGCGCCACCCGGGTGGCATGGCCGATCCGTTTGAAATCCCTTTTGAAATAGCGCTTCATCTCTATGGCGACCCGGTCTTTTAAAAGGTCTTCCTTCTGGGCCAAAAGTTCCGGCGGCAGATCCCCGATGCACTCCTCGGCATACTGGCAGTATGAAGCACATCCGAAATCCATTTTGGGGTTGGCGAACCTGTGCTCGCATTTAGCGCACTTTCGGGTGGTGTCGTCCTTGAAAAACTCGACGGAATGACCGCATTCCGGACATTTTGACTCGAAAATGGCCCCTGGTTTCCAGTATCGGCTGTCCTGTCCCGGGCATTTCATTCTTTTATCCTCCTCTGATTAAGGCGTTCTTTTGACAGGATTCACAGGAATCACAAGATATATTCTAATCATCTTGTGATTCCTGTCGAGAAACAGTATTATCCCAGAATCGCTTTGAGGTCCTCATCCGGGGTCTTTATCGGCATAATATTGAACTTTTCCACCAGAACATTGAGAATGTTCGGCGAAATAAACGCCGGCAGGCTCGGTCCCAGTCGTATATCCTTGATGCCCAGATAAAGCAGGCTCAACAGAATGGCACAGGCTTTCTGCTCATACCAGGACAGAATCATGGACAGCGGCAGGTCGTTCACCCCGCATTCAAAAGCATCTGCCAGGGCCACGGCGATCTGAACGGCCGAATAGGCGTCGTTGCACTGGCCGACATCCAGAAGTCTCGGAATGCCGCCGATATCCCCCAGATCCTTGATCAAAGAAACGGAACTTGCCGCAGGCCAGGGTCAGGACCACGCAGTCTTTGGGCACTTTTTCCACAAACTCGGTATAATAATTCCGTCCGGGTTTGGCGCCGTCGCATCCGGCCACCAGGAAAAAATGGCGGATGGCTTTGTTCTTGACCGCTTCGATGACTGTACCCGCAACCCCCATTACCGCATTTCGGGCAAATCCGACCATGACCGATTTTCCGTCTGTATCTTCGGCAAATCCGGGCATTTCCAGTGCTTTTTCGATCACCGGCGCGAAATTTTTGTCGGCAATGTGCGTAACGCCGGGCCACCCCACCAGGCCGGTGGTAAAAATATTGTCATTGTAGGAATCCCTGGGTTTCTGAATACAGTTGGTGGTCATCAGAATGGCACCCGGAAATGCGTCAAATTCTTTGGCCTGGTTTTGCCAGGCTGTTCCGTAATGCCCGTAAAAATGATCGTATTTTTTCAGTTCCGGATAACCGTGGCAGGGGAGCATCTCGCCGTGGGTATAGACATTGATTCCCTTACCCTGGGTCTGCTTCAGGATGTCTTCCAGATCTTTTAAGTCATGCCCGGAAACCAGAATGGCCTTTCCTTTTTTTGCACCCAGCGGCACGGATGTCGGGACCGGATGGCCGTATGTCCCGGTGTTTGCAGCATCCAGAATCTCCATGGCAACAAGATTGATCTCGCCGCATTTTAAAACCAGGCCCACAAGATCGTCTGCGCCAAGATCCGTGTTCAAACTGGCGGCCATGGCTTCGTGGATAAAATCGAAAATCCTGTCATCGGTTTTCCCAAGAATCTTTGCATGATCCGCATATGCAGCGACACCTTTGATGCCATAAATCAAAAGCTCTCTTAAAGAAAGAATGTCAGGATCAATATCCGGGTCGGATTTAACCCCGACTTTTTCTCCCTGGGCCACCAGATCCTCTAAGGTTGTGCCCGGCGTGAAGTTGGCAGGACCTTCCGGAAAACTGTCCCCTGTTATCTTTGCCTTGAGTTCGTCTCTGAATTTAACGGTTTGATGGATCAGTTGAACAAATCGATTCGGATCAAAATCGACATTTGTCAACGTTGAAAAAATCGCTTCACAAGTAAAATGGTCGATTTTCGGGTCGCGTATCCCGGTTTTACGACCGGCAACGGCCACCAGAGACAATCCTTTGACCGCATACATCAAAAGATCCTGGAGTGCTGCCACCTCCGGTTTTTTCCCGCATACGCCGATCTTTGTGCATCCTTCGCCTTTAGACGTCTGTTCACATTGAAAACAAAACATGGTGTGCCTCCTTTTGGTTGATTACGCCCGTCTGTTGTCGGACGGGTTAATGGTCTTTTATGAATCGGTTTCGATGGATGTGTAAATCGTTCCCTTACCTTTTGATACGCATAATATATTACAAACGAGCCCAATGCCTTGACTTAAGTCAAAAAAATGATAATTTTTTAATAAAAAGAGGAAATTATGAAAAAAATTCTTCATATCATCGCAGAAGCGCCCCTTTTCAACGGTCTGGCCGAAGATCAGCTGAACCAAGTTCGGCAGATTGCCGTGGACAAATTTTATGATAAGGGCAAAACGGTTTTTTTAGAAGGAGACGATTGTAACGGTTTTTATATTGTTGCTGACGGCCAAGTAAAAATTTATAAGGTCTCGTTCGAAGGCAAAGAACATATTCTTCATATTTACGGTGCCGGAAATCCCTTTGGTGAAGTTCCGGTGTTTTCCGGACGGAAATTTCCGGCCAGCGCCCAGACCCTCCTCAAAAGCCATCTTCTGTTTTTTCCACGAAAAGCGTTTGTGGACCTGATATCCAGCAATCCGTCTCTTGCATTGAATATGCTTGCCGTTCTTTCCATGCGTTTGCGCCAGTTTACAGTCCAGATAGAAAACCTTTCGCTAAAAGAAGTTCCGGGTCGGCTGGCTTCATATCTCTTGTATTTGACAGAGGAACAGGGGCGACCCGATTCTGTGACCTTAAATATTTCAAAAGGTCAGCTTGCCAGCCTTCTGGGTACCATCCCCGAAACCCTGTCGCGAATTATAGGGAAAATGAACCAGCAGCATCTCATCGAGGCCAAGGGCAGAGAAATAAAAATTTTAGACTTCAGCGGGATGGAAGAACTGGCCGAACACGGTAAATTGCAGTAAAACGCCGGTGTGACGCGTCCTTATCTTATGATTACGTCGATCCATCTAAAGATCAAACAAAAAATATCAGGCCCGATATATCCAGAACTTCATTCGTCCATTCCATGGCCGTACGGTCTTAATAACCATCGCCGCGGCAGATTTATACCTTACGGTTCTAAATAGAAACGCCACTTGCAGAACATGTCTTCGGGATGCGGGTCCGGTGGTGCGAAAAGACACTCAACCCGTATACGGTCATCGATAATCCGGGCAAAACTGTTGAATTCTTTTCGGTGCATTTCCTTACACACATATTCGCCCAAACCCCGTTTGATTCTGGCTTCCTGGGTGGGGCAGGCGGGCACGGAAATCAGCACTTCATTGTCGGATTCTTGAATCCGGTATCCCACGAGGATGCACCAGGGAAAAAGTTTCTGGGCTTTGACAAACCCTTTGAGTCCTTTTTCCCGAATTTGAAATCGGGAGACCAGGTCTTTTGCAGCCATTGCCGAGACACGGTCCCACACCTTTTCGTTGAGATTTTCAGCGGTTTCCTGGTCGAACTGTTCGGTTAAATAGAGAAACCAGAACGCATCAACGACCCGGTAGTGCCAGAGAAGAAATTCCAGATATTTCCTCAGTTCCGGTGCGTCCATTTTCTCGAATATTTCCATATCCATGGTGTGACTCCTTTGTATCCTTTACAATGATCTTCATTTTTTACAAAGCGGACCAAATGATCTTATCCATATCATCCTTTAAGATTATATTTGGTAGGCCTTTTTCATCAAACACAATCCCTGCACTTCCCTTGTTTCCCAACAGTTTCAGGTCCGGTCGTCCTTGCGATAGCTCCAGAGTCGCTCGGGGAACATATTCCTCATCAAAAAATGTCATTAGCGCGGAATCGGGGGATGCTGAAATGGAAACACGTTCTTTTCCGTTGGCATCTATGACGCTGAAGGTCTGAACAACGGCTTTCTGGGCGGTGACTTTTGATGAACGTATTTCATATTCGAGTTTCTTCAACCGTGCAATAACAAACCCTGCAGCAATAAAGATGGCCAGAGGTAATACCATGGTTTTTATTTCGACACTCAGTTGTTCATAGTATCCACCCATCACCACAATCAAAAGGGTAAGTGCGAATGGTTTTTTCCAATCTTTTTTCTGAATCATCCGTCATTCTCCTTTGGTCAGGATCCCTTATTATAAATTGAAAAATAACATTACTTCATTTGACACGATGAGTCAAATTGACTGAAATTAAAGCGAATTGATTATAAAATGAGGTTGTGAAATATGATACATTCAACTTTTAAGAAGTCATAAAAAAAGTCCTTGCACCCAAGGCCGGCTCGTGCCAATTTTATATTCTTTGTCAAGTTTGTGGTTGTTCTTGGACAAACTTTCCATTATAGTCTCCGCCCACAGACACTGTTTGGGCCGACGGGTATGGCAGATGGAACTCGAAACTTAAAAAAGCCCGGAAATTCTTGATGAAAAAGATTTGTAAAAAAATCGGTTATCGGTGATGGAATAATGAAAATACTTTCGGAAAAAATAACGCCCCCTGTGGTTTCCGTCGTGGGGAATTCAGGCACAGGCAAGACCACGTTTTTAGAAAAAATAATTCGAGAAATGACCTATCGGGGTCTGAAAGTCGGCACCATTAAACACGACATCCATGGTCGGTTTGAGATGGACAAACCCGGCAAAGACAGCTGGCGGCATAAACATGCCGGGGCATCGACCACCGTTATTTCGTCACCGAATCGAATTGGTGTGGTGATGGATGTGGAATATGATCACAGCCTCGATGAATTGGTGTCATTTTTCAACGGCATGGACATTATATTGACCGAAGGATATAAACAAGATCGTAAACCCAAGCTGGAAATTTTCAGGCCTGAGATTTCCCAAGAACCCTTGTGCAAAAACAATGAAAACCTCCTTGCCTTTATCAGCGATGCTCCCATGGATTTTAACGTTCCGGTATTTTCCCCAGAAGATATTAAGGGCGCAGTCGATTTTTTAGTGGCACATTTTAATCTTATCCCTTCTGTAACAAAGGATCACAAGAAAGCCGCAACATAAACCGGGATTGAAGATTTCCGGCCGCTGGCCGGGGGAAATCTTTCCGACAGGGAACGGTGTCAATTTTTTCCCCTTGGCCGATCCCGTGGCCTGCTTCAGGGAATCCATCGGTCATATCTCTGGGAATCGATGCTTACATCTTTATATGATTTTGTCGCTTGACGGTTCGATATTGTATGGGCTATACATAAGTATCGATACCTTTCAGATTCCTTTTGCATTTAAGCCGGTTTAAATTCCTAAATCATAAACTCAACTGGGAAGCGGCACCATGAAAAAATACTTCATAGGGGCGTCTCTCGTTTTATTCGGCTTTTTAATCGCTTTCCCCTTGTTCAGCATGACCTACTATACCATGGTACGCACCTCCACCCCGGATTTTTGCGCCCTGTGCCATGAGATCAAACCGGCCGTGATTGCCTGGCGAGCCTCCACCCATGTCAACAACCCCCAAGGATTTGTGGCTGACTGCATGGACTGCCACCTGCCGGCGCCCCACAAAACCTTCGACTTCTTTTTTGCCAAAACCTATCACGGCGCAAAGGACGTGGTGAAGCATTTTTTAATAGAGGAATACGACCGTAAAAAAAACCGGGATGCGGCGTACGATGCCTTTGACAACGCCCAGTGCCAGAAGTGCCATAGAAACTTGCTGACCATGCCGGACAAGCGAGGTGCCATGCTGGCACACCGGTCGGTGATCTATGCGCGTCCGGGCTACGAGAAAAAGTGCGTGGACTGCCATTACGACCTGGTTCACAATGAGAGTGTGTCGATCATGTACAAGCAGTATCGGCGACTTCCCTATCAGGCCAAGGGCCTTCGGAAATTGTAACCAAACGATATGAAAAGGGTATTTCATCTCTTTTTTATTGAAAGGAGAAACACCATGGGGCAAAAAATTATATGCATCGCAGTTGGATGGTTGATCGTCGGCCTGGTGCTGTTCGGTGCCATGGGGCCGGCGGATGCTCAGCCGAACTTCGCCAAGGTGAAGGAGTACCGGATCGAACGCAGCATTCCGCCCGAGGCGGTGGCGTGTATCGAATGCCACAAGGCCACGAATCCCGGGCTGTTCGACGACTGGGCCCGGAGCCGCCATGCCAACGCCAACATCACCTGCCTGGACTGCCATCTGGCCCAGCCCGGGGATACCGATGTGGCCAAAGGACATGAAAAATACTACAGCCGAAAGGATCTTCCATACGGAGAACCGAAGTACAAGGTGCCCATCGCCGCAATCGTTACCCCCAAGGACTGCTCCCGCTGCCACCCCGACGAGGTGACCCAGTACAGCAAAAGCAAGCATGCCAATACCATCGAGATTATATGGAAGCTGGACCCCTGGCTGAACAAGGGCATGAACTCGGACAACGAGCGCAAGACCGGGTGTTTCAACTGCCACGGAACGGTCATCGGATTGACGAAAACGGCGCCGTCGATCCTGCCACCTGGCCCAATGTCGGTGTCGGCAGATTGAATATTGACGGGAGTAAGGGGTCGTGCACGTCCTGCCATACCCGGCACCGCTTTTCTGTGGCCGAGGCAAGGATGCCCGAGGCTTGCGACCAGTGCCATTTGGGACCGGACCATCCGCAAATCGAAATTTATAATGAGTCCAAGCA
Source organism: uncultured delta proteobacterium (assembly GCA_963790095.1). GTDB lineage: Bacteria > Desulfobacterota > Desulfobacteria > Desulfobacterales > UBA11574 > JAAXQD01. Next base: position 37,746 of record CAWBNO010000024.1, on the reverse strand, counting down.
TGGAACCATGTATCATGCCTATAAAGACGAATACAATTTCAATGCAGCCCCCGGCACCTGGACACCGGGCACGGATTATCGTGCGCCCACCTGTGCGGCCTGCCACATGTCCGGTTCCGGAAAGGTCATGGGAACCCACGACGTCACCGAGCGGCTCTCTTGGGAAACCCAGGCCCCGCTGACGGTTCGGCCCCAGGATTTCAAGCCCTTTCCTTCGGGAACCGACTGGACGGTGGAGCGGGAAAAGATGAAGAATGTCTGTCGTGCCTGCCACGGTGATTCTTGGATCAACGATTTTTATAACGGATTCGACAAGACCGTGGAAGACTACAACGAGGTCTACTTCAAACCGGCCAAAGCAAAGTTTGACAAGCTTTATGAAAAAGGATTGCTCGACAAGACCAGATTTTTCGACGAGCGTCTCGAAGTGGAGTTTTATGAACTGTGGCATCACGAGGGCCGACGTGCCCGCATGGGGGTCATGATGATGGCCCCGGACTACGCCTGGTGGCACGGGTTTTATGAGTGCAAGCTCCGCTTTGCCAACTTTATGGAAGCGGCCAACCACCTGATCGAGACTGGCCAAAAGGCGTATGTGGCCAAAGATTTTCCAAATGCCACGGGAGACACCCAGAAGCCGCCGAAAATCTTCGACAAAAAATAACTTTCCGTACATCCAGGCCTGATCTCTGCGCGTTTGCTTGAACGGGGGTCAGGCCTGGCAGGGTTCGGATCCGCTTCTATATTTTTTCCCACCGCTGGCGCTAAAATTCTCCGATAGAGACGATATCCTCTTGAAAACCAAGGCGTTTTCCAGCGCTCGGACACACGGCATGCTACTTATAAACCAGTTTGGGCGTCTCCATAATTACTTTGGTATCCGGTGGAACAGATTCGGTAATCCAGACATTTCCCCCGATTACGGAGCGTGCACCGATGACGGTATTTCCACCCAGAATCGTAGCGCCCGAGTACACAATGACATCGTTTTCGATGGTGGGGTGGCGTTTTTTGCCTCTCAGCCGTTCTCCGGCATCTTTGGGAAGTGAAAGGGCCCCGAGGGTCACCCCTTGATAGATTCGAACGTTTTTTCCGATCACGGTGGTCTCGCCGATCACCACGCCGGTTCCGTGGTCGATGACAAAACTCTCTCCGATGTCAGCCCCGGGATGGATGTCGATGCCGGTCAAACTGTGGGCATGTTCCGTCATGATCCGGGGTAAAAGGGGCACCTGAAGATCAAAAAGCTTATGGGCAACCCGGTATACGGTGACGGCAAAGATACCGGGGTAGCTGAAAATAATCTCGTCATGACTTTTTGCTGCTGGGTCTCCTTCATAGACCGCCCGGACATCCGTTGCCAGTATTTTCCGAAGCAGCGGTATCGATTCAAGGAGGTTTAGGGCAACCTTCTGGCCCTGCTCCTCGCATTCATTGCACGGCAGGTCATATCTAAAGCAGTCATGGCGGATACTGTGGGCAATTTGAACCGAAAGCATGTCAAACAGAACCGACACCGACTGGCCCATGTAGTATTTCAAATTGATTGGATCGATTTTGCCCCGAGTAAAGAAGCCGGGGAAAAGGATTTCCCTTAATTTGTTTATGATATCGACCACATAACCTTCGGAAGGAATCGGCTCATAGTCGATATGGGTGTAACATGTTTTATCATAGCAGCTTTCGATGATACTTTCGGTAATGTCGGGAAGCTGCTCTTTGAATCTGGTTAACGATTCAGCATCGATCCTGCAGGAGGGTTCCGGGGTATTCATATCTTTTTTCATTGGCATATCTCCAAATTATTATATCGATAGATATACAGTGTCCCTTGCAAGAGACGTTTTTCGGTTCATCGCGCTTCGATCACGACATGTTTCCTCGGGATTTTTTTAACCTGTCTGGAAGCAGCGGTTCGATGGTGTCACCGCAACGGATTTTGCCCCCCACAATGACCCGGGCAAAGATCCCTTCTTTTGGCATGATACAGTCTCCGGTTTGGTAATATATGGCACACCGGCTATGGCACTGTTTACCGATTTGGGAAATCTCAACCTCGGCCGATTCCCCGAGTTTCACACGGGTTCCCACCGGCAGTTTTTTCCAATCGACACCGGATGTTGCGATATTTTCGGCAAAATCGCCAAAGGTGACCTCAAGGCCGTTATTACGTGCTTTTTCAATGCTTTCCCCGGCCAAAAAACTCACCTGCCGATGCCATGGACCGGCATGGGCGTCTCCTTCGAGTCCATGATTTTTTATAATACTGGCTTGCTGGACTTGAACCTTTCGTGTTCCTTTTTTCTTGCTTACAGCGATGGACATAATTTTCATGGTACAATCCGTTTATTAAAAATTTTATGAACGTTTCCCGGTTATAGGGAAACGTTCTGCTGGATTTTTTGTCTTTTTTTCAGAAATTAAAATCCCTTAATAATTCCCACTATGTGGTATTTTTGTCAATGTTAAAATATACTTTTTCGTTGTGCGGGGTCCTTAAAACGTCATTTGACTTCGGGGGTGTTACGCTGGCTCAAGCCGGATGATTTCAATGAAGCGGGGTCAAAAGCATCCCGGATTTTACAATAGATATTTAATGACTAAAAATCCTGCAATCAGAAGAACTATAAATGCTGTGGCAAGAATGTTAAAGTATTTATCGATAAAAGACTGGATGCTCGGGCCGAAAACGTAAATAAGACCCCCCACCAGAAAAAAGCGCGCAGACCGGGACACCATGGATGCCATGACAAATACGGAAAAATTGATTTTAAATGCCCCGGCCGCAATGGTAAATACTTTGTAGGGAATCGGCGTAAAACCAGCGATGGCAACGGCCCATGCATCATATTTATTGTAGAGAATTTCGATGTATTCAACCTTTGGGGTCAGGCCGTAGAAGTCTACGATCCGGTTGCCGACGGAAGCCATAAACTGCCAGCCGATCAGATAGCCGAAGCATCCCCCGAGGACGGACCCCGCAGAACATATCAATGCATATTTCAAAGATTTTTTGGGTATGGAGACAGCCAGCGCGATAAGCAGTATATCTGGAGGAATCGGGAAAAAAGAGGATTCACTGAAAGCCAGAAAAAATAACGCCCATGATCCGTAAGGCGTTTCCGCCCAGTGGAGCACCCAGTCGTAAAGGCGACGAAGCATGACTTACGGTCTCCATCCATGTTCACCCACAAGTTTGACAAATCTGCATCCCCCTAAATTGGTCTTGTGAATGCCCTTTTCATCCTTGTAAAGTTTTATGAGTTCTTGGGAATACTGGTCTCCAACGGGTATTATCATGCGTCCCCCCACAGCAAGCTGGCTCACCAAAGGTGCCGGAATGCTCGGAGAACCGGCGGTAACAATAATGCCGTCAAAAGGGCTTTCGTCGGCCCAGCCGGCAGTGCCGTCGGAATATTTGGTGACGATATTGTGGTAATGGAGCGAATCAAAAAGCTTGCGAGTTTTTATATGGAGCGCATGTATTTTCTCGATGGTATAAACACGGAAAACAATTTCCGCTAAAACAGCAGCCTGGTATCCTGATCCTGTTCCGATTTCAAGTATTCTGTCGTCTTTTCCGGGCTGCAGTGCCTGGGTCATCTCCGCTACGATATATGGCTGTGAGATGGTCTGCTGCTCTCCGATGGGGAGGGGAAAGTCACCGTAGGCCTGATCTCTTAAGGCTTCACTCACAAAAAGGTGCCGGGGAACCCTGCGCATGGCGGCCAGGACGTATGGATCGGTAACGCCGCGTGTTTCAATCTGCTTCCAGACCATCTCTTCGCGCTGGCGTTCATACTTTAAGGAATTTTCATTCAAAACAATAAACCTATAATTAATCTGAAGGGTTACAATTTTTCCGCGTCACTTTGCTGGAGTCCATTTCAAAGAACGTTTTTCAAAATGATCTCGCTGTAGGGTTTCAAAACCCGTTTATTTTATTTCACAAATGTTACGGGCATACGTCCATTGAGGTCGACATGGCAATATTTGGAATTTCTATCAACTTTGATGGGTTACGTCAAGAATTTAGAATCGACTCACCGAAGGTTTCCCAAAAACCCTTTGTTTCTTGTCCGGTGCGTATTTTCATCCGGAATTTTAACTTGCATGGATACGGTCTCATCATTAAAAGGTCCCGAAACCTTTTTAAATAAAGAAATAAAGCGCTTGATTTTTCATCACAATGTCACATAATCTGGTGATCGTGGCAGGAGATACATCCCAACATGTGCCCAAAAAGGAAGTTATGGGAGGTATTTCCGAATATTGAGTATTTTCCTGGATTGAATCGGACAAAACAAGGCCATGAAGAGCATAAAACATTTGAGATTATGTGTTTTCCTTTTAATACTCATTATCATGTTCGGTGTCACCGGATATATGACCATCGAAGATTGGGGTTTTTTAGATGCATTGTATATGGCGGTTACCACGCTCACCACTGTGGGATACGGTGAAGTCCACGAAGTGTCCGATTTGGGGCGGATTTTCACGATTTTCTTTATCATCATCGGTGTGATTTACTTTTTGTATATTGCAGGTGTCGTCGTCCAGTTTATGGTCGAAGGCCAAATTAGAACCATATTGGGGAGAAGAAGCTTGGACAAAAAGATAGATCGAATGCATAATCATTATATTGTATGCGGATATGGACGTATCGGAAGAATTCTGTGCAAGATGTTGTCAGAAAAGCCTGTGGACCTGGTGGTTATCGAAAAGAACCTGGACCTCATCCCGGTCATGGATCATGACAAAATGATCTATGTGTCCGGTGATGCCTCAGATGAGACGGTTTTGCTCAGGGCGGGAATAAAAAGGGCTAAAGGTCTGGTTGCAGTCCTGGCGACCGATACGGACAATGTGTTCCTGGTCCTGAGCGCCAGACAACTTAATCCAGATATTTTTATCATGGCAAGGGCCACCCACAACGAAACAAAGTCTAAAATTCTAGCTGCAGGTGCCAACAGGGTGGAATCGCCCTATGACATGGGGGCTGTGAGTATGGCCCAGCGGATCATTCGTCCGACAGTGACAAATTTTCTGGATTTTGCCTTTACTCAAAAACGGAAAGATATTCAAATGGAAGAGATACCGGTTAATCCTTCGTCCAGCCTCGTCAATCTGATGCTGAAGGATTCGGGTATCCGGCAGCGGTTTAATCTGATCATCATCGCCATCAAAAAACCGGACGACAGCATGTTGTTCAATCCTTCATTTGAGACGGTAATCGAGGCCGGCGACACCGTCATCGCCGTGGGCCAGGAAGAGAATCTTCAGAAGCTGGAAAAAATATTGAGCGCAAGACGTTGAGCAGCCGAGGCGCTTCGTGGGGTTATATTTTATAGATAATCCGTTTGTCTGTAATAATGATGTCCACATACTTGTCGTGGGCTTCCATTTGTATTTGTGGAACGATCTGCTCTTCTAACGATAAGGCGACTTTTCTTGTGGTAATGGAGAGGTTTGGAATAAGCCGGTCGTAATATCCGTCGCCGGTTCCGATTCTCCCGCCCTTTTCATCAAAAGCGATGCCCGGGATAATTGCAATGTCGATACATTCGATGGGCACGACGTTGCACTGGCCGGGATTCGGTTCCAAGATGCCCCTGGGACCCAGCGTCAAATCCGTGTCGATATTGTCGATTTTCATCAATTTCATTTTATGTTTTATTGGGTCGAAAGCAGGAAGAATAACGATTTTGTTGTAATTGAAGCATCTTTTTATAATTTCCAGACTGTTAACTTCGCAGCTGCTGCTGATATAGAGCAACGCAATGTTCGCTTCGAGAAAATTGGCGAATTCAAAGAGCCGATTTTCTATTCTGGTTGTTTTTGCTTCAAGTTCTTTGGCTGAAAGTGCGGCAACCGCCTTTACAATATTGCTGCGTATTTCATCTTTTGTTTCTCGAATTTCCTCCATAAATACTTTCCCCCGCGCAAACGAATTGAATGTTTTTTATTGTATACAAATTTTATGAACAATGTCAACTTATAATAATCATTGACTATATGGCTTGCCCATGATACAAGCCAGAAGAATTTTTTTCAAATCAGGCGGTCGATAATACCGGTAGCGGAAATCCGATTCAGGTGTGAAAAAAGCGCTAAAAATTTGGGTTATGAAACGTCCTTTGGACAAACCGAATTAAGATTTAAAGGAATATTAAAACCGATATGCTGGAAATCAAGTTTGTAAGACAAAATCTGGAAAAAATAGAAGACTCGCTGGCAAACAGAGGGGAAACAGCGGATCTGGAAACGTTGAAAGATTCCGATGCCCAACGCAAGTCTCTCCTGCTGGAGATTGAAAATTTAAGACATCGCCGGAATGTTGTCTCCGAGAAAATCGCTGCCCTGAAGAAAAATGGTGAAGATGCGGATGATCTTGTGATCGAGATGCGGGAAGTTGGCGGGAGAATCAAAACCCTGGAGCTTCATTTGACCGAAAATGAAGAAAAGATAAACCAGATTCTTTTTGGGTTGCCCAATTTGCCCCACACGTCCGTTCCCATCGGCAAGGACAGTTCTGAAAATCCGGTTCTAAAAAAGACGGGCACTCCTCCGGATTTCGATTTCGAGCCGCTGCCTCACTGGACTTTGGGCGAAAACCTTAAGATATTGGATTTTGAAACAGCATCCAAAATTACCGGTGCACGTTTTCCACTCTATCTGGGGGCCGGTGCAAGGCTGGAAAGGGCGCTGATAAATTTTATGCTGGACATCCATACCATTGAACACGGTTATAAAGAAATACTCCCCCCATTTATGGTAAACCGGGACAGTATGACCAACACCGGTCAGTTGCCGAAATTCGAAGAGGACCTTTTCAAGCTGGAAGGGTGGGATTATTTTATGGTTCCGACGGCGGAAGTCCCTGTTACCAATATCCATAAAGGTGAAGTTCTGGAAGAAGACAGGTTGCCGATTCTCTATGCGGCGTATACCCCGTGTTTTCGTTCGGAAGCAGGTTCCTATGGCAAGGATACCCGGGGCTTGATCCGGCAGCATCAGTTCAACAAGGTCGAGCTGGTGAAGTTCACCCGACCGGAGACGTCTTATGACGCGCTCGAGACCCTCTTAAGCAATGCCGAAAAAATATTAAAAATTCTCGGGCTTCCGTATCAGGTTATCAATTTGTGCACCGGCGACCTGGGCTTTTCTGCAGCAAAAACATACGATATTGAAGTATGGATGCCCGCACAAGGGGTCTACAGAGAAATTTCGTCGTGCAGCAATTTTGAAAGCTTTCAGGCCCGGCGGGCAAAAATTCGATTCAAAAGAAAAGGGCAAAAAGGGACAGAACTTGTCCATACCCTCAACGGATCGGGTCTTGCCGTTGGACGGACCTTTGCCGCAGTACTTGAAAACTTTCAACAGGCTGACGGATCCGTGATTATTCCCGAGGCCTTAAGACCCTATATGGGGGGAATGGAAAGACTCGTACCGTGAAACCAGAAAATTTTCCAAAAGAAATTCAAAACTTTATAATTCCCCAGCATGAGGGCGAACTGATTTATCGATGCCTGGGCTGTGCTCAACAATACGGAATTGATAAATTACTCTATACATGCCCGGATTGCGCACAAGTGCTGCTCATTTATGACCTCAATTTCGAGGGTTTAAAAAAAATTCCCGGAGAGTTCTGGCGAAAAATTTTTGACTATCGCAAGATGCTGACCATTCCAGGGTTAAAGGGGATCTATCTGTATCATGAATTTATCGGACCGGTGATACCCCTCGACTCGGTGATTTATCTGGGGGAAGGACACACACCCATTGTTGAGGCAAATGATTTTTTGCAACAGAAGGCCGGTGTCAGATTCTACTTTAAGAATGACGGCCAAAACCCCAGTGCCTCCTTTAAGGACCGGGGGATGGCCAGTGCCTTGAGCTATATCCATTTTTTGGTTCAAAAAGGTCATGTTTCCGACGTATTGGCCATATGTGCGTCTACCGGCGACACCTCCGCTGCTGCGGCCTTATATGCGTCCTATCTTCAACCCCATGTTAAGTCTGCCGTGCTCCTTCCCCACAAGAAGGTTACCCCCCAACAGCTGTCTCAGCCTTTAGGAAGCGGTGCTTGGGTGTTCGAGATTCCGGGTGTTTTTGACGATTGTATGAAGGTTGTTGAAGCCCTGTCGGAAAATTATAATGTGGCACTTCTCAACTCTAAAAATGCCTGGCGGATACTTGGACAGGAGTCGTATTCATATGAACTTGCGCAATCCTTTGAATACGACATGGAAAATAAGGTGGTGGTTGTACCCATTGGTAACGCCGGCAATATTACCGCCGTGATCAGCGGGTTTTTAAAATTTTATGAGATCGGTATCATAACGTCTTTGCCGAAAATATTGGGCGTTCAGTCTCAACATGCCAACCCTGTTTACCGATATTACCTCGAACCGGATTCTGGGAAACGGAAGTTTAGACCGGTGACCGTCAAGCCCAGTGTTGCCCAGGCTGCCATGATCGGCAATCCTGTTTCAATGCCGAGAGTGATTCATCTGGTGGATTCTTATAACCGGATGTCGGACAGGCAGAATGTATTTTTTGTGGAGGTTTCTGAACAGTCCATCATGGACTGGGAACTTTTGGCCAACCGGAACGGGCATATTGCCTGCACCCATGGTGGAGAATCTCTTGCCGGCCTGGTGGAAGCTCGAAAGCAGGAAATTGTCGGAAACAATGATGTCGCCGTGGTTGATTCGACAGCGCATGCACTCAAATTTTCAGGTTTTCAGGAGATGTATTTTGAAAATAGCTTTCCTGCAGAATTCGAAATTGTTCCGGACCCGGCACTTATGAATTCGCCTGTTTACCTTCACCCAAAGGATCTCCCAAAGGTCCCTGCTCCGGGGAAACCATTGCAGGGTGCAGCGTTCGATTATTTTGTCGAACGGATATCCGAGGAGGTCGCAGCGCGTTTGAGTCTCAAAAAGGTGTTGAAGGCATGAAGACCCACGACGTGTGTTTAACATCCGTCTGTTGCTCGATACTCATTTTAGCATGTCTGATTGTTATCCGTCCCGGGTATTGCGCTTTTATAAACAAACACTACGTTGTCCGGTACGACAGGGGCTGGGACATACTCTGTGATCCGTATGTTGTAAAAAAAAATGATTGGATCATTAAACTTTTCAGGCAAAAAGGGGAGATTTCCCATAAGGATTATCCGGAATTTTTACGGATATTCGAACGATTGAATCCCCACGTTCATGACATCGACAGAATTCGTCCGGGGCAGGAGATCCTTATTCCGCTTAAGAAAGTCCGCCGGGACCCTCTGTCGGAACAATCCCCGGAGATTGTTACCATTCCATTCCTGGCCGATTCCCGCATGTCTGAAGCCCTTGAAAAGTATTCGTCCCCATATCGGGTCCAAAAAGGGGATTTTATTTCCATGCTAATTTCCAGACAGTTTGAAGGTTATGGTTCCCACGCCTATGAACAGGGGATGAAATTGTTCAGGGTGATGAATCCCAAAATTAAAAATCTGAACCGCATTTATGTGGGGCAGGTGATCCGTATCCCTGATCCAAAAATTCAAAGCCAGCCATGGTTTCCGTCTCTGTTTGAGCAGGCAACCCAGCATGACAAAACAGCCGAAATCGGCCCTTTGATCACCGGGGATCAGAAAACACCGATTCCCACCTCGGCAAAAAATACAGAGAAACAGACAGAATCTCCGTTATCAAAGGTCGCTTGGGCCTTGGATGCTAAATTTTTTAATAAAGGCGTTTACTACTTTCCCCGTTTGGGTTGGGAAGATGCAAAGGTCGATCTTTCCCGGTCCCCTTTCATGGAGCTCAGAGACGGCACCCGGGTGTTCTTTCCAATGAATGCCGACAATCAGGCTTCAGAAATTAAAATGGCCGAATCTTTTTGGAAAGATGTGCATATTGTCACAACAGGACCCGGGGATTCTGTGGAACAAATCTTCGATGCTGTTTTGGGTCGCTTTGAAAATAAGGTTGTCAAGAGCCGTTTGTCTCTGTCGGATCGTGGCGTTAAGATCGAAGTCCGGGGAATGTGGATCATGGAGCAAGCCGATCCGTCCGAGGAAAAAAAGCGCTATCTTTGCATAACGCTGATCGATGGTCAAAAAGAGCGGACACCGACGTCCATCATTCGCTATTTGGACCAAAAAGGTATTGTTATCAAGGAGGTTCTCAAAGGAAAAATTTCCGCCGACCGAGAATCAAAAGCGTCCCAATACAAGCGAGCGCTCGAGGAGATACATGTCCTCGATGCCTCGAATCATAAAATGTATGTCAGCAATTTTTTAAGGGCCATGGGGTATCGATACCAACCCAACGAGACAATTTCATTTGAGTATGCAGGGATTACCATTGAAGCGGTTTCAAATCTTGCTACCCATGACAGCGGAACTTCGTTTTTTATCGACTTCGGAGAATTTTATGGGGATGCGGTTCAAGCCATAAAAAAATCAGGCCGCAACATCATCCAGGTAAAAGATAGCGATACTTTGGATGTGATCTCGTCGCGTCTTCTCGCTGCAATGGATGCTTCCTTTACCGAGAATCCCAGTTTTTTGGCCGCCAAGAGATCCGCCGGACACAATACCACCCTCACCATCCCCGGATTTTTAATCGACGATGCCAAAACACCGGAGACCCTTTTGGTAAAGGTTCCTCTGCATGAAGGGGTTGTTGAGCTTTTAACAAATAAAGGCATAAATCTCATGATGTTCAAGTTGAATGACAATTGGGTTGACAAATCGCCGTTTTGATGAATTTGTAAAAGGACATTTGGGAACTGTTTTGTGTTACAAGGGAAAAAAGATGCGGAACTTTCGACTTGGGTGGACATTTCTTGCGATTATGGCGATTTGCACCATAGCGTGTACGTCAAACCTGCAGGTGCGAAAAAAACAGGGAGAGGCGGCAAGGAATCTTGGTGAAGTATATTTTAGGCAGGGGGATTATACAGAAGCGCTGAAGGAGTTTCTAAAAGCCGAATCCCTCTATCCGGACGATCCTTTTCTGCAGAACGATCTGGGCCTCACTTACAAAGCCAAAAAAAAACCGGATCTTGCAATCACTCACTTTAAAAAAGCCTTGGCCCTTAAACCGGATTACGCGTCTGCAAAGAATAACCTGGGGACCGTATATCTCGACAAAGAGGAATGGGATACAGCCATTGCGTATTTCAAAGAGGTCGCAGGAAGCCTGGTCTACGCTTCACCCCATTTCCCCCTATCGAATATAGGATGGGCATACTATAACAAAAAGGCATACGAATCCGCTGAAAAATATTACCTCGAGGCCCTTGAAATTGCACCGAAATTTATCAATGCGCTGCGGGGTCTCGGCCTGACTTACATGGCCATGGGAAGGATTCCGGAGGGTGTTGAAGTACTTGAAAGCGCTGTAACAGAGTATCCGCGCGAGGCCCAATTATATTTCGATCTTGCCACGGGGTACACGTTATTGCATGACTATGAAAGCGCGCTGAATGCGTATAAAAAAGTTGAGGAACTTGCGCCCAAAAGTGCTCTGGCCAGACAAGCGGAAAAAGCGGTTCAAAAAATAAAGTATTTAGAGTAAAAAACTCTGTATCACTTCTGGGTATCCACCTGTTCGAGCTGAACGATTCTGGGGGCGATAAAGATCAAAAGTTCCTGTTTTTCATCGGTTTTTTGTTTTGTTTTGAAGAGCCAGCCGACCACCGGTATTTGATTTAGAAACGGGACACCGCTTTCACCCGTGGCTTTTCTCGTTTTTCTGATGCCGCCGATAATGATTGTATCCCCGTCATCCACCAGCAGTTCGGTAAAGGCCTCCTTGGTGGTAAATGACGTCTCATTGTTGATAATCTCTCCGATTTCATTGTTTTTTATGGTGATTTTCATTGTAATTCGGCTGTCCGGGGTTACATGGGGGGTCACTTCCAGCTCAAGGGCAATGTCTTTCCACTCCGTTGTAGTATTCCCGTCGGCATCCAGCTTGTTATAAGGATAGGCCAATCCCTGCTTGATCTTCGCCGGTTTGTTGTCAAGGGTTAAAATTTTCGGAGCGGAAATTATCTTGACCGCGCCTTCAGATTCTGAAGCCATGAGCCTTGCGTCCAGTACTCCGAATTGGTCGCCGACCAGTCTGGAAAATTCAAATCCGATTTGTCCGGCAGACGCAAGACCCTTTGTTGGCGGGTTAAATGCTGCCATATCATAACCTAAAGACCCACCAAGCGTATCTTGCTTTGTACCGGCGATCGACCATGCTGTCCCGAATTCTCGGGAAAAGCTGTCGGAAACTTCCACAATCCGAGCTTCAATAATGACCTGGGGCGTTACCTTGTCGATTTGCTTGACGGTTTCTTTGGCTTTTTGTATTTTTTCTGCCACATCCGTCATGATAATTTGATTGTTGCGTTCATCCACGCTGATGGTGCCCCGCCCTTCGGTGAGTATAATCTGGGGTAGCACATCCGTTTTTGCATTGGCATAGTTCACCGGAATGTATTCTGTTAACAGGGGTTCCAGAGCTTTTTTTTGGTCCTCAAGCTTTTGTACGGCCACGAGTTTTGCCTGTCGTTCCGCTTCTTCCACGTTGAGGGTTTTAAGGGTCGCAATGCGAATGATGTCTCCTTCGAAAACCATCCCCAGCCGGTTCATTTTCAAAATTACATTAAGGACCTGATCCCAGGGCACTGGCTTGTCAAATGCCAAGGTCACTTGTCCGGATACATCTTTGTCAATGGCGAAGTTTTTTCCGCTCACATCCATTAAGATGCGAAAAACATTTTTAATGTCGGTTTCGAAAAAATTGATAGCGATCTTTTCGCCGGTGTATTTTACGGTTTGAGATCTAATTTTTTTGTGTTCAGACGGTTTGGGTGCCGGGGCGTCTGTTTTATCAACCCCGTGTGACATAACGTTTTTCCAGGGTGGAAGCCCGGCGGTTTCCAGGGGCTTGGGGGGCACGGAAGAGGCTTCAAAATGAACCAGAATCAGGTTGTCCGTCTGTTCGATAAAATAGGGCACAGAATCCCGGAGATCGATGGCAAACCCGGACGTATTTTTCATGGCCGGGGTCTGGAAAGGGGTTATCCGATCCACGGCACTTTGAAAACGTGTGGTAACCAATGGCCGTTGACGATAATCCGGAAGCTTTGAAGGATAAAGATTGAGGAGGAGTTTTTTATCGCTGATTTTCTTCAGATCGTATTTCACCGGGGTCGTGGTTCCGATAATAATCGTCGATTGGCCGGCTGTTTCACTGGAAAAATCGATTCGATTAATCCATGCCGGAGAATTTTCTTTGACGTCCGATGGGACAATTTCACGGGCTTTTGTTTGAGCCGTTAATATCTTTTGATCAGCGGCGGCAGGTTGTTTTCCATGGGCTATGGATGTGTCCTCGGCCGGTTCTTCTTTTTCTAATTCCGGTTTGGGGGCAACCATCCCAGACGGTGTTTTTTTGAACACTATTTTAAGGGCTGTATCTTCGCGGACGACTTCGTATGAAATATCTTTTTTTAATGAGATTTCAATTTTGGATGCATGCGTCTTGGCCGCAAGTTCAGAAGATGTTATCCCGGCGACAATATCGCTCTCCGGTGAAAAATTCGATTGGATATTGTCCAGGGCGGTTTCAGGGAAATAAAGGAGAACACCCAGGGGAAACGGTTGTTTAACCGAGGTATAGGACAGCACCTGATTTCCCCCGATCTTGACGATACTTGACTCGGAATCTTCGGCAATGCTTATTTGGGTGATCCGTTTGGTTTGGACAGATTCGACGGTGGGTTTTTGGGTTTCTTTGACGGCCGTGGTGTTGGAAGCACACCCTGCAGACAGGGTCAGCAGAGCGAGCAAAAAGAAACCGAGTGTTCCAATTTTAAACCATTTTTTCATTTCATAATTCATGCTATTCTCCGGGAGGTTTCTGGAGTTTAAGTGATTTTTTAACGATAGAAACCTTGCCATAAATATCTTCAACCTCTTCTTCAACAATGACTTGATCCTCTAATATCTCAACGATTTTGCCGGAGTAGATTCCAATATATGTGCCTTTTTTGACGATATATCCTTTTCCGGAGGTTTCCTGAACCAGGGCTCTGTTTCCACTGGGTGCGAGTATAACTGCCGAAAGCTTCAGCTGGCTTAAATCTATCTTTTCAAGGGGGGTAAGGGGCGTCCGTCTTTTTGATTTTTTCTTCCTCATGGGTATGGATTCAGGTTCTTTTCTAAAGAGGGGTTCAAATGGATTCAGCTTTCCTTCGGGATTGTATAAATCGGATATTTCCGGGGTTTCGATTTTGGGCCTTTCGGGAGATACCGAAGCGACGATGGTTTTGGGGGCTGTATCAGGGTTTTGTTTAGGAACCTGAGGTGGGGTTTCCGGTGTGGGCATCTTCGCTGTTTTTGTGGAAACCGATCTGGCCCCGTCCGGTTTTTCAACCGTTTGAGAGTTGGGGGGCATTGTTGCAACGACGTTTTTTGGCGTTGCGTCCACAGGCTGTTTGGGGGGCTGAGGTCCGGATTCGGGCGTGGCGGCCGCCGTCTCTTCTATCGGGGCGGGTTTTTCAACCGCCATCTTTTCCGGCGGTTGAGATTTTTGGGGCCGCCGGTTCTGCGATAATGATCTTTTTCGTGATTTCCCGTGATTTCTGTGGCGGTTCCTCTTGCTTTTCACACCCCCACAATAGGGTAAAAAAACAGGCGATGCAGACAATGCTGCGTATGAAAACAAGATGTTTATCCATGAGTTATCGTGTTTTTTTGATGCATCGGCTCATGAAGCTTTTTTTTGCTCCGTTTCAATGAACCTGTAAGTGATCGCCGTACATGATGTTGTGAGTGTGTTGCCGCCCTTGGCGGTGGTCATTTTAATGTTTTCTATGTTTACAATCCTGGATAACCTTGCCAACTTGTCAAAAAAGAGGGCGACATTGTGATAACTGCCTGTGACCATAATCAATACCGGAATTTCAGCATAGAAATCTTTGTTTCGTTCAGGCTGTGGTTGAAACAGAATAAATTCTAGACCGGCATCCCGGCCAGACCTTGAAATGTTCGACAGCAGAGACGGTATTTCTTTTTTTTCAGGGAGTTTTTTCCTTACAATCTTGAATTCAATCTCCGCCTCTTTGAGCTTAGCCTGCAAATGTTTAAGCTGTCCGGCCTTTGCCCTTGCCCGGACGAGTCGGGTCTCTAAGGATTCTTGCTCCTTTTTCAATTCTTCGATGGTATTGAGTTTGGGCAAAAAGGAGAAGTAGAAAAAGGGGCCAATGAGCGCAGCGAGGATCCCCAAACTCAACAGAATCCTGTAAAGCTTGGACAGCTTTCCTATCTTGTCGATATTTTCAAAAAACCATTCTGATAAATTGGAAAGTTCGATTTTTTTCATCGTTATTACGATACCATGGACCGGTTTTATTTTTTCTTTTCCGATGGGTTCCCGGAGATCCTGGTGCAGATAATTTCAAAACTTTTTAGATTTAATTCGTTTATCTTTTGTTGTTTTATGGTCTTTAAATTGACATTCATAAAAAAGTCGGAGGCTTCCAGACGGCTCATAAAATCAGCAATGGTTTTATTGTCCAAGGCAATTCCCTGAAGTTCGATTTGGTCTCCATTTTCCTGAAAATTGTTGAACCATAACCGTTTTACGGGCTTGATGTCGCTGTCTGCCGATGCTTCCGATGAAGAGACAGAGACCTTTTCAGCCACCAGTATTGTCATATTGTCAAGTAGTTGGACGGCAATATTTCGATTCGTTTCCAGGTTCTTTATAACATCGGTCTTTTGTTTTAATCTGTCGAAGGCCTTTTTTATTTCGTCGACCTGTCTGGCTTGTTTTTCGACCTGGGCCAACATTGATTTTGTGTTTTTTATCTGGGTGTTCAGGGCATCGATATCGCTGTTCAAACTCATGTTATAATAGACAAGGATTCCCACAACCATGATAACAGCCAGGACAAATATACTGATCTGCCTGCGGATATTTTCTTTTTTCTGTGCTGCACGATAAGGGAGCAGGTTAATTCGTATCATTTGTCACCAATTTTTCGTATGGCAAGCCCCATGCAGATGGCAGCCTGTGGTGCTATTTTTTCAAGATAGGACGCGTCAAAACGGCTGGTGTCGGCTGAGAAATTTTTAAAAGGATTGATGACTTCGACTTCAGCGGATGTTTCATCTGCCAAAATGTGTCGAAACTCCTTAATATTGGCACCGCCACCGCTGAGGACAAAACTGGTTATTTGATGTTCGGGATATGTGGAATAGAAGAAATCCAGGGCACGCTTTATTTCAGTGCACCAGTCCGCCACCACAGATGAAACAATTTTTTTTAAATCTTCAAGGGAGATGATGTCTGATTGTTGCTGAAATTTAATGCTTTCGGCTTCCTCTAAGGAACAATCGACCAGTGAAACGATCTTCTCGTTGATTTGTGCGGATCCAAGGGAAACATCCCGCATAAATGCAGAAGAATTACCTTTTAGAATATTTAAAGATGTCTTGCTGGCACCGATATCGATCAGGGCCACATGTTCATCTTCAGGGGTATAGTTGAATTCAAAAATATTTTGTAGGGCAAAAGCGTCAACATCGATGATGCAGGTGTTCAGGTTGGCCATCTGGACAAGGTTGATATATTCATTCACCATCTCTTTTTTTGCGGCCACCAGCAGGACGCTCATCTGGTTGGGATTGTGTTCACTTTCTCCCAGGATTTGAAAATCCAAATTAACATCGTTGATATCGAATGGAATATACTGTTCCGCTTCAAAATGAATGGTTTCGTGCAATTCGTCTTCCGTCATGGTCTGGACGTTGATCTTTTTTACAATCACCGAATAACCGCCGATGGAGATGGCGACGTTCTTTTCTTTTAGTTTGGCGCTTTTAAAGAGTTCTCGAATATACTCGGCGACAGTTTCGGGATCTTTAATGGAACCTTCTTCGATGAGTTCGGGTTCAATATCGATGGAGTTGAAGGTTTTTAGGGTGGATCCTGTTTTGGTGTCGACGACTTCAGCGACCTTTATAGTCCTGGAGCCGATGTCCAGGCCGATAAGATGATTTTTTTTCCCAAAAAACATAATAAATTCTTAGTCACCAAAAATTTTATCTTTATCAGAAAGATCGAAACCCAGGGCCAAAATAATCTTGCGCTGAGTTTCAAGTCGGCACGGCATCCCTTTTTCGATGCGGGCAATGGTAATGGGAGACACGGCCGCCTTTCTGGCCAGTTCGGTCTTGCTCATCAGTAAAGACTCTCTGATTTTTTTTAAATGGTTTCCTATCATTAAGAAGCCTTTTTAGAAGATTTGTAAAATTCCACCAAACATAATGGTTCCAGAAATTCCGGTTGCCATTGTTTTTTTTACAATATTACCTTAAATTATGGTTAAGTTCAAGAACTTTTATGCATAATTATAGATAAATTTTAATTAATTACTTTATTTGGTGGTTTTGACAATTAATTTACTATATATGGTATTATATAATATTGAAAACATGTGACAATAAAACAATTCTTAAAAAAATGTTTGTTCCGGTCCCTTATCACTGAAAGCTAAATAATGCCCATCCATAATTGTTAAATGGACACGTTCCGTTTTCAATTCATAAATGAGCAATTTTTGCCCGGATCAAGGCCGCACAAGGGTTTTCGGTGAGGCATACTTCCTGTATGCCGCAGCCGGAAACCCGCGGAGAACGCAGATCCGGGCAAAAAGGGCCATTTATGGATGGAAACTAAATAGTTATACTGTCAATGAAAATAAAGCATTACCTTGACTTTAGCGATCTGTTTCCGTATATATTTTTTCGGATTATACTGTCTTTCGAGTTTCGCACCCGCTGCTAACCCGGTCACGGCGCAATCAAAGAATCTTTAAGGGAACGAAATTCGAGAAGGTTATTTTTTACTGCATTGGAATGTTCTTTTCAATTTAGATTAAGATATTCCCGTGCCGATTTCCGATATTCTCATACCGAGCCGTTAGCCTTAGTTTATGAACCTCCAAACCGCAGAAGAAAAAATCAAACCGTTCAGGCTGGTCAAATATTTTACGTTTACAAGCCTGATAGTAATATTCCTTGGAACGCTGGCCCTCTCTTTGCTCAATACCCACTGGGCAAAGACCATGCAGCAAAAAAAAAGTGAAGACTACGCCAGCCTTCTGATCGAGAATCTGAATCACCAGGTGTTTTTGCAGTTCATTATTCCGGTGGCATTGAAATTCGGCAAGATTCGCCTCAGTGATCAAGAACAATTTGAACGGATGGACAAAGTCGTTAGAAGCACCCTCCACAGCTTCAAGGTCGATATGGTCAACATATACGATATGGACAACACCATATCCTACAGTTTTGACCACTCATTGATCGGCAAAGAAAATTCGGGGGGCAAAGGATATGAGGATGCCATTTTAGGCCGGTCGACTTCAAAGCTGGTTCAAAGCGGTAACTGGTTCCGAATCTTGCTCGGAATTCCCCAAAACAGTCGGCTAATTACAATTGCCCCCCTGCGGGCAGAGCAACCCCTTTCAAGGATATCCGGTCCGGTCCTGGGTGTCGCAGAAATCGTTCAGGATTTAACAGAGGACTATAAGGCAATTTTCGATTTTCAGATCCGTGTTATTACCACCAGCTCGGTGGTCATGGGGGCGCTGTTTTTGGCCCTTCTGTTTGTGGTCAAACGGGGGGAAAGTATCATTGAAAAGCGCGCCCAAGAGCGACTCAAGCTCAAAGAGAAGTTAAGCCGGGCAGAACATTTGTCGACATTGGGAGAAATGGTTGCAGGGATTTCCCATGAAATTCGGAATCCATTGGGTATTATCAAAAGCTCATCCGAACTCTTAAAGAAAAAAATGGCCGGGTACGATCCTTCGAATACTATTCCAGATATCATCATCGAAGAATCCGTCCGTTTAAATAATATTATCACCGATTTTTTAAATTTTGCGAAACCCAGAATTCCAAATATGATGGCCTGCAATGTGGAGGATATTCTCGAGAAAAACATTAATTTTTTGGCATCACACATTGAACAGGAAGGCTATAGGGTTGAAAAACATTATGACCATAATATTCCGGAGATAACCGCCGATTCCGATATGCTGTATCAGGCATTCCTAAATATTTTAATCAATGCCATGCAGGCCATGCCCGAGGGCGGTAAAATACGCGTTGCAATACAATCCACCGACAATACGGTAAAAATATTTTTTGAAGATGAAGGGGAAGGGATTCCCCAAGATGTTATGGGAAAAATATGGGATCCATTTTTTACCACCAAAGCCAAAGGAACCGGTTTGGGGCTAGGTATTGTAAAAAATATTATTGAATCCCACAGCGGAAACGTCCAGATTCGCACAAGACCGGGTGCCGGCGCCCGGGTTAAAGTAGAATTGCCTGTAAAACAGGGAGTATAGGCATGGAAACCATCCTGATCGTTGATGATGAAAAGAATTATCCGCGGATATTAAGTGCGGTTCTCGAAGAAGAGGGGTTCGAAACCTTTTGTGGAAACAGCGGTTATGAGGCCCTTGAAATACTGAAAAATATCGACGTTGATCTCGTCCTTACCGATATGAAAATGCCCAAAATGGACGGGATTGAACTCCTGGAGAAAATCAAGGACAAAGACAAGGATCTTCCCGTCATTATGATGACCGCTCACGGTACCGTGGATAAAGCTGTTGAGGCCATGCAGAAAGGGGCCTACAGTTATATTCTCAAGCCCTTCGATAATAACCGGCTGATTTTGTATGTCAATAAGGCCATCGGCATGTACCGTATGGTCAAAGAGAACCGGCAACTCAGAAATGCCGTGGAATCAAAGTACAGTTTCGGAAATATTATTGGAAAAAGCAAGGTGATGGAGGATGTTTTCGAAACGATTCGAAAAGTGGCACCCGCCACCACCACGGTTTTGATCGAAGGAGAAAGCGGTACCGGGAAAGAACTGGTGGCAAAATCGATCCACTTTAACAGCCTGCGGCGGGATAAACCGTTTGTTGCGGTGAACTGCAGCGCTCTGGCAGAGACGCTTCTTGAGAGTGAGCTTTTTGGCCATGAAAAAGGGGCATTTACCGGTGCAGTAGCCCGGCGGAAAGGCCGTTTTGAATTGGCTGACGGGGGCACCCTCTTTCTCGATGAAATCGGCGAACTTTCACAAAATTTACAGGTGAAACTTTTACGGGTCCTCCAAGAAAGAGTTTTTGAAAGGGTTGGAGGGATAAAGCCGATTTCTGTCGATATCCGTATTATTGCGGCTACTAATAAGAGACTTAAAGATGAAATGATTCAAGGACGATTCAGAGAAGATCTTTATTATCGGTTGAATGTTGTACATATTGTCCTGCCTCTTTTAAGAAACCGTCGGGAAGATATTCACCTGCTGGCGGATCATTTTATCCATAAATATGGAGAGAAAGATAAATCCGGTACACCGGTAACCGGTCTTGATCCGGAAGTTGAACGTTTTTTTTTCGATTACAGCTGGCCCGGAAATGTTCGTGAGTTGGAGAATGTCATTGAACGGGCCATGGTGATGTGTCGAAGCAATACCATTCAGGTTTCAGATCTTCCCAAGGAATTTAGAAGCAATGTTTATAACACGCTTCATATTGAAGGAATACCTTCCAGTGCAAAATTGGATGAAACCCTTACGATGATCGAAAAAAGGATGATCGTAAGGGCTTTGAAATTGACAAATAATGTTCAATCCCAGGCGGCCGAATTGCTCGGCATTGGCAAAAGCGGGCTTAACTGGAAAATAAAAAAGTTGAAATTGGACGTCGGTTCAAAAGTTTGAATCAAAGAAAATAATCATTTTTTTCTTATTATTTTAAATGGATATCCTATTTTGAGTTTTAAGGGGTTCAAAAACTTGAATCGGATGGATTTGGCGTTATTTTCTGTTAAATCGATATGTTAAAACGATCGTTGTTGGGCGGCATTCAAAATTTTGAACGATTCCGGATCTAGAGGGTGGGGTTAAAACGAAACGCAGCGGGGAACATCTCAAAAAGTTTTTGATATAACATGCTATAATAATTATATAAGTTTAATTGATCAAAGTTTTTCAGGCTTTAATTATAATTTTGGCAAGAACCTTGCATGTTCTATTTGCAACCTAATAATTTCTTCATCAGTTTTCCTTCTTAATGGTCAATCGGCTTAAAACCGGTTGACCATTTTTTTTAGGGGGAATTTTAACCCTGCATCTGACCGGCCACCTTTTCTTTTGCAATTTCAATATATATCGATCCGGCATGGTCGGATAAAATTTCCTTAAACGCATCGATGCTTTTTACAGTATCACCCATGGCATCATAAATCTCTCCTAAATTGAAAAGGGCTTCATCTTTAATGCTGTAATCCGGCGTTGACATAATCATTTCAAAATATTTGGCTGCGGTTTTGTAATCTTTTTTCATGGTGTAGGAATATCCCAGGCTGTTAATAATGAGATTTTTTATAAACGGTTCCCCATTGAAATTTTCAAGGGATGTTTTGTAAAGTTCTATGGCATTGTCATAATCTTTGGCGGTGTAACAAATATTGGCGTATATGAGTCCTGCATGTTTTCCACCCGTCCTGCCCGGGTATTTTTCAATCATCGATTGAAAATCCTTTCCAACCGCCAAATAAGCCTTCTCCGGTCCGGTATTTTTAAGAAGCATCTGGTATTGGGCAATGTTTTGTTGAAGCAGGGCAGATGCCGTGTCTTCGGATTTTTTTAAAAAATATAAAAACCCCGATACAGCAACAATACAAACCATGACAAGTCCCAGGGCACATGAAACCGCCATTTTGTTTTTTTCAGCAAAATCGATGGATTTTGTCCAGAATGTTATAAATTCGTCAGGGGCGGCGAGGTCTCTTTTTCGAGATCGGGATATCCTTTTTTTGGCCATTATTCCTCCAGCAATTTTTTAATTCTCTGCCAGCCTTCTTCGGGGATGTTCGCTCCCACGACCTGGCACACTTCGTAACCACAAGCAGATCCAAGTTTACCGCATTTTTCGAGGCCATAACCGTTAACCAGCCCAAAGAGAAAACCAGATGCCCAGAGATCACCGGCTCCGGTGGTATCCACAGCAGCACCGCTGCCCATGGCGTCAATATCTATGATTTTTCCGTCATGGGAAATAAAGCTGCCGCGTTCCCCAACCTTTAGGGCCGCAATCTGTGCGCAGTCAGATAGGGATCTCATCGCTTTTGTTTCGTCCCCGTGGCCGGTAAATGTTTTGGCTTCATCCTCATTGGCAATCAAAATGTCAACAAAATCTTTTACAATTTTTTTCAGAAATGTTTTAGACGCCTCAACAACCGTAAAGCTGGCAAGATCCAAAGAGACCCGTGCGCCGGCGGCTTTTGCACCCTTTAGGGCTGCCATGATCAGATCTTCGTTAAAAAGAAGGTACCCTTCAATATGAACAATCGCAGCGTTTTCAAAACAATTTTCAGTAATTTCTTCAGGTTGCGTTTCTGAGGCGGCGCCGAGAAAGGTTAACATGGACCGCTGTGCATCGGGTGTGATAATGGACAGCACCCTGCCGGTGGGAGACGGTGATTTAAAAAGGGCAGGGTCGACGTTGCTGTTTTTCAGATCTGTTTCAAACAGGCGGGCCATTTCGCCATTGCCGCTCTTGCCGACAAAACGAGCCGATCCTCCGAGCCTGCCGATGCCGATCACCGTGTTGCACGCCGACCCACCGGGCATGATGGTCGGTTTTTTAGAGGTTTGGGACACGGCCAATTCAATGAACTCCCTGTCCACATATTTCATTCCACCTTTAACGGCAAGGGTTCTCGCTAAAAATTCATCGTCTTCGTGGGCAAGAATATCGATAAGGGCCGAACCGATACCCACAACCAATTTTTTTTGCGTATCCTTTTGATTTATCATCATTTTTTTGCGCATCTTGCTTTCTGAAAAGCCGATTCCCTTCAGGGTGATCATTCATTCTAAAACAGCCCGGACAACCGGTCTGTTTACCATACCAGAGATTGATAGATCCACCCCGTGTCCCCGTCGGCGTGCTCAATGCGAATCCAGCTGTTTTTTCGATTTATTACCTTAAACGGAACCCCTTTTTCAACGGTGAACAAAATTTCAAAACTTTCTCCGGGGCCCGATCGAATGTTGCAATCTTCTTTTTGGGTAATCACCGACGGAATTTTCCCCACAAGCGAATTGTGGATCCACCCTTTGTCGTCTTCAAAATCACGAAAATGATACCATTGTCCCGACGTTTGAAACACATCGATGGGATGGTATTTTTCCACTTCCCACAAGATCTCATGATTTTTTCCGGGACCAGAACGGATGTTGGCCACCGACACGGCTACCGCCAAACGTTCCGCCGAAGCCACCCCGGTAAAAACCAGTAGGAAAAAAAATGTTGTCCATGAATAATTTTTCATTGGATTCTGAAGCCGATTACCACACAATAAATCGACGCTCTCGGTTGTCAAGCCTTTCAATACCCTCTTCTTTGGCTGCCTGTAAAGCTTTTTTATAATCCTTTTGTGACAGATGAACAGACAGTCCCGCTACCTCACCGGCCCGGCCGCAGGGTCTGTATTGGGGCATGATGTTGACGTAGGTGTTCAATGAAATTTTGCGTACAATAAATTTCATTATTTCTCGGGTGCCTGCAAGTCCATGGGGCAGGACCAGGTGTCTGAGCAAAATCCCGCGCCGGGCGATGCCGGCATCATCGACCATAAGATCACCCACCTGCCGGTGCATCTCGATCAGGGCTTTTTGAGCCACCTCCGGGTAATCTTCGGCGTTGCAGGTGGCTTTCGCCACCTCAGGATCCCAAAATTTGAAATCCGGCATATAGATATCGAAGACCCCCTCGAGCAGTTTCAACGTTTCAACCGAATCATACCCTCCGGTGTTGTAAACCAAGGGCACTGAAAGACCCTTTTCTATGGCAATTTCCAAAGCGGAGAGGATCTGGGGTACCACATGGGACGGGGTAACGAAATTAATATTGTGGCAGCCGTCATTTTGCAAATGAAGCATGATACCTGCAAGCTGATCGCTGGATACGGCTTCACCGTGACCCAGGTGACTGATATCATAATTCTGGCAGAAGTTGCACAACAGGTTGCAGTGGGTAAAAAAAATCGTACCGGACCCCCGGCGTCCCACCAAGGGAGCCTCTTCTCCAAAGTGAGGATTGAAACTGGAGACATAGGCTTTGGGGCCTGTTTTGCATATACCGGTTTCCCCGGCCAGCCGATCCACCTGACATCTTCTGGGACAGAGGGTGCAAGATTTTAAAATCTCATAGGCCGCTTCAATCTTTCCAGCCAGAATCCCTTTGTCGAAGGTTTTAATGAAGGGGGGTTCAAAATTCGGCATATTATCTGCCTCTTGTGTTACCTGGATCTATTCTTTCGGGTTAAGAACGGTTCAATGGATTTATGCCCATATTATTTTCCCGCCCTGATAGACGATAAAGGCGGCGGTCCATGCAAGGATGGTACTGTATGAAATACTGAAAGTCATCCATTTCCAGGATGCGGTTTCACGTTTGATGGCGGCCAATGTTGCGAGACACGGCATGTACAATAGGACAAAAACCATCATCGCCAGGGCCCCAAGGGGCGTCATATCGGAGGATAAGAGTGCATTTTTAAGGGCTTCCGAATCCTCATTTCCGTCAGCAGCATAAAGTATTCCCATGGTACTGACAACGATTTCTTTTGCCACAAAGCCGGTGAGAAGGGCTACACTTCCGCGCCAGTCGATGCCGAGGGGTTCAAAAATCGGCGCCACAACTTTACCGATACGACCCATAAAAGATTTTTCAGCATGTTCAGCCTTCATGGCCCTTGCAAGTTTTGCCACAGCAAGATCCCGTTGCTGTGTTAATACGGCCTTTTCCGGTTCATGGGCCGTTGCAATTTCTGTTTGAAAAGATGTTTTGACCCGTTCCATTTCTAATGCATAATTTATAGAATACGGTATGTTCCTCGGAAATGCGGAAAGTGCCCATACCACCACCGAGCCCACAAGGATGATACCCCCCATCTTTTTTAAAAATAGTTTGCTCCGATCCCACATGTGAATCAGGAGACTTTTTATCATCGGTATTCGGTATGGCGGAAGTTCCATGACAAAGGGAGCGTCAACACCTTTCAAGAGGGTTGATCGAAAAAGACGGCCGGTGATAATTGAAAGTATGATCCCCAATATGTAGATGCCGAAGATTACGGATCCAGCCCGGACCCCAAAGAAAGCACCCGCCAGAATAATGTATACCGGCAGTCTGGCCGAGCAGGACATAAAGGGGGTAATGAGAATCGTAAGGATTCGATCTTTTTCACTTTCCAAGGTGCGGCTTGCCATGATGGCCGGAACGTTGCATCCGAACCCCATGAGCATGGGGATGAACGATTTGCCATGAAGCCCGATCAGATGCATGATTTTGTCCATGAGAAACGCCGCCCTGGACATGTAGCCGGTGTCTTCAAATAGTGAGATACAGAAGAAAAGAATCAAAATATTGGGCAGGAAAACAACAACACTTCCCACACCCGCAATGACGCCGTTGATGAGAAAATCCTTAAAAATATTATCCGGAAGCACCTGGGCCAGAGAGGTTGAAAAGAGCTTAATTCCGCTGTCGATCCACTCCATTGGATAGACTCCCAATGAAAACGTGAGTTGGAACATGGCCCAGATAAAGAAAATAAAAATGGGGAATCCGACAAACCGGTTGGTCAGTACGAGATCCACGTTTCGCGAGATATCCACACGTTGTCGGGTAGATGTGGTGAGGACCTCCCGGATGATGCCGGCGATAAATCCATAGCGCTCGTCGGTCATTACGATTTCCGGTTCGTCATCGAATCGGTCCACGAGGAAATCCCGCTGTGCTGTTGCTTCCTCAAGAATCTTTCGACTGTTTTTTCCGGTTTTCTGTTGGATGCGCTCTTTTATGATTTTGTCATCTTCTAAAAGCTTTATGGCGGTCCATCGGGGGTTGTAAGGAAGGGCCCCTTTTGCTAGACTTTCAATGAAATGTTCCAGCTTGGAAATGGAGTCTTCGATGTCCTTGCTGTATTTTACTCTTCGCTTTATGGGGATCACATAATTGGACTCCGCCAGTTCGATGGCCTTTTCCAGGAGCGTATCGATCCCTTTGTTTTTGTTGCCGATGGTAAAAACCACCGGAACATCAAGAAGTTCAGAGAGTTTTTCCGCATCGATTTTAATTCCCCGGGTTTGGGCAACATCCGCCATGTTCAGAGCGAACAAGACTTTGCAGTCAATCTCTCTCAACTGTGTTGCCAGGTAAAGACTCCGTTCCAGGTTGGATGCGTCGATGATGTCGATAACAACGTCCGGACGTTCTTCCAGGACAAAATTCCGGGCGACGATCTCTTCTATGGAAAAGGGAGTTAGGCTGTATGTCCCTGGAAGATCGATAATTTTTAAATCATATCCCGATTTTTTTATATGGCCTTCTTTTTTTTCAACAGTGACACCCGGCCAGTTTCCCACTTTCTGCCGGGTACCGGTTATGTTGTTGAATATGGTGGTTTTGCCTGAATTGGGGTTGCCTGCAAGGGCGATGGAAAGGTGTTTTTGATACATTATGGTTTTTCTACTTTACAAGTTCAACGGTGATCTGTGCCGCTTCCCCGACCCGAAGTGATACATGGTATCCTTTTACAATCAATTCAACAGGATCCTTCAGCGGCGCATATTTTTCAACATAGATCTCTGAGCCTTTCAAGATGCCCATTTCAAGTATCCTTCTGCGGAGGGCGCCGTTCCCGCCCACCCGGACGACTCTTGCGGTCTGTTTTGCTTTCATTTCGCTCAATAACATGAACACTTCTCCAAGGTTAGCTTCTAACGGGTTCGACCAGAATCTTTTTGGCCAGACCCCGGCCAAGGACGTATCGTTGATGGGCCACAGCAACGACCAATTGTCCTTTATCGAGGTTGTTGATGACATCTATTTTGTCTCCGATTCTTAACCCCATGGACAATAAACGTATCCGTGCCGTTGCACCTCCGGTAAAATCCTTGATTTCAAACCGCTCCCCCTGCTTGGCATTGACAAGGGGCATGGGTTGTATGTGATCTTTAAGACAATCGGAACATATACCGTAGATATCCATCTTGTGCTGAAGCATGTGGAAATTATGGGTTGCGGCAATCTGAACCTGAAGATTTTCTAGCTGTTCGTCTTCGAACTCATAAATATTTCGACATTTTGTACAGATCATATGATCATGATGCTGGCCTAAATGCCGATGTTCATAGCGAACTTCTCCATTGTCAAACCTGTTTTTATTGGCAAAACCGAACCGGCACATAAATTTCAGGGTATCTCTGACAAAATCGGACGAAAATTGATATCCGCTCTCATTGAGCAGTTGGGTCAGTTCTCCCACCGTTAAGTGATGCTCGTTTTGAAGAAAAACTTCTAGAATCTTGAATCGATCTTCAAAATCATCGATGTCTTCTTGTTTAAAAAGTTTTTTGAACTGTTCCTTTTCACGGTTGTGGATGCGTTTCATATAAATTCCCCGGCGAAACAATGTGCCCGCCATTTTTTAGCCTTATTGAGAATGATTTTCCACTTTAATGCTTGATAGGGGCGTTGTCAATAAAGCAACTATCCGGAAAAGAAACACATATCCTAATGCCGATCCATCTGTTTTATTAAAATATCTCCCATTTCGACGATCCTTCAAAGGGGATAAAAAAACTCCCCGACGGCCCCACAGGTCAATGCCGTGTCAGACCGCCATAGATACGTAAAAGTTTGTCGGGAAGCTCGCGAACATCCGATATAACGTTGTGATGAACGTTTCCGTAAAGATCATCCAGCTTGGGGTCGCCGGCAAAATGGACGGTGATGGCATGGGTAAATATATTTTTCGAGCGGCCTTCGAATATGGCTTTTCGTGTATCTTCAATGGCATAATGATGTTTGTAGTCAACATCGTTTGGAAACCCGTCACCCAGAATAATCAGCAAGCGAACTTTTGAATCGGTCTTTTCGAGTTGACGATACGCGTGGCGGATGGCGGCTCCCATTCTGGTATTTCGATGGGGTGCCATGGCATTTATGCGGGATTTGACCCTGTCATTCATATTTTCATCAAAGTCCTTTATCCGTAGGTAATCAACCCCCAGACGCCCGGTACTGGAGAAGCCGGCAATGGCAAATGCATCCCCTACAACCTCAAGTGCTTCACAAAAAAGCACAATCGCCTCTTTTTCAACGTCGAGAACCGTTGCTTTCGAGTTGTAAATCCCATGGGATGTGGAGCGAGAAAGATCCACAAGCAAGAGAACCGCCACGTCTCTGGTCTGTTTGAGGCGCTTGATATAGAGTCTTTCCGAGGGCGTTTTTCCAGCTTTTTTATCCATGGCAAAGTCTAAAAGGGCCCGGTAGTCGAATTCATCCCCCTCCACCCACTGCCGCAATCGTATCAGCCCTTCCGGCTTTAACAGCTCGAAAGCATAGCGAATACTTTTAACCAGCCCCTGATGTCGTTTCAAGGTGCGGCGGTAAAAGTCCCCTTCGAATTCCGGAATAAATCGGTCCAGGATCCTCACGTGGGCGGAAAGATAATCGTTAAGGTTACAGTCCCACTCTTTGTACCAGAAAACCGGTCCCACCACGCCATCGTTGATAAGGGGCGTGACGGCTGTGCTGCCAAGCAATTGGGCGAGATCCAGCCATGACAGATCCACGGGTGTTTCAGATTGCCCCAATCCGGACCGACCGGCATTTTGATTACACAGTATGATCGATTTTATGTCCTCATGGGACACCGCACCGTTTTTGGCAATCAATTGCCGACGGATATCCGATTTATAAACCTTAAGTCTTCGGTCATTCAGTTGAACTTTCAGTTTGGCGGCAATGTGCTCAAAATTGCGGTGGGCGGCAAAGAAAAGATCCGGTCGTAACCTTCGGCCAAAGGGTATGGGCATGGATTCGTAGAAATCCTCGTAATCATCTGGGGTTAATCGTTTTTCAACGTCTGAATAGGTCTCGTGCACCAGCTGGGCACATATTTCAACCGAAGGATCTTTCTTCATTTTCCTGTTGAAAAGGTCTAGAATGTTTTCGGGCGGACGTTTTATTTCTCCGGTGCCTTGGAAATTCTCGTTAACAGAAATGCCCAGCGCAATCCAAAGATACATTGAAAACAAGAACCCCACCGGTTGATTTTCTTTTAATATTCGAGCTGCGTTATCCCGCAACATCGGCGTGGTCTGCCGGATAAGGCCCGGGTAGTGTCTGCTAAGCAATACCCGTGTGCGGCCATGCTCAAAAATGGTAAACAGGTCCCGTGCCAGGGCCGGAACCGGGAATGCTGTAAAAAAGCGCTCAATATCGGAAAGATTCTCCCGGTTTCGAATTTTGGATGTTAGATCTCCCAGGGCGTCGGATCCAAAATCACGGCCCCTTATTTCTCCAATCCCCGGGCATCGTTCCAAAGCTTTTTCCAGGTCAAAGTCAAAAGTATTAAACTCATAAAGTCCGGCTTCAAGCCGCACCAGACATTTATAGAGCTTAATGTTTTCTGATTTTTGCGTAAATTCACCGATTTCGTCGGGAAGATAGATGAAATTTCCGTCTGAACAGACAAACATCTTTTCCCCGTTATCTGTCAGGGATAACTTGGAAATCAAAGACAGAGGCCGTACGGAAATAAGAAGACCGGTCCGGGCACAAAGATAGCTGTTTAATTGGTTCTGAACTTCACTTAGGGGGACGGTCACCTGCAAATCCGAATAGGTGTCCATGCCCAGTTTCGACTCCAGGGATAAAAATTTTGCTGCAAGCTTGGGGTGGTGGCTTAATTTGTCTAAGGCCAGGGATACGAATCGGCCTAAAGACTCTTTGGAGAGCAGGTACAGTCCTTTTTCCAGGCCGTCCAAAAAAGGGTCGGCCAGGTGAAAATCGGCCCTTATAATTCGTCGCAGTTGTTCCATTTGCCAGATCCGTTTTGACGGTGAAAAGGCGAGTACGGCTTTAGGCAGGATATGCGCAAAATGCTGACTCTGAACATACGACATATCTCCGGCAAAAGCGTCGCCCAAAAGATCGATATAGGCAGATGCAGATTCAAGCTCTTTTTTATTTAAGAGTTCCGACAGTGCGTTGAGGGGATCTTGTAGGGTATAGGTTCCTTTGATCTTCATGATATCGAGGGTTTGCAGAAAACGTTTTAAAAACCGGGCGTCCCCGTGTTTTAACACCGGCACGAGATGTTCCGCCATGATCCGTCCCAGCGTCGGGCCCTCGCTTCCGAATTTGCGCACCAGATTTCGGTAACATTCAATTTGTTGCGGACTTGCCCCGCCGATCAGGTCCGCAAAACAAACGGCGAGGGTTCGTCCAAAGGAAATCTCGAGGGACAGGCCCCACAATGCCTCTTCCACCAGCAGTTTAACGGGGCCACCTGAAACCGCGGACTCTTTCTCCTCCAAAACAACCCGGACCTGTTCCGCAATGTTCGGATCTGCCAAAGCAAGGGGTTCGAGGGAGTCGGTTGGGTGGTTTTTTAAGCTCATTTCATCCCATTAATTCCATTGAACGAAGGTCGAAGGAATTCCGGACACGGGTTAGAATATATCTTCAACGAGATCGTTAAGGGTTTCCTGGAGTCTGGCGTCGTCGGTCAGGGGGAAGCAAATGGCACTTCGGCAGGCTTCGTGTACGGGGATGCCCCGTCGAATGATCTGGGCCGCATATATCAAAAGCCGGGTACTTGCCCCTTCGGTGAGACCGTGCTCTCGAATGTTTCTTATTTTCCCGGCCAGCGTTACCAGCTTCAAGGCCGTATCCATTCCGATATCCCCTTCGTGGGATACAATTTCAGCCTCTTTTTGGGCTTCGGGATAATCGAACTCAAGGGAAACAAACCGCTGGCGTGTGCTTTGCTTGAGGTCTTTTAAAACCGATTGGTACCCCGGGTTGTAGGAAATCACCACCATGAAGTCCGGATGTGCCTGGACGATCTCTCCTTTTTTATCGATGGAGAGGGTTCTCCGGTTATCGGTGAGGGGATGGATGACCACCGTGGTGTCTTTGCGGGCTTCGACGATTTCGTCCAGATAACAGATGGCCCCCATACGAACCGCCCGGGTTAAAGGGCCATCCACCCACACGGTTTCATCCTTTTTTAAAAGGTAACGTCCCAGAAGGTCCGATGCAAACAAATCTTCATGGCAGGCAACGGTAATCAGCGGCCGTTTTAACCGATACGACATGTATTCTACAAATCGGGTCTTGCCGCACCCGGTGGGCCCTTTGAGCATCAACGGAATTTTAGCGGCAAAAGCGACCTCAAACAGTTTGATCTCATCTCCTGCACTCAGGTAATAAGGTTTTTGTTGAATTAGATGTCCCATGGTTTCAGGTGAATTTTGGGATGACATGGATGCCAAACCTCCAAAAAGTGTTTCACTTTTTCTGTTTGGATGAATCGGGTCAATGTTGATGGCGTTCTGCAAAACAACCCACATCCCGTATATCTCATTTATCTTCATATTTTTCAAGCACAGGAATTCATCGATTTAAGAGACCCCGGGATCATCCTGTAGGCCCTTAAACCGTGGCTTGTCAGGCGTTGTGGTCCGGAATATGTTTGAGAAATAAGCTGTGCTGTACGCTTCCAAGTATGACACAGGCGGGTTGATCAGAGGAAGAGAAAGGAAGAAGAATCGATGAAACTTGCGAATGCCCGGTTAATTGGGTGTGTATTTTATGGAGGTTAGACATCGTGGCGGGGCACACAAGTTACAGCCCATATGGCCCAATCTCCGTTGGGCCTGGGAACCAATTTTGAAATTTTTGCCTCGATTCTATGTCTGTTCCCGGCCTTTAATCCGAGACCCTCCAGTTTTTTGTCCACTTTGGCCCAAAAGAGTCCTTGGTGGAATGCCTTCATGTCTCGCATATTAGAATTTAGGAACCGTTCCTCAATATCACCCAAATGACCGATACACCGTTCTTTGATCCTTCCTTGGGTTTGGTAATTTTCCACTAGAAAAAAACTTAGGGTGTAGCGTCTTCGTTTCAATGAACCCTGTACGCTATTTCTTTCATATTTAACATTCATTGATGCGTCTATTTTTTAACTCCATTGGGCGTATAAAAAAAATCGACTCTTTAATGGTTGACGGTTTCGTAAAAAGTCTGATTTCGCTCGCTCCGCAAGCAATTTTGGGATTCATGACGTGCCTGGCTAAATTGCAAAAACTCGGGCTAACGCCCTCAAACAGCTTGCAATTTTTAACGCCAGACGCATCATGAATCTTTCTCCAAAATTGCTCGATGTCGTTCACAAAAGAATTTTTACGAAACCGTCAATCGTTGATTTTTGAATAGTTGGAGATGTTCATATACTACTTTGTAACAATCAGTATATGCCTCTGTCGATTTTATCTGTCAACAAAATAACCGACAACCGTCGAAAATAACATTTTATAATCGAGAAAAAGTGCAGCATGGGGGTGGTCTGTGAGCACTTTAAGGCGGTAGCGAACGCACTCGTTGAGCGTTGGATGCATTTTTTAGATGGGGAATAATCGACCGCCCCGAAAAAAAATCTTGACATATATGATTTCGTTGATATAGTTCACAGTATGAATCAATTAAGCGAAAATAGACGTGCAGAAATTTCAGCCCATCAGATTCAGCAATTTCAAACACTTGTGACAAAATTATTCCAATGCTGCCAAGAGCGGGCTCAGTATCAATGTGAACGGTTCAAACTGCCCGATGCAGAGCTGAGGTGTTTGCTTCTTTTTGGAGAGGAGCGTTATCTTACGTCCAAAGGTATTGCCTATAAGATGAATGTGGTCAAAAGCCGGGTCACCAAAATCGTTAACGGGCTGGTTAAGAAAAGACTCATCCAACGAGTCCCGGATCCCGAAGATTCTAGAATTACCTTGCTCAGCCTCACCACTGATGGACAGGAAAAACTTAATAAAATCAATGAATTTTGTAGCTTTGTCAATCATCAGGTTTTGTTGCAGATGGAGCCCGAACAACGAAAAACCATGCTCACCAATCTGGATATTCTCAAGGCATCCATGGAATCTGTTAAGGAAATAATGGTATAATCTTTTAATTGTCGTAAATTTTAATAAAATCAGCATTTTTTGCCCTTAAGGTTCATGGTGTGCACCAAAAAGTGGGGTAAAATTAATTAACGGTTTGTAATGTAAGTGAAAAAAACGTTGTCAATATGAAACAGGAGGTCGTCATGCAAAATGTAGAAGCACAAATTGAAGCGTTGCAATCTCAGATTGCAGCCATGGAAAAGAGAATTCCATCCAACAAAATCTCAATGATTGTGTTTAGCGGCGATATGGACAAAGTGTTGGCAGCCTTTGTCATAGCCACCGGTGCTGTGGCCATGGGTATGGAGGTTGTGATGTTCTTCACATTCTGGGGAACGCCAATCTTGCGGGACAAGACCAAGAAAGCCGGCGGAAAGGATACCATGGGTAAGATGTTTGGTGCCATGCTGCCCAAAGGCACCCCTGAGGTAAAACTTTCCAAAATGAATATGGGGGGCATGGGAACGGCCATGATGAAATCCCTCATGAAAAAAAAGAACGTTGCATCATTGGATCAGATGATGGAGATGGCCGAAGAATTCGGGGTTCAGATTTTCGTGTGTGAAATGTCTATGGATCTCATGGGATTTAAGCGAGAAGAAATGATCGATTATTCGGGTATGTCTTACTGCGGTGTCGCAACATTTTTAGAACAAGCCAATGACAGTAAAATTCAATTATTTATATAGATAAAAAACAAGAATAGGAGGTTTATTATGAGTGAAGAAATCAGAATCGAAAAAGTAATGGACTTAAAGGGCTTACCCTGCCCCATGCCGATTTTAAAAGTGAATAAAGGGATTAAAGAAGTTGAGGTGGGACAGGTCATTGAGGTTTGGTCGACAGATCCCGGATCATTGTCCGACTTCCCGTCCTGGGCCCGAACCCGGGGGCATGAAATTTTGAAAACAGACCAGAATGGAGAAGTCACAAAGTTTTATATCAAACGTCTTGTATGAATTTGAACCCGGTACCTCTCGAAGAGGGGTACCTTTTTCATATAGATAAGTTGTTAGGAGGTTTCGTTGAATACCCTGTATTATTTTGTATTGATACCGATGGTATATTTTTCGTTTGCCGTGTTCTTTGTGGGAACCGGACTAAGACTTGTAAAAATTTTTGGAAAACCCAAGCAATCCACCTCCCTGCAGATATATCCGGAAAAACGGCCCCAATGGCTTTGGGCACTGCACGATACGTTTCTGTTTCCCTCTGTTCGGAAACACAAACCCATCTTATGGATTTTTTTGATACTGTTTCATGTATGTCTGTTGCTCCTTGTGATCGGACATCTGGAGCTGTTCGGTGAATTTAGAATCTTTCAGATGATTCCCCATGAAATTTTTCTCGGAAAGGGTTTTGTGGGCCTGATATTGTGCGTTGCCTTAATGTTTTTTCTATTCAGACGGTTTTTATCGCCGGTAAGAGAGCTATCGGTTCCCGAAGATTATTACCTTCTTATTTTGTTGTTTCTCATCGTCCTTTTTGGGAGTCAGATGGATTGGGCCAGACGGTGGTACGGTTACGAAGAGTTATTGGTCGAAGATTATCGAACCTATCTTCTTAGTCTTTTGACGCTAAAACCCGAACTCCCCTACAATGTGATCAATTCAGGACATTCTTTTATGCTGGTTCTGCACGTATTTTTCGCAAATTTGTTTCTCATTTTCTTTCCCTTCAGCCAATCCATGCATTCATTTTTATCGTTGCCCATGAACAAACTGAGAAGAGGTTGACAATGGATCAAAAAACACGTGAAGATTTACTGAAACTCTTCCAGGGAAAACTCAATGAAGCCATGACCTTCTACCTGGAAACATGTACCCGTTGCGGTGTCTGTATCGAGGCCTGCCATGTCTATGCCTCCATGGGGCAGGTCAGATATATCGCTGCCTACCGCCAAGAGATCGTTCGAAGAATTTACAAAAAACATTTCAAGGCCAGGGGAAAAGTGTGGCCGTCGGTGGGAGACGCCAAGGAATTGAATGAAATGGCCTTAGAAGAGCTCTACGAAGCTGCATATTCCTGCACAGGCTGTCGACGCTGCATGGTTTATTGCCCCTTTGGCATCGATACCCAAATGATTATGTCCATCGCCAAATTGCTTCTGGTCGGTGCCCATAGCGAACCGGAAATTCTGACACTCCTCGCCGACACGTCCATTGAGAAAGGTAAATCCTTAGACATTTTTAAGGAGAGCTTTCTGACTGGAATTAAAAAACTGGAGAAAGACGTCGTCAAAAAGTGGAAGATGGAAGCGGGCGAGACCGCCATTCCCATGGATGTTCAAGACGCGGATCTTCTTTTTGTGGCGCTGGCCGGCGCCCACTCGATCATTCCGACGGCAGCTATTTTTAATGCCGCGGGGGAAAATTGGACCTTGAGCTTTTTCGAGGCGGTCAATTTTGGTGCGTTTGTGGGGGATCCCGCCCGCACACAACTCATTTTGGACCGCATTGTGAATGAAGCCAAGCGTCTTAAAGTTAAAGAGGTCTGTATATGTGAGTGCGGAACGGCGTTTCGAGTTATGAAGCAGCTGGCAGGAAAACAACCCTTTAAAGTGTCTTCGGTTACCGAAGTACACGCCCGGTATATCAAGGAAGGCCGGATCCAGCTGGACCGATCCTTATTAAACGGCGTGGTGACATATCATGACCCGTGTCAGATCGCCCGAAACGGCGATGTCATCGATGCGCCGCGTTATATCCTGAAGCATTTGACAAATGATTTTCGTGACATGTCACCGGAGCCGACATACAATTGGTGTTGCGGTGGTGGCGGTGGCTTGGTCGCCTTGGGAGAAGAGACGCTGGATTTTCGGATGAAATCATCAAAAGTTAAAGCCGACCAGATCAAAAGGGCGGAAGCAACGACGGTCGTAACAGCGTGTGAAAACTGCCATACTCAGCTGTGCAATCTGAACGATCATTACCAGATGGGTGTGGATGTTAAGTTCCTGTCTTCGATGGTGGCAGATGCCCTGGTTCAGAATTAGTACAGAATGCCTTATTAGACGAAAATGTATTCATAAAGATAATTTAGCGTTTCCTCACGTCATCGTTTTATGTTATAAAGACTTTAAAAAATAAACAAAAGGAGGAAATACTGATGAAAAAATTATTTAAGGTTATGGCAATGTTATCCCTTACCGTGATGTTGGTGCCTCCCGCCTTTGCCACCAATGGAATTAATTTGATCGCGATCGGTCCAATTTCACGGGCCATGGGGGGGGTCGGTGTTGCCCAGCCCATGGATGCCATCAGTGCGGTTTTTTCAAACCCGGCAGCCATGTGCTTCGGCGAATACTGTCCGGGCTCGGAATTTAACTTTGCCAGCACGCTGTTCATGCCCAAAATTGATGCAAAAGTAACAAATTATCAAGGAACTTTTAGTGCCGATGCCGAGGATAACATCTATCCGATTCCAGCCATCGGCTTTTCAGTTCCCATGGGCCCGGACGGTTCCAAATGGCGATTCGGACTCGCAGCATATGGTGTCAGCGGTCTGGGTGTTGACTACAGAAACACCAGTTTGGAGAATACGGATGTTTATGGTGGGTTTCCCATGGTCGCCGGCGAGTATACTCAGCTTCAAATTATGAAATTCGCGCCGTCTGTTGCGTACCAGGCCACGCCGAATTTATCCATCGGTCTGGCCCTTCCCGTCGACTATGGTACCCTTGACCTGAGAAGCGGCAGTTCCAGCGGTTTTGCCTTGGGTCTGCTTCCGGGAATCATTTATAAACCCATTGAAAACTTATCGTTGGGTTTGACGTATACCGCTTCCCAGAAGATCAATTATAAAAATGTGATGAACATGGGCGGTTCCATTAATTCCCTGGAATTGGAATCTCCACAGCAGGTGAGTTTTGGTATTGCCTATGATTTCTTTGGAACCGGTCTGGTGCTGGAAGCGGATGTTAAATGGCTCAACTGGTCCAATGCCGACGGGTACCAGGATTTTGATTGGGATGACCAGACGGTATTTGGCATCGGCGCACAGTATCAAGCCACCGACAAACTCGTTTTGAGGGCGGGGTACAACTATGCCAAGAATCCTGTGAACGAGCACAATAACTTTAACGGCCAGACCATGACCACTGTTCAGGGAATCACAATGCCTACTTATTATTATGAAACCTTCAGAATTATCGGATTCCCGGCCATCGTAGAACATCATGTTACGCTGGGAATCGGATATCAGTTCACCGATGCCTTTTCCCTGGATCTTGGTTTTGTATATGCCTTTGAAAATACGATGACAGAAACCGGCACAGACTTTAGCCCTGTCCCCGGCGGCCTGCCGGTTGAGCTTGAGTCGACCCTCAGTGAAACCAGCCTTGATTTTGGGCTTACCTGGAGATTTTAAGGGCAGGTATAACATATTGGATAAAGTCCCGAAAACGGGATTTTTCAATGGATAACGGCAAAACCAACTTGCTGCAGGCTTAACCTTTTTTTTCGAACGCTGACTTCCCGGCCAGTCGGGAAGTCAGCCCTTGTTTTGAAGGTTTAGCGAATTGAATCGATACATAGGTATTCGAATGGGCATACCGCGTTAAAAAGGTGAATCATATGAACACGAGACGATTGATGGTGTGGGGTGTTTTTTGTCTGACACT
>CAWBNO010000023.1:0-56495 GCA_963790095.1 uncultured delta proteobacterium | reverse complement strand
AGTATTACGCCGAAGGCCTGGAAGCGTACCGCTCGCAGCAATGGGAAGATGCAATCGATCTGTTTGAAAAAGGACAGAATCTTTATCAGAAAGATAAATCATTCAAGGTCATGACCTTAAGGAGCCGGATTTATCAGAGAGATCCACCCAAAGGTGATTGGGACGGCGTTTTCAGAGAGCGCCGGAAATAAACAGGATACAGGATACGGATGCTGGATGCTGGATGCTGGATCAGGGATGCTGGATGCTGGATGCTGGATGCTGGATGCTGGATGACCTGGATCTGGATGCTAGGATGCTGGATGCGGATGCTGGATGCTGGATGCTGGATGCTGGATTTCAGGAAAGCCAGAACACTAGATGCTGTGGATGCTGGATACTGGATACAGGATGCTGGATCCTGGATAAACTAAATTCGGATACAAGATGCAGGATGCACGGAACGAGAGAAACACGAACTAGGAGAACAGAACTAAGAACCCATACCTTATTTTGACAATTCAAAAAGCCACAACACTATATGTTGTGACTTTTTACATTGACACCTGACTAGCTTTCCATCTAATAATCTTGCTAACCATGATACATGGGCAAAGTGATGCGATTGCGATATGTTCGAAGACTTTCATGGAACTATTCCCGACAAACCCATAGCCAATCCCTTGATCGTGTTCCGGGAAGAATTTGACGACTGGGCCATCCTTTTTGATCCGGATACGGGTGACGGCTTTGGTCTTAACCCGGTGAGTGTGTTCATCTGGAAACGCCTGGACGGCAAACACACCATACAGGACATCCTCGAGGAGCTTCGAGAAGCTTGTGATGATGCCCCTGAAAATGCAGAGCAGGAAATCAAAGATTTTATTGAGGAGCTTGTTGGAAAGGGGTGCGCCGGGAACAAACTCCAACCGAATATTTCATAAAAAATTGAAAAGGTTCAGAAGATCGATAACTGTTGACGTTAAACCTAAAATGTGAAAGTGAATAGTCTTCGAAAAATTTCCACATCGCCCATAGAGGATTTCTGTGGACATGTCATTTTAACGGACTTTAACCTTTTACTTTACTTTTCACTTTTAACTTTAACTTTTAACTTTTAGCTTTTAACCTTTAACCTTTAAACTATGAACGAAGAACCACGAACCAAGAACCATAAAAAACGAACATTCCCTTTAAATCAGCTTTATTTTTACTTGACTGAGGGCTGCAACCTGCGCTGTCGCCACTGCTGGATTGCGCCTAAATTCCAGGATGAAAGCCGTTCCTATCCGGTTCTCTCTAAAGATCTTTTTAAATCCGTCATAAAGCAGGCAAAACCCCTGGGGCTTTCCGGTGTGAAGTTGACCGGCGGAGAACCCCTGCTTCATCCAGATATCATTGAAATATTAGAGTATATCAAGAGCGAAGATCTTAATCTTGCCGTGGAGACCAATGGTGTCCTATGTACACCTGAAATCGCCCGGAAGATCGGAGAATGTAAAAATCCATTTGTTTCGGTCAGCCTGGACGGTGCCGATGCAAAAACCCATGAATGGATGCGCGGTGTTTCCGGTTGTTTTGAAGCATCCTTGAAAGGTGTGAGGAATCTCGTAAATGCAAGACATAAAACCACAGATCATCATGAGCATTGTTCGGCGAAACAAAGATCAGATGGAGCGTCTCGTGCGACTTGCAGAGTCCCTTGGAGCAGAATCGGTCAAATTCAACCTCACAATGCCCATCGAAAAGGGGAAAAAACTGCATGAAATGGGGGACACACTTTCCATTGAGGATCTTGTGAACCTTGGATCTTGGGTGGAAAACAGTCTTTCCGATTCAACCGATCTGCGTCTGGTCTATGATCACCCTGTCGCCTTCCGTCCTTTAGGAAAAATGTTCGCAGATACAGGAGACGGATGCAGTACGTGCGGAATCTTGGGCATTTTGGGAATACTGTCAAACGGTTCCTATTCCCTTTGCGGCATCGGAGCGAGTGTGCCTGAACTGGTTTTCGGGCATGCCGAAAAGCACCGCCTTAAAGATGTATGGGAAGGTTCGGCAGTGCTAAATGAACTGCGCGATGGGTTGGCCCAAT
The DNA here is from genome assembly GCA_963790095.1 of uncultured delta proteobacterium. Lineage (GTDB taxonomy): Bacteria > Desulfobacterota > Desulfobacteria > Desulfobacterales > UBA11574 > JAAXQD01. Next base: position 54,421 of record CAWBNO010000023.1, on the reverse strand, counting down.
GCCTTGAAGGGATTTGTGGAGATTGTCTGATGAAAGGGTTGTGTCTGGGAAGCTGCATTGCCCAGAATTATTACACAAGCAAGAACCTGTGGGCGCCGTTCTGGTATTGCGAGGAAGCGACATAAAGCCGGCCTATTCCCGGAAACCCGAAAACCCCCTGTCTTCGAAAAAATGATCTCTATTGAGGAAAAAAACCAGCGTGAAGTGGCAAACACCTAAACTGATTAAATTGACAGACCGGCAAGCGCACGGAAAATGTACATCAGGTTCCGGTGAAACATTTGGAAAGTGTGTTGTGGGGCCATCCGCCATTGAAGAAAAATGTGACATGGGAGGTTCGGCATTTATTAAATGTCTGGCCGGAGGATCGGCAGAGGCCAAATGTCAACGTGGCTCGGTTGCCCTCTAACGACTACTATATCTAATGATACTGAAATGTTATAAAAATCTATGAATCGTGATCTATCCAATTCATCTCCTGTTGAGTACGGCTTGAATATGACGGATGGTTCTGCCTGGTGTCTTTCGGGGATAAATGGCCAGTCAGCATGGGTGGACAGATTGGCAAATATTATGGAGCTCCAGAACAAACAGGTTCGAATGGTTCTCCAAAACTGATCTTCTCTTCCGCTGCAGATGCACCTCCCGCATTAAATATAGGAGCTTCCTTCGTTGCCGCCCGCTTGAATCTGTGGGGTCGGAATACCGGTTGGCACATCGATGACCCGGCTTCTATCCATAACTGGAACACTGAAAGTATTCCAGACATTTTATGTGAACTGACCCACCATGAAGAATTTGAAGAAATTCATTTTTTAAACATGTGGTATGCGCTTCTGCCCGTCTACCAGCGCAGTGTCTCTTTGGGAGGGTTGCCTTTCCATGCCGGACTGGTCGAACTGAACGGACTGGGAGTCTTGCTGGCCGCCTCCAGCGATAAAGGGAAATCCACATGCTGTTGCCGGCTTCCGGAATACTGGCAACCGCTGTGCGATGATGAAACACTGGTCGTCCTCGATACAGAAAAAAGATACCGGGCCCACCCGTTCCCGACGTGGAGCGAATATCTTTTGAAACGTTCCGAGAAAACATGGAATGTTCAATATTCCGTGCCGGTTTCAGCAATATTTTTTCTCGAGCAGTCCGCGACGGATGAACTTGAGCCTTTAGGAGAAGGGACAGCAGCAGTTCTTATGACCGAATCAGCTGCACAAATTTATGAAAAATTTTTAAGAAACATGGGGAAAAATGACCAACAATCCTTTAGAAAAGTACTATTTAACAATGCCTGCAAGATGTCAAAGCAGATTCCGTCGTATCGCCTTCACGTGAGCCTTCACGGCAGATTCTGGGAAAAGATGGAAGAAGCGCTTCATTTTATTTCCTATTAACAGGTATTTTATCCCCGTATTGCTTACCATAAAATCCAGCATTGACAATTTTGTCATTTTAATATATTAAAATCGAGTTGTTAATGGATTCTCTTTCGATTTCTGATCTCCACCTGCCTTCAATTTCAATCGGAAAACAACGCTTGTTCAGCTGATCTCCTTATCGATTCTTTTTCAATTGGACGAGGCTCAAATTCAAAAATATTATTTGGCCGCTCAAAGTCTCTGAAGCGAGCGTTTCAAAATATGGGCATTAAGATTCCGGATGTACGAATGGGAGGCAAGCCAATGCAAGAAGATAAGAGAAAAAACGAAATGGATTTGAACTTGATTCAAATAATGCCAGCAGGAAATTTAGAAGAACAGTGTTTCAGAATCTCAAGCTGGCTCAAGGCACGCTATCCTTTGGACGGCATTGGATTTTTTCTCAAGGAACCCGAAAAGACCCGTGCCCATTTTTTCACGGAAACGATTCCAAAGAATATTGTTCACAATTTGGAGGCGATGCTGGTCAGGGTCAACCACACGGAAGCAGCGAAAAAAGATGCGCTGTTTTTTGCACAAAAAGACGGGGGTTTTGTCGCGTTCAGCCCCCTGGAAAATCCCGGTACGCTGGAACCCATGGGCCTGATCTTCCCTTTGGGAGCCCTGGGCGACGCCACCGGCACCCTCGTTCTGCTTCCCGACTCAGAAAACACTCAAAAATTTACAGCCAAAACTCCGGCGGAATTCTTTTTTGTTCCTCTGATATCCAGCCTGCTCCATAATGCCTTATCCCACGAGCAGAAAGACACCAAAATACGCATGCTCAACCTGTACCAGAGCGTCAGTTCCTCATTGTCTTATATCGGTGACTTGCAGGAGCTTTTGACCATGATTACCGGCATTGTAACATCGGAACTCCTCTGCGAGGAATCTTCGGTGCTCCTTTACGATGAAGCGAACAACGAATTCGAATTTTTCACGGCATTCGGCGAAACCGGAATGGAGCTCGTGACATTACGCTTCCCAGCCGACAAAGGGATCGCCGGCCGGGCGCTGAGAGAGCGCAAGACCCAGGTCGTCAACAACGTCCAAAGCGACCCGGACTTCTACGGCAACATCGATGAAGAACATGATTTCAAAACAAAGTCACTGATTGCAGCGCCCCTGATCGCCGGTGATGAGCTCGTGGGAGTTTTAAACGCCCTCAATAAAATCGAAACCAAATTTTTTGACAAAGATGATGATCAAATCCTTTCGGCCATCGCGGATGAGGTGGCGTTGGCCGTCAAAAATGCGAGACTCTTCGACTATGTCGTCGATAGCTACTGTAAAATAAGACAGGGGATAAACAGCTGTAAAGGATGCAAACGTCCGCTGAAATCCTGGACGCCCTGTGCCAGACATTTGGATCTTTGTTGAACCCGGACAAACCGATTTTATGTAAAACGTGAAATGTGAAAAGTAAAAAGTTCGACAACCGTCTGGAATTAAAATTTAAACTCATCAACCTTACCTCGCCTTCCCTATCCATCTATGGGGAATGATGTTTTCCATCCTCGGTCTAATCTCTTAATACACCTGAAGGGTAATGGGCATATCGGTATTTTCAGAAAAATCACTTCTAACTTCAGTCATTTTTACCCTTGACATACAAATCCTTAATGTTAAAATAGTCTAAATTCTGGTCAACCTAAATAGAGGTCTAATTATGAAAACACTGTCCCTCTCTGAGGCAAAAATGAAATTAAGCGCACTCATCGATTCCATTGGGATAACGGACGAAGCGCTAATCATTACAAAAAATGGCCGCCCGGCGGCGGTATTGGTAAGCCCGGATGAGTTCGAAAGCTGGCGGGAAACTCTTGTCGTTCGTTCCGATAATGAGCTTATGGAAGAAATAAATTCAGGGCTGGATGCACTAAAGAAAAAGAAAGCGTCTCTTTATACACTCGATGAGCTTTTTGAATAATGTCTAAAAAATTAAGAGTTCTTGATGAAATCGTATCGCTTATCCGCGGTATGCATCCACTTCTAAAAAAAAGAGTGCAAGCTGCATTGAACAAGATTTCTCATGATCCATATTGCGGTAAGGCCTTGAAAGAAGAGCTTGCCGGGTTGCGAAGTTTTCGAATCAAACGGTTCAGGATAATCTATAAGGTTTCAACAAAAAAACAAATCAGCATTGTCGCCCTGGGTCCAAGAAAATATATTTACGAGGAAACGTTTAGAATTATCAGAAAGCGCCAAGAAAAGACGTGATAATTTTTGTATGTAAAAAGTGAAAGGTAAAAAGTAAAAAGTCCTTAGAACCCTGAACCTTATACCCTTTGCCCTATGCATTGTCCTTGAACCAAGAACCAAGAACCAAGAACCTGTTTACCTTTTACCTTTAACCTTTAACCTTTCACTTTTACCTTTTACCTTTTACCTTTTAACCTTTCACCTTTCACTTTTAACCTTTAACTTTTAACCTTTCACTTTTAACCTTTCACTTTTCACATAACATCTATGAACGATGAAACATCAAATTTAAACCGCCCTGCCATTCTGGCGCCGGCCGGAAACAAAGAATCTTTTCTGGCGGCCATTGCCGCAGGGGCGGATGAAATCTATTGCGGGCTGAGGCAGTTTTCAGCGCGAATGAAGGCCAAGAATTTTTCCATTGAGGAGCTTGCGCCCCTCACACGGCTGGCCCACGACAAGGGCATCAAAGTGTATGTAACCTTGAACTCGCTGTTAAAGCCCGATGATCTGGATATGGCCGGCGGGCTTCTTCAGCAGCTTGACCGGCATGTGAAGCCGGACGGCATCATCGTTCAGGACCTTTCCTTTATCCAGCTGGCCCGGCAAGCCCGTTTTTCAGGCGAACTGCATTTGTCGACCCTGTCAAATGTCAGTTTTCCAGAAGCCCTCGAGCTGGTGAAAAACAAACTGGGTGTCCACCGGATCGTTCTGCCCAGGGAGCTAAACATCGACGAGATCAAAGCCATGGCCCTGGTCTGTCCCAAGGATTTGGGCCTGGAAGTGTTCGTTCACGGGGCGCTCTGTTACGGTGTTTCCGGCAGATGCTACTGGAGCAGCTATTTCGGCGGTAAAAGCGGGCTCCGGGGAAGATGTGTCCAGCCCTGCCGCCGGGTTTACGCCCAAAAAGATCGGCGAAAACGATTCTTTTCCTGCCAGGATCTCAGCCTGGATGTGCTGGTCAAAGTCCTTCTTTCCATTCCCCAAATACGGACCTGGAAAATCGAAGGCCGCAAGAAAGGTGCGCACACTGTTTTTTACACGGTCAAGGCCTACAGGATTTTAAGGGACCATGGAACCGATCCAAAAATGAAGAAGGCGGCCCTTGAGCTGTTGGCCTATGCCCTGGGCAGAACCGGAACCCATTATAATTTCTTGCCCCAAAGGCCCCAGAATCCGGTCAATCTTGAAAGTCACACCGGGTCCGGGCTTTTTATGGGAAGGGTAAAGGCTTCGAAACAAATGTCTTTTTTAAATCCCAGGGAAGAACTGCTGCCCGGAGATCTGCTTCGCCTTGGGTATGAAGACGAGTCCTGGCACACAACCACCCGCGTGGGGAAATACATCCCAAAAGGCGGACGTCTCTACCTAAAACCCAGGTCGAAACAGCGCCTCGAAAAAGGAATTCCCGTTTTCCTCATCGACCGCCAGGAAAAAGATCTCGAAGAAATTTTCGCCGAGCTCGAATCAGAATGTGTCAAAGCACCGGTCTTGAAATCCACGGTTTCGAAATTTGTCGCCCGGCAGCCCAGAAAATCCGAAAAGAAGAAAGACGCGGCGTCGGATCTTCATGTGTATCGCTATCTCGGCAAGACCCGACACCGGGGCTTTTCAGGCCTCTGGCTATCGAACCCGGCGATAAAAAAACTGCCCAAGGGACTTTGCTCACGGATCTGGTGGTGGCTGCCACCGGTTGTGTGGCCGGATGATGCCCAAAATCAAAAGGAACAGGTGGATGCTGTCCTCAAAAAAGGTGCCCGGAATTTCGTGCTCAACGCGCCATGGCAAATCGGATTTTTTAACGATTTAAAAAGATTGAATCTCTGGGCCGGGCCTTTTTGCAATATCGCCAATGCACTGGCGCTGAACACCTTGGAATCACTGGGCTTTAGCGGCGCCATCGTCAGCCCGGAACTGGGCCGGAAAAGATTATCTGCTACTGCCAGAGCACAGCCCGTTACCCCTGGGAATGGTCATTTCCGGCAACTGGCCCCTCTGTGTTTCCCGGGTGCTTTCGGATCAATTGGAAATTGAAACCTCTTTTGCCAGCCCCAAGGGTGAAAAGGCCTGGGCAAGGAAATTCGAGTCCGACTATTGGGTATATCCCAACTGGACCCTCGATCTAACGGCCAAACAAGGTGCCCTGGAACGGGCCGGATACAGCCTGTTCGTGCATCTTGTGGAACCGATCCCCAAAGATTTGGATCTGAAACAAAGGCCCGGCCTGTGGAATTGGGACTTGGAGCTGCTTTAGTCGCCATTTTAAATAGGACACAGATCTTCGCAGATATACACAGATAATATTTTTGGAACACCTCCCAATTATTGGTAGTTAATTTGGGGTTGAATAAGTGTGAGACCTTTGCAAAACGCCCCTTTTTGCCCAATTTCTGCGTCAGTCTCAAATGTGTGATCCTCGAAATGACTCAATGGATTCCTCAAGGAATCAAGGGTTCAAGTGAAATGCTAAAGAATTACAAAGAGTTGAAAGGGTCCTTACGGCGACATGTTTTCACCTTTCACTTTTCACCTTTCACCCTTCTGTATTCATTGACGTCTGTTTTGCCAGGATGTTTTTCCTCGATTTTCGGAGACACTTGTTTCAAGAAATGCCTGAAAGTTTAAAGTGAACTAAAGTGCGCTAAAGTTAAGGAAAAATTCTTTCAGCACAACAAAATAAAAAATGCTTGAAACCATAACGCATTAGGAATGGGATCAATTCTGATGAAATATTCGCAGCATTTTATTGAGTATTCATATCTTGGAAATAATTTTAGGCACTTTAGATCATTTTAGGCATTTTAAACTTCCAATTGGAGGACAACTATGCAATCCGTATCCATGTTTTACGAATCCATCGAGGTCAAATTGTACACCGGGCCCGACATTCGCGACATTACGCCGGATCTTGATCGATTGGTAAAAAAATCCGATATTGAAAACGGAAGCCTTTGGGCCACAATGGTGGGGTCAACCGGTTCCATCACCACCATTGAGTACGAGCCCGGCGTGGTTGAAGACCTGAAAACCGCCATCAACCGGCTGGCGCCCCCCGGTCTTGAATACGAACATGAAAAGGCCTGGCATGACGGTAACGGGCACAGCCATGTCCAAGCTGCGCTGCTGGGCCCTTCCATAGCCCTGCCGATCCGGAACCGGCAGCTCAGACTGGGAACCTGGCAGCAGGTGGTGGCCATCAACCATGACAACGGTCCAAGGGCCCGAACCGTTGAAGTGACCCTCATCGGCATTAAACAGGACTGATACCTGAATCTTTCATGAAAATTAACAAGCCATTCCAAAACTTTAGATACGTTAGACCACTTTAGGTATTTTCGCCATCATATACTGGCGATTACCCTTGACAAAAGGCTTTTTCCTTACTAATTATTCATCTTTTATGAAAATCGAAATGGTGCAGAGAAAACCATTTATTTTAATAAAAAGCGAAAGGAGACAGTAACAAATGGCAAATCTAATTCCACCACACGGCGGTAAGGGGTTAACCTGCTGCTTGCTTGAAGGCGCTGAGCTTGATGCAGAAAAGAAAAAGGCTGAGGGCCTAAAAAAAATCACCATGTCTCACCGTGAAGTCGGCGACCTCATCATGATGGGGATCGGCGGATTCAGCCCGCTGACCGGTTTTATGACACGAGCTGACTGGAAAGGGGTATGTGAAAATTTTCAGCTTGCCGATGGAACCTTCTGGCCAATTCCGGTCACTTTATCCGCGGACAAGGACGATGCTGACAGCATCAAGGTCGGAGACGAAGTAGCGCTTTGTGATCCGGATACCGGTGAAATAATGGGCACCATGAAGGTCACGGAAAAATTTGAAATGACCGAAGCCGACAAAAAGTTCGAATGTGAAAAAGTCTATATGGGTGAAGGTACCCCGACTGTCGAGGAATTCTGGAAGATTGCCGGCGAAGATCATCCCGGCGTCCAGATGGTCATGGACCAAAAAGAATTCAGCCTTGCCGGACCAGTCAAGGTTTTGAGCGAAGGTGAGTATCCCACCAAATATGCCGGCGTCTATATGCGGCCGGAACAATCCCGAAAAATCTTCGAAGAAAAAGGTTGGAGTGAAATTGCCGCCCTTCAGCTCAGGAATCCCATGCACCGATCCCATGAATACCTCTGCAAGATCGCAGTGGAAGTTTGTGACGGCGTGTACATTCACTCTCTGGTCGGGAACCTGAAACCCGGTGACATCCCTGCTGAAGTTCGCGTTGAATGTATCGATGCCCTGGTAAAAAACTACTTTGTGGATAAAAATGTGGTCCAGGGCGGTTACCCGCTGGACATGCGGTATGCCGGTCCCAGAGAAGGCCTGCTCCACGCAACCTTCCGCCAGAATTACGGGTGCTCCCGAATGATTATCGGCCGTGACCATGCAGGCGTGGGCGATTTCTACGGCATGTTCGAAGCCCAGACCATCTTTAACAAGATTCCAACCTCGGACGATCCTGGGAAAAATTTGCTTTGCCAGCCTTTAAAGATCGACTGGACATTCTACTGCCACAAGTGTGACGGCATGGCCTCACTCAGAACCTGTCCCCACGGCAAGGAAGACCGGGTTCTTCTGTCCGGAACCATGCTGCGGAAGATGCTTTCAGAGGGCGGAGAACTTCCCGATCACTTTGGACGTGATGAAGTGGTTGCAATCCTCAGGAAATACTACGAAGGGCTCACAGAAAAGGTCGAAATCAAGATGCACGGGGCCGCCACCGGCGATAGTAAAAAATAGTCGAGCAGTAAAGCCATACAAGTTAAAAGTGCCTATGTTTGGTTAGCCGGTTTACCGGTTAGCCCGTTGTCCGGTATTAAATTTCCGGCAAACGGGCATAACGGGCCAACGGGCACAACCTTTTTTAGTTTTTGTTCACTTCAAACTATTGTAGTGATTCTTCAGGCAGAACCGAAGAACTCTGACTCCCGCAATGCGGGAAAGGACTATGTTTTTCAGGACAAAATAAAAATTTCGTTAGTGTTGCCCGTTAATTGAAAAAGGGGAGACGATTTGTCTCCCCTTTTTTTTATTAATATAGTCTTACATCGACCCCGGATTGCTCACGGGTTTGATTCGTTTATTTGCAAGGCATCAGGGATGAAGCTGTAGTATGCCTACCGCGAATCGCTGATAACGCAGCAAATGGACGAATCAAGCCCGCCGTAAGGTGAAGAATTTATATTAATAAATTCTTCATGAGAAATTCGGGTTATTGCCTGTTGGAGTACTCATTATATGTCATTGCCACCGTCCGGTAAACGAGATGGGCCAGTTTTGAGAACGGCAGGAACGCAAACAGGTTGAATACAAAAATCAGATGAATGAAATACATAAAATAGGTCAAACCGGCAAAACCGGCCAGCCGGGTTCCCTCTGTAAGTATACCGGTGACACCGAGCCCCAATACGAGCCCCAGCAAGTACCAATCCTTATAGGTGGAGGTCTGGTCTTTTTTCGCCAGACGGTTTTTAATCATCAAAGCACTTCCGATAATGAGGGCCACGCCGCTGGCATTTGCCAGCCATTTGACAGGATTCAACTGTGAATAAGGACCATGTTGCTGAAAAACATATAGGACAACAAAGAATATGTTGGTTACGATAAAAAGCCCCACAAACGACCAGAATACCATGAGGTGGGCTGTGGCACGGTCTTTGTTTTCCGAACATTCAGAAAACTTGTCATGTTTTAATATGGTCGGCAAAATACCGGGCAGTGCCTTGATGAATCCAATGAAATCGAACTCCTTATTCTCGGTCTTGCCTTCCAGGACAGCATTTTCATGGATATTCGCGATAAATCTTTTCAGGCCTAAAGCGAAAATCACAACCACCCAGATCGCCAATGGAACAAAGATCAAATCCACCAGCCATGTGGAAAAGAACTGAGAATGTGAAATCCCGTGTTCACCCAATTCCGGTGAAAAATCGAGGAGACCTGTGATAAGGCCCAGTACAATAAAAATTACCACGGGAATGGCCATAAGGATGGGGAGTTTTTTGGGATCGTTGACCGCTTTTCCGATGGCTTTGGGTACGGCATACTCCGCAATGGCATAGGAACGAACAGCCCCCAGCACTTCACCCGGTTTTGCGCCCCGGGGACACAGGGTGGTGCAGTCCCCGCAATGATGGCACAGCCAGATGTCAAGGTTATTGACCAGTCTGTCCTTTAACCCCCAGGATGCCGCGATCATCTCTTTTCTCGGAAACGGCTTGGTGTCCGGAGAAATGGGGCAGGCCACCGAGCAGGTCGCACATTGAAAGCATTTTTTCAGGGTGTCGCCCCCGAGCCCGATGACTTCTTTAATAAAGCCGGCATCAGGCTCTATCAGGTATTTGTCTGTCATATGGATACCTCCTGCTAAAAAAAATGAACATTGACGATTGAAGATTTTTAATCTCATTCGGAGACCGATTCAACCTTCAATCGCCAATTGAAAATCATCAATCCCTAAAATCCCTTGAACGGATTCGGACCCAGCGCTTCAACTTCTTCTACAAAGTCATTGATCATTTTGGGAAGCTTGTCATACTCGTCGATGGCAATCGTAAACTGGGTCACCCGTTCTTCTTCCAGGGCCAGGCTTGACAACGCGTCACCGATTTTCTGCATCCGGATGTCCGAGAGTTCGCTCCCTTTAATAAAATGGCACTGGTAGTCGTCGCCGTGTTGGCAACCCAACAGAAAAGCCCCGTCCATACCCTGGGCCAGGGCGTCCTTGATCCAGATGACATTCATGGAACCCAAACAACGAATGGGAATAAACCGAACGTCGGCGGAATAGGAAAGCCGGTTCAAACCGGCGATGTCCAGTGCCGGATAGGCATCGTTTTCACACACAAACCCGACAATCCGAAACGGGGGCTCGTCATAATCGTCTTCCGAAGGCACGCCGATGGCTTTGACCATGGAACCAACACTGTCGATGTTATAATCGGCAAAACCGATGATACGCTCGGGACAGGCGCCCATACAGGTGCCGCACCGTCGGCAGCGGGCCGGATTCGGCTTGGGGGTTCCCTTTTCATCATCATCCAGGGCCCCGAACGGGCATTCTTCGGTACATCTCTTGCACTGGGTGCATCTTTGAAAGAAGAAATCCGGAAATGTCATATCCCCGGACCTGGGATGGACGGAAACGCCGCGGTTTACCGATTCAATGCACTGGATTGCTTTGAGGGCAGCACCGGTGGCATCTTCCATGGATTCTTCCATGGTCATGCTTCGCCGAACGGCGCCGGCCGCATAAATGCCGGTCCGCTGGGTTTCATAGGGAAAGCATATATAATTGGAATCGCAGTAGCCGTCGAAAAGACCGATATCCCGGAACGCCGGGCCCTGCCGATACGCCATGTTGACCACCGGATCATCCACGGTCGCCGGAACCATGCCGGCCGCCAGCACCACCAAATCGGCCTTGACTTTGACCTTTTCTCCCAAAAGGGTGTTATCGGCTTCGACAATCATGCCGTCGCCGTTTTTGGAAACATTGATCACTTCCCCTTTGGTCATGAAGATCCCTTCATCCTGCTGGATACTTTTATAAAAATTTTCCAAAAGGCCGGGGGTCCGCATGTGCTGGTAAAAGATATAGGCCTTGCCGTCATCATAATCTTCTCGGACATATTTGGCCTGCTTTAACGATACAAGGCTTGTGACCGAACCGCAGTAGTCAAAGTCGGCATCATCATCGCCTTTGCCGGGACTCTGAACAAAAACAACCGACTTGGCTTCTTTACCGCCCGAGGTGACGATCTTGCCCTGGGCCGCCATCTCCTCAAATTTGTGGTTGGTAACGACATCCGGAAGTACGCCGTATCCGAGATGTTCAAGTTCACCGGCTTCGGGTTCAAAGGGACGCCAACCGGCAGCCAGCACGACGGCACCGAATTTTTCACCATCGGGATCGAACTGCAGAATATCGAGCTTACCCTCGTTGTACTCCAGATAACGCTTATGTTGTGCTTCAACATCCAGTTCTTTACCGTTCTCATCAAACTTCATTTTTTCCGGGAGCGGGAAAGGCACGTCAAATTTCATCTTTTCACCGGGCTTTTTGAACGTTACGGTGAAATCCCCGGGCTCACCGGCGATACGGGCAACGATGGTTTCGGTTTTAACGGTAATACTGTCAAAGGCTTCGAGTTCTTTGATTTTGCTTTCAATAACCGGCGGCACCAGGTTTTCATAAGGATCTTCGGTGGGCAGCTGTTTGCGAATTTTGGCTGCATAGCCGCCAAGTGCCGATTCTTTTTCGACGATGGTAACGTCATAACCGGCTTTGGCTGCATCCAGGGCCGCTGAAATCCCGGTGATCCCGCCGCCGATGACCAAAATTTTTCTGCTCAGGGTTTCCAGCTTGTACGGTTCCGGCAGTTTGATTTTTTCTACCTTGGCCATTCCCATTTTCAGATAATCTTCGGCCAGCATCTGAAGGCGGTCAAAGTGTTCTTCATCATCTTTTTGCTCTTCAGTCAGTGCGGGAAATTCGGATCTGGGATGGGACCAGACCGTCTGTTCCCGTAAGTTCACCCGGTCGACGATACAGCCCTCAAAGTTAAACACATCATAATTGACCCGGCGGGAACAGGCCGCAATAACCAAGGTATTGTACCCATCGTCGGCGATACCCTTTTTGATGAGTTCAACCCCTTCCTTTCCGCATAAGAAAGGATGCGTTTTAACCGGATAACCTTCTTCTTCCGGGACTTCGCACAGCGCTTCCATATCAAGGGCATCCCCGATGCCGCATCCTGTGCAAATATATACACAATACTTTTTATCCATGAATAACCTCCTACTTCCTCACCAGGGTTTGAATCGCTTTAAGGGCCATTCCGGTGGCATTCTGGTTTGACGAAACCACATCTGCCGGTTTGTTGGCACATCCTGCAGCAAACATTCCACCTTTTTCAAAGTCGTTGATGATAAAGCCGTCTTCGTTATATTTCAGATCGGAAGGCAGTTTGTCTATCGCTGCTGTCGGCTGCATACCGGTGGCAAGGACTGCCATTTCAACGGTTTGCTTGATCTTTTCACCTGTGACTGCATTTTCTGCAACCACGGTGATATTGCCGGTCCCTGGATCTTCACTCACTTCGGCAACCTTGCCTTTGATTAGAAAGACATTTTCATCGTCTTTGATGGTCCGGTAAAATTTCTCATACCGCTGGCCCGGTGATCGGATATCGATATAAAAGATATAAACCTTGGCGTCCGGATAGGCTTCCCGAATGTAGGTGGCCTGCTTCAAAGAGGCCATACAGCAGATATAGGAACAATATGGAAGATAGTTTTCATCTCTGGAGCCGGCGCACTGGACAAATGCAATGCTCTCCGGTTCTTTGTCGTCCGACGGACGGATAATTTTCCCTTTGGTCGGACCGTTGGGAGACGCAAGTCTTTCCATCATCATGTTGGTAATAACATTCGGATATTGCCCGAAACCGAGATTGTCAATCTTGGTGGCGTCATAAGGCTCCCACCCTGTCGCCCAGACGATGGCACCCACTTTAAGGTTGGTGGTTACGGCCGCCATGTCGAGATCGACGGCATCGTATTTACAGGCTTCCTTACATTTTTGGGCATCCTCGGTTCCGATAATCTGAGGAGAAATTACATAACGGGTCGGAAACGCCATTTCAAAGGGCAGATACGCCCCTTTGATCTTGTTCATTCCAAAATTGAAATCACTGGAAATTTCAGCTTCGCAGGCCGCCTCACAATCGCCGCAGCAGGTACAGTTTTCATTGACATATCTGGGGCTCGACTTGACTGCAACCTCATAACTCCCCGGCGTGCCCTCGACCTTTTCAACCTCAGCCTGTGTTAAAACGGTTATTCTCGGATTATCCTTTATCCTCCGGAAATTGATTTCCAGACCACAGCTCGGAGGACATAGCTTTGGGAAATATTTATTTAGCTGTGCCACTCTTCCGCCTAAGTAAGGATTTTTTTCCACCAAAAACACGTCGTATCCGACTTCGGCAGCTTCGAGGGCCGTGGTCAAGCCGCTTATCCCTCCTCCAACAACCAAAATGCTCCCGTTTGAAGGGGCTGCTTTGTTTTCTGTCATGCTATCCCTCCGTACAATATAAATTCAGTGATCCTGACCGTCGTGGAGCCTGCATAGGGCTCGGAATGTTGTTTGAATAATTGAGTGATGCTGTCCAGGGAGAGTGATGAAGTGGTGGCATGTTGGCGTAATGCATTTAATGGAAGCGCTGAAATTTCTGATTTTCCATCCAATACTCCAAATTAACCAATATGAAAAATCCCTGGATACCACCCAAATTCCTGCGTGTCAGAAGTTCTGAAGTTCAGGGGTTTAAAAAAAACGATATCGAATTAATAAAAACCTCCAGGCGTCTTTAAGACGCCTGGAGGCGTATCAGATTAGGTTAAAACCGATTCAGCATTAATCAGGGATGATCTTGATGTAATCTTTCTTGAAGATATCCCATTCTTTTGCCTTGGGATCATACTTGGAGTTGACGAAGCAGAACCAGTTCTCGTCATCCTGTCCCGGATAGTCGGCCTGATAGTAGAATCCCGGATAACGGGTTTCTTTGCGGTACTGGATGTGACGCAGGTGAGACTCCACCGTCCAGATGCGGTGCTCGATTTCCCAGCAGCGCATCAGTTCATGGAGGTCGCCGGCGGCCAGTTTTTCGCAGTCTTCGCGCATCATCACGAGCATATCCATGATAATTTCCAGACTCTTGGAACTGGTCATGTAGTATGTGGCCGTACCAGCGCCATACTCATGGGTAGCCTTCATCAAGCGATACATCATCCCTTCGGGCTTGAGATAATTGGGGTTGATGTCGATGGCCGTGGTGTAATCTTTATGCTCCAGGAATGTTCTCACCGGCTTGTAAATCAGGTCCACCAGCTCTTCTTTGGACTGGCTGAGGGTCGGTTTAAAGTCGGCATTGTCACGTACAAACCGGGCCATGGACTTGGCGCAAATACGCCCTTCTGCATGGGAACCGGAGGAAAATTTGTGACCGGAAGCACCCACACCGTCACCGGAGGTGAACAGGCCGTTAACCGTGGTCATACGGTTGTAAACCTTGCCTTTGTAACGGATCTTGTATTCCTCGGGGACCCAGTCGTAATCAGGTCCGGAGGTCCACAGCCCGCAGCAGCCGGAATGGGATCCCAGCAGATACGGCTCGGTGGGCATAATCTCTGAGGTCTTCTTGTCCGGCTCGGTGTTCGTGCCGCACCAGAGGTTGGCCTGTCCGCAGGTCATATCCAGGAAGTTTTCCCAGGCTTCTGATTCCAGGGCCTTCATTTCTTTCTTGTCCAGCTTTTCACCCATTTCTTTAAGGGCTGTGACCGTATCCATCATGACCGGGCCGCGGCCTTCTTTCATTTCAAAGAGCATCAGGTGATTACGGAGACAGGTCGGTGTAATGGCAGCCGTGCCGTAGGGGGCGTATCTCTCGAGTTCGGCTTTTGCGGCATCACTGCCCACATAGCCTTCACCCAGACCATTGAGGGTTTTGGCCTTGAACAGCAGGAACCAGGCACCCACGGGGCCGTAACCGTCTTTGTAACGGGACGGGGTGAAACGGTTTTCCATCATGGTAAGCTCAGCACCGACCTTCATGCACATGGTGTAGGTGGAGCCGGCGTTCCAGACCGGATACCAGGCACGGCCTTTACCTTCACCGACGCTGCGGGGCTGGTAGATGTTAACAGCGCCGCCGCAGGCAACCATCATGGTGTTACATTTAATGATGTAGACTTTGTTTTCACGAACGGAAAAACCGACTGCGCCGGCAATTCTGTTTTCTTCATTGGCATCCAGAAGAAGCTCGACGATAAAGCAACGTTCCAGGATATTGTCATCGCCAAGGGCCAGCTTGGCAGCTTCGGCAACGATTCTTTTGTAGGATTCGCCGTTGATCATGATCTGCCATTTGCCGGTACGGACAGGTTTGGCGCCACCCTTCAAGGTCCCCATTTTCAGGCCTTTTTTGCCGTCCATTTTCTTTCCGTCGTCGGACATTTTCCACATGGGAAGGCCCCATTCCTCGAACAGAAATACGGAATCGTCAACGTGACAGCCCAGATCAAAAATCAGGTCTTCACGGACAATGCCCATGAGGTCGTTGCGGACCATGCGGACATAGTCATCGGGCGAATTCTCGCCGATGTAGGTGTTGATTGCTGAAAGACCCTGGGCAACAGCGCCACTACGCTCCATAGCAGCTTTGTCACACAGCAGGATTTTCGCGTCAGGTGCCCATTTTTTTTGCTCGAAAGCTGTTCCGCAGGCAGCCATGCCGCCGCCGACGATCAGAATATCAACTTCGCGCTCTTCAACTTCCGGATCCCTGACAGCCTTGAGTTCTCCCAAAGGTTTATTCGGTAATGCCATATTATATCCTCCTTAAATCGAAATATTCTAAATTGATCATCAAACCGTAGTTTTGAAAACCTTTTACCGCTTAAACGGTTGCCTGCGGCCTTGGAATCTCATAACCATCTGCTTCTTGGGTGGAAAGCAGCTCGCTGTCAAGATCTTTGCCTACGAGATCCAAATACCCATTGGCAGCGCCTTCAGCGGTTGTCCGGATGGGGAACTTAAAGCGCTTGATGGTTCCGTTCCTGAACTTACAGGTCCACATGACGTCCTCGGTTCCAAGCATCGGCATAATGCTGCTTCCCAGGGGTACAAAGTCGGCATAACCTCTAACTTCGATTGCCTGGGTGGGACAGATCTTGACACATGAAAAACATTCCCAGCACTGATCCGGCTCCTGATTGTAGGCCTTCATTTCATTGGGTTCCAGAACCATCAGGTCGTTGGGACAAATATACATGCACGCGGTCTTGTCCCCGCCTTTGCAGCCATCGCATTTTTCGGTAATTACGAAACTTGGCATTTAGTTACCTCCTAATTTTGTTTTAAAATAATTCAGCATTTCAATCGGTTCTAAATAGTCTCTGGTACAATTTCTAGGCTATTTGCACCTCCCTTCATAATCTTGGCCCAAAGGGCCGTCTTTTCTTAAAGTGTAAAAATCCCTATTCTTATTTTCTGAATCACCTTTCCAAGTGATAAAAAGTTCAGGTTGACAAGGTAAATAATTTTCTATAAAATCAACAGGATAGGAATGAGCCTAAAAGTCAAAAAATTTAAATAACAATTAACATTATCCTTGTCAAGGACTTTTGGATAAACTAAATTATTAATTTCCAAACTCAAGAATCATCCATCGGCCAGATCCTATATATAGTTTACAATACTTCGGCATATACCACATATTGTGGTTAATAGGATTCAGGTTGTGTGTTTCATTCAGCGAATGAATTCCATACAGAATTTTACAGAATTTTGCTGCTTTTCGAACGGTAAACGAACCAATCCTAAAGTTTACAAGCACGAACTCGGAACAAGGGAGGCGCTGCGCGCCGGTTATTTGTTATTCGTTATTTGTTATTTGTTAATCGTTATTAGAGAATTGAGGGTGGAGGGTGGTGCTGCGCGTAAAGCGCTTGGCGCAAAGCGCAGAGAGTAAAGCAGTTCCCAAAAAAATATTTTCCAATTGAATTGCATGTGGTCACAATTTCGGTAAGCTGCAGGATTGTTCCGTTTTGATCGGGAAGCTGTTTGAGCAAATTAGAGCGCGTTAAAGGGAACAGCAAAGAGGATGGTCAAAATTATGGATAATTATCATTTTCCCGTCGTGCAATCTTAATACGTAAGACCTGTTCGCTTTTCCGCGGTTTTTTTTTGCGAGTTCTTGCCGATCAAAACGGAATTGTCCTGCAGCTGAAACGGGATGTTATTTTAAGAAAGGATGTTGATCCATGGAAAACAACATATCCCCTATTTCGTCGAACGATACGTTTACGTTTTCATGCTCCAAAAAGGTCGCCTGTTTCAATGAATGCTGTCGAGATCTGAACCAGTTTCTCACCCCTTACGACATCCTTCGCCTGAAAAACCGTCTCGACTTGACATCGCGTATTTTTCTTGAGCGGTATACCACCCAGCACACCGGTCCTGAAACCGGACTTCCCGTAATCACACTTAAAACAGACTACGCTCACAAATTTAAGTGCCCGTTTGTGACAGAGTCAGGATGCAGGGTATACGAAGATCGTCCGTCATCGTGCCGGACGTATCCGCTGATCCGGGTTGCATCCCGGTCCAGGGAAACCGGCACAGTCACCGAACAGTACATGCTGTTAAAAGAAGCGCACTGTTTGGGATGTAAACAGGGACACCGCTGGACGGTGCAGGATTGGATAGAAAATCAGGAGGTTGCAATTTACAATAAAATGAACGACATGTTCATGGAGATCATCGGCCTCAAACACCGCCGCTTGCCCGGTCCGCTGGATATAAAATCGGGTCTTATGTTTCACTTGGCATGTTATGATCTTGACACGTTCAGATCCCATATCTTCGATAAAGATCTTCTGGGTGGCTGGAATCTGGACCCAAAGACGATAGATGCCCTAAAACATGATGATGTCGAGCTGTTGAAACTCGGTTTTGAATGGGTCAAAGAGACCCTGTTTGGTAAACCTTGAGCCGTACGCGTTAAAAATGCCTAAAATGATCTAAAATGCCTATGTTTGGTTAGCCGGTTAGCCCGTTGTCCGGTATTAAATTTCCGGCAAACGGGCATAACGGGCAACGGGCACAACCTTTTTTAGTTTTTGTTCACTTCAAACTCTTGCAGCGTTTCTCCAGGCTGAGCCGGAGAACTCTGACCTGGTCCAGAGGACCAGGTTTTTCAGGACAAAATAAATAGGGTGAAACTCATGAAAATCAAAGATAAGGTCGCGCTGGTTCTCGGCGCGATAAAAGGGATCGGCAAAAGCATCGGACTGGCCCTTGCAGAGGAAGGGGCCAAGGTCGCTTTTAACTATTTCGACTGGGAAGATAGTCTTGTTGAATTACAACAAGATGTTGCCAAAACCGGCCAGGATCATCTGCTCATCAAAACAGATTTGCTCGAGAGGGAGAAAATTCCAGAACTTGTCAAAAACGTCGTGGATCATTTCGGCCGACTCGACATTCTAATCAACAACATCGAACGGGGCGGATGGCCGGTGGTTCATGGACCGTATGTTCAGGAACAGTGGGACCTGGAACTGGCCACCACCTTGGGGGCAAAAACATGGACGTTTGAATCTGCCCTCCCCTATCTTAAAAAATCGGGGGACGGCGTGGTCATAAACCTTTCGTCCATTGCGGCCATCGTGGGCCGGTCGGGTCCTGCCAGCTACATATTCAACGAAGGCTATGCAGCGGCCAACCGCGGCGTTTCACTGTTGACCGAGACCTGGGCACGCATGGGCGCTCCGGAAGTGCGCGTCAATGAAATCATGCTCGGTTTTTTTGAAACCCGTCATGGGGAAAAAACCAGGGGCTGGGGCTTGCTCACCGATGCACAGAAAGCAGCGATTAGGGACCATACCCTCCTCCTGCGTTCCGGCACCCTGGCGGATGTGGTGAAAGCCGTTCTTTTTATTATAAAAGACGCGCCCTTTATGACGGGAAGCGTTTTACGGCTTGACGGCGGTTATGTCCTGGGTGGCGAAAAGGTCCCACCCATGCCCAAAGGGGTGCTACCCTAATTGATCGCAAACAAACTGGGAGAAATATAATAAGAGCTTAAGTTTTTCATATATTTTATAGATACAACTGTATTTTCATAACGCTTTAATAGATGAGATATCAATTTTTTAATACAATCCCATTTTATTTGCCCTTCGGGAAAGCTTATGATACCCCATCTCCAAGGCATCCTAAACTTTCGCTCAATCAGGGTGCTACAATGATTTTTACCCGGATTTTTCATGAAGAATTTCAAACAGAAGAGGAAGATGAATGGCTCCTCAGTAAACCTTGGAGCTGTTAGGGTTTGTATGGCGTCAATTATCAATATGCTAAAAAAAGGAGTTGACTATGAATGACAAGGTATTGATCGTCCTGTCCTGTGGAACCGATAATCCGAATCGAGCCACGCGAGCGCTGTTTTTTGCCATGGTTGCCCAAAAAGAGGGAAAGGACACAACAGTGTTTCTGTTGGATGAAGCCGTATATATCGCCAAGAAGGGAATCATAGAAAATGTGCAGGCAGCCACCGGGGATAAGGCTGATGACCATATGGCATATTTACAGGAGTTCGGTGTGCCACTCCTTGTGTGTACTCCTTGTGCCATATCCAGGGGTATTTTGGCTGAAGATTTAATAGAAGGTGCCAGAATGGCCACCGGGGATCAATTGATCTCCATGGCCTGTGAAAGTGCGGTAATCAGTCTATAATAAAGAATCCTGTCCCAAAGGACCAGGCTTTGGTTTGCCCTTGAAAGGGGTTTTTTAGTTAAAACCGTACAAGTTAAAAGTGCCTTATGTTTGGTTAGCCGGTTAGCCCGTTGTCCGGCATTAAATTTCTGGCTAACGGGCATAACGGGCCAACGGCCCAACCTTTTTTTGTTTTTGTTCACTTCAAACTCTTGTGGCGATTCTTCAGGCAGCGTCGAAGAACTCTGACTCCCGCAATGCGGGAAAGGCAAGGCCCATCTAAGATCCCGCATTGCGGGAAAGGACCAGGTTTTTCAGGACAAAATAAAAAACTTTTCGACGCCTGAACTACCTGAGTCTAAAGTATTTTGTTTTAATACCCCAGACGTAAAATTTTACCCATTCAAAACCGAATTTCATCAATTCCCCATCATCGGAACGGATCTGTTTTAAAATTTTTGATTTTACTTTATAGCGCTTTAAAAAGCTGCTTTTAAACAAAAATTCACGGAATGGGTCCATATTGTAGGTGGCCATGAACGACATCTTGGCCTTGGGGCCTTCCGTCCCCTGGGAACCCCAGGGATCCGTTTGGAAAAGGCGTTTCAATTCCGCCCATCGAGCGGTCATTTTATTGTATAAAACAGCATCTTGATCCTTGGCCCATGTTTTGGGAGTCCACTTTTTTTTTTCGTGCTGTCCCATACAGAAGTCCGGCGGTTTAAAAAAATGAACCACCTCTGCTCGATTCCCCTCGACATCATAAAAAACCCCCTGTTCCACCGGGAAGGTACGGCAGGTATCGGGACGATCCGGATACACCGAACAGCCGGAGGCATTTAGAAACGGGCAGGTTTTTTCTTCATTTTCAGACATCCGCAAAAGTACTTCGGGGAAAAAACTGGACGGCCGAAAGACAATATCGACGTATTTTTCCAGAAACCGATCCGAGTCCATATTCAGCCGCCGTTTCAGTCGGATAACGTCATAGGGGTACAAAAAAAGATTGAGATTTCGGCAGCATCGATTAAAACAGGCAATCCCCGGATAACAGTGAAAATTAAAGCTGTCTTCGGTTTCAAGCCGTCTGCCGGGCAGTCTGTCGAGATCGTCGATATCTATATGTTTCATGCTTCACCCAACGAACAACAACCCATTATCTTTAATCCTATAACCATCGATGTGCTCTCCAACTTACGTAAAACGTGAAACGTAAAAAGTTTCCTTAGAACCCTGAACCTTATACCCTTTGCCCTATGCATCTGGAACCTAGAACCAATACCCGCCCCTATCCCCTCTCACCCTTCATCACCTTTCACCATGATCTTATCATCTCAGCAACGGTCATCTTGATTTTTATCGACATCCCAACAGCCTGCCTGAGCTCTTTTTCCAGCCCTGCCATGTCCAGATAGAACGGGGTCCGGTCAAACTTAAAACGCGGTTTCCCTTGAAACTGTGTCGTGAAAGCGTCACAACCCGAGGCCTGCACCCATCCCCCCCTGGGTCGCTGAAGTTCGTGGGGAATGCCGTGCAATCTGCATATCATGGGCCGGCAAGCATAAAGGAGACAGACACTGTCGACACACAGGGGGCACATCATTCGTACCGGAACGCCTTGTGCGTCGGCACGATCGGTTTCCCGGCAAACCTCCAAGGCCCTGCCCTTTATCTGGGCCCGTTTTTCACCATCAAGGGTGTTAAGGCCGTCAAGAATATACAGGTATTCCAAAAGGGTATAATGGTAGAAACGGGTGAAGCAGCAGTTGTCCTCGCATCCCGTACAGTTGAAGCCATAATAATCCGCCACTGCCTGGTATTTTCCATCCATAGCTGCGTAGATTTTTTTTAACCGGCCCAGGAAAGGAAGATAGGTGTTCCGGCCGATTCCGGCCAACAGATCATGGATAGGGTCGCGTGGGTTCATATATTGACCTTCACCGGATTAAAACTGCGGCGAGGGGAAAAAAATTTTCTTGTAAAGATTCAACGCATCTCGATCGGTCATGCTGGCGATGAAATCACAAACGATCCTTTCGATGGGGAGTCGGTTGTGATAACAGCCGGCCATCTGCATATTTTCAAGACTTTTCTGAAGCATCTTTTCATTCTCCAAGAAAAAGCCGTAAAGTTCGGACAAAATCTTTTTGGCTTTTTCAAATTCTTTGTGCACTCGCGGAGAACGATAGACCTTTTCATAAAGAAACTCTCTCAATACGGTCATGCTGGAATATACTCGATCGGTCATCTCCAGACACAGTTTGCCATCGCGAACACAGGTGGAAAATACCAGATCTTTTATCATGGTATTGGCACGTTCCGAATGGGTGCGCCCAAGAACCTTTACACACGAATCCGGAATCTGATCGGAAGTGACCACGCCGCTTCTTACGGCATCGTCCAGATCATGATTAAGATATGCCATAATATCGGCGATCCGAACGATATTTCCTTCGGTGGTGCAGGCCTCCTCGGTGGGATCATCCGGCATAATCTTTCCATACCCCTTGGAATGCTTTAAAATGCCGTCCCGCACCTCATAGGTCAGATTCAGTCCCCGACCGTTCTCCTCCAGAACATCCACCACACGCAGGCTCTGTTCTTTGTGTGAAAAATCGGGGGAAAATATTTCTTTGAGAACCGTTTCGCCGCCGTGGCCAAAGGGCGTATGCCCCAGGTCGTGGCCCAATGCAATGGCTTCGGCCAGATCCTCGTTGAGACGCATGGCCCGGGCGATGGTTCGCGCAATTTCAGCCACTTCAAGGGTATGGGTCAGGCGGGTCCGATACTCGTCGCCCAAAGGGGATAAAAAAACCTGGGTCTTATATTTTAACCGTCTGAAAGCATTGGAATATACAATTCGATCCCTGTCCACCTGAAAAACGGTTCGGATGGGACAGAGGTCTTCTGGTGTCCTTCGTCCCCTGGATTCGGCGCTTACACACCCAAAAGGAGAAATAAAGCCTTTTTCACGTTTTTCAAAATCTTCGCGGATACTCATAATCGGAAAGTTATTCATAGGAAAATTAAATTGTAAAGAACTATTTGACCCTTTACATCCTGAAAATCTTATTTTATGCTTTTTTCCGGTTCGTTGGTATTTTTTTCTATAATTCCATTACCTGTTTGCCACCCATCGATCCGGGTTGGAAAGGTTCAATAAAGCGTTGAAAGAGACCCAAGGGCATCACCTCGTTCTCGGCGAACTGATCGATTTTGTTACCGGTGAAACAATTCCGGACACCCATGACGAAAGATACCGGCAGCAACTGGCGCGATTGCTGGTGGAGCATAAAGGATACTTCAAAAACCAGATTCAGCCCCGCTTCGAACTTCGTGTTGCGGCTGAAAAAAAACAAGCGATTTTGAAGATCGACTTTGTTGTTCACCTTTCCGAAAGGATCTGCATGATCCTAAAATACGGCCCCGGTTCTCTGGTTACCCGGCACCGACCCGCTTTGGCGGCATCGAGACTCGTGGCACCGTATCAAGTTCCCATTGCGGTGGTGACTAACGGCGAGGATGCAGACATTATTGAGGGTACCACCGGCAAAATCATTTCATCCGGTCTCGAATCGATACCCGTCCAGGCCGAACTTGTCCAACGGGCTGAAAAAACAGACTTTGACCCCATATCCGCAAAACAGGCTGAAATGGAATCGAGAATCCTTTATGCCTTTGAAGTCGATGGGAGCTGCCCGTGTGACGACACCATCTGCATTTTGTAACAACGCCCGGCCAGAGGGGATTTGCTTTTTTGAAAGTTCATTGACTTATTGAAATTCCAAATAACAAATCCCAAAAAACAAACAAAAACAATCGCTTTGAAACAGTTTGGAATTTGAGATTTATTTGTAATTTGGTGCTTGGGATTTTTGATTTAAAACACCAAACTCCAATACATCGTCGGAGAACTCTGACGCCCGCAATGCGGGACAGGCAAGGCCCATTGAAGCTCCCGCCATGCGGGGAAGAACCAGATTCTTCAGGGTAAAATCAATATTTAAATACAGGCTTATCTTATGGACTATGAATATTTCATGAAAAAGGCTTTAAATCAGGCAAAAAACGCCTTATCCGCCGGAGAATTCCCGGTGGGATGTGTGGTGGTCCACGAAGACCGGATTCTGACAACCGGTGCCAGAAAGGGTACCGCCGGAAACATCCCCAATGAGATCGACCATGCAGAAATGATTGCGTTGAAGCGTCTGGCCGACTTGGAGATCCATAGGGATAACCAGAGAATCGCCCTTTTCACCACACTGGAGCCCTGCCTCATGTGCCTGGGTGCACTGATTTTAAGCGGCATCAGTGAAATTGTATATGCCTACGAAGACGTCATGGGCGGGGGCTTGAGCTGCGATTTGAAAAATTTAATGCCCCTTTACAAAAACAGTCGAATCTCGTTTGTTCCCAACATTTTACGAAAAGAGAGTATAGAACTTTTCCAGGCCTTTTTTAATAATTCTGAAAATTCTTACTGGCAAGGAAGCCTGTTGGCAGAATACACACTCAAGCAATGACCTCCTGGAAATTTTATCAGGCCGAAGGGGAAACCCACACGCCCCTTGACGGTGATTTATTTATGCCGTCTAAATGAAGGAACCGAATGACAGAAATCCATGGTTTTATTTTCTTGCATTTTTTTCTTGCATTTATTAGGGTTTTTATATATTTCAGACTTCGATTTATGTTTGTAATGCCTCACAGAGGATATCTTTATAAAACAGAGGGCTCTCCTCTGATTCCGTGTGAGAAAAATGGCAACAATTTATGGCTTAGGAGGTGAAGGTATAGCTATTTCGAGACGTACAAATCGGGGAAACAGATCAAATAGAATAAACATCAACAGAAATATAAGAGCAAAAGAGGTCAGAGTCATAGACCCTGACGGCAATCAGATCGGCGTTATACCGACGTACAAAGCAATTGCCGTTGCCAATGATTTTGGCCTTGATTTGGTGGAAATTTCACCGAACGCCGATCCTCCCGTTTGTAAAATCATGGATTATGGCCGGTACAAATATGAACTGACCAAGAAAAAACAGGAGGCCAAAAAGAAACAAACCACATTTCAGCTCAAAGAGATAAAGGTGCGTCCAAAGACAGGTGATCACGACCTTAACACAAAAATCGGCCACATCAAGAAGTTTATCAATCGAAAGGATAAAGTCAAGGTAACCGTCATTTTCAGGGGCCGAGAAATTACACTCACCCAACAGGGCCGGATACTGCTCCAAAAGATTGTTCAGGAAACAGAAGAGATTGCATCGGTTGAACAGCATCCCAAAATTGAAGGCCGCACCATGGTGATGGTCCTTGCACCCAAACCCGTATAAAAATAATTCTGTCTTGACAACCCGTTATTGCAAATAATAAAAGGCGGTTGATCATAGGAGAGCGTCAATTAGCTGTTGATGAATTCATGGCCTTGCGAATTCATCATTAATGTTTAATATATTCTGGTTATGTAGATGGCGTGGGCTGGAATCTGGCAATGGTTCACGCCATCTATGTTTGAACCATCGGAGAGGATAAAAAATGCCAAAAATAAAAACAAATCGCGCCGCAGCAAAGCGGTTTAAAAAAACAGGGAAAGGCAAATACGTCTTTGCAAAATCCCATGCAAGTCATATTTTAACCAAAAAAACCACCAAACGAAAACGTGGTTTAAGGAAAAGTCAAATCCTTGACAAAGATAACATGAAAGAAATCAGACTGTTACTTCCCAATGGGTAACTGATTTGACATACTGTTTAGGAGAAAATCCATGCGAGTAAAAAGAGGTTTCAAAGCGAGAAAACGCAGGAAAAAGGTTCTAAAATTAGCCAAAGGATTTCGTGGCGGCCGCAGCAAATTATTTCGTACAGCAGCGGATGCCGTCGATAAGGCGCTGATGTATGCTTACCGGGATCGCAGAGTTCGCAAGCGTGATTTCCGGAGACTCTGGATTGCCAGGATCAATGCGGCTGCCCGGATGAACAATCTATCTTACAGCAAATTCGTTCACGGATTGAAGCTTGCCGGTGTTGAGCTGGACCGAAAAGTTCTGGCGGAATTGGCAATATCCGATCCATCGGGCTTTACTCAGATTGCCAAACTGGCATCAGAACAGCTATGACCCCAGTCCGGATCGGCAATATTGAGAAACCAAAAGGGGTTTTGCTGTTGGCCTTAAATTGGTCCGGAAATGCTTTACAGATAGAGTTCGAAATTGGAAAAAACCATAGAACAGATAAAAGAAGAAGCGCTCAAGGAACTCGAAAACGCATCTGACCCTGAAAGTATCAAGGCCATTTCTGTCCGGTATCTGGGCCGAAAGGGAGCGGTCACCGGGTATTTAAGGAATGTTTCACAACTACCCGAAGAAATCCGGCCCGAGGCGGGAAGAAAGGCCAACGAGACCAAAAAAACCCTTGAAGCATTATTCAAAAAAACCCTGAAACAACTTGAAGCCTCCGCCGATGAAAAAGATGGACGGTTGGATGTTTCGCTTCCCGGAAGAGTTGTCCCCCAAGGATCTCTGCATCCGATTACCCAGATTGCCCAGCAGATCACCAACATTTTTACCCGGCTGGGATTTGACGTTGCGGAAGGGCCTGAGGTCGAAACCGATTATTACAACTTCGAAGCGCTGAATATCCCAAAAAACCACCCTGCAAGAGATATGCAGGATACCTTTTATATATCCCAAAACATCGTTCTTAGAACCCATACCTCTCCGACGCAGCCCCGAATCATGGAAAATCAGAAACCTCCGGTAAGAATAATTTCACCTGGCAAGGTCTACCGTTGTGATTCCGATTTAACGCACACGCCCATGTTTCATCAGGTTGAAGGGCTTCTGGTGGATAAAAATATATCCTTCGGCGATCTTAAAGGTATTTTGACCACATTTGTCCACCAGATGTTCGACCCAGAGACCAGTCTCAGATTCAGGCCCAGCTTTTTCCCTTTTACCGAACCGAGTGCCGAAGTTGATATTCGGTGCGTTATCTGCAGAGGCGATGGATGCAGAGTATGTTCAAAAACCGGTTGGCTGGAGGTCCTCGGTTCCGGCATGGTTCACCCGGCAGTGTTTGAAAATGTCGGTTACGACACCACCCGTTATTCCGGTTTTGCCTTCGGTATGGGGGTGGAACGGATTGCCATGCTGAAATACGGGATTGATGATATTCGAAAATACTTTCAAAATGATCTTAGATTTTTAAGGCAGTTTTAACATGAAGGTCAGTTTAAACTGGGTAAAAGAATACGTTAACGTGGACATGGATCCAAATGATCTGGCGGAGGCACTCACCATGGCCGGGCTTGAAGTTGAAGCTGTTTCAGACCGTTACGATTATTTGAACCGTGTTGTCATCGGCCGGATAACCACCGTTGAACCCCATCCGAATGCCGACACGCTGAAACTCTGCCGTGTAGACGTCGGTGAGCGCGTCATCACCGTTGTTTGTGGCGCACCCAATGTCAAAAAGGATATGCTTGCCCCGTGTGCGCTGCCCGGCGCGTGTTTCCCAAAAGGACCGGTGCTTAAAAAAACCAGCATCCGGGGAGAGACTTCGGAAGGGATGCTCTGCAGCGAAGTCGAATTGGGACTCGGCATCAACAGTGACGTCATCATGGAACTTGACAACAATCTTTCGGTGGGGGATCCCCTCAACAAGGCCCTGGATCTGTCAGACCCCGTATTCGAAATAGACTTGACCCCCAACAGACCCGACTGCCTCAGCATCATTGGAACGGCTCGGGAAATTGCGGCCTTCCAGAATAAAAAGGTGTCATATCCTGAAATTTTATTGCCTGAATCCTTTGATGACATTTCCAATCATACCTCTGTAACACTCATGGCCCCCGACCTTTGTCCGAGATATGCTGCCAGTCTTATTTTTGATATCACCGTTGGGCCGTCTCCAATCTGGCTTCAGAATCGGCTGCTTTCAGTGGGATTGAAACCCATCAACAATGTGGTCGACATCACCAACTTCGTCATGATGGAGACCGGACAGCCGCTCCATGCCTTTGACTTTGACCATCTTGCCGAAAACCGCATTGTGGTTCGGGCCGCCGGCCAGGATGAACCCTTTGTCACCCTCGATGGAAAAGAACGCCGTCTGGACCCGGAAATGCTGATGATTTGCGACGGTGAAAAGCCCGTTGCCCTTGCAGGTGTAATGGGCGGACTCAATTCGGAAGTCGAAAACACCACCACAAGGATTCTCCTTGAAAGTGCATATTTTGACCCGGTTTGCATTCGAAAAACATCCAAAAAAACAGGATTGAATACCGATGCATCCCACCGTTTCGAACGGGGGGTCGATCACGGCGGTACCCTCACCGCCTTAAAGCGTGCGACACAACTCATTGTCGAAATCGGCGGCGGCAAGCTCGTTAACGGAATCATCGACGAATACCCAAATCCTTTTTCTGAAAAAACCATCGAATTCAACGGCACGGATTTAAATCGACACCTGGGCACCCATCTCCATATAGATGACATCGGAACCTACTTAAAATCCATTGAATTTAAAGTTGAAAAAATAGACGCCGACCGACTTCGGGTAATCCCGCCATCCTGCAGGGTCGATATCTCCAGATTTGAAGATATTTCCGAAGAGATTGCACGGCTATACGGCTATAACAATATCGAAACAACATTTCCGCTGATTCCGGCCGAAGCAGCCCATCCGTCAAAAAAAATCGAAGCTAGAAATCGAATCAAATTCCTGATGACGGGACTGGGATTCAACGAAGCCATAAATTACAGTTTTGTCAGCGAACGATCCTGTGACCTCCTCGAACTCGCCCCCGATGATCCCAGAAGGCAGATGGTGGGGATCTTAAATCCCCTGTCCGAAGATCAATCGGTGATGCGAACGTCTCTGATTCCCGGGCTTCTTGAGACAATGAAGTACAATTTGTCGGTGCAAAATAAAAATCTAAAGCTGTTTGAGATTGGCAAGGTCTTTATCGACACGAGCCAGGAAGATGTACAGCCGAAGGAAATTGAAATGATTTCAGGGCTATGGACCGGAACCGCCTTCGATCTGGCCTGGTTTTCCAAAGCGGTCGATTGTGATTTTTTTGACTTAAAAGGCGTGGTTGAACAACTGTTAGAGAAGCTGGGGGTTGTGGATACCATCTTCACACGAATGCCGTCCGCATCTTGTTTTTATACGAAACCCGGCGCTACGGCTCAAATTCTCGTTAACAACGAACCCATGGGACTTGTGGGAGAATTGCACCCCAAGGTACTTGCCAATTACGACTTGAAGCAAACAGCCTTTATTTTTGAACTTGACCTCGACCGGATCATTCAGTTACTATCTGATGAAAAGCTCGCCCGTCCCATCCCGAAATATCCGGCAACATCAAGGGATATTACCCTTATTATTGATAAAAACGTTGAGGCACACAAGATCATTCAAACCGTTAAAAGGCTTGACGAGGAATTGGTGGAAACCATACATCTCTTTGATGTTTTTGAAGGAGGCCCGATTCCTGAAAAAAGAAAAAGTGTATCATTGAGAATAACTTACAGATCTTTAGATGGAACTTTGGAAGATATCCGAATAAATCATATTCACAAAAGCATGACCCAGCTCCTGGTGGAAAAGTTTGATGCCACCCTGCCGGCCGAATAACCTTTGTTAAGGCACTTAACCCTAGACGCGGGAAAACCGATTTGTTTTCCGGTCGCTTACAAAACCGGCAACTTCAAGATGCAAAACACCCCATCTTTTCAAAAAGAATTGCCAAACAAACTGTACTTCAAAGTCGGAGAAGTCAGTGCCCTCGTAGGTGTTCCTGCCTATGTCCTTAGATTTTGGGAGTCTGAATTCAAAAAGATCAACCCCAAACGGACGCCTTCGGGACAGAGACTGTATCGGAAAAGAGACGTTGAGCTGATTTTGAAGATCAAACATCTCTTGTATGAAAAAAAATTTACGATTCAAGGCGCAAAACAACACTTGAAAATAGGCCCCCCTGAGGAAAAAATAAAACCATCCGTCGACACCCTCGAGGAAATCCGCCTGGAACTGAAAAAAATCCGCGATCTTTTAACTTAATCTCTATCAATTCTAATTTGTTAAAAAAACGCAAAAATTTATTATTGAAAAATATTGACAATGAATATTTTTTGTAATAATTTTACTTTCGTAAGTTAGCGGGCATAACTCAGTGGTAGAGTACAAGCTTCCCAAGCTTGGAGTCGCGAGTTCAAATCTCGTTGCCCGCTCCATTAAAAGGTCGCCTTTTTGTTATAAAGGTTAGAGGCCATTGAAACGTGTTCAATTGTGTTCAAGACCACGGCCAGTTCTGAGAGATCTGCAGAACTGGAAAGCTGTCAAGCTTTCCGAAAGGGCGAAGGGCGTAAAAGGCCCAGAGTCGACGCGGAAATTTTAACCGGTCCAGTACGATCTGCCGGCCTTTACCGGGACCTTCACGGGGACCTACGGGGCAGGCAGGAATGCATGGAGTATCTTAAGGATTAAAATTTGAGACTGACGCAGGGATTGAACGGAAGGGAACGTTTTTCAAAGACCTCGGTTGCCGAGTGTAGATTTTGGCAACGTACGTATGGTTTGGATTTAATTTTTTTCTCATGGGTAATTAAATGAACAGGTAACGTTTTCTATCCACCATAAGATCTACCTGAATGAGAAGAAACGGGCGACAGCCCGTTTTTGCATTTTTTTGGGAGCGAAAGTTAAAAGGCCATTGAACGGTCAAAGGA
Source organism: uncultured delta proteobacterium (assembly GCA_963790095.1). Classification (GTDB taxonomy): domain Bacteria; phylum Desulfobacterota; class Desulfobacteria; order Desulfobacterales; family UBA11574; genus JAAXQD01. The sequence continues at coordinate 23,771 of CAWBNO010000023.1, read as the reverse complement.
AAAAGAAAAGAAAAACAAGACAAAACGTCAAGGGCAAACCCCAGGAGCCTGACCATCGGTCTTTGGCCAATGAGAAGAAAATGGTCGCCAGGGTAACAGATTTGCTCGAACCGTTGTTCTCAGCCGAGGGGATGGAATTGGTTTGCGTTGAGTATCAGCGCGAGGCGGGGGGCAGGACACTCCGTCTTTACATCGACAGGCCCGGGGGGGTAACCCTTGATGATTGCGTATATATCAGCCGTCAATCGAACGATCTGCTGGATGTATATTTAGAAAATACCGGACCCTATCGTCTGGAAGTTTCGTCGCCCGGGCCGAATCGACCGCTGGCGAAAAAAACGGATTTTGAGAAATTCAAAGGGAATCCCGTGCAGGTCCGAACCGGTCGGCCCATTGACGGTAAAAATAAATTCAAAGGTGTATTGCTGGGCATTTCGGAAGATCAGGTAAATTTGTCGATCAATGATCAAACCGTAAAGATTCCCCACGAGGAAATTATAATGGCCCGGTTAATTGACCAAGGGATACCATAAATTTATACGCCGCCGACAATGAACCCGTCAAACGTCTTTTGCCAGGGATATTGAGCACCCAAATGTGCACGGCGCGCAAAACAGACGATTTGTCAAACTGTTATGTGTGGGTGGAATAAATAATATTGGAGAAAATGAATGTTTATCTCGGATATCAAACGTGTCGTCGAACAGGTGAGTCGAGACAAGGGGATTGATCGTGACATACTCATCAAGGCCCTTGAAGAGGCACTTGGATCTGCCGCAAGAAAAAAATTCGGAAGCAAGGTCGATGTCGAAGTTCAATACAATGAATCGACCGGTGAAATCGAGGTCTTCCAGTTCAAGGAGGTTGCGGAGGTTGTGACAGAACCCGACCTTCAAATCACCCTTGAAGAGGGACGCAAGTTGGATCCGGAATGTGAAATCGGCGACAGTCTCGGAACAAAAATGGACACCGCCACCTTTGGTCGTATTGCCGCACAGTCTGCCAAGCAGGTCATCATACAAAAAATGAAGGATGCGGAACGGGATGCGGTCTACGCCGGTTTTATCGACCGAAAGGGTGAAATTATAAACGGAATTGTCCAGCGTTTCGACCGGGGTGATATTATTGTCAATCTGGGGCAAACAGAAGGCGTCCTTCCGAGCCGGGAACAAATTCCCAAGGAATCCTATAGACGGGGGGATCGGATCCGGGCGCTCATCATGGACGTACTTCATGACACCCGGGGCCCCCAGATCATTCTTTCGAGAACGCATCCTGAATTTCTGATTTCCCTTTTTAAAACAGAAGTTCCCGAAATTAATGAAGGGATCGTTACCATTATGGGTGCGGCTCGGGAACCTGGACTTCGAGCAAAATTTTCGGTGGCGTCAAACGATTCCGATATAGACCCGGTGGGCGCCTGTGTCGGCATGAAAGGCAGCCGTGTTCAGAACGTGGTTCAGGAACTCAGGGGTGAAAAAATAGATATTATCCCCTGGCATATCGACCCTGCAAAATTTGTGTGCAAGGCCCTTTCGCCCGCTGAAATATCCAGAGTGATTATCGATGAGGAACATAATTCCATGGAGGTCATTGTTCCGGATGAATTCCTTTCCATTGCCATCGGGAAAAAAGGACAAAACGTCCGGCTGGCGTCGAAACTGACGAAATGGCATCTTGATGTCATCAGTGAAACAAGATACAGCAATGCCATGCAAGACGGATACGACTCTCTTGTATCGCTGCCGGAGGTTGGAATTAGTTTGGCGGACGCACTGTATGAAAAGGGCTTTTTTTCTGCAGAGGAGCTCAGCAAGGCTTCTGTGGAAGATCTAACCCAAATTAGAGATATTACCGAAGAAGACGCCATCCAACTTATTGAAACCGCGAAAGCCCATATGGCGAGGAAGGTGGATGACGTCGATGAAGCATCCAAGGCGGCTTTGGCCAGCGAAAAAGACAATGACCATGGCGCTCCAGAAGGTTCGGATGTGCCCAATGTGTCCGAAGAAAAATCGATTGATGACGAAAATACATCCGAAGACGTCTTACCTTCGGATAATGAGGGACCAGATCCCATCGATCAGAAAGAATAACGCTCTTGCTAAAGCATACAAAAGCTGTAAATAAAAAGAATTCCATTAAGGGGAAAAACCTCCTTCGAGGATTTCCTCTCAATTTTAACCAATAGGGAGGATGGATGGCAAAGATCAGAGTATATGAGCTTGCCAGGGATCTTAACATGACCAATAAAGTGCTGCTCGATAAGGTGCGGAATATGGACATTGAAGTTAAAAGCCATATGAGTTCTCTGGATGACGATACAGTGGCTAAGATCAAAAAAAATATTCTTGGGATATCGGCCAAGGAGATAGAAGAAACGCGTATAAAGCCGACGATCATCCGGAGACGCAAAAAACGCGTCCCAAAAGCACCCATTCGTGTAGATGCGGATGCAGCACCGGAATCTCTGCCCGAAGAACAAGATATTGCGGATCAACCCGCTGAAAAAGTTCTTAAAGATAAAGAACCCCAAGAGGAGAAAAAACAAGACGCCGATGTCATGGCGCCTGAGGTGAAAGCGCTCTCAGAACAAAAATCCCTGGAAAAAGTTGATGTTCCTCAAGACAATGTTACACCCATCGCCCTTACCAAAGAGGAAGAAAAACCCGAAAAACCGGTTGCGTCGAAACCTAAAAAACCAGAGGTTGTCAAGCCGTTAAAACCGAAGAAGCGACCCAAAAGATTCCCAAAAGATACGCCGGCAAAAATCATAAAACTCCCTGTGGCGCCGCCGCCTGAGAAAAAAGCGCCTGAGATTAAAAAAGACCGGGTTTCTGGGCTTAAAGGAAAAGTGGCAGACATACCTGAAACGTTGACAGACACACCTGAAACCTTAACAGGCAGGCCTGAAACCGGACCACCCGTTGTAGATGTGCCGGGAAAAGACAAAAAAAAGAAGGTGAAACTGGAACATAAGGATATAGAAAGTCCCCGGGATAAAAAGTTCTTCAAAAAGAAAATTTCCTTCCGTAAAAAGGAGGTTGTCGAAGGGGCGGATCTTTACTCCCGAGCGCATCGGACTCGCAAAGGCCGGAAAATGGCCAAGGGAAAAGCAACGGTAACCAAGCAAAAACCGTTGATAACCATCCCCAAAGCCATTAAACGCCGGGTAAAAATTGACGACACCATCGCCCTGTCTGATTTGGCAAAACGCATGGGGATAAAAGCCAGTGAAATGATCATAAAACTGATGGACCTGGGGGTGATGGCAACGGTCAATCAAATCATCGACTTTGATACCGCTGTCCTTGTGGCGGCAGAATTCGATTATGAACTGGAAAGAGCCACGTTTGAAGAAGACCTGGTCTTAAAGGTTGAGAAGGATGACCCCGACAAACTCATAACCATACCGCCGGTGGTGACCATAATGGGACATGTGGATCACGGTAAGACATCGCTTCTCGATGTGATCCGGAAAACCAAAGTCACCGAACATGAGGCCGGAGGTATTACACAACACATCGGAGCCTATCATGTCGTCACCAACAAAGGACAGGTTGTCTTTCTGGATACGCCGGGGCATGAAGCGTTTACTGAAATGCGATCCCGGGGCGCCAAAATTACGGATTTGGTGATTCTGGTCGTTGCCGCCGACGACGGCGTCATGCCCCAGACCGTGGAAGCGATCAACCACGCCAAGGTCGCGAAAGTTCCGATCATTGTGGCCATCAATAAAATTGACAAACCGGACGCCAATCCCGAGCGTGTCCAGCGTGAACTTGCCGATGTGGGCCTGGTGCCTGAGGATTGGGGGGGCGATACCATCTTTGTCCAGGTTTCTGCCAAGGAGAATCGGGGGATCGACGATCTCCTTGAAATGGTGCTCCTCCAGGCTGAAATCTTGGAACTTAAAGCCGACCCGGACCGCCTGGCCCAAGGACACGTGGTTGAATCCAAACTGGATGCAGGCAGAGGCCCTGTTGCCACCGTCCTGGTGAAACAAGGGACCCTTAAGCTCCACGACTCTGTGGTCTGCGGGATACACTACGGTAAAATCCGTGCCTTGCTGGACGATAGAGGGAAGCAGGTAATGTCTGCAGGTCCGTCAATGCCGGTGGAAATCATCGGTCTTTCCGGTGTTCCCAACGCCGGAGATGAACTGGTTGCCCTGGCAGACGAGAAAGATGCAAAGCAGGTGAGTGCCCATCGGATTCAGAAGCAGCGATCCAAAGAACTGGCCAAAACCAGCAGATTAAGCCTGGAAAAACTTTATGAGCAACTGCAGGAAAATGAGGTCAAAGATCTGAACCTCATCATAAAGGCCGATGTTCACGGTTCCATCGAGGCCATTACCGATGCATTGACAAAACTTTCCAACGAGGAAGTCCGAATCAGTGTGATCCACTCAGCCACCGGCGCCTTGAACGAATCGGATATCTCTCTTGCCGCCGTTTCCGATGCCATTATTATCGGTTTCAATGTCCGTCCGAGTTCAAAAATTCAGACGCTGGCCAGTGAAGAGAATGTAGATATACGGTTTTATAACATCATTTACAATGTCATCAAAGACATCAAGGGCGCCATCGTCGGCATGATGGCGTCTACCTTTGAAGAAAGGACCCTGGGCAGGGCTGAAGTGCGGGAAGTATTCCACATCCCCAAAGTCGGAACCGTCGCAGGCTGCTATGTAACCGACGGCAAAATCGAGCGGGGGCAGCTGGCCCGCATCCTGAGAGATTGGGTGGTTTCATATGAAGGCAAGATTGCTTCCCTTCGGCATTTCAAAGACGACACCAAAGAAGTACAAAGCGGCTATGAATGCGGAATCGGAATTAAAAATTACAATGATATCAAAATTGGCGATATCATCGAATGCTACTACTTGGAAGAGATTAAGCCTGAACTCCAATAGGGTCCCATGGGCCTACGCCCGTGCTCCGTGGCCAACTTTGGATAGATGCCGTTATTGGGAGTTTGTTTATAAATTTTGTGTTTTTTGGTTTCGGAGGCTCCGGATTGGACGTAATGAGCGATCCAGAAAAAGCGTCGAATGTTCTCGAAGACAGTGAGCGTACGATTATGGTAGCAGGTTTAGGGGTCATCACATTTAGACTGCATGACTGCCGCTCTTTAAAAGGTAAGCGCAAGATTGTAAAATCGATTATCGCTCAGTTGCGTAATCATTTTAATGTTTCGGTGGCAGAGGTTGGGTCCAACGATATCCACCAAAGGGCTGTAATAGGATTCGCCATGGTGGGAAATAATCGAGGGGTCATCAACTCCAAAATAGACAAAATTTTCAATCTGGTGGATGATCTGAATCTGGCGGAGGTCGTCGACAGTGAAATGGAAATTATCAATCTATGAAACCATTTGCACGATCAGACAGAGTGTGCGGTCACATACATAAAGTGCTGTCGGATGTTTTGCTCAAAAGAATTAAAGATCCCCGTCTTAAATCCGCGACCATTACAGACGTAAAGATGTCGCGAGATTTAAGGATTGCTCGGATCTACTTCACGACAACCGGCAATAAAAAAAGTGTCGAAGAAGCAATTGAAGGATTTAAAAGCGCCATCGGATATGTAAAACGCACGTTGGCCGGTCAGCTGGGGTTACGTTATATGCCGGAGCTTAGATTTTTTTACGATGAATCCTTTGATTACGGGTCACATATCGATAAAATTTTGAAGGATGTCAAAGCGGATGATGGACTTAATCATACGTCACTTGAAGAAGAGTAGCCATATTTTAGTTGCCACTCACATGAATCCAGACGGCGATGCCATCGGATCTCTCATGGCCATGGGGCTTTCTCTGAACGCACTGAACAAAAAAACAACCTTATACTGTGAAAGTCCCATACCGGCGGTGTACCGTTTTCTTCCGAAAGTTCATCGTGTCGAACATCACATAAACGTCGCTAATTACGACCTGGCCGTTATCCTTGATTGCGGGAACCTGCAACGGATCGGAACGGTTGCTTCGGCGGTCAGCGGGATACCGGTCATTGCCAACATCGACCACCATATCACAAACACCGGTTTCGGCCATTTTCAACTCATCGACACCTCTGCATGTGCCACGGCGGAAATCATATACAAACTGATAAAACAGATGGACATCCCCATTGATAGCGCCATCGCCACTTCAATATATACCGGCATTCTTGCGGATACAGGTTCGTTTCGTTTTTCCAATACAAACAGGGCAGCCTTTGCAATCAGCCAAGAAATGGTGGAACTTGGCGTCGATCCGTACGACATCGCCCAGCATGTATACGGAACATATTCACTGAGTCGCATAAAACTTTTAAATCTGGCCCTTGACTCCATTGAAATTTCAAAAAATGGGAAGCTGTCCATCATGACACTGACCAAAGACATGTTTGATCAAACCCATACGCAACCGGAAGACGTGGACGGTCTTATTAATTATGCAAAACGCATCAAGGATGTTAAAATCGCAGCACTCATACAGGAGAACCAGAACGGCATAGAGAAATCAGAAAATCCCAATCGGTTTCATGTCAGCCTCCGTTCCGATGGAACCATCGATGTTGCGGTTATCGCATCTTCGTTCGGCGGGGGCGGCCATTCCACTGCTGCCGGGTTTAGCATTGAATCGACACTTTCCGATATTAAATCACAAATTATACGTTTGGCGGATGAAATATGATTTAACACCCGGGCAAACGATCGAGGAAGGTTCTTTTAATTGTACCATCGCTTCGCGTTGCGATAGGACGTACCGGTTAAAACGGGCTTTAAAAAAGGAAATTTTTATATTATTAAATTAAAAGTCACGCGGGTTTCCGCCGGTATTTCTTGCGGGCTTGGGTTGGAGATATGCACCGAGAATTAAGCGGGGTTTTGGTTGTCGATAAACCTGCAGATATGACCTCCGCTAAAGTTGTGGCCCGTGTCAAGAAGTTGCTCGGCGCAAAAAAAGCAGGACACACCGGCACACTCGACCCTTTTGCCACCGGTGTTTTGGTGTGTTGTATCAACCGTGCCACAAAGCTTTCGAGTTTTTTTCTGCACGGCAAAAAAAAATACGAGGGGGTTCTTCACCTCGGCATTGAAACCGATACACAGGATTCCACCGGAAATATCACGGCCACCTGTGATGATATTAATTTATCTGGAAAAACAATACGGTCGGCATTTGAGCGGTTTGAGGGAACCATAGAACAATTTCCGCCGGTTTATTCGGCCCTGAAATTTAAAGGAACTCCGCTCTACAAGCTTGCCCGCAGCAACAGGCCTGTACAGAAACCAGCAAGACGTGTTTCGATACGATACATTAAAATACTTGAAATTAAGCTGCCGCTCATCCGTTTCGAGGTCGCCTGCTCTGCTGGGACGTATATTAGAACACTCTGTGCAGACATCGGCACATCCCTTGGGTGCGGGGGCCACCTTAAAGAATTACGGCGGATCGAAAGCAGCGGATTTACCCTTTCAGAGGCGGCAACGTTACAAAAACTCGAGGATCTGGCCGTATCCGGGAAATTATTCGACCGGATCATACGAATGTCAAACGCGCTGAAGGGCATGCCGGCACATATTGCCGACACGGTTTTAGAAAAAAAAATAATGCACGGCAACATTCTGACGAAAAATGATTTTAGACATGAAACCTCCGATATTCCGGAAAGTTTTATCAAGGTCCTCGATACAAACAATGACCTTATTGCCGTATTGAAGTATACGAAGGGCAAGAACAGATACACGTATTGCTGCGTACTCAACGCCAAGTGACCGAAAACAAAGTTAAAAAACCATAACCATAAAAGAGGAGGCAAAATAAATTGGTTTTGACATCAAAAGAGAAAAAGGATTTGATTGAGCAGTTCAAACTTCACGAAGATGATACCGGATCCCCCGAAGTGCAGGTCGGGCTGCTGACCCATCGGATTACTTACCTTACAGAGCACTTAAAGGTTCACAAAAAAGATCATCACTCCAGGAGGGGGCTTTTGATTCTCGTCGGCAGAAGACGCAGACTCTTAAACTACGTAAAAAATAAAGATGTAAAACGATACCGTACCATCATCGAAAACCTGGGGATAAGAAGATAAATCATATTATATGCCGGAATATCTCAACAGCAGTCGACAAACGGTTCAGGTTGGCAGATTCCTGTATTTTCAAACAAGCACAAGATCGTATCAAAGAACTTTGCCGTTATATCGGCACAAGTTCTATTAACCCTGCCATCGGCAATCGAAGGAACGAAATTTTTTCGTGAAGCATTTTACGATGCCTTGGAAATGAACACGTAGAACTCATGAGAAATCCGTGCTAAAATTTTGCAGTCTTTTCCTCCAGAAAGAAAAGGCTCGAGTTGCTGTACGGGCACAGATTTGAAGCTGTTTGGCTTTTAGGAGACATATATGGAAACTTTATTAAAAACAGACATCGGAGGCAAAACTCTGAGTATCGAGACCGGCAAACTTGCTAAACAGGCTTCGGGATCGGTGGTGGTTCAATACGGAGATACCATAGTCCTTGTGGCCGCCGTATCTTCTTATGAAGAACGGCCGTCGAGTTTTTTACCCCTTACCGTCGAGTATCAGGAAAAGGGGTATGCGGCAGGCCGTATTCCCGGGAATTATTTCAGGCGTGAAATCGGCAGACCCAGTGAGAAAGAGACCCTCACCGCCCGTCTCATCGACCGGCCCATCCGGCCGCTCTTCCCCAAAAACTATCGCTGTGAAACTCAAATTATTGCAACGGTCCTGTCCATGGACAAGGAAAACGATCCCGACATTCTGGCAATGATCGGCGCGTCTACCGCACTGGAGATATCAGACATTCCCTTTGCAGGACCGATTGCGTGTGTACGGGTCGGTCGGATCGACGGTCAATTGATCGTCAACCCCACCGTCGACCAATACGAAGATTCTGACATCAACATCATCGTTGCCGGCTCAAAAAGCGGTGTCGTAATGGTGGAAGGCGGTGGGGATATTGTGAGTGAGGCAGACATGCTGGAAGCCATCTTTTTCGGCCACCAGGCCATGCAGCCCATTATAGATATGCAGGTGAAACTCAAGGAGACCCACGGGGTGCCGAAACGGCCCTTTACACCGCCTGAAAAAGATGCAGAACTTGTTAAAATAGTTGAGGAAAAAGGATCTTCAAGGATATATGAAGCCCTGACGACATCCGGTAAAGTTAAACGCAATGCGGCCCTTCGCACCGCAAAATCGGATATATTCGAAGCGTTGGGAGAAGCGGTCACGGATCGAAGGGACGAAGTCAATGACATATTGAACGACATCCTGAAAAAATCTAGCAGGGACATTGTCCTTAAAGAAAGACGCCGTATCGATGACCGAAAATTCGATGAAATACGACCCATCGACTGTGAAGTCGGCATATTAAACAGGCCCCACGGGAGCGCCCTCTTTACCCGGGGAGAAACCCAGGTGCTCAGCGTGCTGACCCTTGGATCAGGTGGAGACGAGCAGCGGGTGGAAACCTTAATCGGAGAAGAACTCAGGCCTTTTATGCTCCATTACAACTTCCCGCCATATTCGGTTGGAGAAGTGAGGCGCATCGGGGGACCGAGCCGAAGAGATATCGGTCATGGCGGATTGTCCACCCGGGCCATAGAAAAAGTACTGCCGGACAAGGAAAATTTCGATTATACCATCCGCCTCGTCTCGGAGGTTCTGGAATCCAACGGCTCTTCGTCCATGGGGACCGTATGTTCGGGCATCATGGCGCTCATGGACGGCGGTGTTCCCATCAAAGCGCCGGTATCCGGCATTGCAATGGGACTCGTAAAGGAAGGAGACGATATCGTAATCCTGTCCGACATTCTTGGAGATGAAGATCACTCCGGTGATATGGATTTTAAAGTCGCCGGCACCAGCGAAGGCATCACTGCGCTCCAGATGGACATCAAAATCCATGAACTCACCAGAGATATCATGGAAAAAGCGCTGGAACAGGCCCGTGTGGGGCGGCTTTTTATCCTTAAAAAAATGATCGACGCCATCAAGGTCCCTCGGGAGGAAATTTCTCCGTATGCGCCTAAAATAGTTACCATCAAAATTAATCCCGATAAGATTCGCGAAATCATCGGACCGGGGGGTAAAATCATCAGAGCCATTCAAGCGGAAACCAATACAAAAATTGAAATCGATGATTTGGGCCTGGTCAAAATTGCCGCACTATCCCAAGAAGAAGGGGACGCCGCTTTAAAAATGGTCAATGAAATCATCGTTGAGCCCGAAGTCGGAAAGATTTACGACGGCACAGTTGTAAAAATCATGGACTTTGGGGCCTTTGTCCAAATACTTCCCAACGTTGACGGTCTTGTACATATCTCACAACTTGCCGAGCACCGCGTAAACAAGGTTACGGATATCGTCAAGGAGGGAGACCAAATTAAAGTCAAGGTGCTCGAGATCAGCAGAGATGGAAAAATCCGCTTGAGTTACAAAGCCGTTCTGGAAGAAGAAAAACAGGCCAAGTAAAATGCATCGTGAAGTTCATAAAACCATCCTCGATAACGGCATCAAAATTGTAACCCAAAACATGCCCCATTTTCATTCGGTATCCATGGGCGTGTGGGTGAATGTCGGTGCCCGTGAAGAATCGCCTGAAGAAAGCGGTCTTTCCCATTTTATCGAACATATGATTTTTAAAGGGACCCAACGAAGAACGGCCTATCAGATTGCCAAAGAGTTTGATTCCATCGGAGGTCAGACCAACGCTTTTACCAGTGCTGAAAATACCTGCTACCATGCAAAAGTCATGGACACGCATCTGGAAATCATGGTGGACATCCTTTCGGATATCTTTTTAAACTCTGTGTTCGATGAAAAAGAGGTCGAAAATGAGCGAGCGGTTATTCTTCAGGAAATCGGAATGATGGAAGACAGCCCGGATGACTACATTCACTTTCTTTCCGGAAGTAATTTCTGGGGTGAAAATTCCTTGGGCCGCTCGGTTCTCGGCAGTCGTGAAAACATCAGAAAGTTTGATTCAAATTCCCTTAAAGAGTTTTTCCGATACTTCTATCAGCCTGAACGTATTATCATTTCCGCTGCAGGAAATCTAGCGCACAACCAATTGGTCGATATTGCCGGACCGGTGTTTGAATCGATTCGTCCAGGCAATGGTTTCCCCGATCGAATGACATCTGATGGACGCTCCCAGGTCCATGTGCATTACAAAGATCTGGAACAGGTTCATATCTGTTTGGGAACCAAAGGGATGTCCATAACCGATCCGCGGAAATATGAATATTCCCTTTTGAACACCATCCTGGGCGGAAACATGAGTTCCAGGCTGTTCCAAGAAATCCGGGAGAAAAGAGGATTGGCTTACGCGGTCTACTCTTTTATATCATCTTATGTGGATACTGGTATGTTCGGGGTCTATGCAGGGGTCAATCCTGACAATGCGTTTAAATCCGTGGAACTGATTCTGAATGAACTCTTTAAGATTAAAAAAGTGCGGATCGATCCGGACGAGCTGCGGTATGCAAAGGAATTTACAAAGGGCAACCTCATGCTTGCATCGGAAAGTAACGACAATCAGATGGTTCGAATGGCACAGAATGAGACGCACTACGGACGTTATATCCCTCTGGAAGACGTTGTAAATAACATCGAAGCGGTGACCGAAAATGACATCCGAAATCTGGCTGAAAACCTTTTTTCGCCCCATCAATTTTCACTGACCCTTTTGGGACCTGTAACCGACAAAACTGTATTCGATGATATGCTGGCTCTCTAAATTATGAACGCGTCTCCTGCCATCAAATTCCTCCGTTTAAGACCTGACTCGGATGCAGATATGCCCCTGCCCTGCTACATGACGCCCAGGGCTGCCGGGATGGACATATGTGCTGCAATAGAAACCGATTTCATACTCGAAAAAAGGGCGGTTGCTTTGATACCCACCGGCTTTGCAGTTGCCATTCCAGAAGGGTTTGAAATCCAGATCCGTCCCAGGAGCGGACTAGCGATAAATCACGGAATATCGATCATTAATTCCCCCGGAACCATAGATGCCGATTATCGGGGAGAGATAAAGATTGGGGTGATAAATCTTGGAAACAAAGCATATGTGATTCACCGGGGGGACCGCATCGCCCAGATGGTGGTTAAAAGGGTTTATCAGGCACACTTAGAGGTTGTGGAACAACTCGATGAAACCGACAGAAATACCGGCGGGTTCGGGCATACCGGGCGTTAACATGAAAGGATCGTCATACTCGGAATCCTCTCTTGCAGCGCCTGACTACAACCTTGCCGTGTGCATACTGGCCAGCGGAAGCAAGGGGAACGCCATTTTTGTTTCCAGCGGTTCCACCTCCATACTGATCGATGCAGGCCTTTCAGGAATCGAAATCGAACGCCGGTTAAAGTCCAGAGGACTTTCCCCCAAGGATCTCGATGCCATTCTCGTATCCCATGAGCATACGGACCATATCCAGGGTGTCGGCGTTCTTTCCCGCCGTTTTAATCTGCCGGTTTATATGAACTCAAAAACAGAGGGGATTGCCTTTCCACAGATCGGAAAGGTCCGTAACGTCAAAAACTTCGCGTGTGGTTCGACCTTTCGAATCGACGATCTGGTAATACATCCCTTTTCCATATCCCACGATGCAGAAGATCCGGCGGGATTTACCGTCAATCGGAACGGAACCACCATCGGCATTGCCACCGACCTCGGCATCGCCACCGCTATGGTCAAAGAACATCTTAAAGGGTGCGGCTTATTGATCCTTGAAGCCAATCATGACGAAGAGATGCTCATCAACGGCCCCTATCCGTGGTCGGTCAAACAGCGGGTGAAAAGCAGAACCGGCCACCTGTCCAACGCGGCATCGAAAACCCTCCTCAGCGAGATTCAACATGACCGCTTGAAGCATGTCATTCTGGCCCACCTCAGCGAAACCAACAATACACCCCAGAAAGCCTTAAATGAAGTCGGTCAGGCCCTGACCCGCAGCAAAACACGACTGGATGTTGCCGTCCAGCATGAATGCGGAGCGCTCCTAAGACTTAAATAATTGAGGCGAAGCTGTTTTCCCGTTTCCCATCGCTTCGCTTATGACCTGGACAGTTTGATGGACACGTCGGCAGGAACTGCCAACTTGGCTTCCACTTCCACGGCTTTGATGATACCCACCGGGACAGGACACGCCGCATGGGGGCAATGTTGCATGCTCAACTGGATCGTTTGAGGTATTGACTGGCGGAATGAGATTTCCTCAAACGGATTGACCTGCTTCAGATTTTGTGCCAACTTCTGAATGGACTTGCAATCACTACGGATGACCAAGTTGCAGACCTTGGCATTCATTGTCGCCTCAACCACCGTTGTGAAACCACAAATTCCCGAATGTATTTCAGCTTTAGACAAGACGTCCTCCTTAAGACTACATGCCGCATTTCGTAATTGCGTTAAATTTCAATATCTAATTTTGATGAACTCGTAAAAAGTCCGATTTAGACGGTTTCGTAAAAAGTTCAAATTCAAGGCGTGCAAATTTTGCAATCATGAGGCGTACTTATCGTACGTTGAATGATTGCGAAATGCAGCACAACGCAGAAGTTGGACTTTTTACGAAACCGTCAATTTTTGTAGAACATGACATCTAATACTTCATCATTTGATTGGCAAGTTATTTTTTGGACATGTTCAGGGGGTGCGATAGGGTAACAGCTTGAGGAGTTTTGCGGCATTGAGGCCGGAAATGGCATCCATTTGCGTCTGGGTCAGCCCGGCGTTTTCGAGCTCTTTGAAATACCTTGCCGGTGTTAACAGGGGAAAGTCACTGCCAAACAGAATCTTGTCCGGTCCGGCGATCTCCGTTGCATATCTGTATATCTCTGGGCGGTACAGAAACGGTGATGCGGCGGTATCGAAATAGACATTTTTTAAACGCTCTTTGACGTCTTTCTTGAGAAGGTTGAAAAAAAAGATGCCCCCGCCCCAATGGGCCAGAACGATTTTATTTTTGGGAAACCGAGTGACCAGTTCGTAAATCTGTTTGAGGGTATTGGCTGTCTTGCCGGGATACAGATGTCCCACCGGTTCATTGGTGTGGATCAAAAACAGAAGGTCTTTATCCAGACAGATCTCCATCAGGGGGGTCAGCCTGTCCAGACAGGCGTCGTCAATGCCGGATTCATAAAAAGCGATCTCACCGATCCCTGAGAGGCCGCCCTCCAGGCACCGTCGCGCCTCGGAAACAGCTTTCCTGTTAAACGGATCAAAACAACACAACCCCACAAGGCGGTCCGGATATCGGGTGGTCACATCCATGACATGGTCATTTTGCATTTTAAACGTTGTCGAATCTTTCCACGGAAACCCAAAGACCACGGATCTGTCAACACCTTGGGCGTCCATTGCGGCAACGATTTCTTTTGCCCCGACGAGTTTTGATTTCGGTGAGTCGTATAAAAGTTTAAAGGCAGGTTCTGAAGGGAAATACTTTTCCCTGTTATCACGGACGGCTTTGGGGAAGATGTGCGTATGAAAATCGATAATCATATTTGAAGCGATGATACCTTGAGAAAGCTAAGTACAAACATTCATAAATACAATTACGTATAATTCTCATTGGTTATAAGTTTAAAGTGCCTAAAGTTGAGGTGTTATTATAATTTTATATGAATAGATGGAGCGAAGCGACACCTTCACTTTAGACACTTTAGATCATTTCAAACTTTAGTCACTTTCTGTGATCTTTACCTGATTACATGGACAGCGCACTTTTGATCTGGGCATACAATTGATTGTTGTCAAACCCCATCAAAGCCGGCGCTTCGGACGGACACACCGCCGAGCAGGCGCCGCACCCTTTGCACAGGGCCGGATTCACTTCAGCCACAAACGCTTCACTGTTAAAGGTAATGGCGCCAAAGGGACAGACATTGATGCACCCCAAACATCCGGAACACAACTCGGGTCGGATGTGGGTGATGATACCGCCCAGTTTTACGTTTTTCATTGCCAGAACCGTAACCGCCCTTGCGGCTGCGGCCTGGGCCTGTGTGATGGATTCATCGATGGTCTTGGGGGCATGGGCCAGCCCACACACAAAAACGCCGTCCGTAGCAAAATCCACCGGCCGGAGTTTGACATGGGCTTCGGCAAAAAAGCCGTCGTCATTCAGCGGAACTTTATACAGCTGGGGCAAACGGTTCTCGGAATCGGGAACAATGGCGGAAGCCAGAACCAAAAGATCGGGATTTATGTCCATGGTTCTCCCAAGGACCCGGTCGGTGAAGGATATCTTGAGCACATCATCCTCGGAGACTGCGGTCAGGCCCATGTCTGAATCATATCGGATGAATACAATACCGGCACCCCGGGCCTGGCGATAGAGATCCTCCCGCAGACCATACGGACGCAAATCCCTGTAAAGAATGAAAACGTCCATACCGGGGTTGATCTCTTTGAGTTTCAAAGCACTTTTGATGGATTGGGTGCAGCAGACTTTGGAACAATAGGGCCGATCCGGTATGCGGGACCCGACACACTGGACAAATACCGCCGTGTTGGCCTGGACGATGGTTGGATCGTTGTCAACGAACCGCTGCTGCAACTCCAGTCCGGTCACCACCCGGGGATCTTGCCCGTATAAATATTGGTCGGTCTTAAACTCCGAAGCCCCTGAAGCGATGAGGGTTACGCCGTGCTCAAGGACCCTGCTATTGCCGTTGCTGGTGACGGTTGTCTTAAAATTCCCCACAAACCCCTCCACCTGCGTAATGCGTGCATCCAGAAGAATGTCAATGGCCGGGTCGGACGCCACCGCATCGATCAGGCCTTTCAAATATCCCTGAATATCCTCGCCCCGCCAGGTTTCATGAAGGTTCCGTGCCTGGCCGCCGAGAGTATCCGACTTTTCAATCAGATAGGTCTGATACCCTTGATCCGACATGTTTTTGGCTGCAGCCATCCCGGCAACGCCCCCCCCGATCACCAGCGCCGACTGGGTGATCGCCATGGTCGATTCTGCCAGGGGCTGGAGTAGCGCCGCTTTGGACACACCCATTCTGACCAGATCTTTGGATTTCTTCGTGGCTTCTTCAGGATCATTTTTATGGACCCAGGAACAATGGTTGCGAATGTTGGCCATTTCAAACAGGTATTTATTGACGCCGGCATTGATTAAGGTCTCTTGAAACAGCGGTTCGTGGGTTTTGGGTGTACAGGCGGCTACAACCACCCGGTTCAGCCGATGCTCTTTGATGACCTCGGTCATTTTCTCCTGGGTGTCCTGGGAGCAGCTGAACATATTTTCCTCCACATAGGCGACACCGGGCAGTGTCTTTGCGAATTCCACCACTTCGGGAACATCGACGGTCCCCGCAATATTGGTTCCGCACCGACACACAAAAACACCGATTCGGGGCGCCTCGCCCCGCACATCCGTCTCTTCCGGAACCTCTTTTGTCTTTGTGAGGGTCCATCGAACCTCAGCCAAACGGCTGCCTGCCACACCCGCAGCAGCACTGGAATCGATCACCGAAGACGGAATGTCCTTGGGTGCCTGAAAAACACCACAAACATAAACCCCGGACCTGGAGGTCTCCACCGGATCAAAACTGCTGGTGCGGGCAAAGTTGTAATGATCCAGATCGATGCCCCATTTTTTGGCCTGCTCCGCTGTTTTCATGGACGCCGTCAGACCGATTGACAGGACCACCATGTCAAATTCTTCTTCCACACGCTTGCCGGCCTCGTCCACATATCGGATAAGCTGCATCCCCGACGCGTCATTATAGACAATATTGGTTACCTTTGACTTGATGAACCGAACGCCATGTTCATCCTTGGCGCGGTTGTAGTATCTTTCAAAGTCTTTCCCATAGGTGCGAATATCAATATAGAAAATGGCGGCGTCCAGACCTTGTTCGCTGTGCTCCTTGGCCAGCATGGCCGCCTTGATGGCGTAGGTGCAACATACCCCGGAGCAGTATCCTTTTGCACCCAGGTGCTCATCCCTGGACCCGATGCACTGCAGCCAGGCGATTTTCTTCGGCTCTTTATGATCCGAAGGGCGTATTAGATGACCGCCAAAAGGCCCCGAAGCGGATAGTATTCTTTCGAATTCCAGGGAAGTCACCACATTGGGCTGCTGGGTATAATTAAAGGTGTCATACTCTGCAGGATCATACGGTTCGGAACCGGGTGCAAAAATGACGGATCCGACCTTAATATCGACGATTTCATCTTCTTGAGTATGATCGATGGCATTCACTCCGCAAAACTCGACACATACCTGGCACCCGCCGGTTTTAAAGTGTACACATTGGGTACGATCGATCACCGGTGTATTGGGAACCGCCTGAGCGTACGGCACATAAACCGGTTTTCGTCCGGCAAGACCCATTTCGTACTCGGAAGGAATGGGCTTAAGGGTATGTTTGGTGATGTGCTCCTTAATCTTGTCGATAGTAATATGTCCTGTGGGACAGACAAATGCACATGCGCCACAGGCCATACAAACATCCGACTGAACATGAAACGGTGTGTCCACTTTAAATTCCACACCCCGGCCGGTAAGGCTGATGGCGCCGCTCCCCATCTTATCGCAAATTCTCGTGCAAAGACCACAGAGAATACAATCGTCGTCCTCTGTTTTGAAACGCGGCTCTTTTATACCGTATTGATCAGCCAGATCTTTGATGACAGGTACATTCGGGCAACGGGCAAGCAACATCTCCACGATGAGCTTGCGAATCTGGTGAATCCCCTCAGTATCGGTTTTTATCTCCATACCTTCCCAGATGGGATAATTACAGGCAGTGACATGTTTGACACGTCCGCCGTAATGCATCTCCACGGTACACAGGCGGCACATGCCGGCAGGCTCCAGAGCCTTATGATAACACAACGTCGGGATCTCTATTCCATGTTCTTCAGCAATTTTAAGGAGAAATTCCCCTTCTTTTCCCTGGACTGTTTTTCCGTTGAGTGTGAAACTGATCATTGGGTTAACCTTCTTGTGTCCTGTTGTATTTTGTAAACACAGCTACTTAGTGCCCGAACGAAAACTTGGATTTTTCGTTAAGATCAAGGAAGACGAAAATTTTAACCACAGTAATACTTACAGTATTTCGAGGATTAAAATCTGAGTCTGACGCAAATATTGGCGAAAAAGACTGTTTTCGTTCAGGCACTACTTAATAGCGATAGCATCAAACTTACACCCATCATAACAAATGCCGCACTTGATACATTTATCCTGGTTCAGATGATGAACCTTTTTCTTTTCACCGGTAATGGCTATTTCAGGGCATTTTTTCGCGCATAATGTGCAACCCGTACATTTTTCTTCATCAATTTCATAATAAAAAAGCGGTTTACAGACTCCGGCCGGACATTTCTTATCCCTTATATGGGCTTCATATTCATCACGAAAATTATGGATGGTGGTGAGCACCGGATTGGGCGCCGAAGTTCCCAGGCCGCAAAGGGAGGCTTTGGCCACCATGTCACCGATCTCTTCCAAAAGCTCGATGTCCCCTTCTTTTCCGTTCCCAGCACAAATGTCCGTTAAAATCTCCAGCATATGCTTGATCCCTTCACGGCAGGGATTGCACTGACCACACGATTCTTCTTTGAGAAAATCGAGAAAATATCGGGCCACATCCACCATGCAGGTATCCTGGTCCATGACAATCATACCGCCGGAACCCATCATGGAGCCAACTTTCGTCAGCTCATCAAAGTCGACGCCCAAATCCAAGTACTTTTCAGGGATACATCCGCCCGAAGGACCGCCGGTTTGAACCGCTTTGAACTTCTTCTTTTTGGGTATTCCGCCGCCGATGTCATAAATAATGGTTCTTAAGCTCGTTCCCATGGGGACTTCCACCAAACCGGTATTGACCACTTTCCCTACCAGTGAAAATATCTTAGTCCCCTTGCTGTTCTCCGTCCCGATGGAAGCAAACCAATCGGCGCCCTTATTGATGATCACCGGAATATTGGCCCAAGTCTCCACATTGTTTAACAACGAGGGGTTTTCTCGAAAACCCTTTTCAACGGTATGGATATATTTTGCCCGAGGCCGGCCGGGACTTCCTTCAAGGGACGCCATTAAAGCCGTAGATTCACCACACACAAAGGCGCCGCCGCCCCGGCTGATATGAACGTCGTAGTCAAAACCGGAACCCAGGATATTTTCCCCCAAAAGTCCCCGTTTTCTGGCATTTTCCAATGCAAATGAAAAGTTTTTTACGGCCAGAGGATACTCGTGACGCACATAAACATATCCCTCATGAGACCCCACGGCAATGGCGCCGATAATCATCCCTTCCAAAACACTGTGGGGATTCCCTTCCAATATACTCCGGTCCATGTAAGCACCGGGATCCCCTTCATCCGCATTGCAAATCACGTATCGATCACCGTCATGCCTGGCGCAAGTCGCCCATTTAATGCCTGTGGAAAATCCACCCCCGCCGCGACCCCTTAAACCCGACTTTTTGATCTGATCGATGATCTCTTTCGGTGTCATATCAAAAAGCGCTTTTTCAAGAGCCGAATATCCGTCCACCGATATATAGTCTTCGATGCTGGTGGGATCGATCAAACCGTTGTTCCCGAAAATAATCCTTTGCTGGAGTTTATAAAAAGGCACATCATGCTCATGGGAAATCTTTTTTTTGGTTGCCGGATCTTTAAAAACCAGCGATTTGACCAACTCACCGTTTTTAAGGGTTTCTTCTACGATTTCAGGAATATGCTCTGGTTTTACCTGGGGATAAAATATGCCTTCAGGATGGATAACAAGAATCGGACCTTTTTCACAAAAACCGTGACAGCCTGAAAGTTTAACTTCGACATCATCTTGCATGCCCTGCTCTGCCAGTTCCGCTATCAGCGCCTCATGAACTTTTGCCGTTCCATAAGCGCCGCAACCGGACCCCGCACAAAGGGAAATTAATCGCTTCCCATCTTCCTTTTGCGAAACTTTCAATGAATTTCTCAGTTCTTCAAGGGCCTCTCTATTTTCTAATTTTGTCATGTCCTGGTATAACATCCATTACTCCGTACGTTTAAGAGACATTTTGATTGTACCCGTCAATGGCTTTGACCGCGGTGGCCCTGTCGAGACCGCCGTGAGTCTCCTGATTCACCGTAATAACCGGTCCTGATGCGCAGCACCCAATGCATCGCACACCCTCTAAGGTAAACAGAAGATCCTCAGTGGTTTCACCTTCCTTGATATGGAGATGATCCTGCAATGCATCCATAATTTTGTCAGCACCCCGCACGTGACAGGCCGTTCCGGTGCAAACATTAACAATGTATTTACCTCTGGGCTCTAAACTGATGGTCTTATAAAAGGTGGCGACACTGTAAATCAGGCTTTTTCGTACACCCAATTTCTCAACCAAAAAAGGGATCACTTCCGGTGGAACATAATTATACATATCGCTGACATCTTGCATGATCATCAGCAGGGCTTCTCGATTCGTGTTATATTTTTCGATGATTTCATCGATTCTATGCCAATTAATTTCTTCCGAATTTTCCATAGATATCAAACTCCTATGCTTGGTGACACCTTAAAAAACCGAATCACACCTGAGCTTCATACATCACCGGACAGTTTTCCACGCAGCTGCCGCATCCGGTACAACGGTCCATATTGATACTGCGCGCTCGCTTTCTGACTTTCACCGTGAGGTTTCCTTCCTCGCCGGAAATATCTTCCACTTCTGAGAGGGTGATTAATTCGATGTTGATGTGCCGGCCGACCTCGACCAGTTTGGGGGAGATAATTCACATGGCACAGTCATTGGTTGGGAAGGTCTTGTCAAGCTGGGCCATCATTCCGCCGATGGAGCCTGACTTTTCAACGAGGTAGACATAAAAACCGGCATTGGCAAGATCCAGAGCGGACTGCATTCCGGCGATGCCGCCGCCGACCACCATTACAGCACCTGTTTTTTTATTCGACATTTTCTGCTCCTTTATTAAAAAAAGAAGTGATATTCGCGAGCGAAATCTGGTTCATATCGATTCCCAAGGTCTTTTCATCGATGCCCATACTCAGACCCAAAAGCTGTGGATAGACAATCGAGGCAAGGGGTTCGGAACCATTTTGGGAAATCATCATTTTCTGCACCGTATCGAATTGCAAATGACACCACGGGCAGGCGGCGCACAGGTAATCGGCGCCGGCTTTCTTTCCATTGGCCAGTTTCTTTTCGGTTAAATTCATTGAAAGATCATCGTTTACACCCATTAACGGGGCACCGCAGCATTCCAGCTTGCTGAGATAGTCCACGCTTTCGGCGCCCGTGACCTCCACGAGCTTGTCAAAAATAGAGGGGGCGACCGGATCATCGAACTGGGTAATGTCACTGGGACGCAGGGCATGACATCCATAGTGGGTGGCAATTTTGAGTCCTTCAAAGGTGTTGGAGATATTGTGCTCAAGGGTATCCAGACCCACATCGTGGTAGAGTACTGAAAGAAAATGCTTCACCTCTATTTTGCCTTCATACTGCATACCTTTTGCTGCGAGCAATTTTTTGATCTCTTCCTGAAGATCACCGTCTTCCTTCAAGAAATGTTCCGCTTCCTTCAGGCTGCCAAAGCAACATTTACACAGGGTCATGATATTGAGCCCGAATTTTTCGGCCCACGCCAGATTCTCCGATGCAGAAAGGAGAAATGCCTTTTGATCCAAATTGCGAACGGGATATCCACAGCATTTAAAATCCCGGATATCGACAAGCTGAATACCCACCTGCCCCATAACCGCCCTGGCAGCGGTTTCAAATTGAACGACCCTGGCGGGTATATTACATCCCAAAAATAATGCGTATTTCATAATGATATCCTCTTACATTGGTCGTATTTCATTCGTTCAAACTGCTTCTGAGACAGCAGTGTCGTCTTCTGAAGGTCTGCGAGCATTTTCAACGGCAAGATTTTTTAATTGATATAAAATATCCGTCACCTTCACATTCTGGGGGCAGTGCTCCTGGCATTGATAACAGGTCACACAATTCCACATCATGGGGACCCCATTGCCATTTCCGTCAGACCCAATCCGAGCGCAGTTCATAATCTGATGCGGCAGAAGGCCCAAAACCGCCTGGGGGTTGTCATAGTTATTACCACCGGACACACCGTGGTGCAGTTCTGACATGCAAAGCAATAGGCATAAATGTTAGGCCCCCGAGAAGATCGGCCTTCCATCAAGGTCGCTTATCACGGTCTTTAAGGGAGACGGGCATGGCTCGTGTCCATCTATCTTTTAAAATTTCCCGCAACCGCTCCGGCGGCGTCGTCAGCGGCTTTCGATAGATTCATCTTCCATATTCTGCACGATTCAACCCCCGATAAAAAGAAAACGGACTGAGCATCATGCAACCGGGACTCCTTTTTGAACCAAATCCTCCCGCACATTAAACCACAACTCGCGTAAATTGATTCCGGCCGGGCACACCACGGTACAGCGATCACAATTGGTGCACAGATAAATCCCCTCCTGAATGGCCCGCAGTCCCTTTTCATCAAGGGTTTTTCGGCCATAGGCTTTTAAAAAAATCAGTTTTTCCGAAGGAAGAATGTTGGCATTGTTTAACCGGTCAAAAGCAGGGAGGCAACCGAGCAGTCGCAGGCTGCAGGTGCCGCAATGGGTACAGGCATCCAGTTCCATGGCCTGGCGGGTGGCGATATTGGCCGGGTGGGACTTTTCCTTATCCATGACCGCACCGGCCATCAGACTGATGGGACTGGCGATATGATATGAAACATCTTGCTGAACGGCAGATAGGCCAGACCCAAAAAACAGGCCAGGATATGAATGGTCCAGAGGATGTCGGCCGCACCGGCGCTGTCCAATCCCAGAGCGATCGGTCGCAATGCTTTGGCAGCAGCAAACCCGGTAAAGGCCCATTTCGGTGAAGAATGACAGGCGGCACAACTTTCCTCGTGGATTTCACGGCCCTGTTCCAGAACCGCTTCGTCAAAGGGCGCCTCGACTTCTTCAGAAACCACTCCGAACTCATGGACCCACAGGCTTTCCAGCGCCTTGACCTCTGCTCGTCGTCATCCAGACTGCCATAGTCGGTCCACCATGGCTCGAAATACTGTCGGCGAGGTGATTTTGACCCCTTCCAGCAAAACCCCCGAAATCATGATAACGGCCACAATCAAGGATCGCATAAAGATCCATGGCATTGGTTTTCAGCCGCGGCACCTTTAAGATAAACCGGCGATAAATGGCGATGGCGATCCCCGACGATCACCATCAGCCCGAAAAGGTCGCGCAGGAACATAAACGGGTTCAGGGTGGCATAATAATCGCTGAAAATTTTTGCACCGTAATCAGCTTGTCCAGGGCATGCATCAGGAGCAGCAGCATAAATCCGGCAAAAATGAGCATGTGCATCAGCCAGCGCAGAAAATCTTCTTTCAAAATCCTTCGTTGCAAAACAACATCGAGGATAAATACTTTTACCAAAGTCAGGATTTTTGAGCTGAAAACAACACGGGCGATTCCCTTGGCGGATGCGGATAAACGCTGGGAAGGTGTATAGTCCCGGGCTGAAATACCGATTTTCATCGAACACCACGTATAGTATTTGTAAATCAGACCCAGGGCGAAAATAATAAGTGAAATATAAAGAAGTGTATTAAAGACCATATGGAAGACCTCCAAAATTTAGCTAAAAGAATCGATTTCTCTAACTCTGATTTTTCATGGAGTCGGATCTGCGATGGTAACAACCCGGTTAATTAAAATCG
>CAWBNO010000022.1:0-281198 GCA_963790095.1 uncultured delta proteobacterium | reverse complement strand
CCGTTAGTTGCCGGTTGAGAGCTTTTCGAGCTATTTCCTTGGCGATCGCGTAAGATTTATCCTCCTCTGCGTCATCCGAACGGCCATCGCACCACCACGAGAACTGGCAGGCACCCTGCTCGCGGCCTTGCCTGACAACTTCACAAATCGTGTTTGGAAAGCCCTCATGGCCTAGCCGGTTCATAACAACATTGGCGACTGCTTCCATGCCGGCAGCCCCCTCGCCCCTGGCCTCCCAGTAGATGGTGCGTGAAAGACAGGTGATCGCATCGTTCAAGGGCTCTTCGCCGACCGGATCGACCGCCTGCGCTTCAGGCTTCGTGATGATCTCGGATGGAGAAGGGAGCGGCTTCCGTCTTATGTGACAGGTCAGCCGCGATCGCATGGCCCACGAGAAGAATTGTCACAAGGCAGGTCGCAATCCATATATGGCGCATGGTTCACCCTCAGTTTGATTGAGAAGTCTGGAGGCACAGTGGAACTTATCTGATGGTGATGGGTGATTTAAAATTCGCCGGCTTGATCGTTAAAACCGAACAATTGACCTGGTCGATCACCTTTTCAGCAGTGCTTCCGATCAGTAGACCTGACAACCCGGATCGACCTATTGTTCCCATGACGATCAGGTCAATTCCGTTTTTATCCGCATAATCAACGATCATCTCGCCTGGGTCGCCTTTACGGACAACAACCGAATGACGGATATCTGACAGATCATACTCCGCCACAAGGGTGTTGATTCTCTGGTTGTGAATTTTTTCAGCCAGCATCTTCATTTGATTCAGCTTGTCCGGAGCAATACGGGTTCGACCGCTTGCCAGTAATGTTTCCCCCGGAAGAAACCAGCAGTGAAAAATATCCAGATGACTGTTTTCCATTCGCGCCATAAATATTGAAATATCAATCACTTTTCTACAGATGAGATCTTCATGTTCACTGGTCTTAGTAGTTTCTTCCCTTACGGTCTTTGGATCAACAGGGGCAAGTATTTTTTGAAAGGATACCCCCTCGGAAGGTTTGATGATAAGAACGGGGCAAGGACATTTTCGCAGCAGCTTGACAGCGATATTTCCAAAAAGATGATCCTTAAAGGTTTTGTTCCCACTGGCAGCCTTTATCACCAGGTCGTGCCCGCCTCGGATGGCCTCCTTGATAATCTCTACTACCGGATTTCCGAATTTGAAAATTACGGTAATTTGGCTGCTAATGTCCGGATCCGCTTCGAAATGACCAAGAATTTCCAAGCGGCGCTCTGAAATAATCACCTCTTTTAATTCGTCAATGGAACTTGATGGCGGCAGCAACTCGAGATATTGGTCGAAATTATCAAAAACGTCGATTATTTTCAGCCTTGTCTGATTTTTACGAACCAGTCGGATAACTTCCGCCTTTATCCCGGCAAACTCATCATTGTAAAATAAAAGGATATTCTCAAAAAAACGCATAACCCCTCCTGCTCCGTTAATATTAAAATTATCGCCTGTAATTTTTTAATCAGTTGTCTTGATGGTCTATACCTTTCTGTTCTGATGAATCGCCGATCATCCCGATATTCGAACGGCATTTCTTGATAAAAAAATATGCCAGCCCGATGGAAACAATCAATGCCGCGATGCCCAGAAGTGTCAACGGCTCATATGTCTTGACATCCAGGGTAATCACCTTTCGTGAGATTGCAATCAGGGCCACTTCGAGAACAATTTCTGAATGAACCACGCTTTCAGAGAGATAGGCTTTTATGGTTTCGAGCAGTTCCACACCGATGAGCAGCATTAAAAAAAACCCGAAGATTTCAAACAACTGATCGATTCCCAGCCAATATCGCGGCGGCTCGATAATATCTTTTATAATCAGTACAGCAAGTTCAATGGTGGAGATTAAAACAACGAAGACCATCATGACGATTAGCGAAACAACGATCATTTTTTCAAATTTTTTTAACATACTGAAACTTTTTTTTGTTGTCATAAATGAATTACACCAAATGAATTGCCTTAAGATAACTACAATTTCATTTATTTTTTTTCAGGGTAATTTAGTTGATTACAGATTTGCTATGATTTCATCTCATGATAAATATCACACTCTAACTATAAATATCGAGTCGAGATCGTTTTTAAGGTATCCATTCCTGATATCCGCTCTGGTATTCGGTGTGATCCATTGAGACTACCTTATAAAAATCAAGCTTGTCAAAACCTTTGATCTACGGCAACGCCTAAAGCTAATGAGATAGACGAATATTTTGACGATAAGTTTTAATCATTTCAGAAAATCAGGCGCTTGATCATTGCTACTGGTTGCAGAGTTATCCCAATTTCCGAGTTTATGGTTTACAAAACGAACTTAAGAAAAATATAGATTAGAATTAACACACAAAGAAGAAAGGAAAAGCATAAATTAAATTGCCTATCATTAATCATAAAACAACTGACAATATCAGAACAAGTCAACTTCTAATGGTATGGCACAATCAAAGGATATGAAATTTTGAATCGACTTCTAAACTTGGGCCTGCTGATCCTCTGCAATCAATTGTTTCAGGATATCGCCTTCGATAGTCTCTTTTTCCAGCAAGAGTTCGGCGCTTTTTTTCAGAAGGGGTTTTTTTGCATCAAGAATATTATGGGCCATTTCATATTGCTGTTTGATAATCTCCCTGACCTCGCTATCAATCATTTCTGCCGTTGCCTCGCTATATTCGACAGCGCCTTGATATCCAGGTATATTTAGGAAACGGGATTGTTTTTCCCTTGCAAAGTAAACATGGCCGACTTTTGCACTCATGCCGTATTCCTTGACCATACTACGGGCAATGTCGGTGGCTCTGGCCAAATCGTTATGGGCTCCTGTGGAAATATCTCCGAATATAATTTCTTCAGCCGCACGGCCTCCCAGAAGGGTGGCGATACGATTCAGTAATTCTGTTTTTTTCATCAAAAACCGTTCTTCGGTAGGGACCTGCATGGTGTATCCCAGTGCAGCAATGCCGCGGGGAATAATGGTAATTTTCTGAACCGGGTCAGTGTCCGGCAGCGACAATGCCACTAAGGCGTGACCCATTTCGTGGTAGGCGACAATTTCGCGTTCTTTGGGATTTATCAGCCGGTTCTTTTTCTCCAGCCCTGCCACCACACGCTCTACCGCTTCTTCGAATTCGGACATGGTCACTTTGTCTTTGTTGCGTCTAACAGCCAAAAGGGCGGCTTCATTCACCAGGTTGGCCAGATCGGCACCCACCATTCCAGGTGTCATTGCCGCAATTTTCGCAACATCCAAATTAGTTTCATATTGAACGTTTTTTAGATGGACCTTGAGGATGGCTTCGCGGCCGTTTTTGTCTGGTCGGTCCACCAGAATTTGGCGATCAAAACGGCCGGGGCGCAGAAGCGCTGGATCGAGTATTTCGGGGCGGTTGGTGGCTGCCATTAGAATCACCCCAATCTGGGGATCGAAGCCATCCATTTCAACCAGCAGTTGATTCAGTGTCTGCTCACGTTCGTCGTGACCTCCCATAGAGCCGAAACCGCGTGCCTTGCCAAGTGCATCCAATTCATCGATAAAGATAATGCAAGGCGCTTTCTGTTTAGCCTGTTCAAAAAGATCCCGCACCCGTGCAGCTCCTAAACCAACAAACATTTCCACGAATTCAGACCCGCTAAGACTAAAAAAAGGCACACCGCTTTCACCGGCCACTGCTTTGGCCAACATGGTTTTGCCGGTACCTGGAGGACCCACCAACAAGATGCCCCGAGGGATTTTACCACCCACTTTGGTAAATTTTTGAGGTTCTTTAAGAAAGTCAATCACCTCAACCAATTCCTGTTTAGATTCATCCACACCGGCTACGTCATCGAAAGTAACATCCAAGTCGTCTTGCATGTAGATCTTGGCTTTATTCTTACCCAAACTCATAAAACCCGGTTGTTGTCCGGTCATTCGCCGCATCATGAAATACCATATGCCGACAAAGATAAAAATTGGGAAAATCCACGAGAAAAGGTCACGGAAAAAGGTCGATTCGATCTCCCCCTTGAATGTAATGTTATTTTCCTCAAGCAACTGAGATATATTGGAATCCACGCGAACGGTTCGGAATAATTCACCCTTTCCGGATCCACTTCCGTCGTCGAGAAGGCGACCCTGAATCTGGTTTTGTGTTATGGCGACTTCCGAAACCTTTCCTTCTTTGACGAGTTTCAAAAACTCGCTGTAGGGGATGGTTTTGATAGACATCGCTGAAAAAATCATGTTGTGAATGATAAACACTCCCCAGATGCCTAAAAAAATGTACCAGATAGAAAATTTGTGGTGTTTTTCCATTTAACCTCCTCATTGTCTAAAAATATTCACCTTTGATCCCATACACAACATTTGACAATAACTCACTATCACCAGTTAGTTTTAGAAATCCAAATGGTGTATAAGATCATCGCGAATCGATCCTTTTCTGGGTAGACCGATCCGATTGGCGGCCGATGCCAACGCATGTGCCGTGACCGGACCGATAATTATGAGCAGCAAAATTAGAATCAATCCTCTGCCCCAAGCAAGGGGCGCCCAGAAAACTGCGGCAATCAGGAGAAATACGACGCCAAAGACGCCAACTTTCCCTGTGGCATGCAATCGTGTATAGACATCCGGCAGCCGAATGAATCCTAATACACCGACTACTGAAAAAAATGTACCGGTGAGTACGGCCGGAATGGCAATGACCTGTAATATTGTGTCCATGTCTTTTCCATTTTAAAGAAGAATCAAATTCGTGAATATTCGGGTTAGAACATCTGCTCATCCGCAATGTACTTTGCCAAAGCAATCGTACCCACGAAACTCAATGCGGCGAGACCCATCGCTACGTCAATGTAAATGATCCGTCGAAAAATAAGTGCAAGCAGTACCAGTACTGCCAGGGTCAAAATGCCGAGCAGATCGAGCCCCATGAGTCGATCGATAACGTTTTCTCCCCGCCACACTCGCCAGAAAGCAACCGCCATCAAAGCAATGTGAACAAACAGCGAAAGGTATAGAACGGTGTCGAAGATTATTTCCATTTTTTACCTCAAGCAAATATTTTTTGCAGCAGGTCTTTGCGAATCTTCTGTGCATCTTCTATATATTTTTCAGAATTGGTCGTGTCCAGACAGCTCGTGTACATGACACCTTTTTCATCCATCTCCACGACCATCTCACCGGGTGCCAGGGTAATTGCGTGAGCGCTCAACGCAGTCCCCATTTCTGACTCGCACTCTGAGGGAATGGACACAATACCCGGTTTAATGGGCAGAGCCGGATCCATAACGATCCGGGCCACTTGGATGCCGCTGGCAATCACATCATATACGAGTTTTACCAGGTATCGCATCAGTGCGAACACAGATGACGGAAGGCGACGCAAATCCGTGGGAAGACGTCGTGGACGGATAAGCTTCACAATCCCGGTGACAATCATCAAACCCACGATAATGTTGCTGAGTTCGAAATTTGAAGAAAGTTCCAGATATACAAACAGAAGTGGAACAATAATTAAAAGATAGTACATTTTTATCCCCCTAAAACAGCCTGGACATAAAGACCGGGACTATCGAGCCAAAGGCTCGTTTCTCTGGCTACCTGGACCAGTGGCTCCGCCCATAGGCCCAGTATCAGTACCAGCACTATCAAAATTGCAGGCGCCAGCAGGTGATCACCTGTAGGTTTGGCACCGGTGCTTCCAGGCGGCCTTTGCCACCAGATCCGAATGAAAGCTCGGTTGGTGTAAACCAGCGTCAACAGACTGCCAATCGCCATTAGAAGTAAAGCGCCAAAATCAGCAGCGTCAATACCGCTGTGAAACATCATCATTTTGCTGATGAAACCGTTTGTCGGCGGAATACCGGCCAGACCGAGGCTTCCGATTAGGAACAGGGCGCCGGCAGCCGGTGTTGATTTGCCTACGCCGGTAACAATATCAAAGGCCGCCGATTTTACCGGGGCTCGGCTTGCAACATATCCGGCCAGCATGAGCATTGCGGCCTTGACTAGGCTGTGGTTGAAGGCAAACACAATCGCGGCTGCAATAGCCAGGGGTGTGCCCCAGCCGATACCGATCAAAATGAAACCGATCTGGGCCAGAGTCGAGTAGGCAAGCATGCGCTTTGCATTGTGGGTGCCCACGGCAGACAGGCCGCCGAAGATGACCCCGGCAACGCCCAACACGACCAGGATCCAACGAATTACCGGGGCCTGCAAAACAAAGAGGAGTGTCGTCATGCGCAGGAAACCATAAACTCCCAGTTTGACAACAACTGAGGACAGCATAGCACTGACTGATGTCGGCGCGGCCGTATGGAAGTCCGGCTGCCAGAAATGGAACGGAAAAACCGCACTCTTGACCATAAAAGTAGCCATTAAAAATCCGATTCCGGGCAGTAGCAAGGGTTGACCGCCGTCAAGAGGTATCCGTTCGGCAAGGTCTGCCATGTTGAGTGTGCCGTAGCAGACATACAAACTACCGATGGCAAAAAGCATGAAAAAAGAGGCCGTGAGACTGATGTAAAAATACTTGTAGGCTGCCTCCGTGCCGTATCTGTCGTCCGAGACCGCCGTCAAAACCGTACCTGATATTACCATTAATTCCGCAAACACGTACATGTTGAACAGGTCACCAGTCAGTATGGCACCGGTCAAGCTGGTTGCCAGCATCAAAAACAACGGATAAAATGTTGGATACTTTACGACAGCGTCTTTGCTGCCTATGGCATATATAATACCTGTGGTCAGGACCAACTGGCTCATCAAGACAAACACGGCGGACAACAGATCACCGACCAGGGTGATACCAAAGGGTGGGGACCAACCTCCGGAGTGGAACACGATCGGCTGTGCGCCTTGCCACACCGCTCCCGTCAACCAGGCACTGGCGGCCAGTGATAGAATCATGCTCCCCAGTGCGCACCCGGCCTGTAGGCGTTGCGTCTGACGTAACATCAGGGTAATCATCGCTCCGGTCAGCGGTATTAATATGGGTAAAACCGTCAGGTTGTCATGTAGCATGTTATTCAATTTTACAAACTTCCAAATATTAAAGCATAGTAAAAATCAAAATAAATCCAGCATGAAAAATCCGGGCTAGTGTTTCAACCCATCTACTTCATCCAGATCGCTCGTTTTGTAACGGGAAGAAATAATGTAAAGCATGGACAGGACAAACGCCGTACCCCCCATACTGATAACGATCGCTGTCAGGATCAATGCCTGGGGCAGTGCATCGCTGCGGACGCCGGCGACCGAGCTGATATAAGCGGGTTCACCGCCGACATACGCACCCGTACCCAGCAGAAACAAATTTACAGCGTTCATCAAGATAACCAATCCAATGGCCGATCGGATGATATTGCGACGCAGAAGTTGGAAAATGCCCGTAGCAAACAAAATACCGATACCGATTGCCAAAATGAGTTCCATATGTCCCCTCTTAATTTTATCTATAATTTATTCCATCTGTTCTTTGTCTTCTGAAATTTTCTGAAGACATATATTACTATCAATATCCCTTTCACTGGGACGCCCCAAAGCATTGAGCATGTGGGTGACACTTCCCAGAACACTCAGGCAGATGGACATTTCAAAAAGAAACGACGTGCTCAAATGAAATCCTCTGGGCAGAGGCAGCCCCAGCAGATGTCCGAAATCGACGTTGGAAAAAAAAGTTCCGTTAATAAAGGCGGAAACAATACCGGTCATAATGGCCAGTAATATACCCGAGACAACAAGGGGTGTACCTTCCAGCCATTTCAGACGTTCTCGAGTTTCATCATACCCGAACACGACGTACCAGAAGCTTACAGACAGACCGATAATTACGCCGGCGGTGAACCCGTCCCCAGGCTGATCGTGTCCGTACATGATGTTTGTGGTACCGATCACCATTGCTACCGGCAGCGCTATATAGGCCAGCAGACGGATAAATGATGATGTTTTTAATCCACCGATGCCAAAGGTCGGCAGCGTGTAAAAATTCGGAGGAGAAAACACACCCGGCAGGCTGCAGCTGTCTCCATGCTTTCGACCGGCATACCGTAGCAGGGTGTAAATACCAAGACCGGCCATACTGAATACACCGATCTCAATCAACGTGTCTATACCACGAAAATCTGTTATAATAGCGCCGACAATGCTTTTGGATCCAACCATGGGCTTAGCGTTTTGAGTGTAGAACGGTGTCACAATGCTTTGACGGGGTCGAGAGAGCAAGGCCGAAAGGGTCACCAGCATCACCATTATACCGCCGGCCAATGCAACGAGTACATCCCGGGCCATGTTCACCGGATTTTGTTTGAAAGTTATACCCTGTGCCTTCTCCCGCTGCAGTCGGGGTAGCCGGGCCAGCGCCAGCACCAGGATGACGATGGATAATATATCCACAACGATCTGTACCAGCGCCACATCCGGCGCAGGTTCCAGCACCATCAGAACGACAATGCCAAGACCAGATGCGGTTGAAGCGATAATGGCGAAAAGATCGTTGCGCAACAGAACGCTGGCCAGCGCCGCACCAACGATGATAAATAAAACAAAGACACGAAGGATGGCCAGTTCTCCTCTGAAATTGAATGAAGGCCACGTCAGTGCAGACCAATCCAAAGGTAAAGAGAAACCGCCGAAACCCGCGAAAAGCGCGACAGTGCCTGCCAGAATAACCACAAGGTAGGTGCGCAATTTACCCTGTTGCAGGCGCGTGGCCAGATAAGCCCCCTGATCGATGATCTTGAGTAACCCGTTATAAGCAGCGTTCAATGTAAATTTTACACTGATTTGATGTTGCAGTTCCCTTGCACGATGGCGGTAAACAAAGAGCGCCAAGCCAATGGTGATGGCAATCGCAGACAGCATAAGTGGTATATTGAGGCCGGTCCACAAGGCCAGGGACACCTTGACCTTGGTTCCGTGGGCAGCGCCGGCTGCATTGGCCAGCAAAGCGGCTTCTTGTTTCAGTCCGGGAAGATGGCACAGGACCAATGACATAACAGCAGGAACAGCAGGCGCAAAAAGCATTGTCACTGGGGCTTCATGGCCATGTACCGTCTCATCCCTTGATTTACCCATAAAGGTGTCCCATAACATCATGGCCGCAAGGGCAAACATCAATGCGCCGGTAATGATGCTTGCCAGTGTGAATATCCAGCTGACCAACCCGGGCAGGGAGGGGTGAAAGGCCGTTGCCAGCAACGTCTCCTTTGCTAAAAAGCCGAAGAGCGGCGGTAAACCTGCCATGGAGAGGGCGGCAACCGCACCGATGTAAAAGGTGTACGGCATGGACCGCCTCAGACCGCCCAGACGGCGCAGATCCCGCATGCCTGTTTCATGATCCACGATACCGGCAATCATAAAGAGTGCGCTTTTGTAAAGGGCATGGGCCAGGATACCGATCACCAGTGCTTTGAAAGCGATCTGAATGTCCTGCCCGATCATCATCATGAGTATGCCCAGCTGGCTGACCGTTGAATATGCCAGCAGTGCCTTTAGATCGTTCTGTTTCAAGCCCTGGTATGCGCCAACCAGCATGGTGATCATTCCGGTGAGTGACAGCAGCCAGAACCAGAGCTCTGTTTGCCCCAGGACCGGATTGAGACGGGCCATCAGGTAGATGCCGGCCTTTACCATGGTTGCTGAGTGCAGATAGGCGCTGGCCGGTGTGGGTGCACTCATGGCGTCCGGCAGCCAGATGTGGGCCGGGAACTGGGCGCTTTTGGTGAACGCACCGATGGCGATCAGCACCAGCATCGCGGGATACAGCGGGCTGCTGCGCAACAGATCGCCGCAACCCAGTATTGTTACAAAACCGGTATCGCCGGTTGTGAAACCGACGATCAGCAAACCGACCAGCAGGGCGATACCGCCGCCGCCGGTGATAAAGAGTGCCTTGAACCCGCCTCGTCGGGCATCTTCGTCCTTGTACTTATAGGCCACCAGCAGAAAAGAGACGATGCTTGTTCCTTCCCAGAACATGAACAGGGTCAGCACATCCCCGGCCATGACCAACCCCAGCATGGTTCCCATAAAAAGAAGAAGAAAGGTTAAAAAGCGCCAAGCTGTCGGATCACCCTTGAAATATTGTCCGGTGTAGATGACAACCAAGGTACCGATAAAGGTAATCAGCAAAGCAAATAGACAGCTCAAGCTGTCTATATAGAACGCCGCGTCGAACCCCATCGACGGGAGCCATCGTATTTTCCAGGTAAAAACCAGGTTTGCCTGGAGGTCGGGAAGATATGATAACAGGAAGCCAAACGCCGTGAGCGGTGCCAGTGCCAGTAATCCGCTCAGTTGAGTGACGGTTAACCTGCGGTTGAGTGACGGCAGGCCGAATAGGGCTGCGATCAACGCGGATGTGAAGACAATGATCAGTGGCAGAAGAATCTTAAATTCTATCATTCTTTAAAGAGATGAACCTGACCCGAATATTTTATGAAATATTATGATCACCAATTATGAAGTAAGCAAACAGATAGCCCTTGAAAATGAGATGGCCGGGCTAAAAGGAATTAGAACCATTTACAGTTTAACCAAAATATTGCTCGATTTCACAATACATGAATTAGCATTGACTGACAATAATTTTAAGATTGAATTTTGAAATAGTGAGATGTGATACCTTGCAAGTATCAAATAATAATAGATTTTAGGATATGTAATGGATATCCTAATAGCACGGGAAACGTTAAAAACTATTCGATTTCATCGTAACCTCTTACCCATTACATATGGGTATCTCTATATTTATACGCCTTTTTTCCTGTCAGGCCATATAATCTTGTGTATTTGAAGATGCAGCCTGACGTTCAGATTGTCTTCGAGTATCCATTCTGCAAGGTCTTCGGATGGCATTTTCCCTGATATGGGAGAAAAGAGAATGTGATCTCCGGGAAAATCAGGGCGATTCAACGCCATTGTTTTTTTGGCATATACGTAGTCTGTGCGGTTTCCAATGACAAATTTAATCTGGTCTTTTGGATTTAATCTTTTTAAATTTTCCAGATCATTTTTTTCGGACGCATGGCTTGAGGGGCATTTGATATCGACGATTTTTACACACCTTGGGTCGACCTTACTGATATCGAGACTTCCGTTGGTCTCCATCAAGACTTCATATCCATTTTCAAGCAGTCCGAAAATTAAAAGGGGCGTTTCGTTTTGAAGCAGGGGTTCTCCGCCGGTAATTTCAACCAGACGGCAGTTGTAGGCGGCCACACAGCGGATGATTTCGGCAATTTCCATCTCTTCCCCATCTTCATAGGCATAACGGGTGTCGCAGTATGTGCACCTTAAATTGCATCCGGTGAGCCTGATAAATATACAGGGACGGCCGCTGTAAATGGATTCGCCTTGTATGCTGTGGAATATTTCGTTCACTAAAAGTGTCATGCGGGAACCTCTTTTCGTGCAAATTTGGCTCAATGTTTGTATTGTAGGTATTCAGGGGGTGAACTTCCCCGTTTTACTCCGCTGACCCGCCTGCCATGCAAGGCACGAGCGGGCAGGTATCGTTACACGAGAAAACACACCCCCTGAATGCGTACGTTGTATTTATATCAAGCCGAAATTCGGAAGTAAACGAACATTTGCCCTATCATTGCATTGTGTGATATCTTTAGCCTGTTGGGTCTTATTGGACGTTTTTGGTTTTTTAACAGATTTTACATGGGAAATTTGAATTGGCAAAATAATGGACCGTATCTGTTTACTGAAAAATGTCGTTCAGGAATATGCGTGGGGGTCGTACACCGCCATTCCCGAACTTCTCGGCCATGACGCTCCGTCAGGCAGGCCCCAGGCAGAGCTGTGGATGGGCGCTCATCCCAAGGCACCCTCTATGGTAAAATGGGGGGGTAAGTGGTACTCTTTGCTGAAATTGATCTCGGAAAATCCGAAAGATATTCTTGGGGAAAAGGTTGCTGAAAAATTTGATAACCGGCTTCCGTATCTTTTCAAGGTTCTGGCAGCGGCAAAACCCCTGTCCATTCAGGCCCATCCCAGCCGGATTCAGGCAAAACAAGGTTTTGACAGGGAAAACAGACTCAAGATTCCTTTAGATGCATATCACCGAAACTACAAGGATGATAACCACAAACCCGAGTGTATCTGCGCGCTGACCGATTTTTGGGCTTTGAATGGGTTTCGAAAAATTTCCGACATCCTCTCCCTGATGAAAAAAATTTGTCCCCCGGGTTTGAAACCCCCCCTCGATCTTCTTCTCGAACGGCCGGACGCCATGGGGCTGAAGAATTTTTTTCAGGCACTCATGACCATGGATGAAAAGGCGCAGGCGGAAATCATCGCGGATGCCATAAAAAATGTACAAAATTTTACAGATGACCACCCGGCGTATCAATGGATGGTCGATCTTCACAAGGAATATCCGAAGGATATCGGTATACTTTCCCCTATACTGTTGAACCTGGTCTGTCTAAAACCCGGTGAGGCCATGTTTCTTCCGTCCGGAGAACTTCACGCATATCTGGATGGCGTCGGAATAGAGCTCATGGCAAACTCGGACAACGTATTGAGGGCAGGGCTGACCCCCAAGCATATGGATGTTCAGGAGCTTTTGAACGTTCTTAATTTTGAAGAACGTGAAATAAACATCCTTTTTGCCGGTGAAATCGACGAATGTGAATGCGGATATGAAACTTCTGCTGAAGAGTTTTTTTTGTCTGTTATTTCCGTAACAGAAGAGATCGGCTATCACCGCGCTGACCGCAGGAGCGTTGAAATTATCCTCTGCACAGACGGGCGTGCAACGATTACGGACCTTGGCAAAAATGAAAACGTTTTCGTTGAGCGGGGAAAATCGATTGTTATCCCTGCAGTTGTAGAAAAGTACCGTATCCAAGGTAATGCCACTTTTTACAAGGCAGCGGTTCCACTATAAAAGCGTGACACCCATATTCTGGATTCACAAGACACAAAAAAGTCTTGACATGAAAAAATCGATAAGATAAGGGTTGCAAGAATTTTATTTAAAATAAGGAAATTGATGGTGCATAATATATCGGGCAGGTATTATTTTTATTATTGGTATTTTTTTAGTACCGGTCTGCCTGGGGTGCGCTGATACAAGACAACTTGCAAAGCGAAAATAACCGTGGGTGGACAGAAAACCCCACGGTTTTTTGTTTTTAAGGGCCGTGGAGAAAAAACTTCACGGCTTTTTTTGTTTTCAAAGGAGGATTGAAACATGACGTATTTAGGCAAACGTATCCGAATTGAGCGGATAAAAAACCGGAATACTGGGAGAACCGTAATCGTTCCAATGGATCACGGCATTTCAATGGGGCCTATCGACGGTCTCAAGAATATGAAGGATGCCATCCAAAAAGTGGCGGAAGGGGGCGCCAATGCCATTGTGGAGCACAAAGGCCTTGTGGGTGAAGGGCATCGCGGAAAGGGCAAAGACATCGGTCTGATCATCCACCTGTCTGCATCTACCAGTCTTTCACCGTATCCCAATGTCAAAACTCTGGTGTGTACGGTTGAAGAAGCAATCAAGCTGGGTGCAGATGCCGTATCCATACATGTAAATCTTGGGAACGGACAGGAAAAAGAGATGTTGCATGATTTTGGGACGGTCAGCAGTGAGGCTCGAAAATGGGGGATGCCGTTGCTTGCAATGATCTATCCCAGAGGGGAAAAAATTAAGGATGAGTATGATGTAAACGTGATAAAACATGCTGCACGTGTTGGAAAAGAGATGGGTGCGGACATTGTCAAAGTATCCTATACCGGGTCGGTGGAAACGTTTAAAGAAGTTGTGGCCGGTTGTTCGATTCCCGTGGTGATTGCCGGCGGCCCTAAAATGGATTCCGATCGGGACATACTCGAAATGGTAAGAGGTTCCATCGACGCCGGCGGTGCCGGTGTTTCCATAGGCAGGAATGTTTTTCAGCATGAAAACCCGACGCGCATGGTACGGGCGATCTCCGCCATCGTCCATGATGATAGCAGCGTGGAAGATGCTCTGAAGATTCTGGGATAGGGTTCGGGTCGAGGTTTTAAAAGGGGAACAATGCAATGCGAAAGATATGGGTAAAGGTGGATCCCTGGGACAAGAACATGGTGACCACTGCACTTGAAGGCGGTGCAGACGGTATCGTGGTTCCAAAGGGATTTTCCGAAAAAGTTAAAGCTCTGGGAAGGGTTCAGACCATTTCCGAGGACGGTGATTTAAAACTGGGAAAAGATGTGGTTTTTTTCGAGATCAAAAGCGGCGAAGATGAAGAAGAAATTGCGAAGCTCAGTCAGACAAAACGTGTCATTCTTCAATGCAGTGACTGGACCATTATCCCCCTTGAGAATCTCATCGCCAAAGGCGCTGATGTCATTGCCCAGGTTAAGACTCTCGACGAGGCACAGACGGCTTTCGGTATTCTCGAAAAAGGCGTGGGGCACGTTCTTTTCCACTCAGACGATGTGGTGGAACTGAAAAAAGTGCTCTCCTGGTTTCGTTCGGAAGGAGATAAAATTTTCCTTCAGACTGCCGAGATTGTCGAGGTCAGACCTGTGGGGATGGGAGACCGGGTCTGTGTGGATACTTGCACGTCCATGGGCATGGGGCAGGGGATGCTGGTGGGAAACAGCAGCAGTGCCCTGTTTTTAATTCATTCCGAAAGCATTTCAAATCCGTATGTCTCTCCAAGGCCCTTCAGGGTCAATGCAGGCCCGGTGCATTCATACACCCGAATTCCAGGGGGAAAAACGAGGTATCTTTCAGAGCTTTCGGCTGGAGATCCGGTGTTGATCGTTGACTTTAAAGGGAATACGTCAACCGGGATAGTAGGTCGTTTAAAGATCGAGAAACGTCCACTGATGCTGATAAAAGCAGTCTTTGACGGCCAGGAGATTGCAACCATTGTTCAAAACGCAGAAACCATCCGGCTCACCGATCCCAAAGGCAGTGCCGTTTCGGTTGTGAGCCTTGTTCCCGGCGAAAAGGTTTTGGTGGCCATGGAAGAGGGGGGACGCCATTTCGGTATCAAGATAGAAGAGTCCATCACGGAAAAGTAACGGGTATCCATTCGATGATTGAGATAAGTTCCCAGAAAATTCATAACAGTGAAGTCATTGTTCCGGGTTCAAAGAGCTATACGCACCGGATACTCATCTCTGCAGCCCTGTCTGACGGGATTTGCACCATATTCAACGGACTTCAAAGCGAAGATACCCTCTTTACCCTGGGTGCTTTAAGGCAGATGGGCATAGATATCCATGTAAAGGATGACCGTTTTGTGGTGCACGGTACAAAGGGGGTGTTGAAGTCCTGCATCGATCCTGTCTATCTTGGAAATTCCGGAACTTCAGTACGCCTTTTAACCGCCGTGGCAGCTCTGGGACAAGGGGTTTACACCCTTACGGGGACCCAGCGGATGGGAGAGCGGCCCATCCAGGACCTGTTGGACGGTCTTGTCCAGATGGGGGTGGACGCACGGTCGGTAAAGTCCAATGGATGTCCGCCTGTTGAAGTCAAAGGGGGTAAAGTCTTGGGCGGCGGTGTTGCGCTGAAGTGCGGCGTCAGCAGCCAGTTTCTTTCTGCGTTGCTTCTGATAGCGCCTTACACAACCCGCGGGGTTGAAATAAATGTCGTCCAAGGGCCCGTATCCAGACCTTATGTGGATATGACGGTGGATGTCATGGAAGAACTCGGCATTGAAGTCCGACGGGATGGTTATGAGTATTTCAGTGTCGCCGGGGGACAGATCTACCGGGCAGGATCCTATGAAGTGGAGCCGGACTGTTCTCAGGCTGGATATTTCTGGGCGGCTGCCGCAATATCCGGCACGGATATCAAAGTAAAGGGAACCACAACAAAATCCCGACAGGGTGATGTTCGTTTTACCGAACTTCTCGAAAAAATGGGGTGTAGCATCGAGCATGGGGCGGACGGCATTACCGTCTCGGGCAGACCCCTTTCGGCGATTACGGCGGATATGTCCGATATGCCGGATATGGTTCCCACCCTGGCCGTTGTCGCGGCCTTTGCAAGGGGAACCACGGTGGTCAAAAATGTGGGGCACCTGAAAGCCAAAGAGAGCGATCGTTTGGGATCTGTTGTAAAAGAGCTTTCAAAGATCGGCATTGACGCACGCTGCAGCGAAACCGGCATGGAAATCAAAGGCGGCCGCTCCCATGGTGCTGAAATCGATACCTACGGGGATCATCGCATGGCCATGAGTTTTGCACTTGCCGGCCTAAAAACCCCCGGCATCGTTATCCGGGATGAAACGTGCGTTGAAAAATCGTTTCCGGACTTCTGGAATGTATTTAAGAGCCTGTATCACAGATGAACAACATCGTGGATGGAATATCCCTGTTCGAACAAGGCCTGGGAGGATGATTCCGTGGAAAAAGTCTTGACCGATCCTTTAGGAATCTACCCATGGACCTGCTTGGGTACACGGCTGTTTCCCTGCCCGAAAACAACAACGGTAAGATAGACTGAAAGTGCGAGAAAAGCTGCATCCCATAAGATAGTTTCGACGTTAATGGAACGCCCCGAAGACGTGGAAAAACACCCGCAATTGATATCGAGGCCCCGTGCCAGATTAAACGTCAATGCCCCCATATATGATCCCAGCAGGATATTGCTCAGCATAACCGTACCCGGCATCCAGAACCCGATCCAAAAAAAAAATCCCATTATAAGCTCAAGCATGGGCAGGACCAGAGCCGTTAAATTTATGAGAACATCCGGTAAAATCTGATAGTTATAGATGATTTTAGAAAATGCAGCCGGGTGCAAGATCTTGTCATAGCTGGCATATATAAATACCCCTCCCAGAATCCACCGTGCGGCATAGTATGGAAAGCGGGGAAGGCTTTTTCTTTTTTTATCCATTTTTTCCATCGGTCCTATCGGGGGTGCCCATTGAAAATATTCAACTGTCGTTAACCTTGTCCGGCCGTTGAACTGCCGGATGCTATGGGAAGACCTTCTTCTTTCCATAGGGCCCAGCCGTTTACCAGTATTCTGACATTACGAAAGCCCATATCGCGCAGAAAGATTGCAAGGTTGTGGCTCAATTCGCAGATTTCTCCGTCACAATAGGTAATGATCGGTGTATCCGGAGAAATATCCTCTGTCACCCCCATGAAGTTCCGGTCGACCTCCTTCCATGGGAGACCCAGTGCCCCTTTGATGTGTCCTTTTTCATAATCGTCCTGGGGGCGGGCGTCGATGAAAACAACAGACCCCTGTAAAAACAACTTTTTTGCTTCAGACAAAGATATATCGAGCCGTTTGCCGGAGGGGTCCATGAGCCGGGCGTCAGGGGACCCGTCGCCAAACAGCTGCAAACGATCGTTTCGCAAATAATTGATGGAAATCGCCACCAAGGAAGCAAAAACGATCAGGGTGGTGCATTGCCAAATGGCCTGTGAACATTTCTGTTTGAACATTTTAAATCTCTTATTGAAAACCCTTTTTATGGCCTAAACGGTAATGATTATTTTCTTTTAGGAAAAGATGCATTATTTTTAGCACAAAAGTCAATGCTTATAAATGGTCATATCCCCCTTTAAGCTGAATCCTCGATAAATTACATATTTGTTAATTTTGATTAGATTAAATACAATAATGTTGTAAAAATATTTCAAAACAGGATTGTGCAAACAAAAGAAACAATCTGTAATATCTAAATTTTCCATTGAATTACAAATAGATAAACAAAAAAATAGTCAAGGAATACTCAGGTGGCACACCCTTTGCGTTAAAGGGGTTTAGTTTGAGGCAGAATTCGGCAAGAAACAGAAACGATGAACAGCGGGTTAAATGTGCAGGGAGCGTATGATGAAATTAAAAAAAATGCTTTTTATTTCCATTTTCTTTTTTCTTCCGGTGTCTTCAGTATTTGCAGGAGAAAATGTTATTGATTCCGGTGATACGGCGTGGATCATGGTTTCCACCGCGCTGGTTATGGTGATGACGCCGGCCGGTCTTGCACTTTTTTACGGCGGGATGTCGAGGTATAAAAATCTTCTGAATACCCTGGCAATGACCTTCGTGGCGTATTGCCTTTCGAGTGTTGTCTGGATGATGTGGGGCTACACCTTGGCTTTCGGTTCCACAAAGTTTGGTGTTGTAGGGGGACTGAATCATTTTTTGCTTTCAGGCATCCATGTGGGCAGTGTTTCCGGTACGATCCCCACGTATGTGTTTGTCCTTTTTCAGATGACCTTTGCCTGCATTACCGTTGCCCTGGTTTTAGGTTCCGTAGTGGATCGGATGAAGTTTTCGTCCTGGATTGTTTTCACCGTTCTCTGGATCACCTTCATTTATTCTCCAATTGCTCACTGGGTATGGGGTGGCGGATGGATAGGCGGTATGGGCGCCCTTGATTTTGCAGGCGGTACCGTGGTCCACATTAATGCAGGGGTTGCCGGGCTTGTACTGGCCCTGATATTGGGTAAACGGATCGGTTTCGGCAAGGAAGCCATGTTTCCATCGAGTATCGCACTGACAAGCCTGGGAGCGGCGCTGCTGTGGTTCGGCTGGTTCGGGTTTAACGCCGGGAGTGAACTGGCAGCCGATGGGATAGCCGGATCAGCGTTTTTGGTGACCAATACCTCTGCGGCCATAGCGGGGTTGTCATGGATGTTCGCCGAA
Source organism: uncultured delta proteobacterium (assembly GCA_963790095.1). Classification (GTDB taxonomy): domain Bacteria; phylum Desulfobacterota; class Desulfobacteria; order Desulfobacterales; family UBA11574; genus JAAXQD01. The sequence goes on along the minus strand of CAWBNO010000022.1, from coordinate 262,558 downwards.
TGGGCGGTCAGCAAAAAACCGACGGTCTTGGGACTCGCATCGGGTATTGTTTCAGGACTGGTCGCCATAACGCCGGCGGCCGGGTTTGTAAATCTTCAGGCATCGCTGATCATCGGGCTTGTGGCCGGAATTATCGGGTATTACAGTGTCGCTGTCCTTAAAAATAAGATCGGTTATGATGATTCTCTGGACGCATTCGGTGTCCATGGCGTTTGCGGTATGTGGGGAGCGCTGGCCACCGGTATTTTTGCAAACCCGTCCATTACAGAAGGGGCAAAAGGATTATGGTACGGCAATCCGAAGCAGCTCTGGATTCAAGCCGTTTCAATTTTGGCGACAATAGTATTTACAGCCGTGGGAACGGTGATTGTTGTTTATATCACCCGTTTTATTACCGGTGGTCTTCGGGTGGAAAAGGAAGAAGAGATACAAGGTCTGGACAGCTCACTGCACGGTGAAAGGGCATTTGAGATACAGCTATAACCCGAATTTTTGTGAAGAGATTCAGAGCGCTGCGGAATTCTCAAAGATAAATAAACAGGCAAACGATATCACTTGGCGGTCACCTATGTTTAGAAGGCGTTTCAAAACCTTCCGTTGAGTCCGGTCTGGTTCTTCATAGACCGTGCAGCGCCTGATCGAAATCTTCGATCAGATCCTCGGTGGCTTCCAATCCAACAGAAAGGCGAATCAGACGATCGGAAATCCCGGCGGCGTTGCGTTCTGCCGCCGACATTCCGGAGTGGGAAGTGGTTGCCGGCCGGGTGATCAACGTTTCAACCCCGCCGAGACTCGGTGCGCTGATGGGGAGGCGGGTGTTGCCGATAAATCGATCGGCGGCGGCCACGTCCCCCTTGATTTCAAAACTTAACATCCCGCTGAAACCATCGAGTAATTCCCGGGCGCCATGAAATCCTCCATACGTTTCCAATCCCGGATAATTGACCGTTTTTACGGCTGGATGGGCCGAGAGAAATTTTGCGATTTCAAGTGCGCTTGCGTTCTGATACTTCATCCTTACAGCCAGTGTTTTCAGACCCCGGTGTAGAAGGAAACAGGCGTGGGGATCCAGTGTGCCGCCCAGATGAATGAGCTTATGGGCAATTTTGTGAATCAAGTCTGCGCGCCCAATCACCGCCCCGGCCACAATGTCGGAATGGCCGTTGAGATACTTGGTGCAGCTGTGCAGCGATAGATCAAATTTCCACTCGGCCGGTCGGAAATTGATGGGGCTGGCAAATGTGTTGTCGATCATGGAGATCAGCCCATGGGCTTTGGCGAACTCAACCACCTTTTTTAGATCGGCCACCCCCATCAGCGGGTTGGTAATCGTTTCCACATAGATGGCTCGGGTGTTGGGTTTTAAGTGTTTTTCCCAAGTATCTGCTTTGTTACCATCGATGAAATCAAAGGATACTCCTAAAGCACGAAAATCCGAGTTGATAAAATCGAGGGTGCCGCCATACAGGCAGTCCTGTGCCAGAAAATGGTCTCCAGGGGACAGGAGCGCCAAAAACGTCGTTGTGATGGCGGCCATACCACTGGCGGTGACCAGACCGGCCTCAGCGTTTTCCAGTGCCGAAAGCTTCTGGTGCAGGGCAATATGGTTGGGGGTGTTGTTCATGCGAATATATTTCAACGCGTCGTAATTGTCCTGACCGGTATATTCAAAGGTCGATGACTGGAAAATCGGCAGGGTGACCGCCCCGCCGATCCGGGGTTCGGGTTCACCGGCATGAATCACTTTGGTTTCGATGTGCATCCGCTCGCTGAGTCATGGCGAAAATCCTCCTATCCTCTTGAGATCGTTCTATTTGGGGTATTTAATATAAAATTCATTTTCGATTTCCGTGGCACTTTATTGGAAAACAGCGTACAATGACGCCTAACGATCTGCAACGTTAAAATCATCATTTCATTCGGCCGGGTCTAACGCGCGGGGAAGCCCTTCAAACAGCCACTCGGTTTCCAAGAGAAACACGCCGTCGTTTCGCTGTACAAAAATCAAATGCGTTTGCCCTGTGATAAAGGGACTTGAAGGTTGAAATTAAGTATTTAAAACGGTATGAAAACATTTTAACCGATTTTCATTAAAATAATATGTTTTTGTATGGTATGATAGAAGCCGTCTCAAAATAAAGATTTTGGTTCAAGATCCCCCGCTAAAACCCAGCGGGATAAAAAGGCGGAGCCGAGTTTTAACCCGCAGACATACTCATGTATTTCGAGGAGTTAAAACGAGGCTCCAACGCAGAGACTCGTCCGCCTTTGGTGGATTGGGCCAAAAGATTATTTTGAGATAGCTTCTAATAAAAAACGCTGATTCCCATATAAAGAAAGGATACATGCGAACAGAATTTTTGCCGTTTTCTCGGCCGAGTATCGATGAAGGGGATATTGACGCCGTCGGCGAGGTGCTGCGCTCGGGATGGATTACCACCGGCCCCAAGAATGCCGCATTTGAAGATAAATTCTGCGAATATACCGGCTGTGACCAGGCGGTGGCCCTGTCTTCGGCAACCGCGGGAATGCATCTTGCTTTGAAAGCCCTGGGCATCGGCCCCGGTGATGAGGTCATTACCCCGTCCATGACCTGGGTATCCACGGTGAACCTCATCGTTTTGAGCGGTGCAACACCTGTTTTTGTGGATGTTGACAGAGATACGTTGATGACCACAGCGGAATTAATTCAGGAACGCCTTTCAGAAAGAACCCGATTGATCGTTCCGGTTCATTTTGCCGGCGCGCCGGTGGATATGGCGCCGGTTGGAAAAATTGCCGCAGACCGGAATATTCACATCATAGAAGATGCCGCACATGCCGTGGGCACAGAGTATCGGGGTCAAAAAATCGGAAAAAACGGGACGTCCATATTCTCCTTTCATCCCATTAAAAACATCACTTCGGGTGAAGGCGGCATGTTCTGTTCCGACGATCTCGATCTTGTTGATCGGATTCGGCGGTTGAAATTTCACGGGTTGGGTGTCGATGCCTATGATCGTAACACCCAGGGAAGATCTCCCCAGGCCCAGGTGCTGGCGCCGGGGTTTAAATATAATTTGCCGGATATCCTGGCGGCTCTTGGGATTCGCCAACTGGCCAAAATTGAAGATTTTAATGCAAGAAGGACCCAACTGGCCCTGCATTATCGAGAACGGCTGGCAGAGATGGATGAAATCCGGCCTCTGGCCATCCCTGCCTATCCGCACACGCATTCATGGCATCTATTCATCGTTCGGCTGGATGTCCATTCATCCAAGTTCAGCCGCAACGATTTCATGGAAGAACTTAAACGGAGAAATATCGGCACCGGCCTCCATTTTCGGGCCGTACATCGTCAGAAATATTACCGGGAAACCATGAAAGCTCCTCCGGGGGGACTGCCCAACACCGAATGGAATTCAGAACGGATATGCTCGTTGCCGCTTTTCCCGGAAATGACTCACCACGACGTCGACGACGTTGTCGATACCATAAAGGAAATATTGAAATCATGAGCAATCCGGCACCTTTGTCCGTTGTAATTCCGGTGTTCAACGAAGCAGAAAACCTTGATGAACTTATACGGCGTTGTCTGCAGGCCTGTCGAAAAACAGAACGTCCCTTTGAAATTATTCTGGTGGATGATGGAAGCTCGGATGGATCTGTAGAAAAAATCGATGCCGAAGCTAGAAATAATCCCGGTGAAATCGTCGGGGTTTTTTTAAACCGGAACTACGGTCAGCATGCCGCGGTGATGGCCGGTTTTGAACAGTCCAAAGGGGATATCATCGTCACATTAGACGCTGATTTGCAGAATCCCCCTGAAGAAATTCCACGACTGGTGGACGGTATCGCCAAAGGCTGTGACGTGGTGGGGAGCGTAAGGGTTCACCGAGAGGACACCCTATTTAGAAGGGCGGCTTCGGCAATTATCAACAAAGGGGTTCAAAAATCGACTGGTGTAATGATGCACGACTATGGGTGCATGCTCCGTGCCTATCACCGTAATATTGTGGACGCTATGCTCATGTGCAGTGAACGAAGCACGTTTATTCCGATTCTCGCCAATGGGTTTGCCCGCAGAACAACAGAGATAGACGTAAAACATGAAGCGCGCAAGCTGGGGGAATCGAAATACAACCTTATGAAACTCGTGATGCTGCAGTTCGATCTATTGACCAGTATGACAACCTTTCCACTGCGTCTTCTGAGTATCCTCGGCGGAATTATCTCTTTGGCAGGGATCGGTTTCGGTGTTTTCCTTTTGATCATGCGCCTCCTCTACGGCGCCGAATGGGCGGCTGAAGGTGTTTTTACGCTTTTTGCCATTTTATTCATCTTTGTGGGGGCTCAGTTTGTGGGAATGGGACTGCTCGGGGAGTATATCGGTAGAATTTACCATGATGTTAGAGCCCGTCCCCGGTTCTTTGTTCAACGGATTGCAGGCGAAAGCAATATTACAAAAAAAACATAAAAGGATAAATATGAAAGCGATCGTATTGGCCTATCACAACATCGGATGTATCGGGATCGAGGCATTGCTTCAGAACGGATATGAGATAGCAGCGGTTTTTACGCATCCGGACAGCCCCAATGAAAATGTCTGGTTTAACTCCGTGGCCGAGGTCGCTTCAGGCCATGGTATTTCCGTATTTTCACCCGAGGATATTAATCACCCCATATGGGTACAAAAAATTAAAAAATTTGCTCCGGACATTCTTTTCTCATTTTACTATCGCAATATGGTCAACTCGGAAATTCTGGATATTTTTCCCTCCGGCTGTCTGAACCTACACGGTTCCCTTCTGCCGAAATACCGGGGACGATGTCCCATCAACTGGGTTCTGGTCAACGGCGAAACCGAAACCGGAGTGACCCTTCATTACATGACCCCTCGACCCGATGACGGGGACATCGTCTGTCAGAAAAAAATTCCGATATCCGATACGGATACCGCCCGGACCGTCCACGATAAAGCCGCAAATGCCGTCGCCGATGTGTTGAAAAGATCCCTGCCGCAATTACGTGACGGGACTGCTCCGCGAATCCCCCAAGATCATTCCCAGGCCACATATTTTGGTGCCCGGGGGGCGAAAGATGGTAAAATTGACTGGAGTCAGGATGGAGATAAAATAAGAAATCTTGTCAGAGCTGTATCCCGTCCCTATCCCGGAGCTTTCAGCCATATGGGAGATCGAAAATGTATATTCTGGGCCGTCAGCGTGGTGGATGACACCGGTGATCGTCCGGGAACCATTTTGTCGGCGGATCCTTTGGTGATTGCCTGTGGTAAAAAAGCCGTACAGGTTGATTTCGGCCAATCCGAAGACGGTATATTTATGAGCGGAAGACAGCTCGCCGAAGAAATGCATTTTGTTCCCGGAATGACATTTGGCGAACCTTCAATCTGTCGCATTGGAATGGTGAGAAAAAAACAGGTCTTAATTCTGGGGGTCGACGGATTTATCGGCAACCACCTCAGTGAGAGGCTTCTGAACAGTGGAAAGTATGAAGTCCATGGAATGGATCTGGGATCGACTTCGATTCAGAGACTCCGGGACCAGTCCGGGTTCCATTTTTCCGAAGGGGATATTTCCATCCATCGCGAATGGATAGAATACCATGTCAGAAAGTGTGATATCGTAATCCCCCTGGTTGCCATTGCAACACCGATTGAATATACCCGCAACCCCATAAGGGTTTTTGAACTTGATTTTGAAGAAAATCTTCGCATTGTCCGCTACTGCGTTAAATACGGCAAGCGCATCATATTCCCATCCACCTCCGAAGTCTACGGCATGTGTGATGAGCCGGAATTCGACGAGGACGAATCCCGGTTAGTTCTAGGACCCATTCGAAAACAGCGGTGGATTTATTCCTGCTGCAAGCAGATGCTCGACCGGGTTATCTGGGCCTATGGTGAAAAAGAAGGGTTACCGTTCACTTTATTCCGGCCTTTTAATTGGATCGGCCCACGTCTTGACAGCCTGGAATCCGCGCGTATCGGCAGCTCCCGGGCCATCACCCAGTTGATATTAAACCTGGCAGAAGGGACGCCCATACAGCTTGTGGACGGCGGGAACCAGAAGCGATGCTTTACCGATGTCAAAGACGGTGTCGAATGCCTTTACAGAATTATTGAAAACCCAAATGGTTGCTGTGACGGTGAAATTATCAATATCGGCAATCCGGACAATGAGGCGAGCATCAAAGATCTGTCCGAAATTTTAATAAAAAAATTTCATCAGCACCCGCTGCACAAGGAATTTCCCCCTTTTGCCGGAATCCGCGAGGTGGAAAGCAAAACATTTTACGGGTCCGGATATGAGGATGTCCAGCACAGAAAACCGAGCATCGATAATGCCCGCCGTCTGTTAAATTGGGAACCGAAGATAGATATCCAGCAATCGGTAGAAGAAACCCTCGACTTTTTTCTAAAAGAAGCGATCAGAACCGGAGAATGCGGAATTGGACAGCCGCATGATATGTAGCCTGGGGCGATGAATTCATGAAAGTCGGTTTGCGTATTGACGTTGATACCTTCAGAGGCACCAAAATCGGGGTGCCGAATCTTTGTAGAACTCTGGCAAAGCACGACATACGGGCATCCTTCTTTTTTTCCGTAGGACCGGACAATATGGGGCGTCATCTCTGGCGTCTTCTCCGTCCGGGCTTTTTCATTAAGATGCTGCGCACAAAAGCGGCCAACCTGTATGGCTGGGACATCCTGTTTAAAGGGACGTTCCATCCGGGACCGATTATCGGTGAAAGGCTGGCTCCTATCATAATATCAGCGGCACAAGAAGGGCATGAGATCGGCTTGCATGCCTGGGATCATCATGCATGGCAGGTGCATATCGACACCATGGACCGGAATGCAATACGGCGCGCTTTGGGTAAGGGGTTTGAGCTGCTTACGCGCATCCTGGGTGAACCCCCGGTCTGTTCGGCGGCACCCGCATGGAAATGTAACGATTCCGTTCTAAAGGAAAAAAATAGAATTCCATTTATCTACAACAGTGACTGCAGAGGAAAGCGTATTTTTTATCCCGTCGTTGACGGGAAAAAATTATCCCAGCCCCAAATCCCCGTAACCCTCCCGACCTATGACGAGGTCGTCGGAAATAAAGGGATTTCGGATGCCAATTACAACCCGTACCTATTGTCGCTGATAGCGCCGGAAAAATTGAATGTTTTGACGGTTCACGCTGAAGTCGAAGGCATCTCATGCGCATCGATGTTCGATCAATTTTTAAAAACGGCTCGGTCAAAAGGGATCTTCTTTAACCCTCTGGGCGCTTTTCTCCAGGCGGAAACAGCCATTGACGGCGCTTCGATGGTATCGGGTAAAGTTCCCGGCCGTGACGGATGGATTTCCATTCAGGTGTAAGTTAAGGGGTCGCCCCCATTGGAATGCTGGAATAATGGGTTCTGGGATAATGTAATGTTGGATTAATGGTAAAATTTGTGTTGAAGATAAAACTAAAAATGGATAATATCTTTTTAAAAAAACAACCTTCCAATATTCCACTATTCCAGCATTCCATATTGGGGCAAGCATTCAAACCTCAAAAAATATCACATATTTTCTTTAACTTATAGAAAATTCAAGACGTTAAATTAATATATGAAAAAGTCTTACATTGCCATAATCGGCATTTTTTTATTGCTTTACATACTGCCCCTTGGAATTCGGCCGATGATCATTCCCGATGAAACGCGCTATGCTGAAATTCCTCGTGAGATGATCGCCTCGGGCGATTGGGTCGTCCCGACGCTGAACGGGCTTAAATATTTTGAAAAACCGATTCTGGGTTACTGGCTGAATGCCGTGTCCATGAAAATGTTTGGAGAAAATGCCTTTGCCGTTCGTTTCCCTTCGGCAGCGGCAACCGGGATTTCGGCGTTTATGATATTTTTAATGGTTCGTCGATTTTCAGGTGAAATTTTCTCTGCAACCCTCGCCGCATCGATATTCCTGACCTCTTTTGAAGTTTACGGTGTGGGAACCTTCAATGTTCTCGACAGTATGCTGGCCATGTTTATCACCGTTTCCATGACGTCATTTTTTTTCGCCCATCACGCCGAATCTTCCACAAAAAAAAAACAAGGGTTTCTATTGCTGTTCGGTGTGTTTTGCGGGCTGGCATTCCTTACAAAAGGGTTCCTTGCATTTGCAATTCCGGTGATGGCCATCGTTCCGTTTATGATCTGGGAAGGTCGCTTCAGGGAACTATTTGCCATTGCCTTGCTGCCGATTGCCGCTGCAATCCTGGTGGTTATCCCTTGGGCCGTAATGATCCACTTAAAGGCCCCTGATTTTTGGCATTTTTTTGTATGGAACGAACATATCAAACGGTTTTTATCTTCCGGAGCGCAGCATCATGCGTCGTTTTGGTATTATATTTTTTTATTTCCTGCGGCAGCCTTGCCGTGGACATTTTTCTTTCCTTCGGCGATGTTAGGGTTGAGGAAAACAGGTGTCAAAACCTCTATAACCCGTTATGCAGTATGCTGGTTTCTTTTTCCTTTTTTGTTTTTTTCCATTTCAAAGGGAAAAATTCTCACTTACATTCTGCCGTGTTTTCCTCCGTTTGCCATGCTGATGTCCAACGGACTCAATAAATATCTCGAAACCGGTGGCCGGAGAAGTTTCTCCATGGGTGCCAAATTTTTTGCTTTGCTGGCCATGATCCTGGCCGTTGCGTTGATAATGGTTCAGATCATCGGTTTTAAGGGGTTTAAACCCTATTCCCAAACTTGGAATTGGACCGTAGGAGTTTTTGGATTTGTGGCACTTGCATTTATCTTAATTTCTGCGGTCAAGGCTTCGGACCCTAAAAAAAAGCTCATGGGAGTCGTTTGTGCTCCCATACTCCTATTGTTGGGTGCCAACCTTATGATGCCGGATCTCACCATTGAACACAAGGCTCCGGGAGCATTCCTGATGCGTCATGCTCACAGAATCCAGCCGGATTCCCTGCTGGTGGCGGATGAAAATCCCATGGGTGCGGTGTGCTGGTTTTACAAGAGAAATGACGTTTATCTCCTTGAAGGGGGCGGTGAAGTATCGTACGGACTTGGGTATGAAGACGCGAAACATCGTTCACTGAACCTAACGCAATTTAGAGAATTCATCCTTAAAAACGCCGAAAAAAATGCCGTGGTGCTTATCGCAAAATCGAGGAAGTATGAATCATGGAAGAAAAACTTGCCAGAGCCGTTATATGAAGACACCAGTGGAAAAGGCGGTTATGTATTTGTGCAGTATTGATAGTTCGGTAAAAAGTTAAAAGTTAAACGTGAAAAGTCTATATGTTGTCCAATACTGCTTCTTGATCTACTGTATGTATTCGTTTTATATTTTATATTTCGTCGTATACGAGTCCTGTTTTCGTCATGTGTTTTTTCCATTAAACGGGTCTGCAGGGATAGGGTGTGTCGATGCCGCGCCCCCCGGTCGGGATGTCACTCGGAATAGGCTGCGTAATACATTCTGATGAAACTGGCATGACTTTCGAAGGCGATTTCCGGCAGTTCGTCATAATTAAAGCGGGCAGCATCATCCGCATCATCGCCGGGTATGAGGGTGCCGGTATAATTTTTCACCAGATAGCCCACCATTAATACGGTGTGGTATTGGGCGCTAGGGTTGCTGGAGACCCCAAGGAGCATATCGATCTGCCCCGACAGTCCGGTCTCTTCTTTTAATTCCCTTAAAGCCGCTTTTTCCGGTGTTTCGCCAAGTTCCATAAATCCGCCAGGGAGGCACCAGAAACCTTTTTTGGGCGCCACACTCCGTTTTACAAGAAGTATCCTCTCCCGATTGTCTACGACAACAAGGCACGAAGCCGGTATGGGATTTTCATAAAGGGGTTCATTGCAGTGGTCGCAGAAAAGGCGCAGGCACCCTTCAAATATTTTTTTTGTAAGTCCTCCGCCGCAATAATTACAAAACTTCTTTTTCCGCATGGTTAATCTTCGAAATCCCCTTCCGGGCCTTTATCGGAAGTAATCAATGCCGCCCTTTGGACAACTTTTTCCGGTGTCCATTCAGCTGGATCTTCTATGCGGCGTGCTTTGGGGCCCGGATAAAATGTTCCAACCTCGATGATGGCCTTGATGGCAAGGGGTGCCGTGTCTTTTGCATTTAAGACGTTTACAAGCATGTTATAAACAAATTCTTCAACACGCAGAATCATCCTGTCCCGGATGATTTTGGTCTGCCCCATCAACTTATTTTCGAAGGGCAGGTTGAGTTTCTTGTAATCCCCTGCTTTAAGTCCTTTGGATTCGGCATAGGCGGTCATTTCCATCCACATTTCTTCGGTGACCCCCTGGTCCTTAACTTTGATGAAATTGCCGTCTTTGTCGAGTATGGCATTGCCGTAGTCGTTGACCTCGAGGCCCCAGGAGATCATTTGCAGAGCGGTGGCCACATTTGCTTTGGTTGTCCGGGTGTTCGCCGCTATTTCTCGCAACCTGTCGGAGCTGTTTCCCGATGTGCCGTGCTGGGCACCGGAAATCTGATATTTTGCCAGAGCCTGGTGAATTTCAGCGGTTAGATCGACCTGTATCCCCTGACCGCTGGCCTCGATGCCGTGGGTTGTTCCGTTGTTTAAAGCGATCCAATCCGGAAAAATATCGTGGGCGTTCAGACCCTTTATCAGAAACAGAGCCTCTTCCACGGTTGAAAGCCCCTCTTTTCCTTTTATTTCTCCGACCTCGGTTTCAAGGCCGGCCCAAACCGGAACAAAGGGGTTCAGTTCCAGGTTGGCCATCAGGTTCTGATCATCGGGCAGATGGGATGCATCGATGGCAATAGAGGTCATTCCGGCCTCAAACAGCGTTGGAATCTCAATTTTGGCATCATCGATATCCTGTTCGTTCTTGATTCCATAATGGTCTGCGTGAATGGCCACCGGGATCGTTATGCCCAGTTCGTTGCAGACGGCGTCCACCTGTCGGGCAATGTTCCAGTAATTGACCGCACAATATGCACCGCCGCCGCCTTCGGATTTGGCTATTTCGATGATTATGGCGGCATTTGCTCTCTGGGCGGCCTTTAGCGCGCCTCGAATAACAAAGTTGTTTCGACCGTTGGCAGCCATGGCAATGGCTTTACCCTTTTGGAGCATTGCACGATCAATAAACTTTCCACTGACGAGCAGGGCCTTTGAATTGGGAAAAAGTTTTGCCACGTTAGGTGGACGGCCAATTTTTAATGCTTCTTCAAAATCTTTTGAAGAAACAGTTTTGTTTCCAGACATTGCGTAACCTCCTTTTGATAAGTGTTTCCGGCGAGTATAATCGGTTATTGTTCATGGTCGAAAATTTTTTCTCTAACGTCGTTCAATATTTCAAGGATTTCCCCTTTGTTCGAAAGGGGTGCAAAGAGTGCGCCCCAGCCCATTTGGAATTGAAACAACCCGTCATACGCCGTATCATGAAATGATCGTATCCGATGGGGGATCTTGTGTTCGTCCAGGATGGAAGCGATTAATTGCGCCTCTATGACATTCTCCAGAATAGCGATATTGATAAATTCCTGTTCGTCTCTTTCACTCATCGCGTAAACTTTGCCGATTCTATTCAAAATTAGCAGAAGACCACGGTCGCAACTACTACGGGGGAAAGCCCGTAGAGAGTCCTATTCTTACCGGAATCTGGAATTTAGTCAATTATAAAAAGCCAGGATGAATGTCGGAGCCTGAAATATATATGAAATAAATTGCACAATTTTTGTGGACTTTTTTATCCATTTCCCTAAAAAATCCTCGGGAAAAATGTGTAAACATTTGTAATTTAAGCGTTATAAAGTTTTGATCCTTCGGCATGGCTTTTGCTTATAAAGACACGATAGGACATCGTCGAACACCAGGAGATCCCCCTGAATCGTGCATTTGCGGGTAGATATTTTTCCATGGTTCGATCGAGTTGTATTACTATATATTGTTGTTTGCTAATTCTTGACACACAATATTTGGTTTGTTAAAATCAATCATCGAAAAACCCAATCATCGGCGTCGTAACAGCACCCTGGACAACCCGAATCGGGGTTGTCGGAACAACTCTAAATGAGAAGGTTTATTAAAAGGAACCTTTAGATTTAACCCGATTAACACCCCACTAAATTAGAATTATGGATCACGAAAGCAAAATTATTAAAATAAATTCTAAAAATACGGAAGACGAACGCTTCATAAAAGTAAAAGAGGTCCAAAAAAAATATATAATCAACAAGCTGAATTACATTAATTTCCAAGACGGTACCATCATCGTAAATTTAAAACACGCCAGATACGGGTATACGTGTTCTCACCGGGCCAAACCGCTGCCTTGTTTAGGAGACGAGTTAAGATGTCTCTGGATCGAAGCCGATAAAATCGATCACCAATTAAGGTCCTATAAATTCCAAGACATTCTCATTCCGGACGGCCAAAACACATTGTTATTAAAATCTAACGAGATGAGCATCGACCATGAGGGAATCCGCCTTATTCTTCCCGAGACGTGTCGGGAGGTCAAACCCCGGAAAATTAAACGGCATTCCTGCAAAGGCGTCAAGGTCCAGCTGATTCAGAACAGCGCTCTTTTCGATGGGGTTCTCATGGATTTCAGCACGACCGCCTTCCGTATAGAAGTTACTGCAAAACCCCCCCAGACATTTCAATGGATCGATCCTAAATCTCCGGTAAACCTGAATTTTTCCGATGAAAACGAGATGCTTTATTCTGGGGAATGCAGAGTGATCAAGCAGTCCGATGACAATAAAACGAGGAGCTATGTCCTCGAACCGGTGAACTATCAGATCCGGAGGTTTAAACCCAAAGAATTCAGAAGCCATCGCCTTAAGCTGGTTCCGTCTCCAAACATCATCTTCAGACATCGATTTACCGAAAAAATGAATAACCTGAAGGTCATCGATTTGTCCGGCTCCGGTTTTTCGGTGGAAGAAGACATACACAATTCCGTGCTGTTACCCGGCATGATCATACCCGAGATGAAATTGAGTTTTGCAGACATTTTTAATATTAAATGTAAAGCCCAGGCTGTTTATCGAAAAATTATGGAAGAAGAAAACGGTGATTGGGTGAAATGCGGACTGGCCATCCTGGATATGGATATCCAAGACCACGGCAGACTCTTGGCATTACTTCATCAAGCCAAAGACGGTCATTCTTATATCTGCAACAGGGTCAATATGGACGACCTCTGGGATTTCTTTTTTGAATCCGGTTTTATCTATCCGAAAAAATATGCTTTTATCGAGGCCAACAAGGAAAAAATCAAAGAGACCTACGAAAAACTGTATAGCCGGAATCCGAAGATTGCCCGACATTTCATTTGTCAGGACAAGGGACGGATCCAGGGCCATGTGGCCATGGTTCGTTTTTATGAAAATGCATGGTTGATTCACCATCATGCTGCACGCAGCCCGGGCATAAAAAGGAGCGGCATTGCTGTGCTGGACCAGATCGGCCGTTTTTCAAACGCATCCCATGGCCTCTATTCTCTACATATGGATTATCTTTTCTGCTATTTCCGGCCCGAAAACAAATTTCCCAACCATGTCTTTGGCGGTGTGGCAAGAGAAATAAAGGATCCAAAAGTTTCCTCTCTGGATACGTTTACCTATTCTCATTATCAGAAAGTATCCAATAGTGAATTGCCTTTTCCTGAATCGTGGAGACTCGTTAAAACCGAACCCGAAGATTTGATCGAGTTCAAGAAATTTTACGAGCATGAGTCCGGAGGCCTCATGCTGGATGCCCTGGACATAAAGCCCGGCACCATCGACCATGGAGATCTGCCCAAAGAGTTTCAAAAATTTGGCTTTAAAAGGGAAAAGTATCTATTTTCATTGAAAAACAATGTCAATCTAAAGGCGGTTTTTATGGTAAATATCTCAGATGTGGGATTGAACCTGTCTGATCTTACCAACTGTATCAAGGTCTTTGTCGTGGACGCCACCGACCTGTCCAAGGACATTCTTTACTTAACGCTTTCTCATCTTTCAGCAAAATTCGACCAGAGTGAGATCCCTGTACTGATTTATCCGGTAAGCTTTGCAGAAACCCAATTCATACCGTATGAAAAATTGTATCAGATGTGGGTGTTAAATACGCAGTACGGAGATCATTATTTCAGGTGTCTAAAAAGCCTGTTTAGAAATATCAGCTCCTGAACTTCAACGGCGAAAGCACAGCCTGTGGTCTGTGGGAGAAAATTTATCCCGTGAAACCCGTCTGTGTTCTGTTAACTGAAGTTGGCGTGAGATTTTGACTTTTTTACGAGTTTGTCAAGGGTAGATCCCGTCGTATCAGGGAATGCGGGGCGGTTTAAAGACATTTGGCTCTATTTTGATTCCCATGCAGATGGGTCCATTCTGAGTCAGGTTGTGGGTTTATTTCCCCTGCAGCAGATTATCGGGGTATAGGTGAACCGCCTGGGATCGGAAAAAAATTTTTTAAATTCTTCAAAAAACTCTTCATACCCTCCTTTGTATTCTTTAAACTCATATCCCAACTTTTTCACGGCAACTTCAACCTTTTTTGTCCAGTTAAAGTTGTCGATTTCATTCAATTCTCCAAAAATCAGGTGATGGGGGGCCATGGTCACATCGATATCCTGGTAGCCGAGGTCATAAAGAAAAGAATAAAGTTTTATCCCCACATAAGGGTCGAAGTCTGCATTTTTTTCCAAGGCCTTGGTTAATCCGTAAAGTGTTCTTTCAAGCCTTTTAGAGAGCCCGAAATGGTTCAGGCAGTTGTAATCCAGATCGATGAGGCAGAGAATTCCTCCGGGTTTCAGGATGCGGGATATGTTTTTGACGATGTCGAAACTTTTAGATTTGTGGTATTCAAGAACAAAGCGTACCCAAATAAAATCAAACAGTCCCAGATCTTCTAAAGGTTTGCTTATATCTCTGCATATGTATTCGATTCCGTCTCTATGGTAGTTCTTTTTGGCGTATTTTATTCTGTCTTCAGCAATATCGACACCGACGACTTCACCCTTCGGTTGAACGAGTTTGTGCAGATAAACGGTGGTTTTTCCGGAACCGAATCCTAAATCGGCCACACGCATGCCCGGTTTTATGCCGGCCCACAGGGCCTGATTTTCAACCTTCTCGCCGTCTGTTTTCACGTCCAGGCGAAGGGTTTCTTCATCGTTTTCCATTAAATATTCGTGATGATTCATGTTTGTAACTTTCATTGATTATCAAAGGCTATAATTTGTGAAACGTATAAATGTCATTGTACATGGTTTTATTTATCAGGCATAAATTTTTTCTTTAAACTGATGTTATTATACCGCCTATAATGTTCAGATTTTCTGAATGCTTTGCGATAGGAGCCATTGAATTTATAGGCAATGATGGTTGCGGTCAAGCTTTTTGTGGTAAAAAATGTAGACAGGGTTCTTTTGATCGTTTCCCAGAAGCTATAATAGGCTTTTCGTAAATAGGTAAAACCCATGTATACATCTTTTATTGACATCTGTGCCGGGTTGAAGAGTAGCGTTGAGAAACGATAGTTGTTCCACGCTTCGGGAAAATCTTGATTTAGAATTCTATTTTCTTTCTGCAGGTTTTCCCAAAGTTGTGTGCCGGGTAAGGGGGTGGGCTTGGTGACCTGAATAACATCTATGTGTGAAGATTTAATAAATTTAAGGGTAGAATGAAACGTCGAAAGATTGTCTTCGTCGCCGCCCAGAACAAACGCACCTAGAAAGGCGATTCCTTCATTACGGATTCTTGCGATCAATTCTTTGTATTGATTCTGTTGAAGTCGTTTCAGGTTGATACTCTTTCCATAAGATTTAAGCGTGTTAGGGTTTATGGACTCCATGCCGACAAAGACAATTTTAAGTCCGGCTCTTGCGGCAAGGCGAACGAGTTCAGGGTCTTCGCCCAAAAGGATGGACGTCTGTGCAAAAAAGATCTTTTTGATGTTTTTCTCTATAATTCGAGAAAAAAAATCACGGGTCCATTCCAGATCTTTTTTTCCATGGCCGATAATGTTGTCATCAACTATCATTATTTTTTTTTGTTGGATTTGTTCGAGTTCCTCTAAGACTGCGTCTATAGATCGTCTCCTAAAACGCCGACCGTTGAAGACAGTAACGGAACAGAAAGTGCAGTTCATTGGGCATCCACGAGAGGTCTGGATGCTGCCCCATTGATAGTATGGGTTTCGGAGGATATCCCGGCGTGGAAGCGGTAAGGTTTCTAAACTTGGCCAGGTTCCTGTGTATTGTGTTTGCAGGTTTCCAGCTTCGAAATCTTCAAGAACCTTCGGCCAGATTTCCTCGGCTTCTCCCTTGACTACAGTGTCGCAATATTGCAGCGCTTCTTCAGGCATCATGGAAACATGTATGCCGCCCATAACGGTGGGAATACCCCTCTTGCGATAAATTTGGGCAATTTGATATGCTCGATAAACAGAAGCCGTATAGGCCGTAATGCCCACAATATCAGCTTCCCGGTATTCAAAGGGTTCGATATTCTCATCGAGGACTTCTATGTGATAATGATGCGGAGTCACTGCTGCCAGATATGGCAGGTTCAGGGGAGGGACAGCAGTTGCACTGATATTTCCGAGTACTTTATTAGTGTTGGACGGATTGATTAATAAGAGGCGAGGCATGTTTTGTCCTTATTTGTTTCGTCCGTTCGATTTAAGAGGCACATTAAAGTTTTGTCTTTTATTCGCGGGTTCAAAATTAAAATAAAATTTTCATTTCTTGAGCTCATTTCTTACAACTTGGCCAATTTTATCTAATAAATATGGTTTTTTTACATAAGATGTTGCACCCAATCTCTGCGCCTCTTTTACCCGTTCTGTCTCAGAATAACCGCTAGTAATAATGGCTTTCTGATGGGGATGTATTTCAAGAATTTTTTTGAATGTTTCGAGTCCGTCCATACCGGGCTCCATAATCATATCCAACACCAACAGGTCAGCTGTATGATCCTTCATGTAATCGACGGCTTCTTCGCCGCTTGAAACAGACGCAACGGAATATCCCAATTTGGTTA
This sequence comes from uncultured delta proteobacterium, assembly GCA_963790095.1. Lineage (GTDB taxonomy): Bacteria > Desulfobacterota > Desulfobacteria > Desulfobacterales > UBA11574 > JAAXQD01. Next base: position 245,532 of record CAWBNO010000022.1, on the reverse strand, counting down.
ACATTTGAGTTGCGATTTCTCTCTGCGTTTCCACATCATCCACCACTAAAATGGCTTCTCCTTTGCCCATGATATCCTGGATGGAGAATACGGATTCGTCGCCGGGGAGTTCCTGTCGGATCACCGGGAAATAAAGGGTGAATGTGGTCCCTTTACCTTCAACACTTCTGACATCGATGTACCCTTTATGATCTTTTACGGTGCCCCAAACCACGGCCATGCCCAGACCTGTGCCGCTTTTTCCCATGACCTTTTTGGTGTAAAACGGTTCGAATATTCTTTCCAAATCTTTAGAAGGGATGCCGATGCCCGTATCACTGACTCTGAGAATAACATAATCCCCCTGTTTGATCTTGTCGTAACCGTTTAGGGATTTGTCGACATGCCGGTTTTCTGTGGATATCAATATTTCTCCGATATCTGGAATTGCTTCGGCAGCATTGGTGACCAGATTCATGACGGTTTTGGATAGATGAACCGGGGATCCCAGCATATTCATCAGATTTGTGTTAAAGTCGGATTTGACCTGAACGTCAGGGTGGTGTGTTCTCAGATTCTCAAATTCCGGACTTTTTAAATATTCAGCAATAATAGCGTTTAAATTTGTCACTTTGGTGGTGACAACGCCTCGTCTTGCCAGGGTCAACAGATCCTGGACGATGGCGGCGGCCCTTTCTCCGGCCTTTTGAATGGTCAAGATCGGCTTCCGTTGAGGACTGTCCGACGGAATATCCATTAATAACAGTTCCGGATAGCTTACAATTCCGGACAAAATGTTGTTCAGATCGTGGGCAACACCGCCTGCGAGAGTCCCGATGGCCTCCATTTTCTGTGCTCTCTGAAGCCGGGCTTCCAAATCCCTTTTTTCTTGTTCCGCACGTTTGAGCCCTGTGATATCCGTACCGATGCAAAGAATCTCTTTGAAGTTTCCATCGCCATCGAATATGGGCCTGTAAGTCCATGCGATCATAACTTTTTTCACCACTTCTGAGCACAGTTTCATTTTCATTAACAATTGGATGTTCAGGATTTTGCTTAAGTCGCTGTAACAGTCTTTCCAAATGATTTCTGGTGGTCTCGGTATTCGGGAAAATAGTGCCTTCCAAACTTTTCCCCAGTATCTCATTTTCAGAATAACCAAAGAATTTCTGTGCGAATTCGTTGAAAAAAGTTATGTTTCCATCGATATCTCTTCGCATAATGATGCTGTTGGCATTTTCGACAAGTTCACGATATTTTTTTTCGCTTTCCTGAACTTTTTGAAATGACATGGCATTAATGATACTGACGGCTGTTTGCGAGGCAACGCCCATCAAAAAATTCATGTCACTATTGGTCAGAGACCTTTTCGACCTGACATTATCAACGGCGAGTATGCCCAGGGATTCATTCTCATAGACAATGGGTACGCATATCAGTGAATGAACGCCGATCTTTTTGGCGAATTCCAAACTTCTTTTTGAGAGTTTTTTTTCAATTTCGGCAATATCATTTACCAGAATGGGTTTCTGATTCTCTAAAAGCCACCACGAACACCCCTTTGGATTCAGGGTTGTCGAGATGAAATTTGGTTTGACGCAAAAGTTCCTCGTTATCCTTATCGTAACCATATCCTACGGTGTAAAAAAGCCGGGTTTTATCATTATCGGCAAGCATGATCATCCCCCGGTCGAAATCGATGTGCATTTCCATAATGCGCACTACAGCCTTGAGTAATTTATCAATATCCAAAATTGAAGAGGTCGCCTGACCTATTTTCTGAATCAGTAACGCATGGCTATGGCGAATATTCATCTCATCTAAAAGATCTTGGGCCACATTCCCCTGGGTTTCAATGGTTTTAGCTAATTCCTTTTTTTCAAGCAGTTCGGAATGAAATGAAAAGGCCGTGGTGATGGAAGCGCAAAGCAGGACAATAATACCCCAAGTCATGAGTGGTAGAACGAAGAAGAGACCCAAAGAGATAATAATGCCAATTAGTATAGAATAATTTCGTATCCGTTTCCAGATAAAAGAGGAGGTACTTTTCCATGTAATGATATAACGGCAGCAATCATTCCCTTTATGAAAACACAAAGGATGTTCAACTTCGGAAAAACTTTCTGTGAACAGTTTTCCAACAGATTCAAAGGTGCCGATACGATTTTCACACTGATATATTTTCTCTTTTACCTCCGGATTCGGTGTCGACTCAATTTCAACCTTGTTAGATCCCAACCTTTTCACTTTGACAGTAGCACCACGACTCATGAAAGGATAAAGTTTTGTCATTAAAAGGTAAACTGATGTTGGTTTCATAAACCCCAATAAACGTTGTTTTGCAGGCCCCATTCCCTTATATAACGTTGTATAACGTCCTGCCTCTCTAGCAATACTTGGATTACCTGTCTTTTCGACCAAGGCTTCTTGAAAGCGATCTGCTTGATCCTGGCTGAACCAGAGTGACGGATCTTCAACCTCATATTTGTTCATTCCTGCATATTCTAAAACATTATCGATATCTAGGTGGGGATACCTATTCTTTATGTATTCAATATATGAATTGGTAATTCTACTACTATATAGAGGTAATTTATCGGTCACTGCCAAATCCCTTTTGAGTTATATTATTACAGTGTCAATAATCTGTGATAATTTTTACACATCGCGCGATATGGGGTGATCTTCCGTAACGGTTTTAAAATATAAAACATACTAAAAACGTTCGATGAGCTTGTCAATCAGATACGTACTCTCTCTCATGGCCTGTTCGCTGAACGGCCCGAACCAGTCCGAGATTTTTTTAAATTGGGCAAGGAACATTTCCTTGTCCCCCTTCTCCACCATGTCAAGGTTGCTCGAAAGAGAATCGAGATATTCTCTCAATAGGGCGCACCGTTCGGCTGACGCGAATATAATTTCAGAGTAAAGGGATGGGTCCTGGGCGAAAAGCCGGCCCACCATCCCCAGTTCAAGGCGGTATATGGGGCTGGAGAATTCCAGTGTCCGTGACAAGTCGATTTGTTTGTTGCATAGAAATTGACCAAAAGCAAAGGTGGCAAAATGTCTCACCGTTTGAACGATGGACATAATTTTGTCGTGCTCACCGGCATCGACTTGCAATATAATGCTTCCCCAGGCATTGAACTGGTCGACCAACCATTGACAGCCGGATAGATCCCTTCCGGGCGTTACGACGACAATCTGTTTGTCCATGGTTGAGGTGGTGGGTCCGAAAAGGGGATGCAAGCCGATCACGGGGCCTTTATGCGCTTCGAGCATGGCATTTAAAGGCGCTTTTTTTATACTGGTGATATCTGTGAGAACACAGTTCGGGGGAAGGTGAGGGCCGATTTTTTTGGCAACCGAAGCGGTTATTTCAATGGGCACACTGATCATGGCAAGTTCAACATCCTGGCAGAGTTTGCTAACGTTCGGCCAGTCCTGGCGGTCCAGGATGCGAACCTGGTAACCGGCTTCGGAAAACCATTGATGGAAATATTGTCCCATACTCCCCTGACCGCCGATAAGAAGTACGGCTGCTCCGGCGCGTATCCCTTTTCGAGCCATTTGGGCGGACTGCTCAACCCGTGACTGGCGGAGAATACGCCGGTAGATCTCTTCAATGTAATCCGGATCGAGTCCTGCTTCAATCCCCTGGTTGCGTCGGTGAGAGATCAAGTTTTCTTCCCGGGCTGGATGATAGACAGGGATGTTATAGGTTTTCTTTAGTGCTACCACGCGTTCGACTTCCGTCTGGCGTTCCGCAAGCAGAGAAACGATTTTCTGGTCAATGGCATCGAGTCCCTGCCTTAAGTTCGCGAGTTTTTGCTCAATGTTGTGGCCGGAAGGTTTTTCACTGGGGGATAGGGGACGTTTTGGGTCTTGATTTTTCATAATTTTTTTGGATTTGCTTGATTTTCGATGATTTTGTGAAATGGTTCTTTTCGGAGCCATTTTTTTAAAATAGTGTTCAGTCCTTATGGATTAGATTCAAAAAAAACGCGTTAATTTCAAAAGGTCATAGTTTATATCATTTTTACAAGGTATTTGGCAAGGGCAAGGTTATAATGTCCGGCGTCGAGGCGCTCCTACGGCAACCGGAGAGAAGGACCATTGGCCCGCCTGTTCGATCGATGCGCAACCCAGCTATGTAGGTGAATCGATGCATCAAAATGTGAACTTATCTTTGAGCGGGCGCCAAGTAAAATTTCAGGTTATGCTTGCCTTTGTTATTGAATCGGAGTAAATATCAAGCGAAAAATATTTAACCGCAACATTGTTTTAGATATGTTTATGAAACCGATTCGAATAATTTTTTTTGTGACAGGCGTTCTCTTTTTATGGGCCTGCGTGCCGAAAATGGCCCCGGTTAGGCTTGATCCTGGGGATGCACTATTTTCGAGGGCTGAAAAAATGCTTCAGGCAGAATCCTACCCGGAAGCCCTTGATGCTTACAGCGAGTTTCTCAAAAAATATCCGGACCGACCTCTGGCCGCTGCAGCTTTGATGAAAATAGGGTCTATATATGTCATTTTGGGGGACAATGAAAAAGCACGCAATGCCTATGAACGTCTCATCGCCGAGTATCCGGAAAGTATCTCTGTTTCCGATGCCAGGATAGAAATACTGACCACGTATTACAATCAGGGATACTATGAAGAGGTCATCGCACAAGCAGCGGACCTCATTGAAGTTCTCGTTTCAAGGGGTCACTTTCTTAGAGTCTATGTTTTGCTGGGCGACACCTATATGGCCCTTGGCGCTCCAAAGGATGCCGTTTACTATTATATATTGGCCATCGGTCAAGCAGGAGAGTCTGAAAAGGAAACCATTCTCATAACATTGAAAGATGCCCTCCGACACCTTGGCTCTGCAGATCTCGTTTCTCTGATAAGCCCCTTAAAAGATGATGTCCCAAAAGGCTACCTGATGTTTCAGCTTGGGCTGAACTATACCGAGGAAGAAAAATATAATGAAGCGTTAACGGTTTTGTCGGCTTTCATAGAAAAATTTCCCGTTCACGAAAATGTTCAGCAGGCAAAAAGTCTCTTGGCTTCAATTCATAAAAAATCCGTTTATAGTCGCTACACCATCGGATGTTTGCTGCCCTTAAGCGGTCCGTATAAAATTTACGGAAACCGGGCGTTAACGGCCGTTGAACTCGCTTTGAATCAATTTAGTGCCAATAGCAGCGGGCCTTCTATCAAAGTCATCATTAAGGACACAGCATCTGATCCGGCCAAAGCCGAGATGGCCGTAAACGAACTGTATGATGAAAATGTTGCTGCGATTATCGGACCGTTTATTACCGCCGAATCTGCAGCCACAGCGGCACAGAATAAAGGAATCCCCATAATTACGTTAACGCAGAAAGACAATATTACCCGAATCGGTGACTATGTTTTTAGAAATTTTTTTACACCCGGCAAGCAGGTTGAGACGCTGGTCTCTTTTGTTGTGGACACCCTTGGGGTCAAAAGGTTTGCGATTCTTTATCCGGATGAAAAGTACGGTACAACGTTTATGAATCTTTTCTGGGACCAGGTAATCGCTCATGGGGGGAGCGTTGTCGGCGTTGAATCCTACAACCCGACGTATACGGATTTTGCCGATCCCATAAAAAAGCTCGTGGGACTTTACTATGAGGTGCCTGAAGACCTTAAAATTAAAGATTTAGCGGCGGTTGTGCAGGAAAACAATGAAACCGTAACCGACCGCACCATAGATTCCCTGAAGGTGCCTCCTGCTAAAGACCATGAAAATATCGAATCCGAGGAGAATGAGAAACCCGAGGCCATCGTTGATTTTGATGCCATCTTTATTCCAGACGCTCCCACAAAAGCCGGCCTTGTAATTCCACAGCTTGCTTTTTATGATGTCAAAGATACCTATTTGTTGGGAACCAATTTATGGCATTCAGACCGCTTAATTGCCATGGCAGGGCAATATGTACAGGGTGCCGTTATACCGGATGGTTTCTTTGCCGAAGATGCCTCAGAGAATGTCAAAAATTTTGTCGGAATTTATCAGAAAGTGTTTGATCAGAAGCCGGGATTCATTGAGGCTGTTACCTATGATACGGCCATGATGCTGTTTCAGATGGTCAGCCGGCCGGATATTCGATTTAGAAGTACACTAAAAAATGAACTGGAAAAACTTACCGATTTTCAAGGGGTAACCGGCCTTACGTCTTTTGATAAGGATGGGGAGGTTCGAAAACGGCTCTATCTTCTTCAAATAAAAAGCAATCGTTTTTTTCAGTTGGAGCACCGATCCCTCAAATGAAGCTCTCTGCAGCAACCTGCGAGGTATCAAGGCGGAATTGCGCCGTAGCCTAACCCGCTTTCGCTCTGGCGAGCTACGGGCGCGGTTCACCTTGCCTTTGCTGCCGGGTGCAACGCACCCGGTTTTTGGCAAAAATAAATACCATTGAAACAATCGGGCTGGTGAGTCGGTCGGACCAAGCATATGAATATTGTCTATAAAGCGTATAATTTTCTCCTTACCGGAATTTTTTTTATTTTTTTCCCGCCTTTTTGGTTGTATACACGCCTGACCGGTCGCTACAGGGACGGTATAAATCAGCGTCTCGGATTTTATCCCAAATCGTTTGTGAATCGTATTTTGGGCGCCCCCAAAATATGGTTACATGCAGCTTCGGTGGGGGAGGTGAGCGCCGCAGTGGCGATCATTGAATCTCTGAAACGACTGGTACCCCATGGTGCCATAGTTCTTTCAACCACAACAGAACATGGGCAGGCGTTGGCCAGAGATAAACTCCGATCAAAGGCAACTTGCCTTTATGCACCCATCGACTTCCTCGTTTCCGTTCGCAAAGCCCTTTCCACCATAAGGCCGGATATCCTGGTATGTCTTGAAACCGAGATCTGGCCAAACTGGTTGTTCGAAGCCCGCAGGATGGGTGTGCGGCTTGCACTTGTCAATGGCAGAATCTCCGTGCGCTCCATTAAAGGATACCTTAAGATTCGCTGTCTAATCCGGGAAGCCTTAAGACAGGTGGAATCCTTTAGTATGATTCGAGAGGAAGACGCACAGCGATTGATGCTGCTGGGTGTTCCCCGGGAAAAGATTGTGGTCAACGGAAATGCAAAGTACGATCTTTTGCTACCCATGGCCGATATGTCCATTAAAGGCAACATGGAGAAATTCTACAATTTAAATGGAAATGTTCCCGTTTTTGTTGCCGGTAGTACCCGGGGAGCAGAGCATGAAATCGTTGTCGATGTGTATGAAAAAATTCTCGAAACTTTACCCGAAACCCTCCTTATCATCGCACCGCGGCATTTGGAAAAAGTCCGCCACATAAAAGATATGGTGATACGGCGCGGGTTTTCATGCCAATTCAAAACCGATATTGACAAACCCGGGGGGATCCGGACGGCTTCGGTGGTGATTATGGACACCATCGGAGATTTGCAATCCACATACAGCATCGCTTCCATTGTATTTTGCGGGGGAAGCCTGGAACCTTTGGGCGGACAGAATATTCTTGAAGCAGCGGTGTGGGGCAAACCCGTGTTTTACGGTCCGTCCATGGATGATTTCCTGGATGCCAAAGCACTTCTGGATAAAACCGGGGGCGGTATTCAGGTAAAAGACGGCCGGGAATTGGCGGAAAGAGCGCTGTATTATCTGACACATCCCGATGAGGCCGATGCCGTTGGAAGATTGGCCAAAGAAGCCGTCATGTTGAACAAAGGGGCTGCCGACAAACATGCAGATGTCATATATCGATTGCTTGATCCGAATCTTTCATGAAGAATCCAGCCCGTTACGCCGTGACGTTTGCAACATTAGGGGAACTGGGTGGGATCAATCGTTTTTCAACGAACCCTGACCGGTTGCGCCCAGGACACTCAACCACAATTTTCCTTTTGGATTGACCTGTTTGCGCTTTCCTGCCGAGGCACTCATGGGAATGTGCACAAAATGGTTGTTCCACCGACCGATGAGGAGTTTTGTCTTGCCCGCCATGCCCGCATGAACCGCATCACGTCCCAGGAAACTGCAGAATACATTATCGTTGGCATTGGCAGGGAGGCTCCGGATCATATAACTGGGATCGATAAATTTTAAAGAGATATCGATGTTTTTTTCATTGAAATACGCCGATATGACATCTTTAAGAAAGCCTCCGATATCCTTGAGCCGGATGTTCCCGGATTCATCACGTTCGGTTTTTTCGTTTTCAAAAAACTTTTGACCTGCGCCTTCAGCCGCCACGATCACGGCATGTCCCCTTTGAGCCAGCCGTTTTTCAAGGGCGGCAAGAAAGCCGTTGGGCCCTTTAAGGTCAAAGTCGACCTCGGGTATCAGCACAAAATTTACATCCTGCTGGGCCAGGGCGGCGGTGGCTGCGATGAAACCCGAATATCTTCCCATGAGTTTGATAAGACCGATTCCATTGGGGTATGCTGCGGATTCGTTATGGGCACCCCGGATGGCCTGGGTGGCAACATCCACTGCAGTATCAAAGCCAAACGTACGTGAAACCATATGGATATCGTTGTCGATGGTTTTTGGAATTCCGACAATGCTGAGCTTCAGGCCGCGATCCGTGATAGAATCTGCAATTTTGGTGGCCGCCACAAGGGTTCCATCGCCGCCGATCATGAACAGGATGCCGATGTTCATTCTCTCGAGGGTGTCGACAATTTCGTCTATGGGTTGCGGGCCCCTCGAAGATCCGAGAATCGATCCTCCCATTTCGTGTATGTTGGCGACAGTTTCCGGTTTAAGTTCCATAGTTTCATGTCGATATTTCGGAATAAACCCCTGAAGTCCGTATCTGAAGCCGAAAATAATTTTGACGCCGTAACCGTAGAAAAGCTCCAGAACGATGGCTCGAATGATGTCGTTTAACCCGGGGCACAAGCCGCCACAGGTTACCAAAGCACACCGAAGCTTGCTCGGATCAAAGTATATTTTTTTCCTGGGACCGGCAAGCTCAAAGGCATTGAAAATTTTACCTTTTTCAGCCATTTCGACCAGGTTTTTTAATTTTACATCCAAAACTACCTTGTCTGTATCGTCTACAAAATTTCGGCTGAGGGTGTTTTCTTCCCTCTGGATGGGCGATGGTATTTTGAGGGGGCCAAGGGTCTGTATTGTGGTATCGATGTCATCGAATTTCATGACGTCCTCTTTTTTACGTGGTTCTCAAGGTTGAACTAAAACAGCGAGTACGTTCCCTGCAGAAAGACTTCAGCAAGCCTTTTATAACCCTTCAGGCGGATCAGCCCTCCAGGGTCGGATAAGCTCCGGAGATGGGGATTCTTTTTACGATATAAGACAATGCAACCCACTCCTCGGATGATCCCGATTAGGTCCCATTGAATTTGAATTCCCCTTTCCCTAAGATATCATGCAGGTGCAAAATTCCCCGAACCTTTCGGTTGGCGTCGGTGATGGGGAGCACCGTGATCTGGTATTGTTCCATCAAGTTCAAGGCATCATAGGCCGGAGAATCCAGGTGGACGGTCCAGGGATCTTTTGTCATAACATCTTCGACGGTTAGATCGATAATAGGTTTGTTTTTGGCGATCAGGCGTCTCAAGTCGCCGTCTGTGATGATGCCGGCCAGGGTGCCGTCAGATTTGATGACGAAGGTTACCCCCAACTCCAGGCGATCGATTTCTCGGACGGCGTCTCTCATGGTGGTGCCCTCAGGAACCTGGGGAACCGACTCGCCGGTTAACATGATGTCTTTTACCTTGCTCGAAAGCCGCTGGCCCAGAATCCCGCCGGGATGAATCTTTTTAAAATCAAACGAGTTAAAATGTTTTTTGTTGCTCAGAACAACGGCAAGGGCATCCCCCATGGCGAGAAGGGCCGTGGTGCTTGCCGTCGGGGCAAGGCCCAGGGAGCAAGCCTCCCGCTCTACGGCAACATCAATAACGATGTCACTCTGTTTTGCCAGGGTCGAATTTTTATTTCCGGTAAAGGCAATGATGGTGCATCCGAATTTTCGGATACTCGGCACCAAGACATTGAGTTCGTCGGTTTCACCGCTGTTGGAGAGTGCAATAAATATATCATCCGAACCGACGATGCCGAGATCTCCATGCATGGCATCGGCTGGATGTAAAAAGAGCGACCGTGTTCCTGTGCTGTTTAGCGTTGCGACAATTTTCCGGCCCACCAGTCCGGATTTGCCCATGCCGCTCAGGATTAAACGGCCCTTGGATCGGCAAATCAGTTCCACCATTTTAGAAAAGTTGTGATCAATACGTTCCGCCAGTTTCAGAAGGCCTTCGGCCTCTATTTTTAAAACTTCAACAGCTTGCTTTATGACCATCTGGGATATTTCCTCTGCTATTGATAATTGGTTTCCATCCAGAAATGGACCTTTTCCGCAAAGATAGCTAATTATAATGGCTATCTGTGATATTTCAATTAACAATATTGATAAATTTGTAAAAAGTGAAACGTGAAATGTAAAACGACTACATTTAGTAGATTAATAAGCAATATTGCACAACATATAGACTTTTCACGTTTAACTTTTAACTTTTTACCGAACTATCAATATTGAAAAAGATGTAAATTGTTAAATTTTCCAACGATCCACACCTGACAATTTTTCAATTTTTAAACAAAAAATCAACAGTTCTTTTGTTACGGTTTTATGAAAAATTTAGTTGTATTCAACAGTGCCAACCCTCGTTGACTTTTCTGGGCATCGATGTAGCGCGAAAAAATTTCTTTCAACCGGGGTGCAGGCCGATTCGTTTTCCACATTTTCAAAGGGTAAAAATATTACAGTTTTTTATTGACAAGCGTTATTTGCCTGTTTATATTTCGTGAGCTTTTTCGACATGGATCCAAAAGGCCGGGAACGAAAGTCCCCAGGCCTTTTTTTTGATTTTTTTTTGAAAGGGGGTGATTCCAATGGTTTGTACAACAATTAGAGCAGGCTTTGACTGCCCTTTTATGACCGCAAAAGGGTGTTCATACAATGGCGGAATTTGTCACGAGACTGTAGAGAAGTGTAACGGCTGCAACCGAAGCGCTGAATTTTCAACCAAATGGTACTGCACAGCATGCCCTGACCCTTCGTTAAAATGGAAAAACGGGGACTGCAATTTCGCTTCCCATGTTACCAAAACTTCCTCTACATCGGCGACGAAAATAAATCCGCTCAAAGCATCCAAGAGAGGAAACAAGTAATGTTGCTTTCTATTCGGAAATGAACCCCGCTCTATGACAGGGCGGGGTTTTTTTTGCCCGTCAATTCCGATCCGGACTTTCGGCACTTTTTATCTTCCTGATTTTTCAGACGCTTTTCACTTGACATATTTTATGCCTAAACTATAAGATTTATTGTAATTTATATATATATTGTTAAAAAACGAATTCCAATTATTCCATATTCAAGGAGGTTAAAGTTATGAACCCTATTGCTCAATCCCTTAATCAGATCATTGAAAAAGGAAATCCGTATCTTATGGAAATGTTGTCTGATGTGGGAAAAAATCTTTTTTTCCCTAAAGGGATCTTGAGTCAAAGCGCTGAGGCCAAGGAAAAAGCTCACAAGTTAAATGCCACCATCGGGATCGCTACTGAAAAGGGGAGAACCATGATTTTCCCTTCTGTGATGGGTTCCATTTGCGGTATCCGGCCTGCAGCGTCGCTAACCTATGCACCTTCTTTTGGGATTCCGGCGTTAAGAAAAATTTGGCTGGATTCCCTGTTTATAAAAAACCCGTCTCTTGCCGGAAAAAGCATGAGCCTTCCGGTGGTCACATGTGGCATTACCCATTCCATAAGCACCTTCGCGGACGTCTGGTTAGACCCCGATGATGTGGTTGTTTTGCCGGATATGATGTGGGGAAACTACAACATGGCTCTGAACGTCAGAAAAGGGGCGGTCATAAGATATTATCCCATGTTTTCGGAAAAGGGAGGGTTTAATCTCCCAGGGTTTGAGGAAACCATCAGAGCTGAAGCCAAAAAGCGTGATAAGATCTGTGTCTTATTGAATTTCCCAAACAATCCTACCGGTTATACTGTCTCGGTTGAAGAGGGGGAACGAATTGTCGAAATCCTTACTTCTATCGCTGATGAAGGTACAAATGTCATTGCGGCTATGGATGACGCCTATTTCGGACTTTTCTATGAAGACCAGACCATGAAAGAATCGCTTTTTGCATCCCTATGTGACCGGCATCCCAGGCTCCTTGCCGTAAAACTCGATGGCGCTACAAAGGAAAATTTTGTCTGGGGTTTGAGAGTCGGGTTTATAACCTACGGGTGTGTGATAGACGGTGACGAAAAGGGGGTTTACGATGCACTGGAAAGAAAGACTGCCGGAAGTATCCGGGGGGCTATTTCCAATGCGTCCCATCTGGGTCAAACCATTGTACTGAAGTCTATGCAGGACGACAACTATACGGCTGAAAAAGAAGAAAAATTTAAAATACTTAAAGATAGGGCCATTCGCGTAAAAGAAGTTCTCTCGGATTCCAAATTCAAAGATGCCTGGGATGTGTATCCATTTAATTCCGGTTATTTTATGTGTGTCCGGTTAAAATCTGTGAATGCCGAGGCACTCAGGGTCCACTTGCTGGAAAAATACGGGGTCGGGCTTATCTCCATCGGAGAGAAGGATTTGAGAGTCGCTTTTTCTTGCCTGGAAGAAAACGAAATCCCTGAACTTTTCAATATTGTTCTTCAAGGAGTGGAGGATTTGAAAAGCTAACTGATTCTAATACCGGATCGAGTTTGCCAATCGATGTGCTCAGTATCTCGTGGAATACGCAATCTGGTGGGACTATTGAACCGTTTAAAAAATATTATCGGAGCCTTTGCCGGAAAAGAGCGGTCAATTAATATCGCACAGGCCGGAAAATGGACGCTCTATTTTGTATTAATCGGTATTATCGCAGGACTCGGTTCCGTTGTTTTTCATTACCTGTGCCGGCTCGGTGTACACTTTTTTTTGGATTTACTTGCCGGCTACCGGCCCCCGGCTCCGGCCGGGGAGCATCATCTCATGCCGCCCACGGGTACCCCGTTTAACCCCCTCCTTCTCTTTTTCCTTCCGGCCTTCGGCGGCCTTCTGAGCGGATGGCTGGTATACACCTATGCCCCCGAAGCCGAAGGTCACGGCACGGACGCTGCCATTGACGCCTACCACAGAAAAGGCGGCTTTATACGGGGTAGGGTCCCGATTATCAAGACCATTGCGTCCGCCCTGACACTGACCACCGGCGGTTCCGGCGGGCGGGAAGGCCCCATCGCTCAAATCGGAGCCGGTTTTGGCTCATATCTGGCAACCGTATTGAAACTTTCGGACCGGGAACGGCGAATCATGATGGCTGCCGGGGTCGGGGCCGGGGTTGGGAGTATCTTTCGCGCCCCGCTGGCCGGCGCGCTTTTTGCCGCCGAGGTGTTGTACCGTGATCCGGAGTTCGAGCCTGAGGTCATTATTCCTGCCGGCATTTCATCGGTGGTGGCCTACTGTCTGTTTTGTCTGGTTTTCGGATGGGGGTCTCTGTTCGAATCGCCGGATTTTGTATTCCGCAATCCATTGGAATTGGGTCCTTATCTGGTGCTTTCCCTGGTTCTTGTGGGGGTGGGGATTTTTTACGTTAAAACGTTTTATGGTGTCATCAAAATTTCAAAGGCCATCAAAATTCCCAATCACTTCAAACCTGCCATCGGTGGACTCTGTACCGGTCTGGTGGGCTTCTTCTTACCCCAGACCCTGGCCTTTGGGTACGGGTTTGTTCAGCAAGCCATACACAATGAACTGACGATTCCGTTTTTACTTTTTCTCGCCGTCGGCAAGGTGTTGACCACATCTTTTTCCATCGGCTCCGGGGGCAGCGGCGGGGTTTTTGGTCCGTCCGTTGTGATTGGCGGCGCCATGGGCGGTGCGGTGGGGAAGATGTTCCATCAGATTATGCCGGGTATCGTCACCGAGCCCGGGGCGTTTGTTGTGGTGGGCATGGCAGGTTTTTTTACGGCGGTTTCAAATACGCCCATTTCAACCATCATATTTGTCAGCGAAATGACCAACTCATATCATCTGCTTCTTCCCAGCCTTCTGGTATGTTCGGTATCTTATCTTGCAGCGCGAAAGTGGACCATCTATGAAAAACAGGTCAAAAGCAAGATCGACTCTCCAGCCCATGCAGGAGATTTCTTCGTGGATATTCTGCAGGCCATCAGGGTGAAAGACCTGATGCATCTTGTGAAAAAGGTGGACGTCATTCCCCAGACCATGATATTTAGAGATTTCAGAGGATTTTTCCCCGAGACAAAGCAGCACTATTTTCCAGTTGTCGATCAGTATAACAGACTGGTGGGGATATTTTCCAGTACGGACATCCGATCCGTACTCTTCACTCCCGGCATAGGAAGCCTTGTGGTGATGAATGATGTTGCCACCTTTGACATCATATTAACAACACCTTCGGAAGATTTGAATACGGTTTTGCAAAAGTTTACCATTAAAAATATCGACAGCCTTCCTGTGGTAAAAGACGAGGATCATGGTATTCTTATCGGAATGCTGAACCGAAGAGAGGTTATCTCATATTATAATGAACAGATCCAAAATATGAAAAACAGGGGTTAACCGGCCGTTGTCCAAACAGACATCTCTTTGAGGGGGCATGGAAACGTTTCAGCGCCGGCGAAAAATGATTTGGGAAGCAGTCCGTCAATATTTGACTTCCATCAGGAATAATCCATGTGCAGGGGCAGTTATCCCTGCAAGGTTACGATCCTTTGAAGCGAGTATCCGTTCAACGTCGCCGGGGGTGATTTTACCGAGACCGGCATCCACAAGTGTCCCCACAATATTCCGCACCATAAATCTAAGAAACCCGGCGCCTTCTATTCTTAAAACCAGATATCCATCGTCGGTTTCCACAAGGTTTGAATTCATAACACACCGTACGGTGCTGGCTCTGGGGCTTCCCGACCCTTCAAATGCTTTGAAATCATGGCGGCCGACGACATAACGAAGTGCGATTTCCATGGCATTCAGATCGAGTTTTTTCCGGATATGCCAGGCGTACTGCCGGAAAATGGCGCCAGGAAGCCGTCGATTCAACATCCTGTAGTGATACGTTTTGCTTTTTGCATCGTATCGAGCATGAAACTTCTCAGAAACCGGTTCGCAGGACCTTATGACAATATCCTCGGGTAAAAGACTGTTGAGGCCATTTTGAAAAACTTCAGGACCCAATGACGTTTTGCATCGGAAATTGGCCACCTGGCCATAGGCGTGAACACCGGCATCGGTCCTGCCGGAGCCGGTCACAGTGACCTTGTTGCCGGTCATGGTCATCAGTGCGTTCTCAATTTCACCCTGAATGGTTCGGTCCGTGGCCTGACGCTGCCAGCCGTGGTAAGCGCCGCCATCGTACTCGATGATAATTTTGAAGTTCTGCATGAGAGATTTGGGTTAGAGCCGGTCACAGGGTATGTTGGCAAGTCGGGTTTCCAAAAAATCGTCCATGGAATCGACGAATTCACTCAGGGGATACTCGGCGTTGCAGGACCTGCAGCGCAAGACCACCCGCCGTCACAATTTTTGGATAGCCAGTTGTCTGCCACATGAGGGGCATTGAGCTAAAATTTTTTCCATAGTTCATCCAAGGAAGATGTTCAGGGGGAGCGCGCCCCCTGAACACTTACTGCCCAACGTATCAATTCAGTCCATTGAAAAAGTTATCGCATACAGCATAATCCAACGATGATGCTTTCATCTAAGGGCTCGGTTCCAGGTTCTGGGTTCAAAGTTCAAGGGCTGCAATCAATTTAACCGAAATTTTTGATTAAATTCCGGAGTCCTGTCATAACCTGTTGGGTGGAATGGTTTTGGAACCACGATGAAGCCAGTATCACATTGATGCGAGCTGTCTGGGATTTTTCCAACCCGGAACGTTGAACCCTGAACCGATCAACCTATGTTTTATTATGCAGATTGACAATGTTGCGGGATTCTGTCAAATAAAATTTAAGACTAAATCTTGATAAACTTGTAAAAAGTCTGATTTTGCTCGCTCCAAAATTGCTCGATTTTGAGGTTTTTTCAAATTCGTTAGGACGATAAAGGATAAATAAATATGAACAATATCATATGTTCGGGTTTTAAAGCTGCCAGCGTGGCCGCCGGTCTCAAGAAAACAGGCAAAAAAGACCTCGGTCTCTTGGTTTCACAGGTT
This sequence comes from uncultured delta proteobacterium, assembly GCA_963790095.1. Classification (GTDB taxonomy): domain Bacteria; phylum Desulfobacterota; class Desulfobacteria; order Desulfobacterales; family UBA11574; genus JAAXQD01. The sequence continues at coordinate 229,348 of CAWBNO010000022.1, read as the reverse complement.
CCGGCCACGGTTGCCGGGGTGTTTACCAAAAATCAGGTGAAGGCGGCACCGGTGATTCTTGACCGCCGGCGGATAAAAACGGGGGTCTGTCAGGCCATTATTGTCAACAGCGGCAACGCCAATTGTTGTACCGGTGAACAGGGACTCCGTGACGCAGAAACCATGGCAAATTTGGCAGCATCTGAACTCGGGATTTCAGAGGACCTGGTGCTTGTGGCTTCAACGGGTGTTATTGGAGAATCGCTGCCCATCGAAAAAATTAATGCCGCCATACCCACCCTGGTCGATTCACTTGAATCCCAAGGAATTCCGGATCTTGCCAGATCGATGATGACCACAGATACCGTGCCCAAAATGGTCTCGGCACAAGGGGTTGTGGACGGGAAAACGCTTACCGTTACCGGTGTTGCCAAGGGCGCAGGAATGATCCGGCCGGATATGGCGACCATGCTCTGTTTTGTCTGTACCGACGTCAAAATATCTTCGGATGTTTTAAAAGAGATTTTGGTGAAGGGAGTAAACCGGTCTTTTAACCGAATCACCATCGATGGGGATACCAGTACCAACGATACGGTGCTGGTCATGGCCAACGGTCTGTCGGGTGCTGTTATCCAAAGCCCGGCCCAAAAAGATATTTTTCAGAAGATTTTAGATGAAATCTTTTTGGATTTGGCCAAACAGTTGGTCAGAGACGGTGAGGGCGTGACAAAGCTGGTGGAAATAATGGTTCGGAATGCGCCATCGGATTCTGATGCCCAAAAAGTTGCCGATACGGTTGCCCATTCTCCCCTGGTAAAGACGGCATTTTTCGGTGAGGATGCCAATTGGGGACGGATCGCCGGTGCTGTGGGCCGGGCCGGTGTCCAAATAGATCCGTATAAGATCGATGTCTACTTTGATGATATTCAGATGGTGAAAGCCGGTATGGGTCAAGGAAAAATCGTTGAGGCTGAAGCCACAAAGGTTTTAAAACGGCCGGAATTTACCGTAGCCATTGATCTGAACTCCGGCAGCGGTTCCGGTTCAATATTGACGTGCGATTTTTCCGTAGACTATGTCAGGATTAATGCGAATTATAGATCCTAATTAGTTTCCATCCATAAATGGCCCTTTTTGCCCGGATCTGCGTTCTCCGCGGGTTTCCGGCTGCGGCATACAGGGAGTATGCCTCGCCGAAAACCCTTGTGCGACCTTGATCCGAACAAAAATTGCTCATTTATGAATTGGAAACGCAACGTGTCCATTTTACAATTACGGATGGACACCAATTAATTTGGAACCATGCCTTTGATGCGTTTGCAAAAATTTCTATCAGAAGCCGGCATCTGTTCGAGGCGGAAGGGAGAGACGTATATCCAGGCAGGGCTTGTCCGTGTCAACGACACGGTCGTTACGGAACTCGGCACAAAGATCGACCCGGAGAAAGATCGTGTTGAATTCAAGGGCAGGACGGTAACCCTGAAAAATGATCCGGTATATATTGTCCTCAACAAGCCGAAAGGATATGTAACAAGTTGCAGCCAGCCCGAAGACAAGACCGTGATGGACCTTATTAACGTTCCTCAGCGAATTTATCCCGTGGGCCGACTCGACAAGGACTCCACCGGACTGTTAATTCTGACCAATGATGGAAGTCTTCATCACCGGTTATCGCATCCTTCCTTTGATCACGAGAAGGAATACGATGTAACGGTGTCAAAGCCGATAACCGATGGTTCGCTAAATAATATTTCCAAAGGTATGCCGATGATGGGAACAAAAACAAGATCTGCAGAGATTAAAAAAATCTCCCCCAGACGTTTTCGCATCGTGCTCAAGGAAGGAAAGAACAGACAGATAAGGCGAATGGTTCGAAAAGTGGGAAACCACGTTACGAGATTAAAACGGATACGGATTTCGAATATTGTGCTGAGAAGACTTCCCGTGGGAGACTGGCGCTATCTGACGGAAAAAGAAAAAAAGGGCTTATTGCCTTAATATTCCTGGAAAACATCTGTTGACAACCACATCCTCATAGGTTAGAAATAAAGAACTTCAAAGTGGATGCTAAAAATCTTCCCATTCATCCCTAAAAAAGGACACGTCATGATTAGATTTGGGCCGGCGCCCCGGGAGATGAAAAGCATGTCCAACGAGGATATTTTTTCATCGCGATTGAAACTTCTTATCATCATGACCAAGGCGTATTTAAAAGACTGCCCTATCGGGGAATATCGAAAGCAAGCCATCCTAGAAAATGCCCGCTTTGTTTTTTATCAATCTCTGAAGCTGTCCAGTGAAATAGCGGCCATAACAAACGAGGGTTCCAGGACACAATCCGGGACTGACTCGCCGGGGGATATGAACGACGCGTATATCTTTCATCAGAGAACCCAGCTTCTCGCAGTGATGGCGAAAGCTTTGGCAGAAAATCGGCTGAAAGGGCAGTTCAGGAAAAAGGCCCTTCAAGACAATTTGAACAGCATCTGCGAAACGCTGATATTCAACTTCCACATCAAAGACATGAACTTCCTAAAAGTAGCGTGAGCCAGGTCAGTATTCCAAATGTAAAAATAGCGGTGATCGATGATGATTTGCTGGCCCGAGATTTTATCGTCACTGTTTTAATGTATTGTGTTAACAGGGATGTTCTAAGTTTCGACAGCGGTCTGGCGGCGTGGCAATACATGGAGGATCACGGGAGTCTGGACATTATTATTTCCGGAATCGATGTTTCCGGTCTGAGCGGCTTTGAACTCCTTTCCAAATTCAAAAAAAAATATCCGGAGAAAAAGTGCCTTCTGATGTCCGCCGATCCCGCCCATGAGTCATCGGCCAGGGACTTAGGGGCAGATGCGTTCCTTGCCAAACCTGTGGGGGTAAATGACCTCTTTAAGGTTGTGGAAACCTTTGTTGTTTGAAGCAATGACGCTGCGTCAAAAATAGTCCACCGCGCTCGAGCAAGACCCGGACCGCAAAAAAGCGCAGCATACGTTTAGTATGTGCGCCTTTTAGACGGTTCGATACTCAGCCCGTGGGCGTTGATTTTTGAGACGGCGTATATTTTATCCGCTCTTGATCGGTGTAATGACAATACTCACCCGTCTGTTCATGGCATCATTCGAAGAGATGGGCTGTGATTCTCCGTAGCCTACGGTCTGAATTCTTGCCGGATCGACTCCCTTTTGTACCAATGCATTTTTCACCGACAACGCCCGTTTTTCAGACAGGGTTTGATTGTAAGCTTCGGAACCCTTTGAATCGGTATGCCCCTCCACCCGGATGGTGGTCTGGGGATATTTGTTGAGTATGCCGGCGACTCTGTCCATTTCGGTGTAGGCACCGGGTTCGAGGGTCGAAGAGTCAAAGCCAAAAAAGGATTCAGACTTGAACGTCGCAGTCAAAACATCCTGTGTTCTCTGGATACTGACGGCGTCATTTTGAGCCATGGCATCCCTCAACTCTTGCTCCTGCCTGTCCATGTAGGCACCGATTTGGTGACCGGCGAGCCCACCCACGGCAGCGCCGATTCCGGCCCCGACCAGTGTCGCTGTTGTGTTTCTTCCAATGGCTTGACCGAGCAAGGCACCACCGGCAGCGCCGGCTAAAACACCTGTTTTTGCACCTTTTTCTTTGTTGGTCGTCCCTGCACAGGAAAAAATAACTGTAAGAAGTGCCAGACATGCAACTAAGGATATTGTTCTTTTCATGGTACAGCTCCTAAACTTATAGGTGATTATCGACATTCTGTTTTTTTGTGTGTAATGTATACTAAAATGAGAGTTATGTGTCAAGATACATAGGGTTTCTAAAAAAAAATACAAAAGTATTTCAAAGCGTTAAGTCAGATTGGGATCGAAGCCAAAACCGAGTGCCTGCCGTGTAAACCTTTTTGCCGTATAAGCGTCTAAAAATATGAAATAAAAATCTAAATTGAGTTGAAACATGAATCGAGTCAATGCTCGACAGAGCAGTTTGGCCTGGATTATCACTTGCACTGCAAGATAACTTAAGGTAAATAGTGGGTTAACTGTTAGACATCACTCCCTTAATAAAATTTTTTTGATTTATCTGGGCCGATCCGTACCAGGGCCTTGTCGTTTCTGAGGAGAGAAGATCCGTCAGCGGGGCATTTGATTTGGAGATTGGCTTTTGTATAATAGTGGGGCAAGAGCGGTAAATAGAGGAGGACGGCACCCAATAGCCGAACGGGATGCCCCCCTTATGTCATTGGAAGATAAAGAGTTGGTTGCTCGGGCGCAGCATGATGATCCGTCGGCTTTTGAAATTCTTGTCCGACGGTATCAGGAAAAAGCATATGCTATCGCTTACAACATGTGCTCCGGGGACAGCGAAGAAGCCCAAGAACTTACCCAAGAAGCCTTTCTGCGTGCTTTCCGGAGTTTAAATAACTTTCGAGGAAAATCGTCTTTTTATACCTGGTTTTACCGCATTCTCGTAAATACGTGTTTAGACAGTCGACGCCGCCGTAAAAGATGGGAGAGTATATTTACATTTTGGCGGCGTGACCGGGGGGGGCGATCAGATTCAAAAGCGATGGATGAAGATTATCCGGACCCGGGGGTAAAAAATAATCCTATGACGGCATTAAGGGGCAAACAGCTTGCCCAGGAAATCAGTGAGGCCTTGGAGACGCTCCCTGAAAAACAGCGTGTCATTTTTCAGTTAAAAGTGCTCCATGGGATGAAAATACGAGAAATCGCTCAGATAATGGGATCGGCCGAGGGAACGGTCAAGAGTCATCTCTTCCGCGCCACCCATTTTTTGAGAGATGCTTTACAGGATTGGGTCCAGCCATAGGAGGTGTGTGTATGAAAAATTGTCGCCATTGGCAAGAGACACTCTGGTTGGAGGTGTACAGGGAGTTGGGTCCTGAAGAACAGCTTAAATGGGAGAATCACCTATCCACATGCGAAGCCTGTTTGCAGGAGCGAAAACGTCTGATCCATCTGCTCGAAAATATAAAGGAATCCATGCCGGAAGCGTCGCTTTCCCGTGAGAGCGCCCGGGCACTCCGTACCGCCGTTTCAGAGAAACTCGGGGAGAAACACCACAGGGGGTGGTGGCGAAATCCGTTTTTGGCAGGGTATATCAAACCCCTGCATGTGGCGGCTGTGTGCGGGATGTTGGTCGTGGCCTTTGGGTGGTTCGGCATAAGGGGGATTCAACATACACCAACGGTTAAGATAGCCTCGGACGCCGGGGTGGAAGAGAAAATGATCGTCAACAATATTGACATTCTCGAAAACCTGGATTTATTGGAAGAGATGGATACCCTCGAAAAATTGGACCAAGTGATGGGTAGAAAAAACGCCACCATATGAGGTCCATTTCACATGAGTATGTTCGGGATTAAAAATACTCTGGATTTATCGACGATGATGAAAAACAGATACAGGTCGTTTAAATACTTGAAGCCGTTGACGCTTGTTTTAGCTTTTGTATTTATAATGCGCCTCTTTTCTCCAACTTTAAGCTTTAGCCGGTCGAAAAAGTATAACGGAGAGGCTCCGCAATTTAGAACACAAAAGACCTACAAAGAGAGTCCGCCAAACCATGGGCAGTTTATCGATTACCGGGAACGCCAAACAACTTCCCCTCCACCAGACCAGGGGAGACAATTTCTTCTTCAGGCAAAAAATTACAATAGAGGCTATAAGAAATTATCTCCTGAAGAAAAAAAGATGCTCAAGAGAAAATATCAGCAATGGCGGTCGATGCCCGAGGAGAGACAGCAACTCTTGCGCCAGCGCATGGAGAAGTGGAAGCAGCTTCCTTCCGAAGAACGTGAACTCATGCAGGAGCGCTTTCAGCAATGGCAAAAGCTCCCTCCGGAAGAACGGGAACGAACCCGGGAAAAGCTTCGAGAATGGAACGCGTTGCCTCCAGAGGAAAAAGAGCAAATCCTCCAAAAATTTCGCGGCCCAGGATCCAAACGCCGTCCATAGGATCTTCATACCCAAGACGTTCGATTTTGGTTAAGGGGTTCATTAATTGTTCGACATTGAGTAAACTCCCTGTTGGTAACTAATTATATCCAGCTACAATGACAAATCAACGTTCAGATTCGGAGATGTTTGAGGAGACATCCGGAAAAGCCGCCAGGAAACGGTAAAGGGTGGCGCGCCCAACGCCCAAAAATCTAGCGGCCTTGGCCTTGTTCCCGCCACTCCGGAGCAGGGCATCTTTGACACGTCTTGGGTCGAGTTTCCGAAAAGGTCCCCGGGAAGACGGCTTGACTTTCATTTCCCTCAATTCGATGGGAAGGTGACCGGGCTGAATGATTCGGCCTTTTGACTTTATCAGTGAATATCGGATGGCGCTTTGAAGTTCACGGATGTTTCCCGGCCAGGGATAGTCAACCATAGCTGCGAGGGCGCTATTGGAGATTCCTTCGGTGCGAAGCCCTTCTACCGGAGCTTTTTTAAGGAAATTTTCAACTAACAGAGGGATGTCGTTTTTCCTTTCTCTCAGCGGGGGCAGGTGAATGGGAACAACGCTGAGGCGGTAGTACAGATCATCCCGAAAACGTCCTTTTTCCATTTCGCTTTTCAGCACACGGTTGGCGGCGCTGATGATGCGTACGTCCGCTAAAAGGGTTTTTTCGCTACCCACTTGTTCAAAGGTGCCTTCTTGAAGGACCCGCAGCAATTTGGCCTGAACCATCTTCGACAGGTCTGCTACCTCGTCCAGAAACAGGGTGCCGCCCTGGGCCATTTCAAAACGGCCTTTTCTGTTTCGCACCGCTCCGGTAAAAGCACCTTTTACGTGTCCAAACAGTTCGCTTTCCAGCAGTCCTTCGGGCAGCGCTCCACAGTTGACCGGCACAAAGGGTTTGTCCGAACGGGGACCTTCATTGTGGATGGCTCTGGCGATCAGCTCCTTTCCCGTGCCGCTTTCTCCCTGAATGAGTATGGGGATATCGACATCTGCAACCTGCCGTATGGTTTCGAACAGTTCCAGCATGTTGGCATCACGACCGATAATTCCTGAAAAGCTATGGGCTTCTTTCTTTTGCCGGGTGATGTCTTGTACGGTACCGATGGATCGAGAGGGGCTGCCGTCCGTGTCGTAAATGGTCTGACATTTTTCATGTACGTATTTAATCCTGCCGTCTTTGAGCAGGAGACGGTGAACAATGTCATAGTCGGTTCTATTTTTTATGGACTCTGAGAAAGCCTTGTGTACGAATTTTCGGTCGTCGGGGTGTACGATCTCCAGAAAAGATTCATAGGTAGCATCAAACCCTTCGGGATCCAGGTCAAAAATTCGGTAAATTTCATCAGACCAATATAGTGAATTGGTCACCAGATCCAGCTCCCAATGTCCTAAACTGGCGAGGTGCTCGACTTCTTTGAACCTTGCTTTTCTCTTAAGAATCGTTTCCTTGTCCTGCTCCAATTTAGCAAGTTTTTTTTCTAAGGCTTTAACCTTTTGGGCCAATTCCTTGTAGGTCAATTTTTCGGCCATGGTGCCATCCTTGGGTTGGGCCGTCGGGATAAGACGATCTAAGACAACATAGATTCAAATTAAATCAATCAAAATCGATCCGTAAAATTTACTTATCTTTATTATACCGAGAAGTTATTTAACGGAAACTCATTGCAGCCTTTGTGAAACAAGATCTTTATTTTGGTCGGCCAAGCTGCGGGAAATGGGCTTCCTGCTGCAGATCAAGAATAATTATGTTATATTAATGGCATAGCGTTGATCGGTCAACTAAAATTTATAATTGAATTTTCCGCTGGCTGTTCAAACTCAACTATTGGTCAGGCAATGAGCCAATCGGTTTTCGTGGAGAAGGCATTGCCAAAGGCAACCCGTATTTTCTGATCGATTAAAAAATTTAAAAGTGAAGACGTTATAAAACATGGTTGATGTGGGCTCTGGATTTTCGTAAGGTGCTCGGTATTGAGGTCTGGGTCGATTTTCATTGTTGACGCTCAAGTCTGATGAAGGTAGTGTAGGAAAAAATACGCATACGGAGGAAAAGATTACAGTGAAAGTATTGGGGTTGGAAGGAAGTCCGAGAAAGAACGGAAACACTGAAAAACTTGTCAAAGCGATTCTTGGCGGCGCCACAGAAAAAGGTGCCGATACAAAGTTTTATAAGCTTGCTAAAATGAATATCTCTCTCTGCCTGGGATGTTTCAGCTGCAGAGAAACTGGCACGTGTGTTACTGAAGATGACATGCAGCTGCTGCATGGGGAGATACAGTCCTCGGATGCAATCATCCTCGGCTCACCCGTCTATATGTGGCAAGTATCCGGACAAACAAAGCTTTTTATGGATCGTCTCGTACCGTTTATCAAACCGGATTTCACGAGTCGCTTAAAAGGAAAGAAACGTGTGTTTATGGTCTTCACCCAGGGCAACCCGGATGAACAGACCTTCGAAGTTTACTTTGAATATCTTGAAAAGCTGTTTTCATTTTTGCACTACGATGTCAAGGGCACGATGGTGGCCACTGGAACGAGGGACCAGAACGATATTCTTCAGCAGACAGACCTGCTTGAAAAAGCAAAGGAAATTGGAAAAAATCTGGTTACCTAATTCAATTATTGTATAAAGTATTTATTTTTGCCTAAAAGCTATCCAATCGTTTATTTTGAGAAAATATGGAAATGAAAATAGAACTACTGAAGTTGATGCGTGGGCAACTCGAGAATCGGGGCATGGACATGGGGGCTCGGTTTTTCGGTGTGGCCGACCTGACCAGCGTTCAGGAGACCATCGTGGAACAAGGCGGTGATTTTCTGGCAGCCTTCCCTCGTTCTATTTCTTTGGGCATCGGACTGAACGATGGCATTGTCGATCAATTATATCGCCACAAAGAAGTCGGCGTGGCGCGGACGTATGATTACCTTTATTATACGGTTAACCAATCTTTGGATCGGATGGCGCTGCATCTCAGTTCCATCTTAAATTCGAATGGTTTCCAGACACTCCTTATCCCTGCTTCAGATACCATTGACAGCAAAAAAGTTCGGGGGCTTTTTTCCCACAAACTGTCTGCAAGGCTTGCGGGACTGGGTTGGATTGGCCCGAGTTGTCTCCTGATCACGCCGGAACTCGGGCCCCGAGTGCGTTGGGTTACGGTTTTGACCGATGCCCTTTTAGCGCCGGACAGCCCAATTCCCGATCAGTGCGGTGAATGCCAAAAATGCGTGGAAGCCTGTCCTCCAAATGCCTTTACGGGACGCCCTTTTGATCCATCGGAATCTCGCGAGGCGCGTTTTGACGTTCAACGCTGTATAGATTATCGCAGCCACCTAAAAGATAAGGTTACAGGCGTCAAGGTTTGTGGGATGTGCATTCATGTGTGTCCGGTGGGTCGCAGGGAAGTTTAAATCGTATATCAAGACGGAGATACCAATCATATGGACAAGAATTTTGCGTTGTCTAATGATGTTTTGAAACTCGACTGCTCTCAGGAAACAGAGAAGATCGTCACTGCCCTGCGCCGTTTTCTATCGGTGCGTTTAAAACGAAGAGGTACCGTCGTTGCAATCTCCGGAGGTATCGACAGCAGCGTATGTGCTGCGTTGTGTGTACGGGCCATCGGTAAGGAACGGGTTGTGGGTCTCCAAATGCCTGAAAAGCATTCTTCGGATGAAACGATAGCCTTCAGCGATAGGGTGGCAGATTATTTGGGCATAGAGACGGTGGTTGAAGACATCACCGGGATTTTGGATGCCGTCGGTTTTTACAAAAAATATGATGATGCAGTCCGTTCGGTTCTTCATGAATACGGCGCCGGATGGCGGTCGAAATTGATCACGCCGAATGTTATCGAAAAAAAAGGGTTTACGGTTTTCTCGATTGTCGCCAAGGCTCCGGATGGAAAAGAAATAAAAAAACGCTTGCCCCTAAAGGCATATCTTGGAATCGTCGCTGCAACCAATTTCAAACAGCGAACCCGGAAAATGCTCGAATATTACCATGCTGACCGTCTGAACTATGCGGTGGTCGGAACCCCGAACAGACTGGAGTATGATCAGGGATTTTTTGTAAAATGCGGTGACGGTGCCGCCGATATCAAGCCGATTGCGCATCTGTATAAAACACAAGTCTACCAGCTGGCAGCGTATCTCGGCATCCCCGAAGAAATAATTGGCCGTATTCCAACCACGGATACGTATTCGCTTCCCCAGGGGCAAGACGAGTTTTACTTTTCACTTCCCTACGATAAAATGGACATCTGCCTTTTTGCAAAGAATAACCATATCGATCCTGAGATTGCGGGCCGCGCCACCGGTTTAACAGGCAAACAGGTGCGGCGGGTGTATGACGACATTGATCAAAAGCGGTCCACCACCGAATATCTTCACCTTCCGGCGTTGCTGGTCGAGCAGGTAACTGAAGTCGGTTAATACCTGCAGAATTAAGGTAACAGATTTGAGCCTGCGGGGATGATCTTGGCCTAAATGCGGGACAGAAGCTCGTCGAATTCCACCCCGATGCCCCTTGAATCGACTCTGACAATTTTTCCGATGATTTTGATGGAGCCTTCGGCTCCGGGAGGAGAAAGCGTCATGGAAAGCGCCTGGTCGGTGAACAATGGAATTTGAGTTTCGATATACAATCCGCTGTCACTGATATTTTGGATGAAGTCTGTAAAGGCGCATTTATTGCCGGAGCAGTCTACATGGATAAAGGTTTTTTTCCTCGGATGTCTCCTTCTCTCCGTCTGATCGTGTTCCGGCTGCTGCTTTTTCTCAAGCTCCTCTTTGAGTGCTCGAGACTCTGCTTCGGTCATTTCGAATATTAATTCAAACAAACGTCCCCGGACTTCGGTGAGGCTATTTTTTTGATCGTCATTTGCCATCGGGAAAATCCTTGATTAGAAACCATTTACTCAAATTACGATGTCTGGGCTTAAAAGAGAACATTTTGCAGAGTTGTGTTGTTTTCAGAGACTACCACCGTATCTTTAAACACCTGGGTTGTTCTTCCCATACGTCGAGGCCACAACTGTATAGATGCCTTCAGGAAGAATGACGCTATAAGATCCGGAATTGGCGACATTTACCGATTTCACCTCGATCTGCTGATCTTCGGAGGTGCTGGGATCGCACTGGACGTTCTGCCGAAAACTCAGCGTAACATGTTGATCCGGACTGGGATCGTCTATATCGACCTTGCCTGAAACGATGCCGGTTTCCGCGGCCTCGAGTGTGAAATTCAAGGGATACTCCTGGTCAGATCCTATGTCGAGCTTTGAACAAAGGGGCGCAAAGCCGTCTTTGTAAGCCACGATGTTGTACTGCGCCCGGTCGGATGAAAATCGAATACTCACCTTCATATACATCGGTTAAGGTCGATGTTTGAATAAGAACCTGGTCCTTCACATCGGCGGCGTTCGGATCGTATGTCTGGGCACTTACCAACACCCGTTTCCAGCACCACTTCGGTCTCATCAGAAACCGTTGTGACCGTTCCCCTGACGATGGAATCATCTCGGGTATCGAGGACCTTGATGGTGGGCTTTAAAAGCCATTGACCGCTGGCGCCTGCCTTTACAACAGAGCGCATGGCATCGAAATCTAAAATCAACTCCGTGGTTTCATTGGCATTGATGTCGAATCCATTGACAATTTTTATGCCGGTCTGAAGGCCGCTGGGAACTTTTAATTCATGATAGGTATCAGCGCTGTCGATAATATAATTCGCATGGAGGTGACTTTCGCTGAATATGTTGATGCCATTATCCGGAGCATCCCCGATGATGAGCCGCATTTGGGTATAGTGGCCGGTCAACAATTCTGAAATGCCCAGCTCTTCTCTGACGCCGTTTACAAGGTCCAGTAACTCGTAGGTTTCATCCGGAGACGCCACCACCTCCCAGTTGCGGTCATTTTTTTCATTTCCGCCCATATGAACCCACACTTCTTTTATGGTCACATAAACCGCCTGGTATTCGTCTGTGGTTGCGTCGGCCAGGCTTAAATACAGCGTCCCGGTCTCGCCGCTAATGGAGCTCGATCCACCGCTGCCACCGCCGCATGCAGCCATCATCAACGCAAACAGGCATAAAATAACCCAGGAACTCAATTTCAATATTTTCATTAAATCTTGTCTCCTTAACGGTATAAAAACATCTTTTTTTTTAAAACGGTAAAGCCGCCCGTCCCGCAGGCCTGTCCGCTTGCCAAGAGCTGGTACGGCAGACGGAAGCGATCATTTTGGGAAGACGTATCATAGCATGCCGAGGCCATTGCATTACCGTATCAGATAATGGTATGCAAGAATCATGCAGTTTTTGGACTGCTGTTGGCTCCTTATAATTTCAAATGGTTAGTCAATCCAGGGGATTATTAGACCCAACGATTATGAAATGAATTATCCAAAAATTATATAATTTATTCCACAATTTCGTGGCATTTACATTAATCTTGATCTTAATGATTTTTTGCTTTTTAGGTGCGGGGGACAGATTCTTCATGAGAGATTCGGGTCAGAATGAAATCGACCCGGTCTTCGACCGTCATCAGTGGAACGGAAATAATCTCATAGCCCAACATTTGATAGCTTTTTTTTAAAAGGCCGTCCAAGACTGTTGCGATCCGGTCATCTTCTGATCGTACCGCATCTTTTTCAAAGGTGATCCTTTCAAAGAAAAATATGTTTTTATAACGCCACAGCCCGCTTTTTTGAATCGGGTCGTCCGGGTTTAATCCTTCCAGAAGATAGTATCCGATGCTGTCCGGAATGGCCCGGTCCAAAAAAACCGTTGTGTTTTTAGAAAGAGATTGTTCGATTTCAATCTTTTGGTACAGAATGTGACGCTCAAATGCCGATATATCCGCTTTGATATTGGCGATGGTATTTCCCTTTTCCAATTTTGCATGGATATATGCCCTTGCAGCTTCGTGGACCACCGGGTATCCGCGTCGTTCCAGTTCACAGATGACTGCGGTTTTACCCGAGCAGGGCGCTCCGGTGATCACATGCCATCGGGTCTGTTGCATAAAATGCTCCCTAAGGGAAAACTGTTCTTGAAAAACGGAGGGATATTTAACTATAGTCTCGAAAATACGAAATTTTGAAACTACGGCCTCCGATTAATTTTTTCGTATTTTTCGGACTCGGAATACGTATCGCAAAAAATCTAAAATTTCCATATATAAATCGAATCGCAAACTGGATTTTGCACGATTTGGAGGCTTTCATAGGCAAGATTCAGGTGCGAAACCATTGAGCAAACCGTATGCGTTATCAAGGACCCATTTACAGGCCTCCCAGTGAGGCCGATTCTCTTTTGATTCAGGCCACCGTGGGCTGCCCCCACAACCGATGCACCTTCTGTATGGTGTATAAAAACGGGCCCAGGTTCAGCGTTCGGGACGTGGCCGACATTAAAGAAGATATTTTAAAAGCCCGGGATATTTACGGGGACTGCGTTCGAACCCTGTTTTTACCAGCAGGGAACACCATTGCCATGAAAACCGAAGATCTTTGTGAGATCCTTGCTTTTGCAAAAGGGGTTTTTCCGGAGATCGAGCGGATCACGGTGTACGGCTCCTCACAATATGTTCATAAAAAAGGCCCCCAAGGGCTAAAACGACTGGCTGAGGCAGGTCTGTCAAGAATACATGTGGGTCTCGAATCCGGTGACGACGTGATCCTCAAAAAAATAAAAAAGGGAACCGATTCCCGTGAGCAGATCCAAGCCGGGAAGTGGGTCATGGATGCCGGTATCGAGCTGAGCGTGTATGTTATTTTGGGGATCGGCGGAAAGGAACGGACCGAACCCCATGCCAGAGAGACCGCCAGGGTTCTAAATCAGATCGAACCGGATTTTATCCGGCTCCGGACCTTTGTGCCAAAGGTCAACACGCCCCTTTTGGCGGACGTTGAAAACGGCGTGTTTCAAATGCTCGGTCCCCATGAAGTGCTGGAGGAGACCGCCGTGTTGATAAAGGGTATTGAAGCGTCATCCTATCTTGCCAGCGACCACTATACCAACTATATCAATTTAGAAGGTAGACTCCCCAAGGCAAAGAGCAGACTCCTCGATCAGATCGAGACGGCTTTAAAAAAAGATGAAGGGTCCTTCCGTCCGTATTTTATCGGAACGGAATAAAAACCTTAAATTAAGGGCGTTTTTCAGCGGTCTCCAAGCGGTGCCATCGAATGCAGGTATCTGTATGGATCTTGAAACGTTTTGCAAAACCGGCCCCCACTTCAACCACATATTTGACGGGTTCCCCGGATGTAATCCGTTGGTTAGACATGGGAGGTGTCGATTCGGCCATATGAACGACGTATCCATCTGATCCAACGAAGAGGATGTCCAGGGGAACCGGTGTGCCTTTCATCCAGAAATTCCTCGGTTTTACACGCTCAAAAACGAACAGCATCCCCTGGGTATCCGCCAACCGTTGCCGTCCCATGAGCCCTTTCATCTGCGTCTCGGGTGTCTCTGCGATTTCAATGAAAATGGATGCGGCAACAGAACCGTCAGGTTGCACGAAGTCTAAACTTCCATTGACGCGAATGGAATCGGTGAGCGGCATGTTTTGAGGGTCATGATGGTGGTGGCCACAGGCGGAGATAATCCATATGGTCAAAAAGAAGACTGATAGGAACCCACGGCAGTTTAATATATAGATTTCTGATTTCATTAAATTTTAGTCCATTTCAGAAATAAGAAAGCACGTTTTGCGCCAAGTCAATATGTAAATTCATAGCGAGACTGTCGAAAAAGTCCAAAAATGGTGATTTTAGCAATTCAACATGCAATGAAAACAATAACTTATAAGAATTGAATTTGCAGATTTAGGGTTTTTCGACAGTCTCAGCAGTTCCGTTGAAACAGGATTTCTTCTTTTATCCTTCAAACTAGGGGTAGCTCCGACAGAAAGTATTATTATTCTCTTACTAACCTGACTTCCAATCAAACGCAATTTTAAATAATTTGACTCCAGACCGATCTAATGGTTTTGGTGCATGATTTCTCACTTCTCAGAACGTGAAAATACTAATCGGAGATCAAAATTTCAACATTATCTTTCTTTAATCAAGAGATGGGAGTATTGGGCGGAGGAGGGATTTATATCGCCTGCTGGATAGGGTACAGACGTTAACATTCGAGATACACGAAGCCGGTACCATGGGCTTGAATCTTATAAAGCTATTGGCAGAACTTCAGTTAGGTGGTAGAATCGATTCATGATAATTGTCCGGAGCTTGGTGGGTGGGACTCCCATTGGTTGGGAGCGGAAATGGAGACATGGGTTTTATAATCCTGTCCAAAAAATCGTGTGATAACATGTTTCAAGAGAGGGAAATCCATTTGACGGAAAAAGAGAGATACTGGAAAAGGACACCATGAATTACTCACTCAAGGGCGCCTTCTGGTCGGGTTTGGTATTTCCAGGCCTGGGTCAGGTTGTTTTGAAACACTACAAACGGGGTGCGGTTATCATGCTGGCGGTTTTCGCCGGTCTGTCCGTAATTGTCGTACAGGCAGTACAAAAAGCCTTTATCATCCTCGAAAAGATTGAGTCCGAGGGTGGGGCGATGGATATGAATACGATTTTTGACGCAGCCACACAGGCAACTACCCATTCCGACAGCCTCATATTTAGTATCGCGGTGTTGTTGATAACGTTTTGCTGGATTATTGGGGTTGTCGACGCTTATAGAATCGGAAAGAAAAAGGACAAAGAAGAAGATTTGATGAACTCATAAAAAGTCCAAAATTGCTCGATGTCCCTCACAAAAGATTTTTTACGAAACCGTCAAGATTTGGCCGTTCAAACTTCAAATGACGGTAAACGTTGATCACAGGAACTAATTTACAAATTAACCGGACCAATCTTTTCGCCCTGAATCAAATTTGCACTTTATGTCAGAAATAGGTTGGAAAAAATTAAAAAGGGTCACAGATAAAATTCTGTAACCCTTTGTTTTTTCTGGTAGCGGGGGCTGGATTTGAACCAACGACCTTCGGGTTATGAGCCCGACGAGCTACCAGACTGCTCCACCCCGCATCAATTATTTGTAAACAGCATATATAAGCAGGTATGGAAATAATGTCAAGAGGTTTTTGTTAAATTCAACACCGAATCGATTAAAAATCGTATCCGTTTCTGCTCGGATCCGCCGGTATTTTTCCCGTTGCCGTATCGCAATAAAATCCGCTTGGTTCTGCTGCTGTGTCCGGATATGATTTCAAGGGCCGATTTGGGGACTTTGAGGAATTTTGCCAGATATTGAATGCACATTTTATTGGCGGCGCCGTCCACGGGCGGCGCCGTGAGCTTGATTTTGAGGGCGTCCCCATGCTGACCGGCAATCATGTTTTTTGCAGACCGGGGCTGAACAAAGACTTTGAGGACAATTCCCTGGCTCGTTTCCTTAAGAAATTGCATGGGTTGCCTGAATCAATCCGGCGTGCTGCTCTTGATCGTGTTGATAATGCGGGTGGATGAGATATTTTCTGTCACCGGAATCAGAACCACCCTTCCCCCCAGGGCTTCCACCCGTTCGTGCCCAAAAACTTCCGTGGAGGCGTAGTTGCTCCCTTTGGCCAAAACATCCGGCTGCACGATTTCAATGAGCTTTTCCAGCTCATTGGCGGAAAAAACCACAACATAGTCCACCGAGTCCAGAGCGCTCAAGATTCTGACCCGTTCTTCGGCCCGGATGACGGGCCGCCCCGAGCCTTTCAAGTTTTTCACCAATTCATCGTCATCAATGGCAACGATAAGGACATCTCCCATCTGCTTTGAGGCAGAAAAGAGGCGGATGTGACCCGCATGCAACAGGTCGAAGCAGCCGTTGGTCAATACCACCTGTTGTCCCTTTTTCTTGAGTTCTTCCATTAGGGCCGGAAGCTCGGATAAAAGTTTGTACTTGGCCGGCCGGCCGGGGTCATCCGATTTTAAGGCCGAAGCCAGTTCCTCCTTGGAAACCGTTGCAGTGCCGACCTTGCCAACGACGATTCCGGCGGCGGTGTTGGCTAGGGCGACGGCTGTGTGGATGGACGCCCCTGATGCAATGGCAAGTCCAAGAACCGCAAGGACCGTATCGCCGGCACCGGACACATCGTAAACCTGCCGCGCCTCGGCCCTGACCCGGAAAGGCTCCCTGTGTTTATCGAACAGAACCATTCCCTCCTTGCCACAGGTGATTAAGAGCTTGTCCAGGCCCACGGTCTCAAAAATTTTGTCGGCCGATTTTTCCAGGGTGGACGCATCGACAATTTCCACCCCCGAAGCCAGGGCAGCTTCTTTTTTGTTGGGGGTGAGGAGGGATGCGCCGGAATATTTCGAAAAATCAAGTCCTTTGGGATCGACAACACTCATTTTTTGGTGTTTTTGAGCCGATGCTATCAGTCTCGAGAGCAGTTTTTGGGTGATGAGCCCCTTTCCGTAGTCGGAAATCAATACCACATCCACGTGGGGGATTTTATTTTCGATGAATCGTGAAATCTTTTCCAGGGTCGCGTCGGATATACCGGTATTGGTTTCCCTGTCGATTCTCAGCACATGTTGATGGGATGCGATGATCCGGGTCTTCTGGGTGGTGAGCCTGTGGGGTTCTTCAACAATACCTTCGGTGTCCACACCGAGTTCATTGAATTTGTCCCGCAAGAGCTGTCCGTTTCTACCGGTACCGATCACCCCGGCCACGGATACGTTTGCCCCCAGGGCAACCGCATTGTTGACGACATTGCCGGCACCCCCCAGTGCATACCCCTCGTTTTTGATGGATACCACCTGGACCGGGGCTTCGGGAGATATACGGTCCACATCGCCCCAGAGGTATTCATCGAGCATTAAATCTCCCACAACAAGGAGATGGCATCGGTCAAATTTTGAAATATCAATCAGCATCGGCGTTTTTTGAGATAATATCCATTAAAAATTTAGGCGGTCGCACAAGACGGCTGTCTTGATCCACACAGGCATGTTTTGTATATCCGATGGCCAAAAGGGTTTTGCCGTCTTCGGTGAATATCCGGTAGTCGAACTTCATTCCCGCTTTGATACGGCGATCGAGGTGCGTTTCGATGACCAGGATGTCGTCGTACGTGGAAGGGGCGTTAAACTTGCAGTGTACCTCGACCAACGGGAGGAAAAACCCACTCGACTCGATGGAACTGTACGGAATCCCCAAATGCCTAAACATCTCCGATCGGCCGATTTCGAACCAGCGGAAATAGTTGGCATGATAGACATACCCCATTTTGTCGGTGTCGCCGTATGTTACCCGGCATGTGGTTTTATGTTTAAGCATGCTTTGCTTTTAAAGTAATTAAACGTCTCGGAATTTCTACAACTTAATGAAAAAATAGAACATTTTTTGAGGCTTGAACGCTTGCCTCAAAAATGGAATAATGGGATAGTGGAATGCTGGAAGATTGGTTTTTAAAAGGATATTAGCCATTTTAATTTTATCGTCAACACAAATTTTACCATTAACTCAATATTGCATTATCCCAGAACCCATTATTCCAGCAATCCACCATTCCAATTGGGGTGAAGCCCCTAAGTTCGTTTTTTAGACCTGTCCTGTTCTTTTCTTTGAACTGTTGGACAGTATATTTTCGATAATATCTTTAAGGGATTCGTAGCTGAACGACACCGGAAACTCTGGATACTCGTGCTTCACGTTATTTGGCGGGCTGAAAAGGATGCCGTTGTCAGCCTCCTTTAGCATGGTAATGTCGTTGTAAGAATCACCCACAGCCGTGGTTTTGTAGTTCAGATTTTTTAAGGAAATCACCGCTTCCCGCTTGCTGTCTTTCTGGCGCAGAACATATCCTGAAATGAAGCCGTCAGGCTCTATGGATAAGGTGTGGCAGAAGAGTGTCGGCCACCCGAGTTTTTTCATCAAAGGTCCTGCAAACTGATCGAAGGTATCGGAAACAACGATAATCTGGGTGCGTGACCGGACCCAGTCCAGAAATTCCACAGCCCCTTCAAGGGGGTCCATGGTGGCGATAACCGCAGTAATATCGTCTATTTTAAGCCCGTTCTCTTCAAGAATGGCAAGCCGTCTTTTCATCAATACATCATAATCGGATATGTCGCGTGTGGTCAGGCGAAGTTCTTTAATCCCTGTTTTTTCAGCCACATTAATCCATATTTCCGGAACAAAAACACCTTCCAAGTCGGAACAAACGATATGCATAATACCTCTCTGTCCAAGTTTGACGGTTTCGTAAAAATGATTTTGTGAGCGGGAGCGAGCAAAATCAGACTTTTTACGAGTTCGTCAAGTATAATTCGTTAAAGAAACACCCCGGTGACTGGGGGGTCGAATACATTAATCCTTCTGATTTTCATCCTCGATTCGTATGAGGACCGGCCGGTCACTCACAACGTCAAGATTCAAAATCTCGGTCAACGCCTTTTGCACACTCGCTTCCCTTGCCAAATGGGTGAGCATGACAATGGGGACCGCACCGTTTGTTTTTCTCCCTTTTTGCTGAACGGACTTGATGCTGATTTCGTTGTCGCCCAGTATTCCGGATATCTTTGACAGAACACCGGGGCGGTCAAGGGCCGAAAACCGAAAATAATAATGGATGAATATCTCATCGATCCGCCGAACCGGAATTTTACGGATTCGGTCCATCTGATATGAAAACACCGGGATTCTGCTTTTGGCGTTCGAGAGAAGATTGCGTGCGATGTCAACGATGTCCCCCACCACCGCGCTGGCCGTGGGCATCATGCCTGCGCCGTACCCGTAAAGCATCATGTCGCCAACCGCGTCGCCGGTAATTGTAATGGCATTGAGCACGCCGTTGACCCCGGAAAGGGGATTGGTAAAAGGGACCATGGTGGGATGCACCCTTGCTTCCACGGTATTTCCCGTGTCCTTGGTAATGGCAAGGAGTTTGATGCGGTAGCCGAATTCCCGGGCAAACTCGATGTCCATGGGGGTGATTTTGGAGATCCCTTCAATATAGATATCCTTATAGTTGATTTCCATGCCATAGGCCAGGGATATCAAAATGGCCAGCTTGTGTGCCGTGTCGATGCCTTCGATGTCCAGGGTCGGGTCTGCCTCGGCAAACCCGTTTTTTTGGGCTTCAGCGAGCACATCTTCAAATTTGCTGCCGTCTTCGGCACTCCGTGACAAAATGTAATTGCAGGTTCCGTTGAGGATCCCGGCCATGGATCGTATATGGTTGCCCACCAGAGACTCCCGCAGGGACTTGATGATGGGCATGCATCCGCCGACACTGGCTTCAAAAGCGAGGTCTACATTGTTTTCCATGGCCGTCCTGAACAGGGTGTTGCCATGGCCGGCGAGTAGGGCCTTGTTTGCCGTCACAACAGGTTTTCCATTGTCGAAAGCCCGTAAAATAAGATCTTTGGCAATTCCTTCCCCGCCGATCATCTCCACCACAATATCGATGTCAGGATCATCGACCACTTTATAGGCGTCGGAGATAAATACGCCGTCGTCAAAGGGTATGCCGCGTTCGGTTTCAAGGTCGATATCGGCGACGTATTTCAGGTTCAAAACAGCGCCGACCCGGGATAACAAAAGATCTTTGTTTTCTATGAGAATCTTGGCAACCCCGGTGCCGATGGTGCCGCAGCCGAGGAGGCCCACATTTATTTTATTCATCGAAGATGACTCCACAGAATCGTATAATTTAACCCTTCGAAAATTTTTCTATAAGGCTTCCGAATCTGCCCGGTGGATGGAATACTGAAACCAAGGAATTTTGTCAATTTTAAACCCATAACTGGTGCGAAACAAATTCTGTAGATTATCAATATTCAATTGGATACCTTACATAATCTTCCGGATCCCCCGTATGGCCTGATTGATGCGCATATTGTTCTCTATGAGGGCAAACCGTACGAAATCGTCACCATATTCGCCAAATCCAAGGCCCGGTGAAACCGCCACCTGGGCCTCGTTAATGAGCATTTTAGAGAACTCCACGGATCCCATGTGGAGGAATTGATCCGGGATTTTTCCCCACACGAACATGGTCGCCTTGGGACTTTCAATTTCCCAGCCCACGCGGTTCAGGCCGGTTATGAGGGCGTCTCTTCGCTCTTTATAGGTGTCGCATATCTCTTTGACGCACTCCTGGGGGCCGTTCAAGGCGACGATGGCTGCAATCTGAATCGGTTGAAAAATGCCGTAATCCAGGTAACTTTTTATCCGGCGGAGGGCGCCCACAACTTCAGGATTTCCCACACAGAAGCCCACCCGCCATCCGGGCATGCTGTAACTCTTGGAGAGAGAAAAAAATTCAACCCCCACATCTTTGGCGCCTTTGACCTGGAGAAAACTGGGGGGTTCATAGCCGTCAAATGCCAGATCCGCATAGGCGAAGTCATGGACGATCAGGATATCGTGCTCTTTGGCGTAATCGACGATTTTTTCAAAAAACTCGATGTCCACGACCTCCGTAGTGGGGTTGTGGGGATAGCTGATAATGAGCACTTTGGGTCTCGGCCAGGTCTGCCGGGTGGCATTCATAAGGTTGTCAAAAAAATCGTTTCCCGGTCCCACGGGTATCCCCCTCACGTCACCGCCGGAAATAATGGCGGAGTAGGGGTGGATGGGGTAGGTGGGGTTGGGGGTGAACACCACATCTCCCGGCCGGATCGTTACGAGGATAAGATGGGATATTCCTTCTTTGGCGCCGATGGTGGCGATGGCCTCGGTATCCGGATCGATATCGACGTCGTACCGGCGTTTATACCAGCTTGAAATGGCCATCCTCAGTTTGGTAATGCCCATGGATGCGGAATATCGATGATTGTGGGGTTTTTGGGCGGCCTCGGTGAGTTTGTTCACGATGTGCTGTGGGGTTCCGAGGTCGGGGTTTCCCATCCCGAGATCGATGATGTCCTTTCCGGCGTGTCTGGCATCCATTTTAATCTGGTTGACGGTTGCAAATACATACGGTGGGAGACGGTCGAGCCTTGCAAAAGTTTTCATAAACATAACCTCTTAAAATAAATGGTGTAAAGATCTCAACACACGTTGTACGGTAGCGTCACTTGGGGCCAATTCCATCAAAACAGAGAAGCAGTATGGAAATACGGATCTGTATCGTCATTAAACTCATTTTACCATGTTGTTTATACAACGATAGTTGTATTTACAATACAAACTATTTTATGTCAAAAAATTTGTTTTGACTTTTAACCCCACTCGGATTAGTTTTTTTGTTTACCATGGGTTATCATTTTGTTTGGGCGCGTCAAGGGTTGTTAAGGTTAACGTCGATAGGCCGCCTTTTCGATAAAGCCAAATTAACAAAATGTCTACAGAGGGATTCATATGACAAAACCAATTACGTATGCGGATGCCGGTGTCGATATTGACAAAGCAGACCGATTGATCAAACGCATTAAAAACATAGCAAATCGGACTTCCCGGTCGGGTGTGATTTCTGAAATCGGGGGATTCGGCGGAATGTTTTCACTCAACATCGCCGGCATGGAAAGTCCGGTTCTCGTAAGTTCCACCGATGGTGTGGGGACCAAGCTCAAGATTGCGTTTATGATGGGAAAACACGATACCATCGGCATCGATCTTGTGGCCATGTGTGTGAACGACATCATTGTCCAGGGTACGAAACCGCTGTTCTTTCTCGATTATCTCTCCATGGGAAAGCTGGAGACCGACATCGCTACGGAGGTCATCTCCGGAATCGGGGAGGGCTGCCAGCAGGCCGGGTGTGCACTGATCGGCGGAGAGACCGCCGAGATGCCGGGATTCTATAAGGAAAATGAATATGACCTTGCGGGTTTTGTTGTGGGAATTGTCGAAAACAGTAAAATTATCGATGGTTCGGAAATCCGTGTGGGGGATCAACTGATCGGAATTGCTTCCAGCGGGCTTCACAGCAATGGATACTCCCTGGTGCGAAAGATCTGCTTTGAAATCCTGAAAATGAAGATCGATACCTACGTCCCTGAATTCGGCCAGACCCTCGGTGAAACGCTGCTGACGCCAACCCGGATATATTCAGAGACCATTCACAGTGTTATCAAAGATCTGCCGATCTTTGGACTGGCCCATATCACCGGCGGCGGGATGACCGATAACATTGTTCGTGTTATTCCGGATAGCTGTAACATCGTATTGGAAAAAAACAGCTGGGACGTACCCCCCGTGTTTACGTATCTAAGAGAGGCCGGCAAAATATCGGAACCCGAAATGATGCGGACATTCAACAACGGCATCGGTATGGTTGCCGTTGTACGTGAAGAGAGTACCCAAGAAATCCTGGATCGTCTTCTCGCCATGAAGGAACAGGTTTTTATCATCGGAAAAGTCGTGGAGCGAAAAGCGTCCACCGACCGGGTGCAGTGG
The DNA here is from genome assembly GCA_963790095.1 of uncultured delta proteobacterium. Taxonomy (GTDB): domain Bacteria; phylum Desulfobacterota; class Desulfobacteria; order Desulfobacterales; family UBA11574; genus JAAXQD01. The sequence goes on along the minus strand of CAWBNO010000022.1, from coordinate 206,031 downwards.
GTATAGTCCTATTTTTTATGAACGTTGCCGGGCGCTCCAGCGAACCCATGATGGTTCAACCCCGATTCCGGAACCATTCCGACCACCCCTTTTGAGGTGGTCGTTGTTTTTAACAATGAAAAATCACAGCATGAACAAAAAACAGACATTGAAAAAGATCGGGACCCTCTTCTTGAAATTCATGGAATGGATCGGAGACGCACAGAAGGGGAAACGGGTCTGCAGCAGTTGAACAGGCAAAAAGGCCGGCACCGGGCGTGTGCCGGGTAAGATAAAGCCGTTATGATCGTTCTCGGTATCGAAACATCCTGCGATGAAACCGCTGCAGCGGTGGTGGTTGACGGCAAACAAATATTGTCCTCCGTCGTTTCATCCCAGATCGAAGTTCACCATCCCTATGGCGGCGTGGTTCCCGAGCTGGCCTCAAGGAAACATATGGAAGCCATCGTACCGATGGTGGATCAAGCCCTCGGGTCTTCGGGTATCGATTCAAAAACCCTCGATGCCGTTGCGGTGACCTGTGGTCCCGGACTCGTGGGGGCTTTGTTGGTGGGGTTTTGTTTTGCCAAGGCTTTTGCCTATGCACTGGATGTTCCCTGGGTGGGTGTCAATCACCTCGAAGCCCACGTGAATTCAGTGTTTTTGGAACCCGATCCGCCGCCGTTTCCCTTTGTGGCGCTTCTGGTGTCCGGCGGGCATACCGGCATCTATCATGTTACCTCCCACACGGACTTCGAGCTCATGGGGCAGACCCGGGACGATGCTGCCGGAGAAGCCTTTGACAAGGTGTCCAAAATGCTGGGCCTCGGTTATCCGGGGGGCGGTGTGATCGACCGGATATCCAAACAAGGCGATCCGGAAAATATCGTCTTCCCCAGACCGTTTCTGGATAAAACCCTGTTCGATTTTAGTTTCAGCGGCCTTAAGACTGCGGTGCGACGATATATCGAGATCCACCCGAACGATTACCTGGAGAAGATTCCGGATATCGTGGCCGGATTTCAGGAAGCGGCGGTGGATGTTTTGTCCCACAAAATCGTCCATGCCGCCACGGTGAAAGGATGCGACCATATGGCCATCGTGGGGGGCGTCGCCGCAAACAACAGGCTCAGGGAAAAAGTCCGGCACCAAGCCGGCCGCAACGGGTTGACGGTTCATATCCCTTCGGTTGCCCTTTGCGGTGACAATGCCGCCATGATCGCTGCAACCGGCTACCATTATTTGAAAAAAGGCGTTGTGTCCGGCCTGGGGGATGACGTCTATTCAAGGATCAACGGAAAATACTGAAAAAAACCCTGCGAGCGACCCGTTTCCTTTCCTCGATTCCCGTTTTAACCTCGATTTTCTCGCCCATGAAGAAATTACCTTGTGTTTTTCCGTGATATTTGGTTAAAACAGCTTGTTTTTCTTGAAGAACCGGAATCAGACCCGCATAATTCCGAGGATTGCGGCGTTTGCCGAACCGTTCAGCGATTGATTGAGCCATGGGAATTTCAAAATCCATAGTCCGGTCCCCTGCACGCACGACCATTACCGGATTTGCACTGTTGATTTTAATGGGGACGATCCTGTTGATGCTCCCGATAGCGACCACGGGAAAATCCATTGGGTTTGTAAACGCGCTCTTTACATCGACCTCTGCCGTTTGTGTCACCGGTCTTACGGTGGTGGATACGAGGACCGCCTTCAGTCCCTTTGGGCAGACGGTCCTTCTGATCCTGATTCAGACCGGCGGCCTCGGTATTATGACCTTGTCGACACTTTTCCTGATGCTGGCCCGAAGAAGACCCGGGATCACCGGACAGATCACGATTCAGGACACCTTCACCCATTCCAGAGAACGGAATATTTCCTCCATTCTAAAAGATGTGGTGATTTTTACGATGGTGATCGAGACGGCGGGCATCGTTCTGATGTTTCCTAGTTTTCTTCCCGGGCATAACGCACAGCAGGCACTGTTTTTATCCATATTTCATTCCATCAGCGCTTTCTGCAACGCAGGATTTTCCGTCTTTTCGGATAGCCTTGTCGGATATCGGGAAAACTGGGCGTTGAATTTGGTGGTCTGCTTTTTGATTGTATCCGGCGGCCTGGGGTTTCTGGTTATGTCCGAGATCCGGCGGAAATTTTTATTCAAGCGCCGCATCCTGTCCCGTCTCAGCCTTCACTCCAAGCTGGTGCTTTCCACAACGGCCATTTTGATCGTTTTCGGCATGTTTCTAATCGTGGTCATGGAGTGGCACAATACCCTTTCGCCCCTATCGGTTCCGGGCCGATTTTTGTCTGCTTTTTTTCAGTCTGTGACCGCCAGAACCGCTGGATTCAACACGTTGCCCATCGGGAGTATGGCCAATGAAACCCTCTTTTTCCTTATTTTGCTGATGTTTATCGGTGCTTCGCCGGGTTCGTGCGGGGGCGGTATCAAGACTACGACTCTGGCAACGTTGATCGTACTCGGGACATCCCGTCTTCGGGGGCGGGAACGGCCTCAATTGTTTAACCGGACCATTTCCGAGGTGAGCGTTGGAAAGGCCATCAGCGTAACCATGCTCAGTATGTTTGTGGTATGTGTGGGCGTCATGCTCCTTTTGATGACGGAGATCGGGGATGTCCCCCATCTACTGAATCGGGGAAACTTTTTAGAATTGCTTTTCGAGACGGTGAGCGCCTTTGGTACGGTGGGACTCTCCACAGGAACCACCCCGGGGCTTTCGGACATGGGTAAAATAATCCTTTCCGGTATTATGTTCGTGGGACGTCTGGGACCGCTGGTGGTGGGGGTTGCCGTCAGCCGTGATCCCATATCCCAGTATTACTATGCGGAAGAAACCATTATGGTGGGATGAGGTGGAATATGAAACAATTCGCGATCATAGGACTTGGAACTTTCGGATATTATCTGGCAACACACCTCTATGAAAAAGGGCATGACATACTGGCCATGGACAAAGATCCAACACTGATTCAGAAAATCAAAGACAGTGTAAGTCAGGCGGTGGTGGCGGACGCTGCCGATCGAAAGACCGTAGAATCCCTTTTGATCAAGGAGATGGACGCTGCGGTGGTCTGCATCGGGACGGACCTGAACGCTTCGATTCTTGTGACGCTCAACCTCAAAGATATCGGTATAAAAAAAATATATGCAAAGGCCATTACAGATTCCCACGGCCGAATTCTCCGCAAGGTGGGCGCTGATGAAATTCTGTTCCCTGAAAGAGATTTGGCCGTTTCTTTGGCCGAGAAACTTCACAACCCGAGTGTTCTCGATTATCTGCCGTTTCTCGAGGGGTATTCGATCATCGAGCTGGCACCCTCGGACGATTTTGTAGGCAAGGAATTGAAAGCCCTCGATTTGATCAATCGTTACGGCGTTCAAGTTTTAGCCGTCAAAAAGGCCGCTTCAGGCCAGTTCAAGATGATTCCAACGGGAACATATGTTTTGAAAAACGACGAAGATTTGATTCTCCTGGGGCCCAACGATGCCCTTGACTCGATTCGAAAAAAACGGGCATAATATGAGAAGATCTCGATGAGTCTGTGTCGCTTGAGGATTTCCCTTATTGCGATTTTTATGAAGGGTTTCCCATTGTAAAGCCTGATGATACTTGTAAAAATTGGAAAAATAAGAAAGAGGCTTTGATAAGCATCATTAAACCCTTGTTCGGTTTTTAGCTGTCATATTGTATATCCCATATGGTCTATCACACTTCTTCTTATGATTATTTAGAAAGGGCGCGAGAACGATTTGCTGAAGGATCTCACCAAGCATTATTCTATGCGGCGCTCGAACTGTGTTGTGGAATTGAACAGCGTATGCGAGAATATTTAAGCGTCCAAAAACAGATCTCCAGAAAAATACAGAAAGGGTGGCAGATCACTCATTTAGGAAGAGATTTAAACAAAGTGTTTAAAGCGCGTAATAAGGTCATTGAGTTTACAATAGTTGATGAAACAAAAGGGGATCCAATAATCATCCTATACTACACTCCTGTAACACCAGAATTGCAGACTATTGGTGACAAACTGGGAAACTATCTCCATGCAATGAGAGAATACCAACCAGACGAATCTGATTGGTGGGAAGATTTTAAATGGTTATTAAAAAGGGGCATTAAAGGCCTTGAGGGCGCTACAAAGGGAAATCTAATGGGCATCCCATTGATTAACCCAAAGACCAATGAACTTACTATGCATACTCAATTTGAAAGAAACGACTCGTTGTTTGAAAAATTGAGCGCAGTTCTTAAAGAAACGCAACAAATGAATTTTAGGGTTCGATATTTGGATCCCGAAATATTTTAGCTTTCTCCCGACGAACTTATTCTGACACATTGAGAAAAAGGTTGACCAGGCCCTTCAGATCCCGCTACAGAGGCCACCAAGAGTTCGTATCCGAGGCAAGATATATTGAGGCAGGGGATAGGTTAAGGTAGATCGAAAAAGTTCTTTTTAGAGGGTGCCATGAAAAAGTGCCCATATTGTGCCGAAGAAATACAGGACGATGCTATTAAATGTAGATACTGCGGAGAGATGATAGAAGAATCACTTCAACTCTTATCCCCTGATTCGTCAGCAAAAAACGACGGTAAGCCAAGCTCAAAGATTAAGATGTTTTTAATTCCAGCAGTTATAGTAGTTTTATTGCCTCTTTTGACCATTTTGCTTTCTATTTGGGGTGTTTCAGAATAAAAAAGGTTGAAGAGCGAGGAAGGCAAAGGACAACTTCTAATAAACTGAAATCGAGTGACAACGCATCTGAAAAAAATAAGCATGAATCGATTTTATTGAGGGCGCAAGCCGAAAATCTACTTCGACGAGAAGATAGTCCCGATTATGCGAAAATTTTGGATTTGTTTAACAAGTCTATAAAAATGAATCCGAACGATGCTTTCGCTTACCAACTTCGGGGTGATACGTATATTGAACTTAAAGATTATAACAAGGCTCTACATGATTATAACAAAGCTATCAGCATGAATATGAAGAAGTCCTGGGTTTATGGAAAACGAGGGTTTACCTATGGCAAATTAGGCCGGTATCGAAAAGCCATAGAGGATTTTGATCAGGCCATCAGCATTGACCCGAAGAATGCCCTTGCTTACAACAACAGAGGGATAGTCTATTATTATTTAAATAATAACAATAGTGCGTGCGGTGACTTGCGAAAGGCTTGTATATTAGGAATTTGTAAAGGATTAGATTGGGCAAAGCAAGAAGGCATATGTCAATAGCAAATTTAGGATAATATTATTTCGCCATTCCGAATAATCGCTCAAAACCGCCGATAATCCCTACCTCGAAAAACCCAATAAAGTTTACATATAGATTTATTATCAGACGTTGCGCAGAAAGACCCACCTGAAAATGAGAGGATATGAGAGAAATCGGAAGGATCCTGATTCCGAAAAGTGTATCAAATTACCACTTCTGATAAAATCGATATTTTCCCTTCAGCGATTATAATCCCGCCTATTTGCCTATAATCGGATTTTTGCAAGTTTTTTGAAATTGGTATTCGGAGAAAAACGAAGAAAAGGCGTAATTTCGTAATTGTTTAAGTAATGGCCCACCGCCAACAGTAACCGTATGAGATGGAGATTTGTATCTTTTTTTGGACGTTACCGTTTTACCTTCACATTGCACATAATTTATCTGCTTTTTATATAATTTAGTATAATAGGAAATAAATACCATCAAAATGTGAAATAAACCCCACAGAGGGAGTGGCATAAAATTCCATATAACTATGAAAAATAATTCCACAACCAATTGGTTTTATTTATTTTTATTGACAGCAAGGCGACATTCTGGTAGGCGATTTAGAATATAAATCTTCCTTTCAAACATCTAACCTTCCAAAAGGGTCTACATATGATGAAGAGGATTATCATAAAAACCAAAGCATAAAGCCTTCAAGTAGATTATTATATCTCTTGGGGGCTTTTTCATTTATTTCTAATAAAAAGCAAAAATATTTATGGATAAGGAGGTTCTGAAATACATAGTTTGATCGCCTGAAACCCTGGGGAAAGAAATGATCTGACTTTGATATCGGAAACTGTGAGATGCTGATGGAAGGGCGGGAATAAAAAATGAAAGATCATATATTAATGTTTGCATTAGCTTTTGTCTTATGGGCATGGATCAATCTTCGTGTCAGGCGTACAAGGGAACAAATTGTAATACATAAACAGACGAAAGAAATACTTCTAAAAAAGCTTACAAGGTAAAAACAATTCTGGTGAAAAGCAAGGTCAGAAACCTACGGCTTTAAAAAGGATGGAGGATTTATCACAGGCAACTGGGAAGTTTAAAACGAATGCGTATCCTTATCTTCAACAAGAGCGCAGAGCTGGTAAAGAAAGACGCAAAAGCAGGGTGCAAGTTGGTTTAACATTTGAAAATGTTGAACGTAGACGGAGCTGATAGTACTAAATATAAAGGTTTCGAAAGACGACGCGGTATGGATAGGAGAGGTAATATTTGGGACCGGAGAAAACCCAAAATAGCTTGTTATAGCTAACAGTCGACAGACTTTTTTAACAAGGACTCCTTCTATGGCAACTAACAAAAATGAACTTAATATATACGAAGTCAACTCTCTTTTGTTCCAAATAATTTCTTGTATGGGAGAAACCGAAAGACGAGAACTTCGGTCGGTATTAAGTGACAAACTATCCGAAACCGAAAATCGAAAAGACCTGTCTTTATTGATTTCCAGTATATCTGAAACCGAAAGGCGATATCTGCTGAAAAAGTTGGTAAATTGGTATCACTCTAAATCTATAGAATTGAGGGAGTATCCGCGGAAACCCTTTTCGATTCCCGTAGAACACTCAACGCAATGGCGTTAGATTTATATATTTCATTCAAAATATAAGTGATGACGGTGTTTTTATCCAGACCGATGGAAACTTTCAAATTGGTCAGCAAATTATAATGAATTTTTCGCTCCCCAAAGTTGATCAAGACATAACAGTTAGCGGCAAAGTTGTTAGGGTAGATTCTCGTGGAATTGGCGTGAAATTCGATGAGCTTATAGATGCTAAATCAATCGTTGAATCTTCAATGTCAATGCGCCAATTTTAAATAAAAGGATAAGACCTTGAGTATTACAAATATTGCATCAGAACTGATAGATAACGGCGGCCGGCGGATAGGTGTTAAGAGGAGAGAGTTTTCATACACAAACCACCTCCCAAATGGAAGGTCTGAAAGGATCGTAGAAGTGGTGCCGACAGAAGAAGTGGTTTAGAGAGAAGAAAAGATAAAGATCGAAGAAGTGGAAAGATCATTTTTAAAAAAATACAAAGACCGGAAAATGATTTGAGAGAAGGGATAAAGCGCAGAAGTGGTCTGGACCAGAAGAATCCTTTACAGAGCTTTGCTACTTGATGATATTGCTTATTCAGAATCATGGATATAATTTTATTACGAGAAAAGATAAAAAGAGTCGAATTTAAAAGGAATGCTCGAGATTTCTTTAAAGGGCTAGCATTTGGAATTGTAGTTTTGTGGTCATTTTTGACATTCTATAATCTTTATGGGGATACTTCATGGAAGGAACACATTGATCAATTTAGAATGCTTATGTTTAAAATAGACCTAAAGATTAAGTGGAATATTTAAAATATGACTGATGACGAAATTAAAATTGTAGAATTAGAAACATAAAAAAAATAAAAACTTTTACTCTATTCGGCAGGGCCATTGCTGACCCTGCCTATTTTATTGTTTTTCCATATAAGGTTTATGATCAATATCGTGTCGATTTTTAATTCCCCTCCTAACGCAAATCCATGCCATCTGGGCGTTCCCCAGGATTCCCTGAATGCTTAAACTTTTAGGTTATTGAATCCTTTAACGCACGGTTCATTGTTGGAGGAAAAATGGCCAAACCTGAATTTCCATGGGCTGAAAATGATATCAGAATAATTGCCGGTAGTACCAAGTTACTGTTGATCGCTCCCCATGGTGTAGCAACAAAGCCAAGGGACGACATCAACACAGACCAACTGACCTTTAGAATTGCTGAACGGCTTAAATGCTCTGCGATCGTTAACGATGTATTTAAGCGAACTGATCTGGACTTTAACGATATCGGTGATGCATCAACCCATGAAACATTTATTCCGGCCATTCTTAAGGTCGTAGATGCCTCTGGTCGGACATTGGTTATTTGGGTCCATGGCATAGATGACGAAAACCTCAAAAGGGAAATCGTTGAAATGGGCGTTAAAGACAATGTTCAATGCCTGATCGGATGCGGTCAGCCGGATAGGCCAACGGCCGAGAAAAAGACTGTTGATGACTTAATAAGATCGTTCAAGGCTAATTCTATCATTGCTCATGTTGCCAGGGTCGGGAGCAACTACGGCGGAAACAGCACCCGATATATGAACCAATGGTTCAGAGTAAATGGGTACAAATTGACGGATGTTGAATCTGTTCAGCTTGAATTCGGGTATAAAGGTATCAGGAGGTCCGAGGACCTGGATGAGGCATCCCGAAAATATATCCAAGGCATTATGTGTCACTGAATGAAACTCGATTCTACAACAGATAGATCCTTCCCAGTTTCAATATCCTTTCCAACACGCCTCTTACAAATTATGCCAGATTCATATTGTTCATGTAAATATTTTCACAATAATTAGGTAGTTTGCCTCATAATTTCAGACTTTTTTAGTCAAATAGAGAAACGGCTCTTTCTTTATAAAATCCGTAACTATATGAATTCTCTTAATATCCTTATTAATCTGATGTAAACTTTTGATTTTGCATGATATTTGCATATATTAATCGGAACCTTTCATCTTTGATCAGGGGTTTATCGTAAATCCCAACAAAAAGGAATTGCCAATGAACGAAAAACGTCAATACGAAAGATTTTCGGTTAAACTTCCTTTAAAACTGGAACTCATGACGGCAAGCAGATTAAGGCATCTTGATGTTGAAACCAAAGACATATCTGCCTCCGGTGCATTCATTTATACAAAGGAGGCCTCTTATATTCCAGATGATACGCGGTTTATTCTAGCCTCTTCCTACGCGCATATAAGCAATATAAAACTGAAGAAATGGAAACGTTTGGAAAATTGTGCAGGCACTATGGTACGCTCAACTTCAGAAGGTATAGCGATTCGTTTTAACAGACCAGTCGAACTATTTGTTTAAACGTGTCTTAATTCCAACAATACAGGGTTGTCAATGCAAGAGCGACGTATATATGAAAGACATATAGCGATTCTTCCCGCAAAATTAGAAACCATATTAACGCCAGGAGAAAAAAAGGTTTTTGATGTTGAAACCAGAAATATATCTCTTGGCGGCGCATTCATTTATTCCAAGGATCTCTCCTTTTATCAGAAGGGAAAGCGGGCAATTATAGACTTCACTATCCCGCGTGGTCGTTTTTTTAAATATTTGGAGGACGTCAAGAATCTGTTAGATGGTGATGGAAGTATGGTACGTTCCACGTCAAAAGGAATTGCGATTCATTTTGACAGAGAATTTTAAGAGGCTCGTAAATTGTCAAAGAGCATGTTTCCTGTCAGTCATTCTGGCAAGAGTTTTTTTATGTCATATTACTGATCATGAAAGTATTATTTAGCATATTGATTGTCATTACTATAATAGCGGCCATTTTGGCGCTGTGTGTATGGTTAATGTTTCATAGTGCCGGTGAAAACCACTATCCTGATACAAGGGACTTATGAGAAACAGGTGGTTTTGGTTGATATATAGAATAAATCGGTTGGGAGGTTGGGCAGATACACTTTGATACTGACCTTTAACTCCCGATATAGCCCCTGGGCAAATGTAGCCCCAGGGGTTTCTTTTTGCCCTTTCAGCGATTAGCCCGTGAATCTTTTAGAGAAACATCTTGACATATCACTTTGTGGTCATATAATTTGATTTCTTCAATAATCTTCTTGGTAACAAATTGCTTTAACAGCCTGGGCCGTAACCTGATTTTGTGCGAGAAAATGTAGCCTCCCACTAATATGGCCCAGGCTTTTTAATGCCATATCCAGAACAAACCCGACCTCATCCTACTTATCGTTAATAATTCCACTTGATTTATTATCTGTTCGCTGATAGAATTATTTATCATTTTAAATCATGGGGGAGCTACAGCCCTCGCACAGGCCCTTGGAACTTGTCTTTCTCCAAGGGTTTTTTATTGCCCATAAAGCCGGTGTTCACTTCGTCAAGCTATCCTGGGCTTAATAAATTTTGACATCTTATACGAACCAATGGTTCAGATTACCATCTGGAGCCTCAATCCTATCGAAATCCATTCCTTCAACAGACTGAAAAAAACTGTCAGAAATTGACACGATTGTTGTCAAACATTGTCATAATCCTTTCTCAAAAAATCCACACAAATCGCTAATTACTTGATATCTCATAGAACGTACAACCTTGCACGATTCCCTGCTTAATTACTCCGGTGTTAATACGAAATTTATACATCCGATGAATAGATAATATACAGAGGATTAATGATCGGAAGAACTCTTTAATTTATTTTTAAAAGAGCGAATTGCCGGATATTGAGATCAGAGAAATTCACATGGTATGCCTCGGTGTAGGTTTTGGTGGCATCCTCGACCTCATCCCTCGACAGGGTCGCTTCTCCGGACCATAACAAGCTCTGATTCCATGTTAATTACCCCCTGGGTTAATATTAACTTTTGTTAACTTGCGGGTTCCGGCTTATACCCTCGTCCGAGAAAAAAATCCCCCTTGGACGCCTTGACCCTTCTGTAATTTGCCAGGTTTGACCAAGGGTTCCACCCCTCCATCCAACCACTTGCCGGCACCTTTTACCCTGGGTCGAACGCCCCAGGTGTCAGGGGTGACCCTGGTCATACGGGTCCAAAGGAACCTTCTGGTCCGCAAAGGGGAGGGGCCTGGAGGAGGAGAGTGACCTCCTCGATGGGGTTGACCAGGGTATCCAGGGCTGAAAAATAACAGGCGCGCTCCCTCTGTTCCCTGGCGATTTTTCACCCTTGCTCTATGGTTACCAAATATTCCCCCTGTTGCGTTTCATTCAAACGTTTGTATGAGATTTAACGATTGAGTAAAGAGTTTTTAAAACAGATGGTTGCGAATAAAGAAACCATGTAAAACTTTAAGGGTAAATCGGCAGAAAAGCTAACAAAAGTAGGGTATAAATAACTCTGTTAATATCCAGGGGCGAACTTGCCGATCTTTGATCTCGATCCTTTTTGATGACATTTTGTGATTAAATGTGAAATTGAGATTATCTGGGGCAATGTAGATGGCAAACCGGATACAAAACGCGGATACAAAACGCCATGTATTTAATGCATCTTATGCGTCTGATGCACTCTGTAACCCATTGAAATTAGGTATGATAAGGTGGTGTTGAAGTTCTTTCACATCGATAGCAAGGAATAGTAAACCTCGATTTTAATATAGCTTGATCTTTTACATAAAAAATTGGTCGCATTTTGGTCGCAAAATTGTTTAATTTAACGAGAATTAACGACATTTCTATTATTGGAACAAGAAGGGAAAAACGGCAGAACTATTTGAAATAACTTTGAAAGAAGTGGTGGGCCGTATTGGAATCGAACCAATAACCTACTGATTAAGAGTCAGGTGCTCTGCCTAGTTGAGCTAACGGCCCGCGGGTATTGCCACAATAGCTGGAAGACCGTTTTAGTATCAATTTTGAAAAAGATTGTCAAATTTTTTATGAAAATTCTCAATTAAATATTCGGGTTGAACTTCGCGTTACCGCCGCCATGGCGGGCGTTCCCGTTCCCGTTTTCTCTGCTTGATCTTTCTTTGATTTTTATCCCCGGTGGTTTGGCTGCTTTTTGTCCCCTGTTTCGATGGTTTATGGGCCGCCTTTTTATCTTTGAACTCCATTAAAAAACTGCCGGGCATTTTTATCAATATCTCTTGTTCGGGCGTCTTCTGCTTTATGGGCGCTTCCTTTGGTTTGGGCGGTGCGGGCCCTGTAAAACATCCGGGAGAAATCGATTCGGTGAGGAAAAGCGGGTCTCCGGCTTCGTAAAATACGATCCCTCTATCCATGGATGTCCGGGTCTGGACCGAAAGGAGCACAGGTTCCGGATCTTTGCGTTTTCCCATCCTTTTGGCCATCTCAGGTTTTGACGACAAAATCACATGGCTGAACCCCATGGGAAATATCCCCTTTTCCAGAACCGCGGGATAGGCTTTCCTCCTGACACAGGTAAAGAGAAGTTTGGGAAGATTTTGAGCGGGACGGACTCCCGGCAATTTGTCGCGATGTTTTGCGCGGATATAATTGTCCTTGATTTCAATGGGTGGATCCGGCAGGGTGGTGAGAATTTCATTGATATTGAATCTGCGCACATATCTTAACCCGCTTTCTTCGGAAACCGCCTTTAAGAATTCTTTTAGTTTAACGAATCCGTCGGGATCCGGAACCAGGCCGAACTCGCCAGGGCTGCGGCCCAAGACGTAAGATAAGAGCTTTGAAAGCCGTTTAAGGGTTTTCTGTTGTGCCATTGAAGAAAAAGCCTGCTTGACCTGTTAAATCGTGTCTGGTATTTTCGATGAACTTGTCGGTATATGTCAATATATTTGTTTAAGTTAGAATCCCCCGCTGAATGCGGACCTATGGTGAAGATCCCGAGCTTCGGGGCCGAAAGGGTGAATTAAAATAAAGAAAGGACGATGAAGCCATGAATTTCGAAAAATCCAAAACTCTCTTTGATCTGGCACAGGATGTCATTCCCGGTGGTGTCAACAGCCCTGCCCGGGCATGCAAGGCTGTGGGCACACAACCGATTTTTATAAATCATGCCGACGGCTGCATGATTTATGACGAAGACGGCAATGGCTTTATCGACTATATCGGTTCCTGGGGACCCATGATCCTGGGGCACCGGCACCCTGAGGTCATCGAAGCGGTGTCTGCGGTTCTGAAACGCGGGACCAGCTTTGGCGCGCCCACCGATCTTGAAATCAGACTTGCCGACATGGTCATTGATACGGTTCCGTCCATAGAGATGGTCCGCATGGTGAATTCCGGAACTGAAGCGACCATGAGTGCCATCCGTCTTGCCCGGGGATTTACGGGAAGAGACACCATCATCAAGTTCGACGGCTGTTATCACGGCCATGCCGATACCCTCCTCGTGGAAGCCGGGTCCGGGGTGGCCACATTGAGCATTCCCGGGAGCCCCGGTGTGCCGGCATCCTTTGTTGCCCATACATTGTCACTGCCCTATAACGATATCGACCGTATTTCACAGGTCATGGAAGCCCAGGGCCTAAAGATTGCGGCTATCATTGTGGAGCCGGTTGCAGGGAATATGGGACTGGTGTTGCCCAAGGACGGTTTTCTACAGGCCCTGAGGAAGCTGACCGAAGAAAACGGCAGCCTGCTGATATTCGACGAGGTCATGACCGGGTTCAGGGTGGCCCGGGGCGGCGCTCAGTCCGTATATGGCATTTTGCCCGATCTGACATGCCTGGGCAAAATCATCGGCGGCGGCCTGCCGGTGGGTGCCTATGGCGGCAAACGTGAAATTATGGAGCACGTCGCACCTCAGGGTCCGGTATATCAGGCCGGCACCCTGTCCGGAAATCCGTTGGCCATGGCCGCAGGGATTGCAACGCTAAGGCTGCTCAACGAGCCGGGTTTCTACGAAACTTTAGATAAAAAGGCAGACCGCCTGGCCACGGGCCTTGAAATGGCTGCGGAAAACGCAGGGATAGATGTCAGGGTCGACCGGGCCGGATCGATGCTGGGATTCTTTTTTACAGACCGGGCGGTGATGAACTTCGACGACGCCAAAACCTGCAACCTGAAAATGTTTTCCGATTATTACAAAGGAATGCTGGAAGAAGGGATTTATCTTGCCCCGTCACAGTTTGAAGCCCTTTTCGTGTCCGCCGCCCACGACCTGGAGCATATCGACATAACCATAAGGGCGGCGGAATCGGTGCTGGATAGGTTGAACCCCTAATCAGTGTCCATCCATAAATGGCCCTTTTCCGCCGAACGGCGTTCTCCGCGGGTTTCCGGCTGCGGCGTACATTTAGTACGCCTCACCACAAACCCTTGTGCGGCCTTGTTCGACGAAAAAAATGCTCATTTCTGAATTGGACACGCCATTGCGTTTCCTATATTCGTGGATAGGAACCGTCGTTCAGAGACCTTTAAAAAATATTCAATTTTGTTTAAGGCCGAGGAAGACGAAAATTTTAACCATCCCGATTAAAAGCCCATCGGGACAGGAATCCATAAATTGGGTATTTTGAGGATTAAAAACTGAGTCTGACACTGGGATTGGACAAAAGGGGATATTTTTCAATGGTTTCAATTGTCGTCAGACGGGGATATGCACGACCGCTTCCTGATTTTTACCCACCAAATGCGCCGGTAGAAGTGAAAGCTCGAAAGGAACAATGCGCCGCCGATGGTGGCATAGATGACGGCGAGAAAATGTCTGGGGAACGGTGAGTAACGCAATGTGATGCCCAGGAGCATCATAAAAACCACAAGCAGATAACTTCTCCAGGCCTGAAAGGCGAAGATGCAGCATTTGTCTGCCATGAGACAAAGGCGGTCGATGTTTTTCAGGGCGATTTTTGAAAAGAGGTATCGGTGGGCTGCCAGCGCAAAAACCAGGCCGAAAGATCCCAAGGGCAGGGCCCGGCTCCAGGGAACCGCCTTGAGCCATATGTATGCCAGACGGCAAAGCATGATGCCCACCACCGTCCACATTAAACCTGATAGGACCATCAGCCAGTATTTGGAGACCGCCGGTTTCAATTTTTCCAGAGACAACGCTACCCCCCTGGTTCGAATTTCATTTGTTCGGCCAACCCCGCTGACAAAAAAAGATCATCGGTATCGCGAATGAAGCTCCCCGCAGCCCCGTTGGCGGGATTTCCGTTTCACTCCAACAAGCTGCAGGGTATTCAGGCGAAGGCCAATAAATGTACGTTACCATGGATTGGCAAGGAGCGTCAATTTCTGTAAAAAACCCAAAAAACAATTCCTTGACCGAACCTTTTAACCCGAGTAAATTAACCTCTAATTTTCCCCAAATGACCACACACAAAGACTTTCGTTTAATTAAGCTTTAATCTCAAATAGATACAAAGGTTTCCCCTTGTAACCCAGAAAGCGGAGCTTTACCCGGGCTTCCATTTTCAAGCATTTTACAGGGTAAACTTTAGCTCATTTATTTTGCAATAGTTACTTTTCGTTCGTTACTTGTCATTTTTAAATCCCTGAATCCCGACACCTGACACCTGAACCCTGACCCTGAACCCGACACCCGACACCTGAACCCTGACACCCGACACCTGAATCCCGACACCTGAACCCTGATCCTCTTTTTTATGAAGCGAAAAGGAACCAGCATCATTTTTGTCAATGATCAAAAGCAGGTCTTGCTGTTTCTGAGGGACGACAAACCCACCATTCCCTATCCGAACACGTGGGATGTCCCTGGAGGGCATGTGGATGCCGGGGAGACGCCCGAGGCGTGTATTGTCCGGGAAATGGAAGAGGAGATGGACCTGACCCTCGAGGAATTTGAACGGTTCTCGGTTATGGAATTCACCGACCGGGTAGAATACACGTTTTGGAAACGGGCAAACCTGGATATCGAAAAAATCGATCTTCAGGAGGGACAGCGATTAAGATGGTTCACGGAACTCGAAGCGAAAAATACGAAACTGGCCTACGGGTTCAATGAGATCATCGGTGATTTTTTCAAAAAAGCCCCGTTTCTTTTACCCGATTGATGATTTAATCAAACCACTATTTAATTAGGTCCTGCACTAAGAAAAAAAAGAATTGACAGGCAATCCGGCCGTAGGTATACTTTAAGGCGATTAAGGGTATACCGAAAGGGGGGTGATGGAAATGTCTAAAGTAACTGCAAAATATCAAGTAACCATTCCTATAAATATTCGGAAAGAATTGGGCATTGTTCCTGGGACCGAGGTCGATATTAAAAAAGAGGGGCAAAAATATGTCCTCGTTGTTGACCCAATACAAAAAGTCAGGGAAAAATGGTGTGGAAGATTTAAAGGTGAACCTACAACAATGAAATATATGGATGAAGTCAGAGGAAAAGTGAATTGAGAATCTGTGTAGATACCGCTATCTTGCTCGATATTTTGAAAGATGAATTTAGAAATTTTCAGGACAAGCTGTATGCGGCCCTTGAAAGAAAAGAGAGTCTGGTCGCACCCTCGCCGGTGTATGCGGAACTGATGCCGCAATTTAAAGGAGACACAAAACTGCTAGACGAGTTTTTGGAGGAACACAAAATTGCCATAGAACCGCTTGGCATCGGTTCTGTCATTGCCGCATCTCAAGCATGGATGAAATATTTAAAACGAAAAAAACGAGTAAAATGTCCCCAATGTGGTCAGAAGCTGAATCTCAAAAAGCATTTCTTGTCGGATTTTTATATCGGAGGGTTCGCTTCGACAGAGTGCAGTGCCATTCTTACCCGAGACAGAGGTATATACACCATGTATTTTCCCGAGTTGGTAGGATATGAAGATTGTCTCAAGGCATCATCCCGCTGATTGTTCTGCCCTTTACCCTTTACGTTTCACGTTTAACTTTTCACCCGTTACAACTTACTGCGCTTTGCCCTATGGGCCATGCACTCTGCGCTGATGTTTTACATCCACATTTCACATGTTTGTCCGCCTGTCTTGCCTGCCCCCCTGCTCTGTGGAATGCGAAGCCCTATTCCTCTGGGGTAGGTCCTGAAGATCGTACTGGGCAGTTTTGCGGTTCAAAATCCAAATGTCAATATTTCACCATCGTATATCTTTAATGAGCGGCTCCTATCAGATCTGATTTTAATTCACAATTCAAGCTTTGACCCCGATTCACTTCTTTCCGGGGCAATATCATGTCTGCTTTGAAAGTCAAGGTTCCAACTCCCTCGGCATACATATTTCATAAGGGCTTAGTCTTTACGCGCCGTATAGACCGTAAAAAAATGGCCAAGGATCTTTATTATATTTTTGATATCATAACCGGATGCAGCCGGATAAATCCAGATATTATGGCCGGTTTTGAAGGCCTCTCCCAAAAGTACCCAGCCTGGTTCCAAACATTCGTCAAAAACCTTAGCCTTTATTTTGAATCTCCAAGTTCCGAAGGTGTTCTGTGGGTGGCAGAGCAGCGTCCATCATCTGCTTTTCCAGGGCTGAATGAGGATCAGTTCAAACGCTACGTCTTTATCACATTCGAGGAATTTATCCAGAATCTCAGCGTCAACCTGCAACCCTAAGTTCATCGCCCAACATGCCAACTTACGCACCATCGTTCGCATAAGCTTGCTGCCGGTTGTGGGAATGAGCTGGATGACCTTAAAAACTCGGCGTTATGCCTGCAATAGCAGTTATGACCTATTTCGGGATTATCCTGATCAACCTTGTAAGATACCGGAGACGGCTTAGAGATCAGGGTTTATTCGCCATGAGCTCATTGACCGAAACGCATAAAATCATAGACGTCCCGTTTGTGACCCTATGAGACAACGTCCCCAAAATCACTAAAATTTAATAGGACTTTTTAGGACCGAAAGCACCTGAAAAATAACAATGAAAAAACATCTTAAATCCGCATTAAAGGCAATGCTTCACCGCATAGGCCTTGATATTATACGTATTAAAAACAGCCCAAAGCAAACGCTTTGCGGTCTTAGATCTCTTCCTATTCAAACTGTCATTGATGTGGGTGCAAATACGGGTCAATTTGCGCGTCAAATTTCAGAAGTTTTTCCTCAGGCCAGAATGTATTGCTTCGAGCCTTTGCCTGAGCCATTCAAGGCTCTTGAGAGATGGGCACTTGAACAAGATGGTCGGGTTAAAGCATTTAATGTCGCGTTAGGTGAAAGCGAAGGAACAGTGGAAATGTTTTTTCATGCAAAACACAGCTCATCATCCTCATTGCTGGCGTCAACAGCTATCACCAAAACATATTATCCGTTAACAGAGAGCCAAACCCCCGTGCGCGTTAAACTAACGACTTTGGATAACGCTTTGAGCAGTGTCATTCGTTTGATGAAGCCCAAAGTTTTGGTTAAACTTGATGTGCAAGGTTATGAAGACCGCGTGATTCGTGGTGGATCAAAAACTCTTAACTTGGCAACAGCGTGTGTATTAGAAATAAGTGTAGACAACCTTTATTACGGGCAGGCCGATTTTAAAGAGGTGATTCTATTACTTGATCACATGGGATTTTATTACGCTGGAAATTTAGAACAAGTTTATGCAAGCGACGGTCATGTCATTTATTTCGATGCCGTGTTTGTAAAGAAAGACAACAGCTCCTGATTTAAGAACGAAATGTAGGGAGAAAGCCATGCTAAATATCAATTTGTGGAGGCCGAGCTTGCTAAACTGTCGAAAGAGGGGAGCATGAAACATCAATCAGTTAATTTAAAAATAAAATGTCAGAGTCTCAAATAATGTTTAAGCAAATAAGAATACTGACATATAAACATCCTTTCCTGAGGAAATTACTCTATCCTGCAATAACCATGAGAAGGTACTTGATTAATAGGAGGCGTAGAAATATAGAAATTCTTTGCGAGAATATCAGCGATATTTTGGCAGAAGATCCAATTGTATATGTTGACGAATTCCAAGGCTTCTTTGAAATCGGTGTTCACTCTGACTTGTTTAAGCGAATTATTGCATATAAACGATACGAGCCAAAGATAGCTCAATATTGCCTAAAATATTTGAATAAGAATAGAGATGCAATAGACATTGGAGCCAACATTGGATTCTATACAATTCTGTTTGCCAAAAATCTCAACAGAAGAAGAGTATTGTCGATTGAGCCAACGACAAATGCACTACAAAAATTGTACAAAAACATAGTTTTAAATCGAGTTGAAAAGAAATGTTATTGTATACGAAGGAGTTGCTTCAAGTTATATAGGTGAGGCTGAAATCAAAATAGTAGAAGGTAAAGAGGAATATTCCAGCATAGGAGAAATGAAACATCCATCCATTTTTGGTTCAGCGTATATTTCGAAAAACGTAAATTGTACAACGGTTGATGATCTGACCAAACAATACTCGCTCGATCCGGGCTTTTTGAAAATCGACGTCGAGGGAGCAGAGCATATAGTACTTGAGGGTTGCAAAGAACTTCTAGAATTTCATAGACCAATTATCATATCTGAAATCTCAGAAAGGCTGCTAAAACATAATGGTTCTTCATCCAAAGATCTGATAAACTTTATACTTCAATGTGATTATGATATAGTTGATCCAATAGATCCAAAAATTCCGCCTGGCTTCAAGGATTCTGGTGATCTTTTATGTATACCAAAAGAAATGGGGCAGACGGATATCCGCTAAAAGAGAATTTTATTAAATCGGAACTTCCCAAAACCTCATAGACAACAATCGATGTAAACGTCTCTTATATTTTCGCTACCAAAACCTTTAATACAAAAATTAAATTGGAAGACTTAAATGATTACAGTTCTTGTAAAGGGTTCGATGTTAATATCCACCCTCGGAGATTGTAGAAGAACCATCGGTCGGGGGCTTTGCTGGACAGGATATAGGGCGCATGAGGAGCTATTCGACCATCCTACGAAATGGACATCAGCAAGAGACCATATAGCCGTTGTTTTCAAGAGATCCTGATGCAAAAAAGACAAGTTTTGATAAATGCAGCGATGTCAGTGCTCCAGATAGTACTAATTGGCATTGTAATCTTTATCCTGTATAAGTTTCTTTTAGTTGACAATTGGCGCAAAACAATTAGGAATATGGTCGTTAGTTCTGGCAACTTCATCAGTAGCTCAAATCGCAAATTTTGGTCTTTCAGGTAGTGTTGTAAAATTTGTTGCTAAATATACTGCCCTCAAGGAGAATCAAAATGCTTCCAATGTAATTCAAACAGCTGCTATCTCATTAGGCAGTTTTTGTAGGTTTTCTTCTGCTAATATCCTATCCGGCGTTCACTAAAATCCTCGGTTTTATAGTGGCAAACGATTCGCTACCATTGGCGCTCGATATCTTGCCCTATGCTCTATTTTCTATCTGGTTGATGATGATCGTTTCCGTATTTCAGTCTGCTTTGGACGGTTTTCAGCGAATTGATCTTCGTAGCATAATATTAACATGCAGCTCAATCTTGAATCTAATTCTTTGCATCATATTAGCTCCGTCTTATGGATTAATGGGGGTGGCTTACGCAAGAGTGGCGCAGATGTCAGTAACTCTGATAACTTCGTGGATTGTGTTAAAGCGATATATTAAACTTCCCATTCTTCCGTGTAAGTGGAATAAGCAATTGTTCAGAGAAATCCTGAGCTATGGATTAAAATATCAAACGATATCAATAGCGACCATGTTCTACGATCCAGTTACCAAAGGCTTGCTGAGTAAATTTGGAAGCCTGTCTATGGTCGGCTATTATGAGATGGCTAGCAGGATGGTTCAGCAATTTCGAGCCCTTGTTGTTTCTGCAAATCAGGTGCTTTTTCCGGCGATTGCAGATTTAAAGGAGATAGATCCTGAAAAGATAGCATCAGTATACCGGACTTCTTATCAGTTGATCTTTTATCTCTCTGTTGCCGCTATATTCCTTAATAATAGTCAGCTTGCCTGTTATTTCTGAGTTGTGGATAGGCCACTATGAAAAGGCTTTTGTGAGTTTTGGTATCCTTCTATCAATTGGTTGGTTCTTCAATACGTTGAGTGCGCCCTCCTATTTTGTAAATTTGGGCACCGGAGAGCTTCGCTGGAACGTGGTAAGCCATGTCGCTATAGCAGTGTTAAATGCCGTCCTTGGACTAATATTGGGTGTGTATTTTGGAGGAAACGGTGTGGTTATAGCATGGGTTATTTCCTTAGCTTTGGGGAGCAGTCTCATTTATTTGTCTTATCACAAAAAGCACAAAATCCCCTTAATCGATTTGCTACCGAGAGAAAGCAGACTATTAATCGCTGTATCATTACTCGGCGCAGTGTTTATTACCGCCATTCAGGATAAAATGAGTTATATGATTATGATTCCAGCCATATTTACAGTGACCATACTTATAATCCTTTGGTTCCATCCCATGCGTATTCGTTTGATAGGATGGATTATTGAGGAATCACTAGGTAAAAAAGAAGTAATGCCAAAACCATGATTTGTTGTTTTTTAAATCTGTTCTAAATTCACACAATTTAAATCCTATTGTAACAATGCAAAATTCTATTAATTACAGTCGCATTGAAAAAAGTTTTCCTTTACCACGACTTCGATACTCAGGAGACATGCCAGGAGCAATAAAAGAACGGTTTGTCGATCTGTTGGTTATTTTTATTCCGCTTATGAGTTTCTTGGAATTCAAAATAGTTGGAAGACTCTTTGTGACCGAAATAATCTTAATTTGTCTTTTCCCGTTCTGTTATTTGCCAAGCGTGATGTTCTATCTGCACCATTGCCGAAAATGATGCTAATTTTATTATCGGTTTGGCTGGCTGGCCAAATCGTTACAGATCTAATTCGGCATATTCCATTTGAGGATTATATTAGAGGCTGGGCTAAGATTGGTATTACAATAATCAATTTTTCTGCGGTTTTTATCCTTACATTCGGTAACCGAAGACGTATAGTTTTATATGCTATTGGATTGGCGTTGGGTGGTATTCTCGGTTATTATTTCAATCCAAATATTTATGCAGAGGATTATCCTTGGAAGTTTGGTGTAGGAGAATCATTGACATGGCTCACTTATTATCACTGCCTGTGGTGTTAAGGCGAGGTGGTTTCTCTTGCGTATTAGCATAATTAGCTTTGCTATGGCAGTGAATCTATACATGGATTTTCGATCTTATGCCGGGATCTGCTTTCTCACTGCCACATATGTTTTCTTTCAGTGGCTGTGGGTATTAAAAGACGCCAAGAAGAACAAGCTTTCTTTAAAGAATCTGGTGGTGATCGGTTTAGCTTTTTTTGCTGCGAGTTTTATTTTTGTGAAAACATATGGACACATGGCTCGACAAGGTATGTTAGGAGAAAATGCAAGACAAAAATACGAACAACAAGCAGGAGGAGAATTAGGGCTTTTAATTGGGGGACGAAGCGAGATACTTGTCTCTATCCATGCAATTATTGATTCACCAATTATTGGACATGGCTCATGGGCTAAAGATTACAGCTATGCTGACACATTGGTATATTTAAAGCGTGTGTTGGGTTATTATCCTGGCCAATCTAATGAGCTGGGATTAATTCCCACCCATTCATATCTTTTTGGAGCATGGGTTGAAGCGGGCCTTCTCGGAGCTGTTTTCTGGGCATGGGTTCTTTTTCTACCGATTCGTGTGTTAGCCGGCTTGTATCGTACTAAAGAGCCTTTGAGTCCGTTAATCATTTTTTTCATCTTTATTTTAATTTGGGATATATTATTCTCCCCTTTTGGCGCTGAGCGCCGTTTTATAACGCCTTATTACATTATTGTAATGATGAGTTTTTACCGCCGCGAGGTAAGAGAACACAAACATTAAAATGGTGATGTATTAATGAAAATTTCTATTGTTACTATCTCATATAATCAGGCTGAATTTCCTTGAACGAGCTATACTATCCGTAATTGAACAGGATTACGATAGATATAGAATACATCATAGTCGATCCAGGTTCTACTGATGGTAGCAGGGATATCATTAATAAATATAGCGATAAAATCAGCAAGATTATTTTTGAGCCAGATAAGGGGCCAGCCGACGGGCTTAATAAAGGATTTGCTGCTGCTGAAGGTGAGATTTATAGCTTCATCAATGCCGATGACATGTTACTACCAGGGACTATTAGATTAGTTGCCGACCAATTTGCCTCAATGCCGGCGGTTGATGTTTTATCCGGACATGCTTGGATTATTGATGAGAATAACCGCAAGCTTCGACGTTTCTATTCGCGACGATTTTCATTAAGAAAACAAGCTTACGGTGCTGGGGTGCTCGCACAGCAATCAACGTTTTTCAGGGCAGACGCTTATAATAAGACATCGGGTTTCAATGTGGAAAATCGAATTGCGTGGGATGGTGAACTTTGGGTAGATCTTTTACTTAATGGCGCTAATTTTTTACGTTTAGATAAGATGTTAGCTTGTTTTAGGGTCTATTCGGAGACAATATCTGGATCGGGAAGAATGCAAAAAGAATATGATATATATGTTGATAGAATTTTTCAAAAAATTATGGGTAGGAAAAAAAATGCAATTGATGAAGCTGTGAGAATTTGGATGAAGCTCCTCGAATATGCTTTTGATCCACGGCTTTTTTGGGAAAGGATGACAAAAGGTCCAACGATAGGAAAGTAGGAACATGAAAAAACAATTTCTGAAGGCACGATCTGATTCTAATTTCCATGCTTTAGCGAGAGCAAATAATAAAAAAAATGGAAAGGTTCTATTCATAATACATGCATCGTATTGGGGTGGTTCACATGTAATAATCAAGCGAAATTCCAAGTGAGGATGTGATTTCGAAGTTACGTCTTAAAAAAGCTGGTTTAAGCAATCAGCAACGAAAAGATCATTATGAAAACCAATGAAGAATGGAAAGCTTGGGGTAAATTAGACCCTTTATACGGCGTAGCCACCTGGGATGGTCGCCAGTGCGGAAAGGACAATAAATGGACTGACGTTGAGTTCTACGATTTAGGACGATCAGATTGGCGGGATTTTTCATCCCGTTGGGATTGTTATGGCTATAATCGAGAATCCTGTTTGGAAATCGGTTGTGGAGCAGGGCGTATCACCAAGCAGCTCTCTGAAGAGTTCCGAGTGGTTCATGCGTTGGATGTTTCTATTGACATGATTGAATATGCTCAAAGAAATGTTACAGGAAACAACGTGACTTGGCATGTGAGTGACGGCACATCAATACCTTTACAAGATAGTCTCGTGTCAACCGTCTTTAGTTGCCATGTGTTTCAGCATTTTCCTTCGGTGGAAGACGGACTAATATACTTTAAAGAAATCCACAGAGTTTTAAAGCCGGGCGGCACAATGATGATCCACCTTCCATTACATAATTTTCCAGCTGTCAACAGGAAGTTCAGCAGCTTGGTACGCTTTCTATATTCCCTCTTCCTTATATTAACTTCCGTGAAGGGTGATATTCGCCGTTGGCATATGCGTCGCGGTGGGAAAAAATATATGCACGGAATAAGCTACGAGGCGTCTCGACTCTACAAAGAACTTAAAAGAATTGGATTTGAAAATATTGAGTTCATCAACTTTCCGATGCAAAGTAACGACTGTCTTCACGCATGTGTTTTTGCAATTAAAGCGTAATTTCAAATAAATTCAACAGGCCGCCCATTATGTTTTCAAACTAAAATGCCTTGTTTCACGTTACGGGAGACTGCTGAGACTGGCTCCATTAGAGAGCAAACACCGGTAATATGATATAACTCCTCCACATCATCGCAAATCGCCACGCTATGGCGATCCGACAAAAGGCCTATTTTAAATGGCGCGGGCTGTGGCAGGCTTGGGTCATAAAGTGAACATCTACACGACGAATCAGGATGGCCCGATTGAGCTGGATGTACCTACTGCCAAACCGATTTCCAAAGATGGGGTTGAGATTCGGTAATTTCCTGCTCAGAATCCTCGCTTACTGGGGATTTTCCATACCGTTGGCCAGGGTGCTCCGACAAGGCAATTAAGGAGGTTGATATTGTTCACATTCACTCCTTGTACCTGTTTCATAGCCTGGTAGCGACCACTACTGCCGGAGATAAAATATTCCTTATCTGATTTGTCCTCATGGATCATTGGACCCATTTATTTACAAGAGGACATCGACTCCGTAAGACCGTTATGAAACTGTTATTTGAGAGAAGAAACATCAAACATGCCTCAGCGATCCATTTCATCGTGGAGGAGAAAAAAGCTCGCTTAATCGTATATCTTCCAAACTGCCGGCATTGTCGTGCCGCTTGGGCTTGAGTTGTCGGAATATGAGAACTTGCCGGAGCGGGGAACGTTCAGGTCTCAATATCCTGAAACAATTGAGAAGAAAATCATCTTGTTCTTTGGACGACTTAATTTCAAGAAGGTCATATGGTGAGTATCCAGTAATTCAGGACGTCTCCACCGCTACAGCAAAAGGATGATAGTTGAATAAGTTAAGAGTGTTGGTTACAGGAGGAAGCGGGTTTATTGGTACCCATTTTGTTGAACTTTTGCTGAAAAACGATGTTGAAATTCGTAATATCGATATTCAAGAGCCTAAGGTGTCTTCTCATCGTCCTTTATGGCGTCAGTGTGATATTAAAGGCATTTGATCGGTTATTTGATATTTTTTCTAAATTCTCTCCATCGCATGTTCTCCATTTGGCTGCAAAGGCAAACTTGAACGGCACGACAATTTCCGATTTTCCGGATAATACGATAGGATCCAGAAATGTTGTTGACTGTGTGAGGCAGGAAAAGTCAATCGAACGCTTTATTCATACATCGACTCAATATGTCGTTTATCCTGGGGTTTATCCTGAATCTAATGAGGATCTTCTACCATATACGGCGTATGGCGAAAGCAAGGCGGAATCTGAGCGGATAGTTCGCACAGCAAACTTGGACAATTGCATCTGGTCTATCATTCGGCCCACCAATATTTGGGGGCCATGGCATACAGCATTCCCAAATGAATTGTGGCGATTTCTCGGCAAAAGGTATTATTTTCATCCAGGATTCAAACCAATAAAAAAATATTATGGCTATATTGAGAATACTGTTGATCAAATATACAAGCTATTATGTGTTGCGTCAGACGATGAGGTTCACCGCAAGGTTTTTTATGTAACTGATCCACCAATAGATAATGCGGTTTGGATGAATGCATTTTCAGTTGCCTTATCTGGTAAACCTGTAAGAAAAATTCCAAAGTTAATGTGGAGAATAATGGGGGTAATGGGAGACATTATAAAAGGATTGGGCAGACCATTTCCCATAGATTCGGATAGGTATTTTCGCCTTACTGTACAGGAAAACCTTCCTTATAAGAGGACACTTGATATCACCGGAAATCCTCTACTTTCAATGGAAGACGGAGTGCGAAAATGCACCGGCTGGATTCAATCCTATTATCCGACTTTGATTAGTAGTAAAGATTAAAGGCAAGGCATGGCTGGTATTAGGCTGGTTTGCATAACAGACGAGTATTCATCGTTAAACCCAGGCGTCACTACAGCATTAAACGGTTTGCTTGTAGAAGTAAGTCGGCATCCCGAGGAATTTTCTGAAATAAAACTAATTTCAACGGGGACAGATGATTATGCAAATGTTCCTGATCGTATTGAACATATTGAATTCCCTTATCCTAAAAAATCTAAAATAAGGAAGGTATGGAGATGTCCCGCTAATTTTAGCAGGAAATTTATCGATATTGTAAAGAGTTGCAACATTGTCCATATTCACGGCATTTGGATGGGGCCTCACTACTACGCAGCCCGTCTGTGCCTAAAGCACAATATTCCTTTTGTTCTAACGGCACATGGGATGCTTGAACCGTGGCACTGGCAGGATAAAGGGGTTCTTGGATATTGTAAAAAAAGATTTTATTGGGTCGCCATAGTATATCCCGTTTTCCGTAAGGCTACAGTTATTCATGCCATCACACCTTGGAGCAAGATAATTTAAGAATCTTGTTTCCTGAAAACCGTATTGAAGTTATTCCCAATGCACTCGATACACGCCAAATGGAGATCGAGCTTAACCATCTGGAGCTTCAGGCTCCTGAGCCGATTATTTTGTTTCTCGGGCGTATACATCCCAAAAAAGGCATTGACTTGTTGATTCGGGCGTTTGTTTTAGCCAATTTGCCATCGAAGTGGAAACTTGTTATTGCGGGGCCGGAGGATGTGTCAGCTTATATGCGGAAGTTGAAGGAGTTCATTGTGGCTAACGGCCTTTCAAAGAAAGTGGATTTTATTGGGCCACTTTATGGCAAGGAAAAATGGAAAATGTATAAGCGAGCCTGGATTGTAGCTGTTCCTTCGCATTCGGAGGTGGTCGGAATGGTCAATCTTGAGGCGGCTGCTTGCTGTACGCCATCAATTACGACTCATGAAACCGGGCTGAAGGATTGGGAAGAAGGTGGTGGGATTCTCTTGCATCCGAATGTGGTGGATTTGACGGTCGCACTGAATAATGCGGCTAATTGGAGTTATGCGGAACGTAAAAGCCGTGGACAGAATAGCTTTAAGTTGGTCAAAGAAAAATATTCATGGGAAGTCATTGGGCGGCAATGGTTATCCCTCTATACTAATATTCAAAAGATGAATGTTGGATGATCGTGTTTGGGATTATCACTTATCACTGTGATTCATCGTCATGTATTGTTAGGGATGGGTATCTGCTTTCTTCGGCAAAAGAAAATGGGGCGTGCGTCTGCACACTTAATAAATGACAATCGCACGCTTTAACTCACGGCTGGACTCCTATCAAAAGCAAGAGGACTATACGGAACAACAATGCTGCAAATGGACGAGGTATTGAAAAAATCAATAAAAGCAACTATTGAATCGAACCTAGTAAAGATTTCGGCGTGGAATGATTCAAAGTGTATAGTTTGCGGCTCAAAAGTGACGGTTGAACTTCAAAATTTGTTTGACACCCGTTTTGGTATTGAAAAGATTTGGGATATTTACCGATGTCTGGATTGTGAAATAGAGCAGACAGTCTCCTGTCCCGTCATCAGAGGATCTTAAAGATCTCTATGAGACCTATTACAACTTTGGAGGAGAAAAGGGGACGGTTTATACTAGTTTTCGTGAACAGTTTTTTTTCATCGAATTTTCTATCGATTTCTGGCTTGATCGTTGATGGGGACATTTCCTTTCATAAGATGAAAGGTTCGGGACGATTGCTTGATGTCGGCTGCAACGAGGGGCGAGGACTTCAGATATATCAGCAAAACGGTTATTCTGCTGAAGGATTGGAACTGAATGAAACAGCGGCAGCAGAAGCGAGGAAGGCTGGATTTAGGATCTACACCGATCCTTTGGAACAATTTGAGCCTGAAAAGCTTTATGACGTAGTCGTTCTATCTAATGTGATAGAGCATTCACTTGATCCGAAAGACATGCTGAACCATGTTAACCGGATTCTCGAACCAGGCGGACAGGTCTGGATCAGTTGCCCGAATGTGGATAGCTGGCAGCGAAAATTGTTCGGAAGATATTGGATCAACTGGCATGTGCCCTTTCATATTGTACATTTCTCGCAAAAGACCCTGACAAATATATTAAAAGAAACCGGCTTTGAAATCCAGGAAATACGGCAGGACTCTCCGGCACTATGGGTTGCCCATTCAATCATTGTTCGACTGTTCGCCCAATTCGGGCGTCCGACAAAGCAGTTGCGCAATCCTTTTTTGGTTGCCGTGCTGTTAATTTTGATTCGCATCTTCTTTTTCCCGCTCCTCTGGCTTGGAAACAGGTTGGGTCGTGGAGATTGTCTTGTAGTTGTAGCTCAAAAAAGTACCTAAATAATGCGCGTACTAATCCACGGAATCAATTACTATCCAGAACTCACAGGTATCGGGAAATACACCGGAGAGATGGCTCAATGGCTTTCGGAAAAGGACGCTTCAGTGAGAGTCGTCACAGCGCCGCCCTATTATCCGAACTGGAAGATCGGTGACGGGTATTCCGGCTCAAAATATACGTTCGAAAATATCGATGGTATCGATGTCTGGCGCTGTCCCCTTTGGATACCCGAACCAGAAAACCGGTTTTAAAAGAGTTTTACACCTGTTGAGTTTTGCAATCAGCAGTTTTCCAATTGTACTCAAACAGATCTTTTGGAAACCGGATGTCCTTATCGTTGTGGAACCCACATTTTTCTGTGTCCCGCCTTCATTGATGGTTGCAAAACTTTCACGCGCAAAATCGTGGCTTCATATTCAGGACTTTGAAATCGATGCCGGTTTTGGGATGGATTTTTTCTCCGGTAAAATCCTTTACTGCCTGATCAAGCAGATTGAAAAATCTATCATGAAATCTTTTGATCGTATTTCAACGATTTCCCGTAAGATGATGGAACGGCTTGCGAACCATAATATTCCTTCTGAAAAATGTGTTCTTTTTCCAAATTGGGTCGATATTGAAAAAATCTTTCCGCTGGCCAAGTGCGATTTTTTTAGAAAGAAATGGGGTGTAAAAGATGATACAGTAATTGTTCTCTATGCCGGAAACATGGGAGAAAAGCAGGGGCTGAAAATCATAATAGAGACCGCCAAAAAACTTGAGGACGACCCCAACATACACTTTGTTTTGTGCGGCAATGGCGTCGCCCGGGAGCGCCTTGTCCGATCGGTCCATGGAATGAAAAACATTCGTTTTCTCCCGGTTCAACCATTGGAGAAATTCAATCAGCTCCTCAACACAGCGGATATTCACCTGCTTCCTCAAAGGCGTGATACAGAGGATCTGGTAATGCCGTCAAAACTGACCGGAATCTTTGCCTGTGGCGGGATCGTAATTGCCACTGCTAGAAAAGATACAGAGCTTGCCAATGTCGTCCAAGCGGCAGAAGGAATGGTCTGCACACCCGGAGACAGTTCCGAGATGTCAACCCTGATAAAAAATTTAGCCGCAAAAGGGGATGCTAATTCGGAAATGAGAATAAAAGCGCGGAATTATGCTGAACTGAATTTATCCAAAGAATCGATATTAAACAAATTTTACAATGAGCTTGTAAAAACATTGCCTTGACAGGATGTTTGAATCCTGAATCGGGACAAAGAATTGTAAAAAATTTTAGTTTTTAAAGTAAAAAATAAGCATCGTTCATCGATGTTTCCAAATCCATCGAATGAAAAAATCAAGGCATTATGTTTAGAGAACAGAATCAACTCATTGAACGCATCCACCGGTTGCTGGATATTTTCTTGACCGCAGCAGCCTTTGGTGCGGCGTATTTCATAAAACGGGATCTTTTGCCCGAACCCTTCCGGGGCCTCATCACAGCGCCAAACTATCACATCGTTCTGCTGCTGATCATCATTATTTGGTACGTGATTTTTAAATTATTCGGTTTTTACACCTCTTTCAGAGGGCAACGCTTTCGGAAGATATTTTGGAACATGGTCAAAGCGGTCTTTATCAGCTTTATGCTCCTGAGCTTTTTATATGTACCTTTTTAAGATTACCCACGTCAGCCGGATGATGATGGGCATCTTTTTAATTCTGAACATCCTTTTTCTGGGAATCAGCAAAGGCGTTGTTTATAAAATGCTGGCACATTTCAGAGGCAAAGGTTTCAACTTCCGGAATATTCTCATTGTGGGCAGCAGGGAAGGTGCAAAGGAGATTATCGGCGCCATAGGCGATCGTCTGGACGCCGGCTATAGAATTTTGGGCTGTTTGGAGGTTGATGAAAGACGGGTCGGAGAAACGGTGGATAAACGGCGTCAAGGTTATCGATACAGTCGAATCCATGGAAACGATTCTATTGAAGAGAAGTGGTGGATGAATTGATCTTTGCCATTCCCCTTCACATGATCAAAGACGTCGAAAAATATATTTCCATGGCCGAGAATGTGGGTGTGGCGGTCCGGATTCTTCCCCAATGGCACATCCGCCAGCTCGGATACACCCCGAATATCGGCTCCCTCCATTTCGAGGCGTTTCTGGGCATTCCCACCATGGCAATTACCAGCACGCCAAAGGACGACGCAAGTCTACTCATCAAAAACTTCTTCGACTATCTGTTTGCCGTTGTTGCCATGGTTATTTGTCTTCCGATTTTTGCGGTTGCACCCATTGCAATAAAACTCTGTTCCAAAGGCCCGGTTTTTTTCAAGCAGGAGCGTCTGGGGCTCAATGGAAGAAGATTCATGCTCTATAAATTCAGGACCATGCATGCCGATGCCGAAGAAGATCAAAAACATTTAACTGGCATGAACGAAGCGGATGGGCCTGTCTTTAAAATCAAAAAAGATCCCCGTATCATTCCATATATTGGAACTTTTCTCCGGAAGACTAGCATGGATGAGCTGCCGCAGTTGATCAACGTTCTTAAGGGTGAAATGAGTATCGTTGGACCCAGACCACCGATTCCCTCCGAGGTGGGGAAATACGACAACTGGCAGCGACGGCGCCTTTCCATGAAGCCCGGGCTTACCTGCCTCTGGCAGATTACCTCCTGTCGAAACGATGTGTGTTTCGAAGAATGGATGAATCTGGATCTTCAGTACATCGACAACTGGTCGCTGGGACTCGATTTCAAGATACTGCTCAAGACACCCTGGTCGGTGCTCACAGGGGAAGGAAGGTAAGAGAGATAGGAAATTGGAAAGAGAATAGAGGAAATAGGAAAGAGCGTGCAGGCAGTCGCTACGAAGTTTTAATCAAATCTCGATAGTTTTTCCACCTTGACAAAATTTTTAAGTAAAATAATTTCCGGATCTCCGGTGACGATAACTCCGTTAATTTTCTGAGCTAATGATATTGCAAAGGCATCTGCATACGACAATTTATGCTCTGATTTTATCTTTGCTGCCGAAAGAATATCTGATTTTGAAGGCTCATGAAGACGGACAGATAACTTTTTAATATCTTCCAAAGTTTCATTTGCAGCATTCAGACCTTTTTTGCGCGCGACATTGTAATAGACCTCACCAAGGTTTATCCATGAAACATAAATGGTTGACTTAGATCCACCTTGCTGGTCAAGGATGTCTCTAACCTTTTTTGCGGCCGGCTCTTCTTTGAAAATCAAAGCCAACAGAGCCCAGGCATCAAGGATGATTATCGCTTGCGATTTCATCTGAATGTTCCCTTTCCAGATCAGCTAATATTTTTTCCCCGGAAAATTTGCCATACAATTTATCAAGAGGACTTTTTTTCATGGGGATAAGGACGATATGGTTTTTTTCGAGGCGAACATGAAAAAAAGTTCCCGGCTTAATTTTAAGTTTTTCTCTTATCTCTTTGGGAATAACAACCTGACCTTTAGAGGATATTTTTGTTGCTATCATTTTTTACCTCCTCAACCGTTTTACTGATAATAACGTAAGATTTGATTTGAGTCAAATAAAAAGGAGGGCGATTCAAGTAACACCCTCCTGAGCTAAAAACTTCTGATCTTCTATTCATTTTAAATTTTGGTATTATTTGAGAGACATGAGGCTTAGCCGATACATCATCTGTTTTATCGTGGGGACCATTCCCATTTTATTTGCCGCGGTGCAGCCGTGGATCTGGTCCTTTTACACGGCTGTTATGGTTTTGGCATTTTTGACCGCTTTATGGCGGAATCCAAACAGCAGTGTTTGGATTCCGCCAAAGATATACATCTTTTCCGTGGGTCTGTTCTTTGGGGTGACCTTTCTCCAGAGCCTGCCCCTTTCCGGTGATGTATTGTCGCTGCTCAGCCCGGTACGATACAAGGTGCTGACACAGGCCGCCGCCATCCTGGGAAGCCCGGTTTCGTGGCCCACAGTGAGCTATGCCCCCTTGACGTCCCTGGCCTGGTGGACATTCCTTTTAGGGCTTTTTCTGTTTTTTCGGGTGTTTCGCCAAAGCATGGTCGCTTCCAAGGATCTGACACTTTTGATCTGGGTCGTGCTGGGTCTGGCTTTTTTAGAGGCGGTTTACGGGATTGTCCAGTCCCTGATTCCCTCCCTGGGGGTTCTCTGGGTCGGTTATGTCAAGGCATATCTGGGGGATGCCCGGGGGACCTACATCAACCGGAACCATTTTGCCGGGTTTATGGAAATGACCCTCCCTTTGGGATTGGGCTATACCCTGGCTATGGGGACCTGGCACAAGAAGGTCAGCATCAAGACCCTGATCTCTTCGGACAGACCCAATTTCCAGTTTTTCCTCTCCATCGGTCTCACCGTAATGGTCCTGGCCCTGCTCCTGTCCCGGTCCAGGGCGGGTATTTTGGGGGGTGTTCTGGGGTTTTTGACGTTTGTGCTCATGATGCGTTCGAGCACCGGGGAACTGCCCCGGAGCTTCTGGGTGATCACCTCGGTGATTATCGGGATGGTGGCGTTTTACAGCCTTAAAATCGGTATCGATCCGGTGTTGGAAAGGTTTTTGCGGATCAGCAAAGATACATCGCGGCTCGACATCTGGCGGGACAGTCTGGTCATGATAAAAGACCACCCTTTTGGCATCGGCTTGGCAGCGACCAGGGAGGTGTTCCCGGTTTACAATACCACCAATTTTTCGGATGTCCGGTTTTTCTATCTGCACAACGATTATCTCCAGCTTCTGGCCGAGGCCGGCTGGCTCGGCTTCGGAGCGCTGGTGGGGGGATTTTCTGTTTTTTTGGCAAAGAGTCTGCTTAAGATCCGCAAGATGCAGTTGCGGGCAGATCCCTTGAGATTTTTCCTCGCTGTTGGTGCCCTGAGCGGCCTGGTGTCCATCGCTTTTCATAGCTTTTTCGATTTTAACCTCCACATGCCGGCCAATTGCATCTATTTCGTGATGCTGATGGGAATCGTTTACAACTGTTCATGGCGCGAAGGGGCAAGAGGAAATAGGATAGAGGAAATAGGATAGAGGATAGGGGAAATAGGAAATAGGATAGAGGAAAGAGAATAGAGAATAGAGGAAAGAGGGAAGAGGAAAGAGGAAAGAGAATAGGGGAAAGAGGAAATAGGATAGAGGATAGAACCATGGGATATGGTCCGATCACGCATTTTAAGGATATTGAAGCATGGAAGCTGGCTCGGAAACTGAGGATTGCTGTGTATAGTGTAATAAAAAAACTGCCAGCAGAAGAAAAATATGACTTGGCTTCACAATTGAGGCGTGCAGCTATTTCTTGTACGGCCAATATTGCGGAGGGATATGGGCGGTTCCACTTTCAAGAAAACATTCAGTTTTGTCGGATAAGCAGAGGATCGATGTATGAAACACAGGATCACTTGATAACCTGCCTTGATAACGAATACATTGCCAAAGAGGAGTATGAAAGCACCTGGGAACTTTCTGAAAACTCAATTAGGGTCTTAGACGGATACATCCGATACCTCAATAAACAACAGCACAGAAATCTAACAAAGACTAACGAAAAAAGCTAAAAGGGATAGAAAATAGGAAAGAGGATAGAGGAGAGCGCAAAGGGATCATATCTATTTCCTGTTTTCTCTTTTCTCTTTCCTATCGTTTCGAAGAGAGCAGATTAGAGATAAGAATATAGGAAAAAAGAGAAGCGAATTGAGAAACATCGCCATTAAAAGTCTGATCACGATGGTGTTGCTGGTTTTGTCGTCGTGGGTTCTGGTTCACAACTGGCAGCACCGGACCATCTTTTACAAGAATTATGCTTTCCAGGCTAAAGATCTGGATACCTTCAGGCACTTTCCCAGGGCCCTCTATGCCCTTGGCCGCAATGCCTGGTTCAACAACGATGCTGGGGGTGCGGCCCGGTTTTTCCGCCAGGCGGTCCGGGAAAAAGTTTTTTTCATGGATGCCTGGCTCGAGCTGGCCCAGGCGGAAGCCCTTTTGGAGCGTCCGGATCAGGCCCGGTCCATATTAAAGTTTTCAGATGGTTTGACCCGAAATGTTTTTCGCTGGAAATGGGATCAGATCCTTTTGGCCAACGAACTGGGAATGGAAGAGATCGTGTTCCGGAACATCAATTTTATGGTGAAACACGGGAAAAAGATTCAGGACGCATTTCAGGTTCTGGACACCCTGGTGGAAGGAAATACAACACGATCGCTGAGCGTGCTGGATACGGAGAACCTGGCGCCCTTTTTGGAATGGCTCATGCGATGGGGCCGGGTGGACGATGCAGAGATGGTATGGGACAAGATCGCTGAAATCGGGATCGAGGATAAAGACATCCGATCAAAATATGTTCATTTTCTGGTGGGTAAAAAGCAGGTCCTGGGGGCAGCGGAAATCAGTCGGGCCGGCGGCGGCCCCACGGAAGGTTTGACCAATCCCGGGTTCGAAGACGAGATATCCGGCCGGGGATTTGACTGGCGCTATACCGCCAACAACAAAGGAAAATGGACCATCCGGCGAACCCTGTTCGGTGCTTCTTCGGGCACCCACTGTTTGAAGATCATGTTCGAAGGCAAGGAAAACATTTCTTTCGCCCACCTGTACCAGATCGTGCCGGTGGACCCCATGACCGATTACCGGTTGACCTACGCCTGGCGAAGCCGGGATCTGACCACGGATCAAGGCCCTTTGGTGGACATCTACGGGTATGACTGCAACGGTTTTTACCGCAACGGGCCCATGATGCTCGGAACGAACGGATGGCGGGAACAAAAGATCGAATTTACCGTCCCCGAAGACTGCCATGCCGTGGTGGTGCGTCTCCAAAGACGGTCCAGTCATCGGTTCGACAACAAGATCGGCGGGACATTGTGGCTGGACGACTTTAAGCTGGAAAAAATAGACTTAAAAACGGATCATCTCCCGATTAGTTGAAGTTAATCAGGGTAAAATAAGTGTGTCATCTCCAATTGAACAGGGGTGCTTATAACAGGATTCAAGGATCCAAGGGTTCGAGTGACCCGCCACAAAACAGGCGGATAAAGATACTGAAGAATTACAAAGAGTTGAAAGTCTGGAAAAAGTCATGCGAACTCTGTTTTTGGAGAAGAACCATATTTTTGATCTATTTGGGATTCCATCACGCCGTTCCTTTTTAAGGGGGTTGTCGACAGCGCCAAAAGTGTCGGCGATGGGGTTACCAGAAAATATTGGACAATAGAACCTGAATTTAGTATTTAGGAGCAGGATAAACCATGACTGATGAAATCATTGAATTAACCCGGGTTTCGGACGGGTACGACGGGAGGGGCAGCAGCGCGCACCTCCCGTCCACCAAGCTTCGCCAGGCCGCTCCCCAATGGGATGCGGAAGAGGTTCACCTGCGCGATTACCTGGATGTCATTTTCCGCCGCAAGTGGCTCATTGTCAGTTTCTTGATGCTGACCTTTATCTCCACCCTCATTTTGACCCTGGCCTCCTCCAAAATTTATAAGGCCACCTCATCCATTGAGATATCTCCAGAAAATCAGAAAGTTACAAAGTTCGAAGAGGTGGTGGGCACGGAGGTTCGTGCCCAGGAGTTTTATCAGACCCAGGTAGATCTCCTCCAGAACAGCGCCCTGGCCTGGCGGGTGATCGAAAAACTCGATTTGGCCGAAAATCCGGTGGTGCTGGAAACGATCTACGGCGGTGAAACCCCGAATCTGGTTACAAGAATAAAAAAATCGATTCAGCAATTTATCACCGATTTTACGGCGGACAGCGGAGAAGCCACGAACACCCCGCCGGAAATTTCCGAAGAGACCCTTAAACAGAGAGATCTCATCGAGTTTGTTGAAGACAATCTCGAGGTGGCCCCCAAACGGAACTCCATGCTCATCAGCATTTCTTTTGCGTCTCCGGACCGGCATCTGTCCCAAACCGTGGTCAACGGCTTTGTGGAAGAATTTGTCCGGTGGAACATGGACAAGAAGCTCGAAGCATCCCGACTGGCCCGGGATTTTCTGATGAAGCAGATCGACCGGGCCAAAATCAACCTTGAAAAGGCCGAAGAGGATTTGAACCGATTCGGGAAACAGGCCGGGATCGTTTCATTGGACGCCAAACAGAACAGCATTTACCGCCAGCTGGAGTCCTTGAATTCAGCTTTGGCCGAGGCCGAGGCCGATTTGATCGCAAAGGAATCTGTTTACGATCAGGCGGTTCTGGACGGGCCCTCCCATCTGCCCCAGGTGATGGAGAGTCCGGTGATCGGGGGGTTGAAGGCTGAATATGCCCGGCTGCAATCCGAATATGAAGACCTGGCCGTTACCTTCCACGACGAATACCCGGCGGTCAAAGCCTTGAAGACCAAGATGAACAGCATCGGCCAGCGCATCGACATCGAGGAAAAGAAGATATTCCTGTCGGTGGAAAACAAATACAAGGCCGCCCTGAAAAATATGGAAACCATGCGGGCCCGGGTCGAGGAGCAGAAACAGACGGCCCTGGACCTGAACGAGCGGGCCACCCAGTACAAAATCATGGCCCGGGAAGTGGACACCAACAAAGAGATCTACCAGAGCCTCCTGGAGCGAACCAAAGAGATCGAGTCCATGGTGGGGGTTTCTTCCAGCAATATTCACATTGTCAACGAGGCCCTGCTGCCCATCAAGCCCTTCAAGCCCAAAGTGAAATTGAATCTTCTTTTGGCCCTTGTGGTGGGCCTCATGGGCGGCATCGGGCTTGCTTTTTTCCTGGAGTATTTTTCCGACACCATTGCCAATCCCAACGAGATTTCCGACCGGTTTCAGATTCCGATTCTCGGGGTGGCGCCCCTTTCGAAATCCGACGAATTCCCGGTGGAGCAGACCTTTGTCAACGATCCCCGATCCCCGTTCTCCGAAGCTATCCGGAGCACCAAGATGTCCATCCAGCTGGCCGGAACCGTGGACCAGGCGAGAAGTTTCCTGATGACCAGCACCAAACCGTCCGAAGGGAAAACCACCATGGCGGCCAACCTGGCACTGGCCTTTGCCGGTTCCGGCGAGAAAGTCATCCTCATCGATGCGGACATGCGGAAACCCAAACTCCATGAGTTTTTCGAAAATTACAGTATTGCCGGCAGTCCCGGCCTTTCCAGATTCCTGGCCGGCGTCGGGAGCAAGGGGCTGGTCTGCCAGAACGGCATGGGCAACCTTTGTTTTATTCCGGCAGGACCCGTTCCGCCCAATCCCGTGGAACTTCTGGCTTCGGACCGATTTGCCCTGCTCATCGAGACCCTGACCCAGCGCTTTGACCGGGTGATCGTGGACGGACCGCCGTGCATGGGGTTTGCCGACAGTATGGTGCTTTCCCGGCACGTGGGGGGGGTGGTGCTGGTGAGCAGCATCGGTGAAACCACCCGGGATGCCATCCGTCATTTTAAAAAGAGCATGGGGGTCTCCCAGGGGAGGATTCTGGGCTGCATCGTCAACAAGGTGGATTTGGGCAAGCGTTTCGGGTATCAATCCTACTACAGTTACTACCAGTATTACGGGAATGAAGACGACCGGGTATCGAAGAAGAAGCGGCGGAAGTTGGCGGAAAAACCCGAATCCTAAGTGTCCGCAAACAAAATGACGATGCACCGTAAAAGATAGAACAAGAATATTTGTAGCGGATAAATTTTAGATTATTTTAGGCATTTCATCCATTAACCTGTTCAAAAATTAATTGCCAATCCTAAGGGCACCCCTATGTATCTATCTTTCTACAATTTAAAGGTCAAACCGTTCCAGATGAGCACGGATCCCGATTTTCTCTGGCTGGGCGAACAGCACAAAGAAGCCCTTGCGACCCTGAAATACGCCATTATCGAAAATAAAGGGGTCCTGGCCCTCACCGGGGATGTGGGAACCGGCAAGACCACCCTCATCAACGCCCTGATCCAAAGCCTCGGAGAGGATACAATGGCGGCCACCATTTACGATCCGAGTCTCGGGGTTCTCGAATTTTTCAATGTGGTTGCCACGGCCTTCGAAATGGGCGAGATCTTTGAAAGCAAAGGACAGTTCATCATTAGTTTCAGGCAGTTTCTCAGAAAGGTCACGGGTTCGGAAACAGAAAGTTCTCTTGATCATCGACGAAGCCCAGGCCGTTACGCCGGAACTCCTCGAAGAAATCCGCCTGCTGTCGAACCTCGAACAGGAACACATCCGGCTGCTGAACATCTTTTTTGTGGGGCAGAATGAATTCGTCGATATCTTGCAGGAATACAGCAACCGGGCCCTCAGACAGAGAATTACCATACGATATCACATCGAGCAGTTGACCCTGGATGAAACAGAAGCCTATATCAGACACCGCCTCCGGGTGAGCGGTACCGAAGCGCCCATTTTCAGCCCGGGCGCCGTGGACGAAATCTTCGCTTTTTCCGGCGGATACCCGCGTTTGATCAATATCA
This sequence comes from uncultured delta proteobacterium, assembly GCA_963790095.1. Lineage (GTDB taxonomy): Bacteria > Desulfobacterota > Desulfobacteria > Desulfobacterales > UBA11574 > JAAXQD01. Next base: position 167,083 of record CAWBNO010000022.1, on the reverse strand, counting down.
TTTGCGATCATGCGCTGCTGAGCGGCTATGTCCAGGAGCTGGATACCATCCATGCAAATACTATCAGAGAGTGCAGGGAAGAACTGCTGATCTCCAGAAAGTCTTCCAAATACCCGGTCCATGATCAGGGAATCACTTCGCCGGAGGCACCGGCCGGGGATCCGGGGATACCTGAACAGGATTGGGGGTTCTCAGATCAACGGCAGCGATTTTCCGGCCGGGAGACAAATGGTGTTCCTTTGGAAAGGGATCCGGAGCCTGTAAAAAAGCGCAAGATGCCAACGTTCGTTGTCGTTGTTCTTGTTGCGGCCATCGGGGCGATTGCCGGCTATGTTTATTTTCAGGACGGAACCAACAGGGCCAAACCCCGAAAATTTTCTATTACAACGCCCAAAGAAGTGCCCCCTTCCATGAAGACGGCGCCCTTAGATGACAAACCGATGATTCCACCCTCGATTCCGGAGCGATCTGAAATTACCGATAACGTCCAAGAAAACACCGTGAAAAACCCACGTTTTTCCACCGTCCGGCCGTTGGAGCCCAAATCGGCGAAAAAAATCGCTCCGACAAAGGACGAACCCCTCGATGTTTTGCCGTTACCCCGGTTGGCAGAAAAGCCCCAATCGCTGTCCCCTTCGGAAAAGACCGGTGTACCAGTTGTTTCAACCCCGGGCTCCGGTACACGGGAGACGGTCAAGGCCCCAACGCCCACGGAAGGTAAACCGTCCGGGTGGGTATCACCTGACCCGAGGAAAAAAACCCTTGCGGCAGCTTCGGTGCCGGACAAGACATCGGGCAAGGACCCCACGGCTGCAAAAAAACCTAGCCTTGAGGCGACGTCTTCGGCCGGATCATCGGTGTTTTCCCAAAAACCGGCCACCGGAGGGCCAACATTGTCTTCGGTAAAACCGCCGGAACCAGCGGTGGCGGTAAACGAAGAACCGAGGGTGCTTCATCAAATGGTGACCCAAGAAAAAGAGCGATCCGCCCCAACCCTGCCCGAGAAAAAGAGCGCTCCTGCCCAAAACGATGGGGGGGCGGTTTCTTCCAAGGGACCGGCGGGTGAACCTGAAACCGTCGTCCCACCAACGGTTTCCCAATCCAATTTGCAGGGCCGGCTGAAAACCTTTTTAAGGGCGTACTGCCGGACCTACGAGAGAAAGAACCTGGACATGTTCGGTGCGTTTTTTGCTCCGGATGCTCTTGAACAGGGGCGACCGTTTAAATCCTGGGCGCCCCGGTATCGTCAAAATTTTGACAAGATCGACTCCATGATTTACAACATCGAGTTGGAGCGCTATGCCACCCGGGACGAGACCGGAGAGGTTAGAATCGAGGGGACCTTTCAGGTGAGGGGCAAATTGAAAGGCAGTGAAAAGTGGCGGAAAAGCAGCGGCCGGATTACCCTGGTGCTTGAACCGTACAAAGATTCGTTCAGGGTCAAGGAATTGAATTATTGACCCCGAAAATTTTTACTGCTCCGGATTCTTATACCCCACACCGGCGACTCCAGGGAGTCCGATCCATACCCCCGATCCGTGAACCATCTTGCCCCAGGAGCTGCTTTTGACCACGATGACGTCCGCGGGTTGTATTTTCATTTCTTGATTTTCCGGCTTGTTCAGATCGATCTCGATGACGTTGCGTTGCTTCCTCTCGACGACCCGGATCAAGACCAAAGAATCCTTGAGACCCCAGGGGGCAATCCCCCCGGCAGCCAGGAGCGCCTCCCTTAGAACCAGATTGTCTTTGATGGGATAGGATCCCGGGTGGCGGATGGCACCGTCCACAAAGAAATGGCCGGCCTCGGGGGCAAAAATGATATCCCCGCCTCTGATCTCCACATTCAAGTCCGTCTTTCCTTCCTTTATCAACTCATCCAGATCCACCAGCAACACATTCGGTTCATCGGGGCGCGCGGAATGGCGCCGGACCTGGACGGTATGTCCTGCGTTGTCGGTGAGGCCCCCGGCCAGGGCCATCACATCCAGGAGGCTCTGCTTTGAAGGGTATTCGTAGGTTCCGGGCTGTTTGAACTGTCCCACCAGGGTCACACGCTGGCTCAGGTGTTCTTCGACAAATACGCTGACATGGGGGTCTTTAATGTATTTTGCCCGGTAAAGACTTTCGATTTTTACCTCGGCTTCACGGGCCGTCAACTCCTTGACCTTGATCTGCCCCAGGAGCGGAAGGGTTACGTATCCCCGGGAGCTGACCCGGGCCGTGGTATTCAGGCTTTCGGATTCGAACACGGTGATTTCCAGGAGATCCCCGGCACCCAGGAGATAATCGCTGGGGTCAGTGCGCATCTTGGCGGTGGCGAACATCTGTTCGTTAAGACGGGTGATTTCATCTTCTTTGACCGGTACGGCGGCGTATTTCTTTACAATGGCCTCGGTGGTGTTCTGGTTGTTGCTGCAGGCGGTCAAAGCACCGGCGAGAACCGCCGCGGCCAGAATTATCGATAATAAAATGTAAAGATGTTCGTTTTTTTTCAACATGTTTTCCAGAGGTATAAACGGAAAGCGGCAGGTCACCAGGAGACCTTTACAAAACGTCCCTTTTTGCCCAAATTCTGCGTCAGTCTCAAATTATAATCCTCGAAATACTCAATGTATTCCTGCGGTTAAAATTTTCGCCTTCCTTGAATTTGAACAAAAATGAAAATTTTTCAAAGGTCTCCCCAGATGAGCTACCGCGAAAGTGTCTGATGGAGTTTGTTAGACCGGAGGACTTTTTATGCCGTCTCACGGCGACGCCGGGCTTCCCCCCCCGCCGTCATCGCCCCCGCCGCCGCCGCCGGCAGCAAGGCCGATTCCAGCACCTACCAAAACAATACCTCCCACAACAGCCGCCGTGGTTGATACACCGCTGGTGGAAACTTCGGTGCCGGTGGGTTCTTCGGCAGGCGTCCCTTCAGGAGTGCCTTCAGGAGCACCTTCCTGAGCGCCTTCTTCAGTTTTTCCTTCCTCTTTATCTTCTTTGAAAATTTCAGCCTGTGCCAACCTGAGCTCATGACCGGCATCGATGGTTATGGGCCGGCCGTCGTCCACCATCATCACCATGGTACCCCCTTCGAGGACCCCCACCCGTGTGATTCCCTTTTCCACGAGCACGTATCCTTTTAACGATTGGCCGCTGGAAGCGGCTTTGATCATGACCTCATGGGTGGTGATCACGCCGCTGGGCGTTTGAAACACCAGTGCCCGGGGCAGGGCGGAAAGGGCAAAATATACGGTGCCGGATTTTACGGTCAATTTTCGGGAATCGGTGTGGGTTGTCACAGAAAAAAGGCTTTTGTCCACAGCCATGAGGTAGAGATCCTTCAGTTTGACGCTGCACCCTCCCTGGACGGACATTAGGGTGTCTTCGGGAAGGGGCGCTTCGGAAGTGAATTCACCGATTTTCTGATGGTCGTGGAACAGGCTTACGGTACCTTTGGGGAGGATTCTGCCCGCGGACGATCCTGCAGAAAAACCTGTGGACGCAAACATTAGAATGACACACAGGGTTATGACACTGAATCGGGTTTTATTTTTTCGGATATTCTGCATCTTTTTCCCTCCATGTTCGAGACCTCTTGGACGGGCAGATAATGCTGAACATTTCTCAAAGGTCTCACTGTGAGGTGTAATTATATAATATTTTTGCAAACCATATAACCATATATCATATCGGGTAACACATTATTATAAATTGTCGGGCATGTCAAATTTTAAATCCCGACGCGCCCGCAAAAAAATATGGCCGCTCCATGGTGTCTGCTTCCGTTTCAGGATAAAAGGGGATATTTTTCAAAAAGATCTGCCGGACCGTTTTGACTTCAGCGATTTTTTGTGATAGGCAGTTGTTATTACGCTTAAAACCACGACTTTTATTTAACTTGAAAAACCTGATCCTCTTGACCAGGTCAGAGTTCTCCGGCTCAGCCTGGAGAACACTGCATGAGTTTGAAGTGAGCTAAAGTTAAGGAATTCTGCCAATCATGTAAAATCAGCGGAGCGACCTGCCCGCTCGTGCCTTGCAATGGCAGGCGGGAGCGACACCATAACTTTAGGCATTTTAGATCAAGGCACTTTTAACTTGTTCGGCTTTAACTAAAAAACCCCTTCCAGGGGTAACCCAAAGCCGGGCCCTCGGACCGGATATTTACATAGAGAAGATTAACATGGAAACTGAAGAAAATAAAAACGAGACGGATTTAGAATGGGAGCAGCGCATCCTGTGCAGTGATGAAAGCTGCATCGGCGTCATCGGTCCGGACGGACGCTGCAAGGAATGCGGGCTTCCCTATGCCGGCGGACCCGCCGAAAATATCGAACAAGCGCCGGCCGATGGGGATTTTGAAGAAGCTGTCGAAGATGAAGATGCCGACGAAGACATGGAAGAATTTTCGGCGGATGAAGACGCGGAGGAATTTTCGGCAGATGAAGACGCGGAAACCATCACGGATTTAGAATGGGAGCAGCGCACCCTGTGCAGTGATGAAAGCTGCATCGGCGTTATCGGTCCGGACGGGCGCTGCAAGGAATGCGGCAAGCTGCAAGACCTCTAAAAATCCGGGTCCTCCCCCCTGTGGAGGGATATAGGATGGGTCCGGATTCTTTTCTTTTCAGCCCTCGAGATCCACGGGGCGGGTCCTCGGATCTGCCTGGATGGACACCACTTTTTTATGATGCGTCAGAACCATGAACATACCCAGACTGAAGATCATCATGACAGCCCCTGTTGGAAACGCGTTGCGAAGCCGGGAAACATCCATCATCAAACCCGCCAGTAATGATCCGGCCAGCATCCCCAGACTGTGGGCCATTGCCAGAAGGCCCATGACCGATCCCATACCATCGGTTTCACCGCCCTTTAGAACCGCCAGTGCCATCAACGCCGGCATTGAAATGCCGCCGCCCAGGCCGAACAATATACTGGCCAGCAACAGATCCCCGAAGGTGTCTGCCCAGTCAAAAGAGAAAATTGCATAGGTGATGATCAATCCTCCGGTCACCACCATCATTTTCCGGTTCACCCGGTCTGCCATGAACCCCATGGGAACGTGCAGCAATCCGCTGGTGAAGACGCCGATGGTCACCAGAATACCAATGGCGGAACTCGAGAGTGAAAACTCCAAATCCGCCAGCACCGGAAGAAAACTCCAGATGACCCCGATACACGCTGCATAGGCAAGCCTGAAGAGAAAAAGCCCGGCCATTTCTTTGTCCTGGAGCACCCATCTCCATGCCAACGGCGCGATCCCCCGGTTCACGACCCGCTCTGTTTTGGTGGGGGGAAGGAGGAAGAAGCTCAGCATAAAACCCAGAAACGTCAGAATTCCCATGGCCGCAAAGGAGGTGTCCAGGCTGAATCGGTCACGGATAACGCCGCCGATGAGGGGGCCGATGCTCAGTCCCATGAACATGGACATATTGAACAACCCCATGGTGAAACCTTCACGGCCGGTGGGCGTGATATCCCCACATAGGCCTGAACAGCCGGCATTATCATGGCGGATGCAATGCCTTGAATAAATCTAAAGGCAATGAGGGATTCGACACTGTTTGAGAGTATGAACGCCAGTGAAACGACGGTATAGGCGAAAAGTCCTGCAACGATAAACGGCTTTCTCCCTTTTTTGTCGGACTGCCTGCCGAAATACGGGAGAAAAAAAGTTCTGGAAATGGAAAATGCGCCGAATATCAAACCGATGTACAGGCCGCTTGCCCCCAGATTGTGGGCGTAGATGGGAAGCAGGGGAACCACGATTCCCACGCCGGTGACGGTACCGAACATGGAAAAGAACAGAACACCGAATATGTTTTTATCGATTTTTTTCATACAAAAGCGTTTCAATACATCATCGGCAAACTCGACAATCCCTCAATTTGGGTTCAAGAAAAACCCGGAAAATGCCGCCCGACAAAGAAGACGCCATCCACTGTAAAAGGGATGGCGTGATATTTCAATAGAATTAATTGTCAAAATGTCCAAAAGACCCTTGGGGCAGTGTTATGCGTTCTTAAAGTCCGCCAGGGTGGATTCCACAAGGTCTCTGATCTCCAAAAGCCTCGATTCCGACATGGCTTCAAAACGGAGCACAAGGGCCGGCTGGGTGTTGGATGCACGGACCAGGCCCCATCCGTCATCGAACAAAACACGGACGCCGTCGATATCGATAACGTTGTGTTCCTTCCGGAAAAATTCGGTCACTTTCTCCACCAGGGCAAACTTTTTATCATCCGGACATTCCACGCGGATTTCCGGGGTGGAATAGGTCTTGGGGACATCGGACAAAAGATCTGATATTTTCATTCCGGTTCGGGTCAATATTTCAAGGAGCCGGCAGCAGGCATAGGTGGCATCGTCATAACCGAAATACCGGTCGGCAAAAAACATGTGGCCGCTCATTTCCCCGGCCAGTTCGGCTTTTTCGACTTTCATTTTCTTTTTGATCAAGGAATGCCCGGTTCGCCACATAATGGCCCGTCCCCCGTGTTTTTCGATGTCGTCGTACAGGGTCTTTGAGCATTTTACTTCAGATATGAAGGTTGCCCCGGGTTTCCTCGACAGGATCTCCCGGGCAAATATGATCAGCAGCTTGTCTCCAAAGATGAGGGTCCCCTTTTCATCCACAACGCCGATACGATCGCCGTCGCCGTCAAAGCCGATGCCCACATCCAATTTTTTTTCCCTGACCATGGCGATGAGATCCTGCATGTTCTTTTCAACCGTCGGGTCGGCTTCGTGGTTGGGGAATGTGCCGTCCATATCGCAGTAAATATCATATACGTCACAACCGATATTCTTGAGTATGGGCACCGCCACCACCCCTGCGGTTCCGTTCCCTGCATCTACGCCCACCTTGATGGGCCCGGACAGGGCTATGTTGTTTTCCAAAAATTCCCGGTAGGGTGTGACCGCGTCCCCCGCGGAACGGGACCCGTCTCCCGTGGCAAACGATTTTTCAGTGATGATCCCGAGAATTTCCTGGATTTCCTTCCCGTGGATGGAATCCAAACCGATGCAGAGTTTGAAACCGTTGTATTCTCCGGGATTGTGGCTGGCCGTAACCATCACCCCGCCTTCCTGGTCAAAGTGCTGGATGGAGAAGTAGAATACCGGCGTGGGGCAAACCCCGATGTCCATGACATCACATCCCGTGGACGTCAAACCCTGGATAATCTTTTCAGAATACAGGTCCGACGTCAGTCTACAGTCCCGGCCCACGTTGAGCTTCGTGCATCCGCGGTTTTTGAGATACGTGCCGACGCCTTTTCCGATCAGAAAAACGTCATCCTCGGTCATATCCTTTCCAGCGATTCCCCTGATGTCGTATTCTCTGAACATTTCCGGGTTCATGGGTGATTTCCTTTCTTGCCTGGTGCTCTAATTCTGTTAATTCGATGACGTATTTAAGGATACGCTTATGGGATTAAAAATAGGATATAAAATGGAAACACGATGTAACGATGTTAAAAAGGGTCTTTTTACCTGCTTGACACCCTATTACCATATCTTTATACTCATCCAACGTTTTTTTAACAAGTCAATTCTGATGGCGTCGTAAAAAGTCCCATCTACAACGCCTTGTATATGAACCTTTTAACTTAGCCATCTATAGTTGAATTCATGACTTTTTACAAGATCATCAATTTTGACCTTCTCGTGAAAAGTCCGATGTCTGCAGCGGAAGAAAAGCCTTTGAATGTTATTTCCGAACCCTTTCAGGGTCAACACCTATCCATTTTCTTATGGGATGGCAATTGAACATATCGAGCTGAATCAATGACACAGGATTATTCTGTTGAAGTATGCAAGGGCCTTTCGGCGAAATTTCGCGACGCAGGGTTGCATCGACCCATGCGGATTGCCCGTTACGATCCGGGGGACGTGCTCGTTTATGATGTCACCGGACTTGCCCGGGGGAATCAGGGGCGGGTCCGGGCCAGGGTCGAAAAGTTTGTGGGCGGGGGATTTGCCGGACAGGTATACCGTGTAAACCTGGTGGAAATCGAAGGGCAAAACGGGCCCATCGACGGTCTTGAGGTGGGGGGCACCTATGCCATGAAAATTCTGATTCCCCCTTCGGGTTTTTCCCGACTGTTTCGAAATGCACTCTATTGGATCGGATTCCAGGGCCCCTTTCAGCTTCAGGTGAATCCCACGGCGGCAAGGGCCGGGGCGTTGTGGCAAAAATTCATCCGGCGGGGGGCCGAGATTCGATGGGGGAATGCCCAAGGGGTGGTCGATATTCATGCAACATTTGTGGACTATACCCTGGGGAGCTGCGGCGAGTTCAGTGAATGGGTAGACGGGCGGACCTGGCGTTTGGAGGTGGATGACCGTCTCGATTTCTTGAAACAGTGGCGCAAGGGCAACGAAGTGGATACCGGTAGGGTCGGTTCGCCGGAATATAGAGCCAAGCATCAATTTATGGGGGAATTCGTTAATCTGCTCCATGACATGGGGGGACACGAGTTCGCAAGACAGTATGAGTGGTCCACGTGCAAGAGTCAGCCGAACTGTCTGAAACGAAAGGAAACCGACCCGGATCCTTCGGCTGGATTGGTGGCGGTGGATTTCCGGGCCGGTCTGGCACTGCTGCCGTTTCTGCCCATGAGCCCCGGAGATTTTAAGCTTATTTTCAAAGGAATCCAGCGGGGGAGTCTGGTCCAGTTCGATCGGGGCAGTGTGGAAAAGCTCGAGGAATTTGTGGCAGAACATGGGGACGATTTTGCGGATATGCGGGAGATGATGGTGGAACTGAAAGCATCCGAGGCGGTTTACAGAGACTCGGTGCCGGATATTACCCACAACCACATTCGATTGCTTTACAGCCGACGGCTCTGGTCGACCATTCTCGACAGCGCGGTGAATGGATGGAAGGTGTGAAATATCGTCGATGATTCCAAGGCGGAAAAGCTTCGGGGCAGCAGGGTATTGGCGGGTGTTGTTTGCTCTGATGGGACTGATACCGTTTATGGGCACGTTCTTCCAGCGGGTTTTGGGACGTTCGGATTGGCGCCAACACTATAAAAAAATGTTAACGAGTTGGGATTATTTTAAAAACGCCTTCAAAGGGCGGCGGGCCGAAAAGACGGTTGTGTGGCACAGAGCCGGCCGGATCGACGCTCAGGGTGCACCCAGGGTCGCTGAATCGGTCGGGTTGTTTATGGCGCATTTGCCGTTGTCCCTGCTGCCGGCGGGGCTCCACAGATTCATGACGGATGGGGCCTATGCAAAAGAACGTCTGATTCATATCTTTGTTCGGCCGGTTCGGTTGTATTTCAACCCGGACCTTCGTGAACAATGGCTCCGTGACATGGTGGCCGACGGACAGGAACGGCATATTTTAAGCGATGAGGACGCCCGGACGATTCTTTCCCAGGCGGATGAGCCGTTCATACAGAAATATTTGAAAAGCCTGGCGGTCCATATCTGTACCTTGCCGGTGACACAGGTGGTTTCCGTGCTGGTGGCGATTATATATGTGGTGACGCATCCCGGGATGCCGCGAACACAGGCATGGGGGATCGGACTCGGTATTATCGCATTGTTTCAAGTGGTGCCCATTTCGCCGGGCTCCCTGACCCGGGGGCTTTATGTGGTGTACCTGGTGATCAAGGAGCGAAATTTCAAAGATTACAATATCGCCGTATTTTTAGGATTTTTCAAATATATCGGATATCTGGCGTTTCCCATCCAGATGGCCTATCGGTATCCCGTGCTGGCCCGGTTTATGGCGGGGTACTGGGCCAACGAATCGGTGCACGTGGTTCCGGTGTTCGGTGAAAGCGGCGCATTGCTCGAACATTGGGTGTTTCGTTTATTCTACAACTGGCCCCTGACCATCCGGCGTCGTATTCGAAAACGCCTCCATCTGCGTGCATCCATAAACAAGCGGTACTGGCACATCGGTGTGTGTGCAGTGGCTGCAGCCGGCATATTTGGAGCTGCAGAAATCGTCTATTTCAGAAACCTCGGAGAACTGCCCGGGTTAACGGCCCTATGGTGGCTTTCGGTGCCGCTGCCGATGTTGTGCGGCAGCATCGTAACCCTGGGATGCGGCGGGGCGACCCTGGGAGAACGGATCTTCGGGGCTACTGTTTGCGGCGTCATGACCGGCGTATTCTATACCGCCGTGTCCGCGGTGCTCGTCCGCGGCCATGGAATCTCGGTGGGCGAGATTGCCACAAACGGTTTGTGGCGAATGTTTATCTTTTCCATATTTTCAACTTTTGGCGCGATATTTACAGAGTTGAAGCTGCCGGATCCGGATTTAAAGTAATTCAGGGGTTGGGCGAAGCATAGTTATACGTCTCGGAATATCTGCACCTCAATGATAATATAGGATATTTTTTGAAACTTGAACGCTTGTCTCGAATATGGAATAATGGAATAATGGAATAGTGGAATAGTGGAATGCTGGAAGGTTGGAAGGTTGGTTTTTAAAAGGATATTATCCATTTTTAGTTTTATCGTCAACCCAAACTCCACCATTACCCCAACATTGCATTATCCCAGAACCCATTATTCCAGCATTCCAGCATTCCAATTTGGGCGAAGCCCCTAACTTGACATAAGGATATTTGTTTGAAATGAAAAAAATCGTAAAAGTATTTATTATCCCCCTGGCCCTCGGATTCATCGGCTATTTTGGATATCATCAAATAATGGAATGGCACAAAAAAGAGCTGGCCACTGCCGTTCGCCAGGAGCAAAATGCCCTTGAGGACAAATCCTGGACGCTCAAAGAAGAGATTCAAAAGCTCGAAGAAGAACTGGCACTGGAGAAAAAGGCCCGTGTTCCCGAAGAAAAATTAACGGAAGTCTTCGGAAAAGACGCCGCCGGCTTTCCGTTGCGGGAAGATGCCGACTGTGAGGATCTGGAACAGCAGATAAAAGCATTCTTTATCTACCTGGATACACAGGAGTATCCCATGGTTCAAAAATCGGCGCAGGGATCCTATGATATGTTCCGGAAGATGGTCCGGCAATTATCGGAAAATCCGCCGGCGGTCACCGGCGAGACTATGGATCTCATCAGTTTGACACGCAATATGGCACACTTCTGCAAGGTGTTAGGGAAACAGCGAATCCAACTTGTAAAAGATGTGCTCCGTAATGAAGCCGATATTATCGAACCCATGATGGCCGCCTTCTTTGGGTTTTACACGTCGGATAAATGCTGTCAAAAGGATTTGCGGAACTGCCCCGGCTTGGGGGTTTTATATGAGTACGCCGGATTTTTTTTGAACACCGTGGGGGGCAGAAGCTACCTTTTACGCCGGGATTCGAAAGTTAGAATTTTAACCACGTACTACGCGATCCTGATTCTGGACATGGCCAACGATGCGGTACTGAACCGCTATGGCATCGACATCAGACCCCATATCGATCTTTCCATCGACGACATCGGCAACCAGAAAAATCTGATTTATCCCGAAGCGTACGCAGCAAAATTGTATCAGATACAGGAAAAATATAACCCGAATCGCTGAGAAATCATGGATATAATGAAGTTGGAAAAAGCGTTGAAATCTTTCATCAGCCGTCCCCGCAAATGGATCACACCACAAGGAGGAACAGCGAATGAATCCCGAAATAGATCGTAAGGTTTTCCGAGACTTGAGTTACGGTTTGTACATTACCACATCCCATGATGAAGGCCGTTTCAACGGCCAGATCGTCAACACCGTCATCCAGGTGACGTCCGACCCTCCCAGGGTGGCGGTGATCATCAACAAAAAGAATCTGACCCACGAATACATTTCAAAAAGCAAGGTTTTTGGCATATCGGTATTGGATGAATCGGCGCCCATGAAGTTTTTCGGACCCTTTGGCTTTCGAAGCGGAAGGGACATCGACAAACTTGAAAACGTGCAGTTCAAGACAGGATCCACCGGCTGCCCCCTGATCACCGAAAATGCCCTATCCGTTCTTGAAGCCAACGTCGTCGATCAGATCGACCTGGGGACCCACACCATTTTTATCGGGGATACGGTTTTTTCGGAAGTTTTAAAGACAGGACAACCGCTGACCTATCAGTATTATCATGAGGTGCTCAAAGGAAAATCACCCCCCAATGCCCCCACATTCAGTTCGGAGAAATAAAATTTTTACTCGGAGTCTTCGGTCGACAACCTGGAAAGGTCTTTCATGAGCTTCAAAACCGCCAGCTCTTTTGCCTTGGCTTCGACTTCGATGGTGATGTGGAGGGGAAGCCAGGACCTTGGAAAATCGGCGATGTCTATGAAGTCGTGATGGTTTCGGGGATTGCCGTTCCCTTTGGCATTCAAAGGGCTCGACAGATGAAATAGCGGCTCGCGATTCCAGGTGTCCAACGCCAGTTGGGTGGTTTTTTCGACACCATTTCCATCGGGGAGACACCGGTGGTGATGAACGTCATAGACCAAGGGGATTTCCATGTCCCTGGACACCGGCAGCAGGTCTTTGGGGGTATAAATGCGGTCGTCGTTTTCAAGGGTCAATCGGCGGCGAACGGTTTCGGGCAAACGCTCTATTTCCCGTCGAAGGCGATTTAAGGCCCTGATCTTGTCCCCATACCCCCCACCGGCATGTATGTTGATAACGTCCGCATTCACCCATTGGGCGACTTCGGACTGATAGATAAGATCTGAGATGGACCGCCGGGTCACGGTATCATCGGGGGAGGAGAGGAGAATGAACTGATCCGGATGAAATGTGGTCCTAAGATCGTGTTCTGCGGCGTAGGTGCCGCAGCCCTCGAACATCCGTCGTATTTTCCCGTGGGACGGAAGATCTTCGAATCGGTACCCCACCTCCGGGTGGGTTTTCAGGGGAAGAATCTGGCTGTTGATCCGGAATCCATGGATCCCGTGACGACGGCAGAACTGCAATGCCCTGTAAAGGGCATCGGCATTGGCCATACAGATTTCGGAAAGGTAGGCCAACTGCTGACGGCGGGAAAACTTCCCCAGATGTTTTGCGGTGGTTCTCCGGAATTTTATGGGTTCTTTCCGGAATATGCAACAGAGTCCTAAACGGATCATCACACCCCCCGAAACCTCTTCAAAACGTCCCTTTTTGCCCAATTTCTGCGCCTGCCCCGTGAAATGCGCAGCCTATTTCTCTGGGGTCAGTCTCAAATTGTAATCCTCGAAATACTCAATGTATTCCTGTGGTTAAAATTTTCGCCTTCCTTGAACTTGAACAAAAATGAACATTTTTCAAAGGTTTCCCTCCTTAACCCGGAATTCTCGATTCAAGCCCTGAAAAGAGCGCCATCATGAACCCTTGGATACGGCTTCACTGCCGGGTTTTTGCTAAACGTCACCCACCAGGGGCCGCTCCTTGTCGAGCTTGAAAAACACCAGGAATCTGGACTCTGTGATTTCCTGGTTCGCCGGGTATTTCCGCCGGGACAATGAATCGATCAGGTCGGAATTTTCTTCTTCTCGAACTTTGGTCAGATACAACCGCTTCCCCGTATATGCGGGGCCATCCTCTTTAAACAGATAGGTTGCATGGGGGTTCGACGTCAGATTCCGGTGGGACAACCGGTCCCGCATGATAAACGCCAGGGACCCGTCTTCCATAAAATGGGGTCTGGAATATACGGCGGCATTCACTCGACCGCTGCCGTCTGCCGTGGACAAGACCCCCAGGCCTTGTTGATTCTGAAAATATTCTTTGAGTTCCATAAAAACCTCCTTGATGAAAGTTTTGGCCGGGGATTTCATTTTGATAACACCTTCCCGTCGGGCAATCCGATTTTCGACCTTCATGGATAACACTAAGTCTTTTTTCCGGCGATGCAAGTCCCAGCCCCGAGCCGGGAAAACCCGATTGAATTTGAAATAAACGTCAAGATACGGGTATTCCCGATGGATTTTTCATCGGGGTGGTTAATTCGCCAAAGTTCGGTGGCGGATTAAAATTTTCGTCCCCACACCGCAAAAACCGGATCGGATAATCGTTGTTCTGGAAAGTATTTGTCCTGTGGGGGACGAGGCAACCCTCTCATGGAATAGGTTTTTAGGTTCCTGAATTTTCCGGATTTTTGAAAGTATTCCAAAACCAGTCCCATGCGTTCGAAATCATGGAGTTCCTTCCAGACGTTAATGACTTTGGAAGGGAACCATCGATTTGAAAATGTCACCACAAATCGGCCGCCCGGCCGCAAAACACGCGCAACCTCCTTGAAAACCGCCATTGGATGAATCAGATATTCAATGGAAACCGTGCATATCACCGCATCATATGTGTCTGTTTCAAAGGGCAGGTTTGGGGTTTGATTCAGATCGTGAACTATCCGGTCGGTGAGTCGAGGGTTTTTTTCCAACTCCCGGCGGTTGAGGCCGAGTCCCGTCAGTTTTTTCAGGTTCAGTCCTTGGGGAATGTGTGACGTCCAACTGCCCATGAGGTCGAGGACCTGCATTCCGTCGGTGAGAAACCGGCCGTAAATGCCGCTGACAATGTCCATGGCCGTGCTATCCAAATGCTGGACAAGTCTCGGCCGGGCATAGAAACCGTGGTCCGGGTGTTCATTCTCCCTTTTGAAGGGGGTGTCGGAAAAAAAATCCGTCGGCTGGTTTTCCCATCGGGTCTGCATGCCGGGCCCGTCTGAAATCAATTCCATCCAGTGATGACAAACTCCCCCGCGGTCCGACCTCTTTTCACGTACGTCCTTGACCAAGGCCCTCAATCGAATCGCTTTTTCCGACAAAGGATGGTTTACATCGACACTCAGATGGCCGTTGTCGACACCCACACACCGGAACGGATGGAGATTCTCCGAGAATATGCCGGCGATGCCTTTGAGAATCCCCTTGGGATAGAACCGGCCCATCCGGGGTTCCGTGTTCCGGTCCGAGGTAAATCGCCGGTTGAACTGAGACCGGCGGACGTCAAAGGCACCTTTGGGATCGTAACGGGAAACCACGATCCCCGGGTCAAAGTCGATCTCGATGACGTCCCCTGCTTGTTTGCCTTCAAGTCCGGTACCCAGACTCTCGGGGAGGCAATCCCGCCAGAAATTGACGTTGTACGATTCATAACCTTCTGTATGGGAGGTTTCTTCACCGTCCCAACGTATTTCAAAATGTATGTCTGCAGTAGCATCTTCATGGATTCTATTCATGGTACCCGCCTTTCAATCAGCAGCCGTGATTTAAGGACCGCTGTTCAGTTCCTTGTACTAAATATACGACCGCAAACCCAAAATTCAACACTATTTAACTTAGGGGTTATTGAGGGGTAATACCCCTCATTGTGGCATCGGGCGGGGCGTGTCTCGGGTATTTGGGAGGTAGAATGATTCCTGCTGGAGGTGCTGGCGCAGCGATCTATGGATCTGTGGACCTTGGGCAAATTGAGACCTTTGCAAAATGCCCCTATTTGCCCAATTTCTAAGCTTGTCCCGTAAAATGCGCAGCCTATTTCTCTGGGGTCAGTCTCAAATTATCCTTTAACCACACCGACGGGTTTTAAGCGGGCCACTTTTTTTGAGATGCCGGCCCCATGGACCGTCTCCACCACCTGGGAAACATCCTTGTAGGCCTCGGGCATCTCTTCGGCGAGGGTGGACCTGCCGGTCCATCTGACAAAGATCCCCTTGTCTTCGAGTTCGCGTTGGATGGCCCGTCCTTTGCTCGCCTTTTTGGCGGCTTTTCTGCTCAGGACCCGTCCGGCACCATGGCAGGTGGAACCAAAGGTCTCTTCCATGGCTTTTTGGGTGCCCAAAAGCACATACGAAGCCGTTCCCATGTCTCCGGGGATAATGACCGGCTGCCCGATGGATTGGTATTCACTGCAGAGGGCGGTATGCCCGGCGGGGAAAGACCGGGTGGCCCCTTTTCGGTGCACACAGACCGTCCTGGCTTTTCCCTCGATAACATGGGTCTCTTTTTTGGCAATGTTGTGGCACACATCGTACAACAGATTCATGCCGAGATCCCGGGGACCCATGCCCATCACCTTTAAAAATACGTCGCGACACCCGTGCATTAAAATCTGCCGGTTGGCCCAAGCATAGTTTGCAGCACAGGCCATGGCATTGTAGTAGCGCATCCCTTCTTGGGACTGTATCATGGCGCAGGCCAGCTGTCTGTCCGGCAGTTCGAACCCGAGTTTTTTAACATGTTTCGTCATGAAGGCCAGAAAATCGTCGCAAACCTGATATCCCAGGCCCCGTGATCCTGAATGGAGCATCAGGGTCACCTGTCCTTCAAAAAGACCGAACACCTTTGCCGCCTCAGGTTCAAAGATGGTTTCCACCACGCCGATTTCAACGAAGTGATTGCCGGATCCCAGAGTTCCGAGCTGCTTTCGCCCCCTTTCCAGAGCTCTTGGACTGAGGACATCCGGATCGGCGTTCTCCATGCACCCGCCGTCTTCTGTAAAATCTAAATCCGAGTCCTCACCAAAGCCCTGGCTCACCGCCCATCGACTGCCCCTTCTCAAGACCTTTTTTTCCTCGGGAACGGACAGTTTTAAACGGCCGGTGGACCCAACCCCCGAAGGGATGTTCTGAAAAAGCGAATCCACCAGGGCCCTGAGTTTTGGCCGTATCTCCTTTTCCACAAGGGATGTGGTGGCGAGACGGACCCCACAGTTGATGTCGTAACCGACACCCCCCGGAGAGATGACCCCCGAGTCCCAGTCAAAGGCGGCGACACCGCCGATGGGGAACCCATATCCCCAGTGCATGTCCGGCATGGCAAGGGACGCCTTTAAAATTCCGGGGAGGGTGGCAACATTTACCACCTGTTTCAACGGCTCTTTTTGGGGGGAGCCTTCGAGCATGGCCGCAGTGGAATAGACCATCCCCGGTACCCGCATGGCACCTGTTTTGGGAATTTCCCACCGGTATTCATCTATTTTTTTAATATTTGTTGTCATTTTTGCGATCCCGTCGATTAAGTTAAAATTTCCGAAATTCTACAACTCAATGAAAATATAGGACATTTTTTGAAACTTTAACGCCTACTTCAAACATGGAATAATGGAGTAATGGAATAATGGGTTTGAACGGATTTTAAGCCATTTAAATTGGGTTTTTTCCATTCTTATTTCCAATATTCCAACATTCCATTCTTCCTGCTGACCTCCCAAACAAGATCCAACTAATATTTTAGTAAATTCTATGAGTTATAGAAAATTTAGACATCTTTTTAAATGTCGAAGATGATTCTTGCCGACCATCCGGAAGGGGTGCGTTTTACCTGGATCTGGTGATAGGTCACCGCCTTTATTTCGGTTTTGACGGTATGGCGATCCGGATCATAGGGGTCAAAAACGACTTTGGCCGAGAGCTTGTTCGCTGAAAGAGCGGTGATATTAACCGATTTAACCAGCCGTTCCTTTCCGTTCCACAAATACAGGATCTCTCTGAGCCAGTTGACCATGAGGTCGGACCAGTCCTCTCCGGAGACCTCCATATGACAGGAATCCTGACCCGTCAACGAATCGATATCCGTTATCACATCGAACAGGGCCTGGGCGGCATTGGCAAAAAGATCTTTTGAATTTGTGCCCGAAACATGGATGCCGAAATCGGCCATATGGTCTATTAAGTGATATTTCTCTCTAATCCTGTTCCCCATAACCATACCATAATCCTTCTTCGACCACACTTCAACACCAAAACTTTTATGCCGGAAATAGAAAGTGGGAATTAGAAAATAGGTAACCGCAAGTGCAATTAGAAGTTAAGAAGGTCTCGGAAAACAGGAAGTTAAGAAGGTTAGAAAATCGAAGGTCGGAGGTTCTAAAACATGGCCGACCTTCTTACCTTCCCACCTTCTGATCTTCTTACTTTCTTTATTCTCTTTCCTCTTTTCTAAAGGATTACTTGCCCTGTCTTTTCCGTGCTGTATCCGCCCAGGGCTTGGACCCGATGTTTGAACTCCGGCGCGCGGATGGTTTCCAGGAGGATCTGGATATTTTCAGCGTCAAAAAATATTTCGGGAATAACCAGGTCATACTGTTCGGTGACAACGGGAATAAAATCGAGATTAAGGGCTCTGGCGGCCGCATAAATTCCCAGTGCCACATCCACGGCACCGCTGAGCACGGCCACGGCCACAGCCATGTGGGTGAACTCTTCATTATCATATCCGTTGACTCGGGAGGGATCGATATCCATCTGTTTTAAGCGGTAATCGAGGAGTATCCGGGTGCCGGAACCGGCCTGCCGGTTGATGAAAGTGATGTCCTTTCGGCTGAGATCCTCGATCCCCCGTATCCTTTTGGGATTTTTGGGCAATAGGATGAGACCCTGGTCCCGCATCACGAGATGCACCAGTTTGACCGGGGTATCCGGCAGATATTTCCGGATATAGGATTGATTGTAGGTTCCGTCCCGGGTGTCGAGGAGATGGGATCCGGCCAGATGACACCCCCCCTTTTTTATGGCCATGAGGCCGCCCATGCTCCCCACATGGCTCGACGAGAGAGTCAGATTTTTGTGCCCGGACCGAATCTGGTCGGACAGAACGTCCAGTGTGTTGTCGTGGCTTCCCACCACAACAATGGTATTGTTTATCGAAGACAGGGGCCGCAAAAGTTCCGCTGTCACCGGTTCATGGGGCCGAATTCCTTCCAGGTTTTTGGGGACCCGGATGATGCCGTCCGCTTCGGTGAGAGTGGTGATAGAGCCGGCGCCCCTGGGAAGGGGAATGGCCACGATTTTATTGCCCACCGCCCCCAGTTTTACCCGTATAAATTCTTCGAGGCCGAGTTTGGATGCGATTTTTCGGGTGGGCTCCACCTGGACCCTGGTCCGCTCCGGCTCGGGCTGGCCGAGCATCGAGGATATGAGCGGGGCAACAAACTGTTCAAAGGCAACGATGGCCGAAACCGGATACCCCGGGATTCCAAAGATGGGGATCTCCGCTATTCTGCCGATTAAAATGGGTTTTCCCGGCATGATGGTCACACCGTGGACCAGCACCGTGCCGATGTCGTCGATGACCCGTCTTGTATGGTCTTCGGATCCGGCAGAGGATCCGCCCACCGTGAGGATTATGTCAAAGCCGCTGTTCACGGCATCCAGAATCGCCGCTTTTAATTTCAAAGGATCATCGGTGAGCATGTCATGGCGGGTAAACTTGCCGCCGAAGGACTCCACAAGTTTTCCGAGGACAAAAGAATTGGTTTCAAGGACCTGACCCGGTTGAAGATCCTCGACGGGTGTTTTCCGCCAGTCCACGAGCTCCGAGCCTGTTGGGATGATCAGTACCTTGGGTTTGGCTTTTACCGGGACCGTAAAGATGCCGCCGGAAACAAGCGCCCCCAGGCAATAGGGGGTGATCACATGGTTTTGGGGGAAAAGGAGCTCGGTGGCCACAATATCTTCACCGACCTTTCGAACGTTCTGCCAGGGAAATGCCGGGGCCTCGATCTCGAGTCGGTTTTTGTCGAGAACATGAACATGTTCTATCATGATCACCGCATCGGTGTTTTCAGGCATGACATGGCCGGTATTGACATAAAAAGCGTCCATGCCGACCCGCAATTCTTTGGGTTTTGTTTCAGCGGCCCCAAAGGTATTTGCCGCTTTTACTGCGATACCGTCCATGGCAGATAAATGAAAATTGGGTGAGGAGATTACGGCCGTTACCGGCTCGGCCAGAACCCGGCCCACCGCGTCGGGGACGGAAATCGTCTCTTTGGAACGTGTCCGATCCAGGGGAAACCCTCCGGAAATAATTTCCCGTGCTTCTTCCAGGGTTTTCATTTTTAGATAGATGTTGCGTCTATGGCTCATTTGTTCCCACTTTCTGACCTTCTCATCTTCTTATTACATTTGCGTCCATTTGGGGTTATCTAATTTCTAATTCCTATTTTCTAAAATGAATATTTAACAAATCAAATCCCCTCTGGAGATAAAACAAAGCTTGGGCTTAAGGATGCCGTTTGTGGATGGACACTTATTAAAGGGGGATCACCGCCACCTCGGTGCCCTTGTCCAACCCCTCGGTGTTTAACCCGATCTCAATGAGGCCGTCGGCGTTGACCATGGTGTTGATGAGGCCTGATTTGCCGAGGATGGGGTCTGCCCACAGAATGCCGTCCTTATGGTTCAAGCGTGCCCGGATATACTCCGTCCGGCCCTGGGCCGATGCAATGTTCCTGCTGAGCCGGGCGGAAAGGGTGAAATTTTTTTTATTTTTAAGGGATAAACCGCCGATATGTTCGATGAACGGCTTGACGACGATTTCAAAGACCACCATGGTCGAGGTCACATGGCCCGGCAAACCCCATATGGCGAGGTCCCGGGATTTGGCCAGGATTGTGGGCTTCCCCGGGCTGATGGAGATGCCGTGGACGAGGATGTCGGATTCCGGGAGCGCCGAGAGTACGTCGATGGTGAAATCCCGGGTTCCACAGAACTTCCCCCTGAAATGAGGACCATGTCCGATTGGGCCAGCGCCGTGGTGCATGTCCTGAAAAGATCGTCGAAGTCGTCTCGAACAATTCCAAAGGAGATCGGAACGGCGCCGGCCTTCCTCAGCAGGCCGGAGAGCGTATACATGTTGATGTCACGAATTTGGCCGGGTGCCGGTGTATCATCGAGGGCAACAATCTCATCTCCCGTGGAAATGATACCGACCACGGGTTTTTTATAGACCGTCACCGTCTTGGTTCCGAAGGCGGCCAATAGTCCTGTTTCCTGGGACCTGAGACGCTTTCCTTCCGGGACAAGGACATCCCCTTTGGGGATATCTTCTCCCTTTTCCAGAATATGTTGCCCCGGCGCAACACTTCGGTAGATTTCAATGGTGGTGGCGTCTATGGCTTCGGTGTGCTCGATCATGACCACACTGTCGGCACCGTCCGGCAGCATACCGCCGGTGGAAATTCTGGCGGCTTCATGGGATCCGATGGAAAAAGCGGGGGATTCCCCCATGGGGACGGCGCCCTTGATTGTGAGATATGCCGGATTTGCTTCGGAAGCCCCGAAGGTCGCGGACGCACGGACCGCATATCCGTCCATGGCGGACCGCATAAAGTCCGGAAGATCGACATCCGCATGGATCCTTACGGCGAGAATCCTTCCGAAGGATTCATCGAGGGGGATGTCCTCGGTTTCGACCCGGGGAAAGCCAGATGAATATTCCAGGACGCGCTTTAGATCGGTAACTTTGAAAAATTCTTTCATTTTAAACTCAAGATGGTTTTTTTGAAAAAAGCTATAGTATGTCGGCGGCTTCTGTGTCAAGGTGTTGCCCGTGAAATATTCACCGCCGACCGGGATGCCCGGGATAGAATTCCGGTTTCCGAGCCGCGGTCTCCCCCACAGCTAAGTCATTGAAATAACGAAGCCACTTCGCCAATATCGTTACACGAAGAAGCGCACCCCCTGAACACGTACGTAAGATTTGTTCTATTGTAAATGAAGTTTTAACCTTGAAAAAATGTCTTTTTTTCATTAAATGATGTTGTATGGGCCATGTTTTTGATTTTAATGATGCGATTGAATACGAAGAACGGTTAAAGGATCCCTGTAACCGGTTCGTCGCTGACGTCGAACACCGCCTGATGCTCAACCTACTAACCCCCCTGAAAGGAGAGCATGTACTCGATATCGGTTGCGGTACCGGTACCGGTCTGTCGACCTTCCATGAACAGGGCCTCCATGTTACAGGTCTCGATCCATCACCGTATATGCTTGATATTGCCCTCAAAAACCTGGGGAATCGTGCTGAGCTCTATCGAGGTTTTGCGGAAGATCTCCCCTTTGAAGACAATGCCTTTAACTATGCCTGCTTGATTAACACATTGGAATTCGTCGAAGATTCCAGAAAGGCCATCGAAGAGGCCAGCAGGGTTGCCAAAGATAAAATATTTCTGGGCGTTCTGAACCGATATGCCGTCAAAGGGGTCCACCGACGCATCCAAGGCGTGTTTACACGGACCATATACAATCACGCCTGTTTTTTCAGCATCTGGGAACTCAAAGAGATCATTCGGTCCTTGCTGGGGGATGTGCCCATTACCTGGAGAACCGTCGGTCATCCAGGTCGAACCGCCGAAAAAATAGAACAATCATGGCTGCTGAAAAAATACCCTTTCGGTGCGTTTATCGGCATGGTG
Organism: uncultured delta proteobacterium; assembly: GCA_963790095.1. GTDB lineage: Bacteria > Desulfobacterota > Desulfobacteria > Desulfobacterales > UBA11574 > JAAXQD01. The sequence continues at coordinate 145,009 of CAWBNO010000022.1, read as the reverse complement.
GTCACCCTTGTTCCACGATTTAAAACCCGACCGCTCACCGTGCCGTATAAACCCAAACCGACCACCGAAGTATTGGCGGGATAGGAGATAAAAGGTTCAACTTTTACTTCGGATCAGGAGTTCGGATGATGGAAGCGTATTTATATGAACCGCTGGCGGAGAACAAAGTCCGATGCCATCTCTGCAATCACCGGTGTGTCATAAAAGACGGGCTCCGGGGCATATGCGGCGTTCGGGAGAACATCGGGGGCACTTTGGAAACCCGGGTGTACGGCAGGGTCATTGCCCGCCACATCGATCCCATCGAAAAAAAACCGTTGTATCATTTTCTCCCCGGGAGTCTCTCGTATTCCATCGCTACGGTGGGATGCAATTTCAAGTGCCGTTTTTGTCAGAACGCAGACATTGCCCAGATGCCGTCGGATCGGAAGGGGATGATCACCGGCGATGTCTCCACCCCCGCTGATGTTGTCCAGGAAGCCTTGGAGGGAAATTGCAAAACAATCGCATATACCTACACCGAACCCACCGTCTATTTTGAATTTGCATATGATACGGCAAAGCTTGCCCATGAAAAGGGAATCCAAAATATATTCGTCACCAACGGATACATGACCGGAGAAGCACTCGAAATGATCAGCCCCTACCTGGATGCCGCCAATGTCGATTTAAAGGCCTTCACCGAAGATTTCTACAAGACCTACTGCCAAGCCCGCCTGGCGCCGGTCAAAGAGACGTTGAAACGGATGAAATCCCTGGGTATTTTTGTAGAGGTCACCACGTTGCTAATTCCGGGGTTGAACGACGACAGGAAAGAACTCGAAGCGCTGGCGGCGTTTCTATCGGATTCACTGGGCGTGGAAACCCCGTGGCACATCAGCCGGTTTCATCCAACATACCGGTTGACGGATCGCCCTCCGACGCCGGTGAAGACCCTGGATATGGCCCGCACCATCGGCAAGACCGCCGGCTTGAAATATGTATACACCGGTAATGTCCCCGGTGATCATGGAGAAAAGACATTCTGTTCCCGGTGCGGCGAAATTCTTATCGATCGCTGGGGGTTTTATGTCCAAAAAAATAGGATCACCGACGGAAGGTGCCCCCAATGCGGTGGGGAGATCGAAGGCGTTTGGAATTGAGGTGAAACACCATGTCCGACTTGGTCGAAAATCCGGAAAGATACTTTAGACGGTTTGTACCGGAACGCAGCGCCCTTCTGAAGGAACTGGAAGCAGAAGCCCGGGGAGAGGACATCCCCATCGTGGGACCTGTGGTGGGTGAACTCCTGTTTATTCTGGCACGGATTGTCGGGGCCGGGAAAATCCTGGAGCTCGGCACGGCCACCGGGTATTCCGCAATTTTTCTTGCCGGCGCATTTCAAACCCCACAGGGTCGCCTGACAACCCTGGAGAATGATCCGGAAATGGCGGAAAGAGCCCGGGAAAACTTCCGCCGGGCGGGTTTGGATTCACAGATTGACATCCGGGTGGGAGACGCTTTTGAAGAAATGGAAAAGATTGCGCCGCCTTTTGACGTGATCTTTATGGATATCGACAAGGTGGACTACGATGGGGCGCTGCCCCACTGCCGGCGGCTTTTGAGAAAAGGCGGTCTGCTGGTGGCGGACAACGTGGGTTTTAAAGAGGCAGATCCTTTCAACCGGATGATTTTCGAGTCTTTGGAATGGAAAAGCGTTAGCCTGTTATCGTTCCTGCCCTTTCATTCTCCTGAAAAGGACGGGCTGTGTTTGGCGCTTCGTTTATAGCTTGTTTTTTTAGTTTATTTCAGGTCGCGTACAGGTAAAGCGCGATAAGATTTATAATGTCCAATTCGGTCCATGTAATGGTACCCGCGGTTGAAGTTAAAAATAGCAGCCTGAATGGCGGATCTTTCAGACGTCCAGACCCAGCCGCAGCTCAACTTTATTTCGGAAACCGTCTTGACCATTTGTCCACAATCCGTTTCATACCCTTTATGTTTTTTATCAAGGACATAGAGGCTTTGAAGCTCGGCCAAGGTGGGAAGCCGCCAGTTGTCATACTTTTCTTTAATTGTGAAAGGAAAGGTGTATTTAACCCATAATTCGGCCTGTTTCCAGTTTATATCGCCCTGATTGTCGGTTTTTGCCCACATGACTCCCAGTTGATGATCCGTAACCGTGTCGTCGCCATTATCTGTAAAACGATCACCCGCCAAAACTGGCGTGCCGATAAGCAACATGCAAATAATCATTATCAATATATTTGGCAATTTTTTTTTGGACATTTTGCCCTCCCTCGAATCCATTTGGCTTGTGACCGGCTACGCTATCTTTATTCTTTTTCTTAACCGTTCGGCATTCTTTTCATCCCGAAAAGAGACCACAGGTACGGGAGAATTGTGAAACAGCTTATCCGCCACGGATCCGATCAATACATGTTCCAGGCCTGTGCGCCCCTTGACCCCCATGACGACCATGTCAATGTGTTCTTTAACGATAAGCTTTAATAATTCATCCACGGGATTGCCGATCTTGAAGATTAGCCGCACATTTTCAGAGTTAAAGGAAGACGTTGCCAGAAACTGTTCCAGCATTTTTTTCCGTTCTTCCTTAATGCCGTCAACGTAATGTTCGCTGTCTATTTCATATCCCATAGATGTAATACTATTGATTGCAGCAACATCTCTTTTGTTAATTATGCTTCCGATAATCAATTCAGCATTAAGATTTTGGGCTATTTTTGCAGCATAGTTGAAAGTGCCCTCTGAGTACGGGGTAAAATCAAGAGCAGCCAGTATTTTTTTGATATCATCCATGATCTTTTCCTTAATTTTGATTGCAAGCAACCGAAAATGGGCCGCGGACGGTTAACTATGCCGCCGGCTCGACAACCGATTTCGGAATACGGGGTCTTTGGATAAGGTAGATCAAGCCATATAGTGCAAGACCCATGGGATACACCCAATAACGCTGTTCATGGGCAAGGCCGATCCAGGATGAAACCGCGTCAGGACGCATCAACATAAAAGTTACACATAGAAACAGCGGCACTTCATAGAACTTGTTGCGAGCCACAAACCATCCCTGGGTTGCCGAAGCAAACGCAAAGTTACCTATACAAGCCATGAGGAAAATAAGAATTCCCTGGGGCCAACTGTTGATATTTTGAAGGATCAGGTCGCTGTTGAAAATAAACATGAACGGTAATATGGCAGTTCGGATGTCATACATAAAACCCTGAATACCGGTTGGAATGGGCGGTGACTTGGCAATAGCAGCGGCCGCATATGCAGCCAGACCCACAGGTGGCGTATCATCCGCAAGGATGCCGAAATAAAAGCAGAACAGATGTGCTGACATCAGGGGAACAATCCAGTCCTGGTTGGCTCCGATGGTCACAATCGCCGGGGCTGTCAGAGAAGCCATGACGATGTATGTGGCCGTGGTCGGGAGACCCATGCCGATGATAAGGCTTGTAAAAGCGGTGATCACCAGCATCAGATAGATGTTGCCCATGGAGACAACATCGATGACTTCGGTGATGAGGCCGCCGAGTCCCAGGGCCACAACGCCCACGATGATCCCTGCAGCGGCGGTGGCAAGGGCGACGGCAACCATGTTTCGGGCACCGGTTGCAAGAGCGGAAAAAATGTCGATAACACTCTGCTTAAATGCAGGGCCGAGAGGCTGTTTGTTAAGATGTGCCTTTACCGGTTCCTGGAACAGCATGAGGATGGCCATGACCCATATGGCATTAAAAGCTGCCAATTCGGGTGAATGTCGAACGACAATCAGTTCATATAAGAGCATACCAATGGGTACGAGAAAGTGCACGCCGCCAATCAGGGTTTTAAAAAAGACCGGGAGTTCAGCTCGCGGTATGCCTTTGAGTCCCAGCTTGGATGCTTCAATATGAACAATAAAGAACAAGGCGGCATAAGAGGCAAAGGCGGGGATGGCGGCCGCCTTGACGACCTGGATATAGGGCACGTTGACGTATTCTGCAATAATGAAAGCAGCCGCACCCATGATCGGCGGCGCCAGCTGTCCGTCTGTGCTTGCTGCAACTTCAACCGCTGCGGCTTTGGTTGCCGGATAGCCGACTCTTTTCATCATGGGGATGGTAAACGTTCCGGTGGTTACGATATTGGCAATGCTTGAGCCGGAAACCATGCCCGTGAGGCCGCTCCCCACAATTGCAGCCTTGGCAGGGCCGCCTTTGAATCCGCCCAGAAGGCTCATGGCCAGTTGGATAAAATAATGACCTGCACCCGCCTTGTCGAGCATGGCCCCAAAAAGAACGAACAGAAAAACAATGGTTGCGGAAACATCTAGAGGAATGCCGTAAATCCCTTCCGTGGACATGGTCATCTGCCCGACGAACCGGTTCATGGAAACACCCTTAAACGCAATGACATCCGGCATATAGGGGCCGAAAAATGAATAGAAACAAAACACCATGGCAATGATCGGCAAGGCAGGTCCGATGACCCGTCGTGACGCCTCGAGTAAAAGGACGGTAAGGCCTATACCGATAACAATGTCCCGTGTTATGGGTGCACCGTAGCGGGTCGTAAGTCCCACATAATCTATGGCAATATAAAGGGCACAAAAAGCGGCCACAATGCCGATGATATAATCAAATATAGGGATTCTGTCGGTAATTGATAGGAATTTTAAGCCGAAACGTGCTTTTTTTAAAAAAGGATAGTTTAGGAAAACAATCAGCAGGGCAAACCCAAGATGGATGGCTCGGATAAATGTGGAATCTAAGATAAGCCAACTGGCTATGGACAGCTGGAAAATACTCCAGGCTACCGCAATCGTGGGAATAACATATTTGGAAGGCCCCTTGGGACGTCGGCTGATTCCTTCTTCTTCTTCGGCCAACCGTTTCGCCATTTCCAGGCCTTCATCCTCCTCTAAGCTCTTATCCTGCTCATGGATTTCATTTTCGCTCATGGCTATCACCCTAGATGTTAATGTGGTGCATCGATATTGAAAACTGTACACAGGTTCTGGAAATGATAAAAGGGCGGCGGGCATTGAATCATAATGCTTCACACCGCCCGACAATTTAAGAGCAAGGTTTAGATTACTTCAGACCGGCTTCCTTATAATATTTCATTGCACCCGGATGGATCGGCGCAGACAGACCTTCCAGCATATTTTCTTTGGTCAGGACCTGATATGCCGGATGCAGCCCTTTAAATTCTTCGAAATTTTCAAAAACCTCTTTGGTAACTGCGTACACGACCTCATCGGGTACTTTTGCCGAGGTGACAAAAGTTGCCTTTACACCGAACGTCTGAACATCTTCTTTGTTATCAGCATTTGGATAAAGTGCAACCGGGATTGTAGCCTTTGCGTAGTAAGGGTATTTCGCCAACAATTTTTCAACACCGGTGATGGGAACAAAGCGGACCTGTCTTTTTCCGGATGTCGCTTCCATGATTGATCCATTGGGGTGTCCCACCGTGTAAAAGAAGGCATCGATTCTTCCGTCCTGAAGAAGGCTGGCGGATTCGGAAGCTTTGATTCCTTCGGCCTGCAAATCTTTTTCGTAATTGATCCCCACTGCCTCAAGTGCATCAATGGAGTTCTGACGCTGACCGGAGCCTGGATTCCCGATGTTTACCTTTTTCCCCTTAAGATCCGCGATGCTTTTTATACCTGCGTCCACAGCAGCCACAAGGGTGATGGATTCCGGATGGATGCTGAAAACCGCGCGGAGATCTTTCTGGGGATTGCCCGCCCACTCGGAATTCTCTGAGCCGTTGAACGCTTGGTACTGTCTGTCGGACTGAACAACGCCGAATTCCAAATCTCCGGACATAATTGCATTAACGTTGAACACCGATCCTCCGGTGGATTCTACGGTACAGCGAATACCGTACTCCTTCCTCTTTTTGTTTACGATTTTGGCTATGGCACCGCCGGTGGGATAGTAAACACCGGTAATCCCGCCGGTACCAATGGTGATAAAGGTTGTTTTGGCTTGTACGGTTGATGGTGTTGCACCCATGAAAAGAGCAAAACCGAAAACAAGTACAACTCCAAAAATTAATGACTTTTTCATTTGAACCTCCTTCTTCTAAATAAAAGTTTAAGGTTAAGGATTGACGAAGCCCAAATACTTTCTTCCAACCTCCTTTCTTCAAATCCGCTTATTAATTGTTAAATAAAATTCTACAACTTTCTGAAAGCAAGATGCTTAGAGACCTTTGTAAAACGCCCCTTTTTGCCCAATTTTTGCGCCTGCTCCCGTGAAATGCGCAGCCTATTTCTCTGGGGTCAGATGCAAATTGTAATCCTCGAAATACTCTATGTATGGATGCTTGTCCCGATGGATTTTTAATCGGGGTAGTTAAAATTTTCGCCTTTCTTGAACTGGAACAAAAATGAACATTTTTCAAAGGTTTCGCTTATTAATTCCGTAGAATATAGGCAGATATTGAATAAAATCGCGAAGTGATTTAATAATGAATCTCGTACAATTAATAATTAATTTTCATAGCAGGTCAAGCCCTTTAATGCAATAGTTTTATTGAGCCCTGATAAACCCACTCCTCCAATCGAGGTCAGATCTCATTGGCTCTGCTATGCATTTGAACTTATAGCTTTTCTTGACTCGGATGATCTTTGGATGGCACAAAAACTGTTCCGGTGGATCGACTTTTATTGACATCTGTCTCTGTATTTAGGTAATATTACTTAAGCTGTTTGAACCCAATGTCCCGCCACTGCAATTCTATGATTGAGAAAATAAACCCCAACAAAGGAAGTGAGTTTAATTATGTCCAAGCCAAAGTTAAAAGCGCATGTGATAAATGTTGAATGGTGCAAGGGATGCGGCATCTGTGTCCACTTTTGCCCCAAGCATGTACTGGAACTTGACGAATCGGACAAGGTTTATGCAGCGCGACGTACGGATTGTATCTGTTGTCATCTATGCGAACTGCGTTGTCCGGATCTTGCCATCGAAATAGAAACGGAACAGGATGGACAATGAAAACGGAAAACATAAAGTTTATTCAGGGTAACGAGGCATGTGTAGAGGGGGCACTGTATGCAGGGCTCAATTTTTTCGCAGGATATCCCATAACGCCGTCAACGGAGATCGCGGAACATCTGTCCAGCCGTTTGCCCCAAAAAGGGGGCAAGTTTATCCAGATGGAAGACGAGATTGCGTCCATGGGCGCCATTATCGGAGCGTCCCTTACCGGGAGTAAAGTTATGACCGCCACCAGCGGACCCGGCTTTTCTTTGATGCAGGAGGCGTTGGGATATGCCATCATGGCGGAGATTCCGTGTGTCATTGTCAATGTTCAGCGGGGGGGTCCATCGACGGGGATTCCCACCCATGTGAGCCAGGGGGACGTAAATCAGGCCCGTTGGGGAACCCACGGTGACCATGCCATTGTTGCGCTTACGGCATCCAATCACCAGGATGTGTTTGAAACCACCGTGGAGGCGTTTAACATTTCAGAAACTTACAGAACTCCGGTGGTTCTGCTCTATGACGAGGTGGTGGGTCACATGCGGGAGCGGCTGCGGGTGCCGGAGGTGGGAGAATTCGCCCTGGTGGAAAGACTGAGGACATCCGTTAGCGAAGGGGTGGACTATCATCCCTATCTGCCCAGGGAAGACGGGCGTCTTCCCATGTCTGACTTCGGGGGGGTGCATCGCTACAATGTCACCGGCCTGTTCCATGACATGTGGGGGTTTCCGTCGGATAATCCCAAGGTGGTTCATGGACTTCTCCGGCATTTGGTGGACAAGATTCAGAGCAATGTGAACCAGATCGCCCGTTTCAAAGAGTATTACCTGGAAGATGCAGAGTGTATTCTCATTTCTTACGGATCTTCAGCCCGATCAGCCCGGCATGTGGTGGAATACCTCAGGCCCAGGGGCGAAAGGATCGGTCTTTTGGAGCTTCAGACGCTATGGCCGTTTCCCCATGATATTGTTAATGAGAAATGTGCAAATGCAAAATATATGGTCGTAGTGGAGATGAACATGGGTCAGATCATGCAAGAGGTTCAAAAGTCTGTGAAAAATCCCGAGCGGGTGTTTTTGGCCAATCGAATTGACGGTGTTTTTATCGCACCTGACGATATCAGAGATATCCTACGGATTATCCAGGGGAAGGGAGTGTAACGCATGGCGATAAAAGATTATATCAGGGAAAGATTTTTTCCGCATATATGGTGTCCGGGGTGCGGGCATGGGACGGTGCTGAACAGTCTTTTAAGAACGATATCACAACTGGGTATGAGCAGAAACGAGATTGTCATGGTATCGGGCATCGGATGTTCGTCCCGGATTTCCGGGTATGTTGATTTTCACACACTCCACACCCTTCACGGCCGAGCTCTGGCCTTTGCCACCGGCGTAAAATTAAGTCGTCCTGAACTGAACCTGATCGTTCCCATGGGAGACGGCGATGCACTGGCCATCGGCGGGAATCACTTTATCCATGCGGCCCGGAGAAATATCGATTTAACCGCAATCGTCATGAACAATCGCATCTACGGCATGACCGGCGGGCAGTATTCCCCCCTGTCCGGCTACGGAACCATGGCCACCACGGCGCCGTACACAAACATAGATTATGCGTTTGATACGGTGCAACTGGCGACGGCCGCCGGCGCTTCTTTTGTTGCCCGCAGCACCACCTACCATGTTCAACAGCTGGCAAAGATCCTAAAGCAGGCGATTTTACACGAGGGGTTTTCAGTGGTGGAAGTATTGACCCAGTGTCCGACCTATTTTGGACGAAAGAATCGCCTGGGAAGCGCTGCCGACATGATGGAGAGTTACAAAGACAACACCACGCCCATTGGATCCACAGCCAAGGAAGAGAATCCGGATCTCATTGAAAGGGGTGTTTTTGTCCAAGAAGAGAGACCTGAATATTGTAGCGAATATGACAAAATCATCGAAAGGGCGATGAAAGGGAATTAATTATGGAAAGATGCAGGTTGGTATTTTCAGGTTCAGGCGGGCAGGGGATTATCACTGCAGCCGTGATACTTTCTGAAGCTGCCGTACTATACGAAAATATGAATGCTGTACAGTCCCAGGCCTATGGACCGGCAGCCAGGGGAGGGGCCACCCGCTCTGACGTCATCATCTCCGAATCGGATATCAATTTTCCCAAGGTGATCCAGCCCAATGTGCTGATCTGTCTCACCCAGGAAGCATACAATGCATTTTGTAACATCATTCGCCCCGGAGGGTTGTTGATCACCGACCCGCGGTTTGTGAAAACCGAGAAAAAAGTCGATGCCCAGCAGAAGGAACTGTCCATGTATGTTGCCGTCATGGAAAAAATCGGGAAACCGATTGTGTTTAATATCTGCATGCTGGGTGCGGTCATCGGTCTGACGGATCTCGTGGGGCCCGGATCCATCATGAAGGTGCTGGAAAGTCGCATTCCTTCGGGTTTTCTGGAGATGAACCGAAAAGCCCTGGAGCTGGGGATGGAGCTTGGAAGGGAATTTAAAAACTGAACGAGTAACGCTTCTGTAAAGGATGTTAGTTATGAAGAGTTTAAAAGATATTGCCAATAGATCTTTTTTATCACTTGAGGACCTTGTAACGCTGGAAGAATTTATTCTCAACACCGGCTATATGTCCCGGGAAAAAGCGATAGAAGAAATCGAACTGTTTGCAATCGAGTTTGGTATCGATGAATATTACTTCAAAACTACAAGTATTGATGACATTGCCGGGCACCTCATCGCAATAAGTGCATCAGAACTCGTTTCAAAATACGGCGGCGAGGGCGTTGGAATTGAGCTCATAAATGAGCAAGAAGATAAGGCGGTTTACATTGTCGAAACTTCCAAAACCGAGGAGATAGAAGAAAGAATTGAAAATAAATATCCAATGTGTCGATTGGAAAGTTACCGGATAAAAAAGAGGTCTAATGAGCAGCATTTAAGACTTTATATTATTACAGCGCCTTCGTTTAAAAAGGGTTTGGAGGAAAAAGAAGGTTTCACTTTCAACGATGTTGCCGACACATCATTTTTGGAAATTTCGTATCCTGAAACGATTGCCAGGTACAAAGCGGCATGGGAATGGATGCATAATAGGGTTGCGCCTTATATTTCAATTAGCGATAAACCCGACACTGACGAGACAAGGGTTATGGTTGGTATTCATGGCCAGGCAGGAAGGCAGTTTTTATCTAACTTTACGCACCTAATCCACAGGTACAAGATTTTTTCGAACAGAAAGTACATAGAACCTTTTTTCGACCAAAAGCGAATCATCTCATTCTATTTTAACGCTCTGGACAAGAAAATAGTTGAAGAATTGTCAAGAGAAGTCAATACGATTGTAATGTTGCCGCAAAATCCTATTATTAAACTCTTTTTAGATGGGATATGTGGATCTCAGCCCACGCTGTATGCCATATCAGCTGCGACATTTACCAATCAGTTTTTGACCGTTCTAGCGGAAGAATATCTTTCTTTAAGCGGGGCGCTGAAAGACCAACCTGAGGCCAAGGGGATTCTGGACAAAATGAAGTTGAGATTGATCAAAGATACCTTTTCGGAATCGAGGATTGCCCAGTCAGTTATACAACACCACGAAATCGTCTCTCTTCTTTACGATCATTTTGCGGGCAAACTTTACCCCCAGAAGAAAGATGACAATCAAAAAGAAATAGAGGAACTTATAAACACAAAAATAGAAACAGATGTTCCTTCTCTTAGGGATAAAACAATACTTAAACATTTTCTAACCTTTAATAGAATGATCCTAAAAACAAACTTCTTTAATACATATAAAATTTGTGCAGCTTATCGAATAGATTCCTCCTTTTTAGATGATGTTGATTTTCCCGAAAAGCCCTATGGAATATTTTTCATTGTTGGAAGGCATTTTATAGGATTTCATATCCGTTTTAGAGATATTGCACGTGGGGGGATTAGGATTGTAAGATCGAGGAATCTATCCGAATATCGGAGCAACAGAGATACCATTTTTATGGAAAATTATAATCTGGCGTTAACGCAACAGAAAAAAAATAAGGATATACCCGAAGGCGGATCAAAAGGAACAATCTTACTCAATATGGACAATCAGGGCGAAGGAGATAGGGCATTTAAAGATTATGTCGATGGACTGCTCGATATTATTATTGAACATGAAGAGGTGCTCGATTTTTTTGGAGAAAAAGAAATTCTTTTTCTCGGCCCGGATGAAGGAACAGCGGAACTCATGAACTGGGCGCCTTTCTATGCAAAGAGAAGAATGTATCCATTCTGGAAAGCCTTTACTACGGGAAAGGCGCCTAAAAATGGCGGGATTCCACATGATACATACGGCATGACGACAGCCAGTGTTCATGAGTATGTTTTAAACGTGCTTGACAAACTGAACCTGAAAGAAAAAGATATTTCAAAAGTTCAAACCGGTGGTCCTGATGGGGATCTTGGAAGTAACGAAATCATTGTATCAAAAGATAAAACAGTTGCGATAATCGATGGGAGCGGCGTCCTCTATGACCCTGAGGGAATCAACAAAAAAGAACTTCTCAGGCTTGCCAAAGACAGGATAATGGTTGAAAATTTCGATACGTCGATCCTTTCTCCCAATGGTTTTTTTGTGTCCATCGATGACAAACAAGTAACTCTGCCGGACGGCACATTCATTCCCAATGGAGAAGAGTTCAGGAACAGTTTCCATCTCCATCCTCTTGCAAAAGCAGACCTTTTTGTTCCCTGCGGCGGAAGACCTGGTGCAGTGAACATTAATAACTGGCAAAAACTTTTGGATGATCGAGGAGATCCAAAATTCAAAATTATCGTCGAAGGCGCAAATTTATTCATAACAGAAGAGGCAAGGCTGAGACTGGAAGAACATGGCGTAATTTTGATAAAGGATGCCTCCGCAAATAAGGGCGGTGTAACGTCATCCTCTTTAGAAGTTTTTGCATCTCTCGCATTAAATGACGATGAGTTTGAAGCTCACATGAGAGTCAAGGATGAAAAGGTTCCGGACTTCATGAAATCATACATAGATGAAATCATTAAGATCATAAAGTATAATGCCCAAGCGGAGTTTAATCTCCTCTGGAACGAACATGAAAAAAAGGGGATTCCATTTACGCTCTTAACAAATAGTGTGAGTAAAAAAATAAATGATATCACAGATGCCGTTTTTAAATCAGATCTTCCTGCAAATTCCAAGCTTAGAGAAAATATTATTACAGAATATACGCCAAAGCCACTTCTTGAACTTATCGGACTGGAGAGTATTTTAGAAAGAGTGCCTGAAAACTATCTCAATGCCATAGTTGCTTCAAAGGTTGCAACAAATTTTGTATATGCGTACGGGATGGAGAGCAATGAAATTGATTTTTACAACTATTTGAGAAAGTTCGTTACGTAAATCATCCTTGTTTCATATCAGACACTCCGGATAATTTCCAAAAACATAGAAAAAGCATGTCGGGATTGATCACTTTTTTGTCTGCTGCTTCTGCTGGGAAATTAGTTTCTCTATAGCCATATCGTGCTCCGGGGTATGATGGCAGAGGGCCTGATAGGCGGCAGAAAGTTCAAGCACTTCCTCCAAACTCTTTCCTTGTGAAAGATAGAATAGACGTTTTGCCAGACGGAGGATATTCGAAGGTTTTTTTGCGATTTCAAAGGCGATTTCCGAACAACGCTGAATAAGATTTTCTGGTGAGGTGACTTCGCTTACCAGGCCAATCCGCTGGGCTTCCTGCGCATCGATTATTCTGCACGTAAATGCAAGCTCACATGCTCTGGAAAATCCTATGATACGGGGCAGAAAAAATGCTCCGCCATCGCCGGGGATTAATCCAACGGAAACAAAGGTTTCCCCGAAACGGGCTTTTTCGCTGGCGATGCGTATATCGCACATGCATGCTAAGTCACAACCCGCCCCTATAGCGGGACCGTTAACTGCTGCTATGGTCGGAACATCCAGATAATATAGAGCCAAAGGGATGCGCTGGATTCCTTTGCGGTAGTTCTCCCGTATCTGTTCCGGATTTCCTGAGAACATGCCTTGCTTATTATGCATATCCTTAACGTTTCCTCCGGCCGAAAAAGCTGAACCGGCACCGGTGACAATCAGGACCTTAATATTTTTTTTGTTCTGAACATTACGGCATACATCCTCGATTTCATTAATGATTGTTTCACCAGTTATGGCATTTCGGATGTCGGGTCGATTTAATGTTAAATAAGCAACAGATCCTTTTTCCTCAAAAAGTATTTCCTTATATTTCATAGATTAAAACTCCTTATTCAGGAAGAATTCGTGGCAAAACTTTTTGCCAAAGATTTTTATGAAAAGTCGATTAAAATTCTCACAACCTTGTGTTTACTGATGCGCTCATTTTTTTGTCAAAGATCTATGGCACTTTATCTTTCAGTATGATTCGCGCATCTACAACATTAAGACCACTTTCATAGACAATAACGGGATTTAAATCCATCTCCTGTATATCAGGATAAGCTTCGACGATTTCAGAACAGATTAACATTAATTCCGTAAGTGCTTTCTTATCACATGGAGGCTTTCCTCTGACACCATCCAGAACGGGAAAGGATTTTATCTCTTTTAACATTTTCTTCGAAGCTGCTGGCGATAGGGGAAGCACCCGGAAAGAAACATCCCGCAAGATTTCCACCAGTACGCCTCCCAATCCGAACATAATAATTGGACCAAATTGATCATCTATTTTTGTCCCTATGATCACTTCCACGCCATCTTTGGCCATGGGTGACACAAGGATTCCTCTTATATCCGCTTTTTCATCGAATCTTTTTGCGTTATCGACAATCTCGTCAAAGGCTTTACGAACTTCGTCTTCTGTCCTTAGTTTGAGTTTAACCCCACCTGCATCGCTCTTGTGAAGAATATCCGGGGATACAATTTTCATTACAACTTCACCGTCAATGTTTTTAGCAATGCGTACGGCTTCTTCCGCTGTTTTTACCAGATAATCATGAGAGACAGGTGCACCGTGTAATTGTATAAGACTCTTGGCTTCATATTCCAGCAAGAAATTTCGGTTTTCTTCTTTGGCCCTGTTAATTATTGCCTCTCCTTTGGACTTTGTTTTGGCGCCCCAATTCATGATATATTTTGCTTTTGTATGATACCTTCCCAAATAATCTCCATGCGCTGCCAACAGACTAATACATTTGCATGCCACATCCAGAGAGTCGTAAACTGGAATGTTATAATATCGCAAAAGATCAAGGGAATGGGGTTTTTTGGCGCTATAAAGGCTGTGGAGAATAATTGGTTTATTGTATTTTCTCACCATTTTTCCCATCATATGGGACGCATCTTCTTCCACCAATGCGAGACTTTTCGCAAATCGTATTCCATAGCCGCCAAAAAGACCCACGATCAAAAGCCCGCCCACATTTGTATCTTTCATGATTATTTCAGCACAGTCGGCAAAAATGGCCGGATCAGAATCCGTACCACCAGCCACATCCACTGGATTTGGCACTGATGCTGTAAAGGGCAGAATTTTTTTCAATTTGGCTTGTGTCTTCTCGCTCAACACAGGTATATTTATACCTAAATCGGTTAAAAGATCGGCAGCAATGGTGGCATGGCCTCCTCCGTCGGCAAGAATGGCAACATTGTTGTTTTTAATAGGCGGAAGGCTTGAAAGGGTCTCCGCTGCAGGAAAAAGCTCATCCGAATTCTCAATCACAATAATTCCTGCACGTTCAAAGGCTCCTTTAGCCACTTCCGACATACCAGCCAGAGCACCGGTATGTGAACCCGCGGATCTTTTGCCGATGGATGAACGGCCGCTTTTGAGAAGGATGATCGGTTTTTCGAGGGTGGTCTTATACGCCTGTTGTAAAAATTTGCGGCCATCTCTCATCCCCTCCACATACATTAATATGGCCTTTGTATCAGGGTCATGTTGGAAAAACTCGAGATATTCGTGAAATTTGATATCCGCCTCGTTTCCCACACCTATGTAATATGAAATTCCTTTCCGGCTTTTGATATTCGCTTCTGTTATCAATGTCAGAGCCATGTTGCCGCTCTGGGTAAGAAGGGCAATATCCCCTTTGGGCACATCATGCAGGCCTACAAGGTTCAAATTATTTTTCATGTTTATTATGCCGGATGTGTTTGGACCTATTAAGCGGATATTATTTTTTCTTGCCATGTCCACCATTTCTTCTTCTTTTTTTCTTCCTTCATCTCCGAGCTCTCCGAATCCGGCGGCAATAATAACAGCTCCATGAACCCCCTTTTTACCGCAATCCTCCAAAATAGCAGGAATAGTTTTGGCGGGAGTCGTAATCAATACGATGTCAACCGGGTCCTCAATATCAGATACCTTCTTATAACACTTAAGACCTAATATGCTTTTTTCTTTCGGGTTAACCGGATATATTTTTCCCTCAAATTTTTCATCCAGAAGCGTTCTAATGGCCTGAAAGCCTCTCTTGGTTTCACTCTTTGTTGCTCCAACGATGGCAACAGATTCAGCGTTCAAGATATTTTCAATAGACATTGTAATCCCTCCCGAATACTGGAAACGGATTTCTGCTTTTGCAGAAATAACAAATTAAAAAAGAAAAAGTAATTGAACGTCTCGGAAATTCTACAACTTATTGAAAATACAAATTTATTAATGGAAATCTGTATATGCCGTGAGAATGGAAGAATGGAATGCTGGAATACTGGAATATTGGGGATAAGGGCAAAAATAAACCATTTTAATTGTAAAAAACTCCTTCAAACCCATCATTCCATTACTCCATTGTTCCATTATTCCAATTGGGGCGAAGCCCCTAAGTTCGTAACCAGGATTAAGGCTTTCTCTTTCTTTCTTCGAAATCCTTTAAAGATTCCTGCCTTTCTTTTGTAGAAACACAGGCCAAGCATGCTTCAATCTCATAGTCCATTAAGGCCTCGAGACTCGCCTCCCCCTGTGCTATATGTAGACCTTTTTTAATCATTTTTAAAGAGAAAGCTGAATTACCGGCAATCTTCTCGGCCATTCCCTTGGTTTCATCCATAAGTCGGTCATGAGGGACGGCTTTGTTAACGAGGCCTATCCGCTCGGCCTCTTTTCCATCGATATATTCTGCTGTAAAAAGAAGTTCTTTACTCTTGCCAGGACCGATCAAGTCCTGGACTAATCTCATGGCCCCACCTGTAACGGAGGATGTCACTTTGGCTTCCGGGGATCCGATCTGCGCTTCCTCTGCACAGATCCGAATATCACATGCAAGGGCTAACTCATATCCTGAGCCCAACGCATAACCGTTGATTGCGGCGATTGTCGGCTTTTCAAACCGGATGATTTTTCTCGATGTTTCCTGTAGTTCTACAAGGTATTCTCGATATTCCTCTAAATTCCTATTTTTTGATTCCTTTAAATCAGCTCCGGTAGAAAAAGCCCGTCCCTCCCCTGTAACAATCAAAACTTTTATTTCCGGGTCATTTTTAACATCTTCAAGGGCTTCTTGAAAATCGAGCCACAACTGTTTATTCATAGCGTTAAGAACCTTAGGTCTGTTCAGTTTGATGGTCGCAATTCCTTCCTCTTTTTCATAAATGATGCACTCAAAATCCATTCTTACTTCCTCCATAAGGGAATTTTTACTGTTTTGCTGTTCTTTCTTAATTCTTCACCTAAAGTGGGGCTCAAAGAACGATCCGCTTTGAAACCAGATCACCTGAATGGTTCTTAAGGGATATTTCTTCGATAGGCTAAATTGATATTCTATTACTTAAGCGGCCTAGTATCACACCCGGCGGGATAGTATAAAATTGCGAAGCGATTTCAAATATTATTCAATTAATAACTGATTTTCAGAACAAGTCAAGTCCTTTAATAAACAGTTCTGTTATAATATTGGGTGGATCTTTTTGATTTTGAGAGCCTTGGAATGTTGCAAAATCTAATAACATCGACTAAATAAAGATGCAGGTATTGAAAATGAAAAAAACCAAAAAGAACCCGCAAGTCAGTGTCATCATTCCGACGTATAACCGCGGCTGGACAATCAGAGAGGCCGTCGATTCAGTCCTGATACAGGATTATAAAGATTTCGAGTTAATTGTCGTCGATGACGGCTCCACAGATAATACCCCCGAAGTTCTAGACGCATACTGTGGGGTCATCAAAGTTTTTCGGCAGGAGAACAAAGGGGTGAGCGCTGCACGAAACCGGGGGATTGCCGAAGCATCCGGCCGGTTCATCGCGTTTCTTGATTCGGATGATCTCTGGTTCCCGCAAAAACTGTCGAGGCAGGTCGAGTTTTTCAACACAACCCCGGATGCTTTGATATGCCAGACTGAAGAGATCTGGATCAGAAACGGCGTCCGGGTCAATCCCAAAAAACGACACAAAAAACCTTCTGGAATGATTTTTGAACCTTCTCTGGCCCTATGCCTGGTCAGTCCTTCGGCTGTGATGATCCGGCGGAGCCTGTTGGAGGTCGTCGGAAACTTTGATGAAACGCTGCCGGCCTGTGAAGACTATGATCTATGGCTCAGGATAAGCTGCCGGTTTCCGGTATACCGCATCGATACACCGCTCATTATAAAGCGGGGAGGGCATGAAGATCAGCTTTCCGCATCTTTCGGACTCGACAGATTTCGGATCAAGGCCATAAAAAGGATTATCAAAAGCGGGATTCTCTCAAACGCTCAATATGCGGCGGCGGTCAACACCCTAAAGGAGAAATGCAATATCTACGCAGCCGGGTGCCGGAAACGGGGACGGGAAGAAGAAGCGCTGTATTACACTTCGCTTTCGGAAAGGTTTTGAAATGGCTTCTATATAGTGCCTGAACAAGAAGCTATGCATAATTAAATCACAAATGCCAAGCACCAAATGCCAAATAAATCACAAATTCCAATATTCAATGACCAAAACCTTCCTGGGTGAGATATTGTTTGGATTTTCGAATTTTGGTCATTGGGATTTGTTTGATATTTGGGATTTGATATTTGGAATTTCAATCAGTTAATAAACTTTCAACAAAGCAAATCCCCTCTGAGGATAACCAAAGTTTGTTCTTCTTCGTCAGGATTATTATTTTATACCATCCTTTCGATTTTTCTCAACGTTGCCTCAAGGCGTTTTTTGGAAACCCGCACCGGTGTTTTAAGCTCCTGGGCAAAGACAGAGACTTTATATTCTTCAATCAGCCAGAAATATGCCTCGATGGCCGCTTTTTTTCTTTCTGATACCGCCGGCGAGAGTTCTTGTAACAGGGTGTGGAGGGTGCGGGAAAAGATCTCGATTTCCTTTGCCTTTGTCTGGTCCTTTTCGAAATTGACCACCGCCCTTTCGGCCCGTATTGCCGCAGCCTTCAGGTATCTGGGCAGGTGAATCAGCCGGTCCGTGTCGTAAAGATCCATAAACGAATCCGGCACCAGCCTGGCCAGTTCCGCTCTTTGGCCCTTTAAATAATCCAGGACCCCACGGTTGTTTCTGTGGGCGGTTTCAAGGTTGTAGAAAACGGTTCTGGTTTCGTGATACGCCTCGAGAACAGAGACGATTAGATTCGCAAATTCCCGACCTTTGGACAGCAGGGTCGGTGCCACGGATTCGGCATGGGCGTAAAAGGCCGCTTTGGATCTGACGTTTTCATGGAACAGCCGACGGATCATTTGTCGATACATTTGTTCTTCAAAGGGTTTCGCTCCGCCGAAATAATCGGCTTTTTTACGCATATTTTTTGGGAGTACCAGGGCTTTTTTTAAAAACTTCAAGTCCTTTGAAAAATGAACGGCGAAAAGGGCCCCGACGCCTTTTTTGTGAGAAGCCAGGGCATTTTCAAGGTTTCGAAAAAGGCGCAAGGTGATGCTTTCTTCCTTCTCGTCGGCGGGTTGAAGGCCCGGATAAACCGCCCATTGGGTCTGGTTTTTGCCCTGGATTACGATGCTTTCGGGTAGATCCGAAAAGTCCCACCGGGTGATGCCGGTTCTTTCCCAGTTTTTTCTGGCAGATTTCATCTCCTTTGATTCTCCGGTTTCGTCGGTGTTCGGAATCTGTCGGCTTAAAATTGCCGGGTTCCTGCCGGAGCAAATTTCTTCACCTTTTGGACCGGTAATCGATACACGCATTTTCAGGTGATCCGGCAAACGATCATCCGGCCAGGCCGATGCGGGAATATCGACGCCAAAACGGGTGAATATGAAATCCCCCAACGCTGTGATCAAAGCGTTTTTGGTTTTTGGCATTTCCGCGACGATGACATCCACCGTATTGGATACAGGGACCAGCCTTTTCCGAAAGGTTTTGGGAAGACCTTTGACGAGGGCGGTTATTTTTTCTCGGTAGAGTCCGGGGACCAGCCAGTCGATGGATTCCGATGGAACCTTATGGGCCGAAGACGATGGGATGCGAATGGTAACACCATCGTCGGTTTCCCCGGGTTCAAATCTGTAAGTACAGTCAAAGCTCCGGTCCCCGAGATCGATGCTGCTCGGGAACTGGGACAGTTCTTTGTCCTCCGGACGATAGCGGGCGATGTCTTCGGGTGTCATTCGGAGAAAACGGTCCTGGGCCTTTTGTTTTAACAGCCGTGCCAGGGTTTTTAAATTATAACACCTCTGGAGCCGTTTTCTGTAAAATTCGAACAGGTCTGCATCGCCCACCAGAATATCCCTTCTTCTGATCCGGTCTTCCATATTCCTGACGTCATCGATGAGATTCTGATTGTGAAGCATAAACGGAAGTTGTTTTTGGACGTCACCTTCGATCAGTGCACTTTGAATAAAAATTTCCGTTGCGTGATCGGGATTGATTTTGCCGTAGGAGACCGGCCGGCCGGGGATAATAATGAGACCAAAAAGGCTGATCTGCTCGCTGGCCACGACCTCGCCCCTTTTTCTCTCCCAATGTGGATGAAGATAGGTATATTTGCACAGTTTCCCCCCGAGCTTTTCCAACCAGGCGCTGTCGATATTTGCACAGGTTCTTGCAAACAGTCGCGATGTCTCCACCATTTCGGCCGCCACGATCCACGTTTTTGACCGGTTAAACAGCGCGGATCCCGGAAAGATCATCACCTCTTTTCCTTTGGTTCCATGATAGATATTCTCTTCTTTTTTCATGGCGATATTGGAGAGAAAACCGCTCAAAATCGATGTGTGGATGGCCGCGTAATGGGGGCTGAATTCCATGTCTTTTGGGGAAGGCTCGGCGTTCCGAGGGGGGCGCGACGTGTTGTTTGGGACACGGGTCTTTTCGGCCTGATGTTGATTGTTTTCCAAACCGTATTCTTTGAGAACCTCGGAAAGTTGGGCATGGATATCGCGCCATTCTCGCATCCTTTTAAAAGAAAGGAAGTGGGTTTTGCAGAACCTTTTCAAGCTTCCTGTTGTTTTTTCTCTTTTCCAGGTTTGATGATATTTTTCCCAGACATTGAGGAGTGTGAGAAAATCGGAAAAAGGATCATGAAATACTTTTTGGACGCGGTCCGCCGCTTCCGCTTTCTCGGCAGGCCGCTCCCTGGGGTCCTGAATGCTCAGGGCGGAAGCAATGACCGTCATCTCTTTCAGGCATCCTTGGACCTGGGCTTCCATGAGCATTCTGGATAATCTGGGGTCCACCGGTAGTCTGGCCATAAAACGGCCCTTTTCCGTGAGCCGAAGGGGACGTTGCTTTTTTTTCGTCTTTTGGTTCGATTCCGGAACCAGGGCGTCGAGTTCGGTGAGAAGGTCGAGGCCGTCTTGGATGCTTTTTGACGCCGGCGTGTCGATAAAGGGGAAATCCGATATATTGCCGAGTTTAAGTGCGGTCATTCTCAGGATGACCTCTGCGAGGTTGGATCTTAAAATCTCGGGGGGGGTAAACATCGGTCGATTCTCGAAGTCTTCTTTAGAATAGAGTCGGATGCAGACTCCGTTTTCTACCCGGCCGCATCTTCCCTTGCGCTGATCGGCACTGCTTTTTGATATGGCCGTCACCGGAAGGGCGGTGGTTCTCGATTTGGGTGTGTATCGGGATATCCGGGCAAGTCCCGAATCGATGACATACTTAATGCCGGGGATGGTGAGTGACGTTTCGGCAATATTGGTCGCCACAATAATCTTTCGGGCCGAAACATTGGAAAAAATCCGTCCCTGCTCAGCGGCGGCAAGCCTGGCAAACAGGGGAAAGATGACGGTATTTTTGTGTTTTCTTCCGTTAATGAGCTCACAGGTTTCGCGAATATCCTGTTCTGTGGGCATAAAGACGAGAATATCCCCGGTGACGGTTTGGTTCAAGAGTCTATCGGTGATACGTACCGCCATTTCCATATGGGTCGGGTCGTCGTTTTCTTCGGATTTTGGTTCCATGGGGGAATACTGAACTTCAACCGGATACGTGCGACCGGACACTTCGATCACCGGCGCGTTGTCAAAGGCCTTTGAAAATTTTTCCGTATCGATGGTGGCAGAGGTGATGATCAGTTTAAGATCTTTTCTTCGCTTTAAAAGGGTCTTTAAAATCCCCAGGATAAAATCTATGTTCAGGCTTCGTTCATGGGCTTCATCGATGATGAGGGTGTCGTATTCATTCAGATATGGGTCGCTTTGGGTTTCGGCCAGGAGAATGCCGTCGGTCATGATCTTGACGAATGCATTGGGGCTGGTTTTATCTTTGAAGCGGATTTTATACCCCACGGATCGGCCCAACCCCTCTCCGAGTTCTTCGGCGATACGTCTCGAAACCGTCACTGCGGCAATTCTTCTGGGCTGTGTGCAGCCGATTTTTCCATCGATTCCCCGGCCTGCGGCAAGGCAGAATTTCGGTATTTGGGTGGTTTTTCCGGAACCGGTCTCCCCCGATATGATGATCACCTGATTTTTCCATATGGATCCGATGATTTGATCTTTTTTGGCCAGGATGGGGAGGGCGGGGTTGTACACGGGTTCCGGCCGGTTCGCTTTGCGCCACAATCTTTTTTTTGCAGATGTTTGAAGCTTTTTCTCAAGACCTGCCAGGCGTATGTTTATCCGTTCATCGGAGGGCGACTTGGCCGCCCATCGTTTAATGCGTAGAATTTCCCGCCGGACGGCATGCCTGTCTGCGGTGAGGGCTTGGGGTAAAAGGGACTCGATTTTTTTAAACATTTTTAATTTTACATTGAGAAGCCGGTCCGTCCCCGCATGGCGGGATCTTCGATGGGCCAGGATTCTTTAGCTGTTTTTTTTGCCCCGCTCGCTTGGGACGGTGGGGTGCTTCGTTTCGTAAGTGCTCCCCGGGTTTGTGGGAGTTTATGCTGTCTGGGATACAAGATAGAAAGAAGCAGTACGTGTGTCAAGTGAACATGGAGACCCGATAAAAACCGAAGGCCGAAACAAAACGTTTGAACTTCTTTTTCTCATATGTTAATTAAATATAAACGCACAATATTATAAAGAAAAGCCGCATCCACCTCGTTGGTAAATAGAGTGCGTCGCCAAACGATTGCATTCCGCAAAGATGGATTTAAACGTTCTGTTGTGCAACCCGACACGGAAGGATCTATTGGATGGCCAAAATCGCCCTTGAAAACCCTCTGCCTTTTTCAGAGATCATCACCGACAACGAAAAAATACGCCTGGTTTTTAAGTACATCGAATCCATTGCACCGTCGTCTCAACCGATTCTTATCACCGGGGAAACCGGTGTGGGCAAAGAGCTGATTGCAAGATCGATTCATACCCTCAGCAAGCTAAAAGGACGCTTCGTAGCGGTCAATGTGGCCGGACTTGACGACAACGTATTTTCAGATACCCTTTTCGGGCATATCAAAGGGTCCTTTACGGGTGCTGAACAGGATCGCAAGGGTTTAATAGATCGGGCGGTGGGCGGAACCCTTTTTCTAGATGAGATCGGCGACTTGCACCCTGCGTCTCAAATAAAATTACTGCGATTCCTCCAAGAAGGAGAATACCTGCCGCTGGGACAGGATAAGGTTGAGCAGACCAATGTTCGTATTGTTGCGTCCACCAATGAAGATCTGTGGTCCCTTCAGAGAAAAGACAAGTTTCGAAAAGACCTTAACTTCAGGCTCAGAACCCATCATATTCATATGCCCCCTTTGCGCGAGCGCACGGACGATATTCCGCTTTTGGTGCGTCATTTTCTGGAAAAATCCGCAGCGGCACTCCAGAAAAAAGTGCCGACACCGCCCAAGGAATTGTATGAACTGCTGGCGACATATTCTTTTCCCGGGAATGTGAGAGAGCTGGAGTCCATGATTCATGATGCGGTAAGTATTCATTCCGCCAAAATTCTCTCTTTGGATTCGTTCAAGCTGCATATCACCCGAGCCCAAGAGAACTTGAAAGACATCACCGTCGTTGAATCCGAACATCCTCTGTCCGTTAGATTTGGAGAAAAACTGCCCACCATAAAGCAAGCCACCCGGATGCTCGTGACCGAGGCGATGAAACGGGCCAAGGGCAACCAGACCCTGGCGGCCAATATGTTGGGGATTTCGCGACAGGCGTTGAGCAAGCGCATTAAACAGGTTTAGGAACTATATGCGTACGTGTTCAGGGGGTGCGCGCTCCCGCTTCACTTTGACGTCTACGTGTCTGGTTATTTCAATGACTTAGCAGCGGTGGCATTCCTGCCCCCTCCGCGTTCTCCCGCGAAAAACATGCGGGAGCCGCGGTCTCTCCCACTGCTAAGTCATTGAAATAACGAAGCCACTCCGCCAAAATCGTTACACGGGAAAGCGCACCCCCTGAACACGTACCTTTAGGCCGGGTCTTTCATCACTTTCTGTTTTAAAGCCTTTTTGAGCGCTGCTTTATGGAATTCGCCGGCCAGATGCACCGGACTTTTACCCGAGATGGGATCCCAGGCCGAAGGGTCTGCCACACAGAAGTATTGTACATCAAGACCGATGCGCACCAGAGCTTCTTCTGCAGGAAGGCCATTAATGCGCAGGGCCGCCTCCCAGGTTGCAGCGCAGGGCGCCCCCCGGAGCACCTTGATTTGACGAATATTTCCCTGGACAACCTTTACGGCAAACTCCGGGGTTCCAAACATGTCTCCATAACGGCCCAGGCAGACCTGCCGGGAGAGACCGCATCAGGTGGGGGGGGTAAACGTTCCTTTGACCCGAAATTTTTTCCCCGAGGCCACCACGGGTATCTTTTTCCTCTGACACACTATGGATAGGTCCAAAGAAAGGTCCGGATGTTTCAAATAATCCAGAACCAGATCTGTCCGGAAATCCTGTGGGATATATTCGCTGGCATCGTCGATAATCGGCGACAGAGACCCATCGATGGATACGATGTCAATTTCAAAAAGGCCGTCACCGTATCGCCGAATGCCCTCTATTTTTTTTTCACCGCTTCCATCTTGCTGAAAAACCAGAATGCGCTGGGTTTTGGCCGGTTTTTGCGACCGTTCCTTTAATGGGTCGTTGTGTTTACATTGAGAATTGTTCATTTTATACCCTCGGCCGATTCGATCTCCTCGAGTCTTTTATCAAATACGGCTTTTTTTTGATCATAAGCGCCGGTGGATTGTTCAAGCTCATCAAAGAGTTTGTCGATCACTGACCGGCACTTGTGGATTGACTGTGAAAGTGCCGCAATTTTGTCTCCATTCTGGTCTTGTGACGCGGCCTGCATTGCAGCGGTGAGCTCATCGAGCCGCTTTTCCTGTTTTACGATGGTGTCCTCAACCTTTAGAATGCTTTGCTCCAGGGGTTTGAGCACCTTGGCCCGTTCATTGATAAATCTGGAGCGTCTACGCCGTATCTCTTTTTTTGTCAACTTAAAATAGACTTTTTCGTCATCCCCGCCGCCGGCTTCAGGTTCTGAGATTGGTCCTTCACGCTTCCAACCTTCTGTGTCCAGAAACTCCTGGTAGCTACCTTCGAATACATATGAACCGCCATCTTGAAATACGATGAGGCGCTCGGCCAGGGCATGCAAAAACATCTCGTTGTGCGTAACCATAATCACCGTGCCTTGGAAACTGTCGATGGCGGCCAGCATGGCATCGCACGATTCCATGTCAAGATGGTTGGTAGGCTCATCTAAAAGCAATAGATTCAGGGGTGTTACCAGGAGTTTGCCCAGCATGACCCTGCTTTTTTCTCCACCGGACAGAACCGCGATTTTTTTTAAAGCCCCATTGCCTTCGAACATCATTGCACCGCAAATATTCCTTGCGAGCTGCCGGTCGACTTCCGGATGTGAAAGAAGGATTTCTTCTTCCACCGTTCGGGTGTCCACCAGGTTTTTGACGTTGGTCTGTTCAAAAAATCCTTTTTCAACCGTTGGACTACAGACGACTTCTCCGGTCTGAGGTTTGAGTACCCCTGACAGAAGTTTTAACAGTGTTGTTTTGCCTTTACCGTTTTCTCCCACGACACAGATACGTTCCCGGGCGTTGACGGTGAGATTTAAATTTTTAATCAGGGGTTTCTTTGGATGGTAAGAAAAAGAAGCATTTCGAATGCTCAGGACATGCTTTTTATGAAAAGGGGAGCTTTTAAACGAAAAATCGAGGGTTTTTAACGTTTCGAGCTTTTCCTTTTTTTCCATTCGGCTCAAGGTCTTGATACGGGACTGTACCAGATTTGCAAGCCTTGCTTTGGCTCTGAAGCGGTTGATAAACTGCTCGACCTCCTTGCGGCGACGCGCATCGTTCATCCGGGTCTTTTCAAATATTTCTTCGTCCTGGGCGATCTGTGCATAATATTTTTCGGTGTTTCCGGCCAGTTTACGGACTTTTCTGCGGTGAATTCCAAAGGTGTGGGTAATCACCTTGTCCATCAAACCCCGGTCGTGGGTGATGAGCATCAATTCACGGGGCCATTTGATTAGAAATCGCTCGACCCAGCGTATGGAGGTGATGTCGAGGTAATTGGTGGGCTCATCCAGCAGCAGCATGTCGGGTTCTGAAAGGAGAACCTTGGCAAGGTTCAGGCGGACCTGGAATCCGCCTGAAAATTCTTCGGGGTGCCGTTTAAGATCATCTTCTCCGAATCCAAGTCCTGAAAGTATTTTTTCAGCTTCCCAGTGGTGATCCCTTTGTTCGTCGCGAAGACCGGTCATGGCTTCTGCAAGGATGGTATCCTTGGTAAATTCGAGCTCTTGGCGAACGTAACCGATACGATAATGACTCGGGACGAGGATTTTTCCTGAATCTGGATGTTCTTGACCGGTTATGAGGCGAAAAAGGGTTGTTTTTCCGTGTCCGTTGCGTCCGACGATTCCGATTTTTTCTTTGGGGTTCAGCTTAAAATTTACACCATCAAAGAGCACTTGGCCATCATAGCTCTTATCAAGATTTTCTATGTGAATCATATTTCATTGTGCGTTCAGTGTATTTATTTCTGGTCGTCGCTCCAGAGGGGGGTATGACCAAAGCGTTCAAACCACCACTCTTCAGCGGACAGATAATTCCTGACTTCTCCTTTTGAAAATGAGAATCTATAATTTTTACAGTAATCATTGATCGTTCGATATGCACTAATAATTTTTGTTGTCATTTCTTTGCATTCTTCCCGATTCCCAGTGCAGCTGTCCGGATGCCATTTTCGGATGAGGGCCCGATAGGCGGACCTGATTTCTTCCATGGTTGCCTGTTCAGGTAATCCCAAAACTATTCGTGCTTCATGGATTTGTCGATATTTTTTTATTGTGTATTTGATGGTGCCACTCTCTTCTGGTGTTAATGGTCTTTTTCAGACTCACGCCTGTCATTCCAGGCAATTTTTTCCTTGGACTCCATGACCCATTCCATGACCCGCCCGACCATAGCCATATGCTGGGAACCTTTACCCAAGCCCATAAAATCCCCTTCCCTTTGGATGATTTTATCAAGAATAACGATATCTTTTACCTTCCTCAGCCGGCCACGGGCGCGAACGACCACTTTTAAAAGCTGCAGGAGGGACAGCAGGTTGACCCGGCTTTTCTCCAAACGATAAATTTCCGACTCAGGAACGCCGTATTCATTCAAAGCGCTGATGATCACCGATCGGGCGACACTCCCGCCCACCAGGGACAGGAAGATGTATATTTCTCTTTCCAAAGCCAGTAGAAATCGGAGGGGCATCGGGGGGGCGTCCAAACCTCCGGGATCGAGGGCCTGTTTGAGACAGATATGTATGGTTTTAATCTTTTCGAAAAAATCCTCCTCATGGTCATCGATTATTTTTGAAGCTGTATCGGCGGCATCGCGATCCAAACCTTCTTCCACCAGCAGGACTTCTTCGGGCGTAACTTCAATGTCATGCATCAACTCTTTGTTATACTTTCGGACAAGAATACTTGATAGCATCACGGCATTCCGGTCTGAAAAGCTAATTCCTCTTGGGTTGCCGATAAAATCTGCGATCAGTGTCTGAATCGCTTTGTGGGGCTGTTTCATTCGGGCAATCAACAACTGGAGGGAGTTCAAAAAGGCGACGCGGTCTGTTCGATGGGGTGTTTCTTTGAGATAGTGCCATAAAAACTCGAATATTTTTCTTTCGTGTTTTTCGAATTCGGGAATATTTCTTTCAAATCCAGCCTTGAAAAAACGTCCCTGAAGGTCAAAACATCCTTTTAACAACCGGATCAGTTCCTTTGCATCCCGGGGTGTGATGTCAAAATCTTTTCCGATGGTTTCATAATCCTGGTCGTCAAAGTCGACATCCTGAAATATCATGGCCCTCATTTTTTTTCTGGCCACGGAACGTCCCTTGAAAAAGGTGATCATTTTATAGAATTTTTCATGCATCCGCCGGGTAATTGTCTTTTCTTCTCCGGATTCTCGGCCGACTTGGGTGCCCACAAACAGCTTGTCGAAAATATCATCTCTCACCAATTCAAGGCGCATCTCGATATTGTCCAGCACCTCGTTTTCAATCCCCGGGTCTTCAGATTGTTCTTCGATGCTATCCAGAAGATCCGAAGCCGACTCGAGGCGATGTTCAAGACGGAGTGAATCTATTTCTGCAAAGTCATTTCCATAAACGCTTTCTACAACCTGGGCCTCTCGATAGGGAGAGCCGCTGGATATGGCCATGGCCAGCCGCGCAACCTGTAATTTTTCCTTTGATACCGGAGCCTTTTCATCTGTGGTCCCGTCATAAGTGTTGTCCACCATCAGGTGCTGAACATTGTTTATTTCCAGGGGAGGATGTATCAGCTTCCCCTGAAGTTGAGGGATGCCGAACAGGGCGTTGTAAACATTCACGAACGGGTTTCCGGAAGGCGTCAACGCCGATTTTTCCATCCATGCATTCACCTTTGTTATCAAGTCCCGAAGTGTTGCTTGCTTCAACCTGTTTAATCCAGCCACCAGTGTAAGGTTCGGGTCCGGTCGGCCCCTTTCATCTTCGATGACAGGCAGAGACATTTTTTTGCCGTCTTTTTCGATGACAATAAGAGAATTCGATTCCAGGGCTGTTTTGTATTGGGAAAGGATGCACAGGGAAGTTCTGATAAGATCAAATTCCTTGGGAGATTCCTTGGGAAGTTCTAAATAGATACTGCTGACATCCCGGGTCGAAAAAATCTCGAAAGCTTTGATCATTCCCTGTGTGAGGGATTCGGTGCCGGCGCCCAAACGTTTTGTCATTTTATGGGCGGTGTCCCTATCGACGTTAATATTCCCGAACCGAATCACATAATCCATTTTATCCGGCATACCAAGATCGGACGTCTGTCCCCGGAATCGAATAAAAATATTTTTTTCCTGGGGGGATTTTTTTGAAAGAAGGGAAAGAATTTCTAAAAATCTGATAAAAGGATCCTTGGCGATCCGGGGATCCAGCAGCAAATGCGCATCTTTTAAGTAATCGCCCAGGAGTTGCGTCAGTTCCAGAAGGAGGGCTCGCTGGACATCGAGCTCTTTTTCTTTTGACAGCAGTCCATCGGCGAGGCGGTCTTCATGGGAGGTCTTCCGTTGGGTCCTGTCGATTCCCCCGAATTCTTGGAAAAGTCTTTCAGCTTCCTCGTCGAGTATGTTATTTTTTTCCGCCATTGGAATATATAAACCTTCTCAAAAGTTTTAAGATCGCTTTTATCCATCTCCTATTCGCTATATTCCAGACTTTCGGAAAAACAGAAACACATCCACCGGTTGTTTCCCAACCCAACGTTTTCCAGCTTGATTCAAAGTGAAGTGTTTGAAAAAACAGAATGTATCACTAAAACAGTGAATCATAATCACCCTTGGAAGTCAACTGCCATAATGACTTGACAAAAACAGGATAAAAACGTAATTTTTTGGAAAAAAGGTGGTTTTTCTACATGATAAAGCGTTTATTAGAGGTGCAATTCTTTACTTATATCGGGCTGTTGATCGTAAAGATCTTATCCTCGACCTACACCATCAAAATTATCGGACCGGAGATCGAAAAAAACGTTTTCAAAAAGAAGCAGGTCCCGATTTATGTGTCATGGCATCAGAGATTCTTTCCGGGAATTACCCTTTTTGCAACCCGGAAGCCCATTACAATCATGATCAGCCAGAGCCGGGACGGAGAACTCATTTCAAAAATCGTCAACCGTCTGGGTTGGCGCCCGGTCAGAGGCTCTTCATCACGGGGGGGGCGTGAGGCATTAAGGGAAATTAAAACACTGGTTCATAAAGGTTATAAGGTCGGCCATATCGTCGACGGTCCCAGAGGACCGCTGGGAATTGTCAAGCCCGGGCTGCTTCTTATCGCACAGTTTTCCGGAATGCCCATTGTTCCCACCATAACCTCCGCCGAAAAAAAATGGGTTTTCAACAGTTGGGACCGATTTATGATACCCAAACCGTTTTCCCGGGTCATTTTCAGATTCGGCGATGAAATCTACGTCCCCAGAAATCTGCGGGGGGATGCATTCGAGGAGAAACGATCTTCCATTGAGAACGCCTTGAAAAAATTGTATACTGAAACAGATTCCTTGTGGGAAGATCCCGAGCAAGTCCACCGATTGTTTAAACAATAGAATGGTTTTCAAAAATCTCGAATCGTTAAAGCATGTCGTAATAATAGTTGGCGTTCCTGGATGCATATGGGAAATGGATGAGTTCACCAAGGGTTAGACATCCGGGTTCAAGGGGCCGGGAGGTCTTGCCCTGGGCGGTTCCGGGTTCAATGACCCTGGCCTTGATGTCCATGCCCAACAGTTTTGCAATTCGATTGACTTCTTCAACAAACCGTTCGTTGTTATGACTGGTTTCTCCCACCCATCCACCGGTCTGATGAATCCTTTGGTGAATCATCTCATGTAACAGAACGTCTCCGGCCTTTCTTTTATTAAAATGACGAAATCTCCATTTGAGATGGCTCGTCGGATAGATCGGCCGCATTAAATTTTTATGTAAACAGATAAGATTTTCAGCTGCAATATAATAGCCCAGGCTCCTGTCGTTGGGTGTGGAACCCCAAATAATTTCTCCGGGGATCATCTCTCCGTTGAAAAACGTCTCATTCAACGTTTTCCATTCGTCAAAGGCCCAGGCACCAAAGTCGCCAAATAATTTTTTGCCTGTTTTTTTCAAATCAGTAAATGGGGTCATAATTCAACGTCTCGGGAATTCTACAACTTATTGAAAAAATAGGCTATTTTTTGAGGCTTGAACGCTTGCCTGAAAAATGGAATAATGGAATAGTGGAATACTGGAAGATTGGTTTTTAAAAGGATATTAGCCATTTTAATTTTATCGTCATCGCAAATTTTACCATTAACCCAATATTGCATTATTCCAGAAACCATTATTCCATTATTCCAGCATTCCACCATTACAATTGGGGCGAAACCCCTAAGTTCAGGATAAAATCGGTAATATACGGATTTTCCGCCATCTCTCTGCCGATGGTGGAGGTGGGGCTTTCTCCATAATCGTGGCCCGGCCAGACCCGGGTCTCTTTAGGAAGCACCATCAGTTTTTTCTCTATGGACTCGATAAGGGCCTCTAAGGATCCACCGATTAAATCGGTCCTTCCCGCGGCACCGACAAACAGGGTGTCGCCGCAAAAGAGGTTGCCGTCGACATAATAGCAGACTGACCCCGGTGTATGCCCCGGTGTGTGGATAACCTTTATTTTGAGGGTTCCCGCTTCGAGGGTGTCTCCGTCTTTGAGCGTTATATCCGCAGGATCCGGCGGTGGCAGCCCCAGTTCACGGGAAGATTCCTCTCGTACTTCCGGAAGGGAAAAAAAGCGGTTTTCGTCTTCATGCATGCACACTGGAATTTTGAGAGCATCTTTCAGCTTCGCGTTCCCCAATACATGATCGGCATGACCATGGGTGTTCAGAATGTATTTAACCCGGAGCCTTTCGGTTTGAATTAAGCTTAAAAGTTTGTCTTCATCTCCGGCGGGATCAATGATCACCGAATGGCGCGTCCGGGGGCATACCACCAGATAGGTTAAAACCTGAAACGGTCCTGCGGGAATCTGCTTGATGGAAATTTTATGCATTTTAAGGCCCCACTCGGAAATGACGGCAAAATCAGCATATGTATACCAACGCGGATCCGTACCCTGCCTCCCAACGATATACCTGAGGGTTCGGGATGTTTTATTAACTTAGCCGCTCCATGAATAATCAGCAACTGCATCGTACAAACTCATGCATTCAAACAATGCACGATTACGCTGCTGATCATTCATTCCGCTTTATTTGAGAGTTTAAAAGAAAAACTCCCCGTCCCCTGGAATAGCTCAATCGAGGGTCGGCTACTCCACAAACAGTTTCTGTCCTGGAAAAATATTACTCCTGGGTGTTAAGCGGTTGATATGAAGAAATCGTTCCAAGGGCATTTTGTACAGCTGGGCGATCTGAAAAGGCGTGTCACCGTGTTTGACCCGATAGGTCTTGAAATTCTCGGCGTCCGCTTTTTCGGATGTGTAACCCGGGAGCTTTAAAACCTGTCCGATATACAGGTGGGTGGTGGCCAGGTTGTTTAACTCCTGGATCTTTTTTGTTGTCGTACCGTATCGCTTTGCAATGATCCAGAGTGAATCACCACTTCTAACAACATGGTTTGACGGGATTCCAGATCGGGTCGGGGTAACCGTTTTCGATGGGTAAACAACGGTCCCCCGGCGGGGTATTTTAAGCGTTTTCCCAGCAACGATGAGATTCGATCGGTACAGGTTGTTGGTGCGTTTGATGCGGCTGACGCTGGTATGGTATCGTCTGGCAATGGTGGAAAGGCTTTCGCCGGGTCTGATTCGGTGATACACATACGCACGTTGGGGCGGATATGAAACCGGTATTTTCCCCAGTTTTGCAAGAAGAAGGTCTCCTTTGCCCGGGGGGACCCTGAGGGGGTATTGGTCCTGGGGAAGGATCTGATAGCGGAGCTCGGGATTGAGTTCTACGAGTGTTTCTAAAGGAACGTCGATCTCTTTGGCAACATTTTTAAGATGGACCTGTTTGGATAGGGTGACGGTTTCAAATTCCAATGGTGATTGCAGAGGTACTGAATCAAGACCGTATTTTTCCTTGTTTTGAATGATATAAAGGGTGGCAATAAATCTGGGCACATATCTTGCGGTTTCCAGAGGAAGACGTTCATAAAGATCCCAGAAATTGTCAAGGTAGTTTATATTCTGGGTCCGTATTACCCGAAGTACCTTTCCCTCCCCGCAATTGTAGGCAGCCAGAACCGTCGACCAATCCCCGAATAATTGATGCAGCTCTTTTAAATAGGCGATGGCAGCGTGGGTCGATTTAACCGGATCGATCCTTTCGTCGATGAATTTGTCCCGATTGAGACCGAACTTGTATCCGGTGGAAGGAATGAACTGCCACAGTCCAAGGGCTCTGGCCTTTGAAAGGGCATTGACCTTGAAGCCGCTTTCAATCAAAGGGAGCCATGACAATTCAACCGGAAGACCGGCTTCTTTAAGGGCCGATACGATATAGGCGCGATACTTCCCCGATCGTTTATAGGATTCAATAAAAAATTTTTTTTCACTGTTGTTGGTTAATCGGTTGATTTCATTCTGGACATGTTTATTCATCACCAGGGGTATGGCATTGTAATTGCCGTTGATAACGATATTTCGGGAGGCATAAATTTCAAGAATTCGTTTTGCAATCATAAACCGCAGGTCTTCTTTCTGCTGAAAGAGTTTGTCGGTGTCATCGGTTTCTATCCCCAGGATCAACGCGTAGGCATGGTCCAAAGCTTCAAGGGCGTTTTCAAGTTCTCCCTTTTGCCAAAAATCCTGGGCTGCCTGGCAAAAAACAAGGGCTTCATCCAAAACAGGTTGTATTTTTTCCCCTGGGATAGAATTTTTTGCGATACTGTTTTTATCTTTTATTTTATCCTTGGAATCTGAAGATTCTGTATTATCTTCTGTGACCACCGAATCCACAGGAAAGGATTTTGAGTCTTTGGGGTCGACATTTTCGGCGGGCTTTGCAACCCCGTGGGCGCCTGCCGGGTCTGACCCGGCATTATCGTTTTCCTCAAAACTTTTTGGATCATTAGGGTCGGGCGATTTTAAAGGATCAGAAATGGTTGCGTGATCCACTACATAATCGCCGTCTTGTAAAACGGACTTTTTATGGACAGGCTGAACGCATCCGCCGATGAGGAAACATAGAAAAACAGGCAGAAAAAGAACTCGCGATTTTATCAAATCAAACTCCTCGATTCACTGGTTTTCAGGATGAAAAATAAGCAAAAATGGGTATTCATGGGTTGATGTTCGATTACACAACTATCATCGTTCTTGTCAAGGCTTTATCTGGCTGGCAACGCCATCATTGTTTTATCCATGGGCGTTTTCCGGATCAAAATTTTTCTTGCTTTTATGGAAATATAGATATAGCAATTTGCATGCCATTGGATGGCGAGTTGTGGGCCATAAAAAAAAAGATGTAATAACAAGCAGATCCGAATCCGCCCATTGTGTTCGGCGGCGTGTGGCATGAATTTTTGCCAATAATTTAATCGATTATGACAAAAAATGACAAAATGATGATCGCGATGTTCATCGGTCGATTTTTGCGAAAAATGATAAAAAAAAGGGGTATTTTAAGTAAATATTGGTATAATTTTGAATATTGGCCTAAATCCGGCTATATTCGCTGAAAATCAAGATTGCTAATTCTTAGTAAACTCAGTATAAAAAATGGTTTTAATAGAAAACAATATCCATGGAATTAACTGACGTCTCGAAGAACAAGGGGTTTGTTTAAAAAGCAATCCGATTAATTTTGTCCTAAAAAACGAAAATTTTCGAATGTGCTGCCAGAGTAGCTCAGTTGGTAGAGCGCCTCACTTGTAATGAGGATGTCGCGGGTTCGACTCCTGTCTCTGGCTCCATCGGTAAAAAAAATATCTTTCAGGTGGGGTTCCCGAGTGGTCAAAGGGAACAGACTGTAAATCTGTCGGCGAAGCCTTCGGAGGTTCAAATCCTCCCCCCACCACCATCCTCAATGTAAGTCGGTTGTAGGAGATTTCGGTTTGTTTGCCGGGATCGAAAAAGACTACATGGCTTCCTGCATGACTCTTACTGCGCTTTTTGAGGGGATTTGTTGTTGACGATAATGGATTTTTGAGGTGATACGTTCAGTTAATATTAGCGGGAGTAGCTCAGTTGGTAGAGCTCTAGCCTTCCAAGCTGGATGTCGCGAGTTCGAGTCTCGTCTCCCGCTCCAGATTGAACGTTAACCGTCTTCAAGGAGCCTAAAAATTAAAAAGGCGTGCCCACGTAGCTCAGTCGGTAGAGCGCTTCCTTGGTAAGGAAGAGGTTCACCGGTTCGATTCCGGTCGTGGGCTCCAGCATTGTTGGCGGTATAACCGATCTCAATAGGCCTTGAAAGGTATTAACGTCGTTTTTTAAAAAAAGCAGATTAAAAAATCAATTCCAAAATTCATGGGAGGATTTCGAAGATGGCGAAGCAAAAGTTTGAGAGGACCAAGCCGCATGTTAATGTGGGGACGATAGGGCATATAGATCACGGGAAGACGACCCTAACGGCGGCGATAACCAAGCACATGGGTTTGAAGGGGATGGCGGATTTTGTGCCGTTTGATCAGATAGACAAGGCTCCGGAAGAGAAAGAGCGGGGAATAACCATAGCGACGGCGCATGTTGAGTACGAGACGGTCAACCGTCATTATGCCCATGTGGATTGTCCGGGTCATGCGGATTACATCAAGAACATGATCACGGGGGCGGCTCAGATGGACGGCGCCATTTTGGTGGTTGGTGCAGATGACGGACCGATGCCTCAGACCCGTGAGCACATATTGTTGGCGCGTCAGGTGGGAGTTCCGCAGATTGTTGTATTTTTAAACAAGTGCGACATGGTGGATGATGATGAGCTTATAGAGCTTGTTG
This sequence comes from uncultured delta proteobacterium, assembly GCA_963790095.1. Taxonomy (GTDB): domain Bacteria; phylum Desulfobacterota; class Desulfobacteria; order Desulfobacterales; family UBA11574; genus JAAXQD01. The sequence goes on along the minus strand of CAWBNO010000022.1, from coordinate 109,729 downwards.
AGTTGGAGCTTCGGGAGTTGCTGGACAAGTACGAGTTTCCCGGAGACGACACGCCGATCATCCGTGGGAGTGCATTAAAGGCCCTTGAGAGCGATGATCCTGACAGCGAGGAAGCCAAGTGTATTTTTGAGTTACTGGAAGCGGTGGACTCATTTATACCCGAGCCCAAGCGTGACATAGACAAGCCGTTTTTGATGCCGATAGAGGATGTTTTCAGCATATCGGGTCGTGGGACGGTTGTGACGGGACGTGTTGAGCGTGGGGTGGTTCATGTGGGGGACGACATAGAGGTGGTCGGGATTCGTCCGACGATGAAGACGGTATGTACGGGCGTGGAGATGTTCAGGAAGCTTTTGGATGAGGGTCGAGCCGGAGACAACATCGGGGTATTGATGCGTGGGACCAAGCGAGACGAGGTAGAGCGGGGTCAGGTTGTTGCGGTTCCGGGTTCGATCAAGCCGTACACGAAGTTCAGGGCAGAGGTCTACATTTTGAGCAAGGAAGAAGGTGGACGTCACACGCCGTTTTTCACCGGTTACCGGCCGCAGTTTTATTTCAGGACGACGGACGTCACGGGGAATTTGATGTTGCCCGAGGGTGTAGAGATGGTCATGCCTGGAGACAATATAACGATTACGGCGGAGTTGATCACGCCCATCGCGATGGAAAAAGAACTCAGGTTTGCCATCAGAGAAGGCGGTCGGACGGTTGGCGCCGGTGTGGTAAGCGAGATTATCGAGGAGTAACTGAAGGAGTCTTCTGGTGAGAATAATTGTTACACTTGCATGCACTGAATGCAAAAGAAGAAACTATACGACGACCAAAAATAAACGGACCACACCGGACAAGCTGGAATTCAGCAAGTATTGCAGATTTTGTAGGAAACACACGATTCATAAAGAGACAAAATAAATGGTTTTACTTCCGGAACAGCATGGAGAATCAGGGCCGTTTGTTTTTTATAAACGTAAAGGGTTTTAAAGGCGTTGAACGGTGTAGGCCAGTAGCTCCAACGGTAGAGCGTCGGACTCCAAATCCGGGTGTTGGGGGTTCGAATCCCTCCTGGCCTGCCATATTATTTTGACAGTATAAAAAAACGTCGTGCAACGATAAAATTTTCCTGACGGGTTGATTTTTACGATTCAATCCGGTGGTCAAGTGTTATTTGATGGTTTTGTTTTGAATCTAAGTTTAGGGCAATAATGGCAAGATTACAAAGAAAAAAAAGTCCAAAGAAAAAGAGAAGAAAGAATGCCGAAGCCGAGGCATCACCCCGGGCAGGAAATGATTCTGCCGTAAAAAAGACCGCATTATTTGCAGGTTCTGGAAAAGATGTTCAAAAGCCGCAAACTTTGGCCAGAACAAAAGCGTTGTCCAAAACCAAGGGTGAGCCCGGAAAAATAAAAGGCACCATCGACACTTGGATTCAGTTCCTGAGAGAAGTCAAAATAGAGCTGAAAAAGGTTGTTTGGCCCTCACGAAAGCAGACCATAGGCTCTACGGTTGTCGTGCTGATTCTGGTGATGATAATATCCCTTTTTCTTGGGGTGGTGGACTTTGGCCTGTCGAGTATCATCCGTGTGGTTCTTCAATGAAAGGGGAGAATAGGAAATTGGCGCTTAAATGGTATATTGTCCATGTTTATTCCGGATTTGAAAACAAGGTCAAATTGGCCTTGGAGGAACGAATTGCGTCTTTTTCCCAACCTGAGAAATTCGGAGAGGTGGTCGTCCCTACCGAGGAGATTGTCGAACTGGTTAAAGGAAAAAGAAAAACATCTTCTCGCAAGTTCTATCCCGGATACATACTGGTTAAGATGGAACTGGACGATGCAACCTGGCACATTGTCAACAACACTGCAAAGGTAACCGGTTTCCTTGGGGGGCGAGAGAAACCGACACCCATATCCGATGAAGAGGCCCAGCAAATCCTAAACCGTATGGAGGCCGGAAAACTTAAACCACAGCCGAAATACTTTTTTGAAACCGGGGATGAAATTCGTGTGGTAGACGGGCCTTTTAAGAATTTTAACGGCGTCGTCGATGAGGTTAACCCCGAGAAGGGTAAGATCAGAGTTCTCGTCAGCATCTTTGGTCGTTCGACACCGGTGGAACTCGAGTTCGTGCAGGTTGCAAAGCTTTAATCGCCAGTGGTTTCCGCCGCGAATCATTGGCAGATATATCGGGATAAACCAAATTAGGCCGACGACCCCGAAGTCATTTGACGGGGCAAGCAAATAAACAGGAGTAATAAGATAAGATGGCAAAAAAGGTTATGACACAGATAAAACTGCAGGTGACGGCCGGGCAGGCCAATCCGTCTCCCCCGATTGGCCCGGCACTGGGGCAGCACGGCGTAAATATCATGGATTTCTGTAAAGCGTTCAATTCCCGAACCGCCCAGGATGAAGGTATGATCATTCCGGTTGTGATCACCGTCTTTCAGGACAGATCATTTACCTTTATCACCAAAACGCCGCCCGCATCTGTGCTTTTGAAAATGGCGGCGAAGATTGCAAAGGGCGCCGGTGACCCAAAGCAGGAAAGGGTCGGGCAGGTTACACGACAGCAACTCGAAGATATCGCCAAACAGAAAATGGTCGATTTAAATGCAATCGATTTGGATGGTGCCTGTAAGATTATCGCCGGTACTGCTAAAAGTATGGGGATTGAGGTCGTCTAAAAAAGGAGTGAACAAAAGAAGATGCCGAAGTGGGGTAAAAAGTATACAGAATCGCGTAAAAAGGTAGATGTAGCGGAAAAACCGAGTATTAGTGAAGCCGTTCAAATAGCCATCGATGCGTCTTATGCCAATTTTGATGAAACGGTTGACGTTGCGGTGCGTCTCGGGGTGGATCCAAGACATGCCGATCAGATGGTTCGAGGAACGGTGGTTTTGCCGAACGGTCTTGGCAAGGAAGTCAAGGTTCTCGTATTTGCTAAGGGTGAAAAAGAGAAAGAAGCGACCGATGCAGGCGCTGATTTTGTCGGAAACGATGATCTGATAGAAAAAATCAAAGATGGGTGGCTTGGTTTTGATAAAGCCGTTGCAACTCCGGATATGATGGGTTCTGTTGGAAAAATCGGAAGACTTCTCGGCCCAAGAGGCTTGATGCCCAATGCAAAAACCGGAACCGTAACCTTTGAGATCGCCAGGGCGGTCGAAGAGCTCAAGGCAGGAAAAATTGATTTCAAGGTTGAAAAAGCCGGGATCGTGCACGTCCCAATGGGTAAAGTTTCTTTCGGGGTAGATAAGATTGTCCAGAATGCATCTGCATTTTTAGAAACGATTATTCGTCTCAAACCGGCTTCCAGTAAGGGGACCTACCTAAAAAGTATTGCCATATCTACGACCATGGGGCCCGGAATTAAGATCGATGCCGCCAGTATCAAAGACTTGGTCAAATAGACTGCTTCCAGTGTGGATTTGCAATTTTGATTTTTCCATCCCAATATAAACCAAATCGCGAGGATTCTGGACGTAATCACCGAGGAAAGCCCGTTTGAAAAACGGATTGTCTGCGTGCCGATGGTGACATTTTTTTAAACATACTTGGTTCATAAAATTATTTCTGTCAAAGACCGTAGGTGCACTTGGTTGTGTTTAAGCGGCGAAGCCGGCCTACCGAGACAAACTATTTTGATAAGTTGTTGCCTCCGGTTTTTACGGATTAAGGAAGGAGGTGTATTGAGTTGTGCGGATAGATAAAAAGAAAGAGATCGTAAAAGATCTTCATGAAAAGTTTGCAAAGTCCACGGCTGTAATTGTAACCGATTACAAGGGCCTTGATGTAACCACTATTAATGACTTAAGGCGGAAGCTCAGAGAGCATGAAATCGAATACAAGGTGGTCAAGAATTCACTGCTTATAAGAGCTGCTGAGGAAACCGATGTCGCTCTGATCAAAGACTGGTTCAAAGGTCCGAGTGCCGTTGCCCTTAGCTATGACGACCCGGTTTCGCCGGCGAAGGTTCTGACGCAATTTTCAGGAGAGTTCAAAAATCTGGAAATTAAAACCGGTGTTATGGGCGGCAAGGTGCTTGATTTAAGTGCCATCAAGACGTTGGCGACCCTGCCTTCCCGTGAAGAGCTTCTCGGCCAGTTCCTTTCGACGGCAAACGGGGTTGTTTCCGGTTTCGTCCGAACCCTGAACGCCATACCGGTGCAATTTTTGAACGTATTGCAGGCCGTTAAGGATCAGAAAGAAGCGGGTTGACAATGGATAGAAACCATAACGACCGGATGTGTGGGAATCCAACTAATTTAATTTAAACAACCAATGATTCGACAGATATAGAGGACATTAATAGGTAAGCTGGAGGAAAAATAAAATGGCTGATATTACAAAAGAAGATGTAATTGAATTTATTGCAAATATGACGGTACTTGATTTATCGGAGCTCGTTAAAGAAATGGAAGAAAAATTCGGAGTTTCCGCGGCTGCGCCCATGGTTGTTGCGGGTGGGGTTCCTACTGAAGCCGGAGGTGCCGCGGAAGAAGAAAAGACCGAATTTGATGTTATTCTGACAACATTCGGCGACAAAAAGATACAGGTTATCAAGGAAGTCCGTGCCATTACCGGCCTGGGCTTAAAAGATGCCAAAACGTTGGTGGATGAAGTCCCCAAGCCTGTCAAGGAAGGCATTTCCAAGGAGGAGGCTGAAAAAATCAAGGCCCAGCTTGAGGACGCCGGTGCTCAGGTTGAAATCAAGTAACCCAGAAAAGATCATCCACAACAGTTGATCGGCAGTGGGTAATGATGAAACGGGGAGGGGTTTGGGTCATATGGGCCATACCCCATCCCCCGTCATCGGTACCCATAACCCTTAACCCAATTTAAGATATTGGAGACCCCATGTCGGAAAGGATTTTGGCAAATAAGCGGATAAGGAAGAGTTTCGGGAAGATACCAAAGATCGTTGATATCCCTGACCTTATCGCGGTGCAACGGGAATCATTCGACCGGCTTTTACAAAGAGATGTTGCTCCGGAAAAGCGGAAAGACATTGGATTGCAAGCTGTATTCAAGTCGGTATTTCCGATAAAGGATTTTACCGGAAGTGCTTCCCTCGAATTTGTATCCTATCGATTCAGTGAGATAAAGCACAGTGTCCAGGAATGCATTCATCGGGGAATGACTTACGAAATTCCACTCCGTATCACCGTTAGACTGGTTGTGTACGATATCGACAAAGAAACCGGAATCACCAATATCCGTGATATCAAAGAGCAGGAAATTTATTTCGGTACCATTCCGTTGATGACGGAAAATGGGACCTTTATTATTAATGGGACCGAACGTGCTGTGGTCAGTCAGCTCCACAGGTCTTCCGGTGTGTTTTTCGATCATGACAAAGGGAAGACCCATTCCAGCGGCAAAGTTATTTACACGTGCAGAATTATACCTGTTCGGGGATCCTGGATCGATATGGAGATCGATCACAAAGATATCGTCAATATTCGAATCGACCGCCGTCGCAAACTTCCGATTACAATTCTTTTCAAAGCATTTGGTTTTAGTTCCGAAGACATTCTGGCGTATTTTTACAAAACAGAAAAGTTTCTTATCCAGGGCAAACGGATTTTCAAAGAATTCGACGAGGATCTGGTGAAGGGGTACCGTGCGAGCCGGGATGTCAAAGATCCCGACACCGGCGATATCCTTGTGCCCAAAGGACGCATGTTTACAAAAGCCGCAATCAAACGGTTAAAATCGGCCACTATAACCTTACTTCCCATCAGTGTCGAAGATATTTCCGGTAAAGTATTTGCCCGAACAATTGTTCATCCAGACAGCGGAGACACCATCGTAACATGCAACGAGACGTTTAACGAAGAAAATTTTAAAGCGTTGGGTGATGCCGGTGTTTCCGAATTTGAATTGCTGTTCATCGACGACGTCACCACCAGTGACTCGATTCACAAAACCCTCCTTCTGGACAAGATCGAAACAAAAGAAGAAGGGCTCATTGAAATATATCGAAGACTCAGGCCCGGGAATCCGGCAACGCCGGAGGTGGCCCAGGACTTTGTCGACCACATGTTTTTCAAATCGGCCTATTACGACCTTTCGGGTGTGGGGCGAATGAAGATTAACATCCGCCTGGGCATTGATTCTTCCATTGAATTGAAAACCCTCAGAAAAGAGGATGTTCTCCTGGCAGCTAAAACCCTCATAGAACTCAAAGACGCACAGGGGACCATCGACGATATCGATCATCTGGGGAATCGACGGGTGCGTGCGGTGGGTGAGCTTTTGGAGAATCAGTACCGCATCGGATTGGTTCGAATGGAACGTGCCATCAAAGAGCGGATGAGTCTGCAGGAGGTCGATGCATTGATGCCGCACGATCTGGCCAATCCCAAGCCTGTTTCCGCTGTGGTTAAAGAGTTCTTCGGGACCAGCCAGCTCAGTCAATTCATGGATCAGACAAACCCCCTTTCAGAAACGACCCACAAGCGTCGCCTGAGTGCCCTGGGACCGGGGGGGTTGACCCGGGAGAGAGCCGGGTTTGAGGTCAGGGACGTTCATCCTTCCCATTATGGGAGAATCTGTCCCATAGAAACGCCGGAAGGTCCGAACATCGGCCTTATTGTATCTCTGAGCACGTATGCCCGGGTCAATGAATATGGATTCATTGAAACGCCGTACAGCGTTGTCAAAGATTCCACTGTTCAGGATGAGGTCAGGTTTCTCACGGCTTTTGAGGAAAAGGAGCACCCGATTGCCCAGGCCAATGCACAGATCGATGAAAATAAGAAATATGTCAACCCGTTGGTAACATCCAGAGTCGGCGGAGAATTTATGATGGTCAAAGCCGAAGATATCGAGCTGATGGACATCTCTCCCAACCAGCTTGTCAGTGTTTCTGCATCCCTTATTCCGTTTCTGGAAAACGATGACGCCAACAGAGCACTGATGGGATCGAACATGCAGCGTCAGGCAGTTCCGCTGATCGTTAGTCAAGCACCCCTTGTGGGTACAGGAATTGAGGGCGTGGTTGCCAAAGACTCGGGGGTTACAGTGGTTGCAAAGCGCGATGCCACCGTGGTGGACGTGAATGCGTCCCGGATCGTTCTGAGGAATAATACGGTGGACGGTGACCCAGGCGTCGACCTGCCTGTGACGGTTCACAACCTTTCAAAATTCGTCCGTTCAAACCAGAATACCTGTTTCAATCAACGCCCCATCGTCAGAAAAGGACAGGAAGTCAAGGCCGGGGAAATCATTGCAGACGGACCGGCGACACACTTCGGGGAACTGGCTCTGGGGAAAAATATTACCGTGGCATTTATGCCGTGGGGTGGTTATAATTTTGAGGATTCGATTCTGGTGGGGGAAAGGCTTCACCGGGACGGCGTTTATACCTCCGTCCATATTGAAGAATTTGAAATTCTTGCCCGGGACACCAAGCTGGGCAAGGAAGACATTACCCGGGACATCCCGAATGTGGGAGAAGAAGCCCTAAAGGATCTTGACGAAAGCGGCATTATTCGATTGGGCGCGGAAGTCGGTCCGGGAGATATCCTGGTGGGAAAGATTACCCCCAAAGGTGAAACACAGCTTTCTCCTGAAGAAAAACTTTTGCGGGCCATTTTCGGTGAAAAAGCCGGGGATGTGAAGGATACGTCTTTACGGGTACCCCCCGGTGTTCAGGGGATCGTCATTGATGCCAAGGTTTTTTCAAGACGGGGCGTCGAAAAGGATGACCGTTCCCGAGCGATTGAAGATAGCGAGATCGTTGCCCTTGAAAAAGAAAGGGATGAAAAACTCGTTGTCATCGGAACGGTTGCCCGTTCGGAGCTTGAAAAAATCCTCGTGGGGCAGAAATGTCATTCACCCCTTAAAAAAGGCAAGAAAGTTCTGATTTCGAAAGGGAGCAAGATAGATTCCGAGACCCTGGCCAAAATACCACTGGCCCAGCTCGAAGGGATCGTCCTGGAAAGTCCGCAGTTGACCGAACAGGTCCACGACATTTTGGAAATATACAGGAATCAGTGTGAGATTTGCAGAGATTCTTTTGAACGACACGTCAGCCGGTATGAAAAAGGCGATGATCTTCCGCCGGGCGTCATTAAAATGGTTAAGGTCTATGTGGCCATGAAGCGAAAACTGTCCGTGGGCGACAAGATGGCCGGACGTCACGGTAATAAAGGCGTCGTATCGAGAATTCTTCCCCAGGAAGATCTGCCCTATTTTGAAGACGGTACACCGGTGGATATGGTCCTGAATCCCCTGGGCGTTCCTTCCCGAATGAATGTCGGCCAGGTTCTGGAGATTCATATGGGATGGGCGGCCAAGGGTCTTGGGGATCAACTCAACAAGCTGATGGAAGAACAGAAGCTCAAGGCCCTTCGAGAGAAAATTAAACGAATATTTTCAGAAGCATCTGTTCAGGAAAAGGTCGACGGCTTTGACGATGAGGAATTGCGGGAATTTGTCAAACACTACCGAGACGGTGTTTATATGGCCACACCGGTTTTTGACGGGGCCAAGGAATCTGAAATCAAGTCTCTCCTCACCGAAGCGGGGCTGAGCTCCACCGGTCAGACCACGCTGTATGACGGTCGAACCGGCGAACCTTTTAAAGAAAAAATCACCGTCGGAACCATGTATGTGCTGAAGCTTCATCATCTGGTGGACGATAAAATCCATGCCAGATCTATCGGTCCCTATTCACTGGTTACCCAGCAGCCTCTGGGAGGAAAAGCGCAATTCGGCGGCCAGCGTCTGGGTGAGATGGAAGTCTGGGCCATGGAGGCTTATGGCGCGGCCCATGCGCTGCAAGAATTTTTAACCGTAAAATCCGACGATATGGCGGGGAGAACCCGCATGTATGAAAAGATTGTAAAAGGGCAGAATACACTCGATCCGGGCCTCCCCGAGTCGTTCAAGGTGCTGACAAAAGAATTAAAGAGTTTGGGGCTGGACATAACCCTAATCGAAGAAACATAAAACAGGAAAAAAAATGGAAACTTTATACGATTTCTTCACCAAACCGACTGATCCAAAGCTTTTTTCAGGTGTTAAGATTGCTCTGGCATCACCCGAAGAGATTTTAAAATGGTCGCATGGAGAGATTAAAAAGCCTGAAACCATCAATTATCGAACGTTTAAGCCTGAACGAGACGGTCTTTTCTGCGCCAAGATTTTCGGGCCGACAAAGGACTACGAATGTAACTGTGGCAAGTACAAGCGAATGAAACACCGGGGCGTCATTTGTGAGAAATGCGGCGTGGAGGTGATTCAATCCAAGGTCCGGCGGGAGCGGATGGCACACATCGAACTCGCCACACCCTGTTCTCATATATGGTTTTTGAGAAGCCTTCCGAGCAAGATCGGCAATCTGATTGATCTGACGCTAAAAAATCTTGAAAAGGTCATTTACTTTGACAGCTACATCGTCATAGATCCTAAAGAAACCGATCTAAAGGCCTATCAACTTCTATCGGAAGAGAAGTATCGAGAAGCCCGGGATATTTACGGAAACAAATTCGAAGCAGGAATCGGTGCCGAAGCCATCAAAGAACTACTGGAGAAGATCGAACTCGAAACACTATACAAGGAATTGAAGGCCGAAATCAATTCCACCGGATCTGTTGCCAAACGGCAGAAACTCTCCAAACGACTCAGGATTATCGATTCCTTCAGACGATCGGGAATCGATCCCACCTGGATGATCATGGATGTTATTCCTGTCCTGCCGCCGGATTTGCGACCCCTTGTCCCTTTGGAGGGGGGAAGATTTGCCACATCGGATCTCAATGATCTGTATCGCAGGGTCATTAACCGGAACAATCGTTTAAAACGCCTTATGGAATTAAAGGCGCCGGACATTATTGTCCGCAATGAGAAGCGGATGCTTCAGGAATCCATGGACGTTCTTTTTGACAACGGCCGGCACGGCAGAGCGATTATGGGGACCAATAAACGCCCGTTAAAGTCTCTCAGCGATACTTTGAAAGGCAAGCAGGGGCGTTTCAGACAAAACCTGTTGGGCAAGCGGGTCGATTATTCCGGTCGTACCGTTATCAGCATCGGGCCGAATCTAAGGCTCCACCAGTGCGGTTTGCCGAAGAAAATGGCCCTGGAGATGTTCAAACCCTTCGTTTATTATCGTCTTGAACAAAAGGGGCTTGTTTCCACGGTAAAAAGCGCCAAGAAGATGGTGGAACGAGAAGTTCCAGAGGTCTGGGACACATTGGATGAGGTTGTCAAAGAGTATCCGGTTCTTTTAAACCGTGCGCCCACCCTTCACCGACTGGGTATTCAAGCATTCGAACCGATTCTCATCGAGGGAAAGGCCATTCAGCTCCATCCACTGGTCTGTACGGCGTTTAATGCTGACTTCGACGGTGATCAGATGGCGGTTCATATACCGCTTTCCGTAGAAGCTCAGATTGAGGCCAGGGCATTGATGCTGTCGAGCAACAACATCCTTTCCCCGGCCAATGGTAGTCCGATCATTGTGCCCAGTCAGGATATAGTCCTCGGTATCTATTACATGACCCGAGGGGTAACCGGGGCAAAAGGCGAAGGAAAAATATTTGCAAATCCTGAAGAGGTCCGATGTGCATACGATGCCAACGCCGTGGAACTTCATGCAAAAATAACGGTTCGGATCGACGGAAAAAGGTTTGATACGACGGTGGGACGCATCCTTTTATGGGAAATTATCCCCAAAGATAACATCATGATGCTCCGTCATATCGAGGTTGCCGAAGAAGACAAGGCCAAGGCTGTTTTTGAAAATCTACAGTCCGGCGCCGATTTTATCGAAATGGTCGCTCAATATTCCAAGGGACTTGACCGGGATAATGAAGGCCTTATCGGTCTTTGCAGAAAGGACGAATTCAAACGTATATTCAGTGTTTCAGATGAGAGTGCGGACCAAATTTTTGCCCTTGAAGAAAGCGATATCAGCGACATTGTTTTTGCCGATGAAGGTCACCACATTTTTCAGGTGATCGACAAGCGACCTGAGATACCGTTTTCCATGATCAACAACATCAGAGATAAACGGACGTTGACCGAACTGGTTGATTATGCATACCGAAACTTGGGCCCAAAGGCCACGGTCATCCTCTCCGACCGGTTAAAAGATATCGGGTACGAGTACTCCACCGAAGGCGGTCTATCCATTTCCATTGACGACATGATCATACCGTCGGCCAAATGGGATATTTTAAAAAACGCCGAAAAACAGGCCGAAAAGATCGGCCTGCAATATACCGAGGGCCTTATCACCCAAGGTGAAAAATATAACAAGGTCATCGATATTTGGGCAAAGGCAACCGACGATGTGGCGGACGAGATGATGAAAGCCTTGCGGGTGTCCCCTGTCATCGACAGTGATGGCAATCCTGTCCTGGACGAGGCGGGAAAGCCTGTTGTGGAAGACAGTTTCAACTCCATCTATATGATGGCGGATTCCGGCGCCAGGGGGAGTAAGGATCAGATGCGTCAGCTTGCAGGGATGCGGGGACTCATGGCAAAACCATCGGGTGAAATCATTGAAACGCCCATTAGCGCCAATTTCCGGGAAGGCCTTTCCGTGCTTCAATATTTCATTTCCACCCACGGCGCCAGAAAGGGTCTCGCCGATACGGCCCTCAAGACCGCCAACTCCGGATATCTTACCCGGAGGCTCGCCGACGTTGCCCAAGACTGCATTATTTACGAGGAAGATTGCGGTACCATGCTGGGTGTCGAGGTGGAGTCTCTTATGGAGGGTGGAGAAGTTATACAACGCCTGGAAGAAAGAATTTTAGGGCGGGTCGCCGTAGAGGACATCGTCGATCCATTTACAGATGAAGTGATTGTCAAAGCCGGAGAAGATCTGGACGAAGACGCTGTAAAATCCATTGAAGAAGTCGGGCTCACGGGCGTGAAAATAAGATCCGTTCTGACATGCAAGAGTCGCCAAGGGGTGTGTGCCAAGTGCTACGGTCGAGACCTCGCACACGGCACCAAAATCGAAATCGGTCAGGCCGTGGGAATCCTTGCGGCCCAGTCCATCGGAGAGCCCGGGACCCAGTTGACCATGCGCACCTTCCACATCGGTGGAACCGCAAGCCGAAGAGTTGAGCAGGCGGATATTAGAGCCAGGACGGACGGGAAAATTAAGTTTATCAATCTCAATGTGGTGGAAAAAACAGAAAATCGATTTGTTGTTATGAACCGTCGGGGGGGTGAAATTGCCGTGGTTGGAGATTCCGGGCGGGAAAGAGAGCGTTTCCCGGTCATTTACGGCGCGCTCATCGAGGTCAAAAACGGTGTTCGTGTCAAAGCCGGAGACCTTCTCGTAACGTGGGACCCTTTTGCAACGCCGATTATAACGGAAGTCGATGGTACGGTTAAATTCGGCGATATCAGCGCCGGTAAAACCATGCAGGAAAAAGTCGACCCCGTCACCGGGAAATCGAGTCGTACGATCATTGAATCTAAAAGTGCCGAGGAACGTCCGAGGATTTCAATCAAGGATAAAGATGGAAAAACCGCTAACCTTACGGAATCATCCGGCAAAGCACGTTATTTACTGCCCATAAATGCCATTCTGCTGGTTGAAGAAGGGGATGGGGTTAAGGCTGGAGATGTTATTGCGAAGCTGCCCAGAGCCACCACCAAAACCAAAGATATTACCGGTGGTCTCCCAAGGGTGGCTGAACTTTTTGAAGTTCGAAAGCCGAAAGAAACCGCGGTGTTGAGCCAGATCGACGGGTATGTTTCAATAGCGAAGGCAACCAAAAAAGGAAAACAGAGAATCACCGTTACCCCCATTGATGATGTGGGTGAAAAGAAAGAATATTTAATTTCACGGGGCAAGCATGTCAACGTATATGAGGGGGACTATATCCGGGCGGGTGAGGCGCTGATCAGTGGATCCGCCATCCCCCAGGACATATTGAATATTAAGGGTGAAATTGCCCTGGCACGATATCTCGTGGATGAGGTGCAGGAAGTTTACCGATTGCAAGGTGTCCGGATTAATGACAAGCACATCGAGGTCATTGTGCGACAGATGATGCAGCGGGTTAAGGTTCTCGATGCCGGAGATACCGAATTCATTCTGGAAGAACAGGTCGACCGGAAAATTTTTGAGGAAACTAACCGTGCAATCATCGAAAAGGGGAAGAAACCCGCTGTTGCAGAACCGCTTATTCTGGGGATTACCAAAGCGTCACTTTCCACTGAAAGTTTTATCTCAGCCGCCTCGTTCCAGGAGACGACAAAAGTTCTTACCGACGCCAGTATTGCCGGGAAAGTGGATACATTACAGGGGCTCAAAGAGAACGTCATTATGGGAAGGATTATTCCTGCCGGCACCGGACTTCCCAGATATAGAGATGTGGAGGTTGTAACGACTTAGGCATATGCCGTGGCGCTGCCGTTCTGAACGGTTCCTCTAAACGGTTATCTGGTAGGGATTCATTGGGATAAATAATATCATTTATATCCCAAGAAAAGGCTTGACAAAACAACCTTTAATCCTTAATAATGATCATTTTGCCAACGTAGAATTTCGCCCATAAAAACAAAAGGATCTCATTTAAAAAATGCCGACAATTAATCAACTGGTTAGAAAAGGAAGAAAGCGAATAAAGAAGAAGACCAATACTCCGGCACTCAAAGGGGCGCCCCAGAAAAGAGGCGTCTGTACGCGTGTGTACACTTCCACGCCCAAGAAGCCCAATTCTGCTTTGCGGAAGGTTGCCAGGGTCCGATTGACCACCGGTGTAGAGGTGACCGCATATATCCCCGGTATCGGCCATAACCTCCAAGAGCATTCGGTGGTTCTGGTTCGCGGCGGACGTGTTAAGGACTTGCCGGGTGTTAGGTACCATATCGTTAGGGGTACACTCGATACCTTAGGGGTTGAGGATCGGAAACAGGGCAGATCAAAATACGGCTCAAAAAAACCCAAGTAGAACAACGATCCATAATCCACGATACAGGGTGCCTGGATCTGCAGCAGGAAAATAAACAACAAAATAATAACGATGGTGTAATCTATGCCGAGAAGAAGAGAAGTCCCCGAACGGATCATTGTGCCGGATTCCAAATATAACAATAAGCTGGTATCAAGATTCATAAAATGTATTATGAGGGACGGGAAAAAGAGTACGGCCGAGTCAATTCTGTACGATGCATTCGATATCATCGAGCAAAAGACCAAAGAGCCCCCCGTGAAGATTTTTGAGCAGGCCCTTGAAAATGTAAAGCCGATGATCGAGGTTAAATCGCGCCGGGTTGGGGGGTCAACCTATCAGGTTCCAACAGAAATTCGGCCGTCGCGGAAAACGGCCCTGGGGATTCGCTGGATTATCAGTTTTGCGCGTAAAAGATCTGAAAAGGGAATGGTTGATAAACTGGCGGCGGAGCTTTTGGATGCGGCCAATAAACGTGGTGCTTCCGTAAAGAAACGGGAAGACACCCACAAGATGGCCGAGGCGAACAAGGCGTTTGCCCATTACAGATGGTAAGATTTTGGAATCGTTTGGATTGTGCGCCCATAATGGAACAATCTAATCCCATGGGGTTGGGAGAAATATAAGGTGTTCATCGCTAACCCGTTTTAGAGGGAGGAAAAAAGATGGCGAAGCAAAAGTTTGAGAGGACCAAGCCGCATGTTAATGTGGGGACGATAGGGCATATAGATCACGGGAAGACGACCCTGACGGCGGCGATAACCAAGCACATGGGTTTGAAGGGGATGGCGGATTTTGTGCCGTTTGATCAGATAGACAAGGCTCCGGAAGAGAAAGAGCGGGGAATAACCATAGCGACGGCGCATGTTGAGTACGAGACGGTCAACCGTCATTATGCCCATGTGGATTGTCCGGGTCATGCGGATTACATCAAGAACATGATCACGGGGGCGGCTCAGATGGACGGCGCCATTTTGGTGGTTGGTGCAGATGACGGACCGATGCCTCAGACCCGTGAGCACATATTGTTGGCGCGTCAGGTGGGAGTTCCGCAGATTGTTGTATTTTTAAACAAGTGCGACATGGTGGATGATGATGAGCTTATAGAGCTTGTTGAGTTGGAGCTTCGGGAGTTGCTGGACAAGTACGAGTTTCCCGGAGACGACACGCCGATCATCCGTGGGAGTGCATTAAAGGCCCTTGAGAGCGATGATCCTGACAGCGAGGAAGCCAAGTGTATTTTTGAGTTACTGGAAGCGGTGGACTCATTTATACCCGAGCCCAAGCGTGACATAGACAAGCCGTTTTTGATGCCGATAGAGGATGTTTTCAGCATATCGGGTCGTGGGACGGTTGTGACGGGACGTGTTGAGCGTGGGGTGGTTCATGTGGGGGACGACATAGAGGTGGTCGGGATTCGTCCGACGATGAAGACGGTATGTACGGGCGTGGAGATGTTCAGGAAGCTTTTGGATGAGGGTCGAGCCGGAGACAACATCGGGGTATTGATGCGTGGGACCAAGCGAGACGAGGTAGAGCGGGGTCAGGTTGTTGCGGTTCCGGGTTCGATCAAACCGTACACGAAGTTCAGGGCAGAGGTCTACATTTTGAGCAAGGAAGAAGGTGGACGTCACACGCCGTTTTTCACCGGTTACCGGCCGCAGTTTTATTTCAGGACGACGGACGTCACGGGGAATTTGATGTTGCCCGAGGGTGTAGAGATGGTCATGCCTGGAGACAATATAACGATTACGGCGGAGTTGATCACGCCCATCGCGATGGAAAAAGAACTCAGGTTTGCCATCAGAGAAGGCGGTCGGACGGTTGGCGCCGGTGTGGTAAGCGAGATTATGGAGTAAAGAGAAATAAAAAAAATGATTATGAATACTAAAATCAGGATCAGGCTCAAAGCATACGATCATAAGCTTCTGGATCAGTCTGTTACAGATATTGTCGATACGGCCAATAAAACCGGAGCAAAAGTGGTCGGGCCGATACCGCTTCCGACACGAATCAATAAGTATTGTGTTCTGCGATCCCCTCATGTGGACAAGAAATCTCGCGAACAATTTGAAATCAGAACGCATAAACGGTTGCTCGATATTCTGGAACCGACTCAACAAACCGTGGATGCTTTGATGAAACTGGATCTTTCTCCCGGGGTAGATGTGGAGATTAAGCTGTAGCATTTAACGCGGTCGTTTCATAAGCGCTGCAAAGGGACAGAATAAAGGTAATGAGTAAAGGATTGATAGGTAAAAAAATTGGGATGACAGGATTGTTCACCCCTGAAGGTCAATACATACCGGTAACGGTTGTTCAGGTGGGCCCGTGTTCGGTAACTCAGATAAAGACGATCGATACGGATGGATACAATGCACTTCAACTTGGGTTTGGCGAGAAAAAGAAATCTCGGGTTAACAAGCCCATGGAAGGACATTTGAAAAAGAGTGGAGATACGCGTTTTGCATTTCTGCGTGAAATTCGTGTGGATAATCCAGCTGAATACAGCCTCGGCCAAGCCATTAAACCGGACATTTTTAAGATTGGCGAACGTGTTGATGTAACCGGCGTCACCAAAGGAAGGGGTTTTTCCGGTGTCATTAAACGGCATGGGTTCCATGGCGGTAAAAAGACTCACGGCAGTCACAGCCACAGAATTCCCGGCTCCATCGGATGTAGTGCTACACCTGCAAAAGTGACCAAGGGCAAAAAAATGCCCGGGCAATATGGAAATGAGCGTAAAACGGCTCGAAACTTGGAAATTGTGGACATCAGACATGAAGAGAATATCATGCTGATAAAAGGTGCAGTTCCTGGATCCGGGCACGGCGTTATTGAGATCAAAAAACCAAAATTTGCAGAATAGATGGAATAATTCACGAAGAATTTTATTAATCTTTTTTATGATAATTTTTTGAGACGTAATTATGGCTATAGTAGATGTTCTTAATCGTAAAGCAGAAAAAGTTTCACAGGCTGAACTTCCGGACACCATTTTCAGCATACCTGTTAAATCGAATGTGTTGCATGAAGTTGTGACCATGCAGCTCGCAAATAGACGGGCTGGGTCGGCATCTGTAAAG
This sequence comes from uncultured delta proteobacterium, assembly GCA_963790095.1. Classification (GTDB taxonomy): domain Bacteria; phylum Desulfobacterota; class Desulfobacteria; order Desulfobacterales; family UBA11574; genus JAAXQD01. The sequence goes on along the minus strand of CAWBNO010000022.1, from coordinate 92,714 downwards.
CATCGCAGCGATGTTAAGGGGAGTGGAAAGAAACTCTATAGACAGAAAGGGACCGGCCGTGCGCGCCGTGGTGATGTCAAGTCACCCCTGTTAAGGGGCGGCGGCTCAGTGTTTGGCCCTGATCCCCGGTCGTATTCCTATCAGGTTCCGAAAAAGGTCAAGCGGCTGGCCATTAAGATGGCCCTGAGCAGCAAGTTGAAGGAGGACAACCTTGTGGTTCTCGACGAGCTTGATCTCGAAAGGATTAAAACCAAGGAATTCCTGGAGGTCATGGATGCCTTGGACACTCAGAATGCTTTGATTATCACCGAGAAAACCAATGAACACCTGGTCCTGTCCGCCAGAAATGTTCCGGGCATAAAGGTATTAAAAGTAGAAGGAATGAACGTTTACGACATCCTTAAACATAAGAATGTGGTACTGCTCGAGTCTTCGCTAAAGTCTATTGAAGGGAGGCTGCTGGGATGATTCCGTACGATTTAATAAGACGCCCCTTGATCACTGAAAAGACAAACATTCAAAAAGAGAGTTATAACCAGATTACGTTTGAAGTCGATCGCAATGCCAATCGAGTTGCGATTAAACGGGCGATTCAAGACATTTTCAACGTAAAAGTTGCCAGTGTAAAAACCATACAGGTTAAGGGAAAGACCAAGCAAAGAGGGCGGATTATCGGAAAACGAAGAGACTGGAAGAAAGCAATTGTCAAATTGATGCCCGGTGAGCGTATCGATTTTTTTGAAGGAGTTTAAAGGGGTAAAGAATGGCTGTAAAAAAAGTTAAACCAACGTCCCCCGGGAGGCGGGCTCAATCGTATTCGACATTTGATGAAATCACAAGTGCCGCCCCTGAAAAAAGCCTGTTAAAAGTCCTCAGGAAAAAAGGCGGCCGCAATGTTCATGGCCGAATCACATGCAGGCACCGGGGCGGCGGAAATAAGCGGCACTACCGGATGATCGATTTTAAAAGGGACAAAACCGGAATTCCGGCCAAAGTCGCCGCCATAGAATATGATCCCAATCGATCTGCGAGAATCGCTCTCCTCAATTATGTCGATGGTGAGAAGCGATACATACTGGCGCCGGTGAACCTTAGCGTTGGCGATACGGTACTTTCAGGACCGGATGCAGACATAAAACCCGGAAATACGCTTCCGCTGAGTAATATTCCGCTGGGAACCCATATTCACAACATTGAATTGCGAATCGGAAAAGGCGGACAGATTGTCAGAAGCGCCGGAACATATGCACAGTTGATGGCAAAGGAAGACCGTTATGCCCTCGTAAAGCTTCCATCCGGTGAAGTTCGGATGGTTCTTTTGAATTGCAAGGCGACCATCGGTCAGCTTGGCAACGTGATTCACGAGAACATATCCCTCGGAAAAGCGGGACGCAAGCGCTGGCTCGGGAGACGTCCCAAGGTGAGAGGGGTGGCCATGAATCCGGTTGACCATCCAATGGGCGGGGGTGAAGGCAGATCTTCGGGCGGACGACATCCATGCAGCCCGTGGGGGATGCCCTCCAAGGGATTTAAAACCCGCAAGAAACGGAAAAGCAGTCGCTATATCGTCAAAAAGCGTACCAAGAAATAGCAGGAGTAGTTTATGCCACGATCGTTGAAAAAAGGTCCGTTTGTTGAAGAAAAATTACTACGGAAAGTTCTTGTCGCTCAGGAATCCCGGAGCAACCGAGTTATCAAGACATGGTCGAGAAGATCGACAATTGTTCCTGAGATGGTGGGAATTACAATGGCGGTTCATAACGGGAAAAAGTTTGTTCCGGTATTTGTCACCGAAGACATGGTGGGACACAAACTGGGTGAATTTTCACCGACCCGTACTTATTATGGTCATGCTGCTGATAAGAAATCAAGACTGAAGCGTTAAGGTTGCTCAGAAAAGGAACTGTATGTAATGGAAGTTAGAGCTGTAACGAAATATGTGCGTATTTCTCCTCAGAAGGTTCGTATGATCGTTGGTGCTGTTAAGGGGAGGCCGGTGGAAGAGGGCCTTGAAATACTCAAATTTATGCCGCAGAAGGCGGCATCTATCGTCGAAAAAACACTCAAAAGTGCTGTGGCGAATGCAGATCAATATCCAGATATGGATCTGGATTCATTGGTTATCCGTAATATAACCGCAGACCAGGGCCCCACATTGAAACGCTTCAGAGCACGGGCACGCGGCAGGGGTACACGTATTTTAAAGAGAACCGCGCATATTACGGTTATTTTATCTGAGGATTAGACCTAAAAGGGAGGTAAAAGCTTGGGCCAGAAAGTAAATCCCATTGGATTAAGGCTGGGTATTGTAAAGACCTGGGAATCACGGTGGTACGCCGGAAAACAATATTCAGATTATATTCTGGAAGATTATAATATCCGAAAATTCTTGAAAAAGAGACTCTACCACGCAGGCATTTCCAGGGTTGAAATCGAAAGATCGTCCAAGCGTGTCAGACTCCGGGTTTTTACTTCCAGACCCGGGATTGTGATCGGAAAGAAAGGCGCTGAAATAACATTGCTCAAGAAGGAGCTCGAAAAATTCATTTCCCATGAAGTCATCATCGATATTCAGGAGGTTAGAAAACCCGAAATCGATGCACAGCTTGTAGCTGAAAATATCGCGCTTCAGATTGAACGGCGGGTTGCATTCCGAAGAGCCATGAAGCGTGGCATCTCATCTGCCATGCGGTTTGGGGCCGAGGGGATAAAGATTATATGTTCAGGTCGACTGGGCGGTGCAGAGATGGCAAGGACCGAACAGTACAGAGAGGGCCGAATACCGTTACATACCTTAAGGGCCGATATCGATTACGGTTTTATAGAAGCGCGAACCACATACGGCATTATCGGTGTAAAGGTGTTTATTTTTAAAGGTGAGATTTTAAAAAAAGATGCAGTGCCGGTCGGTTAGATCCCATTGAAACTTCCTATCACAGACCGTCGTCCCAACGGACCGCGGTGAGAGCCCAAGGACGTGCGTTTTACAGGATCTCGAAGTGATTGGATAATATGTACATAACCCAGACGTATTGGAGATAGAGGACATGCTTAGTCCCAAGAAGGTAAAATTTCGAAAACAGCAGAAAGGCAAAATGAGAGGCCTTGCATATCGGGGCTCTAATCTCGATTTTGGCGAATTTGGATTGCAGGCCGTAGAATGCGGTAAAATCAGTTCAAAACAGATCGAGGCCGCCCGTATCGCCATGACACGGCATGTCAAAAGGGGCGGAAAGATGTGGATAAAGATATTTCCTGATAAGCCTTTTACAAAAAAACCCGCTGAAGTCAGGATGGGGAAAGGGAAAGGATCTCCCGAGGGATGGGTTGCAGTCATTCGTCCCGGAAGAGTAATTTATGAGATGGAGGGGGTTCCCCGAGAACTGGCAAAAGAAGCACTTCGACTTGCTTCACATAAGCTTTCTGTAAAAACGAGGTTCATAGAGAGAGGTGATTTGTAATGAAAGCGAGCGAGATCAGAGCGCTGAGTGACGGAGAAATGCTACGGAAAGTGGATGATCTTAAGCAGGAATTGTTTAATCTACGCTTTCAGCATGAGACCGGACAGCTTGAAAATCCCCAAAAAATGAAGCAGACCAAGCGGGACATCGCCAGGGTCAAAACCATAATAAAGCAACTCGAATCGGATAAAAAGGCAGAATAGTTGTTGTCATGAATAAAAACTTAATAAAAAGAGAAATAACCGGGACAGTGGTCAGCGACAAGATGGACAAGACCGTTGTCGTTTTGGTCGAGCGGCTCGTTAAACACAGGTTTTACAAGAAATATATCCGGCGGCGCACAAAGTTCGCCGTTCATGATGAAAACAATGCTTGCCGATCCGGAGATAAGGTTTCGATAACTCAGTCAAGACCGCTAAGTAAAACCAAACGTTGGCGCATAAGCAAGGTCGTCGAAAAAGCTGTTTGATTGTTATCGTACGGCAAAAGATCGGAAACGGAGTTTTTTGCCATTGTTTCACTTTAGGTTTTAATAATAAGCGTCTGTTAAAGAATCGAAAATAGACCGTTAAAGCCGAAGATATGAGGGGTCCGATTTATTTCGGAAGTCATCATAAACAAGGAAAGTTAGAAAGATGATTCAGGCGGAGACACGATTAACCGTGGCAGACAATTCAGGCGCCAAGGTGCTGTATTGCATAAAAGTTCTTGGCGGTTCTCGAAGGCGATATGCAAGTATTGGGGATATCATCGTCGTATCTGTTAAGGAAGCGATACCGAATACCAAGGTCAAAAAAGGCGATATACTCAAGGCTGTTGTGGTTCGGACGAAAAAGGAAATCCGAAGACCGGATGGATCCTTCATACGATTCGACGATAATTCAGCGGTTTTAATCACACAAAACAGGGAGCCCATCGGAACCCGTATATTCGGTCCGGTGGCCAGAGAGCTTCGAGCCAAAAGATTTATGAAAATTATATCGTTGGCTCCCGAGGTGTTATAGCCCGGCGATTTTACAAGGTGTGGAGAGTTGATTCATGTTAAATAATAAATGTCACATAAAAAAAGACGACAAAGTAAAAGTTACTGCCGGTAAAGATAAGGGTAAAGTCGGTAAAGTTCTGAATATAAAAAGAAAGAACAGCCGAATTATTGTTGAAAATATCAACATGGCAAAAAGACACACCCGACCCAGCGCAAAAAACAGACAGGGCGGAATTGTTGAGAGCGAGGCTCCGATCCATTGGTCCAACGTTATGTTGCTGTGCAATAAGTGTATTACCCCCGTTCGTATAAAAATGAAGCGTCTTGAGGATGGAAAAAAAATTCGTGTCTGCAGGAAATGCAATGAGATCATAGATTCTTAGGATCGCGTTCCGGAGGAATTGAATGTCACAGTTAAAAGAATATTATCAAAAAGAAGTTGTCCCCAGACTCTTCGAGACCTTTAAATACAAGAACATCATGCAGGTTCCTAAACTTGACAAGGTGGTTTTGAATATGGGGCTTGGCGAAGCGATTCATAATATCAAACTCCTCGAATCAGCAGCCGAGGAGCTTAAAATGATCGCAGGCCAGCATCCGGTGATTACCCGTGCCAAAAAATCTATCGCAGCGTTTAAGCTGAGGGAAGGAATGCCCATCGGGTGCATGGTGACCCTACGCCACAACCGGATGTATGATTTTTATTATAAATTGGTAAACATCGCATTGCCCCGTGTTCGTGACTTTAGAGGTTTATCGGGAAAAGCCCTTGATGGTCACGGCAATTACAGCCTTGGGGTTAAAGAGCAGATTATATTTCCTGAAATCGATTACGATAGAATCGATAAAATTCAAGGTCTTAATATATCCATCGTTACGACTGCAAAGAACGATAAAGAAGGGAAAGAACTTCTGCGACTATTGGGCATGCCGTTTCGCAATTGAACAATAAAAACGAAAAATAAAGGATGTGTGTCGTAAGGTTGACGTTGTGACCAGCGTTCAATCTTTAACTTAAGGGGAGGAAGATTTGGCAAAAAAATCACTTAGAATTAAAGCAATACGAAAACCCAAGTTCAAGGTGAGACAATACAACCGCTGTCCCATTTGCGGGAGGCCCAGAGGCTTTTTAAGGAAATTTGGAATTTGTCGTATTTGTTTCCGGAATCTTGCTTCCCAAGGTAAGCTTCCCGGTGTCACGAAATCGAGCTGGTAATCAATCGGGTTGTTATTAGAATATTATATGTATCCATACGTTGTAAGGAAAAATAAAAGCGTTAATTTAAATAGCGGAGAAGACTATGGCAATGAGTGATCCAATTGCGGACCTGCTGACTCGAATCCGGAACGCAGGAAAGGCAAAATTTAACAGCGTCGATATTCCAGGGTCAAAAATTAAAATTGAATTGGCCCGAGTATTGAAAGATGAAGGGTTCATCAGAAATTACAAGTTCATCAAAGATAAGAAGCAGGGCATACTGCGGATTTATCTTAAGTATGACGAGAGAGACACCCACGCGATTTTTGGTCTTAACCGTGTTAGTAAACCGAGTCGACGTTCTTATGCCAAAAGCAAGGATATAAAGCCGGTTCTGAACGGTACGGGGGTTGCTATTTTATCGACATCAAAGGGGATAATGACGGATAAAAAAGCCAGGGCCTTAAATGTGGGGGGAGAGATCCTCTGCAATATTTGGTAAAAAGGAGTAAGGAATGTCCAGAGTAGGTAAAACACCCATACCCATACCTGAAAAGACGAAGATCACTTATAAAGACAGAGTCATTACTGTCCAGGGCGAAAAGGGCACTCTTGAAAGAAACGTCCATCCCGCAGTGGATCTAGAAATAGAAGACAAGACGATCCGTGTGGTCCCCATTAATGATGACAGGTCCAGTCAGGCTTTTCGCGGACTGACCCGAAGTCTGGTGGCCAACATGGTTGTCGGCGTGAACCAAGGATTTGAAAGAGTACTGGAAATAAACGGCATCGGTTATCGGGCCACTCTGAGTGGCAATGTTATCGAATTTAACCTCGGATACTCACATCCGATCAAATTCGATCTTCCCGAAGGCATCTCGGCATCTGTTGACAAAAAAAATGTTATCACACTCACCGGTATCGATAAAGAGCTGCTGGGCCATACCGCTGCATCTATTCGGAGATTAAGGCCGCCGGAATGCTATAAAGGCAAAGGAATAAAATATGCCGAAGAGTATATTCAGCGGAAAGCCGGAAAAGCAGGAACAAAAGCAGCATAAGGTATAAAATATGGGATCTTTGAATTCAAAAAAAAGAGCGCGTTTAAAGCGAAAAAAGAGAATCAGAAAGAATCTTGTCGGCACACAGGAACGGCCGAGACTGAGTGTTTTCCGAAGCGCAAAACACATTTATGCCCAGGTCATTGATGACACACGTGGACAAACTCTGGTGGCGGCGTCAAGTTTGGATAAATCCGTAAAGGAACAGCCTGTATTTGAAAACAAAATTGCTAAGGCAGATTTTGTTGGGAAACTCTTGGGGGAACGGGCGATACAAAAGGGTATACGTCAAGTTGTTTTTGACCGAAATGGTTTTTTATATCACGGACGGGTTAAAGCTGTTTCTGAGGGTGCACGTGAGGCAGGACTGGATTTTTAAGGAGTTGGCATACGAATATTTAATTGCAACTCACAAAAATTAAGTAACTTATTGTGACAGGGTAAAATCTTAATTAGAGTCATTCACGGTGAAGGAGGCAGATTTTTGTTCAAACAGGATAAAGGCGAAAATCAATTAATCGATAAGGTCGTTTACATTAACCGGGTTGCAAAAGTTGTCAAAGGCGGACGCCGTTTCAGCTTTAGTGCAATCGTGGTGGTTGGTGATGGCGAAGGGAGTGTCGGCCAAGGGCTTGGAAAAGCAGGAGAGGTGCCCGAAGCGATCCGAAAAGGTATAGAAAAAGCTAAGAAAAACATGGTGAAATTCCCCTTAGTCGACGGAACAATACCTTATGTGGTTATCGGAAAGTATGGTGCCGGACGTGTTTTGTTAAAACCTGCTTCCCAAGGAACCGGTCTTATTGCAGGCGGCGCTGTTCGAGCGGTGCTTGAAGCTGCGGGAGTCCAGGATATTCTTACGAAGTGTATGGGTTCACACAACCCTCACAATGTGGTTAAGGCAACCATTGAAGGACTCTGCCAATTGCAGAGTAGAGAACAGGTGGCTGCTAGACGCGGTATCGGCGTGGAAGACCTTTAGAATTAAAGATTCAAGAATGACCATTGATGATTACAAATGCAATAATCCAGGGGAATCTTCGGTCATCGGCTATAGTAGTTAAACCATAAGGGATGATAAATGAGTGGAGTATTAAGGGTAACGCTTGTTAAAAGCATGATTGGAAGGCCTGAAAAGCATCGAAGAGTATTGCGCGGAATGGGACTGACAAAACTTAACAGAACCGTTGAACTTATAGACACGCCTTCAACTCGAGGGATGGTCAACACAGTATCACATCTGGTGAAAGTTGAGGAAAAGATAGATGAAGCTAAGTGAGTTGTCACCTCCCGACGGATCACGCAGGGCGAGAAAACGTGTGGGACGCGGGGTAGGTTCAGGTAGTGGTAAAACAGCCGGCAGGGGGTCAAAGGGGCATAATAGCCGAAGCGGCGGCGGGGTAAGACCCGGGTTTGAAGGTGGACAAATGCCGATTCATCGCCGACTGCCCAAACGTGGTTTTACCAATATCTTTAAAAAGAAAATATCTGTAATCAATATTCGGGACCTCTCAATATTTGAAAGCGGCAGTACTGTGGATGAGGCAGAAATCGTTCGGGCCGGTCTTGTCAAAGGTCCAAGGGACGGGATTAAACTTCTTGGACACGGAGAGATCAAAATTCCGCTCACGATTAAAGTGAACTGCGTCAGTAAAAGCGCCAGGGAAAAAATAATCGCTGCTGGCGGAAATGTAGAGGTTCTATAATATGCTTGGCGGCGGGTTCGGCAATATATTCAAGATACCTGAACTCAAGAAAAGAATTTTATATACGTTGGCGCTGCTTATCGTCTATCGTATCGGTGTGCATGTTCCGACGCCGGGCATAGACACGGTGGCACTGGCCTCTTTTTTTGCCCGGGCAAAAGGGACGCTGCTGGGTCTTTTTGATATGTTTTCCGGCGGCGCTTTAGAGCGGCTTTCTGTTTTTGCCCTCGGGATTATGCCCTATATCAGTGCATCGATTATTCTTCAACTTTTGACCGTGACCATTCCCCATCTGGAGCGTTTGTCAAAGGAAGGCGAGCAGGGGCGTAAAAAGATCACGCAGTATACACGGTACGGTACGATTTTGCTCAGTGTAATCCAGGGGTTCGGTATTAGTATCGGTCTAGAGAAAATGATGTCTCCCGGTGGGGCGGCAGTGGTTATAGATCCCGGCTGGGGATTCAGGCTCATGACCGTGATGACCCTGACGGCGGGAACCGCCTTTATCATGTGGTTGGGTGAACAGATTACCGAGCGGGGAATCGGTAACGGTATTTCCCTGATTATATTCGCAGGTATTATTGCCCGGATGCCGGCTGCAATCGGAAATACATTCCGTCTGCTTTCAACCGGTGAAATGGGGTTGTTCGTCATCATAATTTTAACCCTTATGATGGTACTTGTAGTGGCTTTTATCATCTACATGGAAACAGGGCAGCGGCGCATAACCGTTCAATATGCCAAAAGGGTTGTGGGCCGCAAAATGTACGGCGGCCAGAGCACCCATTTACCGTTAAAGGTCAATACATCCGGCGTGATACCACCAATTTTCGCTTCATCCATCATCATGTTTCCGGCAACATTGGCCAGTTTTATAGCGATTCCTTGGATTCAGAACATTGCATCGGCTATGAGGCCGGGTAATATCGTGTATGAAGCCTTATATGTCGGCTTTATATTCTTTTTCTGTTACTTTTATACCGCCGTAACCTTTAATCCGGCGGATGTTGCAGACAATATGAAAAAACAAGGCGGATACATTCCAGGTATCCGTCCGGGAAAACGTACGGCAGACCATATAGACAGGGTTCTTACGCGTATTACGTTAGGTGGTGCCATATATGTTTCGGCAGTATGCGTTCTTCCATCTATTCTGATGACAAAATTTAATGTTCCTTTTTATTTTGGCGGTACTGCCCTTTTAATCGTTGTTGGGGTCGCTATCGATACCATTCAGCAAATAGAATCTCACATGCTGACCCGTCACTACGAAGGTTTTTTAAAAAAGGGCGGGAATAAAATGAAAGGAAGATTCTAATAATTCTGAACAAATAGGCGTCGGGGGAAGACATGCCAAAAGAAGAAGCGATTAAGGTTGAAGGTATTGTGCTTGAAACATTACCCAATGCAATGTTCAAAGTAGAATTGGAAAATAAGCATCAGGTACTTGCGCATATTTCCGGAAAGATGCGCATGCATTTTATTAAGATTCTGCCAGGAGATAGAGTTACGGTTGAACTCTCTCCATATGATCTGTCTCGTGGAAGAATAACATACAGATCCAAATAGGTGGTGATTAATGGTGGACGATCGGTGTATCGATATTGGATTAAACCCGATACAAAGTAAAATCGCCCATTGTCCACTACCCTGGTCAAGGAGAAATGTGAATGAAAGTCAGGGCATCGGTTAAGAAAATGTGTGCCAAGTGTAAAATCGTCCGCAGAAAAGGAGTTGTCAGAGTCATCTGCGAGAATAAACGCCACAAACAGAGACAAGGATAAAAGGAGGATTAGCATTGGCAAGAATCGCGGGAGTGGATTTGCCGAGACGGAAACGGATTGAGGTAGGACTGACCTATATATATGGTATCGGTTCGACCATATCAAGGCGAATACTCCAAAAAATCGATATTGATCCGGATACACTGACAGATAATTTGTCTGAGACTGAGGTCAATAGTATTCGCAAGGTGATCGACAGCGAATATAAAGTTGAAGGTGAACTTCGCACTGAAGTTTCCATGAATATTAAAAGGTTGATGGATCTCGGATCTTACCGTGGGCTTCGCCATCGAAAGTCACTTCCTGTGCGTGGGCAGCGGACAAGTACCAATGCACGAACCCGAAAGGGGCCCAAAAGATCTGCAGTTAAAAAGAAAGGTGGCGTTCGAAAAAAATAAATAGGATATCCGTTCGTTGTTCGATACGTGAAGTGCGATGAATGTAAAACGGATAACGAACTTTTAGGCAGGAGCATAATTCATGGCGAAAAAAATCCGTACCAAAAAGAAAGAAAAAAAGAATATACACAGCGGGGTCGTACATATTCAATCAACATTTAACAATACCATCGTTACCATTACCGACCCTGCCGGTAATGTTGTCGCCTGGTCCAGCGCAGGGGTTCAGGGCTTTAAGGGATCGCGCAAGAGCACACCGTTTGCTGCTCAACTTGCAGCCGAGGATGCCGTAAAGAAAGCCATGGAGCACGGGATGAAAAATGTTGAAGTGTACGTCAAGGGTCCTGGCGCAGGTCGGGAGTCCGCCCTTCGATCTCTTCAGGCTGCAGGGTTAAATATTTCAGTGATTAAAGATGTTACACCCATACCGCATAATGGTTGTCGACCACCCAAACGACGCAGAGTTTAAAAAAAAATGAAAAATGAAAATCGAAGATTGCAGATTTTTCGACGGTCTAATTCCATAGTTGGCGGACCGATGGAAAATGGTCGATCTTCAATATAAAGGGGGAACGCTTGGCTCGATATACAGGTTCAGTATGCCGGCTTTGCCGACGTGAAAATTTAAAATTGTTTCTAAAAGGTGATCGTTGTTATTCGGATAAATGTGCTTTTGACCGACGGGGTTACCCGCCCGGACAGCACGGGCAGCGTCGTGGAAGAAAGATTTCCGATTATGGAATTCAGCTCCGGGAAAAACAGAAGGTAAAACGAATGTACGGTCTTTCGGAAAAACAATTCCATCTGTTTTTTCAAAGGGCGGACAATCAAAAAGGGATCACCGGAACCAATCTTTTGGTAATTCTAGAGCGAAGGCTCGACAATGTTGTTTATCGTATGGGCTTTGTGAATTCTCGTACCCAAGGACGTCATTTCGTAAGACACAATCACTTTCTCGTTAACGGGAAAAAAGTCAATATTCCGTCATATCTCGTTAAAATTGGTGATGCGGTTGAGGTGCGGGAGAAAAGTCGCAAGATTCAGGCCTTGGAAGATTCACTCGATGCAGTGGTGCGAAGAGGCATTCCGCAATGGATAGATCTGGAAAAGGAGAACCTGAAAGGTATTGTAAAGGGGTTTCCCTCCCGTGAAGATCTAACAATACCGATCCAGGAACAACTCATCGTGGAGCTCTATTCCAAATAACCGAGATGCGGATTATGAGCTGGGGCGTACGTTACCACCGAACGTCTGTATCTCATCCCGGATATCCTTAATGATCCGCTGAAAAAAAAATGGAGATATAATAATGGCGTCAAATGAACTTATGTACATGAACTGGCGTGATATGATAACGCCAGAAAAAGTTCAAGTAACCAGTAAGCCGACGTACGGCAAGTTCGTTTGTGAACCCCTTGAAAGGGGATATGGAATAACAATTGGAAATTCTTTGAGGAGGATTATTCTATCGTCTCTTTACGGAGCGGCTATCGTATCTGTAAAGTTCGAGGAAGTGATGCACGAATTCAGTGTTATCCCAGGTATATATGAAGACGTATCCGAGATTATCCTTAACTTAAAAGAGGTGCGATTTAGAGTTTCCGACCCTGAACCGAAGACCGTCCACATTGATGCGGAAGGAGAACGTGAAGTTACCGCAGCTGATATCATCAGCGAAGGCGGAAGATGTGAAGTGCTGAATCCAGAACAACACATTGCGACCCTTTCATCTGAGGCAAAACTTAAAATGACCATGACCGTCAACGTCGGAAAAGGGTATTCACTGTCTGAAGCAAATAAAGATGAAGACGCGCCTCTGGGATCCATTCCCATCGATGCTGTTTTTTCACCGATTAAACGCGTTACTTACGTGGTGAGCAATGCCCGTGTGGGTCAGAGAACAGACTACGATAAACTGAACTTGGAGGTCTGGACTGACGGAAGTATCTTGCCTGAAGACGCAGTGGCCTATGCCGCCAAGATCTTAAAAGAGCAAATGACGATTTTTATCAATTTTGACGAACTTCTTGAGCCGGAACCTGTGGTAAAGACCGAGGAGATAGAGAAACCCAAGGTCAATGAAAATCTTTACAGAAGTGTCGAAGAACTCGAGCTTTCCGTGCGCAGCGCCAACTGTCTAAAAAACGCAAATATTGTAAAAATTTATCAACTGGTGAGCAAAACCGAGGCGGAAATGCTCAAAACTAAAAACTTTGGTAGAAAGTCTTTAAATGAGATCAAGGAAGTCTTAAGTGAAATGGACCTGTCTCTCGGAATGAAGCTGGAAGGTTTTGAGTTGCCTAAGGAAGATATAGAGGAAGGAGAATAATTAATCCCATGAGACATCGAAAAGCCGGCGTAAAATTAAACCGGACGAGCAGCCATAGAGATGCCATGTTTAGAAATATGGTGACGTCGCTCTTCAAACATGACCGTATTCGTACGACAGATGTTAAAGCAAAGGAATTAAAACGTTGGGCTGATAACCTAATTACTCTGGCGAAACGAGGGGATGTTCATGCACGGCGGCAGGCACTTTCAATTGTACGGGAAAAAGACGTCGTTCATAAACTTTTCACAGAAGCTGCCGAGCGTTATGGGGCTGTATCCGGGGGGTATACCCGGGTCATCAAACTTGGAAGGCGACCGGGTGATGCTGCACCGATTTCCATGGTCGAGCTGCTTTCTTCCGAAGATGTTAAAAAGAAGAAAACCAAAAAGAAGAAAAAGGGCAAAGCCCCTGTAGTGAAAAAACCGCTTGCCGAGAAAAAAGAAGTTAAAGAAACGGCGGCGGTTGAAGAAAAGATCAGCGTCGAAGAAGCGGTTAAAGAGGAGACGGAAGACATCGCGTTAAAAGAAGATACCTCCGAGGACAAGGCGGCGGTTATAGAACCTGAGGTTTCGGCCCAAGACGCAGTCGAAAAGCCTGAAGAGAAGGCCGCGGTAGCGGTTGCGCCGGAAGTGACTGAAAAAACCGAGGCTGAACCTGAAAAAACCGAAGATAAAAAGGAAGACATCGGATCCAAAGAATAAATCCGAATGGATGGTCATCCCATGATCCTTTAAAAGCCTTGTCTTAAAAGACAAGGCTTTTTTTTTGGGTGTTCGGAGGGTGTCGGTTTAAACCCCATTGGAAATAAAAGACGGTTGCCCATGAGGAGAAAACATGTCTGCAGTCCAATCCAGTATAAAGAAAAAAGATTATGATGTTATCATTATCGGCGGCGGTCCTGCCGGACTCTTTGCTGCTCATTACCTGTGCGAGCACTCTGACCTGAATGTTCTTATTATCGATAAGGGAAAAGATCCCAGAAAACGCAAATGCCCCATCACCGAAAAACACCAATGTATGAAATGTAAGCCCTGCAATATCCTTTGCGGTATCGGAGGCGCAGGTCTCTTCTCTGACGGTAAGCTGAATTTTATCCATAAATTGGGAAAGACCGATTTAACTCAGTTTATGCCGGCCGGCAAGGCCCAGGAACTTATCCATGAGACGGAGCAGATATTCAACAGATTCGGCATGGACGGCCGGGTCTATCCCACCGATTTGGAAGAAGCCAAAAATATTCGGAAAAAGGCCAAGCGATATGGGATCGACCTGCTCATTATCAAACAGAAGCATCTGGGGAGTGAAAACTTGCCGGGCTACATCGCGGATATGGTCGATTACATCAAGGCCAAAGGGGTGACCATACACACGTCAGAAGAAGCAAAGGACGTAATTATCGAAAACCGTCGGGTGAAAGGCATTCTGACCAACCGGAAGAAATATCCAGCCAACAACATTATCCTGGCCCCGGGCCGCGTGGGCGCGGACTGGACAGGGAAACTGGCCCAAAAATACGGGATCGGGCTCAAACAAAGAGGCATTGAGGTCGGGGTTCGCGTTGAGGTTCACAACGATATTATGCAGGATCTTTGCGACGTCATCTACGATCCTACTTTCTTTATCCAGACATCAAAGTACGACGATCAGACCCGGACATTCTGCACCAATAAAGGGGGATTCGTTTCATTGGAGAATTACGCCGACTTTGTCTGTGTCAACGGGTATTCATATCAGCACAAAAAATCCGAAAATACCAACTTTGCATTCCTATCCAAAGTGGTACTAACCGAGCCGGTAACGGACAATCAAGCATACGGAGAGTCCATCGGCAGCCTGGCGAACCTGATCGGGGGCGGCAAGCCGATATTACAGCGGTTCGGCGATCTCAAGCGGGGCAGGCGGAGTACATGGCACCGAATTAAAAAAGGGTATATCGAACCGACACTCACCAAGGTGGTCTGTGGCGATATCGCCATGGCCCTTCCCGAGAGAATTCTGACCAACATCATCGAAGGTTTGGACACCCTCAACCGGGTGGTACCGGGTGTATCCAACGACGAAACCTTGCTGTATGCACCTGAAATTAAATTTTTTGCAACCCAGGTCGATACCACACCTGATCTGGAAACCGAGATTCAAGGAATGTACGTGGCCGGTGACGGCCCCGGTGTAGCCGGAAATATTGTCTCAGCCAGTGCCACCGGACTGATACCGGCCAAAGCCATTGTGGCAAAAACGAAAACTTAGTGCTCTAATTCATAAATACGATGACGTATTTTTATCTGGACACTATCACGTATAAGATGAAGTCCAAAAGTTTGAAATTTGAAGTGCCTAAAGTGAGCTAAAGCCCGCCCTGGTGCGCATCGCTTATATCTTGATCCGACCAATGCACCATTACAAACATGACTTTTCGAGTATAGAGTGTTGGTGATCGGTCTGGGCCAGGGTTGAGGAACGCGCTTTCAGCGCGATCAATTATAATTAAAATTGATAGAACACCTTAATTTTAGGCATTTTAGTTCACTTTAGGCATTTTAAACTTTTGCATAAATAGAATGAATAAACCAAGTTATAAATACATGACAGTATTTGGGAATACATGTACTTAGGTGGATCGTTTCTTGTCGACTACCGTAAGACCCGATCCACAAGGGCCGGAAATTGGCTCCGTATTGAATCGACCGTCCCGGGATCGATTTCAGCAGTGATGATTTCTTCCGCTTCCCCCCCTTCGACCAGAACCTGTCCCAGAGGGTCGACGATCATGCTGTGGCCCGCAAAAAGGGTGCCGGAGCCGAGGCTGGTGCTGGCGCAGTTGCAGGAGAAAAGATACGCCAGGTTTTCATGAGCTCTGGCCCTGTTAAACAAGCGCCAAGCCTCCACGCGTGCAAGGGGCCAGGCGGATACGACGAGAAAAAATTTCGCATTCTTATCGACCATTCTACGAAAAAGTTCCGGAAACCGAAGATCATAACAGGTGGAAAATCCGCTTTTTCCCCAAGGGGTATCCGTAACGACAACATCCTTGCCCGGGGTCAAGAGTTCGGCTTCTTCAGACATATAGCCGAAAAGATGGATCTTGCGATATTTCGCGACAACTTCACCGTTTGGATTCAGCAAAATCGTGGTATTGAACAAATTATCGTTTTCCCTTTCCACAAAACTACCCATCAAAATATGGCATTTTCGCTCACGGGCCTTTTCTTTGAATGCATGGACCGTGGGGCCATCCATCGGTTCGCTGTCAGATCGATATCTGTGGAAAGAAAAAAAACCGCACGGCCATATTTCAGGCAGTAGAATAAGGTCGCTTTCAGGTGCTCGGTCCACCATATCTATTGCGTGTTCAAGGTTCTTCTGTTTGGACTGATCGATAATTTCCAGTTGGATGCTCGATACTTTCATTTTCGACCCTCTGATATTAAAAGTGTTAAACCCTATTAATCTGCCCTTACTTCAGATCCGGGGCATCTTCGACTTTCCCTCAATCAAGATATTAACATTGCAAGTGGGAATTTTCAAATTTTTCCCATAAATTTATTGCGCATTTATTGTTTTGTCGATAGTTTTTTATCCTTAAAGTCATTGTGTTCGGGTTAATGCATTTGAATCCCAATAGAGAGAGAACGCTCCACGACGGCGTATCTCTCTTTCCAACCGACGGGAACTTGTGCTTAAGCACCCGTAAGCCCGAGCCGTGCCAGGGTCATAAAGAACCATTCGTCGATAAAATATCCGATGGATGTTTTAAATCATAATTTCATTCGGCTCGGTCTAACGGGTGCTAAAGCCCTTCAAACAGCCCGTCGGTTTCCAAGAGAAACACGCAGGGGCAGGAATGCCCCCGCTGCTAAGTCCTTGAAATGACCAGACACGTTGACACCGGAGTGAAGCGGGGGAGCGTACCTCCTGATCCCTGTACGCTTTTTAATGTATCCAGCGCAAGGGGCTGACGGTTCCGCAAAGGAGAATAAAATGATTATCGACCACCCTGGAAAGGTCACCGAAAGAATCTTGCTCCTCGGTGAAACAGCGTCATGTGTTTATCTTTTAAAGGGAAACAGCGAGTATGCCATCCTCGGCGGGGGAATGACCTACATCATTCCCGATGTGATCCGGCAGCTGCAAGAATTTAATATAGAAGAGAAAAAGATAAAACAGATGGTGATACTTCATTCCCATTTCGACCATTGCGGAATCGTTCCTTTTTTCAAAAGACGATGGCCATGGATAAAAATAACGGCATCGGCCCGGGCAAAAGAACTTTTGGGCAGACCCAAGGTCATCGAAAGCATTTCATCCTTAAATGGGATACTGCTGGCTGAGCATGGACTCCAAGAACAGGCCGAAACCCTGGGACTAGGGTTTGGCAAAATAGATGTCGAAGATATTGTCGAAGAAGGAGACGTCATTCCCTGCGGTGATCTCTCCATGGAGGTGATCGATACCCCGGGTCATTCTTCATGTTCCATTGCAGTCTATGTTCCTCAGGAGAAAGCCATGTTTGGGTCCGATGCCGGAGGCGTTCCATTTAAAGATAAGGTTTTTACATCCGCCAATTCTAACTTTGACAAATACCAAAATAGTCTTGAGAAGTTGGCCGGATATGAAATCGATGTCTATCTGGCCGAGCACTTCGGCGCCAGGACCGGTGATGACGGACGGGTTTACCTGAAGCAATCCATAAACGCCGCAAAGGAAACAAGGGAGATTCTGGAAGCGTCTTATGGTAAAACCAAAGATGTTCAAAAGAGCACCCAAGAGATAACCGACAGATTTATGAAATGGATACCCGACGGTTTTATGCCGAGGGATATTATCGCAATGGTGATCGGTCAGATGCTGAAATATATTGCCGCGCAGAACCCGTGAAATATCCGGATAGTATGTTCGGTAGACTTTACCCTTCTGGGGGTGCACAAAAAGTCAGGTCCTCCCCCGCATTGCGGGATCTTCGATGGGCCTGGATTCTAAACTATGAATATTATCAACACGATAATTCCTATATTTTCGATAATCACCCTTGGATGGTTTGTCCGATTTAAAGGGTTTATTCAACCGGAATTCTTAGGTCCGGCAAATCGTCTGGTCTATTATCTGGCAATCCCGGCCATGATTTTTCACGCTATCGCTAAAGCCTCCTTAAAAGCCAATTTCGATGTCACCGTTCTGTTGATTACGCTTCTGTCCGTTCTGACGGTCTTTGTGGTGGCCTGGTGCGTTGGCTTATTTTGGGGGATCCGGCAAGGGGCCCTGGGAACGTTTATTCAGGCCTCCTTTCATGGGAATCTGGGATATATCGGTCTTGCCGTTGCATTTTACTCCCTCGGCAATGATGGATTTGTGCGGGCCAGTATTATTGCCGGGTTTATCATGATATTGCAGAACTTTCTGGCCGTGGTCGCCCTTCAATGGAATTCCGACGATATTTCGGCCCCGGAAAAAAAAGGAGCGGTTGTTTTACGCGTACTGGGCAATCCTGTGATTCTTTCGGCATTTGCAGGGATTTTATTTTCCTTTTCAGGACTGCGGCTGCCCATGGTTATGGATAGAAGCCTGAAAATTTTGAGTGGACTCGCCCTTCCCATGGCGTTGCTTCTCATCGGGGCTTCTCTCTCTTTTAAATTGATGCAGTCAAGGATATTTCAACTTTTTTCTTCGAGCTTTTTGAAGCTGATTCTACTTCCGGGCTTGGGCGTTATCTTCTACCGTTTATTCCATATTGATCCCCAGGGCTATCTCCCCGGTCTTATCCTTCTGGCATCGCCCACCGCCACGTTAACCTATATTATGGCAAAAGAAATGAACGGTGATGAAGATTTTGCTGTGGCAGCGCTCTCCATCTGTACCATGCTGTCAGCCGTGACATTTTCCCTATGGCTTCATATGGCAGCCGGATAATGGGTGCCTTCCTGTGCAGACTGTTTTTTCCGCCAATATCTGCATGAGACTCAAATTTTAATCCTCGAAAGATCCCCCTGGATCAATGGGTTAAAATATCCGCGTTCCTCGATCTTAAGGAAAAATTATCGTTTTCCTTTGGGCACATATCATCTCGGTTTAAACTTTTTTCGATTTCCCACGTCTAAGGATACAAAAGAAACCGAAAGGAGACAAGAAAATGAAAATGAAAAATCTGATTATGATTCTTTTGGCAATGATTTTCACGCTGTCATTTATTTCGCCTTCGGCCTGGGCCGGGAGCCCTCAACAGTATCGATGGGAGGGAGTCGCCATCGGCGCTGGGGCGGTGATTTTAGGCGGTGCACTGATTAATGCTTGTATTTACCCCTGTCCGACGCCGAGAGTGGCCTACAGATACCCCTGTCCGCCGCGTTATGGATATTATCCCCCGCCGAGACATCATCGAGGACATTGGAAGGCCCAAAAAAGATGGCGTTCCCATCATTATAAACGAACACGGCGTCACGGTGACTACCCGGGTCGTGGCAGATAGGCGCCATGATGATGAATTCAGTATTGACGGATACCTCCGTCCTGCCGCAAATCCGGTCGGGACGGGGGCAATTGTCGTAAATTAAGAAGCATATTCTCAACAATAAAACGATTTGATGGATGTCGTGCTAAATGGGAACCGGGATGTTCGCCTGAAGCGCTGTTGTCTCCCCTCGTTGATTGTGGTATTATTTTTTAAATACGAACCTGACCATTAACCCATACGAGGGGAAAAAAGGATGTTAGAGAATTGGATGTCACGGCTCAATCTATTGGTCGCCATCTTGTTCACGGCGGTATTGGCACTTCCGGGATCCGGAAATGCTGCTGACTTTTCCGCCGATTTGGTTCAAACATCGTCCATGGGAACCATGAAAAGCAAGGCGTTTTTCAAGGGGAGCAACTTCAGACAGGAGATGAATTTTCAAGGGAGAAAACAGGTCACCATTTTCCGAAAAGATAAAGGCGTTGTATGGGTTTTGATGCCTGAGCAAATGATGGTCATGGAAATGCCTTTCAGCAGTCAACAAAATATGGCGCCCGTTGATCCGGATGAACTGGAGAAGATGGGGACGAAGAAATCACTGGGCAAAGAAACAGTAAACGATTATATGTGTTCAAAATATCTTTACACACCCAAGGATCCATCCCTTGGCACTGCAACATACTGGATTGCCGAAAAGCTCAATTTCCCCATCAAAATCGTGTCCGATGGGCCATCGGGCCAAATGGTCACGGAATACCGAAACATCGATGAAAAACCGGTTTCCGACGCTCTTTTTGAAATACCCTCCGGGTATCGGAAGATGTCAATGCCAATGATGCCCGGCAAGTCCGGACAATAAAAACAATGAAACCGGCTAAAAAAATAGGTCACCCAGACATATGCATTGTCCGGGTGGCCCAAAATTTTTAATCAGACTTCTCTAAAATCGAAAGAAAACTTCTTTCATGGAATTGTCATTTTTAAGTCAAAAAAAAATTTAAAACCCCCCCACAAAAGGATTATGACGCTTTTCTATGCCAATGCTTGTTTCCGGACCGTGTCCTGAAAAGACCCGTATATCATCTTTCATATTAAAAAGTTTGGTCTTGATGCTCGATATGAGGGTGTTAAAATTTCCCCCTGGAAAATCGGTTCGGCCAATGGAACCGGCAAACAGGGTGTCCCCCACAAAAACAACCCCGTTGGTATACAGTGAAATACCCCCCGGCGTATGACCGGGCGTATGAATAACTTTCAGGGTAACATCACCAAAAGAAACGGTATCGCCTTCTTCGAGGGTTTGATCACACGGGGGTGAGTTTTCCACTGAAACTCCGAAAAAAGCTGCATTTGATGAAAGTTTTTCCAGCATGGGTGCATCCAGAGGATGGATCAGGATGTCGGCGCCGGTGGCATCTTTCATTTTACCGTTGGCGCTGACATGGTCAAAATGTCCGTGGGTATTGATAATATATTTTACCTTGAGCTTAGCATCGGCCAGAGAAAGCAATATGGTGTCTGCATCACCGCCCGGGTCGATGACAACAGCTTCTTTTGTTTTCGAACATCCGCAGATAAAGCAGTTTGCCATAAGCGGTCCAACGACCAGTTCTTTGATAATCAAAACAACCTCCTATGATTGTTGATAACATTCTTGCACGGGTGTGATGGGAGAAATTTTATTTTGAATTTAATCTTCTGAGACCCGAAGAATAAATTCACGAAACCCTGTTTTTTGCTTGCTCGATGAGTTCCACAAGACTGAGCATTTTGGGTTTTGGCTTTGCATTAACAAGTCTTTCAAAGGTGTCCTTCGGCAAGGAATTTTTTAAATATTCCACCACGTCGAAACACTCCCACCAGCAGTCGAAAATTTTCCAGCAGGGCACACCGTCTTCTCCGTCTGTCCTGCAGTATCCGAAAGAAATAGGTCCGCCCAGCCTGGGGCATCTTCGTTCGAGATCATCAATTACTTCATTCATTGATCAACGATTTTTTATCATTTGGGGTTTGGGAAAATTTTCGAACACCTCTTCCGACGCCGATATCTCCGCGTCGGTCAAGACAAAATTGTACAACTCCCCGGCAAAGTATTTGTCATAGGCTGAAAGGTCGATGAGACCATGACCGCTCCAGTTGAAGAGGATAACTTTTTCTTTGCCCTCTTCTTTGGCTTTTTTTGCTGCGTCAATGACGCCGGCCAAAGCGTGGTTGGTTTCCGGAGCAGGTATAAACCCTTCAGTCCTTGCAAAAATAACCCCCGCCTTGTACGCATCCAGTTGGGTTGCAGATTTTGCTTCGATAATGCCCTCGTTAACGAGCTGGCTCACGGTGGGAGACATCCCGTGATACCGGAGCCCTCCTGCATGAATCGGTGGCGGAACAAAGGCATGTCCGAGACTGTGCATGGGGAGCAAAGGGGTATACCGTGCGGTGTCCCCGTGATCGTAGACAAACGGTGCCTTGGTCAGGGTCGGGCAGGCCGTCGGCTCATATGGATATATATCGATGTTTTTTCCATGTATTTTGTCGTAAACAAACGGGAATGCAAGGCCGGCAAAATTGCTTCCACCGCCGGCGCAGGCGATTACGACATCCGGATACTCTCCGATCTTTTCGAGTTGTTTCTTTGCTTCGAGCCCAATAATGGTTTGGTGCAGCATCACATGATTCAGAACGCTGCCCAAGGAATAGCGTGTTTTACCGCTTTCATCACTGACAGCCGCTTCAATGGCTTCACTGATGGCAATGCCGAGGCTTCCGGGTGTGTCAGGATCCTTTTCCAAGGCATTTCGACCGGCATTCGTTTCTGTACTGGGACTTGCCACACACCTACCACCCCAAGCTTCCATCATCGATTTTCGATACGGTTTCTGATCGAAGCTGACCCTGACCATGAAAACTTTACATTCAATTCCGAACTGGGAACAGGCAAAGGAGAGGGCGCTACCCCATTGTCCGGCCCCGGTTTCGGTGGTCATTTTCTCAATCCCGAAAACCTTGTTGTAATAGGCCTGGGGAACGGCGGTGTTCGGTTTGTGGCTGCCGGGGGGACTTACCCCTTCATTTTTAAAGTAGATCCTTGCAGGCGTATCCAGATATTTTTCAAGAGCGCGTGCTCTGACCAGCGGCGATGGTCGCCAGATGCTGAGAACCTCTAAGACGTCTTCCGGGATATCGATCCATCTGTCGGAACTGACCTCCTGCTCGATGAGGTTCATGGGAAAAACCGGCGCAAGGGCTTCAGGGGTAACCGGCTGTCCGTCAGGCCCCAGAGGTGGGTTCATCTTGATATCGGCAAGTATATTATACCATTGTCTCGGCATTTCATCTTCCGTTAAGAGAACTTTTTTGACTTCCATCGCAATCTCCTTTCCGTTAACTGGTTTCGGTTATCTGAATGTCGGTTTTTGTTTTTATTTCCTTTTTTTTAAGGGCCATTCGCACACTGTCGAGGATTCCATTGATAAAGGCACCCGACACTTCGGTGCCGAATTTCTTTCCCACGTCAATGGCCTCGTTGATGGAAACTTTGGGTGGAATGTCTTGACAATAAAGGAGTTCATATACGGCGATTCTAATAATATTTCTGTCCACGCAGGACATTCGGCTTATTTTCCAGTTGTCGGAAAATTTTTCGATGATCGAATCGATTTCGGATTTTTCATGGACAACGCCGTTGACAAGCTTGAGAAAAAAGGGGCGGGCCTTTTTTGAAGGGTTAAAATTGACGCAGAATCGTTCCAGCAAATCATTGGAGTCATTCTGTCTCATATCAATATAAAAGAGCGCCTGCATAGCAAGTTCTCGGGACTTGCGACGGTTTCCCATGGTTAAGCCTGGTCAACGACCTCAATCAAGTTTGCCATTTCTATGGCGGTTATTGCCGCACTCCATCCCTTATTGCCGGCTTTTGTTCCGGCACGTTCGATGGCCTGTTCGATGGTATCGGTGGTTACAATGCCAAAGATGACCGGAACTTCAGATTCCAGACTCACCATGGCGATTCCTTTGGAGACTTCGGCGCTGACATAATCAAAATGTGATGTTGCACCTCTGATGACAGCTCCCAGACAGATAATCGCATGGTATCGATTTGCTGCAGCCAACTTTTTGGCCATCAATGGTATTTCAAAGGCACCGGGGACCTTTACGACCTCGATATCTTCGTCTCTGGCACCGGAGCGTAACAGTCCATCCAAAGCACCTTCAAGAAGCCTTTCGGTGATAAAGTTATTAAAACGGCTTACAACAAGCCCAAATTTTTTGCCCTCAGCCAGGAGCTTGGCTTCGATAATTTTTGGCATTTGAGTTCCTCCTGATGTTATTGAAAGATACCATCTGTCAACGTTAGCACAATTTTACGGTACGGTATCGACATTTAACAGGTGTCCCATCTTAAGTTTTTTGCATTCCAGATAATTCCGATTGTATTCATTGGGTTCGGTCTCGATCTCAATTTGCTCGGTTATACTGAGCCCATATCCTTGAAGGCCGACCATCTTCTTGGGATTGTTGGTGAGAAGCCGCATCTTTTTAACACCGAGGTCCACCAGAATCTGGGCGCCAATCCCGTAATTTCTCAAATCAGGCTTGAACCCGAGTCTTTCATTGGCCTCAACCGTATCCAGACCCTGATCCTGGAGTGCATAGGCCTTAATCTTGTTAACAAGACCGATGCCGCGTCCCTCCTGGCGGATATAGAGGAGTACGCCGGCGTTTTCCTGATCGATCATTTCCATGGCCGTCTGCAGCTGATCCCCACAGTCACACCGAAGGGAAGCGA
This sequence comes from uncultured delta proteobacterium, assembly GCA_963790095.1. Taxonomy (GTDB): domain Bacteria; phylum Desulfobacterota; class Desulfobacteria; order Desulfobacterales; family UBA11574; genus JAAXQD01. The sequence goes on along the minus strand of CAWBNO010000022.1, from coordinate 68,561 downwards.
AAATATCTCCGGTGAGGCACTCTGAGTGGACTCTCACAAGGACGGGTTTCTCCGGATCGATCCGCCCCTTGACCATGGCGATATGCAACAAATCATCCACAGCATTTTCATAGACAATTGCTCTGAATTCTCCTGCAATGGATGTGGGAATAACCGTTTCTGCAACCCTTTTCACGAATGACTCGGTACGCATACGGTATTCAATAAGATCAGCGATGGTGCATATGCCGATGCCGTGCTTTTCGCTGAACTTTTCAAGGGCCGGCATCCGGGCCATGGTGCCGTCTTCATCCATGATTTCACAAATCACTCCAGAGGGTTTTAGACCGGCAAGACGCGCGAGATCTACGGATCCTTCTGTCTGGCCGGCTCGCACAATGACCCCTCCGTTCCTGCCCCGCAGCGGGAATACATGTCCGGGTCTCACAAGATCGGTGGGCTCTGCATCGTCTGCAACGGCGGTAAGAATCGTGGTGGCGCGGTCCGCAGCGGAAATGCCGGTTGTTACACCGCACCGTGCTTCGATGGACACCGTAAAGCCGGTCTGATATTTAGAGGTATTGTGTTCAACCATCAGCGGCAGGTTAAGAGAATCGATTTTTTCTCCGGTCATGGACAGGCAGATAAGTCCCCTTCCGTATTTAGCCATGAAATTAATGGCTTCAGGTGTCACGGCTTCAGCAGCCATGGTAAGGTCGCCCTCGTTTTCACGGTCTTCGTCGTCAACGAGAATGACCATGCGTCCGGTACGTATTTCTTTAATCGCTTCTTCGGTGGATAATAGTGGCATTTTTATTTAGTTTCTCCGTTATTTCCTTACTTACGATAAATTGTAAAAGTTTCGAAACCCCAAATTAAATGAAACCGGTTTTGGCCAGAAACTGCATGTCCACCGACTTTCCAGTCTTTTTCGAGTTGTCGACGTCATGACTTCGGCGAACAAATCGTTCAACATACTTTCCGATCATGTCTGTTTCTATGTTGACAAGATCTCCGGCGTTTATAAAGCTCAAGGTCGTCAATTCGGCAGTATGCGGTATGATACTTACGTCAAAACCATTTCGGCCGCAGTTGTTGATGGTGAGGCTGATGCCATCCACGGCGACCGAGCCCTTTTTTATCATATAATAGGACAGGGTTTCGGGTACTTCAATGGTAATAATTATGGCGTTTCCGATTTTTTCTTTAAGTTTTACGGTTCCAATCCCATCGATATGCCCTGAAACAAGATGGCCGTCAAGACGATCGGACAGTCGAAGGGCGCGCTCAAGGTTGACACGAGCTCCGATCTTTGCCCGGCCAAAGGTCGTCTTTGCCAGGGTTTCAGGTGACAGATCCACCTGAAACCGTAAGCCCTCGATCATAACCATGGTCAAACAGGCGCCGTTAACTGAAATACTGTCTCCGATTTTGGTTTGATGGAGATCGAAGTCCGCATGGACGCTTAAGCGTTTACCCGGACCCGTCGACCGTATTTCACGGATGGTGCCGAGACCTTCTATGATTCCGGTAAACATAATTCAAAAAATGGCCTATTGGAAATTGTCAATGGTTCAATCTTGACGAACTCGTAAAAAGTCCGATTTAGACGGTTTCGTAAAAAGTTCAAATTCAAGGCGTGCAAATTTTGCAATCATGAGGCGTACTTATCGTACGTTGAATGAATGCGAAATGCAGCACAACGCAGAAGTTGGACTTTTTACGAGACCGTCAATCTTGGATCCCGTCCGGTATCGGTGTGTCCGCCGGGATTGAATTATGGTCAATATACCCTTGGATCATAATATCGTCACCGAATCGACCGACATGAATATCCTTGACCGGAATACAGCGGTCCATTGCATTCGCCCCCGGTCCTTTACAAATGGGAATGCCGTCATCTCCTCCCAGAATTTTAGGTGCGAAGAAAAATATAATTTTTTCAACGATGCCTGCAGATAGCGCGGATGCAACAACCCGGCTGCCGCCTTCGATAAGGAGGCTGGTTATTCCCAAGGACCCCAAGCGGTCCATGAGGCGGTCAAGATCGATCCTCCCATCTTTTAAAGGAGATTCGATAATTCTGGCGCCTGTCTTTTCTATTCGGGCCTTTTTATCGTTTGAAACCGAAGGCCCGGTGACCAGTATCGTATCAGAATCCGAATGAAGCCGCAAGAGTTTAGCCCCTTCGGAAATTCGAAGATGGGTGTCGAGAATAATTCTTGTGGGATCCAGACTTTTGAAATCTTTTGGACGACTTACCAGCCGGGTGGTCAAGCTGGGATTGTCTTTTTCTATCGTGTTGATGCCCACCATTATGGCATCGACAGCATGGCGGAGGCGGTGGACGAACTCCCTGGCCGCTTCACCGGTAACCCACTTGGAATCACCGCTTTTTGTTGCCATGCGCCCGTCAAGGGTCGCTGCGCATTTTAGGATCGTAAAGGGTCTTTTTGTTCGGGTGTATTTAATAAAAAATTCATTAAGTCTTTTTGCGTGGTCTTCACAAATGCCCACCGTGGTTTTGATGCCGCGATTTTTTAAATATTCTAAGCCGCCACCTTTCACATCGGGATTGGGGTCTTTCATGGCAGCAACCACATGCCGAATCCCGGCACCAATTATCTTTTCGGTGCAGGGGGGCGTACGCCCGGTATGGTTACAGGGCTCCAGGGTGACATAAAGGGTTGCACCTCGTGCCAAACTTCCGGCAGTGTCGATGGCATCGACTTCAGCATGGGGTTCCCCTGCGGCTCTGTGATACCCCTTTCCGATCACCGCGCCGTCTTTAACGATTACGGCACCGACCATGGGGTTCGGCGAAGTAAACCCCTCGCCCTTTTTGGCAAGGTCGAGTGCCATCTTCATAAAACGCTTGTGGTCTATGAATGTCAAAATACTATGGTTGATCTAACCTCGGATGCGTTTGGCGTTCTTCGAACGCATCATATTTAATGCCTGCTCAAAAGATGTTTTAATTCAGAAACAAAATCATTTACATCCTTGAATTCCCTGTATACTGAAGCAAACCTTACATATGCGACATCATCTAAATCATGAAGTTTTGCCATGATCTTTTCACCGATTTTGTGGGAAGGTATCTCCTTTTCACCGGTTTCTCTGAGATCGCGTTCCAGCTCGTCGAGGAACTCGTCGATGACATTTACGCTGATATCCCGTTTCTGACATGCCTTTTGGAGACCCGAACGGACCTTCTCCCGGGAAAAAACTTCACGCCGCCCATCTTTTTTAACAATCATGACGGGGATATCTTCAATATGTTCGTAAGTTGTAAATCGTCTGCTACATAAAATGCATTCCCTGCGTCTCCGGATGACATTCCCATCTTTACTCAATCTAGAGTCGATCACTTTGTTGTCTATTTCTCCGCAAAATGGACACTTCATGAATCCCTCCCTGGCGCTATCTCGTATTATTGATGGTTATTCGAACGGGTCGACATCGATCTTTATGACGTCAATACCCGCTTCCTTCAACATTTCTTCGGACATGGAGTCTGCGTAACCAGACGCGTAAAAAATGCTACGTATTCCTGCGTTGATAATCATCTTGGCACATATGGAACAGGGCAGGTTGGTACAGAAAAGTGATGCACCCTTTATGGTAACACCATGATAAGCGGCCTGAATGATCGCATTTTGTTCGGCATGTATCCCTCGACAAAGCTCATGATTTTCACCGGAGGCGATATTCAGTTTCTCCCGAAGGCATCCTGTTTCAAGGCAGTGTTTAATGCCGGTGGGCGCACCGTTGTACCCGGTGGACAAGATTCTTTTGTCTTTTACGATGATGGCGCCGACCGATCTCCGGAGACATGTGGAACGCCGGGCCACCAAAGACGTGATGTCCATAAAATAGGCTTCCCACGAAGGTCGGTTGCTTCTCTCTGCCACTTTTATTCCACCTCTTTGTGCCAGTTTTGATACAGGGGAAACGCTTGGCAGAGCTCAAACACGGTTTTCTTTGTCGTTGCAATAATTTTATCATCCGTGGGATTTTGAAGCACATGGACAATAAGTTCTGCAATTGATTTCATTTCAGGCGCTTGCATGCCCCTGGTGGTAATTGCGGGGGTCCCGATACGGATACCACTGGTCACCGCAGGGCCGAGGGTCTCAAAGGGTATGGAATTTTTGTTCACGGTAATTCCGGCATGGCCCAAGGCGTCTTCAGCATCTTTCCCTGTTATTTTCAAATTTCTCAAATCCACGATCATCATATGGTTGTCGGTACCGTTGGAAACCAGTGTTAAACCGCTATCCATGAGATGGCCGGCAAGAGCATCCGCATTTTTCACGATATCTTTCTGATAGGTCTTGAATGATTCGCTCAAGGCTTCTTTGAAAGCAACCGCTTTGGCCGCAATAACATGCATGAGCGGTCCGCCTTGAATTCCGGGGAATATTTCCTTATTCAGCCGGGTGCCGTAATCGGTTCGTGCCAGAATCAGGCCGCCCCGCGGCCCCCTTAACGTTTTGTGCGTTGTTGAAGTTACCACATCGGCAAAGGGTACGGGAGATGGATGAAGTCCGGCGGCCACAAGACCCGCGATATGGGCCATATCCACCATTAAATATGCGTTTACCGACGCCGCCATTTGTGAGAAGGCTTCGAAATCTATGATACGCGGATAGGCACTGGCACCGGCAACGATCAACTTTGGCCGATGCTTTTTTACCAATCGTGCCACGTCTTCATAGTCGATGGTACCGGTATCTGCATTTACGCCATAGTGAATAAAATTATAGAGTTTTCCCGAAAAACTGGCCGAACTGCCATGGGTCAGGTGTCCTCCATGGGACAAACTCATTCCCATGACCGTATCTCCCGGATCTAACAGCGCAAAATATACGGCCATATTGGCTTGGGAACCCGAGTGGGGCTGAACATTCGCATACGGGGCTTTAAATAGTTTTTTTGCGCGACTGACTGCAAGTTTCTCAACAACATCGACATATTCGCACCCGCCGTAATACCGTTTATCCGGATAGCCTTCGGCATATTTATTGGTAAGTACACTTGCCTGGGCAGCCATGACCGCAGGGCTTGCAATATTTTCCGATGCAATAAGCTCCAACGTGTTGGTCTGCCGGTCGATTTCCATGGAAATTGCCCGGGCAATCTCGGGATCTACTTTTTCGATGAGTCTAAAGTCCAAATATTTTTTCCTTGTTTGGCTTAGAACGCGAAACTGTAACCATGGTTTCGACGGTTGCCGGTGGACGGTTTAACCGCCAACAGATCCGTCGGAACAGCCGTGCTTCACATCCGTATCAAGCCGATCAAATTTTTCCAGCCGGCGAAGATGCCGTCCTCCCTCAAAGGGTGTCTCCAGCCAGACCCTGACGATTTCCAGAGCAAGCACGTCTCCGATAACACGTGCCCCCAAGACCAATATATTGGAATCGTTGTGTCGTCTGCTCATGATAGCGGAAAAAAGATCTGAACACAGGGCCGCCCTGACATGAGAGAATTTATTGGCAACCATGGACATGCCGATCCCTGTGCCGCACAACAGAATCCCACGGGAAAATTTGCCCGATGAAACCAATGATGCGACCTTGACACCATAGTCCGGATAGTCCACCGAATTTTCACTGAAGCATCCCACATCTTCAACATCGATGGACTGTTCCACCAAGAATGCTTTGATTTTTTCTTTCAAATCATATGCCGCATGATCACTGCCGATCACCAGGGGTGTTGTGTTTCCGGACATGATATTACCCTGTATATTGGAAATGAAGGAACCGTTGAAATTTTTGAAGGAACAATATTTTCAAGAATCTCAAAAACGTTCACCGGTCGCGTAAAAAATCTTTTTAGGAAACCATCAAAACTATTCGGTTTCGATTACAGTGCGGCCCTTATACGTACCGCAACTGTGGCATGCATGGTGTGGAAGCCTGGCTTCCCCGCACTGGGGACAACTGGTGAGATTGGGGCCTGCAATTTTTTGATGCGTCCGCCGCTTATCCCGCTTTGATTTTGATGTTTTTCGTTTTGGAACTGCCATAATTAACCACCTAACTATTTGTTTTTGTTGAAATGTTATTTAAATCCATACGTTGTCAATGTTGAAGTTTAACTAATTGAAATAATAAGCATTGTCAAGATTTTTAATACATATTTATTTTGCTTTCCAATACCCCGCCTTTTGGCGGCGTACGGACGAGATTCCGTCTCTTGGGGGAGCGGGGCTTCATTACATGTTAATTCTGTTTAAGTCTGAAAGCAAGGCCGGAAAGACGTTTTTTGGGCGTATCGTTTTTGAGTGCAATTGCCAGGGCTTTTTTGGTGCCGATTAGAATTACCAGCTTCTTACCCCGTGTAATAGCCGTGTATAAAAGATTTCTTTGGAGAAGAACAAAATGCTGGGTCATTATCGGTAATATGACGGCCGGATATTCGGATCCCTGTGATTTATGAACAGATATGGCATAGGCCAGGGATATTTCATCCATCTCCGTAAAATCGTAACTTACCGTCCTTCCATAGAAGTCCACGGAAAAGACATTTTCTTTTACGTCAACAGTGCGTATGGTCCCGATATCTCCATTGAAAACTTCTTTTTGATAGTTGTTTTTAAGGTGCATGACCTTGTCTCCAATTTTGAATCGACTGCCTCTGGTTTCGACGATCACCGGATTTGGGTTCAATACCTCCTGCAAAACCTGGTTAAGATGGGTGGTGCCGATGACGCCTTTATGCATGGGGGTTAGAATCTGAACGTCATGCACCGGATCGACGTTAAACCGTTCAGGAATTATTTTGTTGCACAATTCAAGAATCGTGGCGACAACCGTGTTGGGATCATTCTCTTCTATAAAATAAAACTCGGAAAGGCTTTCGGCAGGGTCCAGCGGCTTGAAGACCGGGAACTCACCCTGGCGAATTCTGTGAGCGTTAGACACAATGGGGCTTTTATGAGCCTGCCTGAAAATCTTCTTGAGATAAAATGTCGGTGCACGGGCTGATTTTATCATGTCGGAAAGAACATTTCCGGGACCTATTGACGGAAGCTGGAAAACGTCACCGACCAGTACCAGAACAGCGGTCATGGGGACCGCATCGATCAGATGAAACATCAAAAGGGTATCCACCATGGACGCTTCATCAATAATGACTGCATCCGCGTCCAAGGGGTTGTCCCGGTTCTTATCGAACAGGCCGTCTTTAAAGTTAACGCCCAATAATCTGTGAATGGTTTTTGCATTCCTTCGGGTAACCTCGGACAGCCGTCTGGCTGCGCGACCGGTTGGCGCTGCAAGAAGAACCCGTTTCCCGAGGGCTTCAAAAACAGCATTCACAGATCGAATCAGGGTTGTTTTGCCGGTTCCAGGCCCCCCGGTAATAATCACCGCACGATGGGATAGAATTTTTTCAAGGACGTCAATTTGTTCCCGGGAAAGTTTGATGGCCAATTTCTTTTGAACTTCTTTTGAAATTCGTTCCGCATCTATTGTGGGCGGTGTTACCGGGACCGACAACAGGGCTTTCAGGCGATTGGATATACCGGTTTCCGCCCGGTGAATTTCTTTCAAGTAAACGATTCTGTTTTCAGGAGTATCCGGGGAATTTTCAATCACCAGTTCTCCGTCTTCCGATAATTTCTCCATGGAATATCGGGTGATATCGGCTTCAAGGTAAAAAAGGTTTGCACACTGGGCAACCAAGTGATGTTCAAAAATAAAGACGTGACCCTCATGGATAAATTGCTCGATCACATGGCGGATGCAAGCCTTCACACGCTGGGTGTCATCCCTTGATACACCGAGCTTGAGCGCAATTTTGTCCGCAAAATAAAAACCGATTCCGGGAATATCGCCGGCCAAACGGTAGGGATCACTTTGGATAATATTGACCGCATCCGCACCGTAAGTTTTAAGTATTTTTGCACAATAGGCGGTTTTCACCCCTGCATTTTGCAATAACTGCATGACGCCCCTTGCGGCATGATTGTATTTCCAGGCATCACATATCAACGCTGCTTTTGCAGGTCCGACGCCGTCCACTTCCACGAGTTTTTCAGGGTTTTTTTCTATGATTTCAAAAGTCCTGGCGCCAAAACAACGGATCATTCTTTGGGCTGTTGAAGGCCCGATCCCCTTGACAATGCCGGAGGCCAAATATTTTTGGATACCGCTAATGGTTGCCGGCAACGTCTCCTCATATGACGCAATTTTGAACTGCTGGCCATATTTAGGATGGGTTTCCCAGGCCCCTTCAATTTTAAGGAATTGTCCCGGTATGACAGCCGGCATAGACCCCACGATGGTCACCATATTGTGGGTCTTGCTCGTTTTTAATTTTGCGATGGTATAATGGGTCTCGGGATTAGAATAGGTGATTCTTTCCAACTCACCTTCAAGGGTGGTTATGGGGAGGGGCCTGTTCATGATCAATGCCGGTGGTCCGAATGGTCTGGGGATTTGTAACGGGTGATTATCCAGTCAACGGCGTTGAAAAGGTCCGGGACCACATGGTCCGGATGGATCGATTTTTCTTTTAATATTTTTTCAGCCTGGATGCCATTACCGGTTTCGACCAGAAGCGCATATCTGCAGCCCGCATTCCGAGCACATTCGATGTCCTTTGCACTATCCCCAACCATGACAGCAGTGGAAAGGTCGATCCGGTATCTTTTTTTTGCCTGATAAATCAATCCCGGTTTTGGTTTCCGGCAATGGCACCGGTCTTCGGGTGTATGGGGGCAAAAGAATATATCTGTGATTTCACCTCCGCTGGATTGAACACTGGCCTTCATTCGGGTATGAATATGGCGGAGTCCTTCTCTGGATACCATCTTACGATTGATAACCGACTGGTTGGTGATGACAATGGTGGTAAACCCATTCTGTTTGAGTTTCTTTAAAGCCTCTAAACTTTTTGGCAGAAACTCAAATTCAGACCAGTGCTTTATATAATCCGCCGAATCCCGGTTAATCACGCCGTCACGGTCCAGAAAGGCGACTTTTTGCAGTATGTGTTCTCGAATCGTCAATTATCCATCGCAATTGCAAATGCATTCTTATATCCGTTTTGGATCATGAATTCTTCATTCCTGTCTGCTTCTTCCAGGCTCGAATATTTGCCTACCCGTACCCGATATAAAGTGGCATTCCCATCGAAATAGGCTTTGATGTGGACATTTTTGTAGGATCGAGCAAGCTTTTCCCGGAGTCTTTCAGCGTTGGTCCACTCACTGAAGGCCCCGATCTGAATGGTAAAATTTCCCTGATAATAATTCGACGGCGAATAGGATTGATCGGTGCTTTTGGTTATGTCCGATGGATTGGGTGTGCCGAGTGCTATAATTTCAACATCCGCCGTACCGGGTCCCACAACGCCGAGTTTTTTTGCCGCAGTATAAGAGAGGTCGATGATCCGCCCCCGGGCAAAAGGCCCCCGGTCGTTAATCCTGACGTCGATTTTTCGGTTGTTTTCCAAATTATGTACGCGGACATAGGTGCCAAAGGGGAGGGTTTTGTGGGCAGCGGTCATGGCATACATATTATAGGTTTCGCCGTTGGATGTCTTTTTCCCGTGAAAGTCCCTACCGTACCAGGATGCTCGGCCCCGCTGGTTAAACCCTTGTGCATGGGCCAGCGGCTGATACCAGTTTTTCCCGATTTTATAGGGTTTCGGCTGCCCGGGAGGGGTCGGCGGAGGCTCGACGGTTGCACATCCGAAAAAGAGAAAAACAAAAAGACCACAAAGAGCAAGACGTCTATGAATGGCAGGGGGTTGTCTTTTTTTTAATAAAATGGCCATCACTATTTTTCAAATGCGATTTTCAAAACATCCAGCATCCTTTCCACAGGGTAGAAGCGAATCTTTTTTTGAATCTCTTTGGGGATGTCTTCCAGATCTTTTTCGTTCCATTTTGGAATGATAATCGTTTTTATGCCCGCACGATGGGCTGCCAGGACCTTTTCCTTGACGCCGCCAACCGGGAGAACCTGACCTCTTAATGTTATTTCGCCGGTCATGGCAAGATCTTTTTTGATGGTTTTATGGGTCAGTAACGATGTCAGTGCCGTCAGCATGGTGACACCGGCTGAAGGACCGTCTTTGGGAATGGCGCCCGCCGGAACATGAATATGAATATCGTGTTTTTCGAAATAATCTTCTGGAATGCCGATGGTTTCGGAATTCGATCGAATAAAACTCAATGCCGCGGTTGCGGATTCTTTCATGACATCTCCAAGCTGGCCCGTCAGGGTAAGGCCTTTACCACCCCGCATGGAGGTTGCTTCAATAAAGAGGAGTTCACCGCCGGTCTCTGTCCAGGCAAGCCCCGTTGCCACTCCGGGAATTGAAGTTCTAGCCTTTGCTTCCGCAATCAATCGAAGGGGCCCGAGGTACTCGGAAATATTTTCAACCTTGATCGTAACGGATCCAACTTTATTTTCAGCGACACTGGCAGCAACGCCGCGACAGATGGATGCAATTTCACGTTCGAGATTTCTCAAGCCGGCTTCCCGGGTATATCCGGATATAATCTGTTTTACAGCGCCTTTTGTAAAAGACAATTGTTTGCGCTGAAGTCCATGGGCTTCACGTTGACGGGGGATTAGAAAGCGGTTGGCGATTCTGATTTTTTCGTCGAGTGTATAGCCGAGAAGCTTCAGGACCTCCATTCTGTCCCGCAGTGCAGGCGGGATGGTATCCAGAATATTGGCGGTGGTTATGAACATCACCTTTGACAGGTCAAAGGGCACGTCCAGATAATGATCTGAAAAAGAAAAGTTCTGTTCAGGATCGAGAACTTCCAGAAGTGCAGACGATGGATCCCCTCTAAAATCGCTTCCAACCTTATCAATTTCGTCGAGCATAAATACGGGATTGTTCGATCCGGATCGTCGTATCCCCTGAATAATGCGGCCGGGGAGCGCACCGACATAAGTGCGTCGATGTCCCCTTATTTCAGCCTCATCCCTCACGCCGCCGAGTGAAATTCGGAAAAACTGCCGGCCTAAAGCCTCGGCGATGGAGCGGCCCAGAGATGTTTTTCCCGTACCGGGGGGACCGACAAAGCAAAGAATGGGTCCCTTTGACTCCGGTTTTAACTTGCGTACTGCCAGATATTCCAGAATTCGCTTTTTGGCTTTGTCCAGGCCAAAGTGTTCTTTATCTAAAATTTGTCTGGCCTTTTTGATGTCAAGGTTGTCTTTTGTACTCTCATGCCAGGGAAGTGCGGTGAGCCAGTCCAGATAGGTAGATGCCACGGTATATTCCGCTGAAGACGGATGCATTCGGGAAAGGCGGTTCAGTTCCCGTTCAGCCTCCTTGAGAGCTTCCTCGGGAAGGTTTTTTTCATCGATTTTTGCCCGGTAATCTTCAACTTCCACAGCGGCTTCATCTTTTTCGCCCAATTCTTCTTTGATGGCTTTGAGCTGCTCGCGAAGATAGTATTCCCGCTGCCGTTTATCCATATCTCCTTTGACCTGGGATTGAATTTTGTTTCCCAGCTCGAGGATTTCCAACTGATGGTTAACCAGCCGAGTCACTTCTTTTAACCGTTTATTCGTGTCAAAAATTTCCAGGACTTTCTGTTTTTCTTCAAGGCTGGAGTTGATGGTGGAGGCAATCATATCCCCCAATATGCCGGGTTCTCTTATGGATCTTGCCATCACCACTATTTCCTGGGGCAACCCGGGAGAAAGTTCGGCAATTCTGGTAAACTGGTCGATCATGTTGGACATCAGGGCCTCTGTCTCTTTGTCTTTTGTATCTATGTCTTTAATATGTTCGACCTTGGCCCGAAGATACGGCGTTTCTTGCACATATTCTTTGACCTTGAATCTTTCCAATCCCTGGGCCAGCAATTGCAATTTATTGTCTTCGGTTTTTGCCATTTTAAGAATCATTGCGCTGGTGCCCACGGTGTTCAGATCCTCCATAGCATGAACGGTGTCTTCGGAGGGCTTTTTGACTAAAATCAGCCCTATGAGTCGATTGTGGGACATGGCTTCGTCCACCAGCTTAATCGATTCCGGCTGCATAACAACCAGGGGCAAAACCATTTTTGGGAAAAGCGCCGCGTCAAACAATGGAAGAATCGGAAGAAGTTCCGGAAGTTTTTTCGCGCTGAGTTCAGGTGATGGCTGCTGTTCTATCATGTGAACCTCCAAATCGTTTCATACAAAGGAATTCTGATTTTTTTAACGCTATCGCTCTGTAATCGGGACCTTGAAAGTCTTATCAAGGGAAAGCTTGGCAAGTCGAACCTGAAGAAATCCGTTGGAATATGAGGCGGAAACAACCTCAGGGTCGATGGGCGCAGGCAGATAGAGTATGCGCTCAAAATTACCATACTGTATTTCCGCCAGACGGTATGTCGCATTTTCCATGCGTGTTATCGGGTCACGGTTTCCTTGAATCTTAACGGCTTTACTGCTGATTTCCAGCTCCAGATCCTCTTTTGTCACCCCGGCGATTTCACCCATGATAATTATTTCGTCCGGCGTTTCATAGATATCCATTTGAGGCCTCCACGTCCGTTCGGATATCGTAAACATAGGATTTATCGATCTAAAGAGATCCTCCACTGTTCTTTCGAACTTGGAATCTAGATGATCAAAACCGTCGGTGAATCGTATTTTGATATAATCCATTTTAAAGCTCCTGGGCGCTAAGGGTTGGTTCAAAAACAATCACAAGCTGATGCGTCGATTCATCCCGCTTGGCGGGGCTTCAGGGAACTTCAATGTCCGAATATTAACACCGAACAAGGTGTTTGTAAAGAAAAGTCCCGAATATTGTCAGGGCAAAGGCATTTGAATCCCAATAGAGAGAGAACGCTCCACGACGGCGCATATCTCTTTTCAACCGACGGGAACTTGTGCTCGAGCACCCGTAAGCCCGAGCCGTGCCAGAGTTATAAAGAATCATTCGTCGAAAAAAATATCCAATGGATGTTTTAAATTATAATTTCATTCGGCTCTGTCTAACGCGTGCTAAAGCCCTTCAAACAGCCCGTCGGTTTCCAAGAGAAACACGCCGTCGCTTCGCTGTGCCGAAATCAAATGGGTTCACCCCGCGAATCTTGTCAGTCAATTACGAAAAGGGTGTATTCTGTTTATAGATAAAAATTGTATTTTGTCCTTAAATGAAATATTAAAAACCCAATGGATCGACATTTTAAAAATTCATTTAAGCTTATCATCGGCTCTCAGTATTTTTTATACTTTGGCGTCATGGGCATTTTTTTGCCCTATTTTAATTTATACTGCTATCACCTCGATTTTAGCGGGCTTCAAATCGGTACGCTGTCCGCCGTCAGGTCCGTGGCCTTAATTTTATTCTCACTGGCCTGGGGAATTTTGGCGGACCGTTTTCAAATTAGAAGACCGATATATATTTTTTGTAATTTGATCAGTGTCGCAATATGGGGTTTTTACTTCTTCACCACCGACTTTTGGCCCATGCTTTTTATCACCGTTTTTTACGGCATATTTTACGCCCCCATCATTTCCTTTCTCGAAGCCTTTACCATGGACGTTTTGGGCCCAAAAAAGAAACGCTACGGGACGATTCGGGGATGGGGCTCCATCGCTTTTATCATTACTGTCATCGTGCTGGGGCGGATTATAGACCTCTATTCCATCCGAATAATTCTCATACTCATTTTCTGCGGATCTCTGGCACTGGCACTGATTTCCTTTAAGATCCCGGATATTCAGATCAAGAAGAAAACCTCTTTTTCTTCGAAAGTCAAAGTCCTTTTAAAAAGACGTGTGGTGGTGTTTCTGTTCTGTGCGTTTTTAATGCTGGTGAGTCATGGAACCTACTACGGTTTTTATTCCATTCATCTTGAAAACCTGGGATACGGAAAGACATTTATCGGGATCTCATGGGCACTGGCATCCATTGCAGAAATTGTCGTGATGATAAAATCGGATATGATCTTCAAACGTTTTACCATCGATAATGTTCTGGTCTTTTCATTCATGGTGGCGGCACTAAGGTGGTTTGGGCTCTTTTTTGCCACATCTCCAGCGTCGATCCTGTCCTTACAAATTCTTCACGCGGTGACCTATGGAACGTTTCATGTGGCGAGTATTTTATACATCGATTCCTTATCACCCGATGAAACCAAAACTCTGGGGCAGTCGGTAAACAACGCGACAACCTATGGGCTCGGCCTCATGGTTGGACTTTTCGTGAGCGGCTATTTTTTTGAAATTTTGGGGACATTTAAAATGTTTATGATCAGCAGCTTTATTGCCATGACAGGGGGACTGGTTCTGAAGGGCGCCCAGGTGATGGATCGCAGATCCGGGCAAAAAAGACCATTTATGGATGGAAACTAGTTTGTTTTTAGAGCCCTACGGGCTTTTAGGCGTCCTTTGAGTTTGGGGAACTTATCCATGTCGGTATGTGGCAGAAAAAGAGCGGCCACGTAATTATCCATAAAAGAGGGTGTTTCCGACAGCTCGAAATTTGTCATCCTCTTGGTTACTTCCACCACATCTTTTCTGATGCGGTTGGTCAGAGAACTCATTTTTGCCCCCATTAAAGACCCGTTGCCGATAAACCGAATTCTATCCAGGTCCATTTCAGGCAACAGACCGATCACCATGGCCTTTTCCAGGTCCACATAGCTTCCAAATCCCCCTGCCAAATAAATTCGGTCGATATCTTGCATCGTAAGACCCACCTCTTCCAGGAGGGTGATGCAACCGCTGTAAATCGCCCCTTTGGCGCGTATGAGATTGTCAAGGTCCGGTTCAGTTAAGGCAATATCTCTGCCGATCTCGGTTTCATCCTTCCAGGCAAGGACGTACTCGAAAATACCATCGGTTTTCCGAACACGGGGGGTATCGAGGTCCCGGTTGAATTTGCCCTGGTTATCGATGACACCCATTTCAAACAGGGTTGCTGCGATGATGATCAGTCCAGAGCCGCAGATACCCTTTGGGTCTGACATTGCCGATGGTAATATTCATGGGTTCGAATGTCACGGGATCCATGGAAAAATCTTCAATGGCACCTTTGGCGGCGCGCATTCCAAACTTTACGCCGCCCCCTTCAAATGCCGGCCCGGCGGAACAGGATGCACAGGCAAGCCAGTCTTTATTGCCGATGACAATCTCTGCATTGGTTCCGATATCCATGAAAAGCGTCAAATCTTCGGTGCGATACATTCCCGACCCCATTACGCCGGCCACAATGTCGCCCCCAACATAACTCGAAACCGCCGGGTATACCAAAGCGGTGACATGGTCCCCAAGGGCAAGGCCCAGTTCAACTGCACTGATGGGGGGATAGAGGGTTGACGCCGGCACATAGGGTGAAAGCCGAATATATTTGGGGTCGATCTTCAGCATGAGCTGGGTCATGGTTGTATTGCCGGCCATGGTAATGGTGGAAATTTCGTCGAGATCGATCCGGGCCTGTTTGACCATCTTCTTGATTAACGTGTTGATGGTATGAATAACCACCTCGTGAAGCTTCTGTAGACCCTCGGGTTTCCCCGCATAAATGATTCTGCTGATGACGTCTTCACCATAACTGATCTGGCCGTTGTAGTCGCCAAACTGGGCCAGAACACCCCCTGTTTTAAGGTCGACCAGTTGGCCGTAGACGGTGGTTGTTCCGATGTCCACGGCAATTGCATAATTTCGATCGGTGGTATCCCCGGGCTGAACATTTATGATGTGGGTCTTTCTTCCGGATTGAACCGGCCGGGCAAGGGTAGCGGTAACTCTGAAGCCGTCTTTTCTCAAGATGTCCGGAATTTTCCGGATAACGGGAAGCCGAACCACCAGACGGTGTTCGTCGAATTTAGCTTTCAAAAAAGAGACGAGTCGGGTTACATCTGGAAGGTTATCCTGTAAGGTCGGCTCCGGAACCTGGAGATATTTCTTTTCCACCGGCGGGATGAAAAGTCCTTTATCCTTTAGATCTTCGAGATTCATTTCCCAGATCCCGGCCGTCCTTCGCGGCGTTGTCTGGAGATTAAGAACCCCTGCATCGACTTCCGACTCTATGGGGATGCGTACCACAAGATCCCTTTTAACAGCGGCCAGACAGGCCTGGCGATACCCGTTGTTCAGGTCTTCGGTGCTCAGCTTTTCCGATATCCCTCCTTCAACCTCCCCGTTCTCGATGATAACCCTGCACTTTCCGCAGACACCTTCCCCACCACAAGATGCATTAATATGAACCCCTGCTTTCATGGCGGCACGGATAAGGTTTTCTCCACGGGCAACGGTTGTTTCTATATTGTGGGGCAGAAATAATATTTTAACTGTGTCCATGATGCTATATTTTCTCCATGGCGCCGTATGCAGCCTGTAATCTGTCCCGAAGTAAATAGCAGAGTCTTTCCATAATATTAAATCCAAGTTCGGTGTTACCGATCATCATCTTTCTCAAATCAGCGCCCCGGAGCGTTACGATGTGGGTCGGTTTCTGACAAACGGCCGAAGACATGAGGATGTGGGGCATGTTCAGCAGGGTGGACCAGCAGCCCAGAATTCTTCCCTTCCCGAGGGTTTCGATGACGATATTACCCTTGTGTGTCCCTAGATCCACAGACCGTTCTAAATGTATATAACCGTCGGCAATAACATAGATACGCTCCCCGTAATCGCCCTGTTGAAATACATATTCACCACTTTTATAGGTTGTCGGCTGGCAGAGTTTAGCGATTTCAGATAGTTCATTTTTTCCCAGCAACTCGAAAAACTCACAACTCCCCAAAGCATATTCTATTTCCATAGGGTTCATATGCCACCTCTTTTATTTTTAATGTTGAGATTGGACCCCGGTTAAACATTAAATACGGATTTAACCGGGCAGGCAAAAGAGAGCTTTTTTCAAGGGTCTCAACGACATATAATCTAAAGTATACTCTGACAGTTTCAACAGATTTGTCAAGCATATACTCCGGATCGCATCCCTTATTATTTGACATTTCCTCTCTTACAATATAATAAAAGGTGGATTTTTTAATTTCTTTTATTTCAGCTGATTCGGAAGAATAATGCCAACCAAAGATGCATAGCAGAATAATGGAAATGGTTCGTCTGAAAGGGAACGCAATATGAATATTGAATTAACGGATGAAGACAAAGCGGCCCTTAAACATGTTGCAATAAAAATTACTTCCCTTAAAAAACAGAGACGAAATCTAATTCCCATCCTTCAGATGATCCAGAAAGAACTTGCCTATCTTCCCCGTGAATCCCTTAAAATGGTGGCAGAACACCTCGAAATTTCGGAATCCGAAGTTTATGGGGTTGCAACTTTCTATAATCAATTCAGGTTTCATCCCCCTGGCAAACACCCCATCAAAGTGTGTCTGGGGACGGCCTGTCATGTCCGGGCGGGGGATATCATCCTCGAAAATTTTGAGCGTAAGCTCGAGATCTCCGAAGGTGAAACCACGCCGGACCGAGAGTTCAGCATCGAAAGGGTCGCATGTGTGGGATGCTGCGCGCTGGCGCCCGTAGCCATTATTGGCGAGACCGTTCATGCCCATATGGCCCCCAGCAAAGTGGAAGGGCTTATCATGCGGATTGCAATAGAAAAAGAGATGGCAGAAAGAGAAAAACAAAAAAATGAATCCGCCGGAAAATGAAAAAATAGATCAGAAGTTCAGTGTGATTCTTGAAGCGGCCGAAAAACGCCGGAAGGCATTCACAGAAGCGCCGGTTCCCAAAATTCACATTGGTATGGCCACATGCGGTATCGCCTCCGGGGCCCTTGAAACCAAAAAGGCATTCGAAGAGATTCTCGCTAAACGTAATATGGAGGCCATCATTCATCCGGTGGGCTGTATCGGCCATTGTTATGCAGAGCCGGTGGTTATCATCGATCATCCGGATTCCGGATTTCCCCCCATTTTCTATCCCGAAGTTACCGCGGGCAAAGCCCAAATGCTGGTAAAACTGTTTTTGGGAGAAGGGGACCCCCGCTTTGAACACATCCTCGGTGCCACCAAGGAAAACGATCTGATTCCTTCGATCATGGAGTTTCCACGGTTCAACCAGGAAAAACGGATCGTTATGGAAAAATGCGGGCATATTAATCCCGAAGATATCTATGACTACATTGCCGAAGGCGGATATTCAACCCTTGCCAAAGCTTTACAGCGCTCCCCGGACGAGATCATCAACGAGATCGAGCATTCCGGTTTAAGGGGTAGGGGCGGCGCCGGATTTCCCACGGGAAGAAAGTGGAAACTTGCAAGAAATACCCTGTCCCAGGACAAAATCGTCATCTGCAATGCAGATGAAGGGGACCCCGGCGCATACATGGACAGAACTATTCTGGAAAGCAACCCGCATCAGGTCATTGAAGGCATGGCTATCTGTGCGTATGCCGTGGGCGCGCATAAAGCCGTGGTGTATGTCAGATCGGAATATCCCCTGGCCGTCAATATCGTCACAAAAGCCATTGGGCAGGCAGAAGAACTGGGACTTATGGGCAAAGGGATTCTGGGCAGCGGGTTTGATTTGGAAATTGATGTGTTCCAAGGATCCGGTGCCTTTGTCTGTGGTGAGGAAACCGCCCTGATTCGATCCATCGAAGGGTATCGGGGCATGCCCCGGCACCGTCCCCCTTATCCGGTTGAAAAAGGACTGTGGGGTACGCCGACGATCATCAACAATGTGAAGACCCTGGCCTCCGTGGCCCCCATACTGAATAATGGTGCGGCCTGGTACAGAGACATCGGGACCGAAAACAGCCCGGGCACTGCTATTTTCTCCATCGTGGGGAATGTGGTGCATGCGGGTTTGGTTGAGATCCCCATGGGCGTATCCCTGCGGAGCCTTATATTTGATATCTGCGGCGGGATTCCCAATAAAAAGAAATTCAAGGCTGTTCAGATCGGCGGGCCTTCCGGCGGATGCCTGAATGAAGATTTCTTGGATACCCCCATCGACTTCGATTCTCTGACCCAAGCCGGGGCGATGATGGGATCCGGCGGCATGGTGGTGATGGATGAAGATACCTGCATGGTGGAAGTCGCTCGATATTTCCTCGATTTCACCCAAAAGGAATCTTGCGGGAAATGCACCTTTTGCAGAATCGGGACCTACCACCTTCTTAAAATACTCCAACGATTGACAAAAGGGGAGGGCCTTGACGGTGATCTGGAGCTGTTGGAAACCTTGAGCCGGGACATCAAAGCCGGGTCACTGTGCGGTTTGGGTAAAACCGCCCCGAATCCGGTACTCACTTCACTGAAATATTTCAGAGAAGAATACGAGGCCCATGTCAAAGAAAAACGCTGCCCTGCCTTGATGTGCCGGGCGTTGACCGCTTTTTATTTCGATTTGGACCTGTGCGCCCGGGGATGTGATGCCTGTGCCACGTGCTGCCCGGTTGAAGCGGTATTTACCACCAGCAACCGCAAGAAAGGGGTTGACCAGGAACTTTGCGTAAAATGCGGCGAGTGCCTGGTGGCCTGCCCGCCGGAATATGATGCGGTCAGAAAGGTATCTCCTCCGAATCTGGTTCCTCTGATAGAGAAGATGCCGGAAAAAAAAGAAGAAGGACGATAAGACATGCCGAAAATCCGGGTGGATGGTAAGGAGATCGAAACCAAGCAAGGGACGACATTACTTCAGGCCTGCCTTGACAACGACATCTATATTCCCAACCTTTGTTTTCTGGAAAGCATGGAAAACCCTTCAGCGTCGTGCAGGATGTGCTTTGTTGAAATCCAAGGGGAAAGACAGCCGATAACATCCTGCACGGTTGCCGTCGAAGACGACATGGTTGTCAAAACCGACACTCCGGTCGTGAGACAGTTGCAACGATCCGCCCTTCGGCTGCTTCTTTCGGTTCATCATGTGGATTGCAAGCATTGTCCGGCCAATAAAAAATGCGAACTCCAGCGCATCGCCAAATTTCTAAAGGTCGGTTTAAAGCCCAAGGGGCTTGAACGATATCTTAAAGAGACAGAAGTCGACCAAATTCACCCTTTTTTAAACCACTATCCCAACCGATGTGTTTTGTGCGGAAAATGTGTACACATTTGCCGGAGAGAGCATGGTCAATCTGTTTGGACCTTTGCCGAGCGGGGGTTCGATACCGTCATCAGCGCTTACGGTGAAGGGGAAGCTTCGTTGCAGACTTGTGAAAAATGCGATGTCTGTGTTAAAATATGTCCGGTGGGTGCTTTGACGTTAAAGGATGCCCAAGAAGACAGTTAACGAGAGACCTTAGCAAAACGCCCCTTTTTGCCCAATTTCTGCGTCAGGTTTCAAATTATAAACCTCGAAATACGCTATGTATTCCTGTGGTTAAAATTTTCGTCTTCCTTGAACTTGAACAAAAATGAACCTTTTTCAAAGGTCTCTACAAATTGTATGTCAGCGGACCGCCCGTTGGAATTTTGGAGATTTCAACCGGGCAAGTTCATGTTCTGCAACACCGTGACCTTGTGATCTGAAATCCTGGTGCAGAAAGGCTAAGACCTCAATAGAATAAGCCCCCTATGACTGCCGGATAATCCTGATGATTTTCGGCTGGTATTCGTCTTTTTGGGCCAGCTTGTTTCCCTTTGATCGAACGAAGAGGAGTGTAAGCCCAAAAAATGAAAATCCCATAATTGCAGAGACCATGGACGTGTCGAAATTCCAAAAAGCAGCCATCTTCTGACCGATAAAAGCGCCGACGACCATGGCAATAATGGGAAACACGTAAAGCAGAAACGTGGCTTTTAGCAACGGGGACGTGTCAAAACTCAGCACCACCTTCTGGCCCACTTTCGCCCCTGCACGATTAATTGCTTCCACCTCCATTTCCTTACCGCCGCCCAGGCTCTGGCAGGAGCTCCTTGCCGAACACGCCTTACATGCACCGGTTTTGGTGGTTTTCACCCATGCTGTTTGGGAATCGGTTTTAATCACAATGCCTTCTTCGGTGGCCATAAATATTACCTTCTTTGCTGATTTATGCTCAGAATCAATTTTGTTTATACCACAAAATAACACCTGTTTTTAAAAAGTCACGACTTTTAGGTGAATTGGGTGTTGAAGATATTCAAGTTAGTTCGCTTGGCTCACAATTGGAATGATGGAACAATGGAATAATGGGTTACTGAAGGAATCAGATTGATTTTGTTCCTTCGTCCCAGCATTCCACTATTCCAATATTCCATGGAAGAAGCATAAACCAGAAGCTATTAAAAAACCTTTAATTTCAATAAATTGTAGAATTTCCGAGACGTATTAGTACTCTTTCGGCATATTATTCAGCTGGTTCAGCGTAAAGACCGGACCGTCTTTACAAACGAATTCTTTACCGATGTTGCACCGGCCGCATATTCCGATGCCGCATTTCATGCGCATTTCAAGGGACATGATAATATGATCATGGGAATAGTCCAGGGTATCCAAAACCGGCTGGGTAAACTTAATCATAATGGGAGGTCCGCAGACAATGGCATAGGTGTCCGGGTTGCCGGGGGGGGCCTTCTGGTTGGTAATGGTGGGGACAAAGCCGATATTGTATTTCCAGTCTGGATCGTCCGTAGCATCCACCGTAATATGCATGTTGATATCGTCGCGTTTTTCCCATTGGGCCAGTTCGTCCCTGTAAAGAAGCATGCCCGGTGTACGGGCGCCGTATATTACATGGATATCTTTAAATTTTGGCCGGTTGGCCGGATCCAGCATATATATGATGGAAGAGCGAAGGGTGGTAAACGCAAACCCGCCGCCGATAATGACAACGTTCTTGCCTTCCATGATATCCCAGGGGTACCAGTTTCCCAAAGGTCCACGGACGCCCATGATATCTCCGGCCTTCATATTGTGAAGATGGGATGTTACCAGACCCACCTTGTTGACCGTAAACATTAAAAACCCTTTTTCCGTGGGAGATGAAGCGATGCCGATGGGAATTTCTCCTTTTCCGGCAACCGAGAGCTCGGCAAACTGACCGGCCTGGTAATTAAATTTTTCTTCGTCCTCCGGATGTATAAAGACCAGTTTAAATGTTTTCAGATTTTTATCTTCGGTTTCAGTGATGATTTCATCTATACGAACCGGATACGGCAAATACGGATTTCGCACTTCCACTTCTCCTTTGAGAATTCACGATTGATATTGAATCGTCTTATAAAAATAGCAGCAATTTAGCTTTTTAAAAATATTATCGCTTCAAGTATAATTAAATTTTTTCTGAAAAAACTCGTGGACAAGGGCTTGTAATAAAAGAACTCGCCAAGGCCATTAATAAAGGTTTGTACTTTGATAAAACGTTTTAGCTTTAAATTAATTCAACGATGGTTCTTTCATAACAAGCCCTAAACCACTCAAACAGTTTCCAGAATAAAATTTAATCAAACTTGAAGCTCGTTTGAAACCGGGTTTGTTTTGAAGGACAAAACTGTTGTTGATAATTCAGTCACGAAGTCAGTCCTAAAGTTCATAACTGTTCATCAAATCGCAAACCTTACGGATATCGATATTCACCGGGCAGAGACGGATGCATCGCCCGCAGCCTACACATTGAATGCCGTTTGCATATTTGTCGACGTAATATTTCAGTTTGTGCATGAAACGCTGGCGGACCCGCTGCATTTTCATGTCCCTGGGATTGTGTCCGGATCCGTGATGGGTAAACAGCGGATACATGCAGCTGTCCCAATTGCGAATGCGGGTGCCGGAAGATCCGAAGGTTTCGTCTTGAATATCGAAACACCAACACGTGGGACACGCATAGGTGCAGGTTCCACAATTGATACAGGCAAACGCCACATCTTCCCAAAAAGATGCTTCAAAAAGCGCTGTGGTATCTTTATCCTTTAATTTGTCCGTGGAAACCCGGACGGTTATTTTCGTTTCCGCAGCCTGTTTTAGGGTTTGAATCTGTTCTTCCAAATCACCGGCCTCGTCTGCCATGTCCCAGCCGGCCGCTGTGATGAATTCTTTTCCCTTTTCACTGATAATTTTGGCGAGATAATGATCCGCTGCATCGACCAGGAGAACATCCAGTCCTTCTTCATGAAACGGTCCGCATCCGGCCGTGGTACAGAAGCAGTTGCGGCACGGCGTATTGCAGGCATATCCGATCCAGGTGGTGGCTTCGTAAGCGTTGATCCAGTAAGGGTCTTTATATTCGGGTGTATCAAAGTTCCGTTTTACCAGGAGAAATGCTTTGGCATCACACGGTCGGATGCCGACGACGGCCCGGGGCGAAGTGTCTTTATCAATTTCTTTTAAAATGTGATGATCTTCCTGTTTTTCATCCAGAGTGTATTCGAACAGGGTTTCCGACTGGGGGTAAACCACCGATTTTGGAGAAAGCCGTGTGTTTTGCAAACTCAGATCCGGAAGCTCATCTTTATGGAGTTCCTTAAAAATATGAAACTCATCCTTCTGAACCGGACCGAATAATTGAAATTTATCTGCCAAACGTTTCAGCCCTTCAGCCCAGTTCTTTTTATCGATTTTTATGACGTTCATGGTATGTGCCTTTATCTTTTTTGCCAGGAGTCACGTGTTGTGGGCTCATACATTCTTTTTACAAACGGATAATGCCCCATGACGATGGACCATGTCCAATACCTATTTAGTTTCCATCCATAAATGGCTCTTTTTGCCCGGATCTGCGTTCTCCGTGAGTTTCCGGCTGCGGCATACAGGGAGTATGCCTCACCGAAAACCCTTGTGCGGCCTTGATCCGAACAAAAATTGCTCATTTATGAATTGGAAACGTAATGTGCCCATTTAACAATTGTGGATGGACACTATTTAATAAAATCATCCGGATCATCGGGTCTGTAAGTATCCAGAGGCGGCCTTTTTTCCAGGGTCAAACCGGACTCCCAGTCGAACAGCTCAAGGCAGTCTTTTTCCAGTTTCTTTGTTAAGAGTCTGACCTTAATTCCCATTGGACAGGCACGCTCACATGCCCCGCAGTCGGTGCACCGACCGGCACAATGATATGCTCGTAAAAAGTGAAACGTCCTTATGTCTGTGGGGTTTTGACTTTTGCCCACCCACTGGGGCTGTGACTCATCCACAAAACAGGTGGGACAATAGCAGAGTGGGCATGCATTTCTACAGGCATAGCAGCGGATACACGTCGAGAGAAGATCCTCGAAATATTCCCATTTCTCTTCGGGTGTCATGTCTTCAATTCTGCGAACATCCTCGTACTTGTCCACATCGGTCTGCTCTTCGACAAGATCGGCGGCAAGTTCATCGTAGATGACCGGGTTGCGGTGGGTACAGATGGTGCAGTTTTGCTGGAGGACATCTTTTTTATCGATGATTTTATCAACACCGTCGCCCTTGATATTTATTCGGCCGTCGGCCTCGGTGACCGCCTCGATTTCGGTATCAAACATGGCTTCGATTTTGTGCCGGTCGATCATTCCTTTGCAGGGGACGCCGATAATTACGACCTGATCCCGTTTGATTTTATTTTCGATAATATGGGTCACGATGTTTCTGGAATCGCACCCCTTTGAAACAATACCGATTTTTTCCTTTCTGTTGGCAAGGTAGTTCGCCAGATTGATTCCGCAACTGCTGTCCCATACCAAACCGTCAACATCTTCCGGGGTTTTTGCAAAACAAGGTTCGTTCATCATCGGTACCGTTCCTTTTCTGAAGCCGACAATGAGATCAACCTTGGATTCTTTTAACAGCCGATTCGATATTTCTTTGATTTTTTCTATGTAGGCGAACATGTTAAGCGACCTTAGCTTTTGTTTTTATAAAATTGTTGTTCGGTCCAAGGGCTTTGACTGCCTCCACGGTCTCTTTGGCCACATCCACAAATTTTACCGATTCTGCAGAGGAGATCCATGAAAAATGGAGGCGACCGGGTTCGATCCCCATATATTCGATGAAGTTTTTAAATAAAGCAAATTTTCTGCGTGCATAGTAATTACCTTCCAGGTAATGGCAATCTCCGGGATGTCACCCGGACACCCATACGCCGTCCGCGCCCTGTCTGAAGGCAGCCAGAATGAATTTCGGGCTCATCCGACCTGTACAAGGAATTCTGATCACCCGGATGTTCGGCGGATATTCCATCCTGCTGACCCCTGCAAGATCAGCGGCACCATAACTGCACCAGTTGCATAAGAAACTGACGATTTTGGGTTCCCAGTCTGACATATTAAGAATTCTCCTAACCCGGATAAACCGGGGAAGTCCCTAAAGTGAAGCAAAGTTTAAAATAGACGAAGATTTTGGAATTCTTCATTTTGTTGAATCATTGCCATCCTAAACTTCAAACAATTTAGGCGATTTTAATTTTAGGCATTTCTTTGAGCCGCCCATGATTGTATTTAAACAAAATCTGTTACGAAAAAGACAGAATAACGATTATACCGCCTCATTCAATGCAAAGATCTGTGCAAAGATCTGATCATTGTCGAATCCTTTGAGGTGAATGGCGCCGGATCGACAAGAGGCGACGCAGAGACCGCAGCCTTTACACAGAACCGGATTGATCCGGGTTTTTCCGGTAAAAGGTCCCTCTTCAATAAAACTGGGTGCTGAATAAGGACATTCGGAAACACATACCCCGCAGGAACTGCAGTGGGCAGGGTTTGTTTCAGCGACAATGCCGCTGGTCTGGAACACCCCTTTGGCCAATACTGTTACGGCACGGGAAGCGGCGGCCTCCCCCTGAACGATGGATTCATCGATGGGTTTGGGCGCATGGGCCAGTCCGCACACGAAAACACCGTCCGTGGCAAAATCCATTGGCCGTAGTTTGACATGGGCTTCGGCAAAAAATCCATCGGCATTCTGGGGGATCTTATACATCTGGGCCAGGGGGTTTTTTGAATCCGGAACAATGGCCGAAGCCAGGACCAAAAGTTCAGGCCGTATCTCCATCATCCGTCCCAGAACCCGGTCGGTGAAACTGACCTTGAGCTCCCCGTCTTCCGTAGCCACGTGGAGGTCTTTTCCCGAGTCATAGCGGATGAATACAATGCCTTCGGTGCGCGCTCGGCGGTAAAGATCTTCCCTGAGACCATAGGGGCGTAAATCCCTGTAAAGAATAAAAACGTCCATTTTCGGGTTGGTTTCTTTAAGTTTCAGCGCGCTCTTAATGGATTGTGTGCAGCAGACCTTGGAACAGTAGGGTCTGTCCGGGATTCTGGAGCCCACACACTGAACAAACACCGCCGTGTCGATTTGATCGATGGACGGGTCCTTGTCGATAAACCGCTGCTGAAGCTCCAGGCCTGTTACCACGCGGGCGTCTTCTGGGTATAGATATCCGTCGGGCTTGAATTCCGACGCCCCCGAGGCAATGATGGTCACGCCGTGCTCCAGGACGTTGTCTTCGCCGTTGCAGGAGACGGTGGTTTTAAAGTTCCCCACAAATCCGTCAACATGGGTAATCTCGGCATTTAGAACGACCGTTATGTTATCATCGGACTGAACCGCAGCCGTTAAACTTGTCAAATATTCCTGAATGTCCTCACCCCGCCAGGTTTCATGGAGATGACGCGCTTGCCCCCCGAGGGCATCGGTCTTTTCAACCAGAAATACCTGATATCCCTGTTCCGACAGATTTTTGGCCGCTGCCATTCCCGAAACCCCGCCGCCGACAACCAAAGCCGACGGGTGGATCTCCATGGTCGATTCCGACAACGGTTCCTGAAGCATGGCCTTGGCAACGGCCATCCTGAGAATATCTTTCGACTTTTCAGTGGCCTTGGCCGGGTCGTCTTTATGAACCCACGAACACTGGTTCCGAATGTTGGCCATCTCAAACAGATACTTGTTGATACCGGCGTTAATTAAGGTCTCTTGAAATAAAGGCTCGTGGGTCTTTGGGGTACAGGCGGCAACCACCACCCGATTCAGTCGGTGCGCTTTAATGACCTCGGTCATCTTATCCTGTGTGTCCTGGGAGCAGCTGAACATGTTCTCCTCTACGTGGGCAACGCCGGGGAGGTCTTTTGCAAACTCCGCAACTTCAGGGACATCGACGATTCCCGCGATATTGGTTCCGCATCGGCAGACAAAAACACCGATCCGGGGCGGGTCTCCCCGGACATCCGTTTCGTCGGGGACTTCTCTGGTTTTTGTGAGGGTCCACCGAGACTCGGCCAACCTGCTGCCGGCCACACCCGCAGCAGCGCTGGAATCGATCACCGAAGACGGGATATCTTTGGGGGCTTGAAAAATACCGCAGGCATATATGCCGGCCCTGGACGTCTGAACCGGATCAAAGCTGCTGCTGCTGGCAAAGTTGTAATGATCCAGATCGATGCCCCATTTTTTTGCCTGGGCGGTTGTTTCCATCGATGCTGTCAGGCCCACGGACAGGACCACCATGTCAAATTCTTCTTCCACACGCCTGCCGGTCTCGTCCACATACCGGATAATCTGCATCCCCGTCTCTTCATCCGGGTCGATACGGGACACTTTGGATTTGACGAACCGAACCCCCAGTTCATCCTTGGCACGGTTGTAGTATCTTTCGAAGTCTTTCCCGTAGGTGCGGATGTCGATATAAAAAACGGCTGCATCCAGGTCTTCGCTGCTGTGCTCTTTGGCCAGCATGGCTTCTTTGATGGCGTACGTACAGCACACCCCTGAGCAGTAGCCATTGGCACCCACATGGACATCCCTGGACCCGATGCACTGGAGCCAGGCTATTTTTTTCGGCTCTTTATGATCCGAGGGTCTTACCATATGCCCGCCATAGGGTCCGGAAGCCGAAAGAATCCGCTCGAACTCCATGGACGTCACCACGTTGGGATGTTTGGTGTATCCGTAGATGTCGTGCCGGGCAGGATCATAGGGTGCACCCCCCGGCGTCAAAATGATGGAACCCACCTGGATCTCTATCGGTTCATCCTTTTGGGAATGGGTTTTGAGGGTCAGTGCTTCGGCCTTACAAACCTTTACACATTCGAGACACTCACAGCATACCATGCAGTTCAGGCATTTTTTGGCCTCGGTCACCGCCGCGGCTTCACTCAAACCCCGTTCAACCTCGTCAAAGGTTGTTTTCCGGGCTTCCATGGAAATTCTGGGCATTTTGGCCCTTTTAACCTTTGGGATATTTTTATCGATGGGGTTGAAATTTTTCTGGGGAATTTCAATGGGTTTTCGCCCTTCTTTTAAATCTGCGCCATCGAGATATCTGGATATGGAAATTGCGGCCTCCCGTCCGGCAGCCACCGCTCCAATGGCGATCCAAGCGCCGGTCTGGGCATCACCCCCTGCAAACACGCCTTTTCTGGTGGTTTCGAAGCTCACCGGATCGACGTCGATGTTGTTCCATCGGTCCAGATCGACACCGGTTGAGCCGTTAAGAAACGCCGTGTCGGTACGCTGGCCGATGGCCGGTATGATAACATCCGTATCGACGACAAATTCACTTCCTTCAACCGGAACCGGGCGACGACGGCCGCTTTTATCCGGGGCTCCCAATTTCATTTTTATGCATTTGAGACCCACGGCTTTACCGTCTTTTTCCATTACCTCCATCGGGGCCATAAGGAACTGAATATCGACCCCTTCTTCGAGGGCATCTTCGATCTCCTCTGCCCGAGCCGGCATTTCTGTAAGGGTCCGCCGGTAAAGGATGCTGACGGTGTCCGCACCCAGGCGTAACGCTGATCTCGCAGCATCGATTGCCACATCCCCGCCGCCGACGATGGCGACATTCCCCTTGACGTC
This sequence comes from uncultured delta proteobacterium, assembly GCA_963790095.1. GTDB lineage: Bacteria > Desulfobacterota > Desulfobacteria > Desulfobacterales > UBA11574 > JAAXQD01. The sequence goes on along the minus strand of CAWBNO010000022.1, from coordinate 39,921 downwards.
TTTGATGTCGCCAAGTGCTGCATCTCTTAAGAATTTAACGCCGGGGATGACACCTTCGGTATCTTCGTTGGGGATGTTAAGTTTCATATTGGCATGACAGCCGACGGCGAGATAAACCGATTGGTACCCGTCGTCCATCAAGCTATCGATGGTCATGTCTCGTCCAAGGGCTGTATTGAATTTTATCTCGACGCCGAGCCGGGTGATCCACTCGATCTCTTTTTCAAGAACATCCGGTGGGAGCCTGTAATCCGGAATTCCGACTCTGAGCATGCCGCCGGCCACAGGAAGGGCCTCGAAAATGGTCACCTTGAAACCATCTTGTGCCAGAAAATAGGCCGCGGTGAGGCCGGCAGGTCCGGCGCCAATGATTGCGATCTTTTCGTCCCTTGGCGTGATCTCGGTCAAGGGAAGGTCATGGATATCAACCTGGTCCGCTGCAAAACGTTTGAGAGTGCAGATGGAGATCGGTTCATCCACGTCTTTCCGTCGGCACCCGTCTTCGCACGGATGGGGACAGATCCGACCGAGAACACCCGGCAGCGGCAGGGTCCGTGTGATAACCTCCAGGGCCTCCGTATATTTTCCCTGTGCAATCATGGCCACATATCCGTGAGCATTTACATGGTTCGGACAGGCATGGGTACAGGGGGAAGAATCTCTTTTGTCTATGGAATAGGCTCCGGGTACGGCCTGTGCATAAGGCTTATACACCGCTTTCCGGTCGATGAGTCGCTCATCGTAAAAACTGGGAAGACTGACCGGGCAAACTTCGGTACAATCTCCGCACCCCGTACATTTGTCAAGATCGATATATCGCGCACCTTTGTTCAGGGTGACCTTAAAATTACCGGCTTCGCCGGATATTTCCTTAACCTCGGTGATGGTGTGGAGCTCTATGTTAATGTGCCGGCCGACCTCGACCAGTTTGGGTGAGATAATTCACATGGCACAGTCATTGGTGGGAAAGGTCTTGTCCAGTTGTGACATTATGCCGCCGATGGCCGGTGACTTTTCCGCGAGGTGGACATAAAACCCGGAATCCGCTAAATCCAAAGCAGATTGCATTCCTGTTATTCCGCCTCCCACTACCAGTACCGATCCGATTACATCTTTGGACATGGTTTATTCTCCTGGTGAAACTAAAACAGTATTTGTAACCGTTCACAGGTTCAGGGTTCAACGTTCAGGGTTAAGGACAAAGAAGGCATGAAGATCCGAAGTCCTCTTTACAAATGTTCATTTTCCCAAATAATTGTCAATTTAGCTTCAAATTTTGAATGAGGACTGATGAAACTTACGTTTTTCTCGTAAATTTGCATCCCAAATGCAGGCCGGGCCAAGAATGGAACCTTGAACCCCTGAACCTTTGAACCCGTGAACGCCAACCATAATTCTAATGGTATTCGTATTTGATGGCCTTGCAGACGGTCAAAAAAAGAGGCCTTTTTACCAGATTGTTTTGTATTGAGCACAAAAAGAAATTACTATATGTTGTAAAAAAGCATGTCAATAAAATTTGATGAACTCGAAAAAAGTCTGATTTTGCTCGCTCCAAAATTGTTCGATGTCCCTCACAAAAGATTTTTTACGAAACCGTCGAGGACTCATTATGAGAGATTATAAACATAAAGTGGTTGAAACTTCAGAATTCTTGAAAAAACATATCAAAACGCCACCCCTAATCGGGCTTATAACCGGTACGGGTCTCGGAGAAAGTTCGAAATCTTTAGATATATCGGTTTCCTTTGAATATAAAGATATTCCCAATTTTTCCACATCAACGGTGGAGAGTCATTATGGGCGGCTTCTTTTCGGAGAAATCCGGGATAAACCGATCATGGCCATGCAGGGGCGTTTTCATCTTTACGAAGGCTATTCACCCCTGGAGGTAACCTTCCCCATACGGGTGATGCAGGCGCTCGGTGTTAAAACCCTCATCCTTTCGAATGCTGCCGGCGGTCTGAACCCAGAATTTAATACCGGTGATATTATGATCATTAGCGATCATATCAATTTAACCGGGTTAAACCCCTTGGTCGGCCCCAATGAAGCGAACTGGGGAACTCGGTTCCCGGATATGAGTGCGGCCTACGACACCGGGCTGATGGACCTTGCGAAAAAGGCTGGAAAGAATGAAGGCATCTGTTTGCAAAAAGGGGTATTTGTGGGACTGAAGGGCCCGTCCCTTGAAACGCCGGCCGAAGTTCGCTTTCTAAGGAGCATCGGTGCCGATGCCGTAGCCTTTTCAATCATACAGGAAGTCATTGCCGCGATTCATGCAGGGATAAAGGTGCTCGGCCTTTCCATCATAACCAATGTACACGATCCGGATCGGCCGGTTCCCGCAACGGTCGAAGAAATTATCGCCGTGGCCCAGCAGGCCGCGCCAAAGCTTGAAGCGATTATTAAACATGTGATTGAAAACAATTGATCCGGATATCCCCGGCTTGCCGGGATAACACTATAATTGCTTTAAAAACAGCATGTTGAAAAAAACTTCTTGACAGGAGATTCAATCAGTCGATATCATTTTTGAAAAATCGATAGTCCATTATCTTGCCATTCCATTACGCCCTGTTCGAGTTAAGGATATACGTCCAATATCCCTTATATTCAAAAAACTGTAGAATTTTGAAACCTTTTATAAATCCTTAACAGTGAAGAAAGGAGGAGTTTATGCGTCAAATCATCACGGTGTTATTTTCATTCTGTCTGGTTTTCATGGTGGTGACGTTTGCATCGGCAGGGGAGTCTTTGGTGGACACGGTGGCAAAGGGTTGTGAAAAGGAACTCAACGCCTATTGCGCCAATGTCACCCCCGGCGAGGGCCGAATCCTGGCCTGTTTGTATGCACATGGGGACAAACTTTCCGGTCAGTGTGAATATGCGCTTTACGATGCGGCGGTTCAACTGGAGCGTGCCGTGGCGGCATTATCCTACCTCGCCAATGAATGTGACGCGGATTTGGAGCAATACTGTTCATCGGTTCCCCCCGGCCAAGGCCGCTTGATCGACTGCCTCAATAAAAACGCCAAGAACATCAGCAAACGTTGCAAACAGGCTCTTAAGGACGTCGGCCTGAAATAAACAGCGAGTACGCCGATGGGCCCACGAGGACGGCCGCGACGCCGGCCTCGGCGGCTCATGGGACGGTGATGGAAAATTTTGAAACGGCTTCTATGACAGCCACGCCTTGACCAGAAAAGATTTTTCCCTGGAGCGTGCGATTATTTCATCAAGATCCAGGGTCAATAATTTCCGATCTGCCAAGACCAGTTTGCCGTTGATCACCGAGTGTGTGACATCGTTTCCACTTGCAGCATAGACCAGCGTGGACACTGCATTATATATGGGTGTGAGGTGGGGTTTATGGGTGTCGATGACAATAATATCCGCCTTTTTGCCGATTTCCAATGAACCGGTGATATCTTGAAGTCCTAAAGCCCTTGCGCCTTCGATGGTTGCCATTCTCAGAACGGTAACGGCATCTGCCACCGTCGGATCCATTGCATGAACCTTGTGAAGTTTCGCAGCGGTATCCATTTCTGAAAATAAATCCAGGTTATTGTTGGATGCACATCCATCGGTTCCCAAACCGACGGTCACGCCCTGTTTGATCAACTCCGGGACCGGCGCGATACCCGACGCCAGCTTCATATTGCTTTCCGGATTATGAACCACCTTTACCCCGTGTTCCGCCATGGTCTCAATGTCCGATGGTTCCAGATGAACGCAATGGTCTGCAGTCAGGTGGGCGCCCAAAAGCCCCAGGGAATCGAGATATTCTATGGGTGTTTTTGAATATTTTTTCTTTATTTCGGAGACTTCATTTAACGTCTCGGCCACATGGATAATCAACGGGACACCGTGCTTCGATGCCAGTTCATTGGATGCCGTCAGCAGTTCCGGGCTGCAGGTAAAAAGGGAATGGGGTTCCACCGCTATGGACACAATGGGATCGTCCCGCCATTTTTGAATCAACGATTCCGTATACGCCAGGCCGTTTCCCACCGATCCATAGTTCGGCGATGGAAAATCATACAGGACTTCTCCCACCAGACATCTAACCCCCGCTTCTTTAGCTGCCTTTGCCACTTCTTCTTCAAACAGATACATGTCGCAAAACGTTGTGGTGCCGGACAGTATCATTTCGGCAAGGGCAAGCTGGGTCCCGGTATATACAAACTCTGCATCCATGTTGCGCTCTGCCGGGAAAATGTAGTTTTCAAGCCATTGCATCAATGGAAGGTCATCTGCCAGACCTCTGAAAAGGGTCATGGCTGCATGGGTATGACCGTTCACCAGACCGGGGAGAACCAAACCACCTTTGGCGTCGATGATTTTGACTCCTTTTATAGAAGGCATATCTCCGGTTCCCATATGGGAAATACCATCGCCGCGAATCCCTATAAATCCGTTTTCAAGAATTGAATTTTTAGAATCCATGGTCAAAATGGTGCCGTTTTTAATGATGAGATCTGGGTCTTGCATCCGTCTTCTCCCGTCGTTGTTCATGCTGTTTTTGAGCTTCAGAGGCACTGTCCCGGTCCGTGTTCAGGGGTACGCTATCCCGTGTAACGATACCTGCCCGCTCGTGCCTCGCATGGCAGGCGGGTTGGCGGAGTGGCTTCGTTATTTCAATGACTTGGCAGTGGGGGAGACCGCGGCTCCCGCATGCTTTTTGCGGGAGAACACGGAGGGGGCAGGAATGCCCCCGCTGCCAAGTCATTGAAATGACCAGACACGCAGACACCGGAGTGAAGCGGGAGAGCGTACCCCTGAACACGGACCGGTTCCGTATTTTAAGCTAAGGGGGATTATCCGTCAACCTCTCTTGACAATAAAATGGTATTGTATCATGAAGGAAAACAAATGGTTTTTGATACGGTCATACATAACGGGGTCATCGTCACCGTAAATCGCGATTTTGATATCATCGAAGACGGTGTCATCTGCATAAAGAACGGAAAAATTGTAAAGATTGGAACACGGTCAAACGATTCTTCCGTGCCCGACGGGAAAGCGCTGCTGGATGCACAGGGCGGCATTGTTATGCCGGGACTCGTGAATACACACACCCATCTTCCCATGGCCCTTTTCAGAGGATTAGCGGATGATCTGCCCCTTTCCGTATGGTTGAATGAATGCATCTTTCCTGCTGAAGCGAAGCATATTAATCCCGAATCCGTCCGGTTCGGTGCGCTCTTGTCTTGTGCCGAAATGATACTGTCGGGAACGACCACCTGCTGTGACGGATACTTTTATGAAGATGTTGTTGCCGCCGCGGTCGATGAAATCGGGATGAGAGGCGTATTGGGGCAGGGCGTTATCGATTTTCCGGCACCGGGGGTGCCGAACCCGGCGGATAACATTAAAACCGCTGTGGGGTATGCTGAAAAATGTCAGGGGTTGTCTCACCTGATTCATCCTTCGATATTTTGTCATTCCCCGTATACGTGTTCCGAAAAGACATTAAAACGGGCCAAAGCCGCCGCTGATTCAAAAGGGATAGTTTTTCAGATTCATGTGGCTGAAACCCGAGACGAATACGTTCGGTTCCAGACAGAACATCGTACAACACCGGTAAAATATCTGGACAGGATCGGCATTCTCGATCCCAATACCCTGCTGGTTCATGCCATATGGCTCGACCATGAAGACATCGAAATTATTTCCAAACGGAAGGCAAACGTCTCCCATAATCCTGAAAGCAATATGAAGCTGGCGTCGGGTATCGCGCCGGTATTGGATCTGTTGAAGGCCGGCGTTACCGTTGGCCTCGGCACCGACGGGTGCGCCAGCAACAATGATTTAGATCTTTTTCGGGAAATGGACACTGGGGCAAAGCTTCACAAGGTGAACGTCCTCGATTCCACCGTCATGAATGCCCGAACCATACTCAATATGGCGACCATGGGCGGCGCAAAAGCCATCGGCCTTGACCACGCAATCGGTTCCCTTGAGGCCGGAAAACAGGCGGATGTCATTGTAATCGATACCCGTAAGCCCCACCTGGTTCCAATTTATAACCCTGTATCCCAAATCGTTTATGCCGCCAACGGCCAGGATGTGCAAGATGTCATGGTTTCCGGAAATATTCTTGTCCGGAATCGGGAACTTTTGACTGTGGATCTGGAAGATATCCTCGAAAAGGTTCGCAAAATAAGCGATGGCATCAAAAAGAAATGAAAAAAATGAGTTCTTGTTCGGATAAAAATAAATATTAAATAGTGATAGTTCGGTAAAAAGTTAAAAGTTAAACGTGAAAAGTCTATATGTTGTGCAATATTGCTTCTTAATCTACTAAATGTAGTCGTTTTACATTTTACATTTCACGTTTCACTTTTTACAAAGGGGATATGAAAACAGCAGTGCAAGCCTTGATCACCATGGGCGGAGGGCTGGCAGCCGTCTGTGACAACAGGGTATGGGCCGACCTACCGCTTCCCATCGCAGGTCTCATGTCTTTGGAACCGATCCAAACCATAAACCATCAGCTGGATCGTCTCCTCGACGCCGCCCGGGAATTCGGTTCAACCCTAACCGATCCTTTTATGACCTTATCGTTTTTGGCGCTTCCCGTCATTCCCGAGCTAAAAATTACCGACAAAGGACTGGTGGACGTCACGCAGTTCAAGGTGGTGCCGCTGTTTGTTGATTCGTCTGAGCAGAGAGGTTGAACCCACTTGACATAAAATCACGGTTTCAATAATCTATAGGTTCAAAAAATGGGTCCAACCCAACTTTTTCCCGGAATCGGGGTCAAAATTTAACCCTATAGGCCCTTCATTAAAATCCCAGGAGGTGGCATGCTCAAAGCAAAAGATATCATGACAAAAGCGGTGATAACTGTCTCGCCCGACATGGAGATTGTCCACGCAGCAAAAATTCTTCTGGAAAACCGTATCAACGGTGCTCCGGTAATGGATGAAACGGGAAAACTGGTGGGAATTCTCTGCCAGAGTGATCTGATCGCCCAACAGAAAAAGCTTCCCATCCCTTCCTTTTTTACGTTTTTGGATGGTTTGATTACGCTGACCTCCATGAAACAGATGGAAAAGGAGGTTCAGAAAATCGCTGCTGTTACCGTGGCCCAGGCCATGACGCCCAACCCGGTTACCGTGCAACCGGATACGGACATCGAAGCGCTGGCTGCCCTCATGATCGACCAAAGTTTTCACACCATTCCAGTGGTGGAGGAAGGGGAGCTTCTGGGAATCGTGGGGAAAGAAGATATTCTGAAAACCCTCATGCCGAGATCGGAAACAGAATGATTTATTTTACCTTGAAAAACCTGGCCCTCTGGGTCAGGTCAGAGTTCTTTGGCTCTGCCTTGGATTTTTGTGCCTAAAATCACAAACTCCAAGCACCAAATCACAAATAAATCTCAAATTCGAAAATACAAATTCCAAACTGGTTCAAAGCGGTTGTTTTTTTGTTTGGGATTTTGAATTTCGGTCATTGTTATTTGTTTGTTTTTTGGGATTTGTTATTTGGAATTTCAATAAGTCAATTAACTTTCAGGAAAACAGCCCCTTCCAGGGGTAACCCAAAGCCTGGCCCTCTGGACCAGGATTTTTTACATTTTCAAATAATTCGGCCAAATGTAAAGATTGATTAATTATTTGAGGGGTCGGGGTGTTTTTTTAATAAAGTCGCTTCATGGATGATCTTTTTTTAAACCGCATGAACTCGCGGCAAGGAATCGTAGAGAAAGAACAGGAAATTATCTTTGAAATATCAATAGGTTCATTGCATAACTTTAAAATTTCTTTAAAAATACCATTTCGTCATACGCCTGTTCCTTCTAACGATCCCTAAGCCACTCAAACAGCATCCGATTTAAAAAAAGATCATCCATTCCGCTGGTACTCAAGGAGTTAGAATAAAAACTCCCCGACCCTTCAATTATTTAAAACATCGGTTATTTCCGTAAAAGGGTTTCGATGATGAAAGTAGACGGTCAAAACATCCGCCCCATATGGCTCGATTCGGATTTAAAAACGGTAAACGTCATCGATCAGCGGCGGCTGCCCCACGAGTTTGTCGTTGCCGATCTTAAAAGCGTTGATGACGTCATCCGGGCCATCCAGGAGATGTTTGTCAGGGGGGCACCGTTAATCGGTGTGACGGCTGCATATGGGGTATATCTTGCGGCGTTGAATTCTCCCACAGATCCTATTGAAGATGCCTATCTCATTGAAGAATGCATCCGATTGAAATCGGCCCGGCCCACAGCGGTTAATCTGGCCTGGGCCGTGGATGCGGTGTTGTCAGAGATGTTGAACATCGGCAATTCGTCAGAGAAGGTTGAAGCAGCCAGAAAGGAAGCCGAAAAAATTGCCGAGGCCGAAGCTGAAAACTGCCGTAAAATCGGGGCGCATGGATTTAGTTTGATCGACAACATCAGTCGCAGCAAAAAAGGAAAAACTGTCAATCTGTTAACCCATTGTAATGCCGGATGGCTGGCCTGTATAGAATACGGTACGGCCACCGCGCCGATGTATGCGGCCTTTGATAAGGGTATAGATATCCATGTGTGGGTCGACGAAACCCGGCCCCTCAACCAGGGTGCCAGACTGACGGCCTGGGAGCTGGGCAAGTACGGTGTTAAACATACCATCATCACCGACAATGCCGGTGGTCATCTCATGCAGCACGGCATGGTCGACATGGTGATCGTCGGAACCGACAGAACCACCTGTACCGGAGATGTGGCCAACAAGATCGGGACGTATCTTAAAGCCCTTGCGGCAAGGGACAACAATATCCCTTTCTATGTGGCCCTCCCATCCAGCACCTTTGACTGGAAGCTCAGAGACGGGGTCAAAGAGATACCTATCGAAACCCGGGACCCGGATGAAGTACGATATGTCCAGGGACTGGACCGGGGGGATATTCGACATGTTCTGATTGCACCGGCTGACAGTCCGGCCCAAAACTTTGCTTTTGATGTTACGCCGTCAAGACTTGTTACAGGATTTATCACGGAAAGGGGGGTCTGTTCGGCTTCGGAAAAAGAGATACTCCGCTTATTCCCGGAAAAGAAAAACCCTTGACTTTTTTTATGACAATCTCTTAAATCGCCCTATGTTGACAGAACTGGATAAAAAAATCATTGCTTCGATTCAAGGTGAAATTGCAATCACGCAACGCCCATATTTAAAAATAGCAGAAAAATTGGGCATTGACGAAGAATTGCTCCTGGAAAGGATGAAAGATCTTTGTGACAGGGGAGTTATCCGACGGTTTGGTGCAACCATACGTCATCAGCAATCCGGATTTGAAGCCAATGCCATGGTGGCATGGCAGGTTGATGAAGACCGCATTGACGCGGTGGGAGAAAAGATGGCCTCCTTTAATGCGGTTTCTCACTGTTACCGGCGAAATCCAACCGGTGACTGGCCGTATAATCTTTATACGATGATCCATGCAAAAGATGAAGCATCCTGCCGGGAAATTGCCGGGATATTGTCCACAGAAGCTTCGGTCAACACCTACACCCTTCTCTTCAGCCGCAAAGAATTGAAGAAAACCTCCATGAAATATTTTCCGACGAATGATGTCCGATAAATGAACGTCTCGGAATTTCTTCAACTTAATGAAAATATAGGACATTTTTTGAGACTTGAAAGCTTGGCTCGAATATGGAATAATGGAATAGTGGAATACTGGAAGATTGGTTGTTAAAAGGATATTAGCCATTTTAATTTTATCGTCAACACAAACTCCACCATTAACCCAACATTGCATTATCCCAGAACCCATGATTCCATTATTCCAGCATTCCAATTGGGCCTGCCCGCTCGTGCCCCAGGCCGCCTCGCCTTGCCCGTCCGCCATGGGCTTCGCCTCTGGCGAATGCCGGGCAGTCTTGGCTGGCGGGCGAGCTTGCAATGGCAGGCGGGGCGAAGCCCCTAACTTGTGTTTGAAAACCTCTTCGACCCGTTAACTTGTGAAGCCTGATACCCCCCACATACTTCTGGTAAATCCTTGGATACACGATTTTGCGGCGTATGATTTCTGGGCCAAACCATTGGGACTTCTTACCTTGGCAGCGATACTTCGGGATCATGGATTTGCCATTACATACATGGACTGCCTGGATCGTTTTCATCCGGAGGCGTCTTTTGCAGATCCTTATGCCAGATACGGCCGGGGGCCCTACCTTAAGACCCTAATTCCAAATCCCCCCGGCCTGGAAGACATTCCGCGGAACTATTCCAGATACGGTGTCCGGAAAGAATGGTTCATGAAAGATCTCATTTCCATACACCGACCCGATCTTGTGCTCATGACGTCCATGATGACCTACTGGTATCCGGGCATACAGGAAACCATTGGGGTTTTAAAAGAGGTTTTTCCGGATGTGGCCATTGTGCTGGGAGGCATATATGCCAGCCTTTGGTCGGAGCATGCCACAATCCATTCAGGTGCAGACCGGGTAACAACAGGAGCCGGTGAGGAATATATCCTCGATCTGGTCGGTGACTATACCGGGGCACCCGTAAATCCCAAGTTTGACCCGGATGATCTCGATACATACCCTTATCCGGCATTTGATCTTCAAACAAAGATAAACTATGTGCCGCTGCTGACATCCAAAGGATGTCCGTTTTCCTGTAAATATTGTGCCTCCCATGTGTTGAATCCAAAAAGAATGTTGCGGAGTCCCGAATCCGTGGTGGAAGAAATAACTTACTGGCATAAACGGTATGCGGTAAAAGATTTTGTATTCTACGACGACGCACTCCTTGTCGATTCGGAAATGCATGCGGTTCCCATGTTCGAAAAGATTATCGATGCCGGTCTTGACGTCCGTTTCCATACCCCCAATGCGGTTCATATCCGCGGAATTTCGAAACAGACAGCAGCCTTGATGTTTCAAGCAGGTTTCAAGACACTTCGCCTCGGGCTCGAGACGACCGCTTTTGAAAAAAGAGAAGAATTGGATGGAAAGGTAACTGCCGAAGAATTTAAAAGCGCTGTTACCTGTCTGAAAGCGGCGGGTTTTGACAAAGGTGGATTGGGCGCATACCTGCTGGTCGGTCTCCCCGGACAAAAGATAGCGTCCATAGAGAGTTCCATCGAAATCGTCAGACAAAACGGAATAGACCCGATCCTGGCCTATTACACGCCGATCCCCCAGACAGCGCTGTGGCGCCGGGCGGTTGCATCCTCGCGATACGATCTGGAAGCTGACCCTGTATTTACGAACAATGCCCTATTACCCTGTGGGAAAGACCCCTTTTCCTGGAAAACAATTTCCAACCTTAAGAAACTGACGGTCGACCAAGGTTCACTTAAAGTTCAACCTTGATAAATTTGTAAAAAGTGAAACGTGAAATGTAAAACGACTACATTTAGTACATTAAGAGGCAATATTAAACAACATATAGACTTTTCACGTTTAACTTTTTACTTTTCACAGGACTATCAATCTTAATTCTCGTTGTTTTCATTCTTCAACAAGATGTCTATAATCTTGGGGATATAATCTTCCGACTTGCTGACGTGGAACCTGCAGGACCCTGCGCCACGATGCCCGCCGCCTTCAAACCCTGAGAGCATCAGCCCTACATTCACATTGCAATTTCGATTAAAAATACTGTGCCCCACACTTACGGCGACTTTTTCTTTATCATCGCCGTCATAAAATATTTTAACACTCACCACCGCTTCGGAATACATGGAATAGACCAAAAAACGATTGCCCTCCGGTGCTTTATCGAACCCACGAAAATCTGTAATGGATACGTGTCCTTTCAATTTCGTATGTTCTTTCAAAATGGATTTATATTTCTTGTTGTCTTCAACAGCGCCACTGCAACGTGCCTTCACCTCCGGATCTTCAAAAACCGTGTTGATGTCATATTTTCTGAGTAGATCGACAAGCCGGTTCCAATAGGGCTCACCATCGTCGTCCCGACCCAAAATCGTCATGGAGAGCAAAATATAATCGTAGTTTTCAGGATACAGCACTTCATCCAAAGATAAATCGGCGGAATCGATTTTGTCTGTTTCTTTGATTAATTCCCTATAATCACGGGTAAATCGGTCTTTGTAATGTTCAAAAATAACGCCGGCCGCCGAAGGTGCAATCTTGAAAACACCCTTGAACGGCGTATCGATTCTATTGGTATGGTGATGGTCAAACCAGAGGGAGCATCCCTTGTGATAGGGCAGGTTTGCGATGATATCCCCCTCTTGAACGTCGATCAGGCCCCTTTGCATGTCATTGGGTTCGACCCATTTCACAGGTTTTGTTACATTTTCCGCTTCATACAGAAGCGCAGCACATACCACGCCGTCAAAGTCTGGTCTGGTTACGATACGCATACAACGCACTCCTAACGTCTCCGAAAATCTACAATTTTTTGAAATTAAAGATTTTTTAATAGCGCCTGGTTTATGCCACTTCCACCATTCCATTTGGGCCTGCCCGCTCGTGCCCCAGGCCGCCTCGCCTTGCCCGTCCGCCATGGGCTTCGCCTCTGGCAGAATGCCGGCAGTTCTTGGCTGGCTGGCGAGTCTTGCAATAGTCCAGTCGGGGCAAAGCCCCTATGTTCGTTTTTTACCCGGTATCCGTCCGGAGGTCTATTAAGTATTGTTCCCATTCAATGGGGAGAAGCTGTTTTTTGGCGTTGTTGCAATCCTTGCAAGCAGTGACCACGTTCCCTTTGGTGGTCCGGCCGCCTCGGGAGATCGGCACAATATGGTCCATGGTCAGTTCCGTGGGCGGAACAGAGCCTCCGCAGTAGTGGCAGACGCCCTTGGCACACCGACGTTTCCACCACTGGGAGTTCCGGAGTTCTCTGGCCTTGCGGCGCTCCCTTTTGATGTCTTTCTCCTCCAGATTATATGCAAATGGCTCCATGTTATGTCTTTTGTTTAATCTTGAAAAATCTGGTCCTCTATGCCATGCATGTCCCGTATTACTGGAGTCAGAGAGATAATGGCTTTGCCTTGGAGTTTTGTGTCTAAAATCACAAATTCCAAGCACCAAATTACAAATAAATCACAAATTCCAATATTCAATGACCAAAACCTTCCAGGACGAAACATTGTTTGGATTTTCGAATTTCGGTCATTGGACATTGTTTGATATTTGTCATTTGATATTTGTAATTTTAATAATTCAATGAACTTTCAACAAAGCAAATTTCCTATGGGGTAAAACAAACGCCGGATCCTCTGGGCCCGGATTCTTTATGGGTATTTTTTCGAGAACCCAATACGGTCTATCCATTTTACGATTTCTCTGTTTAATATCCCATAAAATTTTTCTGATCCTCCAAGGCCGCGTCTTCCAAAAAAGTAGTTTATTTCCAAAAAAAGAGGTGTGTTAACTCCAGCACCGGATGAAAAAAGGATATCAAAACCGGCCAGATCGATTCCCGTCCGGAGGCAAAAATCTTTTACGGATTTGACGGCTTCTTTCTGCAGCTCCGGGTCAGCGTCAAAATCGACAACCGCCCCTTTGGCAATATTTGATGTAAAACTTTCTATTTCATGCTGAATCCGCCAGTAGGAAACCATGGTCTGTCCGATAATAACAACTCTCAGCGATCGGTTTTCCGAAGGAATATATTCCTGAAGGATAAATCCCTTTTGGTTGCTGTTTTCAAATTTCTTGGCAGTTTGTAGGATCCTCAGAAAATCCTCAGGCGATTTTATCAAAAAGACATGATCTCCCTCTCCGCCCCAGTCGAATTTGAATACAAAGGGAAAATCGAAAGGGGGTTTTGGGGATATTTCACCGTATTTTATGGAAAATGTGTCGATATTTATATGGGTTTCAGTTTTTGGATGGGGCGCATTTTTTTCTCGAAAAAGCTGAATCTGTCCGATCTTTCCCTTATAATTAAACCGTGCATCAAAATTTGGAAAAACATGTTTGCAGTTTTTGCGTGCCATTTCGTAGAGGGATTGATAGCATCCCTGGGGCAGGATAACGGCATCGGCGGCCCTGATTGCATCAAGGTCATCGGCTCCAGGCTCCCGCCCGGCGCAGAGTAAGTTTTTCTCACCTTCAAAGCAGGGGTGATAGGACAGAATCATCAGTAACCAAATCTTCTAAGGGCTTTTGTGTCTTTACTCCAGTTTTTATGGACCCGGACAAAAAGTTTTAGAAAGACCTTTGCACCCAGCATCCGTTCGATCTCTTTTCTGGCCTCTGTGCCGATCATTTTCAGCCGGCTCCCGTTTTTTCCGATAACCATACCTTTTTGTGAACTGCGCTCAACATGAATGGTTGCATCAATTTTTACCAGGGATCCTTTTTTCTTTTCGGAAAATGACTCCACAGTGACGGCTGTGGAATACGGTATTTCCTGTCCGGTTAAGCGAAAAACCTTTTCACGAATCATTTCAGCGGCGATAAAACGTTCCGGCAAATCGGTGAGGGTTTCTTCGGGAAAATAGGCAGGTCCTGTTGGCAGTAACGCCTCGATGGCCTTAATGAGTTCTTCCACCTGATCCCCAAGTATTGCGGAAATCGGTATGATGGCCTTAAATGGGTGAAATTTCGTCCAATGGTCCATAATGGCCAGGAGCGCAGGCTTTTTTATGAGATCTATTTTGTTAAGGACCAGGACAACCGGCCGTTTTATTTCTTGTAGTTTCTTTACCATAAAAGCTTCTGATTCAGTATCCGGATTGGACACATCGATCAGGACAAGGACAATATCTACATTTTCCAGTGCTGAAAGGGCTGTCTCCACAATTCGGATGTTCAACGGGCGTTTGGCCTTATGGACCCCCGGTGTATCTAAGAAAATAAGTTGAGACCCGGGCCGATGAACGACACCCAGTATCCGGTTCCGTGTGGTTTGTGGTTTTTTGGAAGTAATTGAAATCTTTTCGCCCAGAATCTGATTTAGAAGGGTCGATTTCCCCACATTCGGTGCACCCACAATGGCCACGAATCCGGATTTAAATTCCGGAAAATTTTCCTTTATATCTGACATGTAAATCCTTGTTAACCAGAACTTAGGGGCTTCGCCCCGCCTGCCATTGCAAGCTCGCCGCCAGCCAAGACTGCCCGGCATTCGCCAGAGGCGAAGCCCATGGCGGACGGGCAAGGCGAGGCGGCCTGGGGCACGAGCGGGCAGGCCCAATTGGAATGGTGGAATGCTGGAATAATGGAATAGTGGGTTCTGGCATAATGCTATATCGGGTTAATGGTAAAATTTGTGTTGACGATAAAATTAAAATGGCAAATATCCTTTTAAAAACCAATCTTCCAGTATTCCACTATTCCATTATTCCATTTTTGAGGCAAGCGTTAAAGCCTCAAAAAATATCCTATTTTTTCAAACAATTGCAGAATTTCCGAGACGTTTTTCTTATTTAAACGGTTCGTACCTGAATTTTGCGTGAAAATTAATGAGAAAAAAGATCCTCATCCGACCTGCCCCCTCGTGTCTCGCAGAGGCAGGCGGGTATGCCATGCGGGTAAAATGTACGATATTGTAATCTTTCTTAAACCCTCTTCAATCAACTAACCTAAAGATTCTCATTAATTTTCATCCAAGATTCAGGTTGTCATCGATCAACTGTTCAATTTCAGCCCAGGTCGCATCTTTTCCCATGCGGGTTTTGGCTGAGAACAAGATCAGGTCGTCGTGATGGGTTCCCAGGATTTTTGTGATGGCAATATGCTGGTTCATCTGTTTTGACTTGGAGAGCTTATCCGCCTTTGTCAGGATGAGAATGGTGGGAATCGTGTGGTAACGAAGCCATTCAATAAAATCGAGTTCATGGGTTCCGGGCATGCGACGAATGTCCATGATGAGCACGACGCCTTTTAATGTTTTTCGGTTTAACAGGTACGTCTCAACCATGGGTCCCCAGGTTCTTTTTATGGATTCCGGAACTTTGGCGTATCCGAATCCCGGAAGGTCAACAAACGAGAACGCATTGTTTATGTTAAAAAAATTGATGAGTTGGGTGCGACCGGGTGTTGAGCTGGTTTTTACCAAACGTTTACGGTTTACGAGGGTGTTGATCAGAGAAGATTTTCCCACATTGGATCGTCCCGTAAACGCGATTTCCGGTAAAGTCCCAGGGGGATAGTGGGATGGTTTAACAGCGCTTTTAACAAAATCAGCCGATTTTATGATCATAATGTTTTAGGTAGTTCTCCAGTCGGTTCAATCCCTCGGTAATATTTTCCATCGAAGTAGCATATGAAAATCGAAGGTAGCCCTCGCCGTTTTTACCAAAATCGATGCCCGGCGTCACCCCGACGTGGGCTTTTTCGAGAATATCAAAGGCGAGTTTATACGAATCGCCGGAGATGTGTTTTGCATTTGCAAATACATAAAAAGCCCCTGTCGGTTCCACGGTAATTCCGAGTCCCATATCTTTTAGGCGACGGATCATGTATTGCCTTCGCTCATTGTAAATTCGCTTCATGCGTGAGATATCTTCTCCGGCTTCTTTAAGGGCGGCGATTCCCGCCACCTGAACCATCGCATTGGCGGAAATGAAGAAGTTTTGCTGAATCTTTTGGATGGATCGCATAAAATGTTTCGGAGCGATCATGTATCCAAGTCTTAACCCGGTCATGGCATATAGTTTTGAGAAACCGTTGAATACAAATGCCTTTTTTGTAAATTCCAAAATAGAGTGTTCTTTCCCCTCATAAACCAGACCATGATAGATTTCATCCGAGATAATATACGGTGAATCCGGTTTTAACGACAACTCGGCAATGGCCGCCATGCGCTCCTTGGAAAGGAGGTTTCCGGTGGGGTTGGACGGGGAGTTGATAAATATTCCTTTTGTGTTGGGCGTTATCTTTTTTTCAATGGCCTTGGGTCGGTATTGAAAGCCGTCTTCCTCATAAACCGGTACGAACACCGGATGGCCCTGGACGAACCTTATAAAATTGGGATAGCAGGCATAATGGGGGTCAGAGACAATGACCTGGTCTCCTTTTTCCAAAAGCGTGGAGAACATAACAAACATCGCCGGCGACGTACCGGACGATATCACGATCTGGTCAGGATCCACCGATACGCCATATGTCGTTGAATAATGCTCACTGATGGCTTCTCTGAGTTCGATCATGCCCAGACTGTGGGTATAATGGGTATGGCCGTTGTCGAGTGCTTTGCAGGCGGCCTCCTTGATGCATCTGGGGGTGTCAAAATCGGGCTCGCCCACTTCCAGGTGGATCACATGAACACCTCGGCGTTCCATTTCATGGGCTTTCTCCAGAACTTCCATGGCAATGAAAGGGGTCATTTCTTTGGTTCGATTTGATGTCATTTTTTTTACCTTACACGACTTTGTTCAACGGATATTCTATAATGCCTTCGGCGCCATGCTTCAAAAGCTTTGGGATAAGGTCCCTTACAACATTGGATCCCACCACCGTTTCCACGGAAAACCAATCCGAGTCGTAAAGGGGGGCGACTGTGGGTGCATTCAGGCTTGGAAGCAGAGAAACAATCGTTTTGAGGTATTTATCCGGAGTATTCATTTTAAGGCCCACCAGTTTCTCCGCTGCAAGAGCCCCCTTCAATAAAAGGGCGATCTGTTCCAGCTTTTCTCTTTTCTCGGGATTCTTCCAGATTTCATGATTGGCGATGAACTGGGTATTGGTCTGCATCAATTCATGGATAATTTTGAGTCCGTGAGCCTTAATGGTACTTTCGGTCTCAGTGACTTCCACGATGGCATCGGCAAGGCCGGAAACGACTTTTGCTTCCGTGGCTCCCCAGGAAAATTCAACGTTTACATCTATTTTACGTTCGGAAAAATAGTTTTTGGTAAATTCCACAAGTTCGGTGGATATTTTTTTACCCTGAAGATCCTCGAGTTTTTGAATGGGAGAATCGTGTGTCACCGCCAGTACCCATCTTGCAGGTCTTGCACTCACCTTTGAATAGATGAGGTCGGTGATCACATGGACATCGGATTTGTTTTCAGCGATCCAGTCCTTACCGGTCAATCCGGCATCGAGGGTACCGTTTTCAACATGTCCGGACATTTCCTGGGCCCTGCACAACGTACACTCGATGGTATCATCGTTGATTTCAGGGAAATAACTTCTTCCGTTGACATTGATCTTCCATCCAGATCGCCTGAACAGGTCTATGGTCGCGTTTTGCAGGCTTCCCTTTGGAATTCCCAATTTTAAGGGCCGTTTCATTTATTTATATACCTCCTCGGGATTAAATATCGGTTTTCCAACAATCCGGACGGATCCATCGTCAACCTTTTTATAAAAACAGCTTTTATGGCCGGTGTGGCAGGCCGCACCGCCCACCTGATCGACTTTCAAAACCACGGTATCATCGTCACAGTCGATTCTTATTTCTTTGATTATTTGCATATTGCCGGATGTTTTTCCTTTTATCCAAAGCTCCTGCCGGGTACGGCTGTAATATGTGGCTTTTCCGGTGGCGAGTGTGGCTTCCCAAGCCGCTTGATTCATAAACGCCAGCATCAATACCTCTCCGGTTTTATAATCTTGAACAACAGCAGGTATCAATCCACCCATTTTTTTGAAGTTGAGTTCGATCATTGTGTTATCTCTTTTGTTCAGATTGCAATTAAATACTTAAAACCATAAAAATTATCTATTTAGGGGATAATGTCAATTTATTTTTTTGTTTACAGAGCATCTTGCTTAACAGTACCATATTTGATATTTAGACTTTCTATGTAAGACACATAACGGTGGCTTGTAACATCTATTGGGTTGTTAAAAACCTGGTTCTTAGAGCCAGATCAGTTCCGATATTGCGGCGAGCCTGCAGATCTCCGGTCAGCTTGGAAAGCGACTAAAGTTTGAAGTGAACTAAAGTGAGCTAAAGTTGAAGGTTGTGCCTTTGGCCCTATCGCTCTGTTAGCCCGTGATCTGCGCCGGACAACGCGCTATCCGCTAACCAGACTTTAGGCATTTTAGCTCACTTTAGGGGTAACCCAAAGCCGGGCTCCTCTGGGCCCGGATTCTTTACTTTTTAGAGTTTGATAGATATGGCAAAAGACAAAAGAACATCTCAAGTACTCAAAAAGCGCGCTAAAAATGGCCCGAAGGGGGATGGGCGCAAAGATCGCCCGGTGGTTTTTGCTGGCATTTGTTTTTGCCGGAATATCCGGTGCCATCGGAGTTGCCGGCGTCTATTTCTATTTAAGCAAAAATCTTCCTAAAATATCAACCTTAAAGGATTACCGTCCCCCTGTCATTACAACGGTTTTTTCGGACGACAATCGAAAGATCGCTGAATTTTTTAAAGAACGCAGAATTGTAATCCCCCTTTCCCAAATGTCTCCCATGCTGAAAAATGCATTTATCGCTGCTGAAGATGCAAGATTTTACAATCACAAAGGAATAGATATTTTAAGTATTATCAGAGCATTTTTCAAGAATATCGAGGCAGGGGCTATCGTTCAAGGCGGGAGCACAATTACCCAGCAGGTTGCCAAGTCCTTTTTTTTGACCCCCCAAAAAAGCTATGTTCGTAAGATAAAGGAAGCCATCCTTGCCTATCGAATTGATAAAAAATTTACCAAAGAAGAAATCCTATTTTTGTATTTGAATCAGATTTACCTGGGACACGGGGCATATGGGGTTGAGGCCGCATCGGAGAACTATTTTGGAAAATCTGCCCAGGAATTGAACCTGGCCGAATGTGCGGTCCTGGCAGGTCTGCCCCAGGCTCCGAGCAGATATTCACCGTTCAGGTATCCTGAAAGAGCAAAGCAGCGCCAGATCTACGTTTTAAACCGAATGGTTGGAGAAGACTATATTACCAACCTCCAGGCCACAGAAGCCATCAATAGAGTGCTGGATATTAAACCCCGAAGAAATCTGTATATCGAAGAGGTCCCCGTCTATACGGAGCACATAAGACGGTATATCGCCAATAAATACGGTAATGACGTTCTGTACGAAGGCGGTCTCAAGATTTATGCCGCGGTAAATGTTGAGATGCAAAAGATTGCGCGGGAAGAAATCGAAAAGGGGTTGTCCGCACTCGATAAGCGTCAGGGATATCGGGGGCCCACGGAGCATCTTCCGCCGGAAGGAATAGAATCGTTTTCAAAGGCGCTTCAGGATAAACTTGATATGGCCCCCCTCGAAGACGGCCGGATATTAGACGGCGTTGTTATTGAAGTCAATGACAAGAACGATACGGTCATTGTTCGTATGGGCAAGGCCCTGGGCGTAATTAGAATCGAGGATATGCGTTGGGCAAGAAAGCCGGACCCTGAGATTGCCTATTATGAAGCCAGAGTTAAACATCCCGGAGAAGTTCTAAAGGTGGGTGACGTGATACAGGTTCGGGTCAAACAAAAAATTTTCAATACCGACCGATGGTGGTTGGCTCTGGAACAGACGCCAAAGGTTCAAGCCGCACTGCTTTGCATTGAGTCGGAAACCGGGTTTGTAAAGGTCATGATCGGGGGACGGGATTTCAGAGAGAGTCAGTTTAATCGCGCGGTTCAGTCGCGGCGTCAGCCGGGGTCGGCGTTTAAGCCTATCATTTATGCATCGGCCCTTGACAAGGGATTCACCCCTGCAACGACCATCATCGATTCCCCAATTGTGTATCAAGACATAGATCATGACTTTACCTGGAAGCCCAAGAACTACAAGGAAAAATTTTACGGGCCGACACTTTTTCGGGATGCTATTGCAAAATCACGAAATGTTGTCACCATCAAGATATTAAAAGATATCGGCATCGATTATGCGATTGATTATGCTCGAAAACTCGGAATTACGTCAAACCTGAACAGGGATCTTTCAATAGCTTTAGGATCTTCGGGAGTCTCTTTGCTCGAGCTTGTTCGGGCCTATTCGGTTTTTAATAACCTTGGCTATCTTGTAACGCCTGTCTTTATCACAAAGATTTTGGACAGGGATGGAAATGTCATCGAAGAAGCCCAACTTGTCAGGGAAAAAGTCATCGAAGCGAGTACCGCCTATATCATGACCAGCCTGCTCGAGGGTGTGGTCAAACATGGTACCGGCCGCAGAGTGTTGGCGTTAAAAAGGCCGGTGGCAGGGAAAACCGGCACCACAAACAATCTTCATGATGCCTGGTTTGCGGGGTATTCGCCGGGATATACAACCGGCACATGGGTGGGGTTTGATGATGAGACCTCCCTGGGTAAGGGCGAAACCGGGTCCAGAGCGGCGAGTCCCATATGGCTCGGCTTCATGCAGAAGATCCTGGCAGGCAAACCCGTCAGGGTTTTTCAAGTTCCCGAGGGGGTTGTTTTTTCTAATATTGATGCTGAAACAGGTTTTTTGCCGATCCCCGAGTCTAAAAAGACCATTTTTGAATGCTTTAAGGAAGGGACCGTCCCAACCGAATACACCAAGAAGCCGGATTCGATGACGGAGCCGGAACAGTTTTACAAATCGGATATGTGATAACTGGATGCCGGATAATGGCTCTGCCTTGGAGTTTTGTGTCTAAAATCACAAAATCCAAACACCAAAATCCAAATAAAATCCAAATTCCAATATACAATGACCAAAACCTTCCATGAAGAGACATTGTTTGGATTTTTGAATTTCGGTCATTGGACTTTGTTTGATATTTGTAATTTTAACAATTCAATGAACTTTCAACAAAGCCCGGTCCTCTTGGCCCGGATTCTTTAATGCTTCTCAATTATTGAGGGGGGAGTTTTTATTGTAAACCTTTATATATCAGCGGAATGGATAATTTTTTTAAAAATGCGTGTTCTGTTTGAGTGGTTTAGGGATCGTTAGAAATAACAGGGGCTTACCGAAACATTTCAAAAGTTAGGAAGTGTTTATTCTAAGCTGAACCCATTGTTTTTATATTGAAACCTGTTCTTTCTTTACGATCCTTTAACCACGAGTTTACACGGTTTTTAAAAAATATTGTCCATGGAGCGATTTAACAAATAAAAACACCCGGACCTCTCTATTATTTAAATTCGGCGGCTCTGATAACATCAGAGACGTGTCGGGTTAACGTCAACACCTTTGTTGTAAGGTCGATGCTCAAAGAACCCGTTCCACAGCTCGGCGTTATTAACGTCTGGGCCAGTATGGTGGATTTTTCTATGCCGAGGGCCGCTATCTTCCTGACTTGATCCTCCCACTTGGCCACCAGTGATTCCGTGGTTTCTTTTTCAATGTCCTCGCTGTTTAAAGTGGGAACGATCCCCCAGGCCAATATCCCCCCGCGTTCGATAAAATCCTTGAGAAGATCCGGATACAGCATCAACTTATCGAAAAAAGCATATGCGTCAAAGCTGATGATGTTGGCATTGGATTCCAGTAGCAGGGACCAGTCGGCATTGGCACAAACATGGATTCCAGCCATGCCGTTCTCGTCGTGAACCGCGTCAATGACCTCTTCAAAACATGTTTCCACTTCTTTGCGGGAGATGCTTATCATTGCAGAAGAACCGAATCCGGCCAGTGCCGGTTCATCAAAAAAAATAATGGAGGGACATCCAAATCCTGAAAGCCTTTGGACCTGGTACCTGGCTTTTTGGGCCAAAAGCTTAACGGCCGCATCCCTGAGTTGTTCGTTGTAAAAAATCGCTTTCCCTTTTTCATCGGTTAATCCCAACCCGAAGGTTATGGGACCGGTGATTTGTCCTTTTAACGCTGCCGGGCGATGGGAAAGGTGCCGGAGGTGCTCAATAAATGCAAAAAATCCTTCGGCGGTATCGGTGGTCATGGTAAACCTCGAACCGGCAAGATCCGTTTCTCCTTGGCTCACAGATAGATAATCTTTGTAAAACCCTAAGAGATCGTCATCAAAGGATGGATCGGCGGTATTGACAAAGGATTTGTCCTTGTCAACGGCAAGGCCCGGAAAGCCTGGCAGGAATTGGGCGACCATTCCTTCTTCTCTATACACCGGCAGTTGAACCCACAGGGGAATTTGGGGGGTATATTTAAAAACCAGTTCAACACTTTCCGCATGATCATGTAGCGGAAGGCTTCCGATCAAAAGCGGGAGACAATTTGCCTGAAATTTTCTTAACATGTATGAAAATCCTTATAAATGCGGTTG
Source organism: uncultured delta proteobacterium (assembly GCA_963790095.1). Lineage (GTDB taxonomy): Bacteria > Desulfobacterota > Desulfobacteria > Desulfobacterales > UBA11574 > JAAXQD01. The sequence goes on along the minus strand of CAWBNO010000022.1, from coordinate 16,888 downwards.
CGTGTTTTTTAATCTTGAGAAACCTGTTCCCCAGGGCCATACTTGTCCCGTATAACAAGAGTCAGAGATAATGGCTCTACCTTGGAGTTTTGTGTCTAAAATTGCAAATTCCAAGCACCAAATTACAAATAAATCACAAATTCCAATATTCAATGACCAAAACCTTCCATGACGAGACATTGTTTGGATTTTCGAATTTCGGTCATTGGACATTGTTTGGTATTTGTAATTTGATATTTGTGATTTTAATAATTCAATGGACTTTCAACAAAGCAAATTTCCTCTGGGGTGAAACCAACGCCGGGTCCTCTGGGTCCGGATTCTTTACAATAATTACCACGACTACCATCACTTTACAAGACATAGAAAAAACAAACCGTTGGAAGCGTGTTGGAGCGGAGGTTGCCCTGTTGAACCCTTGGACGCCTATCTGTTTTTTCTGTTTGAACGGGGTGAAAAGTCCGCCTTGGGGGGCTGAAAAATGCGTCTTTAGAGGCGTTTCAAAACGCCCTTGGAATAGATTGACACGCAAATACCCAGGTGTTATTATACTTAAAATTTGGCATCCTTTATGTCAAAGAGACCTTTGAAAAATACTCATTTTTGTTCAAGTTCAAGGAAGGCGAAAATTTTAACCACAGGAATACATTTGGTATTTTGAGGATTAAAATTTGAGCCTGACGCAGAAATTGGGCGAAAAGGGGAGTTTTGCAAAGGTCTCTCAAAAAAACAGGATGCGCAGGGAGTTTTCGAGCGTGTCGAATATTATCCAACTTGACGACAAACTAAAGCACACAAAAGAAAAAAAAGCTGAAATAATAAAAAAGCGTAAAATTCTGGCGGTTCAGAAAGTTTTTCAATGCCTACAGTGTGCTTTCAAATGCGTGAAATGCGGCACACAGATCCATCCGGATGAACCCGCTAAACAAAGATTTATCGACGATCTCCGGGCACCTTTTCGATTTTGTGAGAGTTGTAACGAGGAATATATGGATTTTACCCAACGGCTCAAAGGAAAGGGAAATCCAGAATATTACTGGCACAACGATATATGGCTTGAATTATGGCGGAAATGGATCGATTATCAAGGGGTTATCGACAGATATTTAAAATCGAGGGAGTTTAGGCAACTTTTGGATGAACTTAAGGACAAAACCTGATTCGTGCCCATCAATAAATGGTCTTTTTGCCCAATCTCAGCGTTATGCTCAAAAAATAATCCTCAGAATATCATCTATATGCTTGTGGTTATTTTTTTCGCATGCCTTGATCTTGGACAAAAATTCTCATTTCTGGATGGACACTAATACAAAATTTATTGAGAAAAAATAGATTAATCAAATTGGAGGGTCGTATGTTTGGAATTGGAATGCCGGAACTTATTATAATACTTGTCATTATTCTGATTATTTTTGGTGCCGGCAAACTTCCGGAAATAGGGGCGGGCATGGGCAAGGCCATCAAAAATTTTAAAGGTGCCACCGCGGAATCTGAAAAGATAGAGCCCGACAAGATTGAGGAAAACAAAGAAGTTTAGGGGGATATTAAAATATCCCCCACAAAAACGTGCCGGTAATAATTGTAGGATTCGTGTCAAGCTTGCACAACGCGTGAGACGTTGAACTATAAACCTATGCGTCAGCCCTTTTTTGTTGCTTCGAACTTTATCCACGATCGATTTATAATTCAATGCCTTATCTAATACCAATCCACCAAATTTAAATGCCGTGTCAATTCGATTTCGAAAAAGGCTTAAAAGGGGATGTCATCATCCTCTCTGTCCGCCATGGGAGGCTTCGAGTATTGAGTCGTCTCTGATGGGGCCGGAGACCTGTAGGCATCGGCGGGTTCCTTCCCGCCGAGAAACTGCACATCCGATGCGACAATTTCGGTGGTGTATCGGGTTACGCCGTCTTTTTCCCACGATCTCGTCTGGAGCTTGCCTTCCACGTAAACCTGTCGCCCCTTTGACAGGTATTCGCCACATATTTCACCCAGTCTGCGCCATGCAACGATGCGATGCCATTCGGTGCGTTCTTTCTTTTCGTTGGTGGCTTTATCCGTCCATTTTTCAGACGTTGCGATGCTGAAATTTGCAACAGCGGTACCGTCGGGTGTATACCGAACTTCAGGGTCGTTGCCCAAATGGCCGATGAGGATTACCTTGTTAATTCCCGCCATGATTTACCTCCCTTTTTTCCATCTTCACAATACGGTAGTTTGATAATTTAAAACTGATCGGTTCCAGGTTCAGCGTTCAAAGTTGAAGGGGCACAACGGATTGAAACTGTACAACTTATTGATCAGAATTCGGTATACCTGTAATAATTTTTTGGGTGGAACGGTTTTGAAACCACGATGAAGCCGGCATCACATTGATACGAGTTATCTGAGGTTTTTCCAACCCGGAACGATGAACCCTGAACCGTTCAACCTTGGTTATAAATACAGACAACCACTCATTATGTCAAGCCAATCCGAAAGGTTGTCCCCGGTAAATGTCAAAGATAAAATATAGTATGACCCACAGTGTTGTTATGAGACCAATAGGTTCCAAATCCGCAAATTCCCCCGGCCATTTTAAAAGTACCGCGGGCAGGTAATGAAGGAGATGGGGCTTCATCAGGGGGCACATATCAGTTAATAGAATTTTATCTTGAAATAGCATGGATACCGTGTTATTATGTTTTTATGATACAGTCATTTAAGAGCAAAGGAACCGAGGATATTTTTAATGGGTTGTCCTCAAAAATTGCCCGGAAAATATGTCCGAAAAACTTATGGAAAATTGCAGCCCGAAAACTTGACCAGATTGATTCTGTTTTATCTCTTGATGAACTTCGAATTCCACCAGGAAACAGATTAGAAGCTTTAACTCGAAATAGGCTGGGGCAATACAGTGTTCGAATAAATGACCAATATCGGATTTGTTTCAAATGGTCTGAAAAAGGTCCTGTTGAAGTTGAAATTACCGATTATCATTAATAACTATTTATATTAGGAGCACAAAATGATTCGCATACCAACTCACCGTACGCCAACCCATCCGGGGGAGATGCTCTTAGAAGAGTTTTTAAAACCAATGGGTATCGCACAGAAAGAACTGGCAAAGGCAATACACGTCCCATACCAAAGGATTAATGAAATAATTAATGGTCGTAGGGGGGTTACACCCAGCACGGCATTAAGACTTGGTAAATATTTTAGAGTCTCAGCGGATTTCTGGATGAATATTCAGCTTCGATGGGATCTTTACTTTGCTCAGCAATCTGAAGCAGCAGAACTAAAATCGATTAAACCATTACCCGTCCAACAGAATGTTGCGCATTGATTATCCGGGTGAATGCCCAACTTTGGTTTGCGAGGAGCCCCAAACGGGTCTGCCCTCTTGCAAATCAGGCGTATTCGAACATTATCTGCCATGTACCAAGCTTGATGGTGGAGCTGTTTAATCAAGTTGGTTCGGTTCGCCCCGCCTGCCATTGCAAACTCGTCCGCCAGCCAAGCCCGCCCGTCATTCGCCTGAGGCGAAGCCCATGGCGGACGGGCAAGACGATGCGGCCTGGGGCACGAGCGCGCAGGTCACAATTGGAATGATGGAACAATGGAAAGTTGGGGAAACAACAAGAACAATTTTTAATCTCCTTTGAAATCCATCACTCCATTATTCCATTATTCCATGGAAGTGGCATAAACCAGTAGCTATTAAAAGATATTTTATTTTTTCGAGTTCATCAATTTTAACCAATTGTAGAAATTTCTAGATGTTTTAGAAAAGGAGAAACAACAGATGTTATACCTAAAATCCGTCGACCTTAAAAAAGAAAAAATAGAATCCCTCGTTATTCCGGTTTGTGAAGATAAGAACATCCACGAAGATAAGACCATAAATTCTCTCATCCGAAAAGCAAAAAAGATTAAAGCCTTTAAAGGTGGGAAAGATGATGAAGTCGCCTTGTACAATCTGTCCGAAGTCAAAGCCGAGAGCGTCGTTTTTCTGGGGCTGGGAAAACATGATAAAATCGATATGGAGGCGATGCGTGCCATGTCCGGTAAGGCGGCAAAGGGGGGAATCAAGAAGGAGTTTTCAGACGTCTTCATGGCGGTTCCTGGGGCCGGGAAGATCGATGTGGAGATGGTGTCGGTTCTTGAGGCCATGATGGAGGGCGCCTTTCTCGGCAACCATCTTTTTGACAAGTACAAAAAAGAAAAGAAATATCATCCCATCAAAAAAATCAATTTCCTTGTAGATGCAGACACGGCCGAAAAATACAGCGAATTACCATCGAGGGTTGAAACGGTCTGCCAGGGGACGATTCTCGCCAGAGAATGGGTCAGCATGCCGCCCAACGACAAAAGACCCGAACGTTTTACAAAATCTATCGTAACCCTTGCCAAAAAAGAAAACCTCAAGGTCACCGTGTTGGATGAAAAGGAATTGAAACAAAAAAAATTCGGGGCCATACTGGCGGTTGCCGCCGGCAGCCGGAGCAAGCCCAGAATGGTGGTCCTGGAGTACAACCCGGCAAGGGCCAAAAAAACGGTTGCCCTTGTGGGGAAAGGGGTAACTTTTGATTCGGGCGGTATAAACCTTAAGCCTTCGGCATCCCTTTTGGAAATGAAGTTGGATATGTCCGGTGCTGCTGCAGTCGCAGCGACATTGATTACTGCCGCAAGGCTTAAATCCGAATTAAAATTGATCGGCCTTATTCCCATCGTTGAAAACATGCCGTCCGGCGATGCCTCCCGGCCGGGGGACATTATTAAAAGCTATGAGGGGAAAACCATAGAAATCGGCAACACAGATGCCGAAGGAAGATTGATATTGATCGATGCCATCTCCTATGCGATTAAAAAATATAAACCTCAAATCCTCATTGATATAGCAACGCTCACCGGTGCCTGTGTCGTGGCCTTGGGCGAAAAGATTGCCGGGATTTTCTCTTTTGATGACAAACTGGCTGAAGAGGTCATCTTGTCCGGTCAAAAGGTCCATGAACGCTGCTGGCGGATGCCGTTGCCCGAGGATTACAAAGAACTGTTAAAAAGCGATTTCGCGGATCTGAGCAATATCGGGAGCACCCGGTATGGAGGCGCCATTACCGCCGCCCTGTTCCTTTCGGAGTTTGTGGGAGATACCTGCTGGTCACATATTGATATTGCAGGGCCGGCATACGCCCAGAAGGGATCCGCATACTGCGGTGTCGGCGGAACCGGCTTTGGGGTCCGGTTGCTCTGGGATTTGATGGAGAAATTGTAGTTCGTTTTTGTTTGCCATTATTCCATAATCGAGGCAGAACTTTAAGCATCAAAAGAAACGCTTAAAAAGCCTGGGCCTTTGGGCCAGGTCAGAGTTCCCCGGCTCTGCCTGAAGAATCGCTGCGAGAGTTTGAAGTGAACTAAAGTTTAAAGTGAGCTAAAGCTAAGAAAGGTTCGTGCCCGTTGGCCCGTTATGCACCGTTAGCCCGCAATCTAACACCGGACAACGGGCTAACCGGCTAACCAGACATAGGCCGCTTTAGACACTTTTAACTTGTACGGTTTTAAGTAAAACAGCCCTTCTAGTGGCAATCCAAAGCCGGGCCCTTTGGACCCGGATATTTACTTTTCCAGCTCTATAAAATGGTCCTTTTCTATTTGTAATATATAGAGCTTTTTTTGAGCATTTCCGGTGGGGTCGAAAGAAGTAACTCCGGTTAGGCCGTGGAAGTTTCGAAGATTCAATATTTCATCTTTGATTTGGCTTCTCGATTGGATATCATTTCTGCTGACCAGATTAAACAATATCATTGCCGTATCATACGCCACGGCTTCGATGAATCCGGGTTTATCGTCGAAAGTCTCTTCAAATAAATTGACAAAATCCTCTACCTTCTTTGAACGGCTTTCCGCAAAAAATCCGTCGACCATTATAGCGCCCTGGACAAATTGTTGTGCCATTTGGATCAGTCGATGGGAATGCCAAAGGTTGGTCCCCAGAAGTTGTATGCCCACCACATCGTAAAAGGCCAATTGGGGGAGAATGAGTCCGGATGTTTTGGGCCCGTCAGGAATAAATATCGCGTCAAAATCGATGATGGGTTTGATCTGTTCAATCTCCGGACCGACCATTTTTTCATCCGGGCGTTCGATGAACGCCATATCCGATTCTGCAAGCTTTTTTATGGGGTCTGCAAAATCCGTCTGATCCGGATCATACGTCTCGACCTTGACAATTTCACCGCCATAAGCATCGACTTCGTCCTGGAATAGTTCTGCAAAGGTTTTGCCATATTTCTCGTTGGGATAAAGAACGGCGAAACGGCTGAGTCCAAGAACGCCCATTGCATACGATACGAGTGATTCGACCTGCATTTTAGGGGTAATGAAATTCCTGAAAACATAGTCGCCGATGGTTGTGATATTTTCTTTCTGGCTGAATGTAATGATGGGAATCCTTTTTTCCTGGGCCGCTGCCGCTGGGGCTTCATGTGCGGCCACAGGTCCGATAATGGCGCCGACTCTCTCTTCGGAGAGTTCTCGTACGGCCAGAGCAGCTTTTTCAGGATCAGATTCTGTATCTTTTATAATTAATCTTATTGGAGAATGGTTGTGTATAACATTAAACTGAAACCGGGCAAGTTCGATGCAATTCAATATTTTATGGCCATAAGTTTCGTAGGGGCCGCTGAGGGGGAGCAAACATCCCAGGGTGTTATGGTTGAAGGTGAACTTTTCGTTGATTTCTTGGATTAAGTCCTCTGCCGGGACCACATGGGGATGTTTCGGGAATTGTTCCACAAAAACCGATAACAGGCTGACGGAATCTTCGTATTTTTTCCATTCATACTTTTTTACGCCCAGTCTATAGATAAGGTCATCTGCCGGCAGCTCAGTGCCCATTCGAGTCAAAAGCCGAACTATGGATTTGGGGTCAGCATCTTTTGCGGCCCATTCTATCTTGGGGTATAGATTCTCTTTTTCTTCTTCAGCCGCTTTTTTATATGCCGAAAGATAGCTGTCTAACGCATCTACGGCAAAGCCGGTGGCAAGATATGAATCACCCAGAAGAATGTATGTTCTAAGAAGGTATGCCTTGGAATTCGTTGATTTAATAATGACTCCCGCCCGACGGATAACCTGTTGATATTTTCCTTCATTGGATAAGGTCGTGAGAATCTCCACTTTGGCGGTAAGGGCAAAAAAGCTGTCGGGATATCTGTCAATTATCTGTTCATAGATTTTCCGTGCGGCGTCATTTTCTCCCAAAGCTGTCTGGATCAATCCAATTTTCATCAGCGCTTCGGCTGCCAGATATCCTTTTGGAAAATTTGAAATGTATTCATTGTAAAGTTCCAGGGCATTCTCATATTCTTTTTTCTGGAACAATTTTTCAGCCTTTGAAAAGAGTGGGGTTCCTGGATGGAATTCCACAGGCTGGGGCGGGGGGATCGGCCTTGGGCCGCACGCCCAGAAAAAAGCGATGACACTCACAAGGAGAATGCAGACGGTTGATTTCATAAAAAGGTGTTATTAACGTCTCGAAATTTTTTTAATTGGTTGAAATTAAAGATCTTTTGTAACTACTCAGGTATTTAGGTTGAAGACTGAAGACTGAAGGCTGAAGTGATCTAACAGTCTTCAGTCTACTCACCTACAAGATAATCTGCCTGACTGTCACGTGCGCAACCTTCAACGATGTTAGAAGAAACCGAAACCGCTGCTCGCCGCATTTGAGAAGTTAGACCATACAACTCTTCTCTCGGAAACCCTGCGGTCACCCGATAAACCAATACTGCTACCTCGTCAGCCAGCTCAAATGCCCAAATTTTTGTGTGATCGCGCATGATTTGTCCCTAAAAGCCTTCAACCTTCAGTCTATCCACCTGAGTAGTTACATTTGACCTGCGTATAACTTATTTTATTTTGACATGCAAACGGATTTGTTCTATATATTGGGCGGTTAAAATTCGTATTTGCAACGGGTGCCAGATTCTGAAAACACGCTGAATCCCGTGTTTTTAATATCAGCTTGACATTTCCTGTCCATGAATTTGAAATTTTGCATGCAAGAATCGGGAGGATATTGGTGACACCATGAGTAATACTGAACGCTATTTTACCATTTCTGAACTTGCAAAAGAATTTGACGTTAAAAAGAGTCATATCCGTTTCTGTGAGGAAAAAGGGCTTATATCGCCAAGGAGTTCCATATTGACCCGTCGCGTTTACAGCATCTATGATCGTGCACGGTTGAAACTGATCTTGCATTGTGTGGTCGTCGGTTACTCTCAGGAACAGATTGTCCAATTGATCGGTATGCCGGATGCGAATCTTGACCCCAATGGCCAGGTCCAACAGGGTGTCGAATATGCTCAGAAAAAGATTGCAGAACTCGAACATCGCAGAAATGAAGCAAAATTCCATGAACGAACAAGCATCATGACCGAACTCAATATGATGTGGGAATATACGGAAGAGATTAAAGCCATAAAACCGGAGGATGTGGAAAAACCTCCGGCAAAACCAGCCGTTGGCGTCAAGGACAGAGGAAAAGACAGCACCTGAACCGCCAAAAGCCGTAAAAACAGATGTTGAAAAAAAATCAGAACGGCAACCCGGCAGGATGATCCCCGTATTTGCAGTCGGCTTAGCTTTGGTGCTCATCATCGGCGGATATTTCTTCTATCAGAGTGTCCAAAAAAAGACAACAGCCATAAAACTGGCTCAAAAAGAAACGGCCCAAACCGAAACACATTCCATACATTATCAGCCCGTTCCTTCTGACCAGACCGTCGAGGAGGCGGAGGCATCTTCAGCACCCAAAGAAACCCCTGACCGGCCTTCTCCGGTTCAGGAGGAAAATTCAAAGGCGGATTCACCCCCCCTTGTCAACGTCCCATCGGTAACCGGCGAGACGCCTTCGGCCATAGAAAAACCAATGGTCCCGAGGACCCAGATCAAACCCGCTCCAAAAGCCGAGGAAAAAGAGACCCCCGTGGTTGAAAAAACAGCGGTTAAAAAAGCGCCCGTTGCACCTGGTGACGATAGCCTGTCGGCGTCCGCAGATGATACTGAAACCAAAAAAGCCCCTGATGCTGAGGTTAAGCAAGCGCCAAAACCCGAATCTGCTCTAATGGCAGCAGCCATTGCCGATAAAATTCCTTCTGCGCCGGAAAAGCAAAAGACCGGCAGTCCGAAGATCCAACCTTCATTAAAGGACAAAGCAAGCGTCGAACCTGCGGAAGAGAAACCGGCGGTTAAATTGGAACTGCCTGCTCCTGCCGGGGAGAAGTTGCAGGCTACAGGGACGGAAACTAAAACAGAGAAAACCCCCGAACTCGAGATTAAAGAAACATCCAATGAATCTGCTGCTAAAGAAGCCGTGAAGGCCGGTGCTGCTTCTAACGTATCTCAAGATGGAAAAATCGAAACCCCGCAGCTCGACCAAACATCAGAAGCCCGAACAGAAGAAACAATGGCTTTGGGAAAATCGTCCGTGGAAGCGGCGCCTGCCGAATCCGGAAGTGACCTGCCGGCAGCAGCGGCCCCTGAAGCTGATAAGGAGGCAGTACCGGAGGTCTAAGGTCAAAGAATCCCCAGCTGCTCCAGATAGTTCTGCAACTTCCGCCGAGGCCCGGGAAACGGCTGCGACCCCATCTGATGAAGCATCCTCGGTTTTCGGTGAAATTTCTTCGGCACCTGAAACGGACACGCCATCAGCGGTTGCGGTTGAAAAGATACCGTCTGAAACGGATACAGAACAGACCCTTGTGGCCTCCAAAGAGAATGTCCTTGAAAAAGAGGATACTGCGGATCGTCTGAGAACTTTTTTGAACACCTATTGCCAAGCCTACGAAAACAAAAATCTTGATAAATTTTTCACCTTTTTTGCGCCGGACGCTTCCGAAAACAACCAGCCATTTCAGGAGTTGATGCCCTCGTACCGAAAAAATATGGAGATGATCGATTCGTTTAAGTACCGGATTGAAATTTTAGCCTATTCTACACAACCTGACACCGGAAACATCCGGATCCAGGGAAAATTCTTCACCCAGTACCTGTTGCACGGAGGATCCTGGAAAGATAACAGCGGGGATATTTCCATGGAGCTCGTAGCGCACGGCGATTCATTCCTGGTACAGCAGCTTAATTATGGTGAATAACGCGAATGTTTACCGGTTCCATCGGTTTATTCCGAAAACCAGACGGCAGAGATCTTATACTTCAAAGTCACTCTTTAACGTCATGCTCCCCGCGATGGCGCTCCAGAACCCCAATAATATCTGAAAACAAACTGGATTCTCGGTTTTGCGGGAATGACAATTCAAAAAATCCGAATATAATTTAGATTAAATTTCAGATGGTTAGCAATAAAAGGTCGCTGTAGTTCTAACCAGCGCATGCAAAAAGGATTTTATATTCTGAGGGACAGAAATGCTATTTCACCCAATGGGTGAAAGTGGCCTATACAAACATCAAGTTTAAATGTTGGCGATGTCAAGCTGTTACAACCATGGAACCCGTTCTGAGTAACTCTAGAACCTTTGAACCGTGAACCCTGAACGTTTACAAGGATACTCATGTCGAAAACAGCCCATATCGTATTGTTTATTTCCACCTTCCTTCTCCTCAATACCGCTCCATCCCTGGCCAACGGCGTTGTTGAATTTAAGTATATTTTTTCAGAACAATTTTTTAGCGGAGAAAATCCTCTGGGAAAAGAGATCGACCCTGATTTGGCCAAGGCCAAAGAAGCGGTCGTCACGGCCTGTAAAGTCTGGGAGGCTGCAACCGGCGGGAGCATCAAATTTACGCCGGCAAACAACCCCGAAGAAGCGGACATCATTTTTGAAGGCTGGTCGGTGAAGGGACCCGGCATTTCCATCCAGGATAAAAAGCTGTGTTTGGATGAGAACGACATCGGCAATCTGTTTTCCGAATACATGCCGGAAGCACTCGGCTTCACCATATTTGACGATTGCAATTCAGCGTGTCGTTTTCCAGAATCTGGGGATCCGGCTGACGCGGACAAGGGTCACCGAGCAAGAATTTTTTTTCATAAAAAAACAGCGCCGTGGTTTTGCGTATTGGATGGAGAAAAGGTCCTGTTTGATGAAGCCCAAAGGGATGTGATCCGAGTGACCATGAGAGAAATCGGTCATGCCCTGGGCTTTTGTGAATATCCTGACGGAGATGCCGATGAATGCGGCCTGGCGCCGCCATGCAATAGAAACAGTGCTTCGATGATGTGCAAAAACCAGGTGCGCTGTTTCCAGGAAGACCAGGACGGACCGGTATGGTTGGGGGGGATGGACGATATGGCGCATCCGGGTGTCCGAGACCTGACGCCCTTTGATAAAAAAGGCATTTTGAAAAAGTTCTTTCCAGGGACAAAGATACTCTACGGAAGGGTAGAGGACGGCGACGGGAATCCGATCCCCGAAGCGGTTTTAAGTACAAAAGACGGTAAGCTTTCTGCCAGAACCAATGCCAACGGGATGTATTCCCTGTGGCAAATCGTGCCGGGCACCTATTTCGTTACGGTGCATCACCCTGAACACGATGGGGATATTACCGAGATTGTCGCCGTGTCCCCGGCAGCGCCGGATATGGTAATTAAAGATTTTAAATATAAAAAAGATTCTCAAGTCATGCAGGGGAACACCCGGGTAGTCCCATCCGAAGGCAGGCCGGATGACAACTATACGGTGGTGGCAACATTTCCAGGTGCTTTTGATCGATCGCCGGGTTCGGCAAAACTATTGATTGACGGCCAATTGGTGAGTGAGGTTTCAATACCACTCACCGCCGGGCCGCCGGTACAGGTTTTCTCGTACTTCGGTCTTACGGGGTTGAAGCCCGGAGAACATTATTACGCCTTCAAAGTTTCTCAACAGGAAGGCGGCCGGCAGCAAACCCTCAACGGTTCTTTTAAGGTGAGCCGGCCTTCGGGCATCCGGTTTGCCGTGGAGTCCAGCCCATCCATCGTAAGCGTTGGAAAGGACAACCATGCAACCATCAGCGCCCGGTTAAACGATAAAAACGGGGAACCTCTGGCCGGCGAGACGGTTCGATTCCAGACGAGTTTTCCGGGAGTCTTTGCGCCTCCCGGTGGAGAAGTCGTGACCAACGCCCAGGGAATTGCCGAAATCATCTTCACGCCGGGTTCCAGCGGGAATGCGACCGTTACCGTCGTTCCGCCGGACGGTCCTCCGGTGACCACCGCCATAAGCTGTACGTCACAGCCCATAAGTATCGCTCTGGAATTCCATTCTGCCGGTAAAAATTCTTTTAAGGTGATATCCAGCCTTGGGTATTTTACGGAAAAACGACCGGTGGCCGGCGAGGCTGTAAACTGGCGTTTACAGCCTTCCGAGGGCTGTGCCTGGGAAAAAGGCCCGGATCAGAAAACCGATCCCAACGGCAAGGCCTTTGGAACGTTTACCATCAATACCGATGAATCCAGGCGGGTGAAGGTGACAGCGACCCACATCCCCACCGGCACTTCGGGAACCGGATCGTTTGTATTCGGGGGCAGCGAGGGGAATCAAATCCAGCCCGCAAGAAACCTGGGGAAGTCGACTTTCAACGGTCCTAAAATTGAGATTGCCGCACCCCAAAGCAACGCATTTTTTAGCGCCGATTCCACCGAGATCGAAGGGAAAATTGTCGGCATCCATAATATCAGGTCCGCCGGAGTCTCCGTGAACGGCGGCGAACCGGATGCCTTGGCCCTGGGAGCTGACGGTGTTTTTAGAAAAAATATTTCTCTGAAAAACGGTGGGAACACCATTCTGGTCGAGGCCGAAGATTCGTTAAAGAACTCCGCATCTTTTTCCATGACGGTGGATCGGCTGGCGGATGCCACACCGCCGACTTTAACCGAACCCAATGTCAGTTCAGCCATCGGTGTCAAAGGAACACCGATCCATTTTTCCATCCGTGTGCTCGATGGGGATTCCGGCATCGACACGTCAAAGGTGACGGCCAGAATCCGGCTGTCGGAAGGCGATACCGGGACAACGGTTCAACTGTACGATGACGGAGAACATGGAGACAAAGACCCCGGCGACGGTCTGTTCGCCAATCGTTGGAATTCCAGCGAAGCCGGTGAGGGGTTCCATGCCGTCGATTTTTATGCGGTGGACCAGGCCGGAAATACCGGCAGTCTCGAAGGCGGTGCAAAAATTTTTGTATACGATCGGCCGGCAATTAAAAAACCCTACCTTTCGACGACCACGCCAATGTCAAAGGAGTCGGTAAACGTCAATGCCGTGATAACGGACACCTCAGGGGTTCAGTCCGCCGATTTGCTCTATTCCGCAGATGCCGGTCGTTCATGGAATCGGGTGGACATGTCTTCTGCCGGCACCACGTATATCGGAACCATCCCACCCCAGGGGGCTGGAACCGTTTACTATAAAATTAAAGCCCTGGACCTCCATGGTTTTGACAGTGAAACCGGCTCTTATGCATACCTTGTCCGTGACGATACCGGACCGATGATCAGTATCCAGCAACCCTCAACAACCGAAGCGGCATTTACATCCGAACCTTTTGTCCTTGTATCCGGGCGTGCGGCCGATATAGACGGCCCCGGTCTTAAAAGCGTGACATGCAGTTCCGGAGCCGCCAACATCGGGACGATGGAAGCGTGGTCGTTCAGAGTGCCCTTGAACAAAGGGATAAATCCCATTACCGTCGTTGCCGAATCTCTGAACGGAAAACTGGCCATCGATTCCATAGAAGTTACCTATGCCCCTAAACTGGCTGCACCGGCATTCTCGCCGGATGTTCCCCATATTTTCACCGATCCGGTATCGGTGGAAATCTCCACGTCAGACAACGGCGCGATCATCCGTTATACCCTTGACGACACGGATCCCACTGAAGCATCACCGGGTGTGACATCACCGATCCTGATTGCAGAAACAACGACCATTAAGGCCAGGGCCTACATGCCCGGATGGACACCCAGCGATACGGCTGTGGGAACTTTTACTTTAAAGGAAACGCCGGATGTCGTAAAGGCGGCATCCCCAACGAAAGAAAAATCGGCAGTTAAATCTGAAGCCGTATCGTCTCCCAAAGAACAATCTGCCCAAAGACCGGAACCCGTTCCCAGAAAGGAGCCGCCAAGTTTAGAAAAAAAGTCTGAACCCATGGTAAGCCTCGCGATTCAGGTTGCTGCATTCAGGGACAGGGATTTTGCCGAAGATTTGGTGAAAAAACTTAAAAGCAAAGGATTTTCTGCATACCTTGTTTCGGGCAAGTCACCCGGAAAGGCGGCTTGGCACAAAGTCAGAATCGGTCCTTTTAACAACAAAGAAGAGGTCGAAACCGCCCTGGAGGGGTTAGAAAAATACAAGAAAAAGGCCATCATCCTTGTGGATCAGGGCGGAGCTTTGCCTGAGAATACAGAAGCCCCCAAGCATTTGGCTAAAAAAGATTTAAAAACCAAATCCGATGTTCAAGGGGAAACGGTTTCACCCAAGGCCAAGGCGTCTTCTACCCGGGAAAAATCAACGGCCGCCAAGCCGACGGACCTGCAGGCATCAGCGATTGAAACAAAAAAGAGCACCGTTGGGGAAACGGCGTCTGTCATAGAGATCCCTGCATCGACGGAAAAGGATACCCTGGCGGCTTCAACGCCCGAATCTAAAACAACGAAATTGGCCAAAGAAAAAGTGAAGGAAATCACACCATCGACCGGGATCGGAAACGAAAAAGAGCCATTGGCCGTAAAAAGTGAGATTTCCGATGGAGAATCCCAGAAAGAGCGTTTGAAATCATTTTTACGCATCTATTCAAGAGCTTATGAAAGCAAGGATCTCGATAAATTTGTCGCACTATTTACCTATGATGCCACTGAAAACAACCGGCCTTTTTATGAAATGCTGCCCAAATATCGTAAAAATATGGAGACGATTGAATCCTTTAAGTACGAAATTGAAATGACAGACTATGCTGTCATGGAAGGCACCGGGAACATCACGCTTCAGGGAAAATTTTTAACCCAATATCTTTTATATGACGGCACCCGGGATGAAAAGACCGGCAATATCTCCATGGAACTCGAAGCGGACGGCGACTCTTTTTTGGTAAAGCGGCTTAATTATGGTGAATAAAGTAAGAAATGATAGTGAGAAAGGTTGATAGGTTGACGGCAATGAAAAATATTTGGGTTCGAAAAGCAAAGTCTTTTTCCGAAGCTCAGGAACAGGATTTAGAGTATTACCTCAATATGAGCGCCCAAGAACGTCTTGAAACAGTTCAGTTCCTGCGAGAACAATATCCTAAATTTGCCAGGGTGAAATTAAATGAAAGTGGAAAAAGATTACGAAGAACTGTTAGAATTGTTCAACTAAAAAAACGCAATCGCAGTCAAGATAAAGCCGATTTAAAAATGTTAGAGAAGGCTAATAAAAAAGAAAGTAGATTACAGAACAGTTCCATGTCTAATTTCAGGCTGGGAAAATAACGAAAATTCCCTTCTCATATCCAGATCACAATAAAAATAAAAGATATTTATGCTTGTCTCGACAATGCCGCATCTCTGGCTGAGCAGCAGATAACACCTATTGAACTGTTAGAAAACACTATAAGAAATTTTTTCTGAGAAAGATTGGCGCAGTATGTTGCTTGTAATGCGTGACTCAGTTCAAAGTTGCTGGAGGTTCGGCAAAAACAAATAATTCATTGATCCCGCATAGCGACCCCTTCTATTTACCCAAGACAAACTCCAAAATCTGAAATATAACCTTATTGACTTATGAGGTCCCCCAAGAACCTCCGAACTTGGAACCCAACATCCGGACCACAATATAAGAAGTTTTTCCCCAATATTGGGCAATTTTTGTTATATAGTCGGACAATTTTTGTCACAATACCAATTTTAGATAAAAATTTATTCAGCATTCTGCGGTTCAAGTGTAAATCTTTAAGTTAATGATATTGTTTTTAATTACTCTTGCCATAGTGAGCTGAGCGAAGCGAACCAACTTGTATCCTGAATATCCTGTTTAATTTAATAACTGCACTTTCAAGTCGGCATGTTATTTGCAAGTATTTCAAGCAATGGTTATTGCAGTTGCACGATAATTTTGGACAAAACCATTCAATTGTATAGGAATATCCTGTTTTGGACGCATATCACCCGATGAAATAGAAAAAGAATCTGTGTTCGTCTGTGAAAATCTGCCTGCCCTGTAGCTCTGGCAGATGGTACTGGGGTGTCCTATTAAGAAAAACATACCATGATGCCATACACACCTCATAAAGTTAAAAAGTTGAATTCGAAATCGACCCGCCTATCCCGGTTCTTGTTTCGCTTTATGAGGGGTGAATCTGGTGCCACGGCCATCGAATACGGCATGGTGGTTGCACTTATTGCGGCTGGTTTAATTATCGCCCTAATCGGTATTGGTAGTTCTCTCGAGTCTTCGTTTAACGGTACAGGTAATGCTATAGCTCAGGCAGGTTCGGGAGACGGCGGTACGGGCGGTGGTTCCGGAGGTGGCACAGGCGGTGGTTCCGGAGGCGGTGACACGGGCGGTGGCTCAGGCGGCGGCGACACAGGCGGTGGTTCCGGAGGCGGTGACACAGGCGGTGGTTCCGGCGGCGGTGACACGGGCGGAGGTTCCGGCGGCGGCGACACGGGCGGTGGTTCCGGCGGCGGCGACACAGGCGGTGGTTCCGGAGGCGGTGACACAGGCGGTGGTTCCGGAGGCGGTGACACAGGTGGTGGTTCCGGGGGCGGCGACACGGGCGGTGGTTCGGGCGGCGGCGACACGGCGGCGACACGGGCGGCGGTTCCGGAGGCGGTGATACGGGCGGTGGTTCCGGAGGCGGCGACACGGGCGGTGGTTCCGGAGGCGGTGACACGGGCGGTGGTTCCGGAGGCGGT
>CAWBNO010000021.1:0-119195 GCA_963790095.1 uncultured delta proteobacterium | reverse complement strand
GCGACCACCAGCCCTGGGGCGACGGCTACGGCCCCCGAAGCCCGGGGCCACCTCTGCTGGTGGCCGCTGATTTTTAAAAATTTTATCTCAATTCATAATGCATTGATCAGATTTGCACCCATCACGCATGCCCTCGCGGTAACGGCAGAACCTTTTAAATTCTCATCCCGATAGGTCGGGGTGGCTTATGAATTGAGTTATAGAAATTCCGAGACGTTAAATTGCAGTAAGTGTTGCGCCATTTGTGGCTTGTACAAACATAAATATCGGGTTGCAATCCTGTCGCTGTCTGATAATTGGTTGAAACCGTCTCCGTAAAATTAAAAACAGCACGTGATATGAAGAGGGCCACAGCGCAACAACGGCCGATGCCATGGTCTCCGGGCTGGCCCCGTGGCAGGGATGCCGTCACCTGAATCGTAGGGAATCGACGTTAGGCAGGTCACTCACCGGAAGCAGGCGGTAGCCGGTGATTCCAAAAAGAAGTATGCCGAACATGACCAGCGTTGTCATGACTGGTCGATGAATAAAGATGTCGGATAGTCCCTTCATGGATTGTTTGTTCCTGATGATGCTGGTTGATTCATTAATGCCACCTTGGCTCCGGGGGAAAAGACGAAGCTGGCCGTCGTTATGACAGATGCTCACCTGCCTCAAGTCCTTTCCGAACCACCGCCTCTCCGGTCATCTGGCTCCAATTGAATAGAGCGCGATTCTACAGTCATATGAGCTTTGACCACAAAAACATATTCCCCTTGCTGGCCTCGCTGTACAGCTTGGGACGGAACAACAACAGCGCTCCGACTGGTGGCGAGTCTGAGAATGACATTTAACAAACTGTCCCGGCCAAAGGGCCTTATCAGGGTTGGGGAACGTGGCTTTCAGAAGAATTGTTCCAGTGGACCCGTCTCATCTGTATCATTAATGAACGAAGATCCCCTTGGAAGTTCGGCTCCGTTCGATTAGGGAAGGCGGCCTCAACGCCGAGAGTTCCATCTGCAGCGTAGCGCTGGATATCCGCCAGGTATTCTTCGGGTACCGAGAAACTCACATATATGGGCATGATCTGATTGATGGTGATGACCGGTTGCCGTTGGCCTTAATTATATTTCCGAGTTTCACCGACAGGTTCCCTGGACGGCCGGCTGATGGGAGCTCGAACGGTACAGTAATCGAGATTGACCCTGGCACTTTGCACGGCCGCCCATCAGCTGCAACGGTGGCTTCAGCGCATCCACGCCACCATTTGATCGTATGTTTGTGAGGTCACATAATCTTTTTCATCAATTCAGCATAACGCAGGACATCTTCTTTGGCGCTCTTTAGCCTGGCATTGTCCCGGTCGAGGTCAGCCAAAGCGCCTTCCAAAGTCGCCTGGTAGGGCCGGGAATCAATGTTGAAAAGAAGGTCTCCCTGGGAGACGTCTTGTCCCTCTTTGAAAGCAATTTGTGATGGCCCCACCGGCAACTCGCGCCCGAACGGACACTGTGTTAGTAACGAACTTCCACGGTGCCAATGGCTTTAAGATACACAGGAACATATATCTTGAGGGCGAATGCTGACTGTTACGGGCGCTGATTTTGGGACGGGACTATTTCGGCATTTCCGGAACAGGCTGCCAACATGAGAACCGCAATCCCAACCATCAGAAGCTTGGAGAGGAAAGTACAAAATGGTTCGGAAGGTTTTGTTCCGAAGAACGGCAAATGGCAAATGGTTGTCATGGTTTTTTTACCTTTTCCATGGTAATGGGAACTTTTTCCAGAGTATTGGTGTTGGATATGGTTAGCGCTCCTGTGTCACGCGCCAAGGCGGCGAGGGTCACGAACCAGTCAGCAGTGGATAGAATTCGCTGGGCCCTTGCGCTCTCGAGGGCACTCTGAGCCGATAAAAGGTCCAGGATGCTGCCGACACCGGCTTTATAACGGCCCAGGGCTACCTGGTAGGATTCGGTGGCACTCTTGAGCAGATCTTCGCTGGTTCTAACGCGCTGTTCAGCGGTCTTAAGATTGTAATAGCTCGTCCACACCTCCAGCACCACCTGTTGTTCGAGAATATTCAGGCGCGCCTGGGCCGTCTCCTCGTCAGCCCGAGCCTGTTCTACATTATGGCGTTGGGAAAAGCCTGTGAACAGCGGGACACTGAATAGCAAGGCACCGCTGTAATTGTCCTTGTACAATGCAGTGGTGCCGTAGTATGTGTTTCCCAAATTGGCAGTTCCGTTGATGGAAGGGTAAGCTTGTGCCTCCACTTTGCGCACGTTAGCCCCGGCTTTTCTGACCTGGGCACGCGCTGCAGCCAAATCCGGCCGCTGTTTCTCAGCCTGAGCAAGATATGCCTCCACTTTCTCCAAAGTTTCTTTGAGAGGGATTTCTTTTTTCGGAATGACAATGTCATAAGGCGTGTTGGCCGGGAGGCCCATGGATGTTGCCAGAGCGCCCCTTGTGGTTTGTATTTGTCCCTGAAGGCTCTCCAACGCCAGCTTTGCCTGTGCCAGAGCGGTTTTTGCCTGAAGCACATCGGCGATGGTGGCGACACCGGCATGGTGACGGTCCTTTGAGGCCTCCAAATTTGTTTCAGCTTCCTTGTAGGTGGCTTGTTGGGCTTCGAGCAGGACTTTGGCGGTGACGTAATTGTAGTAAGCCTTTTCTACTTCAAAAATAATGTTCTGGATGATGGTATTATGGGACCAATCGGCAGCGATGAGGGCTTCACGGGCTTCGTCCAAGGTTGCCTTGCGCCCTCCAAAATCGAAGATGAGCCAGTTGAGTTCCAAAACCCCCAAAGAATCCCGCTGACTGTAGGAAATATCGCCATTATCTTTGTGACCTCGGATATAACTTGTACCGGCTGATGCTCCAATTTGCGGGTAATACGTGCCTTTATTACTTTCGTATACAGCAGCAGCGGATCGGGCTTGAGTCCAGGCGACAGTCGTTACAGGATTATTGCGAAGGGCAATGTCCACAATGTTGAGAAGATTTAAGGATTGTCCGGGTTTGAGGATATCCTCGGGCAGCGATATTTGGGCCGATTTGGGGGTTGAGTTGGGCATTGTCTCGGGGGGTGGCGTCCATAAATCCGCGGAAGATGAGGCCGTACCAGGGGATTTCCAGACTCTGTTCAGATCTGAGGCGCACCCGGCCAGCGTCAAGACGGCTGCGAAAAACACAGCGGCGAAAAAATGCGGATTATTTATTGTCCGGTTTTTTTCTCGATGGTCCATGTTTTCCTCTTATTGTAAATCGTGCATCAAAGCGATGCCCCGAAAAAGCACTTGGATCAAAAGTCGGGCATCTTCATCCAGGGGCCCGGGGGTTTCTTCCAGCAGACGACGGGCAGTCATAGCAATCATCGCTTCGATAAATATGGAGGCCACTTTTCTGGAGTCCATGTGACGGAAAAGTCCTGAGGCGACCCCGTCGTCCAGCACATTGGCAATCCTTTCAACAAAATTACGATAACGGCTGTTTTTCTGTCGTATGACTTGGGACTGTGCGATCTCGCGTTCTTCCAAAAGAAAGCGAAAAAGGCCCCGATTCTCATCAAAATAGCCGAATAACTGGTGCACAATGCTTTCAATTTTTTGGTTAGGCGTGAGCGACCCGTTCAGTATTCCCTGGAGTTGGTCGCACAAGGGGCTTAAAACTCGCTGTTTTTACGGATTCCAGCAGTTCTTTTTTGCTGCGGAAATGGATGTAAAGACACCCCTTGGACATCCCTGCCTCGGCAGCGACTTGATCCATAGTGACTTTTCGGGTTCCCGTTCGTGTCACAAGGTTTACCACGGCCTCCTGAATGGCCTTTTGGGTTATCTGGTTAAATAAACGTTTTCGCTCTGTTTTCAGTTTTGACATGCCATATTTCCTGTTGGACTTGACCAATAAGTCAATATTTTGACTGAAAAGTTCAAATATATTCTCTTAAGTCACTTGTCAATCAAAATGTTAAGTTCGAGTTTCCGCATACATCGTGCCCCGGAAATCTTCACCTGACCTTTTTTGCCCAATTTCTGCGCCAAGCTCAAATTATAATCTTCGAAACTTAAATGTATTCATGTGGTTGAAAAAGAAACAGTTATAAACTTTGAATCTACAGAAAAACTACCTACGGGAAATGAAAAAAACTTTTTATTGATGACGAGGAATAAATCATTTACATTAAACGGAATTGACTGGAGTGAGGCTATCAGGTGGAGACTGAAACGAGTCCTATCGAAGCTTTAGAAGTATTCCGAGTCAATCCTGATCAATTTGATCTGATGATTACCGACATGACCATGCCTCAGATGACCGGCAATCACCTTCTGGAAGAAATTCTGAAGATTCGGCCAGACATACCTGATCATTCTCTGAACCGGATTCAGCGAAAGGATAGATGAAAAAAAGCAAAGGCGATAGGTGCTGCTGGATACATTGAAAAACCACCCGGTAGGCATGATTTTGCATTTAAAGTGCGGAAGGTTTTGGACAGGAAATGATACTAAAAGTTGTTGTAGACGAACTTTAGATAACAATTAAATCCAAATATCATCTCATTAAATTTTGTGATACCCATTCCATACCACAAAATGTGAAGTGTCATATTTGATTGCACTTTCAATCTGAAAAATTGGATGACTCAAACGTAGTTATATTCGATTTTTAGTTCATGATAATACAATAACCTTTCAAAATTACAGGATTATTAAAAAAACCTGATAAAGGGAATGTCCCTTCATCAGGTTTTTGGAGTTATGGGTAATATGATTTTGGTTATTTTGGCATAATAAAGCTTTTTCCCTTCAAGATAAAATTCTCTTTGAAATTGATATAATTATCGTGTCTCTTTATGCATGAAAATAGATGCGTGCAAGACATCACATCTCGTTAAGCTAAACCCAGATCGTTGGGATTTCTCATCAATTGGGATGAATTTCTATAACGTTGCCCGGTGGGTGTTTCGGAAATTAATTGGAGAATCCCCTTGATAAAGCTTCAGGTGATGCTGATTAGATTATAAACAGAAAACGAGGCATAACATGCATAAGCATCATTCAACCTCGTTGTCATTAGCAAACGGATCACCAGGCAGGACTATCATTCCACACGACGGAAGGAGTTGCACGTTCGTTGACATACAATCGAAATACGTCAGGTCGCGCATAATGCCCCACAACATCAAAGTCGTATTTACCCTTGGCAATCTCACCGAGGTCAATATCGGCGGTTAGGATGCATTCTTTGTCGTAATGGGGACCAGCCAGAATTTCACCGAATGGTCCAACGATACAGCTGCCGCCACGAAGTAATAAGGTTTCAGGATCGTCTCCTTGGATGGCAGAATAATCCTTTGGATAGGCACCACGGGTGATGTACTGACAGCAGGAAAGGACAAAACATCGGCCCTCCATTGCGATATGTTGCATGGACGGGATACAAGTGTCTCGGTCGTCAGCGGTTGGAGCGCAGTAAATTTGAATACCTTTGGAGTACATGGCCATACGAAGCATCGGCATGTAATTTTCCCAACAAATAACGCTTCCGATTCTTCCTATAGGTGTCTGGAAAACCGGCAAGGTGGAACCGTCTCCGAAGCCCCAGATCAGCCGTTCCATAGCAGTTGGCATGAGCTTGCGATGCTTACCCATGAGGTTGACCATCAGGGCTGAAGAACAATGCCGTGCAATGAAGAGTACCGTTCTCCCGTTCAATGACACCGATAACCAGATAGATTTATTCTCGCGAGCCGATGTGGCAAGGATATCGGTCGCCGGGCTTGGCACATCGATAGCACTTTCCCAATATCGGCGAAAGTCATTACGCCCTTCGGGAGTACGCATGCCGACCCTGGCACCAAAATCAAGCCCTTTTGGATAACCAGCAATCAGGGCCTCTGGAAAAAGTACCAGTTTAGCGCCCTGCTTCGCTGCATCGGCAGCTAAACTACATGCCTTCTCTATGCTACGCACACTGTCAAAAGGCACTGCCCCGGCTTGGACCACTGCCACTCGAAACTGTGTCATAATGTCTGACTCCTTTGCCCATTATGGGCGATCTTTACTTCGCAGTGAAACCCATAGCCGTTTTCACACCGCCTATTCGTTAGTTTGAGCCTTTTGTAAAGCGCTTTTGAACAAAAGACTCAAAAATTACTCACCGAAAGATTTTGAAATGGCTTCTGCTCAAATCATTAAATATTTTTCCTTGATTTCAGATTGCTGCTCAAGTTCCTCCATAGTGCCTTCATACCGGACCCGCCCCCCTTCAATGACGTAAGCCCGGTCCGAGATTTCGGTGGCGAACTTGATGTTCTGTTCCGCAAAAAGAATGGTCAGTCCCATCTTCTTAAGATGTCTGATTTGCTGGGTAACCTCTTGAACAACCACCGGTGCAAGACCTTCGACAGGCTCGTCTAACAGCACCAACGAGGGGTTTCCCATCAATGTCCGACCGCAGGTCAGCATCTGTTGCTCACCGCCGCTCAGATACCCACCCGGACGTCCATCTAAGGGCTCCAGACTCGGAAATAGCTGATAAACTCGCTCCACGGTCCACGGGGCAATGTCGCTGGTCAATGGCGCCTTCATCGCGATCTCCAGGTTCTCGCGCACCGTTAGATCCGGGAAAATTAGCCGTTCATCGGGGACATAACCGACACCCATTCTTGCAATTTCGTATGGCGGTAAGCCAATCAGATTTTTTCCGTTGTATGTGATGGCGCCCTGTCCAGCATGGGCAAGACCTATGATGGTCTTGAGCGTCGTCGTCTTTCCGACACCGTTACGGCCAAGCAGGCAGACACATTCTCCGCGGTTCACTTTAAGTGAAATCCCGAACAAGATGTGGCTGGTACCGTAAAAAGTGTGTATGTTATCTACAACTAATTCGTCCATCAAGCATGCTCGCCTAAATAGATCCGTTGTACAGTCTCGTTCATTCGCACCTGCTCGGGGGTCCCCACAACAATGATTTCACCGTTATGGAGCAAGGTCACCCGGTGCGCATGATTGAACACCACTGCCATGTCATGCTCTGTAAACAGTACAGTGAGGTTGAATTCTTCGTTGAGACGATCCACCAGAATCATCGTCTCGCGCGTCTCTTCCAGCGACATCCCCGCAGTCGGCTCGTCTAGAAGCAGCAATTTGGGTTTTCCTGCCAAAGCCAAGGCCAATTCAAGCTTTTTCTTGTCGCCTTGGGAAAGTTCTCCCGCCACGATTCGGATTTTCCTGTCAAGACTGCAAAGGTCTACTATGTTCTCGGTTTCCTCGGTTCCGATCTTATCGGCCCGGCTAAAGACGTCGAACGCCTTGCCCATCTGTACCTGTACAGCCGACCGTACATTTTCGAAAACGGTGAGTTTCGGAAAGATGTTGGTGATCTGAAAGGCCCTCGAGATGCCGGCCCGGGCAATTTCGTGGGAAGGGCGATTGGTAATGTCCATCCCGTCAAACAAGATCCTTCCGGAATCGACCTTGTGGTACCCTGTCAACAGGTTAAACAGGGTCGTCTTTCCGGCACCGTTAGGGCCGATAATTGCCAACCTGTCCCCCTCAAACAACTCTAAATTAAAATCTTTGACTGCGTGAAGTCCTCCGAAGTGTTTGTTCAGACCGGTCACCTCAAGAATTTTACGGCTCATTGGTCACCCTCCCGGCCATCCGCCGAAACTGCCGAAATATCAGCATCGAATTCTCGACGATGGCGATAGGCGGCGATCCTGGCATCGACAACAGAGAGGATGCCACCGGGAACGAACAGTACGAGAAAAAGAATAATGAACCCGATGGTGAGTGGCCAATATGTCGTAAAGCGTGTCACATAAGCGTTTAGAGCGGTGTATATAACCGAACCCACCATCGGCCCGGCAAAAAAGCTGGCCCCTCCGATGAGTGTCATGAAGACGGGTATACCGGACTGCGTCCAACCAAGAAGCACCGGCGAAACACTACGCTGAAACGGTCCCCACAAGGCCCCGGCAACGCCGGCGAAAGTGCCGGCAATCACGAAATTGATCAGCATACACAATCGAACGTTAATGCCGAGGAATGCAGCTCGCTGCTGATTTTCCCGGAGCATCCGCAAGCTGTAACCAAAGGGGGATCGGGTGATACGCCACAAAACCACCACGGCGATAGCGACAATGGCGAGGGTAAAATAATAATAATTGACCGTATCCCTGAAAAAAGGCGGCGGCATAAGCCCTTGGATTCCGTCATCCCCTCCGGTGAAACCATACCAGGAGAAAACCACGTAAAACACAAGTTCCCCAAAGGCAAGGGTCAACAGAGCGAAGTAAATGCCGGTAAGTCGCACGCAGAAGAATCCAACAACCAGGGCTCCCATCGCCGACACAGGTACAGCGCTCAAAAGCGACAGAAAAAAATCAAGATAACCGATTTCTCCAGTCGCCCCTTGGAATGCCCGGAACATAAGCGCCGTCGCATAAGCACCAAGACCGAAAAAAGCTGCATGCCCAAAGGAAATCTGGCCCATATATCCGTAGATCAAATTGAAGCTCATGGCGAACAAGCCAAGAATGAGTATTTCAACAGCAACGATTACGGGAAACTCACCTGGCAGGAACGGCACCAGAAGAAAGCCGATACCAAGGATCAGAGCAATCGTCCCTGTGAGGGCGCCCTTCCGGGAAAAGCCGTTGATCAGGCCCCTTGTTTTTTCTTTTTCCATCCGAAGACGTCATCTACTTTTGCTCCAATCAGTAGCGCATTTCGGTACCGAACAAGCCCCACGGCCGCCAGATAAGAACTGCCACAAGAATCAGAAAAATTATCGCCAACGCCCCCCCCGGCCATATGAATATGGAAAAGGCATACACAATGCCGACAATGATCGAGGCAACAAATGTGCCAAGGATACTTCCGAATCCGCCGATGACAACCACTGCAAAACACTGTATGATGAGATCCATATCAAGGCCGAGACCGATGGGCATGATCGGCAGGAAGACACCGGCCGAGAATGCGGCAATGGCAATACCCAGAGCGAATACCCCGGCATAAATCGTGGGGATGCGAATACCGAGGGCGCTCACCATATCACGGCTATACACTGCGGCTCGAACGATCTTGCCGTAGCGGGTGCGATGCAGGAACCACCATAAACCTGCAGCGACACCACAGCCGGCGGCGATGATGACGAAAAAGTATGGATTGACGTAGGAATCGAACACCTCAACCGGCTCGATGGGAAGGAAGATGCGACGGTTCTGCACCCCCCAGATCAGCTTGATAAGGTCGCCGAAGATCAGGATCAGTGCAAAGGTGAGCAGCAGTTGTTCGGGCACCTCCCGAGCGTACATCCGCCGGATCAAAACCCTTTCGAGCACCCATCCGAAGACGAACATGGTCCCTGTTGACGATAAGGATGGCCGGCACGATGCAGCAGTGCATAGTCACCGAAAGTATTAGAAAACAACTGGAACAGGGTGTAGGTCAGATACCCTCCCAACAGCCATAGCGTGGCATGGGCAAAATTCAGGATGTTCATCACACCAAAGATCAGCGACAACCCGGACGACAGCAGAAACAACATCATTGCCCGCGAGAGTCCGCTAAAAAGCTGGATCAGGATGGAACCAATATCTGTCGGCATAAACGTATCCCAAAATATCTGGCAACTTGGCTGCGCACCTTCCCAGAATGACCGTGCCGGGACCCTTTAATGCAGTCAAGCTCGTGGAATTCCGGAGGCATCGCCCCAACGGCAGTCATCCTCAGAACCTGTGGCTTTACACGTTAAATCCTCTTCTTTTGTAACTTCTGGACCTCTTCACACGTGGGTATCCACACGTCATGACCCTGAACAACAACCATGGTCTTAAGATCAAAGATGGGGAAGGGATAGTCAGGTGTATCAACGACCTCACCCACATACGACGGCGCGTCGAGCTGGTTATTGCAATCGCGGAAGGTGAGCTTGCCGCGACAGGTGTCGATGGTGGCGCCTTTCAGTGCCTTCTTTACCGCGTCGGAATTGGTCGATCCGGCTTTGGTGACCCCCTGGTCTAACCCGTTGAGCGCATCGAAATACATGCAGGCGAAGTCGTCAGGATAATCGTCCTTTGCCGAACTTGTCCTGATACATTTTGACGTATTTCTGCATGATGGGGTTGTCCATGTGTGCAAAGAAGGGACAACGATTCAAACCGATAATGTGCCGTGGTAGTGTCTTTGCGTTGCTGCATTAGCTCGGTTACCGGCAGAAAAACTCCGGGATAGGCAATTCTTTTGAACAGTCCGGCAGCCTTGGCTTGCTGAACGAATGTTTCATTATCCTTGCCTGCTATAGCACCGAACATGAAGTCGGGTTTCATGGCCATGATTGCGGTAATGTAGGACGTGAAATCGGTCTCTCCGAGCTTGGCCCAAAACTCCTTGGTCAACTTGGTTTCGGGTGATTCCTTAGTTAATTTATCAACAAAGACCTTCTGAGCATCTCGGCCCCACTCGTAATCTAACCCAAGTGTAACATACGTCTTCCAGCCCTTGGATTTGATCATGTCGAGGACCGCAACAACAGTGGCCCCTGACTGCATTCGGCTATTGGGTCCGAACTGAAAGGAGTAAGGCGTGTAGTTCTCATTAACAATCTTTGAACTGTTGCTGGTGGCCGCCAAATGTAGTACTTTGTGCTCGTGGGTGATCTCCTGGATAGCCATTGCCACCGCACTGCTCCATGTGCCGATAATGGTCTGCACCTTCTCATTCAGAATCAGCGATCGGGCTTCTCGTGCACCCACATCCGGTTTGGTCTGGGTGTCACGGAAATAGAGTTCGATGGGATGCTTACCAAGCAATCCACCGCGCTTATTGATCTCCGCAGCAATGAGAGGCAACCCCTTGATCGGGCGTTCAGAGTAGTTGGCGCCGGACCCGGTGGTCGGCAAGCAGACGCCGATTCTATATGGCTCGGCCGCCCCAGCGGTTGCGAATCGAGGCACCATTGTCATTACGCCTGCCGCAACAGACGTGATGATGAAATCGCGACGACTTAGCGTTTTGTTCAAAGTCTCAACAAATTGACTCCACTGATAATCATTCTCATAGATCGACATGACTTACCTCCCCTTTTTAAAGGTTACCGCCAGATTGGGATACTAAAATTCTTATTTGGCCCCCGTTCTTAGATTTAGAGTTTTGGATGAGTCGCTTTCTTATTCGTCAAATATCCAAGGCTACCATAAATAGCTTCCGCGCTGCGCGGGTGTGAAACCATAATATTTTTTTTGCTTCTTTTAGATTCCTTTGTTTAATCATATTAAAAATGAGTTTATGTTCCTCTTTAAAATTGTCAACGTATGATGTCAAATAGACAACATTCAAACTAAAGTATATATTTTCATAAAATTGCTTGATCATGGATGTAAAAAAATCATTCTTACCCATCTTTGCGATCTGCATATGAAATTCTGTATCTAACTCCAATCTTTTTCTATCATACATTGGCGCCGAGTAATTGTTATAAAGATTGAGTTTTTCTTCTAACATTTTTAAGTCTTTGCCATTATAATTTTTGATGGCATAATCTATGGATATCTCTTCTAACTTCTCTCTTAGATCATAAATTTGTTCGGCTTCTTCTACGCTAAATTTTTTTATGAAAAAACCACGATTTTTCTTTGAAATCACAACGCCTTCCTGCTCCAGCCTGATGAGTCCATTGATAATTGGAGTCTTACTCATCCCCAAGTCTTCTTCCAGATCCCTATAGATAAGCTTTTGTCCAGGAAATAGTTTATGGCTTGCTAAAAGTTCTTTTATTGCGTTGTACGCCTCTAAATTTTTTGACATTTTATCATTCTTCATTGTTAAACGGCCTTAGAATCGATACTAAATCACCTTTTTTTAAACTTCTCAGAATTGTGGTCAATAAAAGATCGATGTGATTTAATTAATTAGATATTTAAGGTCACTCTTGGGCAACCCGAAAGCTGATAAAAGTATTTGATGAAATATTAGATTAAAAATTTGATCAAATCTTTCATAAAATATGTTCCATGTCAAGTATTTTTATCACGGTGCTGGTTTTGATATTTATGGCTACTTTTAGAATCTGTGAGAGGTTGTAAGCATGATAGACTCTCAGGTGTATTTGATGAGTTAGAAAAATCTCTTGATGTATTGAGGTCTTTTTCAGATTGATTGCACAAAAGACATAAACCTGCGTACCATTTCATAGTCTTAAAGAGTTCACCATGAACATAGAATTCTAAGAGACCACCACATTATCTTGAATTTTGTGCTTGTGATGGGCTATCCAGGACCATTGCTTTCAATGAAAAAATCAAATTCTCAAAATATGTTGATTTTGTTCCAAATTTGCTATAGATTTTAATTTTTTGCATGTGCAATATAAGACATTGCATGATTTAATAGTAGATGTAATGATTTCTGTATAATTATAGGTTAATTCAATAAATATAAATTCCATTCAGCAAGTCAAATGATAGCATATTTCAATGGTCGATTCATTCCTAAAGAAGATGTAAAAATATCACCTGATGATCGTGGATTCCTATTTGCCGATGGTGCATATGAGGTTATCCGCTCTTATGGAGGCAAGTTATTTAAGATCGAAGAGCATCTTGAACGTATAAAACGTAGTTTGAGTGAACTCCTCATTTCTGTGCCGTCACTGATTAAACTAAGAGACGTAGCTGAACAGCTGATACATCGCAACAACCTTGAAAATGGCGACGCAACACTCTACATCCAGGTTACACGGGGAGTGGCTCCAAGAAAGCACGAGTTTCCGGATAAAGGGATTTCTGCTACCGTATATGTTGTTGCTTCACCCTTTCAGCCAACCATTGACAACTGGGAGAACGGGACTAACATCGTTATAGTTCCTGATATTAGATGGGGAAGATGCGATATCAAGTCGGTTGCGTTACTGCCTAATGTGCTATCCAGCCAACTGGCAAAAGATAAAGGGGCTTTCGAAGCCATATTTGTTCGCGATGGAACTATTACTGAAGGTTCACACACTAATTTCTGTGCAGTGTTTGACGGACAGCTAATAACGCACCCTGCGAACCATAGAATACTTGCCGGAATAACCAGAAAAGTTGTGTTGAATCTTTGTTATCAGTTGAATATTCCTTTTAGAGAACTACCTGTTCTTGAAAAAGAGTTGAGAAAGGCCAGTGAGTTGATGATCCTTGGAACAACCTCTGAAATTCTGCCTGTTGTGCAGGTGGATGGATGGATGGTGGGTGATGGAAAGCCGGGACCAATAACAGCCAAGCTTCAGCAGGCATATAGAAAATTGACAACCGCTTTGTAATTTTTTTATGTTGATAAATCTGAACAAAGGGTTATTGGCGATCACCGAATAAACGGAGACTGTTCTATGGAAGAGAAAGTATGAATATATGATAAAATTCCAGTCCTTTCTTAATTACAAGACTATGCAATATATTTGGGTGTTGAGAGTTGTTGTAAAACAGGTAATATCCCCCACATTAGCAATCAGTCGATTCTGCGATACCTGCATCCAGGCGCCACAAAACCCTTCAAGGTCAAAGATAAGTAAAACGTATCCCAGAAACCAATCCGTTTATTACGATAATTGGATTATGACTTCATAACACTATATATTGTATAAGCGCCCATCCTAATTGTTTCATAGGAAATTCAAGATTTCTCCCTTCAGAATTGAATTTTAGAAGGTTTAAAAATTTAAGATTTCGGGAAAAAGCCTTTAGTCGAATTATCCAGCCCGTGAAAAAACATATTCATAGACATCCTTTCTCACGCGAAAATGGAGGGGATGTCTATGAACCACACAATTTAAGCCGATCCCTCTTTTGACATTCTTGCATCACGTATTTCATGATATTCATCATCATCGAGAAGGTCACAATTTGCACACTCATTACTGCCCGTAATTAAATTGGTGAAAACGTAATGTTCTATCTCTATCTGACTCGCTTTTTCCTCGCCTAGCTTTTTGTCCATAAACTCAGAAGCCTTTATAAAATCTTCTTCAGTATCGCAGTGTCCAAAAAACTGATCGTAGATTTTTAGTGATTTTTTACATATCGACTTTGGTGGTATCTCTGGTCTCATTTTCCGGATAACGCGAAATGGTTTCATCTCCGCAAATGATTTTCCACAGCAATCGCATACTGTGGGGCACAAAGGAACGGAAACGACACGACACCTTTCGTTCGGATTATCGTGCGTAGCCCCATTCATTCATACGTCGATAGGCATAAGTGGCGTATTCCCCCTGTTGCACAAATTGTAAATAGCGACGGTATTCTTTGGCGGCTTCTGGAATATGCTGCATTTTTTCCTGAGAATAACCTTTAAAAAAAATGGTATTGGGGTTGCCGGGTAACAATCCTTCATAGATGTTAAAATCTTCATAGGCGCCTTCGAAATCTTTTAAATGAATTTTCGCAAAACCGCTGAAATGATAGGCCTGGGCTTCTTGTGGATAGACTTTTTGGGCCATTTCTGCGTATTGGCGTGCCACCGCGTATTTTTTTTGGATCAGCTGGCTGGTGGACATATAGGCCAGTGCGGCGTAATCGTCGGGGGCGTGTTTTAAAGCTATTCTGAAATGGTCGTCGGCTTGGCTGTAGTTGCCCTTTCCCATTTCTTTTTCGCCATTTTGCATCTCTTCGATGGCCTCTTTTTGGGCGCGCAGTCGGGCGGTATTGTCCATATAACGTTCCCGGTATAAGGGGCGGTTTAAGGCTGACTTATATTTTGAATTAACGGTTTCAACCACGGTTTTATAACGTTCCTCACCCATTGGATGGGTGGCAAACATTAATTCGATGGCGCCGGGCTTGTGCTTTGAAAGGCTTTGGAGCATCTCCATCAAACCGATCATGCCCTGTGGGCTATAATTGCTTCGAACCATATATTCCATCCCCAATCCATCGGCTTCACGCTCGTTGTCTCGGCTGTAGGAAGCCAGCAGCGCACCGGCTCCAATTGCACCTATCTGGGATGCCAGCTGGCCATACAAGGCCCCCTGGGTTCCTGCCAATACGGAGACGCTGCCGACAACCGTTTGGGTCAGTAGGGCTTTTGACATTTGTTGGGCGGTATGTCGTGCGTTTACGTGGCCCAATTCGTGCCCCAACAGGGCAGCCAATTCAGCTTCGTTGTCCAGGGCCAATAGAATCCCCCGGGTGGCGGCAATGCTGCCGCCTGGAAATGCATAGGCATTTACATAAACTGCATTTACCCCTCGGAAAGAGTACGGCAGGTGTGGACGATGGGTTTGTTTTGCCAAGTTTTTTCCGGTCCGGTCAATATATTCATTAAGATTTTTATCTTGAACCGGGCCGTAATCTGCCGAGAACTGAATTAAAGAGTTCTGCTTATCGAGTTTTATCTCGTCGTCTTCGGATACCAGCATAAACTGAGATTTTCCCGTGACCGGATTGGTGGCACACCCGACCATTAAGCCTGCTGCGGCCACGGACGAGAGCCATAAAAAGTCGCGTCGCGTTATCCCATGTTTTGGGGTCATCCAGAAAGGTTTGTGTCGCATATCTCCACCTGATTTTATGGGGTTGTCCACCCGCCATCCGAGCAGGGTGAGAGATTTAATATGGGATCGTCTAATATGCAGTAAAAATGATAGCCCGAGTATGGGCAATAAAAGTGAGATACCGAAAGTCAGGCGTGTTGTCAATAATCGAATTTTAAAAACTTTGCGCAATTTCAGAGGGTTTGGATATAAAGGGCCGGTTCGGAAGATTCGGGATGTTTTTTCTTAAATTTAGCGGGAAATCTCATCCGGTTAAAGTTTATTTTAAAATGTCTCTATGTAATAACACAGGGTTAAATGACTATATGTTGTATGGTTTTTTGTTTGACATACAAGATGCATTGTTCTATAGAATATTTAATAATAATTCTTTGGGGTTCGCTTCACCTGCCACCAGAGAAAATATGCAAACGGATGATCCGGATTCTCATGGGGTTGCTATCCGAGTATTTGATTGAGGGAAAAAATAGGACATCTTTGCAGCATCGTTAAATTTCTTGAGCAATTTAAGGGACTATCTTCGGTTTTTGAACTCTGTTTTTCAAGGGGTGCAAAACGTATATAATTTTTAATGTATTCAAAAAATCGGCTTTATGGCGAAGAAGGAGAAAAAAACGATGGATAAAAAGATCATAAAACGCCCGTTGCTTTTGTGTTTTGGCATCATGGCAATTGGAATGGTTGTCTTTGCCAATCCCGCAATAGCTACGGAATCTGTTGAACAACAGGGTCTTGTGGACAAGGCGCGGGTTACTTTTGAAAACTTTATGGTCGATGACCAGAATTTCGGGGAGTGGTTTCGAAAAAATCTCCACGAAGCCAAAGCACTGTTGATCGTCCCGAATTTGCTCAAAGGCGGGTATATTGTGGGCGGGTCCGGCGGTAGCGGCGTACTTGTCGTCAAGGACGTGAAAACAGGCCTATGGAGCCAACCCGCCTTTTACACCATGGGTTCCGTGACCCTTGGACTGCAGATCGGTGGCGAGGCCGCGGAAGTGGTTATGATGGTGAGGACCCAAAAGGCCGTGGATAAGCTACTCACATCCTCTTTCAAACTCGGGGGGGATGCCTCTATCGCTGCTGGGCCGGTGGGTGGCGGGGCCAAATCGAATGTCATGACCGACATTATTTCCTATACGCGATCCAAAGGCGCCTATGCCGGAGTTTCACTGGAGGGCGCTGTGATCGCCACCCGGGACAAATGGAATCAGACCTACTACGGAAAGGCGGTGACGCCTGTGGAGATCCTTGTTGAAAATTCTGTGAGTAACCCGGGTTCAGCCGAACTCCGTGAAGCCCTGGGGAAGGCGATCAAATAAGATCGCCCGACGTTCCTTTCGCCGATCAAAAAATAAGTAAATACAACAAGATATTTGAACGATTCGCCATTTAAAAGCTGTCTGAACCTATCCGTCTTTTGAGAAACTCGCGTTCGCCGAATTTTTGACCTGCCGGTAATATCTGACAGAATCTGTGGAGTAAAGGCAGAGGGCTGTCCATATCAGAACAAAGGTCATTGTTTGGGCCCTTGAAATCGGTTCGTTGTACAAAAAGACACCCAAAAGGAACATACAGCTGGGTGCAATATACTGCAGGAAGCCAACGGTCGAAAGGTTCAGCCGTCTTGTGCCCAAGATAAAAAGGAGAAGCGGAAAGGCTGTGAGAAAAGCCGATCCCATAAGGAAAAGATCCATCTTGATACTGATGTGAAATAATGCTCCGGCATCTTTACTGTCCAGAAATATTAGATATGCCAGGGCGGGTCCTGAAAGGAAAAATATTTCCAGGGAAAGACCCACAAAAGAGCTTACCGAGGCCACTTTTCTGATCAAGCCATAAAATCCAAAGGCAAAGGCGAGTGATAACGCTATCCACGGAAACTTTCCGTAATAAACTGCCAAATAAATTACGCCGATTCCAGCCAATACCAACGACACGGTCTGCAGCGGCCGCAGCCGTTCCCTGAGAAAAATCATCCCCAACAGGACATTTACCAGCGGCGTGATAAAGTATCCGAGACTTGCCTGAAGAATGTGTTCATTGTTCACGGCCCAGATATAGATGAACCAGTTGAATGCAAGGAGCATCGTGGTGGGGATCAGAACCAAAAAGGTGCGCCATTTTTTTACGGCCGCTATGAGTTCATTTCCGTGCCCCAGGAATACAAGGATAATCAGAAGAAAGACAAACGACCAGATGGTCCGATGCATAATGATTTCAAGGGCGGGAATGTTATGCAGAACCTTCCAGTATATGGGGCTCAAACCCCAGATAAAAAATGCTGCGGATGCATACGCTACCCCGGACAGGGATTCCTTTTGTGATTTCACTTTATCGATCTCTTGGGGTATTGAGGATGAAATATGCGACCCACAAGATTCTTCAGAATTTCGTCACCGCCCAAACCGACGGAGCTGTATTTTTTTAAAACGCTGGATAACATCGTCTTTATATTTAACCCTTGACGGCTTCGTAAAAAGTTTTTTTGTGAGCGACATCGAGAAAAATCAGACTTTTTACGAGTTCATCAACCCTTGATGAGCAAAAATTAAGGATAGCACTTTGGCGTTTTAAAAAAAAGGATTAAACCATGCAAACCCACCGAATTCCAATGGTCCCGGGACCGGTTAAATTGCCACAAGCTGTTTTAGACGTGTATCAAATCAATTATGGATCGGCTGATTTAGAACCCGAATTTTTGGAATTGCACCATAAAACCGAATCCAACCTGCAGATGATTCTCGGCACAAAAAATCGGATTGCCATTCAATCCGGAGAGGGTATGCTGGCTTTATGGAGTGCTTTGAAGAGTTGTCTTTTCCCCGGAGATCGCGTATTGGCCGTTGCTACCGGCGTTTTTGGTGATGGAATCGGCGACATGGCGTTATCCATGGGTGCAGAGGTGAAAAAAATAAGCCGGCCCTATGATGAAACGTTGCCCGTAAGATTGAGAACAGGGGTGGTTCCATATGTTTTTCTAAAAACGATAACCTTGATCGTTAAAAAGCCTCAGGCAGACATCGACCACCTGAGGATCATAGAGAATGTCCCGGTTCTTTGAGATTTCCCTCAATGCGATGTCGATGCCCAGGGAAGCGCGGTAGGGCCGGTGAGATGCCATGGCTTCAACAACGTCTGCCACCGCCAGGATTCTCGCTTCGAGCAAAATGTCTTCACCGACGAGACCGTCGGGATATCCGGAACCGTCAAACCGCTCATGATGCTGACGAACAATCTGAGCAATCGGCCAAGGGAAATCTACGGTTTTCAATATATTGTAGCCCACCGTCGGATGTTCTTTAATGATGCCAAATTCGTGTTCGCTTATTTTGCCCGGTTTACTGAGAATTTCGCCGGGTACAGATATTTTGCCGATGTCATGGATGACGCCTGCCAAGCGGATTCCCTGGACCCGGTTTTCTGAAATATCCATTTCTGTTGCGATGGCACGGGCCAGATTGCTGACCCGGCGCTGGTGACCGGCAGTATAAGGGTCCCTTGTCTCCACCGTCAAGGCCATGGCTTCGATGGTTCCACCCAACGCTTTTCTCAACTCTTTGAGGGTCTCTTCAAGGGCATTTCGGTTTGAAATCAGCTCGCTGATATCCCGGATGATACCCTGATATCCCCGTATGCTCTGATCTCCTGCGTGACGGGCAGTGGCGGTGATCAGGCAGGACATTTCCGTTCCGTCTTTTTTGCGAAGTTTGGCTTCAAAATCTCTGACAGATCCTTTTTTCTCCAACGTCGTCTGAAATTTGTTATATTCATGCGAATCCACAAAAACGGCTTCTGTGCTCAAGCCAAACATCTCTCCCCTTGAATGCCCGAAGAGGTCCAGTGTTGATTGATTGAAATCGATGAGATCACCCTGTTGATCACTCATATAGATTGCGTCTCTGGATTCTTCGAAAAGCGTACGATATTTCTTTTCGCTCCGTTTCAATTCCTGGTCGGCCCGTTTACGTTCGCGTCGATTTTTCGATTCTCGCAATTCCCGTTCAATGGCCGGATTCAGCCGCGCCAGATTGTTTTTCATGATGTAATCATGTGCGCCGGCTTTCATGGCATCCACGGCAATTTCATCGGCAATGGTGCCGGACACAATGATGAACGGCATGTCGAAACCATTTTGATAATAAATTTCCAGGGCAGAGAAAGCGCTAAAACCCGGCATGGAATAATCGCACAGGATGAGATCCCACTGGTGGTTATCGAGGGCATCGATCATGGTTTCGGCGATATCGACGCGTTCGTAAGTCGGCCGAAAGCCCCCTTTCTTTAGCTGTCTGACCAGGAGCAGACAGTCATCTTCCGAGTCATCGATGATCAATACGCTGATGGATTTATCCATAATTATTCTTTTCCCGTTGGCGGAGATTCGTTCAAGACCAACCAGTAAAGCCCCAGCTGTTTGATGGCCTCTGTAAACTGGGTAAAGTCCACCGGTTTACGAATATAACTGTTGGCGCCCAACCGATAGCCTTCGGATAAATCCCGTTCCTCTTTGGAGGAAGTTAGGATAACCACCGGAAGCAGTTTTGTCCGCTCGTCCCTGCGAAGACGCCTCAATACTTCCAGACCGTCTATTTTTGGGAGCTTCAAATCGAGGAGGATAACCTGAGGCATCACACTCATGTCACGGCTTTCATAGGCTCCGGTGCCGAACAGATAATCGAGGGCTTCGGATCCGTCTCTAGCGATCACGACCTCGTTCATAATTTTGTTTTTTTTGAGTGCACGAATGGCCAGCAGTTCATCATCCGGGTTGTCTTCAACCAGGAGTATTGTTTTTTTATTCATAGGTTTCTTTTCATCATATTAAAGTGCAAAATAAAAAGTGGCTCCGCGATCAACGTATCCTTCAGCCCAGATCCGTCCTCCGTGACGGTGAATAATTCGCTGAACGGTGGCCAAGCCGATGCCGTAACCGTGAAAATCGGTATCCTTATGCAACCGCTGAAATGCACCAAACAGTTTGTTGGCATAGGCCATATCAAATCCGGCGCCATTGTCCCGGACACAGTAGACAAGTTCATCATCCTGGACAACCGTATCGAATATGATCCACGGCTTATCTTGCTTTGACGTGAACTTCCATGCATTCCCAAACAGATTCTCCAGCACAACTTCAATGAGATTGGGATCGCAATCCGCAGTCACACGATGTCCGATAACGATATCTACGTGACGATCCGGATCACCTTCCTCGAGCTTTTCCACAATTTTTTGTGCGATCTCGCTCAAATTCACCTCTTGTTTCCTAAGCTCCCGACGTGAAATTCTGGACAGGGAAAGAAGATCGTCAATGATCTGTCCCATCCGCTGGCTCGCTGAACGCACCCGTCGGAGATAATCTTGACCTGAGGTGTCCAGCTCGTCTTTATACTCTTCAAGCAGGGCCATACTGAAGCCGTCGATGCTGCGTAGCGGCGCCCGAAGATCGTGTGAAACCGAATATGAGAACGACTCCAGCTCCTTGTTGGTGGCTTCGAGCTGGGACGTCCGCTTCTTTACCCGCTGCTCAAGCTCCTCATTGAGGGCTCTGAACTTTTCTTCGGCACGGATCCGTTCGCTGACATTTTCGCAAATGATATATTCCTTTTCGTCATTGACGATGACCTGCCTGAAAATAATATTCTGTATTCGGCCATCCTTGGCCGTAACGTTAAATGTCCGGGGCTCTGATTTGGAATTGGCAGCCTTTTGTATGTCTTCTTTCCAATGGGTGATGAATTCTCTCCGCTCGAAAATATTCGGGAAAATTTTGCTATACCAATCTTCGACGGTGGGAATGTCATCCAGTTTGTAGCCAAAGCTTTCGATAAATTCAGGGTTGATGTAGTCCACGCGTCCAGCGGTATCGACCACGGTAATGGGATACGGGGAAAGCTCAACCATTCTCGTTAACAGCTGTTCGGTTTCGGAATGTTTGTTTATATACCTGGACGATAACAGCACCCCCATCAAAAGGGCGATAAAAAAGGATACCCGTTCGAACAGTGCGTAGGGTGGTACGTTAAACACCACCAGATCGAGAAGACTGTCCGATCCTTTTGCAGCTATTGAGTTCGGAAGCTCCCTGAATATTAAACCAAAGGCCCCGTCAACCACCCAAAAAACACAACCGATTAAAAAGGCGGTACCTAGAAGATAGTTCGATTTTTTCTCCTCGATAATTTCATGTGGCCGCAACACCTTTCTAACGGGACCGAAGAGTATCAGAACATTCGATAACAATAAAACGAGATAACCGTTACACACAGCGCCTAACGCCATGTAATTTACATATTGAAGGGAAACGGATGGTTGGGCGATCTCCGGAGCCCAAGGTGGGGGGGGCAGCTGAAA
Organism: uncultured delta proteobacterium; assembly: GCA_963790095.1. GTDB lineage: Bacteria > Desulfobacterota > Desulfobacteria > Desulfobacterales > UBA11574 > JAAXQD01. The sequence goes on along the minus strand of CAWBNO010000021.1, from coordinate 97,326 downwards.
TGTCCATCGATAAACCGTATACAAAATTATGGTGTCAAATAAACGAAATGGAAGTTCGGCTGCGTAGCGATGCCATATTTTTTTCCCGGTTTCCCTGAATTTTTCGGCACTCCAGCCATGCCATACGATCCAGAATGTGAAAAGGGCATACGTAACGACGGATTCCCAACCACCCTTTATCCACAAGACCTGAGCGCCCAGGCCGAAAATGGCGGAGACCAAGCCGTATCTCCACCCCCATTCAATGGATACGATCAGGGGGAATACCAACCCGGCTATGAATTTAAATTCATAGGGTGGAAGTAAAAATACAAAAGGATGGAGACTCAGCCAAAACCCGATCACACCGGAAACCATAGCGATGAAAATTTTTAATGATATCTCTTTAGCGATATCCGGGGCCGGACCCATGGTTGTGTTACGATTATCTGAATTCATTGCCGTCTTAATCCGTTATCGATATTTTTTGCCAGATTTTTACATCAGGAGTCAGGGCCCCCTGAATGAATGCCATGTCATTTTTCAGTTCGCTGAATTTGATGGTTCCGTAAAGAAAATTAGAAATATATTCTTTATATTAAGCTGTTCGTGTTCCGTGATCGGCGACCTGACACGCTGGCAAATCAGCTTATATTTCAAACAAAACAGAAAATGTCAAAACCAAACACCCGAAAGATTTGATTTCTTCGAATTCATCAAAAATTAGATAAAGCGTCGGTTCTTCCCATCTTTATGCAAAAATTGGGCCTATATCTTCAACTTGATGTTAAATACAGTTATATTAATGGGATGTATTTAAGGAAAAACCAATTCGTGACAATTTCTGACAAAAAACAATTCCAATAGATGACAAAAATTGTCATCTCATATGGAATTGCCTGAATGGGGGGTATCCACCTTATTATTTGGACCCAATTGGAACGAAACTGTTGATTTTAAGATGTCGATTGGATATAAAAAAGCCTCCACCGAAATGGAAGAAGACTATTTAATGGGGATCAGTGGAGGCTTTGAGTAAGGAAAACTGTTGACAGCACTCCTTCAACTCGAAAAAACCAATATCAGTAAACCCCTTGCGGGTCAATCAAAAACCTGTGGGGCATTAAACCCAAATTGAGCGAAAATTTTCGTGGGGTGTTACGGGCGAACCGCTCTTTTATCCAATGTGAGGGCAAATATGATATTAAAGAATTTATTTTTAAAACTTTTTTTCTGGGTTGCCATCCTCCAGGCGCTGGTCTTTCCTGCTTTTTCCTCAGCCCAGGAGCCTGTTGAAATTTTTACCCTCGAACAGACCATCGATACTGCAATCAAGGTCAATCTCGGGCTAAAATTATCCAAAGAAGAAACAGCGGCCGCCGTGGCTGCGAAAAAAGCTCAGCGGACGCAATTTTTTCCCACATTCAGCGCATCCTATGAATACGATCGGGTGGACGCAAGTGCATCTGTCGGCGGCATTGAACTGGTTCCAGAAGAGGAATACGCTTTTGTAACTTCATTCAGTCAACCGATATTTACCGGTTTTTCTTTGTTAAGGAAGTACGATATCGCTGGGTTGGGCCTTGATACCGCGAAAGTTAAGGAACAGCTTAGACGTCAGGATATTATCCTGGATGCGAAAAATGCATACTTTCAGCTGTTGCAGGCTCAAAAGCTCTATGACATCGCCAAACAGACCGTCGTACAGATCAGTTCTCAAAAAGAAGTGGCCGATAATTTTTATCAGGTCGGTATGAGCCCGTTAAACGATCTTCTTCAAGCTCAGGTTGAACTGGCCAATGCCAAACAGGAGCTCATCGTTGCAAAGAATAACATGAACAATGCCGAGTCGAATTTTAATACGCTGCTTCGCAGACCGATCGATACCCCTGTAAATATCAAAGATATTCTCGACTACGCGCCTTTTGAAGAAACACTCGATTATTGTTTTTCCGAAGCTGAAGAAAAACGGCTGGAAATAAAAAATGTCGATCTGGAAATTGAAATTGCAGGGAAGACATTACAACTGGCAAAAAAAGACTATTATCCATCCATCGATTTAAAAGGGAGTTATTTCAGATACGGAACGGAATGGGATGTAAATGGGGGCTCGGGGATATATGATCCAAGCGGTTGGAGTATCGCAGCGGTGGCAAAATGGAATTTTTGGGAATGGGGTCGAACATCCTATGGCGTCGAAGAAAAGCGCTCGCGGCTGTCCCAGGCAGAGCTTCGAAAAAAGGAGATTGTGGATAATATCCGCCTGGAGGTAAAGAATGCATACTTGAGAACCCAGCAAGCGGAACAGGCGATTATAACGATTGAAAAAGCCATTGAACAGGCCAAAGAAAACTACAGGATCAATCAGGAAAGATATAAAGAACAAGTGGCCACACAAACCGATGTGCTTATTGCTCAGACGCTTCTCACACGAACGATGACAAATTATTACAATGCACTGTACGCATTTAAAATTTCGAAGGCGACGCTTTATCGAGCCATGGGTCAGGAAGTTGTTGAATGATGGCGGTTCAGAATAAAACCTCAATAATTCGGATATTCCATGTTCACAAGAATTACGGTGCAAATAAAGCCCTCGTCGATGTCACCCTTGACATTTCAAAGAACGAATTCCTCTTTATCACCGGCCCGAGCGGGGCCGGGAAAACAACCCTTTTAAAGCTTTTGTACCTCGGAGAAACCGTATCTGAAGGCCAGGTGTTGATTGAAGGAATGAATTTGTCCAGGATTTCTCCCCAACGAATACCGTTTCTCAGAAGAAAGTTCGGAATAATATTCCAGGATTACAAGTTGATTGTAACAAAGACCGTGTTTGAAAATGTGGCCCTGGTCCTTGAAGCCATGGGTAAAAAACGGCGTTTTATCGAAAAAAAGGTAAAAAGCGTTCTGAGAACCGTTGGCATGGAGAATCGCCTCCAATCTTTCCCTCCGAGCCTGTCGGGTGGCGAACAACAAAGAGTCGCGGTGGCCAGGGCCGTGGTTGGAGATCCAACGATCATCCTTGCGGACGAACCCACCGGCAATTTGGACGAAGATTCTGCGGATATCATTTTTGAGCTTCTCAAAAGATTCCATATTCGTGGTGCGACCATCGTAATTGCAACCCACGATAAGGAACTTATCCGAAAAACAGGCGGGCGGGCCATCCATCTCAAGCAAGGTCGCTTGCAAACAACATCAGCCGTAACAGTTTAGCGTTTTTAAACGTCTTCCAATGATTATTTATTCTAAACGGGCCATAAAGGATATTCTCGATCACAGATTTCTCAGTGTTACCAGCATCATTACCATCGCTGTTTCCGTCCTCATTGCCGGCGCCTTTGCCCTTTTTCTCATGAACGCAAATGATATTATGAACACCTGGAAAAAGGGTATCCGGGTTATGGTCTATCTTAAACCGGATATCCCTGAGATAAAGATTGGGGAGTTAGAGCGTAGAATTGAGGGTATGGACGGTGTTCGAGATGTGCAGTTTATCTCAAAAAATGAAGCCCTCCAACGGCTAAAAAACCAGATGAAACGGCAACCTTCACTGCTGGAAAACCTGAAAGAAAACCCCCTCCCGGATGCATTTGAAATCCGGCTTGGAGAATCTTTTCAAAACCGGAATCGGGCTGAAGCCCTGGCTCAACGGCTGAGTTCCCTTGTTCAAGTGGAGGACGTCGAGTATGGCCAGATTTGGCTCGGGCGATTTATGAGTATTATCAATCTGTTCAGATTAACAGGATATGCAATGGGGGGCCTCTTCTTTTTAGCGGCTGTTTTTATCGTCGCCAATACCATTCGTCTGGTCCTCTATTCAAGGCGCGAAGAAGTTGAGATCATGCGGCTGGTGGGGGCCACCGACGGATTTATCAAAGCCCCTTTCTTCATAGAAGGTCTTATCCAGGGGGCACTGGGCGGAACGATCGGCCTGGCGGTGTTATTTGTTATTTTTCTACTCGTATCATTAAATGTAGAGCAGGGTTTAACTGCAGGCCTGTTTACCATTAGATTTCTTTCACCGGGAGCTTCCTGTGGAATATTGGTCTGCAGCATGTTTGTGGGGTGGCTTGGGTGTTATCTTTCTTTGAAACAATTCTTAAGGTAATCTTATATACGGTAGCCGGGATCATACTGGTGGTGCAATTCCCCGACGTTTGCGGCGCCCAACCCGATGAAATTGGAATTGTTGTCGTAAACAAGCTTAATTTTCGGTCCGAGCCGGGGATAAAGACACCGCCGTTAACATCCATTAAAAAAGGAACAAAAGTCAAAATTATAGAACATCACGATGGATGGCTTAAAATCGAGTATAAAAATCAGGTGGGTTACATTCGAAATTTAGACAATTATGTACGAATCATATCTCCGGGGAACAGCGGGGAAAAGAGAACCCAGGGCAATTATCCGGGCGACTTTGAAAGTTACGAGAACGAAGCGGAGCGTATCCATCGCAAGATAAAAAAAGAAAAGGCTGAAGTGCTTGTGGCCACCCGAAAGGAAGCCTCCATTGTCAACAGTTTAAACGATATCGATCTAGCCATCGACAAAGCCAGAAAAAACGTCTCGTCCCTAAAGGATGAACTGTCTGCCATAGAAGAAGAAACCGTCAAGATCCAGAAGACGTTAAAAGACCTTAAAAAAAGAATTGAAACCAGTGAAGACTATGCATCCGAACGCTTGGTGGCGCTGTATAAGCTGAACTGGCTGGGAAGAATATATGTTTTGGCCTCGGCGCAATCCATGTATGATCTTTTTCAACGGAAAAAGGCCATGGAACAGATTCTGGCATATGACGAAAATATCTGGCATGGCCTCCTGGACAGCAAGACCAGACTGCAAAAACTGCTCAATCGGCTGGAAACTCAAAAAACGGAGAAGCTCTCGGTTCAAACAGCTTTGAAAAAACAAATCTCCATGCGGTCTCATGAACGATCGAAACGTTCAAAACTCCTTGATGATATACGCAAAAAAAGATCTCTAAAACTGGCGGCCCTTGAATCCTTAAAAGAAGCGGCGGCCGATCTAGATCAGGCCATAAAATCTTTGAATTCAAAATCCGGCCCCACCGGCGCCGGAACAGATATTTCGCCAAAAAGCTTTTCTTCTTTAAAAGGATTGCTAAATATGCCGGTAAAAGGTAAAATAGTCGCGTTTTTCGGCCCGCATCAAAACAAAGAGTTCAAAACGGTCAATTTCCAAAGCGGTATCGAGATAAAAGCGGATGTCGGTGAACCCATCCGAGCCGTTTATGATGGTCAGATTTTGTATGCCAGCTGGTTTAAGGGATACGGAAATATGATTATCATCGACCATAAGAACAACTACTATACGGTCTATGCCCATGCCCAAGACCTTTTTGCATCAAAAGGAGATGCGGTGAAAAAGGGAGAAGTGGTTGCAACGGTTGGAGACTCGGGATCGATGATTGGTTCGAGTCTTCATTTTGAAGTTCGCCATCACGGGAAACCCTTAGATCCCCTGGAATGGATTAAAAAAAGTTAGCCTGGAGTATTTAAACGTCTGAACGAACAGCGTTATGAGCCATTCAGGTTAAAAGGAGAAACTACATGACTGTTAAAAAAAAGCAATCTGTTAAACTGTGCCTGGTGGTGTTCATCGCTGTGGTCTTTTGGATTGTGGGATCCGGGTTTTACCGGAATCTTTCTGCCAAAGGAGCCGAGACATATAAAGGTCTAAAATTATTTTCCGACGTGATCGAACTGGTCGAGAAAAACTATGTGGATCCGGTGGATTCAAAAGAATTGATCGACAAGGCGATTCAGGGGATGGTCCACAGCCTCGATCCGCATTCCGCTCTACTGACCCCTGACGACTTTAAAGAGCTCAAAGTCGAAACCCAGGGCGAGTTTACGGGAATCGGCGTAAGCATCACCATGCGAAAGGGCTTTGTCACCGTGATTTCGCCCATTGTGGGCACACCGGCCTATAAATCCGGAATCATGGCCGGCGATAGAATCGTTAAGGTCGACGACAAACCGACAACGGACTTGCGGCAGGCGGTTAAAATGATACGGGGACCCAAAGGGACTAAAGTGGTGGTTACCATCGTTCGAAAAGGGAGCAAGGAACCGATGGATTTCGATTTGATTCGAGATGTCATCCCCGTTGAAAGTGTTAAATCGGTACTTTTAAAACCCGGATATGGATATATATGGGTCACCAATTTCAGGGATAATACCACCGAAGATCTTGTTGCGGCGTTAAAAATATACGAATCATCAAAAGTCCCGTTAAAAGGCCTGATACTCGATCTTCGTGACGATCCGGGCGGGCTCCTCAACCAGGCAATTGAGGTTTCAGACCTTTTCCTCGAAAAAGGGAAAATACTTTCCATCAAAGGGCGTCAGCAAAAAAATGACCAGGAATTCGAAGCAACCCCAAACCAGGTTAAACGGAATTATCCCATGGTTGCTTTGATCAACGGCGGAAGTGCCAGTGCATCGGAAATTGTCGCCGGTGCACTCCAGGATCAAAAACGGGCCCTGATATTGGGAACCACCTCCTTTGGGAAAGGTTCGGTCCAGTCGGTGGAAACCCTGAGGGACGGCTACGGCCTTAAATTGACCATTGCCAGGTATTACACCCCCAGCGGGCGCTCGATTCAGGCAAAAGGTATTGAACCGGACGTCATTGTAAAAAGAAGGTTTATGGATAAAGAAGAATTGGATGACATGGATGAGGGACTCATAAAGGAAAAAGATCTTCAAAATCATCTCGAAGCCGTACCCGAAAAAAGCAAAGAGGAACAACCAGAAGCCGATGAGGAAAAAGAACCGCGTCAGAAACGGGAAATCGAAAAAACCAAATTTATGTACGAAAAGCTTACCCCCGAACAACTCCAGACAGATAACCAGGTGATGCGTGCCCTCGATATTCTTTTAAGCTATGAAATTTTTAAGGATGTCAATAAATAAAGCATGGCCAAGAAGAAAATACGAGGGGCAAGGAAACTGGGAAAGAAAAGGGGTAAGGACAGCATCCGAAAAACGAATCTGATCAAGGCGTTTTCCGGGCTTGGCGTTCTGATACTTCTTGTTGTGGTTGCCGGCGTTTTGGCGCATCATTTGATATCGCGTAAATATCCCATCGCGCCGGTGACAAAACCCCATGTAACAAAAACGCCCAGGTTCGAAGTCTATCCAAAACACGAAATACCGCCTCGCAAACCTCTGCCGAGACCCATAATTCCCATACCGAAAAAATTGCCTAAGATCGCCATTATTGTTGACGACATCGGCTATGATAAACATATGGCGGAGAAATTCCTCGGGCTTGACACGGTGTTAACCTTTTCCATTCTCCCTTACAGCCCGTATCAGAAGAGCATTGCCAGGGCCGCCCGTTCCAAGGGGTTCGATGTGATGCTGCATTTGCCCATGGAACCCCACGAATATCCCTTGATCAACCCCGGGCCCGGCGCTCTTTTAACTTCAATGTCGCCGGATCAACTCATCCGCCAGCTTGAAAAGGATTTGGACGCCGTTCCTTTTGTTCAGGGCGTAAACAATCACATGGGGTCAAAAATGACCACGGTCTCAAGCCAGCTGAATCAAATTTTTTCCGTGTTAAAAAAAAGAAACCTCTTTTTTATCGACAGTCGCACCACCGCCGATACACTGTGCAAACCCTCAGCGCATTTGTTTCAGATACCGTTTGCGGAAAAAGATGTGTTTATCGATCATATTCAGACCCCTGATTTTATTCGCAGAAAATTATTTCTCCTGGTAGAGATAGCCCACAGCCACGGCATGGCCGTGGGCATCGCACATCCCCATACCGTGACCTATAAGGTGCTTCGTGAGGTACTCCCTGAGTTGAAAAAAAAGGCGATTTTGGTTAAAGCTTCTGAAATAGTAACAACAGCCAGTTAGTGTACATCCATGTAACATCGACACCTATTTTTGTTTGACAGGATACCCTGCCCATTGTATTTTTTGATTATTCCTTGGGGATGCTTCGTGCGGGGTTTAAACTACAACAGCCTTCGCTTTTCCGCAAGGGTATCGAAGATCTCCTTAAGCGGGGTTGGCGCGCAGGAGAAATTCTCGTCCAAAGGACGGGAACTGCAGGGGGCTTCGATTTTTGACCGGGAAAACAGATTTTTCGGTCACGCACGAACCAATAACGGGTTCCGCCATGAAGCAAAATATCCATCCGTTTTTGATGATTCCTCTCATGTTCTGTCTGGCATGTGTCATCTCGGTTGAAACTGTGAATGCCGATATTACACGGGAAGCGGTATATGCCGGAAGTTTTTATCCTGCCACGCGTTCTGGGTTGAAAGCCTCCATTGAACAGCTTGTGAGCCAGGTTAAACCGGTCCGTGTGGATCGCCCCCCCCATACATCGCTCAAGGCGATTATTATCCCCCATGCCGGTTATATCTACGCCGGATTGACAGCGGCCCATGTTTCACGGGTGTTGAAACAAACTAGATTCCGCCGGGCCATCGTTATGGGCCCGGATCATCGCATCGGCTTTCAGGGCTGTGCCATCAGCGATGTGAGCGCCTATGAAACACCCCTCGGATCGGTCCGGATCCATGGCGATGCCGTCCGGTTGCGTCGGGATAAAAACTTGTTTCGATCAGTTCCCCTTTCCGACCGGCTCGAGCACTCCGTAGAAGTGGTCCTTCCATATCTTCAATATTTTCTCAAAGAAATCGAGCTCATACCGATTGTGACCGGTCAGGGCCGGAATCTTGACAAACGGGTGTCAGCCGCCCTCGACCCTTTGCTCGACCGAAACACCCTCCTGGTGGCCAGTTCCGATTTGTCCCACTTTTTGCCGTATAAAGATGCCGTTGCCAGAGATCGGGAAACCATCGAGATAATATTAAATCTGGAAGCCGATAAACTGAATAATCGTGAGAATGCAGCCTGCGGAAAAATACCGATTCTAATTTTAATAAACATGGCCCGCCGATACGGCTGGAAACCGGTTCTTCTCCATTATTCCAACAGTGGTGACACCGCCGGAGATCGTTCAAGGGTTGTCGGCTACGGGGCCATAGCCTTTTATGGAGGTTCGTCTATGCAACACAGTGTCGATTCCCCTCAATCTTTAGATAAGCACCAGGGGCAAGCACTGGTGCGGCTGGCCCGACAGACCATCGCAGAAAAGCTTGGTAAATTTTCCATCAAAGCGGATCCTGGAGATCTTGAGGACGCCGCTTTTCAGACCTCCAGGGGCACCTTTGTAACACTGACCATTGACAAACAGCTGCGCGGTTGTATCGGAAATCTAGACCCCAGAGAATCGATCCTGGCCGGGGTCAAACGAAATGCCATTAATGCCGCTTTCCATGATCCCCGTTTTCCGCCTTTAAAACCCGCTGAACTCGACCGGGTGGACATCGAGGTCAGCATCCTTACCGAGCCGTATCCCCTGGAATACCGGGACAGCGAGGATTTACTTGCCAAGCTGCGGGTTCATGTGGATGGGGTTATACTTCGGAAGGGATCGGCCAGTGCCACTTTTTTGCCACAGGTCTGGGCGCAATTGCCCCGGCCTGAAGAGTTTCTTTCCCATCTTTGCATGAAAGCCGGTCTGGGTGCCGATACCTGGAGAAAGCGCCATCTTGAAATTTTGATCTATCAGGTTCAATATTTTGAAGAGGCGAAATGAACGGTCCATAACACGGGTGGTCATCGCCACGGGTATTTCTTCCGTGGTGACCCAGCTGTTGACCATTCGTGAATTCTTGGCCCAATTTCAAGGGAACGAGTTCGTCATTGCCCTGATTCTCTTCAATTGGCTGATCCTGGGGGGCATCGGCACCCTGTTGGCCCGCTGGATCACCCAGCGGTTCTGGGCGGCCACTGTTGACCGGCTGGGCGGCCTCTCTCTGATCTTGGCAGGACTCTCCGTCGTACAGATTCTCGCCGTTCGAGGTCTTCGGGATGTCCTTTTTATTCACGGCAGTTCGGTGGGATTCTATCCCACGCTGGCCTATACTTTTTTGACCGTTGCACCCTATTGCCTTGTCCTCGGTTTTGTTCTCCCTTACAGCCTTTTTGCCATCCGGACGGAGGATCCGGATTATCCCGGGACACGGATCTATATTATTGACAATCTGGGGGATGTGTCCGGGGGCGCCCTATTTTCCTTTGTCCTTGTTTTTCTGGTGACCCCGTTACAGGCCGCATTTCTGGCAAATCTTCCGCTAATGGCGGCAACCTACCTCCTTTTTACCCCTTCCCCTCGACATCGTCCTGCTGTTTTAATCGGGACCGCTCTGACGTTTGCCCTACTGGTTGCGGGCCTTTTACTGGAATTCCCATCCCTGGCGCCGCCTGAAGGGAAACTGGTGTATTACAGCGAGTCCCGTTACGGTCGGATCGAGGTCCACCAAGACCAGGAGCAGGTTACGCTCTTTGTGAACGGCAACCCGCTGTATGGCAATCAGAATCTGAGCATGGCTGAAGAAGCCATTCATTATCCTATGGCACAATTGGCCCAAACAGGGAATATTCTTTTAATTTCTGCTGAAGGCGGTATGTTGGCCGAACTCGAAAAGTACCGGCCGGAATCGGTGGATTATGTGGAACTCGATCCACGGTTGGCAGAGGTCCAATTCAGGTTCGGCCTGTTAAAAAGGATTCCCGGCCTGAAGGTTATCCATCAAGACGGCCGGGCCTATCTTTCGGATTCGAATAAGGCCTACGATGCGATCATTGTCAGCCTGGGCGAGCCGGACACCTTTCAAATCAACCGATTTTTCACAGATAGATTTTTTGCGCTGGCGAAACGTCATCTGACCCCGGAAGGTGTATTGAGTTTTTCCATGAAGGGGTTTGACAATTATCTGGCGGAACCCCAGCGGCAGAAACTATCTTCACTTTACAATACCGTTGGCGATTATTTCCATCGTGTCCTGTTGCTCCCCGGACAGAAAATATTTTTTCTGTGCAGCGCGCAACCCTTTAACATGGACATCCCGCGCCTGTTGGATCAAAAAAAGATCCGGACGCGATACATCAGCGGGTATTATTATGGCAACCTGACCCGTGAAAGAATCGATCGCCTGAACCGACTCATGGATCCAAAGACGCCTAAAAATTCAGATTATTCCCCCCAATTGATACGGCTGATGTTTGAGCAGTGGTTTGCCAAGTTTTCCGCTTCACCCAAAGGTTTCATGGCCGTCTTGAGCGTATTGTGTCTGATCTACCTGATTCGCATCAGTGCCGAAGAGTTCGTCCTCTTTTCCACGGGATGGACGATTATGGGAAGTGAGATTCTCGTAATATTTGCCTTCCAAATTTTTTTCGGTTATATTTATTTGCAGATCGGCCTGATCGTAACGGTTTTCCTGGCCGGTCTTTTGCCGGGGGCCTGGCTCGGCGAGAGAATGCGTTCAAGGAGCAAAATGACCTTGGCGTTCGCCGATGGGCTGATCATTGTCCTCATGGGCACACTCATCGTTGTTTTGAAACAGGTCAGCGATGATTTGCCGGTGACTTTTTTTCTTGTTTTCGGTTTTGTGATTTCCCTGATCTGCGGGTTTCAATTCCCGGTGGCCCTTTGGTTGCGGGGGGGAGACGCCCCGGCGGCGACGCGGACCTTTTCCGCCGATTTGATCGGGGCCGCCTGTGGAACCCTGGTCACCAATGTCGTATTGATCCCCTATTGTGGGGTCATCTGGGCTGCAGTCGGATTGATCGGGTTAAAAATTTGCAGTTTAATCGTCATTTCAGAAAGTTATGAAGAAAGTTAGCCGACGTCATTTTCTGTATTGCAGTGCCGGACTCTTTTGCAGCGTCCTGGACGCCGATGCCTTTTGGCCTTTTTCAGTAAAAACAGGTGTGGCAGCCGGCCCTGCCGATATTCGGGGTCATGTATATAAAGGAGATGCTCCCCAAGAATTGTGGAAGTGGTCCCGTGAAGGATTTCTTTACACGAAACTGGACAACAAACTGGTCATGTGCGGTATCTGTCCCAACAGATGTCTTCTATCGCCGGGTGATCGCAGCGTCTGCCGTTCCAAGGTCAATATGGACGGCGTCCTTTACAGTCTGACCTACGGCAATCCTTGCAGCGTGAATGTGGATCCCATTGAAAAAAAACCGCTGTTTCATTTCAACCCCCGATCAAAAGCCTTTTCCATCGCCACCACCGGCTGCAATTTCCGCTGTTTGAATTGCCAGAACTGGGAAATCTCCCAGGCCAAACCCCATGAAGTCCGGCATCACGAACTTTTCCCGGCCGATGTGATTCAAGGGGCACAGCGGACCGGATGTACGTCCATTGCCTATACATATTCCGAAGCCGTCACTTTTTTTGAATATATGATCGATACCGCGCGTCTGGCCAGGGAAGAGGGAATTGCCAATTTGTGGATATCCAACGGTTATATCAATCCAAAACCCCTGGTGGAACTGTGCAGCGTTCTGGACGCCGCCAATATCAACCTCAAGACATTCAGCGACGCCGTCTACCGGAAATTGAACGGCGGCCGTCTGCAGCCGGTTCTAAATACTTTCAAGACACTGCACGAACAAAAGATTCATTTTGAGATGACGAATCTGGTGGTGCCAGGATATACCGATGATGCCGAGATGGTCAAACAGATGTGCCAATGGATTCTTACGACCCTCGGGCCCGATTATCCGCTGCACTTTTTAAGGTTCTTTCCCCAATACAAACTCGACCGCCTTCCGGCCACGCCCCTTTCGACCCTCATTCGGTTTCGCAAGCTGGCCATGGCCGAAGGAATCCGTTATGTCTATGTGGGCAACGCCGCATATCCCGAGGGAAACAACACGTATTGCCACAATTGCAAGAAACTGCTCATTGAACGGATCGGATATTTCATTGGAACTTATGACCTGAACGAAAACCGATGCAAATATTGCCGGACCGTTATTCCCGGGCGATGGACATAATCCGAATTTATCAAGACCCAAATGGGTCCGTTTCCTGGGGCATCCGGGTGGGTCACCAGAGGATTAAAAATTTCCTGCCGCTCCTCAATTCCCCCCTGATCTTCTCCATATGTCGGAGTGCTGCAACCTCCCTTTCCAAATCTGCAGGCTTTATGTCGAGTTTATCGCTTATGGTCGCCGGTTCAGCCCCACCGGTCTCTTTTAATATCATCAAAATGTTCTTCTGAATTTCATTGAGCTGGAGGGCGCCTCCTTTGGATTTTGCCAAAGACTGGGCACTGTGAACGGCCCATGGATCGCAGGTTCGGGCCGGTGACAGTGCATCCATATAACAGTTTTCACATAAATTCCGGCCAAAGTGCTTGTGTTCTTCCCCGGACTTCATCGTTTCTGAACATCGGTCACAGATCATTGGTTTTCCTCCGGAAATTGGTTCAACTTTTCTTTGAAAATGTTTGGCTTTTGGGGTTGAAATCGGCTTTTCTGTTTTGCTTTCTATTTAGGATCATAGAGAAAAAACAGGGTTATGTCAATTTTAACGGATCGTTATAGGTTTGAATGGCAAGGCTTTACAACCATCGAGTGTTATGCCATAATTCCGTCCCGAATTATCGATACAGACCTTAACAACAAAGATCTTCTTACTTACCCTCTTCTTTAACTGGAGACATCTTAATGGATGGTTTTTACGGAAGGTTTTTGAAAATCAATCTCACGGACAATCACTTCGATGTGGTGACCCTGCCTGAAGAGATTCTTTTGAAATATCTTGGCGGGAAGGGGCTGGCTTCTTACCTCCTTTATTCCATAAATCCCCCAGGCGTCGATCCTCTATCACCGGATAATTGCCTGATTTTTGCAACCGGGCCCATCACCAACAGTCGGATTTGGGGTTCAAGCCGGTATGGTGTCTTTGCCAAATCCCCCCAGACCGGTTTTTTTTCTGAATCTTATGCCGGCGGGAAAGTACCGGAAGCCGTCGATTCAACAGGGTATGATGCCATTGTAATTGTCGGAAAAAGTCAGCGGCCGACGGTGGTTGTCATACAGCCTGATGGTGTCGAATTCAATGATGCTTCAGATATTTGGGGGATGGATACGTATCAAACCCAAGATACCGTGACACAAAAATTCGGCAATGTCGGCGCCGGGACAACAAAATCTGGTGCCGTTGTCATCGGTCCGGCAGGGGAGAACCTGGTTCGATTTGCCGTTATCGAAAACGATTACTGGCGATCGGCCGGAAGGACCGGGGTCGGTACCGTCATGGGATCAAAGAATCTCAAGGCCGTCGTATTCAAGGGAGATCAAAAGCGTTCCCTTTTTCAGCAGGAACATGTGCGGCAGTTTTCAAAAACGATTGCCGAAGAATCGAAAAACAACCCGATTGTTCAGGCTTACAAGGCCATGGGGACACCCATGATGGTGAAAACCATCAATCAAGCCAGGGCGTTTCCCACAAAATATTGGTCTGAAAGCTTTTTTGATCGATGGGAAAATATCGGTTCAGAAGCCTTACACAACCAGTGCCGTGTTCAGCCGAGGGCCTGCTCGAAATGCTTTATCGCATGTGGACGGATGACCACGCTGCTTGGCGGGCGGCATGCCGGTCTTATGATTGAAGGACCGGAATACGAGACCATATTTGCTTTTGGCGGTCTTTGCATGATCGACAGTATCGAAGAAATCGCTTATTTGAACGATATTTGTGATCGTCTCGGCATGGATACAATATCCGCGGGGAATCTGTGTGGATTTGTCATTGAGGCTGCCAAACAAAAGAAAATAGATCTTCGTATCGATTATGGAGATGTCGATGCCATCGCCGCCCTCCTCGAACAAATTGCAGCAAGGCAGGGCATCGGAGACATCCTGGCCCGGGGGATTGGATATGCAGCAAGAGCCTGGAATCTTGAAGACATGGCAGTGCACGTTAAAGGCCTCGAGCCGCCGGGTTATGATCCCAGAGTACTCAAAGGGAGCGGACTGGCGTTTGCCGTTGCAGACCGGGGCGCATGTCATTTGAGGGCGACGTTTCATAATCCTGAATTGAAAGGGATGATCGATCCTGAAATCATCCAGGGAAAAGCCGAGCTTCTGGTGGATTTCGAAGATCGCCTGACGCTGATGGACACCTTTATTCTATGCCGATTTTACAGAGATATCTACCCTTGGGAACGGTTGGGACAGATCATTCAAATGACCACCGGCTTGAAGCAGAATAAAGTCCAATTACAGAAAAAAGCTTCTGAGATATCTACGCTGATTCGCTGCTTTAACATACGGGAAGGGCTTAAACCCGAAGATGATTCGCTTCCAAAACGGTTTCACGAAGATATCCTCAAAACCGGGCATGTCCTTACCGAAACGGAGTTCCAGGTGATGTTGAAGGAATACTATCATCATAGAGATTGGGATGAAAGGGGTCGTCCTGAAAAGGGACCGGACATCCCTGATTTTGAAGGGATATGGCAAAATCCCCTGTGATGGATTTTTCTTTTATATGTTGCAAAAGCATCTCCAGTGCTTATTTTTTAATTCAGCGCAAATTTTTTGAAAGCAATATTGATGAATTCATAAGAATAACAACGTATTTTGGCGATCGTTTATAAAATTTTGGAGGAAAATCCATGGCTTTTGAAACCAAAGAACAAGTTTTAGAAAAGATCCTTTCCCAGGAAAAAACCCTGTGCCCCCACTGCGGGGTAGAAATGAATATATGGGAGGTCCCGCCGTTTAGCTTCAGCGATGGTCTTGGATGGGGAACCCCTTATCTGTTTGTATGTTTTAATGATGAGTGTTCGCTGTATGTCAGCGGATGGGAAAACCTGGAAGAAAATTATGCGCATCGTGCGTCATACCGGTGCATGAACTACCCAGGCACACAGCAGTTTGAATGCATCCCTGTATTCAGCCCCATAGGGGGTACGGGGCAGATCATCGACGATCAGGTTCTGGTCGAGCAAGAAATTTTGAAAGAAAAAATCAAACGAGGATTTTCTATTCTTACGGATGCCTATATGTCCAAAGACGCCGTCACGGTGGTCAGGATGCTTCTTGATGGGACCGAGCCCCAGCGCGTCCGATTAAAAGCGGCGGAAATGGTGGGAGACATCGGAGAACTGGAAGCCATAGAACCCATCAAGAATGTAAGGTTCGGTAATGAAATCATCCAGAAAAAAGTCAATGAATCTGTTCAGAAGATTCATGAACGATATTTTACCCGGGAATGTCCTTTTTGCGCGGAGATCATAAAGAAACGGGCAAAAATATGCAAACATTGCGGACACGATGTGGCCGGGCAGTGATGACACCCTAAATTGAAGGAATTTTCTTTATTTACAGCTCAATCCGGTTTTATCCGTTTCCGGTAAGATAATTTTCATCCAGAGAACCGTAGACCATCGGCAGCGATTCGATGACCGGTGGTTTGAATCCAAAGACGATTTCGAGAAAAACCATTGTTATGCGAAAGGTTGCGCCCCAAAGCACTTCATGGCCATGTGGATATTTATGGACAAAACAGGGATAGTCTTTCATATTCGGATGGCTGCCGTTCTTATTCAACCTGCCCACATGTAATCGATACCGTGCATAATGGGACGGGTCTAAAAGATTCCGTAAGGGAATTTGAACGACCCTTTCCACCTCCCAGTTGGGAAAAAATCGCTTTTGACAGGTGATCCAGCAAACCATTGGATAGATTACTTTCCGAAACATCACAAGCCGTTGTGATGGAAGCGGTCCCAAAAACCTTAATCCCAGAGGGCTTAGGCGCATTTCTTCAACACCTTCTCTCAAACAGGTGGCAAAAAGCAATGCCAGACTTTGGGCTTCGTATGAATGGTGCTTGTGCCACCGTGTCCAATGGGACCACCGTGTCAATGGAGATCCCGGTAGGTATAAAAGCTTTGCAAGGATTGAATCCAGCGGAGAAGATATGCTTCCGCCCGGGCAGCAAAGGTCCCCCGGCTGTTTTACCTTGAGGGACCGTTTGGTCAAAATCAAACAGGGTTTTGGGGCAGATCGTTTTTCTTCGTCATAAAGACCCAGCAAAAACAACACGGCAGACGATATTGCCGAATCTTTTATCCCTTCGGAAAAAATGGGATCCTGACGATTTTTTTTATGAAGTGAATGGGTTATTCGTTCAACAAAGGCGGCGGTGTTTCCGAAAGAATTCATCATTTTTATTTTGCCCTGAAAAACCTGGTCCTTTGGGCCAGGTCAGCGTTCTCCGGCTCTGCCTGAGAATCTTGTAGCCGGAATAATGGAGTGATGGAATAATGGGATGAGGGGCTTGAGGAACATTATCAATTTTATCAGTACCATGAGCATTTCTGTGATTCTTATTCAGAAAAATTACGCTTTTAGACCCAATAATCCAATACCCCATTATTCCAACACTCCAACTGTTTGAGTTGAAGTTTATACTACACTCCTATGGGGTGAAACCAAAGCCTGGTCCTCTGGGCCAGGATTCTTTATTATTCATTCTTGAATTTTTTGCAAGTATACGTTAAGTCGCAGGTCTATAAACCACAGGAGAAATATCATGAAGGTCATTAAAATCGGCGGCGGCTGTTTAAAGGGGAGAAAGAAAATCGGACAAATCCTTGAACTTGTTGCAAGCCGGGGCAGCGGTGATATTTTTGTTGTATCTGCCCTCAACGGGGTCACTGATTTTTTGATCGACAGCATGTCTTCAGCCCTTGAGGATGAGGGGAATATCCCCTCCATTATCGACCGACTGAACACCAAGCACATGCTCATTGCCCGCCATCTCATGCCCAAAGGTAATATTCTACAAAACTTCAGGCGGGATCTCAATAAGTCTTTGAGCAAGCTCGAGCGTCTCTATTACGGACTCAGCTTTACCCGGGAAACGACACCAAGAATTCGGGATATTATTTCCAGTTTTGGTGAACGGTTTTCTGCGGTTCTCCTTTCCAGTGTACTTCGCTCCCAGGGTATTCAAGCCACATACCGTATGCCGGATAAAATCGGCTTGATCACCGACGGCAAGTTCGGTGATGCCACCGTCAATTTGGCGGAAACAACCAAGAATTTCCAGCAGAACATTAAGCCCCTGATGAAACGGAAGGTCATTCTTTTTATTCCCGGCTTTTTTGGGGTCAGTGGGAAGGGTGAGATCACGACATTCGGTAGAGGCGGGAGTGACTATTCGGCGGCTGTGGTTGCTGCAGCCATGCAGGCGGAAATTCTGGAGGTCTGGAAAGATGTTGACGGCTATTTGAGTGCGGATCCGGATTTTGTTCCGGAAGCACAGCTTATTCCAAGGCTGTCCTACGATGAGGCTGCAGAACTTTCCTATTTTGGGGCTAAAATTCTTCACCCGAGGACGGTGGAGCCCTTAAGGAGAAGTCGTGTAAGTATTGCCGTCAAAAACACCTTAAACCCGGATGGCACCGGGAGCGTGATCACGAGCCGAAGCCGAAAAACAAAAAACATCATAAAAAGTGTGGCCCATGACGGTGATATCGGCATCCTTAAGGTTCACGCTTCAGGGGTGGGTGCGCGACTCGGGATCCTCTCTCTGGTGGCCAAGGAGATCGCCGAAAGCGGTATCAATATAAAATCTGTGGTTACATCCCAAACCTGCATCAGCCTCCTATTTGACCTCAAGGATCTCGATTCCGCCTTCCGCGCCCTGAAATCAATGCATCCTAAGCCCTATCGACGGCTGGAGAAAATTGAGGATGTGGCGCTGGTGAGTATTGTGGGTGGCGGACTCCTCCAAAGCAAAGGGGTTGCAGCAAAATGTTTTTCGGCGGTGGCCGAATGCGAGGTCAATGTCGAGATGATTTCATTTGGCCCTTCTCCGGTGGCCCTATACTTTCTGGTGCGCAACGAAGATTTGCACTGCGCTGTTACTGCCATCCACAATAAATTTTTTCCCAAAAGACGGCAAACGTTATAGTTTATTTGTTTTGGAATGTGTGCTTGAAATTCCAAATAGAGATCTTGGAATTTTGATATTGCTTTGTATTTCAAATTAAGACAGAGACGGTATAAATGGGTAAACAATCCATGGCCATATTGGGTCCCATGCGGATACCCTTTCTAGTTCTACCGCCCGTATGTGCTGCATTGGGGGCAGCCACTGCATTCTGGTCGGGAATCGAATTAAATCTGCTTTATTTGGCACTGGCTTTTATGGGCGCGCTTTCGTCTCATATCAGCGTAAATGCCTTCAACGAATATTATGACTTTAATAGCGGACTCGATTTCAATACTCGGCCGACGCCGTTCAGCGGCGGAAGCGGTACGCTTCCCAAAAACCCTGAAAAAGCGCATTATGCGCTGATTACCGCATTGGCTACACTGGCCACGACACTTTTTATCGGCATTTATTTTTTGTTTATAAAAGGACTATGGCTTTTACCCCTTGGGATTATCGGCATTATTGATATTGTCGTCTATACCCGATGGCTGACCAGAAGTCCTTTGATCTGCCTGATTGCACCCGGATTGGGCTTTGGGCCTCTCATGGTAATGGGAACCGATTTTGTACTTTCAGGATCTTATTCTTGGACCGCTTTTATCGCATCCCTGGTTCCGTTTTTCCTTGTGAGCAATCTGCTTCTTCTAAATCAGTTCCCGGATGTCGAGGCTGATAAAGGGGTCGGGAGAAATCATCTGCCCATTGTCATCGGGCGAAAGGCGAGCGTGAAGGTTTACGCCTTATTCCTTGCAGGCGCTTATATATCCATCATCTTAGGGTGGTTGATCCGGGTCTTGCCGCTTGAAAGCCTTGTGGCCCTTGTCACCATTGCCCTGGGCGTTAACATTGTTCGGGGAATTTCCAGATATGCCGATGATATACCGGCGCTGATTCCATTTATGGGCCGAAATGTTATCTTGACCGTATTAACCCCTGTTTTGCTTGCAATGGGCCTCTTTATCGGCCACTGACAGAAATCTTATCGGGAGGGGAAAAATGTCACAAAAATTGTCGGATGATTTTTTCAATTGGCTTGTTGATTTGCGTCGCTGGTTTCATCAATTTCCGGAACCGGCTTACA
Source organism: uncultured delta proteobacterium (assembly GCA_963790095.1). GTDB lineage: Bacteria > Desulfobacterota > Desulfobacteria > Desulfobacterales > UBA11574 > JAAXQD01. The sequence goes on along the minus strand of CAWBNO010000021.1, from coordinate 77,387 downwards.
AAGAGGAAAAGACGGCGGCCAAAATTTGTCAAGTGTTAGAAGGGCTCAACGTGCCGTTTCAATCGGGTGTGGGGGGAACCGGTGTGGTGGCAAAGCTCAGATCAAAGCATAAAGGCCCTGTCATCGCTTATCGAGCGGATATGGATGCGCTGCCCCTTGAACAAGGCAATACAGTTCCTTACAAATCCCAGAATAAAGGATTCATGCATGCCTGCGGACATGACGGGCATATGACCATTGCACTGGGCATCATTCGATGGCTGATTGAAAACAGATGGCCTCAAAACGGCTCCGGTGAAGTCATATTTATATTTCAACCTGCAGAAGAAGGCGGGGCAGGAGCCATGGCCATGCTTGAAAGCGGTATTTTTGATTCGGAACCGGTTGAAGCCGCTTTTGCCGGACACATGTATCCTGAATTTCCTGTAGGGCATATCGGCATTGCTCCTGAAGTCAGCAATGCGGCCGCAGATACCCTTATTATCCGTTTAAAAGGTAAGGGCGGGCACGGTGCCTATCCGCATCATTGTAAAGATCCCATTGTTGCCGGCGCCCATCTGGTTACACAAATTCAGTCGTTGATCAGCCGAGAACTCCCGCCCCATGAAAGTGCTGTGCTGAGTATCGGCCGTTTTCATGCCGGAACAGCATCAAACATTATTCCCGAGAATGCCCTATTGGAAGGAACCCTCCGAACCCTTAACCCTGAGATCCGTGAACAAATAATAGAACGCCTCCAAAACGTCGTGCAAAGTGTGGCCCGGTCGTTCAATATTTCAGCAACCCTCGAAGTGATGGAGGGATATCCTGTTCTGGTAAATGATCCAAAGCTCGTGAAACACACTTTGGCTTGTGCCGGGGATGTACTGGGGACGGATCATGTCCACACCGGGCTCCCCAAAATGGGTGCCGAGGATTTCGCCTTCTTTTGTCAGAAGTGGGGGGGGATATTGGTGGGTCTTGGGTGTCACGACCCGGGAAAAGGTTTTCAGTACGGTCTACATTCCCCCCATTTCGATATTGACGAAAAGGTTCTGGATGTGGGGACCCGGCTTTTCGGGCAGGTTCTCATGCGGTATATGGAAAATTGTTAACCTTTCTCAGAATAACATTCCGTTTCAGCCACAAGATAATTCCGTTTCAATCGCCAAGAACTCGCAAATAAAACCGCGTAAAAGCGAACAGGACCAAGGTGTTAACATTACACTGCAGGAATATGATAATTATCAATAATTTTGACAACCGCTATTCTGTTCGCTTTAATGCGCGCTAATTCGCTCAGACAGCTTCCCGATGGAAACTGAATTATCCTGCGGCTTACGAAACCGTCTAAATCGGACTTTTTACGAGTTTGTCAAAATTATAAAAGTAAATTCCAACCGATCCGGAAGATCAAAAAACATCCCCGAGATAATCTTCCTTTTCCATGGAGGTGTAAGAAGAAATGTTCGGGAGATTAAGTGAATTTGTTGCAAAATCAATAAGTTGATCATAGCTAAAGCGCAAGCCCATCTTTGCGTAGTATTTTTCTAAAATCCTTTTGGGCCTGAAATCTTTGAATTTGCAGGGGATTGAAAGTGTCGGGATGTTTTCCTGAGTGATCACTTTCAATATGTCATCGTTGTTGTATTTAATCAAAGGTCTAAAAATCTGGTACCCCTCCTTCATCGTTAAAAATGGATAAAAACGCTGACCTGTTTCCTTAAATCTTTTGTTCTTTTCAATCCCTACCCCCTGATCAGGACTCAAAGAGATATTGTTGAGCAAATTCTCAAGGGAATAGCTGACGATGTCCCAAAGAGAGTAACTTACGATGAGGACCAGGCTGTGCCAGTCCTCTATGGAGCGTGTCAGAATGCTTTTAAGTAGCTTTCTCCTTCGTTCTTGACATGGACGACATGGATTTTTGGCATTCTTCAACTCATCATCCGTCTTGCCCATGTGATGCCAAATTATACGTGCCCCCCGTTTAACCCAATAAGAATCGATCCTTTTCATTTCTTCATCGGGATATCTGTGAACCGGAAAGGCTCCGGTATGGGCCGTAAAATCGAATCCGAATTCTTCCTTGGCCTTAATGATGAGATCCAAAACCACAGACGAGTCTTTGCCTGCTGAAAACAACAGGATAATATTTTTTTTATTAAAGCTTTCGAGGATTTGTTTGTGTTCCGATCTCCATTGAGTATAATTTAAGTCTGAGTACATAGTTGCCTTCAAAATGAAAGGGGGTTCGATATTGATATGATTTCGGAATGATAGGATATATTTTTCAATCTTTGAGCATCGACGTTAACGCCCAAACCCGGGCTGTTCAAAGGCCCTGCTTTGCCGCCCGGCTCAAAAGATACATTTTCTAAGGTCGTATTTTCCTTTAACATGAATTCATCATAGGAACCATCATAGTATACGGCATCCCCACAGAGAAGACACAGCGCCCTGCCTGCAGCAGAAAGAATGCCTGATTCGCCCAGTTGACATCCGATTTGGAAAAGAATGCCCTTGGTCCGCAGGTAGTCAATTATCTTGAGTGAATTTCTAAATCCGCCGCATTTGGATAGTCTGACGTTGATCATCTTGTAATAGCCCTCTTTAGCGATCTTTTCCATATCGACCAAAGAGCATGCCGATTCATCGGCCATCAGGATCACGTCTTCGATCTGCATGCGGGCGGCAAAATCGGCGATGCTCGGTTCGTCCGGCATCATGGGCTGTTCGACGACCTTGATTTTGTAGTTTTTTATCAATGGGATGTGCTCAAAGGCAAGTTTGCGGTCCCAGGAGCAATTGATATCCACCCTGATATCATGATTTCCTCCAAACGCTGCGTGAACCGTTTCGACGATTTCTTTATTTTGCTCGAAATCTTTCCCCAGTTTCAGCCGGAGTGTATTTATTTTCATTTTCTTAATCAATCGGCACAGTTCCATTATCTTCTGGTTATTATCCAGTGGAATTGCGGCGCCGTAATAAATATTGTCGGCAATGAAATCTTTGGAGAAATAGTCCAAGATGTATCGATCTTGACTTTTGCCAAAGGCATCTAACAGACCTGTTTCGAGGGCGCAGATTGCAGCATTCTGCTCCCTTCCACGCGTAATCTCATCGATGAAATTCCATATCTGTGAAACATCGTTCAATTCCTGGGGAAACGTATCTTGCTGTATGAAATGGCGAATGCTTTTGGACATACTTTCCGGCGACTCACCCGTTACGTAGGATCTGGGGGCGCCTTCTCCGAATCCTATAATTTCTCCTTGTTCGGCGATGATTTCGACGATGACGTTATTGACAGAAGATCTTTTTCTTAAAGAATGAGAAAATTCGAATGAAAACGGGAGGGTTATCCGATGTATTTTGACTTGATCTATTCTCACGCTTCCTTCCTTGGGTCAATGGAGAGTGATGATTGATTGGAATTGTCGGCGGGCAGTGTCAGCGTGAATACGGACCCTTTATTGACTTCGCTTTTAACTTCGATTGTTCCGTATTGGTCTTGCATGTTTTGATGGGCAATAAACAGGCCGAGACCGGTTCCCTTGTGCATATCACTCTTATGCTTGGTGGTAAAATATGGATCAAACACCTTACCAATATAAGATGGAGGGATCCCGGTACCATTGTCCTTAATTTGGATGTGAATAGATTCTTTTTCCTTGTCAGTGAAGTTTTTTGTTATCAGCTCGATCTTACCGCCTTTTGGGGTAAAATCAACCGCATTTGAAAGAAGATTCAAGATAACCTGCTTCATCTTTTCTGAATCCATCCATACTTGACTAATGGTCGTATCAAACCGGCGGATCACATGGATTCTTTTAGCATTACTTTGGGGCGAAATAAGAAGAATCATTTTGTCGATTAAGTCATGAAGGTCGGCAGGTTCAAAATGAGATTCTTTGGTATTCACCAGATCCAGAAGTTCTGTGATAAGGTTATTTATCCGGCGGGTCTCTTCCATTGCAATATTATGGAAGTTTTCCCGGAATTCTTTGTCATCGTATTTCTGCGGCATCATCTGGATGAACGTTCCGATGGCGGTCATGGGATTTTTTATTTCATGGGCCAGTCTTGCCGCCAGGTTGCCCAAAAAAGAGAATTTTTCAGAGCGACTCAAAAGCGCTTGAGATTTTTTCAGCTCCGCCATCTGTTCCTGGAGACTGCTGTAAAGTCTTGCATTCTCTATGGCTATGGCGATCTGCGGTGCGAACACTTCCAGTGTTTCCCGAGTTTCCTGGGGTACGCCTCTCCCATCGATGGCATCTGTGGCAATGACCCCGATTACCTTGGAACGGGTAATAAGGGGGACAACATATACCGAAGTCGGTTTGACATGGGTCAACATAATATTTTCTTTCCTAAGGCTCGACCCCTTAACCTCGGGTACATACTCCGGCCGACCCGTATTGGTTACCCGTGCCAGGATGTTGCTTAAACGATCAAGGGGGACCCTGTAGTTTTTAATTACATCGGGCATTTCGCCGTTTAAGCCCATGCCGTGAATATATTCAAGACCTCCTTCATCTTCATTAACGAGCATGATTACGGCACGGTTGATCCGGCATACGTTGGACAGAAGATTCATGATTACGGTGAGGAGATGTTTTAAATCGAGTAAAGAAAGGATCGCTTTGCCCGTCTCGTGGATGGCCGTCAGCTGCTTTATTTTATAATTCAGTTCTAAATTGAGTTGATTGACCTCTTCATATTTTTCTTCGATTATTTTTTTGTCTTCCTCCATTTCAGCGATGGATTCCATCAGCACCGATTTTGTGGTGAAAAACTTTGAAAAAATCTCATAAAGTCTGTTCCGGTGAGACCATTTTATATGATATTCGCAGTAGGGGTCGCCTTCAAAGTAGCAGCATTTTTCTTTAAGGTCGACGGGTTTCCCTCCCCATATGAGGGGCATGGAAGTATATGTCCCTTGATTATACAGGCATATGTCTTTGGTTACATCCATCTCGGTATTCCAGTGAAGGCGCATTACGGCCCTATTTCTCTCAATTTTAACAATATCTACTCGTTTACTTTTGTTCCACTTGTCATTTATTTTTTGAGCGTTTTTTATAAGTTTTTTTATCGACCAGAACGTTTTGATGATGATCCGCTGGGCATAGCCCAGAGAGGCTTCTTCAAAAGCGTGCCTGCCCATTTTGAAGGCGGCCATTTCATCATTCAGCATACATCTCGCCCGCTCGTATAATTTCGAAATAACCTTGCAGGAAACCCAATTGTTGGGATCACTTAAAAAGCTTTCAGGGTCTGGAAGAGAATCGATTTCAGGGTCAAGGTTTTCCAGAAGACTGGAATAGTCTCCCTTATAGTGATCCTTCATATAATTAATGATGGCCCTGGAATTTATGCAGCTTGTTTCTTTTTCCATTTTTTCATCATAAAGGTAAATTTCGGGTGCTTCTTCGATCGGACATCCGTGGATTATAAATTTTAGTCAAATTCGGGACCAACTTCCTGAACGTTGCAAGGCTTTCGCCCTGCACGTTAAATATCGTCCTGTTCTTGTCCTTGAAGCATTTGTCCGGGAGAATACTGTCCGTTAGCGCCTGGGCCGGAAGCCTGAAAAAAGGCATGATGTTTAAGAGCGCATTCTGAAGTTTCGGCGTGTAATTGGAAAGATTGAAGATTTTTTTAGAATATTCCAGAATGGTTTCAAAATCTAAGTATTTAGAGGATTGCCGGACAATATTTTGCCCAAAAACACCGTTGTCATCGAAAACAACATCCGGAAGGGAAACGGCAAGGTCATATATCTTGGTTTTGGGATATACATGACATTCTCCGATCTTAAAAACATGTCCTCCCGGGCCTGTGTTCTTTGACAACGTTTGGGCAAAGGCAAGGCTTTTTTTAAGATCTTCTTCCGTATCACCCGGGTATCCGGCAATCATGAAGATCATCATCGGAATTTCATTTCGGGCGGCTTCTTTGAATATGGCCATGGTGTTGGCCAAATATTTTTTATAGTGGGATTGGTCTTTGACCTTATTCATCCGTCTTAATGTACGGTAACTGGCCGACTCAAATCCAAGGGCAATTGCCCCACAAGCATCTGAAATTTCGGATATTATGGATGGATCCAGAACATCGCAACGGGTTTCAAAATTGACTTTTAAACCCAAGGATCGAAGCAATGGGAAGATATCAAAAGACTTGAAAAGCGCATCGCTGACCAACAGGGTATGGGCATTGGTCTGATGTCGTAAATTTTTCAGATCGAGGTGGATTATGTTATTTGGGACGGCTCTTCTGTGAGGCCGTATGGACGATTCCATACAAAAATTACAGTCATAGGGACATCCCCGGCTGAAAGCATACGGCAGAATATCATATCCGCTCGGATGTTTTAATAAACTTGGGTTTAGCAGCGCTTTTTTGCTGAGATCGAACGGTTTTCTTTTTTGGGTGAGGTGAGTTTTGCCGTCTGTTTTCCAAACCAGGTTGGGAATGTTATGGTCAATGGGATTTTCACCGCTTTCTAAGGATTCAATGATCTTGAGTGCGGATATCTCACCTTCACCCAACACGATCAAATCGACGGCTGAAGTTCTGGAAAATATTTCTTCGTAATAAAGGGTTGGGAAGTATCCGCCTAAAAATATAAAAATATCTGGATGAAGGGCCTTGATAAGACCGCACAGATGGATAACTTCTTCCGCCTGAGAAATCGCCGTGCATGAGATTCCGATCCCCTTTGGTTTTATTGTGGACAGATCTTTTAAGAATTCCTTGAATATCTGTTCTTTTCCATCTCGGGTAAGCGGTAAGCCATAGTCCATGGGTAGGGATGTAACTTTAATTTCGACATCGGGGATGTTGAACTTAACAAAGCTTGCGATTTCCATGATGGGCAATGGATAAGCAGGAACATACATTCCTGTATTTTTTGAAATCGGTTCAACAAACAAGAACATCGTAGAATCCTTTTTTAAATAAGGGAAGGCTTCAGAACAGGAATTGATGCCGGTGTTTTGACATCAACGCCAGAGGGAGCGAACACATCCAACCCTTGGTATTTCTTCCACTGATACCATTCTTCGGGATATTTGTATATGTAATGTTCCATAAATTTTAACACCATGGCTCCCATCGGCATATTTATGGATCGCTGATACTGTTTTGCGATGTCCTCGTATGAGGTTGCAATGAATTTATATCGATGATTATCATCTCTGTGCATCACACCGAAGACAACGGTGGCACCGCACCTTTTTGATAGGATGTTAACGGTTTTGTCCAACCGGACCTGTTTGCCCAGGAAAAAGAGCTTGTCGTAACGACTCGGTTTCCATTCATCGATTTCGTCGCACTGGGTTATTACAATTCGATTGGCCTTGAGGTCATCAAAAATTGCCCGTATTATATTGGGTGTCTGCTTTGCGTCGATGATTTTTGTCAAAAAATTGCTAGCCTGTTGAACCGAAGCATTCCGCAAATCCTTTGATTTGAATTTTGCGACGATGGATACCGGAAAATTGTTCGCACCGAGAAACGCCGGAATGAACTCAACCCCGCCGAAATGGCCTGTGATCAAAAGTATTCCTTTGCCCTTTGCAAGCCCTTGTTTGATGACGTCCAGGTCTTCACTTCCCATGTGGTTCATAACGAAATTTCGCAAGGTTCCGGCAGTGGAATAGGCGTTGAAAAATTTTTCAAAATAATGAGAGAATATCCCTCGAAAAACCTTTTTGCTAATCGATCTTATTTCAGGTCTGTATTTGTGATCGGAAAAAACGGTTTTTACAGCTTTTCTGATTTTCCATTTTTCTTTCGGGTTGAATAAAAAATATAATGTCCCCAGCATTCTGATGTAAAAGAAAGTTATTCTCCATCCAATCATCCTGCACATAAAAATGTTAAACCGCCATTGCAGAAAAGCGCTTAAGTTTAGCTTCATGATAAGTCCTCCTTTAGTGGTCGTGGCGTTTTTATTTAATCTTGAAAAACCTGGTCCTCTGGACCAGGTCAGAGTTCTCCGGCTCAGCCTGGAGAAACGCTGCAAGAGTTTGAAGTGAACTAAAGTTTAAAGTGAGCTAAAGTTAAGGAATTTTGCCAATCATATAAAATCAGCGGAGCGACCTGCCCGCTCGTGCCTTGCAATGGCAGGCGGGAGCGACACCATAACTTTAGGCATTTTAGATCACAAGGCACTTTTAACTTGTACGGCTTTAACTAAAAAACCCCTTCCAGGGGGAACCCAAAGCCGGGCCCTCTGGACCCGGATATTTACTCCCCCAACAGCTTATAAACAGATGGATTAAATATCAAATGGTTGTAGGTTTTCGAGACGTTAAATCGGATAAGAATAACGACATCCACATAGAAATGAAGACACGAAGAGAACGCAACCGGTAGAATTAAAAAGATATTCTTTACGAAATATTCAGATTAAACTGCAACAGCGAGGGCATTTCTCTCGGTTTGTTGCAGGGATCTTCGATATGGGATGTTTATCAATCCGTTTGTTTGGTTTAATTTCTCTCAAAAACCGTGCCAAAACCACACAAGTGCGTCTCGATTTGAGACAAAAACCATTTTTTTAAAAAGTGCTGTTGATATTGCTGGAGATCCTTGATTTATTGGGCATTCTTTTACCTCATGACGGCTTGTGGATTGCCGGAGTGTTCAATGGGTCCCATGAATCCTATTCAATTATATCGATGAGGGTTAAACATGCACAGAAAAATGTGCATGGGCGCACATTTTTCTGTGCATGTGTTTATTAAACCCTCTAGGATTGACGATGGTTCAATTTTGTGTTGATATAAATTCCTAAATTTTTCGGTGTTCGATTCGGCCGGAAGATGAAAAAAACATGGCATAAAATTTGCTTTATCATAATATGTAAAATCCATAGAAATTTGACCGGCTGTCTGTTGATGCTTTCGTAAAATTTTATTCCGCTCATTTTGTAAAAATTTTTTGGATCACTACCTATGAAAAAAAATGATACAATTCTTGTCGTTGATGATGAAAATGGCGTCCGACAATCGTTTAATATGGTTCTCAAAGACCAATACAATGTGCTTCTGGCCGAAACAGGACAAGAAGCAATGGATATTTTTAGAAAAAATTCAGTTGATCTAATTCTGTTGGACATCCTTTTAACGGATATCAACGGCCTTGATCTTTTGTCAAAACTTGTAGAAACAGACCCGAATACGGAAATTATCATGGTTACCGCTGTAAATGAAATTCAATCGGCGGTAAAGGCGATTAAGCTGGGGGCGTATGAATATATCATTAAACCTTTTGTGGTGGATGATGTATTGACCGTGATCAACCGGGCTTTGGAGAAACGACGCCTTGTAAAGGAAGTTGCCTATCTTAGAAATGAGCTGGAACGGTACCACCCATTCGAAAAGATGGTCGGTAAAAACAGAAAGATGAGAAAAATTTTTGAGCTGATCTCAACCATCGCCATCGGCGACGGGACCGTACTTGTTCAGGGAGAGAGTGGAACCGGTAAAGAACTGGTGGCCCGAGCCATACATAACCGCAGCAATAGACGACAACAGCCGTTTGTGGTGATTAATTGTGCCGTCATACCGCCGACCCTGATGGAGAGTGAAGTCTTCGGGCACAATAGAGGGGCATTTACAGGGGCCGTCGTTACCAGTATCGGAAAGCTTGAGCTTGCTGATAGGGGTACGGTCTTTCTCGATGATATCGATTCTCTGGATGTCAATATGCAGGCAAAACTTTTGAGGATTATCCAGGAAAAGGAATTTGAAAGACTGGGCAGCACAAAGGTTATCAAGGCCGATGTCAGGTTCGTAGCGGCTTCCAATAAGAACATCAAGGAACTAATTTTACAGGGCAAATTCCGGGAAGATCTTTATTACCGGCTCAATGTTTTCCCCATATGGTTGCCCCCGTTGAGAGAACGGGGAAATGATATTTTGTTGCTTCTGGATCACTTTTTGGAGTTGAATTCCCAAAAGACCGGTAAACCTCCAAAAAGGTTTTCAAAAAGAGCGGTTAAAGTGCTCATGGAATACGATTGGCCGGGGAATGTCCGGGAGCTTGAGAATTTGGTGGAAAGATTGTTTACCATTGCCGAAGGTCCGGTAATCCATCTTGAAGGTCATGCCTCATTTAATATCTCTAATAAGGAAATCAAGGGGTTGCCTTTAAAAGAGGCTGTGAGTATATTTGAAAAAAAATATATTTCTGAAGTTCTTGAAAGCGTTGATGGAAATCGGACAAAAGCCTCGGATAAACTTGGCATTCACCGTAACACCCTATTGTCAAAAACCAATGAGTTCGGTCTGAATTTGAATAAATAAAGCCTGAATGGACAGCCCCCTTTCCCACTCCAAATTTTCTACCTGAACGTATCCACCCTCCCCATGTATCACCAATGGCGTTAAAAGCCTTTGGACATGGAGTGGATTCCCTGAAGGGTCCAAATGGGGTGCGCGCCAATGAAAGGGGTTTGTTCAATGTCGAATCCTTAATGAACGCCGAAATAAGCTGGACCTCATCCAAAAATCGAGACCACCATGCACATAAATATGTGCAACGGTGCACATAAAAAATAGCGTTTTCCGTGTTGAGCTGAAACAGGGAAGGGGTTCCTCGCGGTTTATCAAAAAAATACGAAAACAGTTCATTTTTTTAATAAAAAAACACGGACGCAACTGTTACATAGGGTGGCATAAAAAAACGCACCGAACCTTCGATGATAACCGTGTTCGAATTGCTTGGAATCGGTTTGTCCAGATGCTGATATGCACCTCACTTTATATATTAGGCATCTTTTTTTCATTTATCCTTGACATGAAATTCTAAAATGTCTATAGGACTTCTCTTAAATGTATTTATCCTTATTTTTTCGCCTGATACGGTCGATTAAGTAAAAAAAACTTAATGTCATTGATCTCTGATAGACACTAGAGTTAGGAATTTGGAGCACTCCTAAATATGAGGCTGAACAATCTACTGGCGCAAGAAAAAACCGCCATTGTAAAAAAGTGGTTCGTCTCGGCCATCGATACGTATCCATCCGACACCGCAAAATTTTTAAAACACCAGAAGGATCCTTTTGCCAACCCGGTGGGCAGAACCATTTACCGCGGGCTGGAGGCATTATTCGATCAGCTCCTTGGGGATATGGATTATGAAACCATTACTTCCTTCCTTGACCCGATCATCAGAATCAGAGCTGTTCAGAATTTTTCCCCTTCACAAGCTACCAAATTTATCTTTTTTTTAAAAGATTCTGTCAGAAAACACACACAGAAAGAAGTTTCCGAAGCACGACTTTTCAACGAACTCCTGTTATTTGAGTCAAAAATTGACAAACTCAGCCTGATTGCCTTTAATTTATACATGCAATGCAGGGAGAAGATATACGAACTCAAAGCCAACGAAATGAAAAACAGGACATTCAGGGCTTTCGAGCGGGCGGGCTTGGTGAGTGAGATCCCGGCGGACACGCCGGATCTGGTTAACAATAATATATGTAAAGAGGCTTCTAACGATACATAGATTTTTCATGGGATCGTGCTATCTTTTTTATTAAAGCGGAATGAACCATTTGAGATAGCGTCTATTGTCGTCATGGGGCCATTGAGTGAGGTAATGATATAATGAATATTAGTTACATGTATTCCCTCATAGCGGTCATCGTTCTTTTTCTGCTTGCCTATGTAGGTGTTAAATTTCCGGGGGGCGAGGTATTTTTCGGCATTATCATACCTTATCTGGCGCTCATAATTTTCATTCTGGGATTTATCAACCGCGTTATAGACTGGGCCCGTTCTCCGGTGCCTTTCCGAATCCCCACAACATGCGGGCAGCAGAAAACTATGCCCTGGATCAAACCGGCCAACATCGACAATCCGTCCACCACCGGCGGCGTTGTCGTGCGGATGATCCTCGAGGTTGTCTTTTTACGGTCCTTGTTCAGAAATACGAAGTGTGAGCTAAAAGAGGGCGACAAAATCTCCTATGAATGGGAAAAATGGCTGTGGCTTTTTTCGCTGACATTCCACTGGGCGTTTTTCACCGTGCTGTTCAGACATTTGCGATTATTTACCGACCCGGTACCGGCCTGTGTGGATTTGGTGGCAAAACTCGACGGTTTTCTCCAGATCGGCTTGCCGGGACTCATGTTGTCCGGTGTCGCCCTTTTGGCAGCCGTGACATTTCTGTTTTTAAGAAGAATACTTATCCCCCAGGTGAAGTATATTTCACTGGGTTCGGACTATTTCCCCCTTTTTCTTATTTTCGGCATTGCCTTTACCGGCATCCTGATGCGGCATTTTACCAAAGTGGATATTGTGGGCGTCAAAGAATTCACCATGAGCCTGGTCACCCTTAACCCTCATGTTATAAAAGGGATCGGCGGCGTCTTTTATGTCCATCTATTTTTTGTCAGTGTTCTTTTGGTATATTTTCCCTTTAGCAAACTCATGCACTTGGGGGGAATCTTTATGAGTCCCACCCGAAATCTGGTTAACAACAGCCGCGTTAAAAGACATGTCAACCCATGGAATTACCCGGTTAAGATTCATACCTACGACGCTTACGAAGATGAATTCAGGGAAAAAATGATAGAAGCAAATCTCCCTGTGGAAAAAATGATAGCACCGGAAACGCCGGAGGAACCGGAGGAAAAGGAGTAAATAATGTCAGAACTTCCAAAACCGGATGAACTGTTTTCAAAAATAGATTATAGACCTGAACCGAAGGGATGGATGGATACCCCTGTTAATATCAGGAAAGGGATCGCTTGCTATGCCTCGAACCCAAAGAGCGTTGAATATGTCGGTCTTCCTTATCCAAGGCAGTGGAGTTGCTTCGACGAAGACTGGCAATTGCCGGAAAACTGGAAAGAGATAATTTCCAAAGGATTCAGGGAACGGCTCGATCGGTTTCGTTCCATAAAGGTCTTCATGGATATTTGTGTCCGCTGCGGTGCCTGTGCAGACAAATGTCACTTTTTTATCGGGTCCGGAGATCCCAAGAACATGCCGGTTCTAAGGGCCGAATTGCTTCGTTCTGTATACAGAAACGACTTTACCACCGCCGGCAAAATTATCGGGTCCATCGGAAAAAACTTCAAAAAGATTATCGGTGCCAGGGAACTGGATCTGCAAGTTTTGAAAGAATGGTGGTACTACTTATTTCAATGCTCAGAATGCCGGCGGTGCTCGGTTTTTTGCCCTTACGGCATTGATACGGCAGAGATTACCATCATGGGCCGGGAGCTTTTAAATCTTATCGGCCTTAACGTGGACTGGATTGCCACGCCGGTGGCCAATTGCTACAGAACAGGAAACCACCTTGGGATTCAGCCCCATGCGTATAAGGACATGATGGATTTCTTTGCCGACGACATCGAAGAGATCACCGGGGTAAAGGTGGAACCCAGTTTCAACAGAAAGGGCGCCGACATTCTGTTCATCACCCCTTCCGGTGATGTTTTTGCCGATCCCGGCACTTTTACCTGTATGGGCTACATGATGCTGTTTCACTTTTTACAGGAAAAATATGGGTTCGACATCACCTGGAGCACCTATGCCTCCGAAGGTGGAAATTTTGGTTTTTTTACCTCCCATGAAATGATGAAACGGCTGAATTCAAAAATGTATGCCGAAGCCAAACGGCTGGGGGTGAAGTGGATCCTGGGCGGAGAGTGCGGTCACATGTGGCGGGTCATTCACCAGTATATGGATACCATGAACGGTCCTGCCGATTTTTTGGAAGAGCCGGTTTCGCCCATTACCGGAACCAAGTTTGAAAATGCCAAATCGACCAAGATGGTTCACATTACCGAGTTTACCGCCGATCTTATCAAGCACAATAAACTTGATCTTGATCCCAGCCGAAATGACCATTTGAAGGTTACCTATCACGATTCCTGCAACACGTCCCGGGGCATGGGGCTGCTGGAAGAGCCCCGGTATGTTATTAAAAACGTATGCAATAATTTTTATGAAATGCCTGCCAATACGATACGGGAACAGACATTCTGTTGCGGCAGCGGGTCCGGCCTCAATGCCGGCGAGAACATGGAACTGAGGATGCAGGGTGGCCTGCCCAGGGCCAATGCGGTTAAATATGTCCACGAAAAACACGGGGTGAATATGCTCTCCTGTATTTGTGCCATCGATCGGGCGGCGCTTCCGGCTTCAATGGAATACTGGGTCCCCGAAGTGGATGTAACCGGCGTTCATGAACTGGTTGCTAATGCACTGATTCTGCCCGGTGAAGGAAAGAGAACCACAGATCTGCGCAGTGAACCCCTGCCGGGAATGGAGGATGATGATGCCGAATAAAAAGCAGATGTATGACAAAGGAAAAGTTGTTATCGGCCTTTGTATCCTCGTGGCCTTGATGACCTTTCCTTTCTGGTTTAACCTTGGAAAGGCCGCTCCGCCGCCCGACCCCAAGCTGAGCGAGAAGGCGAAAGCCGCCAAAGAGTGTGTGATGCCCAAGGCATACATGACGTCGGAACACATGCAGCTTCTGAATGAATGGCGGGACACGGTTGTACGGGATGGCAAGAGGATATTTGTAAACAGCAGTGGGAAGAAATTTAATATGAGTCTTTCCAGTACATGTCTTGATTGTCACACGGATAAGGCTGAATTTTGTGACAAGTGCCACAATTATGCTTCGGTAACTCCTTACTGCTGGGATTGCCACATCGACCCGAAGGAGGCAAAGTGATGAAAAGCAGTAGAAGACGCTTTTTAAAAATAGCTGGAATTTCAGCGCTGGGTTTAGGGGCCAAACCGGTCCTCGATGTCTTGGCTTCCTCTAGTGAAACGGCAGCACCGAAAACCACAAAGGGTGACAATGTCCTTTCAGCCAAACGATGGGGAATGGTCATCGACACACGGAAATTGCAATCAGAAGAAGATCTCGAGCCGATGATTGAGATCTGTGACAAGATTCATAATGTTCCCAAGTTTGAGAACAAGAATCATGAGATCAAGTGGCTCTGGGCTGAAGAGTTCAAACATGAATTTCCCATGCAGGAACCGGACTTTTTAGATGACAGACTCAAACACATGTCTTTTTTGACCCTGTGCAATCATTGTGAAAAGCCGCCATGTGTCCGGGTGTGTCCCACAAAAGCAACTTTTAAGCGCGAAGACGGCATTATTCTGATGGATTTTCACCGATGCATCGGCTGCAGATTCTGCATGGCGGCATGCCCATACGGGTCGAGAAGTTTCAACTTTAGAGATCCACGCCCCTTTATCAAGGAGACCGACCCTAATTTTCCCACAAGAACAAAAGGGGTTGTTGAAAAATGCAACTTCTGTGCGGAAAGGCTGGCGGTTGGGAAAATTCCGGCCTGTGTGGAGGTGTCCAAAGGTGCACTGACTTTCGGGGATCTGGATGATCCTGAGTCAGAAGTTAGAAAGGTTTTAAGAAGCAACTACACAATTCGTCGTAAACCGGCCCTGGGAACGGGCCCATCAGTTTTCTATATTGTATGAGGTGGTTATGCTTGAAAAGGCGTTGACAGGGACAAAAAAATACTATGGATGGATGACGGCACTTTTGGCTGTTATCGGTGTTGGTTTTGCCTGCTATCTGTGGCAGTTCAGTTTCGGCCTCGGAATTACCGGCATGAGCAGGGACGTATCGTGGGGATTCTATATTGCCCAGTTCACATTCCTGGTCGGTGTGGCTGCATCTGCGGTCATGGTGGTTTTACCCTACTACCTCCATAACTATAAAGCATTTGGCAGGATTACCATTTTGGGAGAATTTCTGGCGGTTGCATCGGTTACCATGTGTATTCTGTTTATTTTTGTGGATCTCGGCCAGCCGACACGTGTTGTTAATGTTCTTTTGCACCCCACACCCAACTCGATTCTTTTTTGGGATATGATTGTGCTCAACGGGTATCTTTTACTGAACATTGTCATCGGCTGGAAAGTACTCGAAGCCGAGCGGAACAATGTTGCTCCGGCAGGTTGGCTAAAACCGTTGATATATCTTTCGATTCCATGGGCAGTCAGTATTCATACGGTAACAGCATATCTTTACTGCGGCCTTCCCGGACGGGGCTTCTGGTTGACTGCAATATTGGCGCCTCGCTTTCTTTCTTCGGCGTTTGCTGCAGGTCCCGCATTTTTAATCCTGCTGTGCATGATTGTCAGAAAGCTTTCTAAATTTGATCCTGGAAAGGAACAGATCCAGTCCCTTGCCAAGGTCGTGGCATATGCCATCACAGTGAATGTATTCTTCTTTCTCTGTGAGGTGTTTGTTGTATTTTACAGCAACATCCCCGAACATATGGACCATTTAAAATACCTGTTTGTGGGACTGCACGGACATGGTGTTCTGGTACCCTGGATGTGGACATCCATGATACTGATGGTGGTATCGATTATTCTGCTGGTGAATCCGGTAACCCGCAAAAACGAGACTGTTCTGGTGGTTGCCTGTATCACCGTGTTTGTCGGCACATGGATTGACAAGGGACTGGGAATGATCTCCGGCGGATTTGTACCGAACCCGCTCCATCACGTGAATGAATATGTTCCGACCTTGCCTGAAATTCTTATTGCCATTGCCATATGGGCCATCGGCTTTCTGGTATTGACCGCCCTGTTTAAGATCGCAGTAACCATAAAAGAAGAGGTTGCCGGATTGGCATAATTGACATAAACTGTCGCTGACAGTTTTTCAAAAAGGGGGTCATTTGTGAAGATGAACCCCTTTTTTTATGCAGAATTTACCCCAACCATATGATTTGCCTTATGGGGGATCGTCCATGAAACACTATCCGGTCACTGCCGCCGTGCGTGCATTGCGGGCCGGCAGGATCGATTTCATACCGCATCTTTATCCCTATGAGGAACATGGTGGGACCCACCAAGCTGCCTCAGCACTCAATGTAATGGAATATGAAGTGATAAAAACACTGGTAATGGAAATCGATTCCCGCCAGCCGTTGCTGGTTCTCATGCACGGTGATCGTGAGGTTTCAACCCAACGCCTGGCCCGGGAACTCCATGTAAAACGTGTAGCCCCCTGCGATTCAACATCGGCACAAAAATATACCGGTTACAAAGTCGGCGGAATCAGTCCCTTCGGAACCCGAAAACCGATGCCGGTATACGTGGAATCGTCCATTCTCATGCTCGATAGAATGTTCATCAACGGCGGCAAACGCGGTTTTATGGTCGAAATCAACCCGCGTGTTCTCCAAAATGTCCTGCCCTTTCAAGAAGTCAAGGTCGCCGCATGACCCGAAAACCGGCGTTGGGCCCTCCGTAAAGAATGGCGTTGCAGCGGAATGGATTGAAGAATACCCTTCCGTCCCCTTAAAACCGGGTGTTGGTTTTGCTCGGGTACACGTAGGAATGTGTGTTCGTTGATGAAGGATTGGTTAGAATAGGGCGTTTTTCAACGGTCTCTAATCGTGTTCGTGGTTATATGCTCCATGGGGATGTGCATGGACATGCTGGTGAACGTGGACCTCTTTGTCGAAAAGGATCTTGCCGTTGTTCATGGAATAGATAGAATCTGCAATTTCGTCCAAAAAGTCGATTTCATGGGATATGATAATATAGGATAGATCGAGATCGGCCAATACGTCTTTGAGGGTTGCCTTTGTCCGGTCGTCAAGACCGCTGGTCGGTTCATCAAAAAGAAGCACCTCGGGTTCCATGGCAAGGACTGTGGCAAGGGAAACCAGTTTTTTTTCTCCCCCGGACAGTTTGTAGGTGATCCTGTCTTCAAAACCGGTAAGCCCTAAAAAATTTAAGGTGTTGCGGGCAATCTCCATGGCTTCATCCTGGGACTTTCCCATATTCAAAGGGCCGAAAGCGACATCTTCCAGGACTGTCGGTGAAAATAGCTGATCATCCGCATCCTGAAAAAGCAGGCCGATCTTCTGGCGGACCCCCATAAAATCTTTTTCCGTTTTTACGGGGCGATTGAATATCTCAATGGATCCGAAAGACGGTTTTAGCAGGCCCATGATAATATGGAATAAGGTGGTTTTCCCGCTGCCGTTGGGGCCCATCAACCCGATCCGGTTTCCTCTGTAAAACTTCAAATCGAGCCTGTCGAGAACCTTCGGGCTCCCCGGATAGTTAAAACAAATGTCTCGAAGATGAATAATCAAATCGTTTTTTTCCATTCCAGAACTCCCAAGAGAATGATCAGCGTCAGCATAATAACTATGGAAACGATATCACCCTTTTTAAAGGATAACTTGCTTAAACAGTAAAGATTCCCCTTGAAACCGCGGCACAGCATGGCGTTGTGGACCCGCTGGCCCCGGTCGAAACTCCTGACCAGAAGCATCCCCACCATATAGGCAAAAGATTTGTAGGTATGCAGATCGGTTTTGGGTGTAAAGCCTCGGATCTTCATTGAATTTTTCAACCGAAAATACTCTCTGTATATGACATGAATATAGCGGTAGGTAAAGAAAAACAGATGTACGATTTTTCGGGGAATTCCCAGCCTATGCATGGCATGGCCCATGGTAAAGATGGGCGTGGATGCCACCAGCGCGATGAGCATGAGCATCATGGCATTCGATTTAAGGGTGATCCGGGTCGCATAGAAGAGCCCTTCCCGGGTAACGGCCAGGGGCCCGACATACAAAAGCGTCTCTCCTCCAAACGTAAAAGGGAGAAAAAGCCAGAGGAAAAGAATCAGCATGTTCACCGGAATCAGCCTTCTGAGGAGTTCCTTTACCGGAACTTTGGCAGCCAGCACCATCAGCAAACCGAGAACCAACGCATACAAAAGAACCTGAAGCCGGTTGGCTGCAGCAAAGAGTATGGAAAAAAGAAACACGACAACGATCTTGCCGCGAGGATCGAGCCGCCGGATAAAAGAATCTCCGTTTGCAAGTTCTTCGATCATCAGTTCTTTCTTTTACGATTTGCAAAATAAAGGGCGACGCCCACCAGTCCGAAAATATATCCGATTCCACCCATAATTTCTGTGATTCCGGGACCGCGTTGTGTAGAATCTGCCAGAATGTCAGTTATGGGCGCCAGTTTTTTATCCAGGGATGCATCGATGATTGCTTCGATTTCCTTTTTCCCCAAAGCAACGGTTGAAGATCCTGGAACCTTTTCGTGGGGCGCTATATCCACCGAATCCGGAGAAGTTTTAAGGGAATCCTGGAGAGGGTCGGTCTTGGCGGCCTTCTCCGGTTCAGTCCCGCCAAGCTCCTCCACCGGTAGCTTCCAAACAGCCATATGGGCCATGGAGGCTTTCAGTACAATTTTTAGAGATGTTTTTTGGGGTATTTTAAAGGAGAACATCCCGTTTTCATCGGTTTTTCCGTCAAGGAGCAAAACATCTTTGGGATCATAGACAAGTACCGGTGCATTTTTTACTCGCTTGCCCCCGCTGAATTTGCTCTGGGTATGAACCGTATCTCCGTCTACCCAGGCAAAAATAGTGACCTTGTGGGCAGATACCGAAGCGGGTAAAAACAAAAGCCACACCATAATGAAAATAAAACAAAAAATTTTATAATTTAATCCAAAAACGATGGCATTGTGTGAATTTTTACGAAACATGGTCTCCCTCCAGAATTTCAGGTCTTACCTTTTTTAGAAACAGGACGCAGGCAGCCGTCAAAATGCCCTCGATAAACATTACCGGGAGATGTGCTGCAACAATCAGTTTTGCGGCGGGTAAAAAAGCTTCGCCGGTGAGATACAAGGAAAATCCCACCATAATTCCGGACATCAACACCGAGCAGAAGCCGGCTCCAAAGGCCGAAGAGATGATCACAGAGCGACCGGTGCCGGGTTTCAGGCCATTTCCGAACACATAGTGGCAGACAACAGCTGGAAATGCCATGGTCAGTGTGTTCACGCCGAGGGTTGTTAACCCGCCGAACTGGAAAAGGAGTGCCTGGAGTGCAAGACCGACGAGTATGGCGGGGAAGGCTTTCCACCCTAAAATCAAACCCACCAGGCCGTTGAGAATGAGATGCACGGAGACAGGGCCTGCGGGAACGTGGATCAACGTGGCGACAAAAAAGGCCGCCGACAAAATGCCCATGGTGGGAATCTCTTTATGGTCCAAGTTTTTCATGCCCACAGCAACCCCTGCCGCAGTAAGGGCCGCTCCGGCCGTGAGAACAGTGGGTGATAATATGCCTTCGGATATATGCATAGCTTTATGAAATAATTAAGTGTTTAAAATTGAGTTTTATGCTTTTTTGACCAAACCTTTTTATTTTGCCACTAAGGCACCAAGGCACGAAGAAAAAATAATAAATATATCCTTTGTGTCTTAGTGTCTTTGTGGCAAATTTTACTCGTTACTCGTCACTATTCACTGTTCTTACGTTCATTTCATATCATGAAACTGGACCCAAATAACAGCACCGAGTTCCACGTCTTTTTCTTCACCGGCTTGCTTTAACTTGAAATTGGCTTGATTGAGGGCGGCAAAACCCCACCATCCGGCTTTCGGCGCGGCATAGGAAAAAACACCGTTTTTGTCCGATTTGATGGTTTGGGCGACCATGTAATCGTTTGGGGCTTTGACCGTTCCGTTTTTATTATAATATTCCACTTCCACCATGGAATAGGGGACAGGTTTTCCGTCGAGTTTAACGATCCCCTGGAAAAGATTCCCGGTATAAAGCCCAAAAGGTTTTGAAAGGGGTACAATCTCGGTTTTGAGTCCCACTTCCGAGTCCCATCCTTCATCGTCACCGAATGCCGTTACCAC
This sequence comes from uncultured delta proteobacterium, assembly GCA_963790095.1. Lineage (GTDB taxonomy): Bacteria > Desulfobacterota > Desulfobacteria > Desulfobacterales > UBA11574 > JAAXQD01. Next base: position 56,678 of record CAWBNO010000021.1, on the reverse strand, counting down.
CGTCTTTGTATAATGGATGATAAAGCAATCCTCCGCAGGTTCCCAGTAGGGTTTGGGCGTCATATAAAACACATATATTCCCGGTCTTTTCACGGTATAATCCAGTCCCCAGGCCGTATGATCCATGATCGTAATTTTTTTCAGGTCGCCGAGAAGATTCTGTTTTTTGCCATGGGCCAGGACACCGAACCCCTCAGGTTTTATCAGTTCCATCCCCACGCCTTCGAAGGGATGAGAAAAGGATGCTTTAAGGACCACAGTTCTGCTTTCGTCTTGCATGACCATGGAATCCGAAGGAATCACCATTCCGAAATGGGCCAAAGCCTTTCCTGTTGAAAAAACCGTCATTGAAACGAGAAGTATGAAAATGGCGCTTTTTTTCATGGGGCCTCCTTTACCGCAAAAAAAAACCACAAAGCTAAGGAATCTTCTTGATATCCATACCTTCGTGGTTTTGATTGTTTTTTGACAAACTATGATTTTACTGCAGCCTTCTGACCGCGATTTTATGAAAAATATTTAAATCATTAGATGGGCGGTGTCAATACAAAACTACGTATCGTAAATGATTCGCTTGTTTTCCCGGTGGTCCACCATATAGAGCAGGGTCCCTTTCTTTTTAACATCCTCTAGAAGAGACGGGAGTTTTTGTCTGTCGATCTGGTAAATTCTGAAGTAGAAATTTAAATGATCGACCGGTGCATTGTCCGATGAACTCAGGATGCTGGCGGTGCGTGCCCCATATTCGTGGATGAGTTCCCGGACCTCTTTGATGGTGCCCGGCTGGTCTTTGATTCGAATGGCAAACTGGATCCCCTTTTTCCCGAGTCCGCTCAGGGAGATGATCACCCTGAAAAGATCGCTGCGGGTAATTATCCCGATCAGGCGATTGTTTTCATCGACCACCGGAAGACCTGAAATTCTTTTTTCCAGAAGAATGGCTGCCGCTTCTTCCACCGTATAGTCCGGCGGAACCGTATAAACAGGTTTTTTCATCAAGTCCTTTACTTTTATCTTGGATATCAAAAATAAAAGTTCATGCATATCCAGGGTGGTGGCGTCAGAAGGGGAGGCTTTTTTCAGATCTCTGTCGGTGATGATGCCGACAATTTGCCCTTTTTCCATAACCGGCAGCTTTTTGATGTTCTGTTCTTGTAGAATATAAATGGCATTTTGCATGGAGTCATTCGCATCCACGGTTACGACATCTTTGCTCATCCAATTTTTAACCAGCATCTTTGTTCCTCCTGTATTAACTTAACGTCTCGGAAATTCTATAACTTATCGAAATTAAAAATATTTTAATAGCAATCTGTTTATGCGATCGGAATGGAAGAATGGAATACTGGAATGCTGGAATATTGGGTGAAAGAGCGGAAATAAACTATTAAGGTTGTAAAAAACTCCTTCAAACCAATCATTTCATTATTCCAATTGGGGCGAAGCCCCTAAGTTCGACCACCGATTACGTCTGAATAGGTCCCGATCTCTTTGTGCAATTTCATGTTTTCAATGATTGACAACATGATTATCTCATAAAAGGGAAAAAGGTTCAAGTACGGGGAGATAAATTTGCCTTCAAAGTGTCTTGACTTGGAAATGAAAAGTCTTTATGAATTGAAACCCATGGGTAAATGAACCATCATGAAAACAAAAAAATGGGACAATACTTCAAAATTTTTTAAAAAAATTGTCACTTCGGGTATATTAACCTTTAAAAGATAATGGGAAAAAAAGAAAAGGCCTCGCCGGAAAAAAACGAGTCTCCGCCTTCGCCGCTGCGCAAAGGATTGGCCGTATGGATTGGCTTGACGTTGTTTGCCTGTGGGTGGATGTTCGTCCTCGGTATTCTTGTGGGACGAGAGACGGTGCCGGTAAAGTTTGATGTGGAAAAACTTCAGAACGAATTGGCGGCGCTAAAGGAAGCTGTTGTCAAAAAAGAACTGGATCAGTACAAAATAGCTTCGAGTGATGACATTGATAAAACCAAGATGGGCTTTTACGAGACACTGAAGAAAACCGGCAGTGATGACGACCTTAAAGTTGACATCCCCACACTAGAAAGCAAGCCATTGGCGGAACAAGAAACCGGATCCGGAACAAAAAAAACAAGTGTGCCCAAAGAGATCGAGTCCGAAAAAAGAAACATAACCCCGCCCCCAAAGGCCGCGTCGGAGACAGAAAAAACAGATCCGCCCAAAAAGCTTGGGACCCCCCAAAAAAAGAAGACGGCCAACTTAAATAAAACGGCTGAGGGCCATAAAAATTTTACCATTCAGATTGCTTCACTCAAGGATTCGGTGGCTGCCGACAACATGGTGGCCAAGTTAAAGAAAAAGGGATACCCTGCATATCGAAGTCTCGGGAAGGTCCCGGATAAGGGCATCTGGTACAGAGTAAGGGTTGGGTATTTTAAAGACAGGGCTGAAGCCCGCGGCACCGTCAAACGGTTAAAAAACGAAAAAATAGAAGGGATTATCGTTCAGCGGTAGGTGCTTAATAGCAAATTTTGTGTATTTTACGGCAAAACATATTCGCCACCAAGACGCCAAGACACGAAGGTGAATTTTAACAAGCAGTTTACCATTGTGTCTTTGTGACTTTGTGGCAATTTCTTCCGGGGGATCCGGGTTAGGGAGACATTATGAAAATAAGCAGAGAAGAGGTGGTCCATGTGGCAGATCTTTCCCGCCTTGACGTGGACCCAGAATTGATCGACAAATTTGCCGAACAGCTTGGGACGATTTTAGAATATGTCGACACGTTGAAAAGTGTTGACACAAAAGGGGTGACGCCCACCTCCCATGCCATTTCAATGACCAATGCCTTCCGGGAGGATGATGAACAGCAAAGTTTTAACAGGGACTCGGCCCTTGCCAACGCACCGGATAAGGAGGATGGAAATTTTATTGTTCCAAAGGTGGTGGGATAAACGATTTGTTTATTATTACATTGAAAATCTGGTCCTCTGGGCGAGGTCAGAGATTAGATCGCTCTGCCTTGGAGTTTTGTGTCTAAAATCACAAATTCCAAGCACCAAATAACAAATAAATCACAAATTCCAATATTCAATGACCAAAACCTTCCAAGGCGAGACATTGTTTGGATTTTCGAATTTTGGTCATTGGAAATTATTTGATATTTGTGATTTGATATTTGGAATTTCAATAAGTCAATCAACTTCCAATCTTCGAATTTTCGTGCATTCGTGATAAAAATATACATATCTGGAGATTCAAAGAAGGAGCAATCGGATATGAAGCTTTATGAACTGAGCATACAAGACGCCCACCGGCTTTTAAGAAAAAAAGAGATATCTTCAAAGGAACTGACTCGGGCAATTCTTGATCGAATAAGTGCAGTCGACGAAAAGGTGGGCGCATATATCACCGTGGATCCTGAATCGGCCATGGCACAGGCTGAAACCGCCGACAGGGCCATTTCAGAAGGCCGGCTTACGCCCCTTACCGGGATTCCCATGGCCCTAAAGGACCTCATTTGCACCAAAGGCCTCCGGACAACCTGTGGTTCGAAGATCCTCGAAAATTTCATTCCCCCATACGATGCCTCGGTGGTCAAGAAATTGAAAAAAGACGGCGCTGTGATCGTTGGAAAACTGAACATGGATGAATTTGCCATGGGATCGTCCACCGAACACTCGGGTTTCAAACTGACCCATAATCCCTGGGATCTGACCCGAATCCCCGGCGGTTCAAGCGGCGGATCGGCGGCGGCGGTGGCGTCGAATATGTGTATTGGGTCCTTGGGGTCGGATACCGGCGGTTCCATTCGTCAGCCCGCATCTCACTGTGGTGTGGTCGGCTTGAAGCCCACTTACGGGAGGGTTTCCCGCTTCGGTCTCGTTGCATTTGCCTCCTCTTTGGATCAGATCGGCCCCTTGACAAAGGATGTCACCGATTGTGCCCTTGTGATGAATTCTATTTCAGGCTATGATCCTGCAGATTCCACATCCGTGCCCGAGGATGTACCGGACTATACGTCCTTTCTTGAGAATGGCTTAAAAGGCATGATCGTTGGCATCCCCAAGGAATACAGCACGACCAAAGGGATTGACCCGGACGTCTCCTGTGCGGTTGAACGTTCGGTTGAAAAAATCGAAGCCCTGGGCGCCGAAGCGGTTGAAATCTCTCTGCCTCACACAGAATACGGGGTGGCAGCCTATTATGTCATCGCACCTTCTGAAGCCAGCTCGAACCTGGCCCGGTATGACGGTGTCAAGTATGGATACAGGGACAAAGATAATAACGGTCTTATGGAAATGTACAAAGGCACCCGGTCCAAAGGATTCGGTCCCGAGGTGCAGCGGAGGATTATCCTTGGGACCTATTCCCTTTCGGCGGGATATTACGATGCCTACTACGGCAAGGCATCCCAAGTGAGAACTTTGATTGTCAGAGATTTTAACAATGCTTTTGAAATCTGTGATGTGATCTTGGCACCGGTGGCCCCCACACCGGCCTTTAAAATAGGGGCGATGACCGATGATCCGCTGACCATGTATCTGTCAGACATCTTTACGCTTTCGGCAAATCTCGCCGGAATCCCCGGGATTTCCGTTCCCTGCGGATTTTCATCGGAAGGCCTTCCCATCGGGCTCCAGATAATGGCAAGACATTTTGAGGAGGGAAAACTCTTCAAGGTGGCATACAATTTCGAGCAAGCGACGAATTTTCATACCAAAAAACCAATTTTATAAAACGTATCGGATATTCAACAACCTATTGAAAACAAAGGAAAATTTAGGTATGAATATTTACCTCGGACTTGGACATGGAATGATGGAATATTGGAATATTGATCTTAGAAGGATATTATTTATTTAATTCTCTGCCAAGAGAAATTTTACCATAACCCATTATTCCAATTCTAAGCGAGGCGAACTAACTTGACGTTTTATTGACAAAAGAGACATTGAAAAAGGAAAACGGAATATGGGTATTCAGCCAACCGGAGAAGATCTAAGAAAAGCCGTCAAATGGGTTTCTGATGAAAGAAAGTACAATCCCGGAAAGGAATTAAAAGCCGTCATCCAAGAGGCCTGCGTCAAATTCGACCTGTCACCATTAGATGCGGATTTTTTACTCAGCAAACTTCTTGAACACGACTCGTAAAAAATATTCAGCCGGAAAATCTGAAACAAAAAATTTTATCACGAAAGCACGAAAACACGAAAAAGAAAAATGTATTTAATATAATTGCAATCAGTTATAATCAATAATTTACTTTTTCACTTAACTTCTAAAGGATTTTTTAAATTTCGTGCTTTCCCTATTTCGTGTTTTCGTGATTATCTTTTTAATTATTACAAGAAGAACATAACCGTAATAATTCAGTGGCCTAAAAATAAGCATGTCTAAGATCAAAATCCTTCCTGAGATTTTATCCAACAAAATCGCCGCGGGTGAAGTTGTGGAGCGGCCGTCTTCGGTGGTCAAAGAGCTTATGGAAAATGCGCTGGATGCGGACAGCAGCCGAATCATGATCGAAGTGGAAAAAGGGGGGCGGTCTCTGATCCGGGTTTCGGACAACGGTATTGGAATGAATCGGGATGACGCCCTTCTGGCACCGGAACGCTATGCAACCAGTAAAATTCACAAAGACGAAGATCTGTTTGCAATCCACACCCTGGGTTTCAGGGGGGAGGCCTTGCCGAGCATCGCCGCGGTTTCAAAGCTTCGTCTGGTAACCCGGGACCAAACCTCCCACGCAGGAACCGAAATTATTGTTGAAGGGGGCACCCTTAAAAAAGTATCGGAAATTGGCGCTCCACAGGGGACCATGGTCACCGTTCAACAGCTTTTCTTTAACACCCCCGCCCGGCGAAAATTCTTAAAGACCGTCAACACGGAGATGGGGCACATTGCAGATGCGGTTTCCAGTACAGCCTTGGGCTGGCCCGGCGTCCACTTCAGACTTACCCACAACAACAGACCGGTTAAAAACTGGCCGGCCGCAGACGATCCTGTGGACAGAATCATCGATGTCCTGGGCAGAGACATCAAAGATGATCTTTTGAGAATAGAATCTTCCGGAGATGGTCTTTCCATGGCCGGCTGGTTGACGTCTCCCAGGGTAGCACGCAGTACATCCCGGGGAATCTACGTCTATGTCAACGGCAGATATGTCCGTGACCGGGTCATCCAACATGCCCTGTTGGAAGGGTATCATGGCAGGTTGGTAAAGGGTCAGTATCCGGTGGCCGTTCTTTTTATCCGTGTGCCCTATGAACAGGTGGATGTGAATGTTCATCCCACCAAACACCAGGTAAGGTTTGCACAGCAGACAAAGGTTCATGATACCATTGCCGGGGTTGTGAGGGATCGATTGGGTTTTTCGGATCAGTCCGGATGGACCCTGAAGGAGACCCCGGAAATCCCTTCGTCCGGCGAGCAGCCGGGTGTTGCCGAAACAACAACCCGTTTCAGAACACCTGAACAACCCACCAAACCCCAACATCCAGAAACCACCGACGGGCAACCAGAACCCCTTTTCAAAGGGAATCTTGGATTTACGCCTGCCGGCATCCAGACGGCGCTCTGGTCAAAAAAAATGTTCAGCGATTTAAGGGTGATCGGTCAGTTTCATGACACCTATATTCTCTGCGAGTCCGCCGAAGGACTTATCCTCATCGACCAGCACGCCGCCCATGAGCGGATCTTTTTTGAACGGCTCAGGAACCGGTCTTTGGAGACCAGAACGACGGCTCAAAAGCTTCTCATCCCGGAAACCTTCGATCTCGGATACCGGGAAGGGAAAATTCTTGAGAAACTGATTCCGGATCTGAATGAACTGGGTCTGGAAATAGAACCCTTTGGCGGAGATACTTTTGTGGTCAAATCGGTTCCGGCACTTCTCAAAGACCGGGCGATTAAACCTCTGGTCATGGAGATAGTGGAAAAAATGGCCCAGATCGGTTTTACGCCGGGTATCGGAAAGGCCATTGACGCATGTCTGATGCTCATGGCCTGCCACGGAGCCATCCGGGCCAACCAGCAGCTTTCAGACAAGGAAATCAAGGGGTTGCTGGAACAGCTCGATGGGTGTGATCAGCCCTCCAACTGTCCCCACGGCCGGCCTGTCTGGATAAGAATGACCCTCAAGGATCTTGAAAAATTGTTCAAAAGAATTGTCTGAAAAAAGTGAATCGTGACGGGTGACAAGATGAAAAGAGTGACAAATAAAAAGGGCCGGGTTTACCCCGGCCCTTTCGGATTGTATGAAATCGTGAAGCGATGTTATTTTTACATAAACTTATATTGAATGCCGAATGCCATGAAAAAATTGTTTTTTTGGTATTCTATGGTCGTGCCGGTTGTTGATTCGACAAAGGAATCGTCTTCGTAGAAAGCATTTCCGAGGCTGAAGTTCAACATCATGCCGGGAATCGCTTCATAGGCAACACCGGCGCCAATGGTGTTGGCGTTCAACTGCGGTGCCTCCGGAAGCATGTACTCGGCATCGATTCCGGTATCTGTGTGCAGATATCCTATACTCCCCTTAAGCTTGGGGTTAAAGGTGTATTCAAGGGCGAGTCCCAGGTCATAACCGTTGTCCACAAGATTTTCATCACCCATCCAGTCGGCATCCTCATTGAAATAGTAGGTAAGGTTGGTCTCCAGTCGAATTTTGTCGTTCAACTTGTAGGATACGCCGAGCGCCAATATGGCGGGCAGATCGCGGGTGCTTTGGCCGCCATTGGTGATGCCCAGTGCGGGCAGAACCCCCAGGCTATCCTGATTAACGGTTTGATCGAAATCAAGGTCGACTTTGGTGTTATACCGAATACCGATATTCCACTGGTCGGTGGGTGAAATGTTCACGCCGATCACTCCACCCCATCCATCCGCATCCTCTTCATAATCCACGACAGCGGGAATATCGCCGTTGAGTCCCGGCGGAAAGGGTGGACTTGGCGCAGGATTAGCAGCTGTAACCGTGACACTGCCGTTGGCTTCTTTATTGGTGTCCACATACATGGCCGCCAGAGAAACCGAGAACATGTCGTTAATTTTAAACGATCCGCCAAATGTGTAGCCCAATCCGACTTGTTCTGCTTCTAAATTTTGATTGCTGATCCCCGAATACCAGTAAGCGGGCGGGACACCTCCTGCGGCCAACTTTGAATTCGCACCGTACAGGACGCCCATACCGAGTGCAGAGGTGGTGGCATCCCCCTGCTCAAAATCGACTTTGCCGCCGCCCACCACATTGGACAGGCCGAAAAATCCGGCCCATCGATCTTGTTTATAGAGCAAAAACAAACCGGGTATAAACGAAGGTTCATCCGAGTCAAAATCCTGGCCATTGATGTTGTTGGTGTAATCTTTGAGAATGTATTGAACGGAGAGGTTGCCGTACAATCCATCATCCATCTTCATCACACCGGCCGGATTGTACATCACGATGTCCGCCGAGTCGGTTGCCGCATTCCGGTTCAGGGTTCTGATATACTCCGCGCTCCAATTGGTTTTGTTGTCAATACCGCCGGCAAAAAGGGGAGACGCACTGGCAGCAATCAGGCCTGCAACACACAGAAAAACGAAAAGCTTTTTCATTTCACCACCTCCTGTTAAATTGTCTGGTTAAAAAGATATCTCGTTTAGAAACAATACTAAACTCGGGAAACGTCCATTTAATAACCGGCAGGTCATGGGGGTTGATCTTCAGATTCGGAGTGTAGTTTGCCTGCTTTTTGATATGCTTCATAGAATATAGGGTCTATTCCATCTGAGAAGAAGTTAAATTATGCCTGCTTTAGAAGATAATGACCTAAAAGTCAAATACATTATACATAATTTTGCTTGGCATTTGCACAATATATAGTAAATTGTTCTAATAACATACAATATGTCCTAATTCAATAGAATTATATATAAATTATGTATAATTTTACTTGACATTGTAAAATTTTCAGTCCATGATATCAAAAAATATCTATATTGTTCCGTATTAAACCCTATTTAGAAATTGCTTTTTACTAAATTAACCTCTTACAATTTTTCGGATTTTCGCGATTGCTTTGTCAAAAAAGATCCTTGACATTTCAATAATAGACTGGTATTTGGATTCCAGATGTTCTGTCCATACATGTGCAGACGGAAAATTTGGGAATTAATTCAGCGTATTGGAGGCCAATGTCCTGTTGGAATCTGTTGCGCGGAGAAAGGAGGTGAATCGGCAAAAAGAAGACCCAGAAATTATTAGGTAAATATTAGGTTAAGTTGTTTAACGGAAATTCAATTCCATTATGGAGGAAAATTGAAGATGAAGAAATTTATCATATTTGTTGCAGCTTTGGCAATGGTGGGTGCGTTTGTTGCAACCGCCATGGCAGATGTAGACCTGTACGGCAGTGCCCGTTTTAGAACCTACTATAATGATTTTAGCACTGACAACGCAGGACAATACGATGACGGCGATCTCGAATGGCGGATCGGACATCTGACCCGTTTTGGCGCCAATTTTAAATCCGATAAAATCACCGGTAAGTTTGAGATGGACGCCAGAGCAGGCGGCGCCGGCTCCACCGGCAACATCGAAGAAGACAGCGGCGCTTCCCGTCTTGGGAATATGAGACTGAGACAGCTCTGGGGCCAATACGATTTTGGTTCCTGGAAGTTCATGATCGGTCAGAACTATCCCCTGTATGACGCTCCGGTCTCCGGGATCAACTACTATTCCGGCGGTTTCCAGAAGTTCGGCGGTATTGGATACGATGTGGCGCGTACCTCCCAGATGCGTTTTACCTTTGGGAATTTAAGGGTGGCATTATTGCCTACGGATACCAGCAAGGACGGCGTTGACGGATATGAGTCAGATACAGATATACTGTTCCCCAAAATCGAAATGCGTTATGATTGGAAGTTTGATTCAGGTGCTGTCAACTTTATCGGCGGCTACCAGACCTATAAAGCGGTCAATGAGTGTTGACGCCGACCAGACGATAACCTCATGGGTTGTGGCTGCCCGCGGAAAGATGAATTTCGGCCCAGCTTATGTGGGCCTTTCACTTTCTTACCGGCAGAACGGTAGCGAATACGGTGCTTGGACCGTGGTTGATGAAGGAGCGAGGATTAATGCTACTGGGTCCGATGTTGAAGATTCAACCGCATGGGGTGGTGTCGCAGCGGTGGGTTACAAGATCAATGACTCCAATACCATTGAAGCCAGCTATGGTTATGTCTCTTCTGAAAATGATATAGGCAACATGGAAGATGATGCCCAGGTGATTGGTGTTATGTGGAAATACACTGTGGCGCCTGGTTTCTACATTATCCCCGAGTTCATGTATCAGGACAATAAAGAGAAAACAGACTTTGGTGTTGAGAAAGACAAGGGCGATAATACCATTTTTGGTGTGTTCTGGAGAATCGACTTCAAGTAATCCTGTGTTAACAGGTTGACGTTCAACAACAAAAAACCCGGGGCATCTGCTCCGGGTTTTTTATTTAGTTGTTAAAAACCTGGTCCCCAGGGCCAGGTCAGAGAGTTATGGCTCTGCCTGAAGAATAGCTGGAAGAGTTTGAAGTGAACTAAAGTTTAAAGTGAGCTAAAGTTAAGGAATTCTGCCAATTTTATAAAATCAGCGGAGCGAAGCGACTCCATAACTTTAGGCACTTTAGATCACTTGAGACACTTTTAACTTGTACGGTTTTAAGTAATACAAACCCTTGCCCCCTTGGACCCTCGAATCCTTGGATCCTCAACCCATTGACACGTGACCCATGACTATTGCAATTCAAAGGCAATCACCGCGCTTTTTGGGGTTGTGGTTGCCACAGATCCGGTCTTGATAACAATAGCTGCCACGAGTTCGTCTTTGCCGTCGTTGTCAAAATCACCGATGGCAAAATCACTGATATAGCCTGAAAGCTTTCGGGTCCGCCAGAGCACGGCAAGCCCGATCCCGTCCCAGGACCGGATTTCCATTTCGCCTTGTTTAAATATTCTGACGGAAAGGATTTCGCTGAGCCGGTAGTTTTTGGCGGTAATCACGTCATTTTTCCCGTCATTATTTATATCCTGAATCAGGATGCGCATGGGATAATATGCATGATTCTCCGTGTCTTTGCTGCCCAGGTTGGGCAGCTGAAAATAGCGGGGTGTTCCTCCGGAGTTTTCTCCGTCTTTCCATATTTCGCCCCCCTTTGAATCGTATATCCTTAGATAATCGAGTTCGTCGAACACCACGGCTACTTGAGTGCCGTCGTTCCGGGCATTGCCAAAAGCAAGGCCCAGTACGTTGGCGCGGCGGGGGGGCATGGCCGGTTCGGCCGCATCGTATTCGGAATTCTGCCAGGCCAGTTCGTAGATTCTCTCGTCAAAGGGACTGTTTGTCCCCTGTCTTTGGCCGAGCAGAATCCTGCCCCGTTCCGGCATTTCAACGATTCTAAAATACCAGTTGCTCTTCTCAACGATTTCAACATAGGTTTTGCCGTCGAATTCGAGCACAAAGGATTTGACGAACTCTCTTGAAGGGTTCAGTGCGGTAACAAAAATTTCAGGATATCCGTTGCCGTTGATGTCCGCCACGTCAACCCCGATGAGAAAGTCATGGGACCGCTGGGCGATGGTGTTTATTTTCAGGAAGCGGTTATTGTCAAACCGGTAGGTTTCAACCGAATGATCGGAAATCACGATGGTCTCTGTTTTGCCGTCTTTGTCAATATCTCCCAAGGCAATACCGGTGATCCGTTGTTTTATATTTCGGCTTTTCCAGAATTGAGCTGACTGGCTTTGGGACATTTGTGTGGCGATAAAAGCGGAGCCCGGTGCGGTATTTTGGGGTTCTTGAATTCCACCGCCGGCATATCCGCCGACAATCAGTTTGTCCGGATGGGCGCGAGTATCGGATGAGGGCTGATCCTGAAGGGTCTCAGTCTGTTGGGCCTGAGCCGATGCCGGCGCCTTCTGGGACGGCATCACACGGCCGAACTCTTTCTCATTGATATCTGACGCAAAAAGATTGATGCTGGGAATCACTTGGTCCATCCCCTGGCTCTGATTGAAAAAAGAGAGGGTCTGTTTTTCACCGGTAACATCCACCATTTTTGCGTCGATGCTCGTGCTGTTTCCGATCACCGTGAGACTGCCGAAAAGCACATAGTCGGCCCCCAGTTTGGCCCCCATTTCCCGTGCCTTGACTTCATTTAACGGACCGGCAACCGTTTCAAGGGCCTTTTGGGTCTTCTGGCGGTTGACTACCGTGACCTTGTCCGCCCAGGAGAGTCGGGATGAGAGCATGTCAACGATGCCGTCTCTTAAAAAGGAAAGATCCTTCTCCGCATTGACCTTAAAGGGGACAACCGCAACCTGAACCGGTTTTGCAAATGCCGATGGCGGGGTGCAGACACTTGCGACAATCAGTATTAAACCAATAAAAAAAACTTTTGAAATATTATTTGTTTTTTTCAAAAAAAGATTCATCTCAAGTTTCCATTTCTTTGCTAAATTTTTAATTTTTTAGGTATGTTTTTAATTTTATTATTCGTTTTCAAGCAGGTCTTTTAATATTTCGTTGACGATTTTCGGATTGGCTTTTCCTTGGGTCTCCTTCATGACCTGGCCGACAAAAAATCCGAAAAGCTTGGTCTTTCCCTTTTTATAATCGTCCACTTCTTTTGAACACTGCTGAAGCACCGTTAATACCGTCGATTTTATGGCCGATTCGTCGGTAACCTGAACCAGCCCCCTTCTCTCCACGATTTCTTTGGGCGGCCGGCCGGTGTGTGCCATTTCCTCAAATACGGTCTTGGCGATTTTACCGCTGATAATTTTTTGGTCAATGAGTTTAAGAAGTTGAGAGAGATTTTCGGGGGAAATCGGCGACCCGGCAATGGACATGCCCCGGGCATTTAATAGACCCAGCAAAGACCCCATAATCCAGTTGCTGACCTGCTTGGGGTTGGGGAAGGCATCCATGCAGGCTTCAAAGTAATCCGCAAGTTCCCGACTCGATGTCAAAAGCTCGGCGTCGTATGACGGAAGCGTGTATTCATCCATAAACCGCTGCTTCTTTTCATCCGGAAGTTCTGGAATGGCCGTTTTGATCGAATCGATCCAGTCGTCATCGATGACCAGGGGCAAAAGGTCGGGATCCGGGAAATAACGGTAGTCATGGGCTTCCTCCTTGCCCCGCATGGACGTGGATCTGTTTTTGTCCGGGTCCCACAATCGAGTTTCCTGAACCACCTGGCCCCCGTCTTCCAGGATTTCCTTTTGCCGGTTGATTTCAAAGGAAATCGCCTTTTCAACGTGCTTGAAGGAGTTTAAATTTTTTAATTCCGTCCGGGTTCCGAAGGGGCCGGATCCTCTGGGTCTGATGGACACATTTGCGTCACACCGGAAGCTTCCTTCTTCCATATTGCCGTCGCTGATCCCGAGGTAGCGGACGATGGATCTCAGGTGCCGGAGATACGCACCGGCCTCTTCGGGCGATCGGATATCCGGTTCGCTGACGATCTCCATCAGGGGTACGCCGGTTCGGTTGAAATCGACCATGCTCAGTGGGCGGTCCGGATCATGGGTCAATTTGCCGGCATCTTCTTCCATGTGGATGCGTGTTATACCGATTCGTTTTTTCTGACCGTTTAGTTCTATTTCGATAAATCCATTTTGGGCGATGGGCAGTTCGTACTGGGAAATCTGGTATCCTTTGGGAAGGTCCGGATAAAAATAATTTTTTCGGGCAAATCTGCTTTCCCGGTTGATTTTACAGTGTGTTGCAATGGCCATGTGCAGGGTGTAATCGACCACCTTTTTATTCAGAACCGGGAGCACACCGGGCATGCCCAGACATACGGGGCAGGTGTGGGTGTTGGGCGCCGCTCCGAACGATGTGGAGCAGGTGCAGAAAATTTTGGTTTTTGTTTTGAGCTGAGAATGAACTTCAAGCCCTATTACAGGTTCATATGCCATTTTTAAGCTTGATGGTTTCGTAAAAAATCCCATTTCCCCATTTTTATGGGTTCCCGCCTACGCGGGAATGACAACAAAACTAATAATATCATATAGATATAATATTCGTCATGCCCGCGAAAGCGGGTATCCAGGCGTTAAAATGACTTTTTACGAGTTTGTCAATCTTGGTTAACAATTTTGTTCTTTGACCCGCAGGGTTCAAAGGAGATTCCGGTTTGAAAAAGCTGACGTGTTGTGCGTCTGTATATTTTACAGATTGACCCGGAGTCTGACGCGATCCTTTTGCCAGATCTTGAATTTTGAACGATTGCAAAAAATTAGTCAAGGCATAATTAAAAGGCATTGACCAATTTGAGACGGATTTAAAATCTTAGGATCATCTCCAAATCTTATTACATTCTTTTATTTTGACAAAACCTTGATGAAATTTTATAAAAAATCTTTAATAGGAATTGAAAAGAGGACGGTGATGAAATTTTTTCTGTGTGTTGTGGGCATGGTAATGGTGGTGGAAGGACTTCCGTATTTTGCATTTCCTGAAAAAATGAAGTTTATTATAGAAAAAGTTCTTGAAATGCCGGACAAGGCTCTGCAACGATTCGGGTTTGTACTGATGCTTGGGGGGGTCTGTCTGGTGTATCTGGGGAAAAGATAACCAGGATGCGCATAAGGCTCTAATCATAAAATGTTTCAAAACAGGGTGCTCGTTGGAAAAAACAGCAGACAAAAAAAAAACGGTTAAATCATCAAATTATAGGGGGGAAGGGGTCCGAAAAATTCTTTTAAAAGGGATTTTTTGGCGCATTCTGATCATTGAAAGCATTCTGCTGGTGTGGTCCCTGGTGTATCGATATCTGACGGATCACCATGTCCAGCCGGGGGACCTGTTCTGGTATGCTGTAAGGATTTCCTTGCTCATTGCCATCATTATTCTTTTTGTCATGGTGACCTTCCGGAAGTTTCTAAATCGAAAAATCATCCTGCCCCTTGAGGCCATTTCCGCTGCGAATCTGCGTTTAAAGGAGAGTGATTTTACTGAGTTCGATGTAAATATTTCGGAAGATACTCCCCGGGAGATCAATGAGATCGTTTCCACACGAAAAGAAATGCTGGCCACCCTTTTCAAAGTTTCTGAAGAACGTTTGCGCTTGGTCAATTTTATTCGGGACATGTTCGGCCGATACCTTTCAAAGAAGGTTGTGGATAACATTCTGGAGTCCCCCGAAGGGCATAAAATCGGTGGCCGGAGAAGAACCGTTACCATATTGATGTCGGATATTCGCGGTTTCACCAGCCTCTCTGAAACCCTGGATCCGGAAATCATGATCCAGCTTTTGAACCGGTATCTCGAGCGCATGTCCAAGATAATCATAGATTATGACGGCATCATCGATGAGATCCTCGGCGATTCGATCCTCGCCGTTTTCGGGGTTCCTGAAAATAACGAAACCGATCCCGAGCGCGCGGTTGCCTGTGCCATTGCTATGCAGCATGCTCTGGACGATCTGAACAACACGATTATCCGTGAGGGGCATCCGCCCCTTGAAATGGGCATTGGTATCAACACCGGCAGCGTGGTGGTCGGGAATATCGGTTCCGAAGTGAGAATGAAATATGCGGTTGTGGGCTCGGCGGTCAATAATGCGTCGCGTATAGAATCGAATACCGTCGGCGGACAGGTCTTCATTGGAGAATCGACGTACAACCTGATCAAGGAATTGGTCGCCTGTGAAGCTCCCCAGGCGTTCGTGATGAAAGGCGTCAAAAGACCTCTGGTGGCCTATTCCGTAAAAAAAATTGGACCGCCCTATAATCTTGAACTAAAAATACGAGATGGTGTTGAAGCGGGCGTTCCCATGAACCTGCCCTTTAGCTGCTGGCAAGTGGACGATAAAAAGATATCCAACAGCACCTTGTCAGGGGAGACCCTCATGTTGGGTGAGAATTCAATCACGGCATCGATTGTGCCGCCGCTGATACCCTTTACGGACATCAAACTGGTTTTCGATTTTTGTGTGGATGCCCACTGTTTTGGAGATATTTATGCCAAGGTATTGTCCGTCGAGGAAAGCGCTGGGGAAACCGTTCATCAGCTTCAGATCACCGCCATCGATCAAAAAGACAGGGACATCCTGGATCGATGGATGAAAGATGCTTCATAGAATACTTGAAAATTTCGGTTCATCTCTGAAAACAATGGGCGGTTTTAACGCTTCTCCTTCATCGGAATATATTTTTTTAGAATCGGGCCATGCCGGAATCGAGGGTGTGCCTTGATAAGTGCCTGGGTATACGGGTGTTGGGGATTCTGGATAATATTTTCTGCAGAGCCTGTCTCCACTATCTCGCCTTTATATATTACGGCAATACGGTCACATAGATAGCGGGCGGCCGCCAGGCTGTGGGTGATAAAAAGGAAGGTGACCTTAAACTTTTTCCGTAATTCTGATAAAATGTTAAAAATATGAATCGCGATGGACGCATCGAGCATGGACGTGGGTTCATCGGCCACCACGAACTCCGGTTTCAGGACCATGGCCCGGGCAATGGCTACCCGCTGGCGCTGTCCGCCGCTCATCTGATGCGGATAGCGGTAAAAGAAGTCCTCCGGAGGGGAGAGACCCACAACACTCAGACTCTGCCAGACCCTATCCTTACGGGTTTTCGAATCGCCCACATTATGGACGATCAGGGGCTCGGAAACGCTGTCGTACACTGAGAGATAAGGGTTTAGAGACTGGTAGGGATCCTGAAAAATCATCTGCACTTTTCTGCGAAAATTTTTCAAGTTTCTACCTTTGATCTGGGTAATATCGTTTCCGTCCAACAACAATTTTCCACTGTCCGGTGTTTCCAGCTTTACGATGAGACGCCCGGTTGTGGTTTTGCCGCTGCCGCTTTCGCCCACCAGGCCAAAGATTTCTCCCCTGAATATCTCAAGAGACACCCGGTTGAGTGCCACAACCTCTTTTGGGGCGCCTTTTAAAAAAGAGGTCCTTGTTCGGAACGTTTTAGAGATGCTTTCCAGCTGTACGATAACGGTGTTTGGATCTTTCATTACAGTATCTTTTTCATTTGAACCGACTGCAAAGGGCTTTGTGCGTCGGCGAAATTTCTACCCATTCAGGGGTGTTGAGACTGCAGGCGGCGTCTGCGACGGCACACCGCTCGGAAAAACAGCACCCGGGTGTCGGATTCACGAGGTCCGGAGTTTCACCCGGCTTAGAGTCTAACTGAGCGATATCCTTGTCCAATGTCAGGTACGAGGCCATCAGTGATTGGGTATACGGATGCATCGGCGCATCAAAAACGTCCTTCACGTTACCATATTCCACCAGCCGGCCGGCGAACATAATGCCAATGCTGTCACAGACATCTGCCACGACGGCGATATCGTGGGATATGAATATCAGACTGACATTCAGTTTATTTTGAAAATCCTTGATGGCGTTTAAGATCTGATCCTGCACAATGACGTCCAGAGCGGTGGTGGGCTCGTCTGCAATGATCAGGGACGGATTGCAGGACAGGGCCATGGCAATAATGGCACGCTGTTTCATGCCGCCGCTGTATTGATGGGGATAGTCTTTCATACGGTCCGGCGGGATCCCCACCACCTGGAAGAGACTTTCAACCTGTTTCATGGCCGTTTCTTCAGATATTTCGGTATCGTGGGCCAAAATAGCCTCTGCAATCTGCTCACCGACCCTGTGAACCGGATTCAAGGCATTCATGGCCGCTTGAAAAATCATCGCAATCTTTTTCCAACGAACTTGTCGTATCTCCTTTTTCGACAGCTGAAGCAAATCTATGCCTTCAAACAGAATCTTCCCGCCGGTGACAGCGGCATTTTCCGGGAGCAATCCCATCAAGGACATGCCAATGGTCGTTTTGCCGCAGCCCGATTCTCCCACAAGGCCGAGGGATTCGCCTTCAGCCAGAGAAAAGGAGACGGCCTGTACCGATTTTAGGAAGCCTTTTCGGGTATGGTACCCGACACTTAAGTTTTCAACCGCCAACAGTGCCATTTTATTCTTGTGCTACCTCCTTTCGAAGCCTGGGATCCAGCACTTCCTCCATGGCGCGGCCCAGCATGTAAAATGAAAGGGTTAGCAATGAAATACAGATGCCGGGAGGCAGCAGCCAATACGGCGCCTGAAACATGTGCCCGGTTTTCCAAACCCATTGCAGCATCATGCCCCAGCTGACGGTGCTCGGATCTCCGAACCCCAGAAATGCCAGGGCAGCCTCAATGATGATGGCCGAAGTGACACGGAAGGTCATGTACAACAGTGACAGCGGCAGCACATTGGGCATAATGTGGCGGAAAATGATTCGAAAATGGGAGGCTCCGGTTACTTTGGCAGCTTCGATGAACGGCCGTTCCTTCAAAGAGAGTGTCTGGGCCCGGATGACCCGGGAAACTCCCGGCCAGCGAAACAGGGCGATCAGCAGAACGATGGTCCAAATGTTTAACTGCCCGAACAATGACGACAAAATCAGCACCACCAGGAGGGTTGGCATCACCATAATCATGTCCGCCAGACGCATGAGGAGTGTGTCCATAATTTTTCCTGCATAGCCGGCAATCATGCCAATGACCGTGCCGAGGAATATGCTCATGAATGCTGCAGAGATCCCCACCATAAACGCAATGCGGGCACCGGCCAAAAGCTGGCACAGAATGTCGCGGCCGATAAAGTCCGTTCCCAACCAGTGACGCCAACTCGGCCCCGTAGAATGGGAGATGAGCGGATCTACGCCGGTCATGGGATGGTACATGGGATCGATCAATGGGGGGAAAAAACTGCATACGGCCATCAGCGCAAAAATGACCAGCAGGGTCAGGCCGATTTTCCCAATAAGGTTCTCTTTATAGACCGCCCAGCCTTCCACCAAACGCTCGATGGTGGGAAACCTCTTGGAAGGTCTTTCACGGATATTTGATGTTTGCGTCGATGGGTTCGCTGTCATCGATTTTCCTATCAGTATTTAATCCTTGGATCCAGGTATGCGTAAAGAACATCCACCACCAGGTTGGCCATTAGAACCACGATGGCAATCAATAAAAAGGAGCCCTGGGCCAGGGGATAATCACTGTTGCTCACTGCAAAGACCAGCTCCCGTCCAATCCCTGGCCAGCTGAAGACGGTTTCCGTCAGGGCGCCGCCGCTGAGGGAAAATGCCAGGCTGATCCCGACACTGGTCACCACCGGCAGTGCGGCATTGGGTGCTGCGTGTTTATTGCGGATGGTCTTTTCTTCGAGTCCCTTGGCCCTTGCCGTTAAAATATAGTCTTCTTTAAGTGTATCCAGCATGCTGCTGCGCATCAGAAGCAAATAACTTCCAAAATGAATTGAAAACAACGTTGCCAGAGGCAAAACCATGTGGTGAAGTACATCCAATATTTTCAACCAGACCCCGGACGACGGGTCCATCCATATCTCCGGTGAAATCATGCCGTTCAAAGGGAACCATCCGATTTTAAATCCAAAAATCCAGATCAGCAGCATGGCCAGCCAGGGGAGAAAAAGGGTGTGGCAGACCAGTGCTCCCAAGGTCATCCAGGTATCCGTTTTTGTCCCTTTTTTCCAGGATGCGATTTTGCCCAAAAAAACGCCCACGAAGGCGGAAAGCAAGATTGAAGTGGTAAAGAGGATGATGGTGTTTGGAAGCCGACTCCAAATAATCGAGGATACCGTCTCGCCGTAATGAAAAGAATTTCCGAAATTACCAGTTAAGAAGTTTTTGATATAATAGAGATACTGAAGTCCCATGGGCTGATCGAGCCCCAATTGGGCGATCAAATGCTGCGAATCCTCCGGGGTCAAGGTGGGGTCCACCATCCGGGTCACCGGATCCCCGGGAGCCAGACGGAACAGCAAAAAGAGTACCGTTAAGATCACAAAGAAAATTATGAATATCTCGACAAATCTTTTTAAGACAAATTTTCGGACTTCCATTTAACAATTCCGTATTAAGTTCAGCTGCATGGGCGTTTCAGGTGTTTTATATTATAGAATTCAATTTTTCAAAATTTATGGAGAAGTTGCATCATTTTGTCTGACCAGGCAGTAGGACCAGATGTTTCCAATTCCATCCAAGGTTTCCACCCAGCCGCTGAAGGTGTCTGTGCGCACGGCCTCCAGGAGTGCCGGATTGTAAATAGGGAGATACGGAACATCCGCCATGATGATTTTCTGCATCTCATGAATCAGTTTTTGGCGGAGCTCCGGATTCATCTCACTTGCAGATTTTTCGGCGATGCGGTCAAACTCGGGATTGTTGTATCCGCTCATATTCCATCCCCGCTCCTTGTCGTTGGCGGAATGGAAAAAATTCCTCAAGTAATCGGGGTCCATGGACAGTCTTCCATACCCCAGGATAAAGGCATCAAATTCATGACGCCCTTTAACCTGATCGAGCAGCGCTCCAAAGGCCATGGGTCGGGAAGCCGCCGTGATACCCAAAACCTTGAGCCATTCCTGTATCATCATGCCGCTCATGGCCCGGTGGGGATCATAATCGGCCGGCGGCGTTAGGATGGTGATTTTTTTCATCGGTTGGCCGTCGGGCATCCGTATCCCTTTGCCGGGGACGACCCTGCCGCCCTCGTCAACGGGCGGTACTTCCCAAGTATATCCCGCCGTGTGAAGGATATGATAGGCCTCTTTAATGCGTTGGTTCCGGTCCATGCCGTCTCCGTAGCAGGAGACATCCGAACAGAACCAGTATCGATTCCCCGTCGGAATGATAGAGTCCATACGGGTACCGTATTCCTGGAGGATACGAGAAATGATAAACTCCTTGTCAACCAGGACGGCCACCGCCTTTCTCAGGTTGACATCGCTGAACGGCAGGGTTCTCAGGTTAAAGCCCAAGAAATATAGCGCACTTTTTTTACCGTAAAATATTTTAATGTTTCTGTCCTGCTTTAGGTTATCGATATATCCGGGTTGAATTCCCCACCAAAACAAATCGATATCCCCCTTTTTCAGGGCCAGTACGGCGACATCCGCGGTTCCGTACACTTTAAAAAGAAGGTCGTTCACATACGGGCCGAGAACTCGTCCGCCAATTTCCTGATGAAGGCCGAAAAAATACCTGTTTTTTTGAAGATGAATATACGTGCCCCGGCCCCATTTTTCTAAGACAAACGGGCCGCATCCCATCGGTTTTTCGACTTTGTGATTGATCAGGGCTTTCAGTGGTTTTTGCTGGGTTCTGGCGCCTTGGGAAATATCTGCCCATTCTTTTTTGGATACAATTGATGACGTCAGTGTTCGGGTCAAAAATATGGCTTTCGGTTCTTCAAGATAGAAGCGGACGGTGTGGTTATCCGGAGTTTCTATTTTTTTAATAAATTTCCATGAAGAGTAGTACCGGGGTATTTTAAATTCTTTTATCAAAGAAGCGGTGAAGGCCACATCGGAGGATGTCAGATCCGATCCATCAGACCATTTGGCGGGTTTAAGGCGGACGGTATAGGAAATCGTTGCCGGATCATATTGGGGTTCGCCGGAGGCCAACCACGGTATCAGATCCAGGGTTTCAGGATCCCGCAGATACAGCGGCTGGTAAATGAGGGACAGGATTTTTTTGGAATTGGCATCGCTGGCCAGCCAGATGTTGAAGGTTTTCGGTTCTTCAGGAAGTCCAACTTTGAGAAATCGAGCATCCTTTTTATCCACACAGGATAGAACGAAGAGCAGCAATCCGGCAACGATGACGGCTGTCCAGGCGGATCTGGATAATAAATTTTTCATAGGATCGGTCAATTCCAAACTAATCGTTCTTTCCTTTCATCTCTAAAACTTTCCGTTCCACAAAATCGATAACGTTGACTTCGAGTTTTATACCATCCAGCTTGTTGATACGGGGGATTCCACCGGGGCTGACACAGTTGATTTCCACCAGTTTATCCCCAATTACGTCGATTCCCACAAAATAAAGGCCATCTTTTATGAGACGGTCTTTGATTGCCCGGCAGATTTCTTTATCCCTTTCCGTAACGGTGTGCTTGAACACACTGGCGCCTGCATGAACGTTGGTCCTGAAGTCTCCATTCATCGGTATTCGCCGCATGGCGCCCAGGATCTCTCCATTCAAAATCAATATCCGAATATCCCCGTCTTTTTTTACGACTTCCAGAAATTCCTGAACCATGATCGGCTCCCGTGCCGGGTAATCTTCGTATCCTTTTACATAATAATTGATCAGTGAATTCAGGTTTTCCTGGTCCCGGGTACTGACCTTGATAACCCCCTCTCCGCCGTAGCGTTGCAACGGTTTAATCACCATGGCGCCGCCGAAATCATCGATGATTTTTTTCAACCGTTTCGGGTCCCTGGACACATGTGTCATGGGGATGATGTTTGGAAAATGGAGCGTATAGAGTTTACTGTTGGCCAGAATCTGTCCATTGGTGGAATTGATCATAAAGACCCGGTCATTGACCGGTGAAAGGAATTCCATGGCCTGATAATTGAGGGGCGGGTTTTTTCTCAGAAACAGTGCATCAAGTTCGGTCACGGTTTCAAATATGAGATCGTCCTTTTTCAGGCATTTTATTGCGGATCGCCAATATTTTTTCATGGAAAGGTCGGTTGGTACGGTAATGTTGCGCATCCTTGCAACCACCTTGTATCCCCGGATATAGATATCATGGGGCTCGAGAAAATAGACCGTATGGCCCCGCTGGTTGCACTCATACATGAGATGACTGGTGGTTTCCATCATCGGATCGATGGGTTCCAAACGATCCATTAAAAAAGCAATTTTCATTGTCAAATCTCTGGGTTACAAAATTCGCGTTTTTCTATTTTTCTGTGAAGATTACGGATTCTGCCGCTCAATACTTTGCAAATTTCCAAGGCTATCTGTGGATATTCCCGGACAAGTTCTTTGAATTCCTGTTTATGTAACACCATAAATCTGCATGCTTCTTCAATCCGGATGCTTACCGATCGAACCGCATCTTCAAAGAGGGCCATCTCTCCGAAATAGTCACCGGCTTTGATTCGATCGATTTCAATCTCGTTAATTTCGCCCAGATCTTTAATTACCGACACTTCTCCCTTGACCACAAGGTACATGGTGTCTCCAACGGTTCCTTCTTGAATGATGACTTCACCCGGCGTGCAATCGATTTCTTCAACGACCGATGCGATGGCGGCAAGTTCGCTGACCGACAGGCTTTCAAATATTTCTATGCCTTTCAAAAGCATAATCTTGTCCGAAATTGTGACGTCATCCGCCATCCTGTCCTCCTTCCGCTGCATGTTGGTCGATGATCCGCTGGGCCATCCCCCGTATAAATTTATTCTCGGATGAGATAAATTCTATCACGACGTCATGATCGATGTGCTCAGACTTATTATCGTGAATTAAATTCAGTGTCAATGCTGTGGTTACCCAGTCCCCATCGGTGAGGAGGTGGAAAAAAAATTTTTTTTCTTCGGAATCTAATTCCATGAGATCAAAGTTCTTCTTCCCGGCGTTAAGGCTTTCTTGGGGAGAATGAATTTCCATCAGGGGCAACATTATTTTGAACAAGCGTTTGTCCACCATATCCTCCAGGGCTTCGATTGCGTTGGAACGTTTACGGGCATCTGAAGATAATAATCCCCTGTAGATAATTTTTATTTCTCCGGATGGGTCCTGAAGGGCCAGGACTCGCAGAATGTTTTCGATTCTAAGTTGCATTTTTTCGTTAAAATGATCGATGAGAAGGTTTCGGGAAGGGGTTTCTTGGAAAGCTTCGAGACTCACGGAATTCGCCAGGTATTGATAACTTTCCTTGACCTGACTTTGTGCGAACCGAAAAATATCCAGATCTTTAATATCCAAAGATTCCAGCAAATCGAATATCCCTTTTCTGATCTTTCGGTTGGGTATGACCAGCGATTCTACCAGCAACTGAGTATTTTGATGCGGGGCTGTTTCAATCTTTTTTTTGGCAAGTTCGAAAATATTTTCATCGGAAACGGCCATCATCGAAATTGTTTTTCTTAAGAGCGCATCGTTTTCGATTTCAATGACCGCCAGAGCCGCCTGACGCACCTTCTTCGAACTATTCGACAGATAGGGCAGGGCCCGATCCGTGAGTTCAGTGGCCCTGAGGGCATAAAGCCCATTTAAAATATTCGGCAAAACCGGCTCATTTTCTTTGTCCGCCAGCATCTTTTTGAGACCGTCGCAAAAAGAGATGTCCCCTGACCCGCCGGCAGCGATGATGCCTGCCTTTCTCTGGGCCAAATCCTCTGAACGGAGCCAGGAAGCGATGGTGGAACTGTATTTTTCCGGTGTT
This sequence comes from uncultured delta proteobacterium, assembly GCA_963790095.1. Lineage (GTDB taxonomy): Bacteria > Desulfobacterota > Desulfobacteria > Desulfobacterales > UBA11574 > JAAXQD01. The sequence goes on along the minus strand of CAWBNO010000021.1, from coordinate 32,428 downwards.
CGGTGACAGAGTCCGATCAGTGCATGGGCTTTAATTTCAGGATGTTTACTGTTGAGAAACGTTGCATAATCGAACACGGCAGAAGCATCGGAATCGAGCCGGTTTACAGCTTTAACAGCGGCTGCGATGATATCCGGATTTTTTTCAGATGCTGCCAGATCCGCCAACATATCTGCGGCTTCTTGCCCGGCCTTAGGAGACAGAAATCCTAATAGATCTGCCCGGACACTGCCTGTCTGATGTTTCAGTGCGGTCAAAAGGTGTTGATCTAAACTTTTTATTCCCAGGGAGTTAAGGAGGCGGGCATACCAAAGGGAACGATTTCCCCGGGCGTCGAGAAACGCCTGAACCAGCTGGGACTCAATTTTCCCCCCACTGAAAATTTGTTCCATGTCCGCTTCCTCCAAGGCCTTCAAATCGAACGTGTCTTTGGAGATGAGGTCCAGAAGGATTTTTGAATACTTCCTTTTTAACGCAAAAACCGAGGCAAGCCACGCCGCTGCAAATGGGATGGCTACCAGGGACAAATACTTGGGATGGAACAGCTTTTCGGAAACTAATATCATGCCCGATCCCATGAGCAGTGCGATGCGCACCACCGTTCCCCTGAGAAAGGGCCTTAAAATGGAACGCAGGGATGTTGGAATCAGCCCCATCAAGATATCCCGGGCAGGATTGTTGATGGTTGTCCGCAAGATCATGGTGGACATCCGGGCATACATGGCCGAAAAGATGTCGAACCTGAACAAAAAGGCCAGAAACGCCAAAATATAATTGGCGGGATGAAACATCAATGCCACCGGCAGCCCCCAACGACCGTATATGCGGCCGACAAACAAAAGAATAAACAGGCTGATGGCATTTAAAAACCCCCGGAACACGCCGAAAAAATGTATCATACCCGATTCGGTGGCATACTGTGCATTCACCGCAAAGTTGAATTGATAGTTCATGATGGGAATGATGACGTTGGGAAGAAAGGTCAATAAAATTAAAATCTTGACCAGTGAAGACTCTTTCAATAAAGGGATAATTTTTTTGAATTCCTCAATGATGTTGCCCCGGGACTTCGATTTTTTGGTTTTTCCATCACCAAATAAAAGGAGGGTGGGATAAGCTTTTCCCATTTGTCTGACGACAACGGCTCCGATAAGGGCGGTACCCATATAGAAGAGCAGAAGGTTGTCCAGGGTAATGGCCTTGGCCAGAAACGGTGTGCCGAAACTTCCCAGCATGGTACCGATGACGCCGCCGGCCGTAATGAGAGGGAAAAGTCGTTTGGACTGTCTTGTATTGAAAAGATCGTTGGCCATGTTCCAGAACAAAAGCCCAAGTAAGGCCTCATATTGGGCTTTTAGCATAAAGAGGGCCGGATAGATCAGATCAAAGCCAAAAGGGATTAAGGCCCGTATTCCTCCCACTGAAACGCCGCAGAATATAAAAAGGTAAGATAAAATACGTGCGCCCGGAACTCTACCCATGATTCCGGTCAGCACCCCCATGAGAAAAAAGAGGGCGATTGAATTGAGCATATACACGATGGGGAGATATTCGACACCGAAACGTTTCAGAAAGGCGGTTTCGGCATAATTGTTTAGGATGACGTTGGCGCTGCGCAAAAGGAAAAAAAGAAAAAATATCCACAAGAACAGGCGGATTTCATCCTCAAAAATCTTTAGCCATTTGCCGACAAATTTGAGCATTACGGAACATCCCTGACCAGTCTGAAGCCGGTGGTACTATAACGGGTCGCCGGATGTCCAAAAGACCGATTGGCGGACCGGCATGCGTAACCGTGTTTAAACCAGCTCCCGCCACGGCGGATCCGCATGGTTCCTGATTCCGGGCCGTTGGGATCCGTTACCGGATTTTTACCGAGATCTCCATACCAGTCCATGCACCATTCCCAGACATTGCCGTGCATATCATACAACCCCCACAGGTTGGGCCGGTAAGTTTTTACCGGCGCCGGCTGATCGATCCCTACGCCGATGGATTGAACATAAAGCTGGCAAACATTGTGTTTGAGACTGTTGTTTCCATACATGGCCTTTTCACAATCGATGGCATCCCCCCAGAAAAAAGCGCTTTGGGTACCGGCCCTGGCGGCGTATTCCCATTCCGCCTCTGTGGGAAGCCGATATTTTCCTTCGCCCAGCCGGTTGAGGTATTTTAGGAATTTCAGACAGTCGAACCAGGAGACCTGGGTAACCGGCATGTTATCAGAACCTTTTTGGCGCGCCAAAAACCGCCGTCCCATTAGGGATTGCCATTGTTTTAACGTAACCTCGGTGGTCTGCATGTAGAACGGCCTGGTGATGGAAACCCGGTGCTGGACTTCGGAGCTGCCTCGATAGGGCTCATCCTCAGGGCTGCCCATGGTAAAAGTTCCGGAGGGTATCAGGGTAAATTCCATCCCCAAAGAATTGGTAACTGTTTTTTCAAAAGCAAAAGCGGAACCGGAAAAAAGGATGCTGCTTAAAACCAGTAAAAGGCATACCCATAGGCGCGAAAAGTTTTTCAACGGTCTGGTCGTTCGGCGCATGGCAACACCATGAATTTTTTAGGGTCAATTTTTTTGCGGCTTTACGAGGATTTTTGGATTTTATTAATTTATGTTTTTTAAGTCAAACATTTTTGTAAAAATACTGTTAAAACAAGATGTTTCATTTTGACTGATTTATTTTAATCTGTTCCCTTCGATGATGAATATTTTTATCGGCATTTCTAATTTTTCTTGCGTTTTTCAGGATTTTTCGTGATATTCCGTTTAAACTGTCGTTTGGATTAACAGCCGCGAAGAAATCGGCTCGATATTTTGTATACCGTCTGCCCCCGGCCCCTGTTACCGGGGGCTTCTTTTTAAAATTATTCATCAGAAAGGTGAAAATATGGGCATCAACATAGGCATTATTACCGCCGAAGGCTATGAATACCCGCCCACCAAGCGGTTGTCAGAAGCAGCGGCTCAAAGAGGCCATGGTTTGATTGTGGTGGATCCGCTACAGGCGTGGGCGACCCTAGAGGACGGTAGCCCCGGCATGGTGGGGTTTCCGAATATCGGCATCTTGGATGTTGTTCTGCCGCGGCAGGGTTCCACCGTAAACGATTCCAGTCTGGCCCTGGTCCCCCATCTGAGCCATATGGGGATTCCTTTGGTCAATAATCTGGATGCCATCCGCCTTGCAAAAGATCAGTTTCTCACCCTTCAGGCGTTATCTGCCGCTGGGCTGCCCATTCCGGATACAGGCCTCATCAATTCCTATGAAGGCTTTCAGTCTGTTTTGGTTCGACTGGGGGGGTATCCGGTGGTCGTTAAACAGGTCAGCGGCCGTGTGGGAGAGGGGGTTTTTCTGGTTGACACGGAACACAAAGCAAGGTTGATCCTTCATAATAATCTTGAGCCCAGCAAAGGCATGCTGGTACAAGAATTTATTCCTCCCGACAACCGGCAGGATATACGCGTCTTGGTCATCGGCGGCGTTGTCGCCGGAGCCATGAAACTCGAACCCAAGGCAGGAGATTTCAGAGCTAATTTTCATTTAAGCAAGAAAAGCTGGCCGGTGGACCTTGCAACCGAGTGGGAAAATATTTCGTTGAAGGCTGCAGATGCCCTGGGCCTTGAAATCGCCGGCGTCGATTTAATTGTCGATTCACATGGAAAGGCCTGGGTTATCGAAGTCAACTATACGCCTGGATTTACCGGCCTGGAAGCAGCAACCGGACTGGATATTGCCGGCCGAATCATAGATTACATTGCCGAAACCTACGGATAATCATGGTTACTTAAAATTGACGAACTCGTAAAAAGTCTGATTTTGCTTGCTCCCCAAGCAATTTTGGGATTCATGACGCGCCCGGCTAAATTGCAAGAACTCGGGCTAACACCCTCAAACAGCTTGCAATTTTAACGCCAGGCGCATCATGAATCTTTCTCCAAAATTGCTCGATGTCGCTCACAAAAGACTTTTAACGAGTTCATCAAAATTGAATTTTGTGCTTTTTTTGACAAAACTTTTCCAATTCTGCCACTAAGGCACCCAGGCACGAAGAAAGAGTAATAAATATATTCTTTGGGTCTTAGTGCCTTTGTAGCAAATATTTTTGGTTCCGGTTTGGCCGGTAAAAGGACCATCATGTCGGATATCTATTTTTCCAATTATCAATTGGAAGAAGACACCCACTATTTTTTGTATATCGGATCCATAAAAAATTACGGGCTGAACATTTTTTTAAAAGAAGCACTTTCTAAAATTTACAACCGCAAGATCGATTTTATATCCATCGTCCAGGATGTTCTGGGCCAATACCCGTATCCCAACATGATGGTTATCAATCCACGGGTGGATGAATTTTCGCGCATACACGGCCGAAAAGGAAGCTGTAGAATACCCACCAAAAAATTCTTGTCCAGCGTCTCGAGCAATCGTCACGTGAGAGAATTGGTTCAAAATTTACTTGAGAGACAGAAAAAACTATATATCTATATGTACCAGAGCATGCCGGAAATGAATTTCGACCGATTGCCCGGTGTTTCCATAATCGGTCCTGACAGCAGGATATCCGAAAGATTGAACAGCAAGATATTCCAGTACCAGGCCTGTAAAAATATTCTTCCCCTGGTGGACCATCGAATCTGTAACGGATTTGACGAACTTCTGCAAACAACCGACCAACTCTGGTCAAACTGGACCCACGGCATTTTTGTCAGCGAGGAATATAGCTCCGGGGGATTGAAAAGCATCGTTGCTCACCGTCGTGACGATATCCTTGAAAGATTTAAGGATGAGAAACCAAGGTATCTCATCAGTCGATTCATTCCCCACGACCACGACCCCACGGTTCTGGGTGTGGTGGCCAATGAAAATGATATCTATATCGCAGGCGTTGCGGATCAGTTCATTGAACACGGTACCCAGTTCGTCGGTTCCATCTTCCCGACGATACTTAAAAAAGGGTGTGTGGCCAAACTTGAAAAATATACGCGCAAGATCGGCAAATGGCTAGCCCAGGAAGGTTTTCGAGGCATGTTCGGTTGCGATTACATAGTGGACCCAATGGGACGCATTTTTTTTCTTGAAGTGAATGCCCGTAAACAGGGAACCGCCATGGAGTTTTGCTGTGCTCTTGAAAATAACTTGCCCGAAGGAACGGCCACGCTTCCGGAACTGGAATATTATGCCGTTCAAAAAGGGAGATTTCCGAAAAATACCCAAGAGATGTTGGAAAATCCAAATAACATCCACTGGGGAACGTACAATTACAAAACCCATGGCTCGGTGAATACCTGCGCGACGATTCCGCATAACGGGCAAGAACGTGAATCTTTTAAAAAAATTGCAGAAAACCGGCTGAAAAAAGATGTTTTAATTATGGATCACATCGGCGGCGGCTTTAGGGTGGCGGACGGCTCCTTTTTTGCCCGTATTGTTGCCTTGGGAAAGGATCGCTCAAGTGTTATGGAAGGGCTTGACCAGGCAAAAAAAACCATTGAATCTACCATTGGAGAATAATCATTGATCAAAGGAAACCTGACTCGACATGTTTTTGTTGGAGGATTACAACTATAATCTCCCCGAAGAGCTCATTGCTCAAAATCCGGTGGCACAGCGTGACCGATCAAAACTTCTGTTCGTGGATCGGAAAACCAGGATGCTGGGGCATCAACGTTTTTACGATATTTGCGATCTCTTAACCCCTTCAGACGTTCTGGTTATCAATAACACAGCCGTCATTCCGGCAAGACTGGTCGGCCAAAAGGAGACCGGCGGCAGGGCCGAAGTTCTTATTTTAGGCTATCCGGACGGCGGCAAAGACCGGATCGATACGGGTGAATTTATTTGCCGGTGCATGATAAAAACATCGAAAAGACCCAAAGACGGTGCCACATTATTTTTTGATCAGGGATTAACAGGGAAAATCGTCGACTTTAACGACGGAATTTATCGGGTAAAATTTTTATACAACGGCCGCTTTGAAACCCTCCTCGACCGGATCGGACGGATTCCTTTACCACCGTATATCAAAAGGACCGAGGGCAAGGATGACAGGACCTTTTATCAGACCGTCTATGCTTCGCAAAAGGGCGCCGTGGCTGCACCCACGGCAGGACTTCATTTTTCCGAAAGCCTTCTTGAAAAACTCAGAAAAAAAGGGGTGAAGGTTGTTGCAATTACCCTCCACGTAAGTTACGGTACCTTTTTGCCCGTAAGGGTGTCCGATATTAGAGACCATCGCATCCATTCTGAATGGTATTTTGTTGGCAAACAGACGGCGGATGTCATCAACCGGGAAAAAGCAAAGGGAAATAGAATTGTGGCCGTCGGCACGACATGCGTACGTACACTCGAATACGCATCGAAGCAGAGCGGGGTCGTTGCCCATGGCAGCGGAAACTGCGATCTTTTCATATATCCCGGTTATGGGTTCAAGGTCGTCGACGCAATGATTACAAATTTTCATCTGCCAAAATCGACACTGATGATGCTGGTATCGGCGTTTGCCGGTCGTGAAACGATTTTGATGGCTTACGAAGCCGCCATAAGGGAAAAGTATCGATTTTTCAGTTACGGGGATGCGATGTTGATCGTATAGATATTATGTTTAATTTCAAAGTAGTTTCCAGATCCACCGCAACACGGGCCAGGGCCGGGCTTTTGCAGACCGCTCACGGTGAAGTAAAGACGCCGGTTTTCATGCCGGTGGGAACCCGGGCCTCGGTTAAATCTCTGACCCCCGAAGAACTTTTGGACTGTGGGGCCCAGATCATCCTCGGAAATACGTATCATCTTTACCTCAGGCCGGGCTGTGAGGTGATCCGCGGTTTTAACGGCCTCCACGGATTTATGCATTGGAACGGTCCTATTTTAACGGACAGCGGCGGCTTTCAGATTTTTTCCCTTGCAAAGCTTAGAAAAGTTACCGAAGAAGGTGCTTTGTTCCAGTCCCATATCGACGGTTCCCAACATATGTTAACCCCTGAAAAATCGGTGGAAATTCAGCTCTGCCTCGGATCTGACATTATTATGTGCCTCGATGAATGCATAAAATATCCCACGGAATGGGATGCGGCGAATAAAGCCCTCCAGCTGACCACCCAATGGGCAAAAAGATGCAAGGCCGCACTTGGAAAGGAGAAAAACGCCCTGTTTGGTATTGTTCAGGGCGGCATGTTCAAGGATTTGCGAGAAACTTCCGCCCATGCCCTGATGGACATCGGTTTTAACGGATATTCTGTCGGCGGCCTGAGTGTTGGGGAACCCAAGGATATCATGCTCGAAATTGCCGATTTTACACTTCCGATCCTCGACGACACGAAACCAAAATATATCATGGGCGTCGGAACTCCCGAGGATCTCGTAGAACTTGTTGCTCTGGGGGGTGATATGTTCGACTGTGTCATTCCCACCCGGAATGCAAGAAACGGTCAGATGTTTACAAAGTTCGGTGCCATAAATATCTGTAACTCACGTTTCAAGTATGACACAGAACCGATAGACTCAGAATGTACGTGTTATACCTGTCAAAATTATTCAAGGGCTTATCTGCGGCATCTTTATATGGCCAAAGAACTGCTGGCGTATCGTCTCAATACCATCCACAACATTCATTACTATACGCGCCTGATGGAGAATGTGCGAACCGCCATAAGCCAAGACAGATTCGAGGCGTTCAAAAAAGATTTTATTCAAAACATGCGGCCCTGAAATAGAAATTCGTAAAAAATACGTTATGGGAACTTATCGGGATTGATGGTCTCGTAAAAAGGCCGTTTTGCTCCTTCCTGACCATTTGGGGCGCTTCAAAATTTTAACACAAAGAGCTTGCAAATTTCTTTATAACATTTATATATTAAAAGGGTTAAGCAAGTTATAGTATTTTTTGTTAATTGTTGTATAGGATTCTTTTTTAGGCCCGCTTTCGCACGAGTTTTATCCACCCCTCCAAGATCGAGATGTTTCTTGATCGAATCGACGGATGGCGATGCTGTTTTTTCAGGGGGGTCAACTCAGGTTCTTAGAAGTCATCTCAACATAAGGATTTAACATGACCATTGCCAAGCATATCAAGACAACATTATCCGGATCTTCCTGGATCCGTAAAATGTTTGAAGAGGGCACACGCCTCAAAGCAGCGCACGGGGTTGAAAATGTGTTTGATTTCAGTCTCGGCAATCCCAACCTTAAACCCCCGGATAAATTCCGAGCGGCCCTCGATGCCGCCGTCGTGTCTTCAATTGCCGAGGGCCATGGATATATGCCGAATATGGGCTATCCCCATGTTCGCAAGTCTGTGGCAGATTTTCTTTCCAGAGAGGAGCAGGTTCAGGTTTCGGAAAATGACGTCATCATGACCTGTGGCGCTGCCGGCGCCCTGAACGTTATCCTGAAAGCAATTCTCGATCCGGGCGACGAAGTTATTACGCCGGCCCCCTATTTTGTCGAATATAAATTTTACGCGGAAAATCATGGCGGAAGTCTAAGAACCGTTCCCACCAAAGCCGATTTTACCCTGGATATCCGGGCGATTTCCGATGTCATTACCGAAAAGACAAAGGCCGTGCTTATCAATTCACCCAACAATCCCACCGGCCAGGTATATTCAAAAGAGAGCCTCGATGAACTGGGAACGCTTTTAAGGGATAAAGGGGAAAAACTGAACCGGACCTTATACCTCATTGCAGACGAACCGTACCGCAAGATCGTTTATGATGGATTTGAGGCCCCAAGCATCTTTAACCGTTATCGTGAGAGCATCATTGCCACCTCATATTCTAAAGACATTTCTATCCCCGGTGAGCGAATCGGTTATCTGGCGGTCAATCCCCAAGCGTCATTTAACGAAGAACTCATGGAAGGCATGGCGCTGGCCAATAGAATACTGGGGTTTGTCAATGCACCGGGCCTGATGCAGCGGGTTGTCGCCTCCCTTCAAGGGGCGAGCGTGGACATTTCCGTTTATGCCCGAAAAAGGGACCTTTTGTGTCAGGGCCTTTCAGATTGCGGATACGAATTTGTCAAACCCTTGGGTGCTTTTTATCTTTTCCCAAAAACGCCGGTTCCCGATGATGTAACGTTTGTAAAGGCCCTTCAGGAGGAACTGATCCTTGTGGTGCCCGGAAGCGGATTTGGCGGACCCGGATATTTCAGAATTGCATTTTGCGTGGACGATCCTACCATAATAAATGCCATGCCGGGGTTTAAGCGTGTTATGGAAAAATTTAGATAATTTGAAAGGAGGTTTTTATGAAAATATTAAAGGTTGACCATATCGGAATAGCGGTAAACAGCATCGAAGATGGTAAAAGTTTATGGACGGATGCCCTGGGTCTTGCCTTCGAAGGAACCGAGACCGTAGAAGAGCAGAAAGTCACCACAGCCTTCTTCCCGGTGGGAGAAAGCGAAGTGGAGCTTCTGGAATCGACGGCTCCCGACGGGCCGGTTGCCAAATTCCTCGAGAAAAAAGGGGCGGGGGTGCATCATGTGGCCTTCCGTGTAGAGAATATTGAAGAAGCCCTGGCAGAGTTAAAGGAGAAAGGGATACGTCTTATTGATGAAAAACCGAGAAAAGGTGCAGGGGGCGCAAAAATTGCTTTTTTACACCCCAAAGCCACCAACGGCGTTTTGGTAGAATTGTGTGAAAGGTAATCGGCGTCTAACGATTTTTTAAAAAGTAAGAAAAGGAGAACCCCATGTCTCAACATCCTGACTTGCAGAAATGGAAAGATCTTGCCACCAAGCAGCTCAGAGGAAGGTCCCTTGAAGATTTGAACTGGAACACCCCTGAGGGAATTCTGGTGAAACCCCTCTATACCGAAGAAGATCTTAAAGAGATGGAACATGTAAACACCCTTCCGGGTTTTTCACCGTATGTGAGGGGTCCCATGGCCACCATGTATGCCGGAAGGCCCTGGACCGTCCGCCAGTATGCGGGGTTTGCCACAGCCAAAGAGTCGAATGAATTTTATCGGAAAAACGTGGCCGCCGGTCAGACCGGACTTTCGGTGGCCTTTGATCTTGCAACCCACAGAGGATATGATTCGGACCATCCCAGGGTTGTGGGGGATATCGGTAAAGCCGGGGTGGCTGTGGATTCCGTGGAGGATATGAAGATTCTCTTCGATCAGATTCCCTTGGACAAGATAACGGTTTCCATGACCATGAACGGGGCAGTTCTGCCGGTCATGGCCGGATACATCGTTGCGGCGGAAGAGCAGGGCGTAAAACAGGACCAGCTGGGCGGAACCATTCAGAACGACATTTTAAAGGAATATCTGACCCGAAACACCTACATCTATCCGCCTGAACCGTCCATGCGGGTCGTATCCGATATTATCGGTTACTGTTCCAAAAACATGCCCAAATACAATACGGTCAGTATCAGCGGTTATCACATGATGGAAGCCGGGGCCGACTCGGTTCTCCAGGCGGCATTTACCCTTGCCGACGGGCTCGAATATGTCAAGGCCGCCCTTGCCGCGGGACTGGACATCGATGCATTTGCGCCGAGGCTTTCGTTTTTCTTTGGGGTTGGGATGAATTTTTTCATGGAAATCGCAATGTTAAGAGCTGCTCGTTTTCTGTGGCACGAAATCATGAGCCGGTTTAACCCCAAAAACCCCAAATCACTCATGTTGCGAACCCATGTCCAGACATCCGGCTGGAGCCTGACCGCCCAGGACCCGTATAACAATATCATTCGAACCACATTGGAGGCGTTGGCCGCAGCGCTGGGCGGAACCCAGTCTCTGCATACCAATTCCTTTGACGAGGCGGTGGGTCTTCCCACCGATTTTTCCGCCAGAATTGCCAGAAATACCCAGCTGGTCATTCAGGAGGAGTCCCAAATTTGTCACGTGATCGATCCCTTGGGCGGTTCTTATTATGTTGAGGCACTGACCGACGGAATCATTAAAGCCGCCAGAAAAATTATCGGAGAAGTCGAGGAAATCGGCGGAATGGCCAAAGCCATTGAAACCGGCATGCCGAAGATGCGAATAGAAGAAGCGGCAGCCAGAAAACAGGCCCGCATTGACCAGGGGAAAGACGTTATTGTGGGGGTCAACAAATATCAAATCGAAGAAGAACCGCTTAAAGATATTCTCGAAGTATCAGAGACTGTCCGCCACGAACAGGTTGCAAGATTAAAAGAAATTAAGGTAAAAAGAAATGATAATGAAGTGCGAAGGGCTCTAGAGGCGATCTCCCATGCCGCTGAATCCGGCGGGAATCTCCTGGAAGCCTGTATTCCTGCCGTACGGGCACGGGCCACTGTCGGCGAAATTTCAGATGCAATGGAAAAGGTCTTCAACCGGTTCGTGGCCACGACCCAGTGTATATCCGGAGCATATGCCGACGAATATGCCGACAGCGAAATATTTAAATCCATACGTAAGAGAACCGATGCATTTCAGGAAAAGAACGGACGGAGACCGCGGATATTGGTAACCAAGATGGGTCAGGACGGTCATGACCGAGGGATAAAGGTAATTGCCACGGCATTCGCCGATCTCGGATTTGACGTGGACATCGGCCCCATGTTTCAGACACCGGAAGAAGCGGCCCAGATGGCGGTGGAGAACGATGTGCATGTTGTGGGCGTTTCGAGCCTTGCCGCAGGGCACAAGGCCCTGGTACCCCAGCTTATCGAGTTTCTCAAGCAAAAAGGCGGTGAAGAAATTAATGTGGTGGTGGGGGGTGTCATTCCTCCGGCGGATTACGACTTCTTGTTTCAAGCCGGAGCAAAGGGTGTATTCGGGCCTGGAACCGTTGTCACTGATTCGGCAAACAAGGTTTTGAATGTTCTCGAGCAATCAAAATGATATCCGATGACCCCCAATTTTATGTCCAAGGGGTGCTCAAGTGCGATCGGCGGGTGCTTGCAAAAACCATTACTTTGATTGAAAGTTCTCTTCGAGGGCATCAAGACCTGGCTCGGACGGTTATCGATCTGCTGCTTCCATACACCGGAAAGGCGATACGTTTAGGGATTACGGGGGTACCGGGAGTGGGAAAAAGCACCTTCATCGAAAGCCTCGGTACCATGCTGGTCAAAAAAGGGCATCGTGTGGCAGTTCTTGCCGTTGATCCAAGCAGTAAAAGGAGCGGCGGAAGCGTACTCGCAGATAAAACACGTATGGAGAAGCTGTCCATCGAGGAAAATGCATTTATCCGGCCGTCGCCTTCGGGGGGAACGTTGGGGGGGGTTGCAAGAAAAACCCGTGAGACAATGATTGTATGTGAAGCTGCCGGTTTTGATGTGATGATCGTTGAAACCGTGGGTGTGGGCCAGTCTGAAACCACCGTTGCTTCCATGGTCGATTTTTTTCTGCTGCTGATGATTTCGGGTGCAGGGGATGAACTTCAAGGAATTAAAAAGGGGGTTCTTGAACTGGCGGATGCCGTTGCCGTTAACAAAGCAGATGGAGACAATGTTAACCGGGCGGAAATGGCGAGAAAACAGTATGAAACAGCGCTTCATTTTTTAGCACCTTCTTCGCCCAATTGGACACCGCCGGTGTTGACCTGCAGCGCCATAGAAATGAACGGCATTGATATCATCTGGGCGTCCGTGTTGGACCATCATAAAAAACTTGCGCTGACCGGAGAGCTCCAGGCCAACCGAAAAAAACAGGCTGTGGACTGGATGTGGTCCCTTGTAAAGGAAGGCTTAAAAGAGCGTTTTTTTCAAAACTCTGAAGTGAACAAGTTGCTTCCAGGAATTTTAATGGACGTAGAAAGTGGTAAGACTGCATCCACATTGGCGGCAGCTCGCTTGCTTTTTTTGCTTGACAATAACCCTGCTGTTTAAGATCAAAAGAGATGCTTTAATCAAAAAAAGGAGGATTACAAAATGGCTGTAAAAATAATCATTAAACGAGTTGTTCCACAAAACAAGGCCGAAGCCTTAAAGCCGCTTCTTCAGAAACTCAGAAATCTGGCCATGCAGCAACCCGGTTACATTTCAGGGGAAACCTTCAAAAGAATCGACCGTCCCGGGGAGAGCCTGGTGGTCAGCACCTGGCAGTCCATGGACGACTGGAGGAAATGGGTCCTCAGCGATGAGAGGCAGGGAACCCAGGCGAAAATTGACCATCTCCTCGGAGAGAAAACCGACTATGAGATCTATATGTATGATTAAACGGCAAAATTTTGAATAAATCCATAGTTTGCCGGCAGACTTTAATATCAAAACGGCAGGCCATTTCAATCCTCTGTTTGATTTTTTAAAAGCGATGGTTTATTGACCGGATGCCTGATGCCGCATCGGAACACTAAAAGGCCAATATTAAAAGATGAAAGGAATTTGGTAATGGGTATTATTGAAGACAAAATTAAGGATCTAAAAGAAAGGGAAGCAAAGATCCTGAAGATGGGCGGCGAAAAAGCGGTTGCCAAACAGAAAGAAAAAGGAAAGCTCACCGCCCGGGAGAGACTGGACATTTTTTTTGATGCAGGCACATTTCGGGAAATCGACATGTTTGTGAGTCACCGATGTGTAAATTTTGGCATGGAAAAGGTCGATATTCCGTCCGACGGGGTGGTAACCGGCCATGGTCTTGTGGAAGGACGGCCGGTTTTTGCCTTTGCCCAGGATTTTACCTCCAGGGCCGGCAGTTTGGGCGAAATGCATTCAAAAAAGATTTGCAAGATTATGGACATGGCGCTCAAGGCCGGAGTTCCGTTTGTGGGCATGAACGATTCCGGTGGGGCCAGGATTCAGGAAGGTGTTGATTCCCTTTCCGGATACGGCCAGATCTTTTACCGAAATTCCATGGCTTCAGGTGTCATTCCCCAGATTTCAGCGATTATGGGGCCCACCGCCGGGGGAGCGGTCTATTCGCCGGCCATGACGGACTGGATTTTTATGGTCAAAGATACCAGCTATATGTTTATTACCGGCCCGGATGTTATTAAATCCGTAACCGGGGAGCAAATCACCTTTGAGGAACTCGGCGGTGCCATGGCCCACAACGAAAAGAGCGGCGTGGCCCATTTTGCCTGCGAAGACGATGCGGACGCCATCCATCAGATCAAAAAGCTTCTCTCTTATCTGCCCTCAAACAACATGGAAGATCCGCCCATGGTCGATACCGGTGACGATCCCCGGCGCACCGATCCGGCATTGGACACCATTATTCCGGACAATCCCAACCAGTCCTATGACATGAAGAATATCATCCGGTTAATTGTGGACAACGGTGATTTTTTCGAGCCCCATGAATTCTTTGCCCAGAATATCATCATATGCCTGGCCCGGTTGAACGGGAGAAGCATCGGGATTATCGCCAATCAGCCCCAGGTTCTTGCCGGGTGTCTGGATATCAATGCGTCGGACAAGGCCACCCGTTTTATCCGTTTTTGTGATGCCTTTAATATTCCGATGCTGACCATAGCGGATGTCCCCGGGTACCTTCCCGGGAGTGAACAGGAGTGGGGCGGGATTATTCGCCACGGCGCAAAACTTCTCTGGTGCTACTCAGAGGCCACTGTCCCCAAAATGCTTTTGGTTACGCGGAAGGACTACGGTGGATCTTATCTTGCCATGTGTTCAAAAGATTTAGGTGCGGATATGGCATTTGCCTGGCCCAGTTCAGAGATAGCGGTAATGGGTGCTGCAGGGGCTTGCAATGTCATTCATCGGAGGGCAATCAAAGGCGCTGAGGATCCCGAGGCCAAGCGCAAGGAGCTGATCAGTGAATACGAGGAACTCTTTTCAAATCCATACTGTGCCGCCAGCCGGGGTTTTGTGGACGCGGTGATTGTACCGAGCCAGACGCGGCCGCGCCTCATCGATGCGTTGGAGGTCATGTGCAGCAAAAGGGAGACCCTCCCGCCGAAGAAACATGGAAATATACCGATGTAATTAACGCTGAATATGGTCGATTTAAGCTTTGGAAGCTTTTTTTACATGTCCGATATTTTATCATCAATGGAGAATATTGACACCATGGAAGAACGCAAGAAGATCGCAGCCGCAAAAGCTGCAGTGTTGAACTATATTGTAACAGAGGAAGAGGCGATCTGTATTCAGTCTATGGCCGCCCCGCCCGGGGTTAAGCCGGCTCCGGTTCCATCTGCTGTTGCACCGGTGAGACTTTGGGGTGTCAGCGGGCGACAGGCCCAGATGCAGATGCGCAACCAGATGCAAATGAGAACCTTTAAATAAGAATGATTTGCCATTTTTTATAAGGCGGTGTTGCAGCGTTTAAATAGGAATATAAAAAAATATTTGTAAGAGGAGAACCTTAAAATGAGTGATCACAACCAGGTGAAAATAACGACCATGGATTACAGCAAGGACAGGCCGGCGGCTGAAAATCCCATTAAGATACAGGACCTGACCCTGCGCGACGGCCATCAGTCTCTGTTTGCCACCCGGGGGCGAACCGAAGATATGATTCCGGTTGCCGAAAAAATGGACGAGGTCGGGTTTTGGGCCGTAGAAACATGGGGTGGCGCCACCTTTGATACCATGCACCGGTTTTTAAATGAGGATCCATGGGAAAGGCTCCGGACATTAAAACGGTACATGACCAAGACGCCCTTCTCCATGCTTTTAAGAGCCCAAAACCTTGTGGGCTACAGAAATTATGCCGATGATCTTGCCCGGGCATTTGTGGAGCGGACCTGTGAAAACGGCCTGGATATATTCAGGACATTCGATGCCCTGAACGATTATCGTAACTTCGAAACGGTGGTCCGGGTTATTAAAGAATGCGGAAAACATTTCCAGGGCTGTATCTGCTATACCATGACCGAGCCGCGGCTGGGCGGTGACGTTTACAATATCGACTACTATGTCAACAAGGCCAAAGATCTGGAAGCCATGGGGGCCGACAGTATCTGTTTAAAGGATATGGCGGGCCTGATTGCCCCCTATGATGCGTATGAAATTATCAAGGCTTTAAAGGCGGCGGTGAAACCGCCCATTCATCTTCACAGCCATTTTACTTCCGGGATGTCTCCCATGAGCCATTTGAAGGCCATCGAAGCCGGTGTCGACATCATAGATACCTGCATGTCGCCCTATGCCTATCGGACATCCCATGCAGCTGTAGAGCCGCTGGTGATGTCGCTGCTGGGAACCAACCGTGACACGGGGTTCGATATCAAGCAACTGGCGGAAATCAACGAAATACTGGAAAAAAAGGTGATGCCCAAATACAAGCATCTGCTGGACGATTCCAAGGTATCCATCATCGATATCAGCGTGCTGTTGCACCAGACGCCGGGCGGGATGCTTTCGAACCTGGTGAACCAGTTAAGGGAAATGGACGCTTTGCACAAGATCGATGAGGTTTACAAGGAACTTCCGAGAGTCAGAAAAGAACTGGGGCAAATTCCCCTGGTAACGCCCACCAGCCAGATTGTTGGCATACAGACCGTCAACAATGTGCTTTTTGACGATGAAAATGAGCGATATAAGATGATTACCGGTCAAGTTAAAGATCTGTGCTATGGTTTATACGGCAAGACCGCCGTACCCATAGATCCTGAGGTTCAAAAGAAAGCACTCAAGGGCTATGAAAGGGGAGAAGAACCGGTTACCTGCAGGCCGGCCGAGATTTTAGAGCCTGAACTCGAACAGGCCAGAAAAGATACCGAAGATATAGCCCAGGATATGGACGATGTTGTTTTGTATGCCATTTTTCCGGTTACAGGGAAACGGTTTCTGAAGTGGAAATACGGCAAGGAAGATCCGCCTCCGGAAGTCAGGCCTCGGACTCTGGAACAGATCAAAGAAGAAGAAGAGCTGGTTAAACTGGCAAAACTTGGTCGGCTGGTTAAAAAAGTTGAAAAGAAAGGCCCGCCCAAGACCGATGCGTTGCGAACATTCAATGTCTACGTGGATGACGAATACTTTGAGGTCGGCGTGGAAGAACCCGGTGGATCGCCGGTGATCAGTTATGTCCAGCAAATGCCGGCCGGAGTTCCGGTTTCAGCCCCTGCAGCAACACCGCCAGCGCCTGTACCGGCAGCCCCTGCGACGGCAGCTCCGGCACCACCCAAACCGGCAGCGCCTGTAGCACCGACACTGGCGCCACCTAAACCGGCAGCGCCTGCGGCGCCCGCACCTGCCGACGTCGACGGAACCCCCATGAAAGCGCCGATGCCCGGGATGATCGTTAAATATTCAAAGCAGGTGGGAGATGCGGTAACCAAAGGGGACACGGTGGTTATCCTCGAGGCCATGAAGATGGAAAATGCCCTTCAGGCGCCCGCGGACGGGACCGTCAAGGCGATCAATTATTCCAGCGGAGATTCCGTAGCCAAGAATGATGTGCTGTGTGTTATTGGCTGAAACCATTAAATATTGAAAATTGAAGATTGAATGGCGCTAAGCGGGTAAAAATTTTTCTTTGTCAAGGATCAATCTTGACGGTTTCGTAAAAAGTCTTTTGTGAGCGACATCGAGCAAAATCAGACTTTTTACGAGTTCATCAATCTTCAATTTTGAAATAGGAGGTTCAGGATCATGAAGATCCACGAATATCAGGCAAAAGAGTTGTTCAAAAAATACAATATCCCCATTCCGGAGGGGGGCGTTGCGTTCAAAGTGGAAGACGCCCACGGAGTCGCCCAAAACCTGGGCCGATTTCCGGTGGTTGTCAAAGCCCAGATTCATGCCGGCGGCCGGGGTAAAGGCGGCGGGGTTAAACTCGCAGGGTCCATGGATGAAGTCGGGAGCATCACCGGCGATATCGTCGGAATGAATCTGGTTACACACCAGACAGGCCCTGAAGGGAAGAAGGTCAGAAAAGTGCTCGTAGAGCAAGGGCTGAACATTTCAAAGGAGCTCTATCTGAGTATTATTCCGGACAGAGAAACCGCCAAGGTCGTTGTCATGGCCAGCGAGGCCGGCGGAATGGATATCGAAGCGGTGGCTGCGACGACGCCTGAAAAGATCATCAAGGTGTACATCGATCCCCTGGTGGGCATTCAGCCCTATCACTGCCGCCAAGTGGCCTTTGGCTTGAAACTGCCCCCCACCGTAATGAAGCCGTTTGTTTCAATGCTTGCAAATCTTTACCGGCTGTTTATCGATTACGACTGTTCGCTGGTAGAGATAAATCCCCTTGTGATTACAGCCGAGGAGACGGTGATCGCCCTGGATGCCAAAGTCGATTTCGACGACAATGCCCTGTATCGCCACAAGGATATCCTGGATTACCGTGATATTTACGAAGAAGACCCACTGGAGGTCGAAGCCTCCAAATTCAATCTCAACTACATCAAACTGGATGGCAACGTCGGGAATATGGTGAACGGTGCGGGCTTGGCAATGGCCACCATGGATATCATCAAGCTTGCCGGCGCCGAGCCGGCAAACTTCCTCGATGTGGGGGGCGGTGCCAGTGCCGAGATGGTCGAGAACGGTTTCAGAATTATGCTCAGTGATAAGAACGTCAAAGGGATACTGATCAACATCTTTGGCGGAATATTGCGCTGTGATGTGCTGGCTGAAGGTGTGGTCAAGGCGGCGGAAAAAACAGGTATCGATGTCCCTGTGGTGGTTCGGATGGAGGGGACGAATGTGGAAGAAGGGCGAAAAATTCTGGCGGATTCCGGGCTCAATCTGATTACCGCTGCCGATATGAAAGATGCAGCGCAAAAGGTCGCACAGTTTGTTGCGGATAAATAAAAACCGTAACACGATCGTTTTTTGAGAAAGGATCGCTTCACGTATAATTAAATTTTTGCTGAAAGAACTCTTTTATAAGGGCTCGTAATGAAAGAACCTGTCCGGGCTAATAATAAAAGCCCCTGGTTTAACAGAGGGTTTCATCCATAAAGTTAAATCGTCTAAGGTTCTTTCAAAACGATCCCTAATCCATTCAGACAGCTTCCAGCCAAAAATTTAATCATACGTGAAGCTTTTTCGGAGCCGGCTTGCTTCAAAAAAATGAAAGATTACAAGACATCGAGGTATGAAAAATGAGCATATTCGTTGACAATAATACGCGGTTGTTGGTCCAGGGAATTACGGGTAAAGAAGGGCAGTTTCACGCACGTCAGTGTATTGCATACGGCACAAATGTGGTTGGCGGTGTTACGCCGGGCAAAGGCGGCCAGAAAATGGACGATGTGCCGGTATTCAATACCGTTAGAGAAACTGTTGAACAGACCGGGGCCAATTGCAGCATGGTCTTTGTCCCCCCGCCATTTGCTGCAGATGCCATCATGGAGGCGACAGACGCAGGTGTTGAACTTATCGTTGCCATCACCGAAGGAATCCCGGTTATGGATATGATGAAAGTAAAAAATTACATGAAGGGGTCGGCGTCCCGACTCATCGGTCCCAATTGTCCGGGGATCATTACGCCGGGCCAGTGCAAGGTTGGAATCATGCCCGGACCGATCCATACCCCCGGCGGACCCATCGGCGTTGTTTCCAGATCCGGAACCTTGACCTACGAGGTGGTGTACCAGTTAACCTCCCAGGGAATCGGGCAGACCACCTGTATCGGTATCGGCGGCGATCCGGTCAACGGAACGAATTTCATCGATTGCCTCGATGCTTTTGAAAAAGATTCCGAGACCACAGGGATCGTTATGGTCGGAGAGATCGGCGGGACTGCCGAAGAGGAAGCATCTGAATTTATAACCCAGCATGTTACAAAACCGGTGGTGGGATTTATTGCCGGCCTGACGGCACCTCCCGGAAGACGTATGGGCCATGCAGGCGCCATTGTCAGTGGCGGCAGCGGAACCGCCCAGGGAAAAATTGATGCAATGAAGGCCGCGGGAATTCATATCTGTGAGAATCTCGGCACCTTTGGGGAGTTGTGTGCAGAGGTATTTTGTTAGATCGCTTCGCTCGCAATTGGAATGTTGGAAAAATGGAATAATGGAGAAATGGGTTTTGATCAAATCGTCACAAACCATTTGACAATTAAACGATTACAATATGTTACCAAATCCGATAGAATTCCTCTTGAAATCACTATTCCACTATTCCATCATTCCATGTATGATGAGAAAAAACCAAACCTCAGCTAACTATTTTATTTATAGTATATTACAGAATTTCAGGGACGTAATTAATGCATGAAATGGGTATTGCGATGCAGATTGTTGAGATTGCCATCGCTTCAATACCTGCTGATCTGGAAAATGCACGGATTGACAGGGTCAATCTGAAAGTCGGAAAACTGGCAGCCGTCGTGCCCGAAAGCCTTCATTTTTGTTTCCAAATTGCAGCCCAGGATACCCCCCTGTATCAGGCGGATCTCCATATAGAAGAAATTCCCGTTGTGGCAAAATGCGCCGATTGTCATGTGGAATGGACCGTTCTCGAGCCGGTGTTTAAATGTGGACAATGCAGCAGCGGTTCTGTGGAGATTATCTCGGGAAGGGAACTGGATATCATTTCCATCGAAGTCGTCGATGAGGACACGACAGATGCCGATTGATATGCATAAAATCCAGCGATATTACCACCACAAAGATTTCCGAAAGCCTAGCCATTCTCATGCCGGCAATGGTGTTGTCACGGAGCCCAGGAAACGGGGTTCCCGGGAAATCAAGATCGTCCGCAGGGTACTGGACGTTAATGATGCTATCGCTCAGCAGAATCGCGACCTGTTTGCTGAAAAAGGTGTTTTTGTCATCAACGTCATGAGTTCGCCGGGATCCGGGAAGACCGCTATCCTCGTAAAGACATTGTCTCATATCACGCAAAAAATTAGGTGCGCCGTTATTGTCGGAGATATTTGTACTTCAAATGACGCGGATCGGCTTGCCGGCTTTGGTGCACCTGTTGTGCAGGTCAACACAGATGCATTCGGGGGTGACTGTCACCTGGCGGCCCATGTGATAAAAACAGCGGTCAATAACTTTAACCTGGATGAAATTGATCTTTTAATTGTAGAAAATCTTGGGAATCTGGTTTGTCCGGCCGAGTTTGATATGGGTGAGAATTTGCGGATCGTCGTTCTAAGCGTCACCGAAGGGGAGGACAAACCTTTAAAATATCCGCTGATGTTTCGCGTGTGCGACGCGGCGTTACTCAATAAAATCGATTTGCTGCCGCATCTTGATTATGACAGAAAGACGGCCGTTAGAAATATCTTACAGGTCAAACCCGGTATGCCGGTGTTTGAAATATCCGCAAAGACGGAAGAGGGCTTTAATCCCTGGATTGAATGGCTGATTCAAAAGCTTCATGATATAAAGCTTTATCCTTAAGTTTAACCCCCTTGAACTACACAGAGAGCGCATTTCCCGCAGCTTGCCATGAGGTTAGCGAGCGAATCAAAAAATTGATAGAATTCATTGGAAAGGACCCAATGCGGTAATGACCCCGACAAATTTTGAAGAAAGAAGGTATTTATGAAAATCATCGTACCCACCGCTGGTTCTGTGCCTGATCAGAGGACAGCGGGATATGTTGTCAATATCGCCAAAAGACTCAATGCACAGTTGGTTGTATTACATGTCCTCACCGAGAACGAGACAGAGGCAGCGGGAAAACAAAGCCTGAGTCTGTTTATTGAAAAAGGCAAAGAAGAGAAAGTGCCGGTAAATGGAATTTTAAGGCGAGGGGATATTGCCCCTGTCATTATTGAGGTTGCCGAAGAAAAGTCAGTAAATCTAATTATTTTGGGTGCCAGCCACGGAGAGATCGTCGCTGAATGGATGAACGAAAAAGCGATGGAAAAAACGGATATTCCAGTTCTTTTAATTCCTAAATGGTTGCCAGGCGCCAAGAGATCGTCGCCGAATGGCTGAGCGGGAGTTGGAGCTAAATTTGGAAAAGACTATAATCGTCTATTGCAAGGATGATCGGCCAAGGACCGGCCATCCGTATGTGAAATTCAATTTCTTGACATGGAATTAGCGGGAAATAGGGTCGGCTTCCAATAGGCTGTTATTGGGACGCTTTTTTATAATGTCGATTTTTATTTTAAATGACAAGGAATGATGATTTGAAAGCGAAAAAGGTTTCGGAACCTTCCCCCGCGGAATTGTTCTCCGGGTCTGCTCCCAAAAAACGGTTGAATCAATGGATGGCCACCGGGATCTGCGGAAATGATATTTCTTCTTCCTGCCTCTATGTATCTGCCATTGCAGCAGTTTTTGCCGGAGTTCTTGCGCCGGTGGTTCTGCTGGCGGTTGTTATACTCCTGTATCTTTATAAGAAAGTGTATACCGAAGTTGTGGAAGCCCTCCCGTTAAACGGTGGAACCTATAACTGCCTTCTCAACAGCACTTCCAAATTTGCCGCTGCGCTGGCGGCATGCATGACCATTCTCTCATATATTGCCACAGCGGTGATTTCTTCTAAAACCGCTGTTGAGTATTTGCATTCAATATCTCCAACATTTCCCGTTATTGAGGGTACGATCATTGTCCTTGGCGTCTTTGCGATACTGGCCATCATCGGGATCACCGAATCCGCGGTGGTCGCCTTGACGATCTTTATTTTTCACATATCCACATTGACGGTTTTTTGCGTTTTTGGGTTTATCAGCATACCTTCGGATTTTCACATTTTCAAAGAGAACCTTGCCACATTACCCATGGGGGAAGACCTTTTGATCGCGGTTTGTTTGGGCTTTTCCGCTGCCTTACTGGGCATCAGTGGATTTGAAAGTTCGGCAAATTTTGTTGAAGAGCAGGATGTGGGTGTTTTCCGTAAAACTTTGCGCAATATGTTGATTACCGTGGCAATATTTAACCCCTTAATTTCCGTTTTATCTCTGAACCTGTTACCCCTGGAACAAATTATTTCTAACAAAGATTATCTCCTCTCCGAGATGGCCCATCATATGGGCGGCGTCCGTGTAATTTTCTAAATCGGAAGTCGGGAATTGTCCAATATGTGATCCTCCTTTTGTTGGGAGAGAACTTAAACTTAAGTTCAATGAATGCGGTTTACAACTAAAGGAACAAAGACATTTTTAAATCAGAGGAAGGGGCGATGAGTCGAACTAATAATTCCACAAGGCTTCCACGTTCTGATGAAGACCTGGCACGAATGGTTGTTAGCGTAGCAAAGGCAACACAAGTTGACGGTATCATTTGTATCACTGAAACCGGGTCGTTGGCTCAACATCTTTATCGGTTGTCAGATGACTTTCGGGTCATTGCCACGACGACGAATAGTAAAACGTACGATTCCCTGACAAAGGCAGGCTTGGAGGTGATACACCTGCCGCTTCACACGGCTGACAAGTACACTCAGATTCGCCATGCGATCTCTGTCGTGCTTCAATCATCCAGCATTTCGATTGGAGATCTTGTCATCTGCGCAATCGGTCATGATGTTTATCAGGAAGGGGGGAATCTTGTTGTCCTAACCGAAATGGAAGCGGGGATTGAAAAACTTGCCGTCTCCGATCTCCTAAAACTCACCGACGGCATTCGACCTATTTTGCTGGAGGTTGCTGTCGCTGTCGCTTGTAAAATCGGCCGGGCAGCCCGCCGAGGAACCCGTCTTGGGGCCATTTTTATGCTCGGTGACTCCCTTAAGGTGCTTGAGGGTTCCAAGCAGCTCATCCCCAACCCCTTCCAGGGCCATGACGATACCCGTCGCAGACTCACAAACCCAGAAATCCACCACGCCGTATTGGAACTCTCTAAGCTTGACGGTGCCTTTGTCATCCGTGGCGACGGGTTTATCCAAACAGCTGGAACTTTTTTAGCTTCCATTGACATCGAAATTGAACTTCCACCCGGGCTCGGAGCCCGGCACTTCGCTGCTGCCGCCGTCACTAAGCGCACTGCTGCCACGGCAGTCGTTGTCTCTGCAACTGATGGTAATGTCCGAGCGTTTTCAGGTGGCAAGATGGTGCTCCAAATGGATCCCGATGTCGCCCATGGGCACATCAGTATGAATGAGTAAGGTTTTTTTGAATTGACCATATGTGCCTATATTTTCCTAAATCAGATGGCGGCTATTCCTTTGAAACACCTATGCTGAATCATTGCTGTTGGTTATATTTAGCTTTTCGGTGTGTCCACTAAAAAAGTAGAGTTCAGAAAGAACAACCAGATGTCCAACCAAGTCACATTTAAGCGCAACATCGGTTTGTTTATGGCCGTCATGATCGGCATCGGCGCCATGATGGGCCCCGGCATATTTGCCTTGCCGGGTGAACTGGCCCACATGGTCGGGCCGCTAGGGATCTTTGCTTACCTGGCAATGGGGTTTCTGACCATTTTTACAGCACTCAATTACAGCGAACTGGGTGCTGCCATTCCCTTGGCCGGCGGCGGATACTCTTTTACCAGCCGCACCCTCCCAAAGCCGGTGGCCTTTCTTACCGGCTGGTTTTTCTGGATTGGAAACACCGTTGCTTGTGCCATGTATGCGCTTATTTTTGCGCTCACTATCCGGGCCTATTTCTTGCCGGCGGCCAGTCTTGTTTTTCTGGTTTGCATAACCACGATTGTGTTTGGCGGCATTAATTTCTGGGGAATGTCCGAGGCGCTCAAGGTGATTACCATTATGAACCTTGTGGAACTGGTCATCCTCATCGGTGTTGCCGCACTCGGAGCCTTTCAAATAGAACCTGAGAATCTATCCCCCATGGCACCCATGGGATACTCACCCTTTATACCGGGAATGGCGTTGATCTATATTTCTTACGTCGGATTCGACTTGATCACTGTAGCGGCAGAGGAGATCATTGCACCGGGTAAAATAATCCCGCGGGCCATTATGATTACCTTCGGTTCTTCGGGTGTTGTCAAACTTGTCGCCTCGGTCAGCGATTTTGGTTACTTGATGGGACAGGGGATTGTATGCCTCAGCGTCATTGCGCTCCATAAAAAAATGCCCAACCTGCGTCGTCCTTTCAAAGTAGTGTTTTTCCCATGGGTTCCTATTTGCGGCATGTTGGCATGTTGGCTGTTTGTGCCCGCATTGGAGTTCAGGAGCTTCATTCTGGGCGGCATATTGACCGTTGCAGGGGCCGGTGTATACCTTATCCGTCCGGCCAATCGAGCCCATTTTAATAAACTGCCCGAGGTTTTGGCCTGGGTAAAGATTCGGATTCTTTTAAGAAGGAGAAGAAAAATGCGTGTTCTTATTATCAACGGCGGACGGCAGGGCCAGAATATCGCTAAACGGCTTTTGGCCAGAGATGAGTATTGGCTGTTGTTTCGCTCTTCAGAACATCAAATTACCTTTATTGAAGAGGACGAGATGCTCTGTAAAGAACTGGAGCAACTGTTCAACGCGCCGATCTACCAGGGGGACGGCACCAAGAAGGAACTTATCGAACAGGTGGGGTTGGAAAACATTGATGTTGCCATTGCTTCCTCGGAAGATGACGGCCGCAATGTCATTGTAGCACTTCAGGCTAAACGCCTTGGAATTCAACAGGTTATTGCTATTGTTCAGGACCCCGACTATTTGCCGTTACTTGAGGATAACGGCGTGGTGGCGATCAGTGCACCATGGGCAACGGCCGCAATGGTGGAGAACTACCTCGACAGACCCGGCGTTGCCGAACTCTTCGAAATTTCAGGGGGAGTGGCCAGTCTCGTGAGCATGGTCGTTCCGAAGAAAGCCAAAGTGGCCGAAAAGTTCATTCGAGATATCGATATCCCTAAAAATTGTGTTGTTGCTGCAGTCATACGGGGTAAGGAATTCGTGGTACCTCGGGGAGATACAAAGATTTAGGTAGACGATCATGTGGTTTTTGTGGGACCAGCTAAAGATATAAAAGAAGCACAAGATTTTTTTATGTTAAAAGAGCCCTAAAAGACATTTACGCCAAAAATCAGGTGCGCCGTTATTGTGGGAGATATTTGTACAACAAATGACGCGACCGGCTTGCCGGCTTCGGTGCACCTGTTGTGCAGGTCAACACAGATCCGGACAAAAAGAGCCATTTATGGATGGAAACAAGATAATTTTTTCGATGATATAAATATTTTCCTTTTTTTGCGCTCAATTGATCGAGGTGAATAATGAACGAGAACGAACAAGACAAGTCTGGTCCTGAAACCTTGTTTGCGGACTGGATGAAAACATCCACAGCATTCTGGGAATCGATGGCCTCGATATGGCCCGCTTTCAACACTGACGGTGGTGTTACATCGGATTCAAAAAGAGATGATAAAACAAGTCGGTTTCAGAAATCATGGGAAAGCACCCAAAAAACCTGGAAAACATGGTCACAGATTATCACTGAACCGGAAACCATGGAGACTCTTTTTAAAGAAACCGGGGGGCTGCCGGAAATCTTTTTGAAAATCGCCCAAACCGGCCTGAACAGTTTTGTCCATCTTCAGCAGCAATGGCTTCAAAGGGCCGGGAAAGTCCAAGAATCCACAAAGTCGTATACGTTTGAGAACATAGACGAAGATGCCGTTAAAGTTTGGACACAACTCTATGAAACAGAATTGAGAAAAATTTTCAATATACCGCAATTGGGATTGACGCGAGTTTATCAGGAGAGAATGATTCGTACCGTAGATAAATTCAATATTTTTCAATCCAATTTGACTGAATTTTTGCGTCTGTTATCTATACCCATGGAAAAAACCTTCCAGGTCATGCAGGAAAAACTAACGGAATTGGCGGATGAGAGTAATCTTCCTGAAGATTCAAAAGCGTATTACCAGATGTGGATAAAAATTCTGGAAGGACATTACATGACGCTGTTTCAATCTTTTGAATACACAAAGATCCTGAATAAAACCCTACATTCTATGTCGGAATTTTCGGAAGCAAAAAAAGAATTTCTACAGGACACCCTGTTGTATATGCTCCCTGTTCCAACGCAAAAGGAGATGGATGAACTGTACAAGGAGATTTACCTTTTAAAAAAGCGAATAAAAGAACTTGAAAAGCGTTCATAAGGATATCGACGGACCTGCTTGAATTTCACTGTACGGTGCTCAATTTATAGTGGTCCTCAAAATACAGTTCCGTTTCGAAGTTCAAAACCCGAAATCCAACATCCAAAATCGAATTGGAGGTGGTTTCATGGTTCAACCCAAAATATCTGTCGATCTAATTTTATCCAAACTGGCCGAGGAGGCGGAAAAGGCTGGGGAAAGCGCCCAAAAAGCGTCGGATGTGCTGCTGGAACCCCTTGAAACCGAAATTGCCGTTACACCTTACGATGTCGTTTATGAAGAAGATCGGGTAAAATTGAAGCATTATAAGCCGACCGTTGAAATTAAACTCAAAAGACCCCTTCTGGTGGTTTACGCGTTGATCAACCGGGAAACCATGCTTGATCTTCAGCCCGGAAGGAGCGTGGTGCAGAATTTTTTACAAGAAGGAATAGACGTCTATATGATCGACTGGGGTTATCCGGCTCGCAAAGATAGGTATCTCACCATCGACGATCATGTGAACGGATATATTGATAATGTCGTTGATTTTATTCTCGACAAACACAATCTGAATAAAATCCATTTGATGGGCATTTGTATGGGCGGTACGTTCTGTGTTATTTACTCTGCCCTTCATCCTGAGAAGATTAAAAATCTGGTGACCACGGTGACGCCCACAAACTTCGATACCAACCAGGGGTTGTTACATATCTGGATGAAGGATATGGATGTGGATCGTATTGTAGATACTTACGGTAATATCCCCGGAGATATCATGAACATGGGTTTTCTGTTACTTAATCCGGCCCGATTGATGATCGACAAATATGTGGGGTTTATAGAAAATATGGCCAACAAAACATTCGTAGAAAACTTTGTCCGGATGGAAAAATGGATTTTTGACAGTCCGGATGTGCCTGGTGAGACTTTTCGACAGTTTGTTCGGGATTGTTACCAAAAGAATCTGCTGATCCAGAGCAAAATGGAAGTGGGCGGAAAGCGTGTGGATCTAAAAAAAATTACCATGCCCCTCTTGAATTATTACGGGAAATATGACCATCTTGTCCCTCCCGAAGCTTGTGAACTGCTTACGAGTAAAGTCGGCAGCAAGGATGTCGAAGATATCTGTTTGGACACGGGCCATATCGGCATTTATGTGAGTTCAAAGTACCAAAAGGAATTTGCGCCCAGAATTGCCCGCTGGCTCAAAGAGAGGGATGAAGACAAAAAGAAGCGTGGAACAAAAAAAGCAACTCCGAAAAAAAGAGCTGAAAAAAAGACCCCAAAAAAAACATCAGCAGCATTGAAAATTAAAAAGAACCAATAAAGGAAATAATACTTCGACAGGAGACATTTGATGACCCAAAGAAACAATTATTTTAAAACCTTTTGCAAAATCAGCAAGGCATTTGGAACAACCCTGGGTAAAGAAAAGCTTCTGGACTTGATCGTCCAAAGCGCCATCGACACCATGGATGCAAAAGCCGCGTGTCTCTTTCTGGCGGATGAAGAAAAGGATGTGTTTATTCCAATGGCTCAGAAAGGATTGTCTGAAAAATATTTGCATGCAAGTCCCATACGAGCCAAGAAAATCGTAGACGAAATTTTAAAGGGAGGATATCTTAAGTTTTATGATGCAACCACAGACTCCCGGCTGGAGAACTTTGAGGCAAAAAAAGCTGAAGGAATCGCTTCCATCCTTTCTGTTCCGGTATTGGCTAAGGATAAAGCCATTGGCATTCTATCCCTTTATACAGGTGAACCCAGAGATTTTTCTCAGGACGAGATAGATTTTTTAAGTGCGCTGGCCGAACAGGGTGGAATCGCCATCGAACAAGCCCGGCTGTTTGAACGGATCAATCAGAATTCGACGCTGTTTCTCAATCTGGCCTCCAGCATAAACTCAACTCTGGACATAAAGAAGATTTTACATATTTTGTCGGCCGAAATATGCGAAGCCCTCAATATGAAAGGGGTGGCTATACGTCTATTAAACAATGAAACCGGAAACCTGGAACTTGTTGCAAGCTATGGTTTAAATGAAGAATTTATAAATAAAGGCCCAGTATCTGCCCAAAAGAGCATTTCACAAGTCCTTAAAGGGGAAACGATCATTGTTGAAGATGTGGCCACTGACGACCGGATCGAGTATAGAGAGGAGACTCTAAAAGAGGGTATCGCTTCGATCCTTTGTGCTCCAATAAAGTCCAGGAAAGAGGTCATCGGCGTTATGAAACTTTATAGTGACGCCGTGCGAAAGTATCCTCAAGATGTCATTATCCTGGTGAATGCTCTGGCTCATACCGGCGGACTGGCCATCCAGAATGCCTCAATGTATCTTAGCCTGCAAGAGGATAAAAAATCGTTGGAAGAGGATATATGGAGCCATAGGTCCTGGTTTTAAGTTTTTTGTGCCTTCGTGACTTTGTGGTGAAAAAAAATTCCTGTTTGGTTCTCCGCCTCAGGCAGTTCCAAGTTAGGATTCATAAATGAAAGGGGTTTAAAAATGATCGGAAAAACCATCGGCGAACTAAAAATAGGCGATACGGCCGAGTTTGCAAAAACTGTCTCAGAATCTGATATCTATTTATATGCCGGAATAACCGGCGATTTAAACCCGGCTCACATCAATGAAGATTATGCCAAAAATACCTTTTTCAAGACCCGTATTGCCCACGGTATGCTGTCGGCAGGTTTCATATCCACGGTCATCGGAACCAAGCTCCCCGGGACAGGCAGCATTTATGTTAAACAGGATTTGAGGTTTTTGGCGCCCGTACGAATTGGCGACACCATCACCGCCCGTGTAGAGGTAGTTGAAATTATAGCTGAAAAGAAACGGGTCCGGTTAAAAACCACCTGTATCAATCAGGAGGGCACCCAGGTTCTAGATGGAGAGGCTGTTGTCAGTCCTCCTAAGCCGCTCAAAAAATAAAATCACCTATAGTTTATTTTGTCCTGAAAAACCTGGTCCTCTGGACCAGGTCAGAGTTCTCCGGCTCAGCCTGGAGAAACGCTGCAAGAGTTTGAAGTGAACTAAAGTTTAAAGTGAGCTAAAGTTAAGGAATTTTGCCAATCATATAAAATCAGCGGAGGGACCTGCCCGCTCGTGCCTTGCAATGGCAGGCGGGAGCGACACCATAACTTTAGGCATTTTAGATCACTTTAGTTGTTCCGGTTAAAGTCAACATTTTTTTTAAACAAATTTGCTCTTTGAAAATTCGGTAAAATCTGTACACAAAGTCGATATTCTGTTAAGTTAAAGAACGGGAACGGGGGCTTTGATCCCGCATTTAGCGATGTTGTCGCTTTGGGACTGCTTCCGTTCCTCTCTTTTCTTAGCCTGCCTTCTGGAGATTGGGGCTTTTGCATCATGTGTCTGGTAACGGCGGCTTTTGTCCCGGCAGATTTTCTTTTCGCCTTGAGTGTTCTGTTTTTCCCTGTTTTTTCGGTCAATTTCAGGTTTAAATGGTTTGTTGTGTTTAAGCATTCCGTAAATTATTCGAATAATTTTGTGCATGCACACACCCAAAGCTGCCTTTTTTTCCATCCCTTTTTCCGTATGTTTCTCATAGATTTCACGGATCAGAGGATTGGATTGAATGGCTACCATGGCAACCATATAAAGAATTTGCCGGGGAGCTACGCGCCCTTTTTTGCTCATATGAAAGCCCCAGGAACCGTCACCGCTTTTTTTATAAACAGGGTGAAGACCAAAGAATGATGCTAAGTGTTTCGCACTTTTAAACCGTTTTATAGAGCTGATTTCAAGGATCAGACCGACAGCAGAGTCGTCTCCGATCCCTATGAATGTCTTGAGCAACTCAACTTCAGGAATCGAGCACTTGTCCGTCATGGCTTTTGTTTGAGCATCGATGACTTTTGAAAGTTGTCTAATTTGTTGGACAGTCGCCTTGATTATTTGGCTTGTAGTTTCATCCGTAGCGGACGCGACACTATGCTTGGCTGCATCGATCAGTTTTTTAGCTTTTTGGGGTGTTACATATGGAATCAAGGCCACAGAAGAATTTCTTGCTTTGGCCAGCTTGGAAGCAGTTGGATATCGCTGCAAAAGGCTAAAAACCCAAGCTGGCGTACTATCTTTACAGTAAGCCAGAATCTCTGGGTTGGCTGTGTAGAGATTAGATTCCAATTGATTGAGCAGCTGGGTTTTTTGCTTTTTCAGCATTTTTATAAATCCCCACTGTTTTCTCAGGGGTGCTAAAGGATCCTGTAGCTGGTATCGCACTTTTTCGGGATGCTCTATTATGTATTTGGCGACATTCTCGGCACTGATTTTGTCTGTGATATTCCGATCCAGTCCAGCTTTGCTGTTGTTGTAAACGCCGCAGGGATTTAATCTGGCGGTTCTTATCGGCAGATGTGCCTGGAATCTGCCCAACACATCAAACCAGTTGTTTTCATAACCGCCAGTGCTTTCAACGGCAGCAAAAATGTTGGCCTTGGGATGACGGACGCAAAACTCTGATAGGATGCTGTAGAGTTTTTGGTGGCCGTCAAAAGTATCATCCAGTTGAAAGTCGTCTTCAACGCAACGCTTTGATGAATCAAGCATGACGAAATTAGAATGTCCTTTACTCACATCAATTCCAAAAAAGTAGTCCGGCATATGGCCTCCTTATCGGCAATAAACGTTTTGGGAACCAGGAATCATCAGCCTTGTCAAATACGGTGTCAGTGCACCAAGTTGTTCCCCGACTTAAACCTGGCGGAAGGAAGATTCTAAAATCCGGGCTCGAGGCCCAAGGCACTTACCTTCTCTTCCGACATTATTGACGATTTTACCGAATTAAGAAAGCCTATTGGTAATGATGCTCAAACTTAAAACTTCGGAGACAGCGGGGGAACACCCCCCGCACCCCTAGTTTAAATTTATTTTTTATTTAATTTTCGTTATACAAGGCACTTTTAACTTGTACGGCTTTAACTAAAAAACCCCTTCCAGGGGTAACCCAAAGCCGGGTCCTCTGGGCCAGGATTCTTTATTCTTTTTTTGCTGTTTCTTTTTTACGGCTACTATTTTTTGCAGTTGATCGGTTGAAATCTGCATCCAAATCCAATTGATACCGAACAGGTCCCCGATAGTTATTGTCACCGAAACGGGTGTGAAGGGCACAGGCTGAATTTGGATAAGACCACGACGTTGCAATGGCCACATGACCCTTGGGGAAAGCGGTCACTTCTGCGTCGATATAATCCAGCGGCGCAAGGGCTGTTTCTTTTTCCACCAGATCGTCATTCTCTCCGTAACAGATCAGCCACTGGATTCCCTTTTCTTTGAGTCGTTTAAGATTCAGTTTTTTGCCGAATAGTTTGACCGGAAGTGTCCCGTCTTTGGTAATCGGAATGTTATAGGAATCAAAGCTCATCTGAGTAATTGCCATGGGGAGATCATTTCGTTCATTGTTCAGCCAGTAGTTGATGGCCGCCGCGGACTTGCTAATTTTAACATTAGTGCCTTCCTGATGGCCGAACATCATTAGATCTCTATAAAATGCCGCAATTGGAGATTCATCTTCGATGCTTTTGAGTTTATAGATCCAGCCCATGAGTTTGCCGTCCGCCACTTGGTTGCCATTAGGCAAAGTTTTGGTTCCATAAAGCAG
>CAWBNO010000020.1:312500-317057 GCA_963790095.1 uncultured delta proteobacterium | reverse complement strand
GATTTCCAGTATCTCAAAACCAGCGTTGGGGTGAAAAGCAGACTGTTCCCTTCTGGTTTTGATCATTTTAATATATCGATAAAATATCTGAGAGCGAAAGCTTCCAGGATCCTTGAGTTGGGACGACACGCCATCAACCTGTAATTTTTCCCGATTGATGGTCCTGGCTCTTTGGGTCTGCCCAACGCCGACCTCCCAGTTCCTGGAACCGAGTACACTGTGAATATAGGTAGCGGGGATCCCGGGCAACGCATACTGAATTGACTGAGACGCCAAAAATTTTTGTGCATGCAAAGAATTTTTGGTGGCCCCCGGGGTCGACAGGGCATCCACATAGGTTATATTCAACTCATAGGGACTGTCGGAACCATCGGAATTTCTTCGATAGGAAACCCTTCCGCCATTCTCTTTCACCACATCGATGAGTTTATCGATTTCAGCCGGGGGTAAAATCCCTTCCAGGGGACGTACGCCGATTCCGTCATGGGACGCCGTAAAATTGAAAAACGTATTGCTATGGGACGGCACCTTCAAATCTTTGGCCCATCGGGACAGCACCGTTGAATCCTCCCGGGCAAAAGTATAAAAAAGCAACGGCGGCAACGTAAAATTATAAATCATTTGTCCTTCATTGTGGCCGTTGCCGAAATAACTCATATTCTCATCATGGGGCACATTGGTCTCGGTAATCAGTAGAACGTCCGGTGCGACAATGTTCAATATGCTTCGAAAAAGTTGAACCACTTGATGGGCCTGGGGCAGATGCGTGCAGGTTGTGCCGATTTCCTTCCAGATATACGCAACTGCATCCAGACGGATAGCGGTGGCCCCTTGCTCCACATAAAAAAGAAGGGCTTTTACCATTTGTTTGAGAACTTCTACGCTCTTGTAATTGAGATCGATCTGATCGGCACTGAAAGTGGTCCAGACATATACAGGATCGTCGGAAGTTTTTTTGAATCGAGTTAAAAGCGGTAAGGATCGGGGTCTCGTCACCGCAGACAGATCGGCAAGGGGATCGACCTCGATGGCGAAGTCCTCATAGTTTGGTTTCTCCGCCAAATAGTTTTGAAACCACCTGCTCTTTGCCGAAACATGATTGAGCACGAGATCGAACATCAACTGAAACTCCCTGCCCAGTCGACGGATATCTTCCCAATTCCCAAGCTCGGAATTCACCGTGAAAAAATCGATCACCGAAAATCCATCATCCGAAGAAAACGGGAAAAACGGAAGGATATGTAGGGTTGAAAAAACATCTTTAAAATAGCGAAGGGCAAATTTATATAAGGTCTCTAGAGGACGTTCTCCCTCGTTCTTCAATGTGTCGCCATAGGTGATCAAAAATACATCTTCCTGGGAAAAATACCCCCTCCCCCGGCCTTTACGATGGGGAAATCTATCGATGATGGGGCGTATGGTGTCAAAAGCCAGATTTCCGGTTTTTTCACCGTAAATCTTCTTGAGGAGATGTTGAACCGCACCCATGTCTTCCATTCCAAGGCTCCTGTTTTCTATGATGGGGTAACATTTTAATGCGTTGAAGCAAATCGATTTCAAAGGAGGTTCAGAGGGTCAGGAAATGCCCTTGGGGTGCAACCCGTTGACATTCCGAGAACTAATTTTCAAGCATCAACAAGAGTTCGGACAAAACAACCCGTTATGACCAGACAGTGGTTAAAGGTTAATGTCGTAAGCCTTGATTTTACTTAACAGGGACGGATGACTGATTTCAAGAATCTTTGCGGCTTGGGTACGATTGCCGTTGGTTGTTTTAAGGGCCTTTGTAATGAGTTTTTTTTCCAGAATTTTTTGTGCGGCCTTCAGTGAATAGCCATGAAACCCATCGTTTATCTTTTCCATCTGTGTTTCTTCGCCCAATTCAAACGGCAAGTTTTCCGGCAAGAGGATTGTATTTTCAGCCAGAACTACGGCCCTTTCAATAATATTTTCAAGTTCCCTGACATTTCCCGGCCAGCGGTACTTCAGCAGAAGGGCCATGGCCGACGGTGCAATTCCATTGATTTCCTTATCGAGACTGACATTGAACCGGTCAATGAAATGTTGACTTAAAAGGGGAATGTCTTCCGGCCGTTCCCTGAGCGGCGGCAGCATGATCGGCAGGACATTCAGCCTGAAGAACAGATCCTCGCGAAAGGCGCCCTTTTTCACTTCATTCTTGAGGTCTTTAGCGGTCGCCGCAATGATACGAACATCTATTTTCTTTGTTTTTGAATCACCCACCGCTCTGATTTCACTCTCCTGGAGTACACGCAGGAGCTTTACCTGCAAAGACAGGGGAAGTTCGCCGATTTCATCGAGGAAAATCGTACCCCCGTCCGCTTCCGTAAAAAGCCCCTTTCTATCTCGATCCGCCCCAGTAAAAGCGCCTTTTTTATACCCAAAAAGCTCGCTTTCCAACAAATTTTCAGGGATACCGCCGCAGTTGACAGGAACCAGCGGCTTTTTTGCCCGGTCTCCTGCAAAATGAATCCCCTTTGCAACCAATTCTTTTCCGGTTCCACTGTCTCCATAAATTAATACCGTGGTATTGTATTGGGCCACTTTTTCGGCCAGCTTGAATACCGCATTCATCGCCTTGCTTTTGGCCACCATATTTCCAAAATGATAGTTTTCTTGAATTTTTCGAATTCGTTCTTTAAGCCAAAGATTTTCCCTTTTCAAACTCTCTCGTTCTTCCGCCTTTTTAAGGGTAAGAAGAACTTCATCGGATTTGAACGGTTTCGATATAAAGTCATACGCCCCTTTCTTCATGGCTTCAACAGCAATATCGACGCTACCATATGCCGACATCATAATCACGGTGGTGGCCCAAAGCTTGTCCCGTGCAATTTCAAAAAATTCCATTCCGCTGATATCCGGCATCTTAAGATCACAGAGGATAAAATCGTATAGCGTCTGATCCACCATTTCTAACGCCTCTTTCCCATTGGATGCCGTATCCACGCGATAGCCCGATTTTTTAAGTAATGAGGACAGCATGTGGCG
Source organism: uncultured delta proteobacterium (assembly GCA_963790095.1). Taxonomy (GTDB): domain Bacteria; phylum Desulfobacterota; class Desulfobacteria; order Desulfobacterales; family UBA11574; genus JAAXQD01. Next base: position 314,048 of record CAWBNO010000020.1, on the reverse strand, counting down.
CATGTTCTCTTCATCATCGATGATCAACAAGCGTTTTTGGGACAATGTATTATCTGCTGCTGTTTTTTTATTCATTGTTCAAATCTTGACGCGATTTCCATGGATTTCATTCACAGCTCAACATTCAGCGGTAAGTAGATGGTTAGGGTCGTGCCGGTACCTTCTTTACTGTTTGCCTTGATCTTTCCGCCAATCCCTTCAACAATCATAATACAAACGGAAAGACCGAGGCCGGTGCCTTTTCCAGGCCCTTTGGTGGTATAAAAAGGATCAAAAATATTTCCAAGATTCTCCTCGGCAATCCCCGGGCCATTGTCGATATATTCTATTTTCAACATGTCCGGATGATCCTTCGATTCAGCCTGGATGCCGGTTACGACCTCGCTGATAATCGATATTTTCCCCTTTGAGTGATCTTTATTCGACGAAATGGCATCGGCAGCATTGATAATTAGATTCAGAAAAACCTGCCTCAACTGGTTCGGGTCCGCCATAACTATATCACGTTCCGCCATAAATCTGAAATCCAATTCAATATCGGACATCAAAGGATGAAACTTGAAGGCAGCGACCGTGTCTTGGATGATCGCATTCACCGAAACAGCTTTCAATCCTTGGGTTGAAGGTTTTGAAAGCTCCAGGAGTTGCCGGATAATCGTATCGATTCTATTGACTTCACTTTCTGTACGTTTAAAAAATTCCTTTCTGTCCTCGTCTGAGACATCATTTTGTTTGAGCAATTCGAGATAGCCCATAATAATACCGATAGGATTGCCGATTTCATGGGCAATTCCTGCAGACAATCGCCCCACGGAGGCCAATTTTTCCGCCCGGATCATATCTTTTTGAGCTTTTTTCAAATCGACATTGGCCTTTTCGAGGGACATCACCCCAGCTTGAAGCTTTTCTTTATCCTCGGCGATATGTTGCAGCATTCTGTTCAGCGCCTTGGACAATTTGCCGAACTCGTTGTCCTCTGCTTCATAAAGAAAAAACGTCTCTTCTTCTTTGTATGCTTCAGCTCTTTTCACCAATTTCCGCAAAGGGTTAACCGTAATTCTTGACAATCGATAAAGACCGATGATCGTAAAGACAAGTGTATTGACAAAGAGGTATATCAACAACACATATTGCGTCCGTCTCAAAACCTTATATATTCCCCCAAGGGGCATAACAATGCTGCACGCGCCAACGACCCGTCCGTTCTGAAACAAGGGCGCCGCAATCATCAGATCCTTGCTTTGTCTCCAGAAAACCCCCCAGGCGGAACCGAGAAACCGGGTTGTTTTCAATCCTGTCTGAACGGTCTGACGGGCAAGTGATTCGAGTTCGTCATACAACCCACAGGTTTTCCCGTCCAAATAGGTTCGATTCTTGGGTGTGTGTAAAACCAGTACACAAGAAAATTCTGCATCTTTAACCAGTTTTCGAAGACCGGCCTGAAAACCTGAATCTGTCTGAACATCTTCCGGATTAGAATACATCATAAAACCGGTTTCAATGCCCGATATAACGGCATATCCTCTTGAAATTTCCGCCTTGACCAGG